>NZ_LLEI02000053.1:0-168140 GCF_001399455.2 Vibrio bivalvicida
TCGCGGCATGAGTTTCTCTCGCTTTATGGACAAACTCAAAAGTGGTGAATTGGCCCTGTTGACGGACACACCATCTAAGCCAGTGATGCTCAGAGATGGAATGAGTAAATCGTGGAGCTTGTCTGCTGAAGGACAAGAGGCACTGTCACCGGAAGCAAAAAATGCCTTTCTCTCTAGAGCGAAGATGTCTGGTGGAGTAGCTGGCGGTTCTGCCCCAAGCCGAAGTTCCGCTGGTTATGCGTCTAACATTGACGAAACTTATGTTCCAGAGCCTGTTAAGCCTGATACCTCTGATGCACCACCTAAGCTCAAATATGAATATTGTTTTGAGGTCGCTTGTTCCGATGAGACGTTAAGAAAAAGCGTAGGCTGTGCATTTCAACTGGGCAAGACTAAGCAAGAAGCTATGATTGGTCGCTGGCAGACGGATCTCACTGAAAACGGTACTAAATACATCGCTCATACTGCCTTTGATGAGCCGAAAAAATTGTTTGCTAAAGTGGCAGACAGCTTAATGGGTATCAGTGTGCCTGAAAGTGTGCAGGTCAAGCCGATAGGCTCAGGTATAGTGAGGGAGGCTTTCATTCCAGTTATCCCATCAGTGCAGCTAGGGGAGCGTTTGGGACTGCCAACGGAAGGTTACTACTACCACTTTCATAACGACCGGTTAGTTCAAGAATACAGGCTGCTTGGTGAGGGCAAGTGGGCGTTCTATGCCACATGCTCCACTCATGAACGATTGAATGATGAACAGGGTTACAATGTCTACCAAAGTGCCATTCTGGTGTACTGGAAGCTCGAAGGTAAAGAGATTGAAAATCAACATCTGATTTACTTAGAAAAACAGATTACCCGAGAAGAGCTTGATAACCTTAATGAGGGTTGGTTGGCTCAGCATGGTATCAAGCTTGATATCAACGAACTGCTAGCAGCACCTAAACAACCTGTCGCGGAAAGGCAAACCACTCAACCCGCGGAAACGGAGAAAGCAGAGAGCAAACCAGAAACGCATACCGTTGGAGCTGACTCCAAAACCAATCAACGGGAATCATGGGGAGCTATTGCAGGGCAATATGGTTTGTCAGCTAAACAACTACTTGGTTTGAATCCTCAGTACAATGCTGACCCGATGACATTGAAGGTTGGTGATTCACTTGTTGTTCAACGAGCGGAGCAAGGGCAGAATTCTCCAGAAAAAGAAACGTCGTTACCTCCGCTTTCCCCTTGCACTTATAGTTGTGTGGCGAATACTCATTATGCTTACTCGGAATCG
The DNA here is from genome assembly GCF_001399455.2 of Vibrio bivalvicida. Classification (GTDB taxonomy): domain Bacteria; phylum Pseudomonadota; class Gammaproteobacteria; order Enterobacterales; family Vibrionaceae; genus Vibrio; species Vibrio bivalvicida. The sequence continues at coordinate 1,274 of NZ_LLEI02000053.1, forward strand.
CTCTTAGCAGGAACGCCATTTAAGGCAATAAACAGTGAAAATCTATTCGCGAAAGAATTGCCCGTTACAAACTTAACGACCATCACAACCGATTCTAAAGCTACGGATTTTGGTAGAGCAGCATTACTTGCGATTCCAGCGCATACAGCGACGACGAACCTTGGCATTCTGAGCTCTAGTACGCCCAATACTATCGGGACATGGTCGATTTCAGGAGAAGCGTTAGCGGGCTTTGCTCGAATGGGTGGCTTTTTAGTTGCGGCCTTATGGCCTTCTCAGCTTGGGGATGGAACCTTAGAGGGCAATCCTAATGTTTCTACTAGTGACACCACAGCGATGCGCGTACGTTTCAATATGTACACGGATGAAAATGGCAAACAGCAAGTGGTCGGCATCAAAACGGGTGAAGGTAGTGCGTACGGTGATCGCGTTGCGAAACGTGAGGCGCTGCAACAAGGACAAAACTTTGTTGCGGAGTTGGACAGTGGTATTACTATAACGTGGACGCCTGATGGTTCAACAGATGTGCTGACACCCGATACCGTATTGCCTGAAAATGATCAGCTCGATGTTCACAATATTTGGGTTCGTCCTATCGAAGAACATCAACAAGAGATAGGCACGGCTCTCTATCCCGAGGAGGATCTTGCTGAGTATATTGTGACTTTCCCAGCGGATGCAGGGATCCCTCCTCTCTACCTAGTCTTCCGGAAAACTGCACGTGATGAATCTGGGGTGGTAACGGGGAATGGTGAAGATATAACAGGCATATGGTTAGAGAAAGCAGGAGAAGGACTTGGAGCTCCTATTCCATCTCAGGTCGCTGATAAGCTTAGAGGTAAAGAGTTCAGTAGTTTTGATGCGTTTAGAGAAGCGTTTTGGAGTGCGGTTGCAGAAGATTCGTCTCTTTTAAGTCAATTTAGTCGCTCTAATCAAAGACTAATTAATAGGGGGTGTGCTCCATTCACATTCCCAGAAGAGCAAGTCGGTGGAAGACAAAGATATGAAGTTCACCACAAAGAAGAAATACAGCACGGTGGCAAAGTATACGATGTAGAGAATCTGTGCGTTGTAACACCTAAAAGACATATAGATATACATAGAGGCTCGTAATATGGAATTGAAAGATCAACTGCAAGACTATACTGAATCCGAGTTTTATCGATTACTTGAAGATTTTTTTGAAGACACTGATACAAATGATTTACCAAATACTGAATACGATAAGCATATCTCGAAGTTAGCAGAACATTTTGCAAATATCGTTGACCATCCTGAAGGAAATGGGTTGATATTCCATCCAGTTGCAGGAAGAGAAGACTCACCTCGTGGTGTTATCGAAGAAATAAAGAATTGGTATAAAGCACAGGGAAAACAGTGTTTTAAGAATTGAAAAGGACTATAGGAATGAGGTGCTTGATTGTGCAGTTAAAGTTTTCGATATCCAATTACACCGAAGTTGAATTTTTGGATTTATTGAAGAAAATAACTAAAGCTGACGCGCCAAGTGGAAAGCTCTCGATGATCTAGTTGACGATTTTGAGGTGATCACTCAGCATCCTGAAGGTTCAGACCTGATTTATTACTCTGAGAACCCTGAAGATGGAACGCCAGAAAATATTGTTAGAATCGTCAAAGAGTGGAGCTTGTTGCAGGGCTTACCTTACTTTAAGACTTAAGTTGCTTTTTAACAGATAACATATACTTTCAAACTGATGCATTGAGACAAAAAAAGAATGGGGAGCGTAATTGCTCCCCATTGTCGTTTTTACCGTTGCTCGTGGTATCACTTTTCTTTGATTGCTTTACAGCCAGCAGGAACGGTTATAGTCGATGCGTCCTTACCTGCTTCTTGCGCCGTTTTTACATCTATTTTGTATTGAGTGCATTTGCCTACACTGACGTTGACTGCACTTGTTTCTACAGACGGGTTACCTCCTAATGCTCCCCCTCCCTGAGCGAAAACAAAAGGCGTGATTAGAGTTGCAAGTAGAACGAGAATGTTCGTTGTAGTGTGACTCATGGTATTTCTCTCCTAGTGATTTTCAGATTAATCGGAGGTTGACTCGGTTATAGGCTGGCACTGGGTGACATCGGATACTTGTCCGTTCAACTTGCCGCACACATCGGCAGTCCAGTGCAGCAATACGCCAGCAACGAGGGTGGATTGTGGGCCTTGTTTACCATTCCACTGCTTTTCTAAATATTCCTTAGAGACGTTAGGTGCACCGCCAAGTGCAGCGGTGGCCATAGATGAAGTGGTTATTGAGGCTGCGACTAGAGTTGCCAAAAGGAGTCGGTTTAGATTCATGGTGTGTTCCTTATTGAGTAGAAGGTTTGTGCTATCAAAGTTGAACTGTCTAGAGTTAGAAGGTGTAGACAAAGGTGCCAGCACTGGAAGTGACTTCTATTTCTTTCACGCTGTCTACGGTGCAGTTATTACTGTATCCGGTGTAGGTTTCACCGAACTTCAATTGAACGTTTCTAGAGAGCTCTGAGGCTGTACCAGCGGGTAGGCGACAGTTGCCTCGATTGACAGTGACATTGCTTATTACTGTACTGTCTGTGATAGCTTGAACATCAAAGACGAGTGTTCCCCAATGTGAGTTGGTGGATATCGACACTTCAATATCGGCAGTGACGGTTGGTGCTTCTTCTTGCTCGCTGCAAGCAGTGACACCTAAAAGTATTAGGGTTATCACGATGGTTCGAATTAGTGGGTTCATAGGTATCTCTCCGTAGTGGTGAGTTAAATTTGGGATGCACGGATTTCAGCGTGTTCACGCATGAACTGCTCTAGGTTGAAATCAGTGGGATAGATAAAAGAAAACGTCGATACACTGGCTTCATCAATCAGAGGTAGGGTTAGGGTGCGTATCGTGGGTTGACCGGATAATCGAAAAAGCAGCAAGAGCGCGTCACATTGAACCGAGAGTCCCAATGGCTCGATGAGCGCTTTCTCTTGCTGCAAAACTTGACTCGATATGTTGAGCATACGGTTGTTGAGTAATGCTGTTTGTACCGCATTCAATACTTGCCGCTGCTCATGACTCCATTCACAAATATTGGGCAGTGACACATGGACTTTAGCTAACCATGCTTGCTCTTTTGAATACGCTGAACCCTTGTAGGGTAAGGGTTTATCTCTCTCCGAGGAGCGACCTTGTCCATAATTCAGTGCATCGGGAACAAGCGGCAGTAAGTACTTATTCGTCAGTTGCCAATAAAGCATCTCCTGCTTGTTGAGCTTCAGTAATTGCTCTGAAGTTTTCCGATAAACATGGGGCATGCTCATCGAATCACACTCCACGTTAAACACCTCAACAATGACTTCATCGAGATAGCGTTTAATGCTGCGCGTGGTGCGGTGGATATCGAGTTGGGCTAACTGTTGCTGCAACTCCCTAACGGTAATCCAACGATGTTGAGGAATAAGCATCAGCGTGTGCAGCAAAGCGGATAACCCTTCAATGCTGGTTTTATTGCTCATGACTACGCTCTCAATACATCAAAGCTCCAAGACCGGAGGTGGACATTTAATGTCGGGAGAGTAGAGGTAAGTCAGACACATAATGTCCAACGGTGAAAACAGCATCAATCGGCAACACGAAAGCGTGAGCTGATTAACATTAACGAGGCTTATGCTTATCACTGAACTCTGCAATGGCTGCCAATAATCCAACCAACAGCACCACCAGAAAGCCTAACGTCGTTAGAGTTCCCATAGCGCCAAAGAAAGGAGAGAGGGTAAACAAAGTAATAAGAGCGGTGACAAGCTTAATGGTGTTAAGGAGAAGGGAAGTCATGAACTATTGCGGAGTGACGGTTATGTCGTTGTAGGCGTCCGTATCGACATAAGCAAGAAAGTTACACTCCCACAATTGATAGAGCTCTTTGGCATCACGGCTACCCTGCATTGGCAGCCAACCACGATAAGCCACAAAGAACTGTCCAACCCGAAAATCAAAATCTAAATTTCGCTCTAGTTCAGGGTAATGGTTCCCCATATAGGCAAAGTCGGTGATGTACTCAATGCTCCATTCTCCTGTTGAGGTGTGGCAAATCGCAATCTCAACCGGATGGAAGCCACCAGCATCAGCGCTATAACTTTTATCGCGAAAGTTGAATACCAGATAACGGCTGGTGGTCAGTGCTTCATTACTCAGCAAATGAACGGTGAGCTGTTCACTTAGCAGTGTGTGCAGTTTCTTGGATACAGGTAGTGATGATGTTGTGAAGGTTAATTTGGACATAGTGAGTCCTCCTTGTTTCAGGATTCAAATAAGAAATGAGAGAGTGGATTCAGTTGAACGTACCGACCATCGTCAGTTGCACGTCATCAAAGACGTTTCGAGAAAGGTGACGAGCAAAGGCTTTCATCCAGACCGAGAGTAACTCTTGTACTTCTGGGTGGGACAAATCCGTGCTCCCTACATCGGGTTGATAGCACCAGCGATTAGCCAGGTGAAAGTACAGCTCAGGCTCAACAGTTGTGCTGTGGTCATCGGGATAAGAGAAGTTGGCAAAGAACACCACCAGCCAAGGGCTAGAGGCTGACTCTCGTTTAAGTTGTACCTCTATCGGATGTAAACCTTGTCGATGTCGGTAGTAACTCATTTGGCGGCAGTTCAGAACGAGTCTCTCGGCGTTCTCTGGGAGAGTGTATCTATTCAAAAGTGCTTCCAATGACGCATATAAAGCATCATCAATGCACAGTTCTCCGTAATGTTGTTCAATCACAACCACCCCCTTTCAGCAAATGAGGTGCAGATATCACCCGTTACGATGTGGTCCAATACACGGACATCCACCAGTGCGAGCGCGTCTTTGAGTCTTTCGGTTATCCGTCTATCGGCTTGGGAGGGGGTGGAATCTCCAGATGGATGGTTATGCGCAAATATCACCGCTGCGGCATTCACATCTAGTACCGCTTTCACCACTTCACGAGGGTAGACGCTGGCCGCATCTACGGTGCCATGAAACAGCTCTTTAAATTCAATCAGTCGGTTTTGGTTATCCAGCAGCAATAAGGCAAATACTTCACGCTCATAGCTGCCTAGCTTACAGCGAACGTACTCTTTAGTGGCTTCGGGTTTGGTTAGGGCATCACCACGCACGTAGCGGTTAGCTAGTATCTCAGCGGCATGCTCTAGGATTTCATTCTCCTGATAGCGTTGCTGCTTTTGGTAATCGGAAGTTTTTGGATTCATTTCAGGCTCCTGTCGGATTCAATGATGGGGTTTCACATTGATGACATATGCCTGAAAACTTTTGGATTTCATGTTGGTTGTAAAGAAAGGTTGTTTAGCTGGGTGTAAGGTGAACATTTCGAGTGCTCGGTGAGGCTACTCTATTCAATCATGGCTAAGCCCTTGGATTTCTTACGAGTCTTTTTACACAATATATTGGATATGGGCGCTTGGACAAGTGAAAGGCTGATTCTGCGTGGTAGCATGTCTCTAAATTAACGACTCAGACGCATATACGTTCGTTTTCGAGTGTATCGATATAAGGTTTAGCGTGACATATGAATTTGAGAGAAAGTATCTTTTGCCATGAAATGTTTCTTGCTTCTAATGTAAGTTCTAGTTGCAGTTACGGTTCTAGTCATATACGACAAATAGAAGAAACTTGGGATTTCGAAGACGACGAGTTTTACGATGAAATCAAGAGCCTTGAAATGGAAGGCTTGATAAGAAAAGATGGGGATCATGAATGTTTTCAGGCAACGAAACAAGGACTCATTGCCCGAGAGAAAAGTTACCAAGAGAGAGGGCTGCGTCATCCTGTTCTACAATCTCAAACAGATAGCATTTCGGACATGATTATCGCACTAATGTCGAGCAATGAAAGAATAGGAATTGAGGCATTAGAGTATACAGAATTTGACTTGAATGCAGTTAATATTTACTTGTGGAAACTGTCTGAGAAAGAGATTGATTCGGCGGTTAAGTACTTATTAGATAATCAATTTATAGAGAAGGAAGCGTTTGGCTTTTATGATGGGAATTACCATCACCTCACAGCTAAAGGCCGTAGGTATTATGCGAAAACAGTTACAGGTCTTCTCAATATATCATCTCCTCGTACTATTTTAAGCGCGGTGCCGGATTGTGTTGAGCCTCCAGCTTTCACTGGTGATTATGCGGAAAACTTAGTCTATCGTTGGAATGAGGCAGAAAAATGCAGAGATGCAGCTGCTTGGTTATCTGCCACAACTATGTATGGTTCAATTTTGGAAACAGTGTTGATTTCTGTTTTACAAGCGAGAGAAGAGGATGCATATGCCTCCAGTCATTCACCAAAAAGAAGAACTCCAATAGAGCGGTGGAGGCTGGATGATATGCTAAAGGTGGCTAACTGCATTGGCATCATCGATAACACATTAGCAGGGTATGGGAATGTGTTGCGAGATGCTCGTAACTTAATACATCCTTCGAAACAGATTAAGGAAGCCAGCTACCCAGATAAAGAAAGTGCAAAAATTGCGGCTGAAGTTGTGCGGGCTATAGTGGCAAAAACCACGCAGTTGTATGTTTAAACACAGTGTATAGAGCTCAAATAGGTTTATGGGCTCTTTGGAGTTATTACGCTTAAACTGAACCTATGTCCTGAAAGCTAGGGCTACAACATAAAAAAAGTAAGCGCTGACTTTTGCGAATAATCATTAATGTGCCTTTCATTTTGGATAAATAGACATAGTTGTTCAACTGGCAACCTAAATCATCAGAAATATGAACTTTAGTTTACTGAAACTTGATCAATCAATAAGTAATCTACACCTTCCTATCTTAAACTCTATACCCTAATTAAAGTAAAGGTTTGTTTTTTGCGAGGAATGGTGTCGCTTTGGAGTTTTTGATTTTTATTGGTGTTTGTTGGTTGCTTTCCAAGCTATTTAGTGGGACTAAATCTAGCTCATCAACAGCTAACTCCACAAGGAATACTAGAAATACACGTAACTCTTCTCATCGAGATACCACCTCGACTCCATTACAAAAGAAGCCAAGTACTCCCCCTCAGTCTTATAGACCGACAGCAAGAACGTCTTCTGTTACAAATAGGCCTGCTATCAGATTTTCGGAAGGGTCGAGCGGTTTTGATGTTGCTAGTACGAGTTTAAACAGTAGTAGCTCTGGAGTGGCCAACGTCGATCTCTCCGGATTGCATGATGCATTCACAGGAGCCCCATTAGACAAAAACTTGGGACTGCACCAGTGTCAGCGTTGTAAGGTATTTTATCACTCTGAGAGTGTTACAGTTCTTAAAGAGGCGAATGCTGGTCAATGTGTAGCATGTCCATCTACACAAATCCGAGCTGTTAATGTTGGGCAAGAGAAAAAGTCTGGTCGAGATTACACTCCTGAAGTTATTACGTTAAGTAATTACAGGGAGCACGTAGGCTCTGTAGTAACGTTTGAAGCGAAGGTTATTGAAGTGAAGGAGAGTCGTCGAGGAAGTGATTTTGCTGTGATGTTCGAGCGCAAGTCATGGACCCAAGGTTTTAAACTCGTATTTTTCCGCAGAGCAGTAACAAAAGTGGGTGGTAAACCTTATATTTCTAGCTTAGGTGGTAAGACTGTCAAAGTGCGAGGTTTAGTCGTAAATCATCCTAAATATGGCTATCAGATTATTGTATCTGAAAAATCAATGATATTGGGTGCACGTTGATGAAGTGGACAGATATAAGCACGACGCAACGCGGTTATAGAGGTGAGTTAGAGGTTCTCGAAGGCCAAACTCCCCATGAACGTTTAGGAATTTCAACAACTGCAACTTTAAGTGAAGCTAAGAAAGCATATAAAGAGAAAGTGAAGCTATATCACCCTGACCGTACCGATGATTTTATGTCTCAATACAGCTCAGAAGTGGTGAAGCTATTAAATGATGCGATAAAAAGGATCAAAAAGGCACATGGAAAGTAAAAGTGGAAGGTATCAAAGGCATGAGTTGATTGATTGGTTCCCTCAGCAAGCAGTACATGAGGCGAAAGTTGCAGTAGTTGGTTGTGGGGCTGTCGGAAACGAAGTTGCTAAGAACTTGGCGTTGTTGGGAGTAGGTCACATCGACTTGTATGATTTCGACACCATAGAAATCCATAACCTAACAAAAAGCGTTCTTTTTCGAGAGGAGGATGTTGGAGATAAAAAGGTTACCGTTGCTAGAAAAAGGCTCATAGAGCTAGAGCCAAACCTTTCTGTGAACGCTTTTCACGGAGACGCATGGGAACTATTGCGTTTCGCGCAATTAGAGAGCTATTCGTGTGTCTTGTGTTGTGTCGATAACTTTGAGGCCAGAATCAAACTTAACCAGTTATGCTTACTTTCTGGCACACCACTGATTAATACGGGCATAGATAGTAAACACTGCCAAATTGAGGCGTATCCTTTCGGAAAGGATAACCAAAATGCATGCTATGAGTGCTCTTTACCACTGTCAGTCTATGAAAGAGTGCAGGAAAGGTATTCTTGTGGTTGGTTGAAGAAAGTCGCTTTTGAAGAGAAAAAGATACCTACGACAATTTTAACGTCGAGTATAACTGGTAGTTTTGCCGCTTCTTTAGCGATGAGTTTCATCAAAGGTGATTTTAACAGCAACGCTACACGTATACTTCAAAACTCTACAACTGGACATTCTTCTTTATCAACTTTGCAGAGAAGTGATCATTGTCCATGCTGCTCAGAAGTTTCAGATACTCCGCACATAACTTCAAGCGGGAGGAGTATTCTAAAATTGGGCGGTAATTTGGGAGACAATTATGACGCATTGGTGACAAGTAGCGAACCAATTATTGTATCAGCTGAATGTTCGTTATGTGGTTTGAAAAACAATTCAGTAGTATTCACGAGGGCTGCTGATTCTGATTCTAGTCTTATGTGGTGTGCAGACTGCAAAGCAGAGTCTGTCTTAGTTGATATCAAAGACCACTTTACGATACAGGAGCTAAAAGAAAATTACCTTAATAAATCTTTCCCAGGGAAATTTGTACAAATGCAAGTTCATGGGAAAATAGTAGTTATTGAATTGAGGGACAATTAATGTCTGAAGTTAAAGTAATCATCCGAACCGCAGATCAAACTCGCAAAGCGGAAGTTGTATTAGATTTATCTAACACTGGAGCTGATGTTATCCAAGCGTCTGTAGATAATTGGTCACTTCCTGTTGATACTGATTATAGCTTAGTAAGCACTAACAGCGGCAAGACACTTACACCATCATCGACACTTAGTAGTGCCGAAATTAAGGATGGAGATATTCTAGAGGTTCAACCAGTTTTAGTTGCAGGGTGATAAAGAATGAGTGCATTTGCTACAAGGGTTCAGGAGGACCTAAGAAAGTTAGACGTTTTAAGTCGCGAAACGGGCGGAAAAGTAAAAGTTGTATCGAAAACGGGAAGCCCTGTAAGGGAGCTTCTTATTGAACTCGCATACCCTACGGCAGGTTCTAGTAGTTTTCCAAGTACAGTCCAACATAGGACGACTGTTAAGATTGAGCTTTTAAGCCGATATCCTTTCCAAGAGCCGAGTGCAAAAATTACTACGCCAATCTACCACCCAAATGTGTACACATCAGGACAGATCTGTTTTGGCACCAAGTGGTTGCCCTCTCAAAGCCTAGACTTGTTGGTGAAGCGCATAATTAAAATAATTACTTTTGATGAGAGTATTCTGAATGAGTCTTCTCCTGCCAATGGAGCAGCATTGAGCTGGTATCGCATCGCCGTAGCTCAATACCCGAATAGTTTCCCTACAACTAAATTAGGCTATGAGCAACAGGCGAAGAAGACAATGTCATGGAATAACGTCGAAACAAAAGTAGTGGTTAATTGCACACATTGTGAAACCTCTTTGCGCTTACCAAGTGGTCAGAAAGGAAATGTTAATTGCCCTCGTTGTAGAAAAGGATTCTATGTTGAGACATGAAATGGACAGATAAAAAACCTGATATCTATGCAAAGCCAATAACACAGGCCTTTTCTGAAGTACCTGTGCTATCACTATTGGAGATATTGTCTAGTAGCATAGAAGCCCCACATGTCTTCATTTCGGATACGGTTAAAAAGCAAATTATCGAACATATAACTGAAAACGAAACTGAGTCGGGAGGGTTGCTTCTTGGAGAAGTACTAAGCGTAGATAATTTGGAGTCAGGTGTAGTTGCTGTACACGTAACAAAATCGATTCCGAGCGAAGATTTTGATGCTACGAGTGTCTCTTTATGTATGGGAACGGCAGTGTGGGATACCGCTCGACGGCATACCACAAAGAGCAATTTCGTAGTTGGGTGGTATCACAGTCATCCTAATTTAGGTGCATTTTTTAGTGGTACAGATCGTCAAACTCAGGCAGCATTTTTCAATAAAAGTTATCATCTCGGGCTTGTTATTGATCCGATACGAGATGAAGAATGTTGGTTTGTTAGCGGAGAGTCTTCTCCAGTACCTCTCACTCATGTTTGGAGTGGTTACAGCGAGTTATTAACTTAAGTCTAATATTCGGTGAGTGTGGCACTTTACTCCTTTGAGCTTGTAGTGGATTGGATTGGTGTCAGCTATGCGCCAATAGTCGGGCGAGCATTTGAAAAGGTATCTAGATTGGTGGACGGCTTTGAGTCACCTCAGGATCTAGAGCTTCTTGCAACAGTGCATTGGTTAAACAAGTATGAGCAAGCGAGAAATACTGATCAGGTAATTGAAGGTGTTCATTCTTGGAATACGAGAAAGCAGCAGCTCACAACACGGAAAATTGCTATCGCAGAGAAGGTCCTTGGCAATCAGCATTGCTTGAGTGCTTAATGTCTTACTGGTAAAACTGTTGTTAGGCAGTCAACGTTTTAGTTGCTTTTTTACGCTAGATACTGCTTCATTGCGGTCTCTTTTTATATACTCCTTAGTCTTTAATCCAAATGACCGCTTGTTAGCGTAAAAAACGATGAAGCAGTAAACATAAAACTAATGGAAAATTATATGCCTGTCGTCTTCAACAACAAAACTAAGGATTGATAATGATAAATACAATATATCGCCTGTTGTTGACGTTCAATGCTACGTCATTGTTAGTGATAATCTTCTTAGTACAGAAAACGTATACCTTGGGACATTTTTATCCCCAATGCCCATTTTTAGCTGAGATGCCTAATTTTGTGTCATATGTTGGGTATTTTTTGGTTCCTGTTTTATTGACGGGATTTAGTATCTTACTGAGCTCTTTACTCGGTCAGGATGATTTTAAACCACAAGAAATTAGTAGCATTGAGCATGCAAATAATAGCTTCCTTCCAAGTTATCTCGGATACTTTTTTGTGGCGCTGAGTGTGAGCAATTGGGAAACACTATGGTTTGTGTATGGAGTATTGTTTGTGTTCACATTTCTATCGCAAGCTTTGTATTTCAACCCGTTGTTCTTGCTTTTTGGTTTTGAGTTCTACAATATCAATACTAGAAATGGGACGTCTATCTTCTTGATAAGCAAATATAAATATAAGAAGCCTGTTGAGGTGGACGTCCCAGTGGCAAACCGAATTAACAATTACACGTTTATCGAGCGAGGTAGCAATGGATCACGTGTTGGCGAAGGTTAAAGGTTTACGTAAGAAGCCTTATTTTAAGCTTATATCCAATAATGGCTTGTTTGATGAGGTTCAAGTAGACGCTGCTACTTGTGTACCTTACGACCCAGATCATAACTTGGATGAAGATGCTTGGTTCAGTGTTGAAGGATTTAGCCAAAAAACATTTTGTCTTGATTTGCTAAAATCTCAATTTGACTCCAAGGATTATGACGATCTGAAAAAAGAGCAGTTTGGGAAGATTGGTTTTGTTTTTGCTATTCAAGGTGGAGACTTTTACTTTCAGAAGGTTACGCCATCCCTATTTATTCGTCGCAAAACACTTGTCTTTGGTGAAGCAGCAACAATTGAGGAGGATGCAAATCGGTTGGTTATCAACTCCGAACCTGACGCAGTTTATCTTACTCAATCAGATACGCTCATTTTTACCAACCTCGCGACGATTTCTAGCATTTTTAAGGGAATTGATGTCCTTTATAAAGAAGCCACGGATCAAGAGGTTGAGCAGTTTTTAGAAGAAGACTTCATTGAGTTAGCTGACGATTATAACTTGGCTAAGGTATCAAAGCCGAATAGAAAGCGTATTGCTCTAGCAATGGATACATTGAACGCAATGGAAACAGAAGAGCGTGACCAGATGCTTTCATATATTCACAGCTACTGTGACCAAAAGCTACGTTTTGATACTGATAATGGGAAATTTGAAATCAAAACGGATGATGAGTTGAAATATCTACTTTACGGTATTGAACAGCGTTTTTACACAACGCCTCTCAGTAAAGAAAGGCGTTTAGCAAACTCAGTTCAGTCGATGGATTAAATTACTTTCAATTGTTTAGTTCCAGTAACGGAGAGGCTGCCTTTGGCGGCCTCTTCTATATGCCCACTCCACCAGCACATCATTGGTTTTCTGCGTTCTAGGTAGTCTGTGCGGTTATAGGCACTGCGTACTTGGTTATCGTCAACGTGGGCCAATGATGCTTCGATTAAGTCACGGTCAAAGCCTTGCTCATTGAGTGTGGTACTCGCTAGCGAGCGTAAGCCGTGACTAACAAGCCTATTTCTGAACCCCATACGTTTTAGTGCCATATTTGCCGTTTGGCTGTTACACGGTTTTTTTGGATCTCGGTCTGAGGGGAAGATAAACTCTCTATGACCGCTAATTGGCCTGATTACTTCCAAAAGCGCCAGCATCTGCTCTGTGAGCGGTATGCGGTGCTCTCTCCTTTTTTTCATTCTCTCAGCAGGGATAATCCAGATGTTATTCTCCCAATCAATCTCATCCCATTTAGCACCAGATGCCTCGCTAGGACGAGTCATTGTGTGTAATTGCCACTCAAGTAAGCAACGAGTAGTACGCTTTATGCTGGCATTTGCGATAGCTGCCATTAGTTTCGGTAACTCGGCGGGAGTTAACGTAAGCATATTTTCTTTTTTCGGTTTTTTGAAAGCAGCACGGATACCAGTCAATGGGTTCGCTTTAATTAATCCGCAGTTAGCTGCATAGTTCATGATCTCATTGAGTCGTTGAGAGAGACGCTTGACTGTCTCCAAACTGCCTTTTGCTTCGATGGGCCTTAAGAGATCAATAATGAGAGGAGCATCTATATCTTTTACCGGTGTATTCGCTATTTGCGGAAGTATATGAAGTTCCAGAGAGCGCCAGATATCAACAGCATAGTCTGGAGTGACTTCATATTTTTTGATGTCAAACCAATCTTCAGAGACTTTAGCAAAGGTATGTTCGTAAACTTCTCTATGAGCAAGGTCTTGACGTTTTCGTTCTTCTAAAGGATCAATTCCTTGTGCTAGTAGCTCTTTAGCCTCCATTGCACTCTTACGTGCATTAGCAAGAGAAAGGTCAGGATACTTACCCAAACTCAAATTAGTTCGCCGCTTCTTGGTTGGGTGAGTGTAGTTGAGTAACCAAAGCTTGGAGCCGTTAGTTTTTACTCTCAAACGGAGTCCATCGCCATCGGAAAGCGCATACTCTTTCTCTTTTGGTTTGGCTGATTTGAGCTCTTTGTCCGTTAGTCTAGTAGTTGTTCTTGCCATAATTGGTACACCAAATTGATACACTAATATCAGTGTACCTTTTGATGTACCTAAAAATCAAAGATGCCTTTGGACGTAAGTGGATGTCGGAGTACGTTAAGTTATTGATTTTACATTATCGCTGGCACAAAAAAAGACGTCCTGAGACGTCTTTAGATGTTGAATTGGTGGAGCTGGCGGGAGTTGAACCCGCGTCCAAAAACCATTCATCATTGGTACTACATGCTTAGTCGATCTTTAAATTCACCAAGTACCTGCGAACCGACACGCTAGTAAATGACTATCCTGAATTATAATTCGCCGTTCATCTCTCAGGCGGGAGAATCCGGGCTAGCGCGTTTGGGTTTGATCTCTCGTTGGTCCCCGTCTTACGTGCGGAAGCTAGGGCGAGAGAGCTCTGAGCAGGTTATTAAGCTGCTAGTGCGTAGTTTTCGTCGTTTGCGACTATTTTTTTGCGGCTTTTTACGTGGCCAACCGCCCCACGGCATGCACCTCAGACTTCAAAATTCCTGTCGAATCCTAAATCAGCCCCAAGTGTTCCTCGCATAGTACCAGAAAAGCGTAGCCTGTCTATACTTGTGCGTTTAAGTGCTCAAGATTAACGCAATGAGCTCTTCATAACTCGTGCTTTTTCACGAGCCCAATCTTTTTCTTTAAGATCAGTACGTTTGTCGTGCAGCTTTTTACCTTTCGCTACACCAATTTTCATTTTAACCCATGAGCGTGACCAGTACAGTGATAGTGCTGCTAATGTCATACCTTCACGGTTGATGCGACCGAGTAGGTTGTCGAGTTCACGACGGCTCAGAAGGAGTTTTCGCACGCGCGTTGGGTTAGCAACGACGTGGGTAGATGCTTGATTAAGAGGAGTAATCGTCATACCACTGACAAAAGCTTCACCGTCACGCATGAAAACATAGCTTTCAGCGATATTTGCTTTGCCTTGACGAAGTGACTTAACTTCCCAGCCTTGTAGCTCAAGCCCAGCTTCAATTTCATCATCAATGAAGTATTCGTGGCGAGCTTTCTTGTTGACAGCGATGGTATTGCTACCCGCTTTTTGTTTTGATTTTTTCTTTGCCATAATGGCTGCATTATACGGTTAGGAGCTAAGTTAGGAAATCCCTTTATTTGCGCTGAGTGCAAATAAAAGTAAAATTGCTGCAAGCTTGAAGTTCAAGCAGATGTATTAAGGAGTCAAGATGAAGCAAGTTAGTCGTTCTGCTTTAGTGTCGTTTAGTGCCCAGCAGATGTTCAATCTAGTGAATGATGTTGCAAGTTACCCTGAGTTTTTGCCGGGTTGCTCTGGTTCACGTGTGATTGAATCTAGCTCAAATGCGATGGTGGCTTCTGTCGATGTCGCAAAAGCAGGGATTAGCAAAACTTTTACAACTTCGAATGAGTTGGTTGATGGTGAAGCGATCATCATGAACTTAGTCGATGGACCGTTTAAAACACTTAAAGGTGGATGGTTCTTTACTCCGCTTGATGATCAGGCATGCAAAGTTGAGCTTAAGCTTGAGTTCGAATTTTCAAGTAAGATGATTGAAATGGCATTTGGTAAGGTGTTTAACGAGCTAACCAGTAACATGGTTAATGCTTTTACCAAGCGCGCAAAACAGGTGTACCCCGCTTATGAGTATTGAATCTGAAATGATTCATGTTGAAGTCGTATACGCATTGCCGCAAGAGCAGCGCGTGTTTACGCTAGTGGTTAATCAGTCGATGACCGTTGAAGAAATCATTGTTCAATCTGGTGTCCTTGAGTTATACCCAGAGATTGACCTAAAGAAAAACAAAGTCGGTGTGTTCAGTCGCAACGTTAAACTTGATACGACGATCAATGATAAAGATCGTATTGAGATTTATCGCCCACTGCTAGCAGACCCGAAAGAGATCCGTCGTAAACGTGCCGAGCAAGCTAAAGCTGCAGGTTCTGTAGACCCAGTAACAGGCGGTAAGAAAAATCCCTTAAGGAAAGAGGCTTAAAGAGCGGGAATGGACTTTGTCCTTCGAGAGGCTAGACCGCTTCGCTCCGAGAGTCGGGGTAGGACCGCACCCTTCGAGAGGAGAGCGATGCTATATCGTCAATCCCTAGACTGACGAAGGAAGGAGTAGGGAATCTCAATACGTCATCGACTTGCTTTAAGAGATCCCCAACTCACTCATTCTTCGTTCTTGAGGATGACAGCTTAATTTATTGAAACAAAAAGGGTTGACGTAATACGCCAACCCTCCAAATTCCTCTAGCTCTCTAGCTCTCTAGCTCTCTAGCTCTCTAGCTCTCTAGCTCTCTAGCTCTCTAGTTAATACTCTCAAAGAAATCTTTGCTCGGCGGGAAATCGCCAGCGACATCAACTAATTGGCCTTCATCGTTAAAATCAACGATCAGGTTTTTCTGAATAGAGTCTTGGTGACCTTCGGTATGGTGGTAGATGTAATACCAAGTATCTGGGTAACCATTCTCGACAAGCATAGGTGAGCCCATTACATAGCGGACTTGCTCTTTAGTCATGCCAAACTTTAATTGCTCTACTGCAGATTGCTCTACATAGTTGCCTTGGTTGATATCAATGCGGTATACGAGCTTTTCTAATAGCGAGCAGCCTGTCAGCATAGTCATAGCGAGTGGTACAGCGATAAGCCACTTTTTTAATTGCATACTTAAATTCTTGTAACTGATAAAAATCAAACTCAGCCGATAATAAACAAGCTAGGCGCCAAAGTAAAAAGCTGAAAGCATTTTGAATTGATTCAGACCATGAATTTTGAATTTGGTTGCAAAGTCGAGTCAAAATTCCTCACAGAAAGGAACTTTGACTCGAAAAAGTAGGGATTAAGCAGCGATAAGCAGTTCTTTCGCGTTAGCCAGTGTTGAATCAGTAATCTCACTTCCGCCCAATAAACGAGCTAACTCGGACACACGTTGTTCATTATCTAAGCGGCGCATCTGCGTTTCTGTTTTACCCGCCTTGGTTTGTTTAGCGACAAAGAGCTGTTGGTGACCGCAGCCAGCAACTTGAGGAAGGTGAGTGACACACAGAACTTGAGTTGACTCGCCAAGTTGGCGCAGCATTCTTCCGACCACTGCCGCCGTTGGACCACTGATACCTACATCAACTTCATCGAAGATTAGGCTAGGAGTGTCGACTTTCTGTGCTGTAATTACTTGGATAGCTAATGAGATACGAGAAAGCTCACCACCAGAGGCGACTTTGGCAATAGGTTGCATCGGTTGTCCTGGGTTGGTTGAGACAACAAAGCAAACGGTATCCATACCTAGCGGAGAGGGGTGGGTACCTTCATTAGATACCTCAATACGGAACTGTGCTTTTTCCATGCTGAGCTCGCGCATGCTAGCCGTGATCAGTTTATTTAATTCTTTTGCGTATCGAGTGCGCGATTTGTGTAGTTTTTCTGACGTTGTTAGGAAGCTTTGATATTTGTTTTCTACTTCTTGTTCAAGTTCTTCTAGGCGTTCTTCCGAGCAATCAAGTGCTTCTATTTGACCAAGTAGATCTTGATGGTGTTGGTAAAGTTCATTAGGCATAACATGATGTTTTCTCGCCATCGACATGACTTTAGAGAAGCGTTCTTCCACGTAAGCCATGCGTGCAGGATCGACATCAATATTGTCTAAGTAATTGCGTAACTCGCTGTTAGCTTCTTCGACTTGAATGATGGCCTCTGCAAGCATATTTGGTAGTTCAGCTAGTTTTTCATCCAATTCTGCAAGTTGAACTAAGGAGTGATTGGCTGATTGCAAAATACCAAGCGCGTTAACTTCTTCACCTTCATAAATAAGCTCGATGGCTTGTTGGCAGGTAGCGGCAAGTTCGCCGCTGTTTGATAGGCGTTTGTGTTCTTGTTCGAGTTTTTCATATTCGTCCTCGCCAAGAGAGAGTTCATTCAGCTCTTTTATTTGGTACTCAAGAAGTTGCTTCTGAGCTAGGTTGGCCGCACTGTTTTCTTTTAACTGTTTAAGGTTGTTATCTGCTTGACGCCAAGACTGGTAGGCGTTGCGTGTATTTTTAAGTTGGTTAGAGTGACCAGCATATTGATCTAGCATTGCCATCTGATAGTCACTTTTCATCAACTGATGGTGAGCGTGCTGACCGTGGATGTTAATTAAAAGCTGCCCCAAAGTTTTTAACTGAGAAAGTGGGACTGGGCTGCCGTTAATAAACGCACGTGACCGACCTTCTTTGCTGATTATTCGACGTAAAATACAGTCGTTGCCGTCTAGCAGATCATTGTCTTCTAACCAACGAGTGGCATTGATATTGTTCTCTAAAGAGAAAGCTGCACTGACTTCGGTTTTCTCTTCCCCCTGACGTACCATGCTGGCTTCCGCTCGCCCGCCTAAACACAAACCGAGGGCGTCAATGGCGATGGATTTCCCCGCACCTGTTTCACCGGTAATGGTTGTCATTCCTTTGGATAGCTCTAGCTGTAGAGACTTAACAATTGCAAAATTATTAACACTTAGATGAGCCAGCATTTTACGCACCTGTTTAAATGAACAATACTGTATAAGAAAACAGTATATACTGTTTCTTTATACAGTAAAGATTGTATTTAGAATTTTTTGAAGAGGGTCTAAACCTTGTAGGAGGAGTTTATTGTCATTCCATAGAGCGACGAAGGAGTGAGTAGGGAATCTCGCAACGGCTTGGCTTAATGGTTCTTTTTTCAAACTTTTTATTCAGAGAGTCCATCTATTATTGATGGAGCGTGGGGTTAGGCGAAGGAGTCCATGTGAAACAACCTGCTATATACATACTGGCTAACCAGTCCGGTAGTTGTTTGTACATTGGCGTCACTAGTAATCTAAAAGCGCGGGTATGGCAGCACAAAAATGGTAGTGTAGAAGCGGTATAACATTGACCGTTTAGTCCACTATGAGCTTTATCTTGATATCAAAGACGCCATTGTGAGAGAGAAACAGATGAAAAAATGGAAACGAGAATGGAAAGGGAGATTAATCAATGAAACCAATCGTAATTGGGGGAACTTATACGACTCTCTTTGAGAGATTCCTGACTCTGTCGTTCCTCCATCTCAGTAATGACAGAACATTGTATTTTGTTCTGTCATTACTTACTAAGTTCTTAAAACAACCGACTCGACCAGCCCAATTTGTTTCTCAGGACATGGTAATAGCTGTAATCTTTCGGGTGTATTAGCTTAAGTACATTTGGGCTTTGGTAGATGTGGACTTCATCGCCAGGTGAAACGGGTAGTGAAACTTGACCATCACAGCCGACTTCTTGTGTGCCGCGATTATCTGGTGAGACAATCAGTTTGATGTGGCGCTTACTGTCTACAACCAGTGGCCGACTAGAAAGCGTGTGCGGGAACATAGGTACAAGTGAAATAGCATTTAAGCTTGGTGACAAAATAGGGCCTCCACCAGAGAGAGAGTAGGCCGTAGAACCTGTTGGTGTCGAGATGATTAACCCATCAGCACGAAGAGAAAACGCGAAACTATCATCGATATAAACTTCAAATTCGATCATATGGGCGACTTGCCCTGGGTGAAGTACTGCTTCATTTAGGGCTGCATTATGGCTTTTAACCTGCCCGTGTCGATGGATCTCTGCCTCAAGCAAGAAGCGCTCTTCTTCAATGAACTCGCCGTTTAACACCGCCGATAACGCCGTTTGGAAATCTTCAGGGTTTAAATCAGTCAAGAAACCCAGGTTGCCGCGATTCACACCGATAACCGAGATATCAAAACGTGATAGGACTCGCGCTGCACCAAGCATGTTGCCGTCACCACCCACAACGATGGCTAGATCCGCAATACGACCAAGTTGAATCAGACTGGCAAAATCATCTTTAGGAATGTCATCTAAGATTTCGCACAGTCTATCGTCGATATACACTTTGTAACCTTCACTTTGAAGCCAGGTATAGAGCTCTCGATGAGTGGCTATAGCTTGCTGATCTCTTGGTTTACCAATGATGGCGATCACTTCAAAAGGTTTTTTCATAGGTTTTCCGCACCAAATAGGCTTGATTCGACAATCTTCATCCCCATAATAATGGCAAGTTAGCTATTTATGCGAATTTTTGTGTATCCCAATACGATAAACGTGATGTGTTGGGGACCAATGATGAACAATTCTGGAGATATCATGAGCAACGAAGAAAACAAAGTTACAGAAGAAGAGCTGGATCAAATCATCGAAGAGGCAGAGAAAGTTGAGGCGACAGCTCAAGATGCAGAGGCTGAACTTGAAGAAATTGGTGATGAGAAAGACGCTAAGATTGCTCAATTAGAAGCCGCGCTGCTGACTAGCGAAGCGAGAATTCAAGAACAGCAAGATGGTGTTTTACGCGCTAAGGCGGAAGTTGAAAACATGCGCCGCCGTACCGAAACAGAAATCGACAAAGCTCGTAAATATGCGCTAAACAAGTTTGCTGAAGAGTTACTTCCAGTGATCGACAACCTAGAGCGTGCGATTCAGGCTGCTGATACTGAGAGTGAGGTTGTGAAGCCACTACTAGAAGGTGTTGAACTAACCCACAAAACGTTTGTTGACACCGTTTCTAAGTTTGGTCTTAAAGAGATCAATCCTGAAGGTGAAGCGTTCAACCCTGAAATGCATCAAGCGATGTCAATTCAAGAAAGCCCTGATCATGAGTCAAACACAGTGATGTTCGTGATGCAAAAAGGTTATGAGCTAAACGGACGTGTTGTTCGCCCAGCCATGGTGATGGTCGCTAAATAATTTGCGCATACAAGATGTTTTAAACACAAGAGAGGCTTAAGCCTCTCTTTTTTTATCCTTCCGGGCTGGATTTGTATGTTGTCAATAACTAATTGATTTGGTGAATTATTCTTGTGATGAACTTTAACTGAAAATTAATTTCTGATTTGAAACTTGTAACATTATCGTAAACAAAGTCTTTATTTTGTAACCTTTGTGTGTATTATGTGCGAACTCCGTCGTAAATAGTGGCGGAATAAACTATAAAACCATAATTTAAGAACACAACATTCTGGAGATGGATGATGGATAAATCGCTTTCAAGCAAGATTTTTGTAGGCTTGTTTGCTGGTCTACTAATTGGTACTGCGATTCAGTACCTTTTCAGCGGGATTGCAATCTTTGATACTTACCTTCTAGGGGCTGCGGAAGGCGCAGGCGGTATGTTTGTATCACTGATCAAGTTACTTGTTGTACCTTTGGTCTATGTTTCAATTGTGTGTGGTATTGTTGATTTGAAAGACATCACTGCATTTGGACGTCTTGGTGGTAAAACCTTTGCTCTATACATTATTAACACCATCATCGCGATTACCGCTGCACTGACTGTTGGTCTTATCTTCCAACCGGGCGCTGACGCGAACTTAGCAGGTACAATTTCAGAGACTGTTAAACTAACGACCACTGAAACACCAGACATCTTCTCACTAGTAGTAAACATTGTACCAAGCAACCCTGTTCAGGCGTTCGCTAACGGTGACATGCTACAAATCATCTTTATGGCTATCCTGACTGGCCTAGCAATTCAAGCGCTTGACTCACGCGGCGGCCCAGCTATCCGTACGTTCAAGATGGCAAACGAAATCATGATGAAGCTAGTTGGTCTAGTGATGAGCCTAGCACCATTTGGTGTGTTCGCGCTGATGATTCAACTAGGTGCAACACTTGACGCAAATACGCTGATGTCTGTAGCAGGCTACGTAGCACTCGTTGTATCAATGCTAGTTTTCTGGATTTTCTTCTTCTATCCAATGGCGGTAGGAGTTGCAACGGGTACTTCTCCAAAGACGTTCCTACGTGCAACGCGTGAGCAGATCCTATTCTCTCTATCAACAGCAAGCTCGAACGCGACTATCCCTGTTACAATGCGCACTTTGACTGAGAAGCTAAAAGTATCTAAGTCAGTAGCAGGCTTTGGTGTACCACTAGGTGCAACAATGAACATGTCAGGTGTATCTATCTACATTGCACTAGCGACTATCTTCGTGGCGAACGCATTTGGTCAGCCTATCAACACGGCAGACGTATTCACTCTGGGTCTTACCATCCTTCTGCTATCTATCGGTGCGGGTGGCGTTCCGGGTGGCGGCGTTGTAATGGTCGGCGTTCTTCTTCACCAATTAGGTCTTCCACCAGAAGGTCTGGCAATCATCGCTGCTGTTGACCGTATCAACGATATGTTCTGTACATCTTCTAACGTAGTAGGCGATACCGCAGTCAACACTATTGTTGCTAAATCTGAAGGTGAAATCGGCAAAGAAGAAATTGAAGTAGAAGCGAAACCAGCTCAAGCGAATGCTTAATCTTTAAAGTGTCGGAAATTGAAAGCGAGCCTTAGGGTTCGCTTTTTTGTTTTCTTGCTTGTGAGGTAATCAACACTGGAGATGCGATTATTGTCATTTCATAGAGCGAAGAATGAGTGAGTAGGGTATTTCTCGAAGTTATCTGCCAATCTTTTTTAACTTTTTTTCACTGCCTCCCTTGAAAAGCCATTTGCCGCCCTTATCTATTGGGCATAGAGAAGCAAACATCATTATTTTTGTTTGTGAGCAAGGGTTGCAAACCCGATTCTCCATCCCCACATAGGGGATATAGCAAAACGAAAATAGAAATTTATTCGGAGATAGCCTGATGGGTAAAATCATTGGTATTGACTTAGGTACTACTAACTCATGTGTCGCTGTACTAGACGGCGACAAACCACGTGTAATTGAAAACGCAGAGGGTGAGCGCACCACTGCATCGGTAATTGGTTACACAGACGGTGAAACGCTAGTAGGTCAACCTGCAAAACGTCAAGCAGTTACTAACCCAACAAACACGCTATTTGCAATTAAGCGTCTTATTGGTCGTCGTTTCGAAGACGAAGAAGTACAGCGTGATATCGAAATCATGCCTTACAAAATTGTTAAGGCTGACAATGGTGATGCTTGGGTTGAAGCACAAGGCCAGAAAATGGCAGCTCCTCAGGTTTCTGCTGAAATCCTAAAGAAAATGAAGAAAACTGCAGAAGATTTCCTTGGTGAGGAAGTAACTGGTGCAGTTATCACAGTACCTGCTTACTTTAACGATGCTCAGCGTCAAGCAACTAAAGATGCTGGCCGTATCGCAGGTCTAGAAGTTAAACGTATCATCAACGAACCAACAGCTGCTGCTTTAGCATACGGTCTAGACAAGCAAGGCGGTGACCGCACTATCGCTGTATACGACCTTGGTGGTGGTACATTCGATATCTCTATCATCGAGATTGATGAAGTTGAAGGCGAGAAAACTTTCGAAGTACTAGCAACTAACGGTGATACTCACTTAGGTGGTGAAGACTTCGATAACCGCATGATCAACTACCTAGTTGAAGAGTTTAAGAAAGAGCAAGGTATCGATCTTAAGAACGATCCTCTAGCAATGCAGCGTGTTAAAGAAGCAGCAGAAAAAGCGAAAATTGAGCTTTCTTCTACTTCTCAAACCGACGTAAACCTACCTTACGTAACTGCAGATGCAACTGGTCCTAAGCACATGAACGTAAAAGTGACTCGTGCGAAACTAGAATCTCTAGTTGAAGACCTAGTTCAACGCTCTCTTGAGCCACTAAAAGTTGCTCTAGCTGACGCAGACCTATCGGTAAACGACATCACTGACGTTATCCTAGTTGGTGGTCAGACTCGTATGCCTATGGTTCAAGCGAAAGTTGCTGAGTTCTTCGGTAAAGATGCTCGTAAAGACGTTAACCCTGATGAAGCAGTAGCAATGGGTGCTGCAGTTCAAGGTGGTGTACTTGCGGGTGATGTGAAAGACGTACTTCTACTAGACGTTACTCCTCTGTCTCTAGGTATTGAGACTATGGGCGGCGTAATGACTAAGCTAGTTGAGAAGAACACAACTATCCCAACGAAAGCGAACCAAGTTTTCTCTACAGCAGAAGACAACCAGAATGCGGTAACTATCCACGTTCTTCAAGGTGAGCGTAAGCAGGCGATGTACAACAAGTCTCTAGGTCAATTTAACCTAGAAGGTATTCAGCCAGCACCACGTGGTATGCCTCAAATCGAAGTTACTTTCGACCTAGATGCGGACGGTATCCTACACGTATCAGCGAAAGATAAGTCGACTGGTAAAGAGCAGAAGATCACTATCCAAGCTTCTGGCGGTCTAAGCGACGAAGATATCGAGAAAATGGTACAAGAAGCAGAAGCTAACAAAGAAGCGGACAAGAAGTTCGAAGAGCTAGCAACTGCACGTAACCAAGCTGACCAAATGATTCACGGTACTCGCAAGCAAGTGGAAGAAGCAGGTGATGCACTTCCAGCGGACGAGAAAGAGAAGATTGAAGCAGCTATCTCTGAGCTAGAAGAAGCACGTAAGGGTGAAGACAAAGAAGCGATCGACGCTAAAGTTCAAGCACTTATGGCTGCAGCTCAAAAGCTAATGGAAATCGCTCAACAGCAAGCTCAAGCACAGCAAGGCGCTGAAGCTGGTGCAGAACAAGCCCAGCCTCAAGACGACGTAGTTGATGCTGAGTTTGAAGAAGTTAAGGAAGACGGCAAGAAGTAATTCTTGATTCGACATACTTAATTTAATTTCTTACGGGCGTTTGAGGAAACTCATACGCCCGTATGTTTGTAACTAAGATGTCAGTCTAGATAATGGTTCTCGAATCTCGAATCTCGAATCTCGAATCTCGAATCTCGAATCTCGAATCTTTATCTAGAATGATACAAACACCAAGCGGTGAGACAAGCGTCTCCCGTTTGCAGTACTACAGTGGTGACGAAGAACATGTCAAAACGTGATTTTTACGAAGTATTAGGCGTAAGCCGCGATGCATCAGAGCGTGATATTAAAAAGGCCTACAAGCGCCTAGCGATGAAATTCCACCCAGACCGTAATCAGGGTGATGACAGCGCAGCAGAAAAGTTTAAAGAAGTAAAAGAAGCGTACGAAATTCTTCTTGATCCGCAAAAGAAAGCTGCTTACGACCAATATGGTCACGCAGCCTTTGAACAAGGCGGCATGGGTGGTGGTGGCTTCGGTGGCGGCGGCGCTGATTTCGGCGACATCTTTGGCGATGTATTCGGTGATATCTTCGGTGGAGGTCGTCGTGGTGGCGGTGGTGGTCACCGTGCACAGCGTGGTGCTGACCTTCGTTACAACATGGAACTATCGCTTGAAGAAGCGGTTCGCGGTGTCTCTAAAGAAATTGAAGTCCCGACACTGGTTCATTGTGATAGCTGTGAAGGTAGCGGTGCGAAAAAAGGCACTTCAGCTGAAACGTGTGGGACTTGTCATGGACATGGTCAAGTACAGATGCGTCAAGGCTTCTTTGCGGTGCAACAAACTTGTCCTACCTGTCACGGTAAAGGCAAAATCATTAAAGATCCTTGTAACGTGTGCCATGGTCAAGGCCGTAAGCAGAAGACTAAAACACTTAACGTTAAGATCCCAGCTGGCGTAGATACTGGCGATCGTATTCGTCTATCAGGTGAAGGTGAAGCGGGAGAGCATGGCGCTCCAGCGGGTGATTTGTATGTACAGGTCCATGTCAAAGAACACCATATTTTTGAGCGTGACGGCAACAACCTCTACTGTGAAGTACCAGTAAGCTTTGCTATGGCTGCGCTTGGCGGAGAAATCGAAGTTCCAACACTCGATGGCCGTGTGAATCTTAAAGTTCCGACTGAGACGCAAACTGGTCGTATGTTCCGCATGCGTGGTAAAGGTGTGAAAGGTGTTCGAGGCGGTGGTATTGGTGATCTAATCGTTAAACTCGTTGTGGAAACACCTGTGAACTTAAGCGCTCGTCAAAAAGAGCTTCTTAAGGAGTTTGAAGAGTCTTGTGGCGGTGAAGCGGCAACTAAGCACAAACCAAAATCTGAAGGCTTCTTCAATGGTGTGAAGAAATTCTTCGATGACTTAACAAGTTAATTCAACATTACGATTTAGGAAAAGCCTGCAACGAAGCAGGCTTTTTTATTGCCAGCAGCTTTCCGGTTGCATTTCACCCAATTGGTTTAAGGTTAATTGGTTGTAGCTGTTGCCACCACAGCGATCATTTAGCTGAGATCCTAACGGCTGGGCTTTGATGGTATAGCTAGATTTGGATGCAGATATGGTAATGCCGAACTGTGCGCTGTCTAGGATACAAAAACTACAAACGCCACCATAAAGCACTGAACTTGCTGCCGATTGATAACTCGCTTGATATTGACGCTCTAATTCTAGCTGTATTTTTACCATGTCAGCGATAGCAGTGGTTCGATGTGCTTTCAGACTATGACTTTGATAGCTTGGGTAAGCCACGGCTGCGAGTATTGAGATGATGGCGACGGTGAGTAGTAGTTCGATCAGCGTCATTGCTTCTAGTTTATTTTTTCTTGAATTACATAATATTTTTCGAATCATTTCGAATGCTTCCTATCTGATTTTAAACCTATTTTTCTAAGCTGTTAGCATGTCATCAAGTCGGAAATTTCTTTTCATTGGACTTTGCATAGGAATTTGGGAAATGTCTCGCGGGTTTACTTTGTTAGAGCTGCTCATCTCGATCATTGTATTAGGAGTTTTGCTCTCGGTGGCCGCACCAAGCTTCCACACTCTTAGCGCAAATAGCCAAATGATGAGAGCAGCGAATGAGCTTAACGGCTTTTTAAACCAAGCTCGCTCCGAGGCTGTGTGGAGAAACCGTGACTTATGGGCGCATTTTTCATTCTCCTCATATCCAGCCCTAGCTAATGAGTGGGCACTTACATTGACAGATTCTGATACGTTGGGTTTGGGGAATAAAATCTTACTCCTGCAAGGCTCGTCGTTTAAAGATTTAAAGTTAGATTGGACGTATACCGCCAATAAAATCAAATTCGAAGGAACGCGAGGTAGAGTGAAAGACGGTAGCTTGACCTTTTACCCTAAAGATCAGGTTAGCTTGGCACTGCGCTTAAAAAGTTCGTTTGCTGGAAATCGAGTTATGATTTGCGCCGTTAGTGAGAGTGACTATGGTTTCCCTGTGTGTGAATAAGAGTCATCAAACAGGAGCTAGCTTAGTCGAACTTCTTGTTGCTTCGCTGATAGGGGTTATCGTGATAGGTACTATTGGTTCGGTGTTTATTAGTGGGCAAAAGCTAGTGGCGCACAGAGGAAAGCAGTTGCTCCTAACCCAGAATTTATCTAGCACAATGTTACAAATCAAAGAGGATATTCAGCGGGCAGGCTTTAATGGTGTGGCTACTTCTCCCGCCATGCTGTCTGGTGCAACTTCAAACCTTTATATAGAAACACAACCTGGTTTGGTTGGGTATGTTTACCGTGTCGCTTCATCGGGAACATCGGCATTTCGTAATGTTGTGTTTAAGCGTGAAGAATCACAAGTGTCAAACCTTGGAGACTCGCTTAAGGTATGTGAGAAGCACACGGTTGAGCCTCTTTCTGTTTCCTCTGCCTCTAAATCCGGCCTAGGAGGTTTTTGCTTTAACGTATTTAACCCAAAACAAATATCAGTATCGGATTTTGCACTACATAGTCAAACAGTTAAAGGCGGCGAGGCAGAGATGGCAATGGTGACTATTTCAATCAGCGCGTACCTTGTTGCTGACAGTGGGATTTCTTACCAAACCGGTATAACCATTCTAGAGAGAAATTGGCAATGAGGCGTGTAGATGAAAAAGGGTGGGTGACTCTACTAGTGACATCTGTACTTCTTATTTCAACTTTAGTTTTGGGGTTAACGAGCTACAAGGTGTTGTTTTATCAAATTAAAAGAGCGCAAAATGAAATAAAGGTAAGGAAAGCTCATTGGTTGTCGGAAGCGGGAATAGAGTGCGTTTATGCTTATATACATAGGTACCCTGATAAACTGAGTGCGCTCTCTTCCGCTTCAAACACCTTACTTGATGATTTGTGCAAGCAAGACTTGAAGCTAGAATCTCTCTATATTGAGCCGCTAAGTGGAGATAGCTACGTTGTACACGCCAATAGTGAAAACTATCGGATTAATCGACGCTTTCATCACCGCGAAGTGAGTGGTATGGGCGCGATTCAATCGAGAGCTGACTTGCGTCTGATAGGTAGTATTAATATTGCACCAGATGCTCCAAGAGAGGTTAGATCTGACGGCCTTTATGAGTGTGTGGCAGTGAGGTATCTATCTAAAGTAGTGTTCGAAGCAGAGGGAAGCACAGGTACACTGTCGACTCGCTCACCTATGCGCAATGGCCCCTACAGCGGATTTAACGGCGAGTGCGCACCAGAATACAAAACCTCTCTTTCTAGCAAGCAAAGCACATCTGAACATGGCAACCTGTTTAAAAACGATTACCAGCAAGATTCACAACTTAGTACGTTTAATAACTACTTCAATATGGAAAAAAGCGCTGAAAATATTGCGCTCGCTAAGCTGCAATATCAAGTGATCTCGTTAGCGACGATGACTGATGGGCACAACTGCGCCGATGTTATTAATACCTATTTGACACCAACCGCCAACAAGTTATGGATCGAAGGACACTGCGTGATAACCACGCTATTGAACGTCTCATGGCCTTCATCATTAGTGGTCGAAAATGGCATCTTTGCTGCAACAGGGCCGAATGTGTTTGCGGGATCTTTTTATCATTTGGTTGATATGTCGTCGCTCGACTTTAGTGAGCTGAGTATTAGCGAATATTGGAATGAGGTGAGTTTTAAAAATTCGATCAAAACTTGGCTTGGTAATAAAACGGTGTATTTTAATAATGGATCATTTCGTCCGGAAGGCGGAATGCACTTCGATGCCGAGGGAGGCGAAGCCGTATTAAAAGGCTCTTATGATTTAGATTACTTCTCTTCTAACAATCCCGTACAGGGACGCAAAGTATTTACTTGGTATCCTGGAGGTTGGTATGTGCAGTAATCAGCAAGGTTTTAGTTTGCTGGAAGTGCTGATTGCCTTGCTATTGATTGGTATTGCCAGTTTGGCGTTGATAAAGATGCAAGTGTATACCGAGCAACGTGCTGATTTTGCTGTTAAGAGTTTAGAAAGCCTGAATTTGATGGAACAAAAACTTGAGTGGTTTCGCACACGTGAAGCGGATCCAACTCTGTCGGCAATTTCAGTAGCGGATTTTGAGTTGATCACTAATGGTTCAGAATCACACCCGCCTTATCAGCTTATTTGGAAGGTCACAACGCCATCGAGCTCTGCTTCTTCGGCGCTAAAGCACATTACTATTACTGCACATTGGCAAGATCGTTTAGGAAAGCCCCAACAAGTCACGCTCAACACCATGATTGCAAAACATGGTGAATTTATAAGCAGATAGATTCATATTGTGAATTGGTAGATCTATTTTACTAACCTGCATACGTTATATTTTGCATTTTGGTTTCATTATTGTTTAGTAATGTCGAGTGTTTGTGTTTTTACTTTGTTGCACGTAGATGGCGTTTTTGCAAAATATGTCTCCAATTATGGAAAAACCTCTAGATTGTTGTGCTTTATTAGAGTGGATTCACTAAAATACGTGGTGAAAAATAGACCGACATAATAAATGCATAAAGGTCTACCGCAACAACATCACATATGGAGTTACCATGAGTAACCAAGCAATTAATAAAGCTCCGTCACCAAAGCCTAGTGGTATGGACCGCTTCCTTAACTTTATTGAACGAGCAGGTAACAAGATCCCGGATCCTGCTATTCTGTTCTTTTGGGCACTGATCATTACATGGGGTGCATCTGCCCTTCTTTCTAACTTCACGTTCGATCTCATTAATCCACGTTCGGGTGAAGCGCTTGCAATCAACAACCTTCTGACTGGCGAATCTTTAGCAAGCTTTCTAGCGAACATGGTGACAACCTTTACTGGCTTTGCGCCATTAGGTATCGTGCTTGTTGCGATGCTAGGTGTGGGTGTCGCAGACTCTTCTGGCTTCATTACTACTGGCCTTAAGAAAATGCTTAACTTCACACCAGCTAAGCTACTTACACCAATGCTGATCCTTGTAGCAATTGTATCGCACACTGCAGCAGATGCGGGTTACGTACTGGTTATTCCTCTTGGTGGTATTATTTTCCACGCAGCTGGCCGTCACCCTCTAGCGGGTATCGCAGCGGCGTTTGCTGGTGTCTCTGGCGGTTTCTCTGCTAACTTTATCCCTTCAGGTATCGACCCACTGTTAGCAGGTTTCACACAAACAGCAGCGCAGGTACTTGACCCTGAGTATGTAGTTAACCCATTGGCTAACATCTTCTTCACGGGTATCTCTTCAGTAATCATCGTAGCGATTGGTTGGTATGTTACAGAGAAAATCATTGAACCTCGCTTAGCAAATACACCGGTTGATGAAGATGCAGAAAAAGCACCGGATCTAGGTTCATTTACTGAGCTAGAGTCTAAAGCGTTCCGTTACGCGGGTTGGGCTATGCTTGCAGGTATCGCTGTGCTAGTTGCAGCTTTAATCCCTGAAACATCAGCACTGCGTTCTCCAGACGGTGAAATTACAGCGTTCTCAGCGCCAATTATGAAGTCGATTGTGCCATTGATCTTCATCCTGTTTATCATCCCTGGTTACGTTTACGGTAAAGTGTCGGGTACGTTCAAAACCAGTAACGATATTATCAAAGCGATGGCGGATACTATGTCTACCATGGGTGCTTATATCGTAATGTCGTTCTTCTGTGCTCAGTTCCTATCAGCGTTCGCTCAGTCAAACATTGGCACTCTGTTAGCGCTATACGGTGCTGAAGGCTTGAAAGCGATGAACCTGCCTGGTGAAGCAACGATCATCGGTATGATTCTTCTAACAGCGGCAGTTAACCTTCTCATCGGTTCTGCGTCAGCGAAATGGGCTCTGATTGGCCCAATCCTAGTTCCAATGCTAATGGCTGTAGGTATCTCACCAGAATTGTCTCAAGCGGCTTACCGCGTCGGTGATTCTGTTTCGAACATCATTTCACCTCTGATGGTCTTCTTCCCACTTGTCGTGGTGTACTGTCAGCGTTATGTGAAGTCGACCGGTATCGGTACACTTGCTTCACTAATGATGCCATTCTCTATCGCAATGCTAATCGGTTGGTCTATCTTCCTAGTTGCGTACTGGATGCTAGGTATCCCGCTAGGTATTCAAGCACCATACACTTACACCATGTAATTGTTGGTCACCAAACACTAAATGATAAAGCCTCGCTAATTAGCGAGGCTTTTGTTTTTGAGTGGCATATAAGTCTGCTAAATGGGTTAATGCTGGTTTCTTTAATTGTTAAAATTAATTTTTATTGGTTATAAATTCTTTTAAATGGCTATTAAGTGACATTAATAGTAGATCTGTATGTTTCGCTTTGGCCTTTTGTTTGGTTATAACTATTCACGATAGTTTTTTATATTACTTACTCTTATAAGTGTGGTTTTACACCATATATTCTGTTTGATAATGTGCCCGACCAATTTATTAAATGTGACTCAGTTAAAAGTTTAGGATGTCATTTATGAGTGAAATTGCAGCACCTGAAGTAAAGCCTTCAGGGGTTATAGGGTTCATCGAAAGAGCGGGTAAGAAGATCCCAGATCCGGTCATTATATTTATGTTTTTGTTTGCGCTTTCCCTGGTTATTACCGGATTAATGGATGGCGTGAGCTTTGAAACTATCGGCAAGGGTGGGGAAGCGGTTCAGTTCTCGATTAAGAACATGTTAGCGGCGGAAAATTTCCGTTGGATGTTTGAGAACGCTCTACTGCAAAACTGGCTAGCGTTTGGTCATGGCGTACTTGGCGTTATCTTGATTGTTATGTTAGGTGTTGGTATTGCGGAGAACTCAGGACTTTTAACCGCAGTCATCAAAAAGGTCGGCCTAAAGATTAGTGACCGCTTACTTCCACTACTGGTTGTCTTCCTTGGCATCATGAGTTCCATTGCGGCTGATGCGGGTTACTTAGTACTGATTCCTTTGGCGGGTCTTCTATACGCAGGTCTTGGCAAAAACCCACTCATTGGTATGGCGGCGGCATTTGCTGGTGTATCAGCAGGCTTTAGCGCTAACTTACTACCAGCAACACCAGTTGATGTTGTTTTAGGTGTGAATGCTAAGATCTTTGCTGAGTCACAAAACATCCCATTCGTTGGTCGCAACGGTGAAGAGCTTAACCCTGCAACGATGCACTATTTCTTCGTTTTAGTGTCAACCTTCTTACTCGCTGTGGTTGGTGCTTGGGTTACCACACGTTTTATCACTCCTCGTCTGGAAAAGATGACTTATCAACTTCCAGAGGAAGTAAACTTTGATGAGTTTGAGCTTACCAAGCAAGAGCAAAAAGGTCTGCGTTGGGCCGGTGTTGGTCTATTAGCGACTTTAGCAGCGATCTATGGCTTAGCGATTGGTCCATTAGCGACTTATACCAATGACGCTGGTAAAGAGGTAACCCCTTACCTAGATAACATCATCCTTCTTATCTCTTTGGTGTTTGCTGTTGTTGGTCTGTGCTTTGGTGTTGCAACTGGCAAATTCAAGAAGCTTCAAGACGTTGTAACTGCGATGGTTAAGCAGATGAACACCATGGGTTATGTGTTAGTACTAACCTTCTTCTGTTACAACTTCTTAGCGCTACTTAGCTACTCAGGTTTGGGCACTTATGTGACTTATCTAGGCGCGACTTTCTTACAGTCACTGGGTCTTCAACAGTTCCCTGCGTTAATGCTGCTTGGCTTTATTTTGACCACCGCTGTGATTAACTTGTTCGTTGGTGGCCTAACATCAAAATGGATGCTGCTTGGTCCAATTTTCGTTCCAATGCTGTATCAGGTTAACCCGAATATGACACCAGATTTAGTCACTGCGGCTTACCGTGTTGCTGATTCTTCCACCAACATCATTACTCCAATGATGAGCTATGCCGGTGTTGTTCTCGCCTTTATGCGTAAGTACAAACCTGAGCTGACATTTGGTGATGTGATTGCCATTATGGTGCCTTATTCGGTCGCTTTCTTAACTTTGTGGTCGGCAGTATTGATTGGTTTCTTTACCTTTGGCTTGCCGTTAGGTTTTTAATCTTACCGAACTATCTATTAACAACGCCCAGCTTAAAATGTTGGGCGTTTTGTTATACTCGATTTGAAACGCTATAATCCATCTCCCTAATTAATGCTGCGAGCAAACATAGTGTCTATTGAGCAAGAAGTCCCCAAATTTTCTGAACAAGATCATCACTTTATGCGTATGGCTATGCAACTTGCCGAGAGGGCCGAAGCGGAAGGTGAAGTGCCCGTCGGTGCTGTTTTAGTCAAAGATGGTGAAGTGATTGCACAGGGTTGGAACCAGTCGATAGGTGAGCACGATGCCACGGCGCATGCTGAAATTCAGACATTGCGTAAAGCAGGCCAAGCGTTGCAGAATTATCGGCTGTTGGATACTACCCTTTATGTCACTCTAGAGCCATGCCCCATGTGCGCTGGGGCGCTATTACATAGCCGGGTGAAGAGAGTTGTATTTGGCGCTCGCGATCTAAAAGCTGGAGCTGCGGGGACTGTGTTAAATCTGTTTGAGCACCAAGCAGCTTACCACTATGCAGATGTCGAGTATGGTTTGCTAGAAGAAGAGTGCCGTATTCAGCTTCAGACATTCTTTAAACGTCGTCGTAAAGAGAAAAGAGCGCAGCGTAAAAAGGCAAGAAAACTAAAGCTGAAACTACAGGGTGAGTAAGCTTTCAAGCAAACATCTTCATTAAGATGTTTGCTCTTTGGGGATTATACAGCGATTAACTGCATAAAAGCGCGGTGACGTGCAATCACCTTTTTCTTGTTGTTGCTTAACATACGCTTTCGGCGGTTTGCTGCAACAGTCTTATTAAGGCGTTTTGACTGCATTCTACGTCTAGCCATAAAACAACCTCCTATTATGGTTAAAACTAAATCAATCACGAATGGAATCGAAGGCGACAAATATTCAAACGGTTAACGTCTTATACCTGCTCATTGTTACGATTTTAAGAAAGTCCGTAAGTGATCTTCGACACGATATTATATGTGGGCGATTTGAAGGGAAATCAAGAGCGCTATCTTTAAGCAAAATAGCGCTCCCGGTGATTATTGTTCGCCTGTATTCTCATTTACTAATGCGGGCTGTGCTGCGGAAGTCGATGTCGCGTCTGAGATAGAAGCTTCAGGTACTTGGATTACGGTTAAATCATCTATGCTGGCATCATCATTTGAGACTGATTGTTGCTCTACATGACCGATGATACTTTGGTAATAACGGCGAATGTTTTCAACGTAGTTACGTGCCTCATCGCCACGAGCGAATCCGTAACGCGTTTGACTGTAATACTTTTTCTGACGCAGCAGTGGCAGACGATCTTTAACATCTGACCACGCATCTGGGTTACCGCCTTGGCGCTTGGTCAGACGTCTGGCATCCATCATATGACCATAGCCCACGTTGTAGGAAGCCAGAGCAAACCAAATCTTTTCGTGTTCTTCGATTGAATCAGGGATGCGTTCAACCATCCGGCGTAGATATTCCACGCCACCGCGCACAGACTGATCAGGATTGAGGCGATTGGTAACGCCAACGCTTTTTGCTGTTGGCAATGTGAGCATCATCATCCCACGTACCCCAGTTGGTGATTTTGCTACAGGGTTCCAATGAGATTCTTGGTAAGCCAAGGCTGCAACTAGGCGCCAGTCAAATTCATCAGAATATTTTTTAAATAGTGGTGACCATTTCGGTAGTTTAGAATCGAGAGCGCGAATAAAAGCGCGGGTATCAACATAATCAAAGCTGCCAACATGGCCAATGTATTTCTCTTCGAGAGAAGCAAGGTGGCCGGATTGGTTTATTGCACCGAAAAACTCAATTAAAAGTCCGTACAGACTTTCATCTTGAGAGGGACGTAAAAACCATGAAATAGGCTGATCTTCTGTCAGTTCGAACGCTAGTGCGATATCGGGATAGATTCGCTGAGAGAGTGATACCTCTACTGAATCTGCGACTGTGAATCTCAACTCTCCTTTAGATACGGCTTTAAGCAGATCATTAACATCTGCATTGGGATCAACGTGATAGGAAAACTCAGGATGCTGGGTCTTAATATCTGTAAGAGTTTTATTAAAGTGAGAGTCACCGACAATGCTTAAGATATCTTGCCCCTGATTTTTTTCGATCAGTTCAGCCTGCTTTGCGAGTAGTTGTTTCAGGCTTCTGGGGCGCCAATTGCCTTTCTTATACACCACTTGTTGGCTTACGTAATAGTAAGCAGGGCCTGGGCGGAAGTTGTTAAGACGTTCTGGTGATTGACTCAGCCCTGCCGCTATGATGTCTATTTCACCTTTTTCGAGAGCAGGGTAGAGGCTAGAAATACGGTAAGCAGGTTTCATCTCAAGCTGAACACCTAACTCGTTAGCGAATTCGCGTGCTAACTCATAGTCGAGACCAGCAGGGCCGTCGGGACCAATATAATATGACAGTTGGTTGTTTAGGGTACCTACGCGTAGCACGCCACGCTCTTTAATTAAGTCGAGTTCACTTTTGGGTTCTGATTCGATTTGGCAGCCTGAGAGCAACAAGGCTGAAATCATAATCAGACTCAGTGACATAAAGTGACTTTTATAATACTTCTTCATTAACGACGATCTCATACATCCAGTACGGCATTTATAGCAGAGTGTCATAACAAGGCAAGCCAATCAGTGAGTAGGCGAGATAACTGTAGTTAAAATCTTAATCTTGTTGTAATTCAAAATTGACAAAAAAAATGACGCAAACGGTTGCTTTTGGTGTTACATCACAAAAATAATTGCTATATAATGCGCTCGCAAGTGAAGAGGTGGAATCGGCATAGGTTTGGCAGAATTTCGTGAATAGCTTCGAAGTAGTGCAGTAACTCACTGAATTTATTCCAATATCACCTTAATCAATTGCATAAGAGACCTAAGCGCATGAGAATTTTTCGTGGCTCCCCAGCTCTATCTGAATTTCGTGTTAACAAGCTTCTAGAGCTTTGTCGTGAACTGGACCTACCTGTAACAGGTATTTACGCTGAGTTTGCACACTTTGCTGATCTAACGACAGACCTAGATGCGTCTGAAGTTGAGAAACTAGAAAAACTCCTAACTTATGGTCCAACACTTTCTTTTGACGAAAATGGTGAAGAGCGCGAGCCAGAAGGTCTTCTTCTGCTTGCAACTCCTCGTCCTGGTACTATCTCGCCTTGGTCTTCAAAATCGACTGACATTGCTAATAACTGTGGTCTAGATAAAGTCGTTCGCTTAGAGCGCGGTACAGCTTATTACATCGAAACGTCAGCACAGCTTTCAGAGCTTCAGTTGGTTGAGCTTAAAGCGATCCTACACGATCGCATGATGGAAGTTATCTTCACTGATTTCGCTTCAGCACAAGCGCTATTCCAGGTTGCTGAGCCAGCGCCAGTCGCAGATGTTGATCTACTTAAAGGTGGCCGTACTTCACTTGAAAACGCAAACGTTACCCTAGGTCTTGCACTCGCAGACGATGAAATTGAATATCTTTACGATGCGTTCGTAAACAAACTGGATCGTAACCCAACCGACATCGAGCTAATGATGTTTGCACAGGCGAACTCAGAGCACTGTCGTCACAAGATCTTCAACGCAGATTGGACTATCGACGGTGTTAAGCAAGAGAAGTCTCTGTTTAAGATGATCAAGAACACTTTCGCAACGACACCAGAAAACGTGCTATCTGCATATAAAGATAACGCAGCGGTAATGGTAGGTTCTGATGTGGGTCGCTTCTTCCCGAATCCAGAAACTCGTCAATACGGTTACAGCCAAGAGAAAGCACATATTCTTATGAAGGTGGAAACGCACAACCACCCAACGGCTATCTCTCCTTGGCCGGGCGCATCAACTGGTTCTGGTGGTGAAATCCGTGATGAAGGCGCAACAGGTATTGGCGGTAAGCCAAAAGCCGGTCTAGTTGGCTTTACAACTTCTAACCTACGTATTCCAGGTTTTGAACAGCCATGGGAAACAGATTTCGGTAAGCCGGGTCGAATCGTTAACGCACTAGATATCATGCTAGAAGGCCCACTTGGTGGCGCGGCGTTCAACAACGAATTCGGTCGTCCAAACCTACTTGGTTACTTCCGTACTTACGAAGAAAAAGTGAACTCTCACGCTGGTGAAGAGGTTCGTGGTTACCACAAACCAATCATGATTGCTGGTGGTATGGGTAACATCCGTGACGAGCACGTGCAGAAGAAAGAGATCCCGGTCGGTGCAAGCTTAATTGTGCTTGGCGGTCCTGCAATGAACATCGGCCTAGGTGGCGGTGCGGCATCTTCAATGGCGTCTGGTCAATCAGCAGAAGATCTAGATTTTGCTTCAGTACAGCGTGAAAACCCAGAAATGGAACGCCGTTGTCAGGAAGTGATCGACCGTTGTTGGCAGCTAGGTGATGCTAACCCAATCGCATTCATCCACGATGTTGGCGCCGGCGGTATCTCTAACGCACTTCCAGAACTGGTAGACGATGGCGAACGTGGTGGTATTTTCCAACTACGTGATGTACCAAATGATGAACCAGGTATGAGCCCGCTTGAGATCTGGTGTAATGAATCTCAAGAGCGTTACGTAATGGCGGTTGCACCAGAGAACATGGAAGTATTCGATGCGATCTGTAAGCGTGAGCGCGCACCATACGCTGTAGTAGGTGTGGCAACGGAAGAGCGTGAACTGAAACTTGAAGATTCACACTTCGACAACACGCCAATCGACATGCCAATGGATGTGCTTCTAGGTAAGACGCCTAAGATGCACCGTGATGCAAAAACACTTAAAGCGAATAACCCAGCAGTTAACTGTGATGGTATTGAGTTAAACGAAGCAGCAGAGCGCGTGCTACGTCTACCAACAGTTGCTGAGAAAACATTCCTAATTACTATCGGTGACCGCACGGTGACTGGCCTGGTGGCGCGTGACCAAATGGTTGGCCCATGGCAGGTTCCAGTAGCAAACTGCGCAGTAACAGCAGCAAGCTACGACACGTACCACGGTGAAGCGATGTCGATGGGTGAGCGCACGCCAGTGGCGCTACTAGACTTTGGCGCTTCGGCTCGTCTAGCGGTGGGCGAGGCGATCACGAACATCGCAGCGACAAACATCGGTGATATCAAACATATTAAACTGTCTGCGAACTGGATGTCTCCAGCAGGTCACCCAGGTGAAGATGCAGGTCTTTACGAAGCGGTGAAAGCTGTGGGTGAAGAGCTATGTCCAGCACTTGGTCTAACTATCCCTGTAGGTAAAGACTCAATGTCGATGAAGACTAAGTGGATCGATAACGGCGAGCAGAAAGAAGTAACTTCTCCGCTGTCTCTAATCATCACTGCGTTTGCTCGTGTTGAAGATATACGTAAGACAATCACACCTCAGCTTCGCACCCCTGAAACCTTGGAAGGACTAGGTGACACATCTCTAGTTCTTATCGACCTAGGTAACGGTAAGAACCGTCTAGGCGCAACAGCACTAGCACAGGTTTACAAGCAGCTTGGTGATAAGCCAGCAGACGTAGACAACGCAGCGCAGCTAAAAGGTTTCTACGAAGGTGTTCAAACTCTAGTAGCGAACGACCAAGTCGTGGCTTACCACGACAAGGGTGACGGTGGTCTGTTCGTAACACTTGCTGAAATGGCATTCGCGGGTCACTGTGGCGTTAAAGCAGATATTGCGAACCTAGGTGAAGATGCACTAGCTGCTCTATTTAATGAAGAGCTCGGTGCAGTACTTCAGGTTAAGAATGATGATCTAGATGCTGTTCTTTCTACACTTGCTGCAAACGGTCTAGAAGCGTGCTCACACGTAATCGGCTCTGTAGAAGCATCTGACGAGCTAGTCATCACTTCTGGTGAGACAGTGGTTCTAGAACGTAACCGCACTGAACTGCGTACTATCTGGGCAGAGACAACGCATAAGATGCAAGGTCTACGTGATAACCCAGCATGTGCAGACCAAGAGCATGAAGCGAAGAAAGATAACTCAGACCCTGGTCTAAACGTTAAGCTAAGCTTCGACGTAAACGAAGATATCGCTGCTCCTTACATCGCGAAAGGTGCCAAGCCTAAGATGGCAGTTCTGCGTGAGCAGGGCGTTAACTCTCATGTTGAAATGGCAGCAGCCTTTGACCGTGCAGGTTTTGAAGCAACAGATATTCACATGAGTGACATTCTAACGGGTCAAGCTGTTTTAGAAGAGTACCAAGGCCTAGTGGCTTGTGGTGGCTTCTCTTACGGTGACGTGCTAGGTGCAGGTGAAGGTTGGGCTAAGTCTATCTTGTTCAACGAGCAAGCTCGCAACCAGTTTGAAGGCTTCTTCAAACGTGAAGATACCTTCTCTCTAGGTGTGTGTAACGGCTGTCAGATGCTATCGAACCTAAAAGAGTTAATCCCTGGAGCAGACCTGTGGCCACGCTTCGTTCGTAATGAATCTGAGCGTTTTGAAGCTCGCTTCAGCTTAGTCGAAGTACAGAAGTCTGACTCTGTATTCTTCGATGGCATGGCAGGTTCTCGTATGCCAATCGCAGTCTCTCACGGTGAAGGTCGCGTAGAAGTACGTGACGCTGACCACCTAGCCGCGATTGAAGCATCAGGTATGGTTTCGGTTCGTTACGTGGATAACCACGGCAATGCGACTCAGCAATACCCGAACAACCCGAACGGTTCACCAAACGCAATCACAGGTCTAACAACTCAAGATGGTCGTGTAACGATTATGATGCCGCACCCTGAGCGTGTATTCCGTACAGTAGCGAACTCTTGGTCTCCTGAAGGTTGGGGCGAGAACGGTGCGTGGATGCGTATGTTCCAAAACGCACGGAAAAACATCGGCTAAACGCTAAGAGTATAAAATAAGATGTTAAGCGCAGATCGAGAGGTCTGCGCTTTCTTGTTTTAGAATCGAGAATCGAGAAGCGGGAACGGGCTGCGCCCTATGGATCGCTTCGCGGGATGAGAGTGTGCATAATACCATGCACCAAAACCTACTCATGTAACACTAGATTAAACCTCTCGAAGGGCGGAGCCCGTTCTAGATTCTCGCGGG
Source organism: Vibrio bivalvicida (assembly GCF_001399455.2). Lineage (GTDB taxonomy): Bacteria > Pseudomonadota > Gammaproteobacteria > Enterobacterales > Vibrionaceae > Vibrio > Vibrio bivalvicida. The sequence continues at coordinate 40,927 of NZ_LLEI02000053.1, forward strand.
CGAAGCCCGATCTCGTAGCGAAGCGTTCCTGATAGACGTATTCCGCAAAATACTTGCAGCGTTTTGATAGCTTTTATGCTCTAATACCGCGCTTGCCAAGGGATGGCTAAATCCCTCAATATTCCATTAGAATCCCTTAGGAAATGAAAATGTCGAACAACAAAAAATTTGCCATTCGTGTCACTGAAAAGCGTAACGGTTGGTGTGCAGAGATCACTCGCCAAGTGACTTCACGTAAAACGTCAGTATCAAAACGTGAAACTGGCTTTGAAACTGAATTAGCAGCACAAGAGTGGGCTGAAAAAGAGCTAGCAGGTTTCATTAAAAACCAAGCTGTACGTAACGAGCGTAAAGGCGAAGCGCGTAAAGTTCGTGTCGAACGTGAAGAGCGACTGGCTCAAGAAGCAGCTGAGAAGAAAGCACGTTACGAAGAAGCGAAACGTGCAGCAGCAGCGCAAGCTGAACTTGACGATGAAGATGAATTCTTCGAAGAAGAGTAATAGTCGTCATTCAATAAAAAACCGCCAGCGAGGCGGTTTTTTAATATCTGATAACGCTGTGATCAGCGGAATTGCCCAGCTTCAGGTAAAAAGTCAAAACCAGCAGAAGCTAACTTAGTTTCTAGCGCTGATTTATCAATATCAAAGAATGTGACAAGCTTGTCTAAATCACCGCCGAAGTCATCGCGTAGCTTCATGTTGACGATGCTCATCAGCATGACAGGGTCCATTGTTTCAAAGTTGGCTAAGTTCATTACTTATCCTCAAAATCTGAGATCAGCAAGTTTGCCGCCGCAAATGCCGCTTTTTCACGAGCCTCTTTAGGCAAAGATTCGTCAGCAGCGATTTCGTTTAACGCTCTTACTGCGCATGAAATAGCTTGTGGTATATAGGCTTGATCGCCGCTTCCTATTTGTGCGTACAGTTCGCGCACTAACTCACAACAGCCGTATACTTGCATGGCTTGCACTCCGATAAATGATAACTGCTCTCAAATATACACACTCAAATGCGGAAACTCAAAGTGTAAGCTTGTCCTAACGCAAAGCGTATGACGACGTGTTCAAAACCTAATCAAAATTAATCAGTTTGTAGTTGTTGCTCTAGCTGGAATGTGATTTCAGGGGCAAGCTGGAGCTGCTTAGCGAGCTCTTGAAGATAAGCCTTTTCCATAAAGTTTTGTTCATCAACTACAATCAAAGAGGCAAGATAAACCTCTGAGGCCTGCTGTGGTGATTGAGCAAGCCTTGCTATTTCACCTGGGTCGAGCGGCTTGTTGAGTTCGCTGTGAATCAATTGCTGAAGTTGGGTGTTGGCACCAGCTTGTGTAAGAGTGGACTCAATGCGCTCCATCTCTTCATTATCGACGTGGCCGTCAGCCTTAGCGGCGGCAATCATCGCCTTGATGATCAACTCGTTATGGATATTGTCATTTGAATTAAATGTTTCTTGTGGAGAAGAAGTAGGCTGCTTAGCTTGATAGTCGTTGTAGACTTTGTAAGCCAACGCACCAAGCGCAGCGACGCCACCAATCTTTAGTGCGTTTTTGCCGACTTTTTTACCCATCTTTTTGCTCTTCTTCGAACCCATTAATAGGCTCACTAAGCCACCACCTACGGCTCCTGCGCCTAAAGACTTTAGAGTGTTTGAATTGGATTGCTGCTTAAGCTGCTGTTGCCCTTTTTGGACAATGTCTGAGCTAAGGGCTTGATTGAGTAGGCTTTTAAGATCCATACGTTACCTCCGTCATTTTTGTCAGGATAAGGTAGCGAAGATGAATAGAGGATTAACAGTCGTAAAGAAAAAAGACGAGCATGAGCTCGTCTTTGTATTTGATTGGGTTTAGCAGAGTATTAGTCTTCTGCGTGACCGTGGATTCCAAGCAGCTTACCATCGAGGTAGGCTTCTTTTTCATCTTTCATTACCAAGCGCTCTTCCACTAACCATTTTACCACCATAGGGTAAATACGGTGTTCTTGAGTTTGAACACGCTCAGTCAGTGTCTCGACCGTATCTTCGTCAAAAATAGGCACTTTCGCTTGCAGAATCACAGGTCCACCATCAAGTTGCTCAGTGACAAAGTGAACGCTAGTACCGTGTTCTTCATCACCGGCATGGATAGCACGTTGGTAAGTGTTCAATCCAGGGTATTTAGGCAATAGAGAAGGGTGGATGTTAATCATGCGTCCCATATAGTGACGAACGAATTCGCCACTTAAGATGCGCATGTAACCCGCCAGCACGATGACATCAGGTTGATACTCATCGATCTGCTTCATCAACTCATGGTCAAAGGCATCACGAGTATCGAATGCTTTAGGATCAAGGAAATGTGCCGCTGAACCTGCTTTTTCTGCTCGTTCTAAAGCATAGACGCCTGCTTTGTTAGAGAATACGGCAGTGACTCGGCCACCGGTAATTTGGGTGTTACATGCGTCAATAATCGCCTGTAAGTTGGAGCCATTTCCTGAAACTAAAACAACAATACTCTTCATGCTTATTTGATCTCTACTTGTTCTTCGCCTGCTTCAGCGTTTGCGATTTCGCCAATTACCCATGCATTCTCACCTTCATCCTGAAGAAGCTTCACAGCAGCATCTGCTTGATCTTTTGGTAGAGCAACAACAAGGCCAACACCACAGTTAAATGTGCGGTACATTTCGTGAGTGGTTACGTTGCCTTTTTCTTGTAGCCATTTGAAGATAACAGGCCATTCCCAGCTGTTTCCATCGACAACTGCTTTAGTGCCCTCTGGAAGAACGCGTGGGATGTTTTCCCAGAAACCACCACCTGTGATGTGAGAGATTGCATGGATATCGTGCTTCTCAATCATCTTAAGTGCTGATTTGATGTAAATTTTGGTTGGTTCTAGTAGGTGTTCACCAATAGTGCGGCCTGCTAGTTCTTCGTTTTTGTCTGCGCCAGATACTTCGAGAATCTTACGGATCAACGAGTAACCGTTTGAATGTGGACCGCTTGAACCGACAGCAATCAGAGCATCACCCGCTGCCACTTTAGTGCCGTCGATAACGTCTTCTTTTTCAACAACGCCAACGCAGAAGCCGGCAACGTCGTAGTCTTCGCCTTCGTACATGCCAGGCATTTCAGCCGTTTCACCACCGATTAGCGCACAACCTGCTTGTACACAGCCGTCTGCGATACCAGAGACTACGTCAGCGGCAGTATCCACATCGAGTTTGCCTGTAGCGTAGTAATCTAAGAAGAACAATGGCTCAGCACCTTGAACGATCAGATCGTTTACACACATAGCAACTAAGTCAACACCGATGGTGTCGTGCTTTTTCATATCCAGAGCTAAGCGCAGTTTAGTACCAACGCCATCTGTACCTGAAACAAGAACTGGCTGCTTGTATTTAGTTGGCAGTTCGCATAGTGCGCCAAAACCACCAATACCACCCATTATTTCTGGGCGACGTGTGCGTTTTACTGCACCTTTAATACGGTCAACAAGCGCATTGCCTGCATCGATGTCAACGCCAGCGTCTTTGTAGCTAAGAGAAGTGTTATCAGCACTCACAGGGAAGTCCTCTGGTTTAAAGTTGGATATGAAAACGGCGCTATTCTACCAGTGGATAAACATAGATAGCAAACGTTTGCGCAAGTTTTTTCTTTTGTCTTAGAACAAGAAATTGAGAACGAAATCGTTTATAATCTGGAGGTTTGTTTAAAAATCACCAAATAAGCCGGAGATGGAAATGAAAGTTGTTGAAGTAAAACACCCTCTTGTTAAGCACAAACTTGGTCTAATGAGAGAAGGTGACATCAGCACTAAGCGCTTTCGTGAGCTAGCAACAGAAGTTGGTAGCCTACTTACTTATGAAGCGACTGCAGACTTTGAAACAGAAAAAGTAACCATTGAAGGTTGGAATGGTCCAGTACAAGTAGACCAAATTAAAGGTAAGAAGGTAACAGTTGTGCCAATCCTGCGTGCAGGTCTTGGTATGATGGATGGCGTTCTTGAGCATATGCCAAGTGCACGTATCAGTGTTGTTGGTATCTACCGTGATGAAGAAACTTTAGAACCGGTACCTTACTTTAACAAACTAGCATCGAACATGGATGAGCGTATCGCATTGGTTGTTGACCCAATGCTAGCGACAGGCGGCTCTATGATCGCGACTATCGATCTGCTAAAAGAGAAAGGCTGTAAGTCAATCAAGGTGCTGGTACTAGTAGCTGCTCCTGAGGGGATCGAAGCGCTAGAAAAAGCTCACCCAGATGTTGAGCTATTTACTGCAGCTATCGATGAGAAGCTAAACGACAAAGGCTACATTGTTCCTGGTCTTGGCGACGCAGGCGATAAGATCTTCGGTACAGTATAAGCTGAATACGTTAAGTGAATTAAAAGGGGAGCCGATGGGCTCCTCTTTTGTTTAGGAACGGACTTCGTCCTTGAGAGCGCTCCGCTGCGAGATTCGGGACCGAGCTTCTCGCTTACTTCTTTAAACCCAAAGTGCCACCAGAGCGTGGTTTTGCTGCTGGCTTGTCACTCGTTGGCTTGTAGAAGGTCTTACTCTTGTTTGGCTTCGCTTTTGGCTCATCTTGCTTAGCGGTATTGCGGCCTTTTTTAGAGTTTGGTGCATGTCGGAACTCATCGGCGTTGCGGCCCTTAAAGGTACGCTGCTTTTGGTTGCGACGTGCAGTAGAGTCTTGGTTTTCTTCACGGCTATCAAATAATTTAGCATCGGTCGCTCTACGAATGCGTTTACCTTTTCCATCCATCTTTGAGGCTTCTTCCGTGCCGCTAGAACCTTCACACATAGCAAGAATCTCAGAGACTTCAGCATCAGTGAGGTAACGCCATTGACCGTTTGGAATGCCGTCAAGTGAGATGTTCATAATACGTACACGGCGAAGTTTAAATACTTCATAACCTAGTGCTTCACACATACGACGAATTTGGCGGTTAAGACCTTGAGTCAGCACAATACGGAAGGCGTACTTGGTCTCTTTGGTGACTTTACATGGAAGTGTAATGGTATCAAGAATATTGACCCCAGAAGACATCTGCTTGATAAACTCATCGCTGATTGGCTTATCTACACGCACCACATATTCTTTTTCGTGGTTATTACCAGCGCGAAGAATCTTATTGACGATATCACCGTCGTTGGTGAGGAAGATCAACCCGTCAGAGGGTTTATCTAAACGACCAATCGGGAAAATACGTTTTTTGTGGCCAACGAAATCAACGATGTTACCCGGAATATCACGTTCGGTGGTGCAGGTGATTCCAGTTGGTTTGTTAAGTGCGATGTAGATTGGTTTGTCTGTCACCGCGCTGATTGGCTTATCATCTACACGGACATCATCGCCAGGTAACACTTTTGTTCCCATTTCAGGTACGTTGCCATTTATTGTGACTCGACCTTGTTCGATTAATCGATCTGCTTCGCGGCGCGAGCAAAAACCGGTTTCACTGATAAATTTATTCAGGCGCTTTGTGTTATCTTGTGACATGTTGCTCTCCTAACGTTTCACAACGGCGGTTTAAAGGTGTGCTGAACAATATATCAACACATAGAGGGCGCATATTCTAGCACTGTGCTACTTGTTAACCCAGTCGTTTTTGGTGGCGTTCACGAGTTTCGATTTTTTTCTCGGCGCTTTTTCGTAGTAATACGTACACGGCACCAGTGCCACCATGGAAGCGCTGGGCGCTGTGAACACATTGCACTTCTTTGATTTGCATTAGCCATTGAGCGACAAAACTCTTCATCAATGCTGGTGGGTTAGAACGCTCACCTTTGCCATGAACAATGACCACGGTACGAATATCCATCCGCATACACTGCTTTAAGAACTTAACTACTTCATCACGCGCTTGTTCTAGCGTGCGCTTGTGTAAGTCTAGTCTTGCTTGTATCGGATATTTAGCAAGACGTAACTTCTTGTACACACCATCTTGTACGCCATCACGTTTGAACTCGATAATGTCGTCAGGCTTTATCATCTGGGCATGATCGATTGACAGATATTCAGGATCATCTTCGGTCAACCATATTGCCGCCTCGCGTTTTGCTAGCTGTGCATCGGTTACCTGATGTTGCTTTTTATGCTCGGTCGTATCTTGCTCAAGAGGTTTTACGTCGCCCATCATTTGTTGAAATAGGCTTAAGTCATCATCATGAGACATAGTCACATCTCAGAGTAGGAAATCAATATCGATATTATACCTGTGAAGGTAAGGGGGGGATCAAGGGTTTGCTGAAGGAGAAATAAAAAACCGAAGCAGACAAGGTATCTACTTCGGTGCATAGCGAATGTCTATTCTAAGAATAGGGCTAAGCGATTCTAGTGAGGAGATTTGTCGTTCATCACTTTGTAGATGATAAAACCGCCATAGAACAGCATCAGACCCAAGGCTCCAAAGATGACAATCATTGAAGATAGACCTACCGCATTACCAAATAGGAGATCAAGCCACAAGTCCATAGTTCCTCCATCGATTACAAAGTGTGATGACAAGGTTTAAGGTAAACTGTGGTTAAATATGCAACACTGATCTGGATCAATTGTTGTTATTAGGTTGCGAATTTGTTTTTGTTGATGTGTTTTTGCTCACACTTTGTCGCCCGTCGATGGTGTTTTAGGCAATCGAACTAAAATTTTCAAAAAGTTAAATAAAATGGCTTGCGTTCAAATTCAGAATCCGTAATATACGCCTTCGTTGACGGGCAATGAGCTCGAATAAACATCTCGATAAATAGCGTGCTTGGTAACGCATCGAGGGGTTTTGGAATGGCGAACCAGAGGTTGACCCTCTTAGTAACGCAAGTTTCCAAGTCAACATTTCGGTGAATAGCGCAGCTTGGTAGCGCATCTGGTTTGGGACCAGAGGGTCGGGGGTTCGAATCCCTCTTCACCGACCACCTTTAGAAAAAGGCTCTGCAGAAATGCAGAGCCTTTTTTGCATTCATGGTGTAGAGATTCGAACCGAGGTGGGTTCGCCTGATGTTCAAAGAATGGCTCTTCACTGACTACTTTTAGAAAGCCTGCTTTATAGCAGGCTTTCGTCGTTTTGGAACGGGCTACGTCCTATGGAACGCTACGCTTATGGAAAACAGGATCGAACTTCGCTCTGCGAGAGAAAGATTTGTCATTCCTTAGACCGAAGAATGAGGGAGTAAGGAATCTCCATAAGTCATAGACTAGATTGAAGATATCCCCAACTCGTTCCTCGTTCTTGAGGATAACAGCGTGATCAGGTAGAAACAAAAAGGGTGACGCAGTGCACCACCCCTACAAATTACGCTCGCTTTTCGCTATTCCACATCACAACTAATCTCTTTGATTGGCGTATCTGAAGTTGTAAAGCAGACGTAAGCCTCGGCGGGATTATTTGGGCCGATACGAATATAGCCCGCTTTCACTTGGTCTTGATTAAAAGTAATGGAGTAAGACCTGCTCGTCTGATTGTCAAAATACAGCGCTTCGAAGCTTCCTTGCATTTGGCTAGCGACGCGATCGCGGGTATGTGAAGTCGAAAAAGTGATGTTAGCGCAGCGCATTGGTGGTTTTTCTTTAATTAGGAATTGACCACTTTCTTCATCTAGGACTCCGCCCTTAGTTTCTGAAGCGACATCAATAGGCTGGTAGTGTTCTATAGTGCATTTGGCTTTGGCAAAGGTACTTGCAGAAAATAAACTTAAGGACACAAAGCAGTAGCTTAAAGCTTTTGATTTTTTTGACATTGATTTTTAGTTTACTTGGTTAGTTTTGACCTAAGCGTAACATCTCACCGTGTCTTAAGTATGTTAAAACACTGCAAAATTAATGTTGTGATTAGCCAGAATTTGAACAAGTAGACTTAGTATTTAAATTCACAGTTTGAGGCTATGCTCTCAGATAGCTGGGTCACTTTAAAGTCTTCATTTTCTAAAAGCTTCAGTACGCTTTGATCACCGAGTAAATGCAGGGTTCCTACAACAATGACATATTCTCCCTTCTGTTTAGGTAACCATTCGGGGTTTGAAAGTTTTGCCACCCAGTCTAGGTTCCGGTCGATAAGAAACGATTTTTCAAATTCTGGTGACGTTTGTGTCAATGAAGCGAATTCTTCGAGTTTACTAATATCTCCTGCTTTCCAACTTTCTATCAGGCAATGTGTTGCGTTTTCGGAATGATCAAACTCCTCAATCACACTGACTAATAGTTCTTTGCCTGCTTCTTTTTGGCCGGTTAGCAAGTCAATTTGGAACTGTAGTGATTCGAGGCTTAATACATTTTTGCCCAATGAGCTTGCTTTGTAAGCGAGCTTAACATCGACGCCATCGGCTGCTGAGTAGCCAAGATATTCGATTTGCCTCATCTGAATGGCGAGTGCAGCGGCCCACGGTGGAGTGTGCAAAAGCTCATTGCCATTTAATTCTAATAAGTTTGAGATACCGCGCAGTTCGTCTTGCAGGCCTTGTGAAAGTACATCTTTGGCTAGAAGTGTTGTTGGAGGGTACGTAATACCACTGTTCTGGCGGATGTCGGTTTCCACAATTAACCCTTGGCTTGCCTTGAGACGATTGAAGATGATTTCAGGTAGTGGGTACATACTTTTATCGCCTACATGGACAGAGCCGATGATTGTGTAACGCAGCCCACCTTTTTCTACGTTCCAGATGAGAGGTTCGGCTTGGACGCTCGTTGGCAACACTAACAACAAGAGAAGTAATTTACGCATTATTGATCCTTACCGATGCGGAAAAATTGTTGAAATCCGTTATTTCAACGGAGTTCAACGAGGGAAAAGTGTGTACAAAGTCATACTTTCTTATCTAAGTCATCTTTAGATATTACGATAACAAATGCCGTGTTGTGATCTTTCTTTACTTTTAATTGTGTTTTGAACTTAAAGGTGTGATTAGCTTCGCAGTAATCTCGTTAAATTAACTACGTCGAAATTGACGAGTTATATAAGTTACTGTTTTAAATCGCTTAAATTTAATTTGAAAATGTAAAGTTTGAATCAGATCACTTTCGTTGCTGATTAATTTTACGATGAAAAATAACTCACGATATGTTGTTTGCATCTTAGTTTTAGAGCCAACATTTTTCGGCTTAATTTACGTTTTGGGGTAAGTAAGATGTTTAAACAAAGTCTGATCGCGACATCGGTTGTCGCCACACTAGCTGGTTGTTCTTCGTTTCAATCTCATGAGCAAAGTGTTGTTAACTTACTCGCGAACAACCTCGATGTTCAATATCAAGTAATAACTAACCATGGTGCCAACGATGGTCTTGCGTGTCAGGATATGGGCGCTGAGTGGGCTTCTTGTAACAAGGTCAACATGACACTAGTTAACCAAGGTGAAGCGGTTGACTCAAAAGATTGGGCTATTTACTTCCACAGCATTCGCCTGATTTTGGATGTTGATAATGAACAGTTCAAAATCTCACGTGTAACGGGTGACCTACATAAACTACAACCAACCGATAAGTTTGATGGTTTCGCTGCAGGTGAAGAAGTATCGCTTCCTCTGGTAAGCGAATACTGGCAGCTATTTGAAACAGACTTCATGCCAGGTGCATTCGTTGCGGCGCCAAACGCAGAGCCTAAGATGATCGCCTCGCTAAACACGGAGGACGTGGCCTCTTTCGTGACTGGTCTTGAAGGTGACAATCTAAAACGTACACCGGATGACAACAACGTATTTGCGAGCGCAGTGTCTCGTTTCGAGAAGAACGAAGATTTAGCAAAACAAGACGTATCAACCACGTTGCTGCCAACGCCAATGTTTGTTGAAGCGGGCAAAGGTACAGTCGATATTTCTGGTGGTATTGCGCTGCCTAAAGATGCGTTCGATGCGACACAGTTTACGGCAATCCAAGCACGCGGCGAAGTGGTAGGTGTGGATGTTCGCGGTGGTGTTCCAGTTAGCATCACAGTTGTTCCTGCAGACTTCACTGGTGAATTGGCGAAATCTGGTGCTTATGAGATGAGCATCAAAGGCGACAGTATTGCGATTAAAGCGTTCGACCAAGCGGGTGCTTTCTATGCGGTACAATCTATCTTTGGTCTGGTAGATAGCCAAAATGCTGATTCTCTACCACTTCTGTCTATTAAAGATTCACCTCGTTTTGATTACCGTGGTGTGATGGTGGATGTGGCGCGTAATTTCCACTCTAAAGATGCAATTCTTGCAACGCTAGACCAAATGGCGGCGTACAAGATGAACAAACTACACCTTCACTTAACGGATGATGAAGGCTGGCGTTTAGAAATTCCGGGTCTGCCTGAGCTGACAGAAGTCGGTGCTAACCGTTGTTTCGATATGGAAGAGAAAAGCTGTTTACTGCCTCAGCTTGGTTCTGGTCCAACATCAGACAACTTTGGTTCTGGCTACTTCAGCAAAGCAGACTACGTGGAAATCTTAACCTACGCGAAAGCACGTAACATCGAAGTGATTCCAGAAATCGATATGCCAGCGCACGCTCGCGCAGCGGTAGTATCAATGGAAGCGCGTTACGACCGTCTAATGGAACAAGGCAAAGAAGCTGAGGCGAACGAATACCGTCTGATGGATCCACAAGATGAATCAAACGTAACCACGGTTCAGTTCTACAACAAGCAGAGCTTCATCAACCCTTGTATGGAATCGTCAACTCGCTTTGTTGATAAAGTGATTTCTGAAGTGGCAGCAATGCACATCGAGGCTGGCGCGCCGCTTACAACATGGCACTTTGGTGGCGACGAAGCGAAGAACATCAAGCTAGGCGCTGGTTTCCAAGACGTTAACGCACAAGGCAAAGTAAGCTGGAAAGGCACGATTGACCTGTCTAAGCAAGATAAGCCATTCGCGCAATCGCCTAAGTGTCAGACGCTAATTACAGATGGTACGGTAAGCGACTTCGGTCACCTGCCAAGCCACTTTGCTGAGCAGGTGTCTAAAATTGTGGCAAAGAAGGGCATTGCAAACTTCCAAGCTTGGCAAGATGGTCTGAAGTACAGTGATGGCGAGAAAGCGTTCGCAACAGAAAACACACGTGTTAACTTCTGGGATGTTCTTTACTGGGGTGGCGCATCATCTGTGTACGAGTGGTCTAAGAAAGGTTACGACGTGATCGTTTCTAACCCGGACTACGTTTACATGGACATGCCATACGAAGTTGATCCGAAAGAGCGCGGCTACTACTGGGCAACACGTGCAACGGATACTCGTAAGATGTTTGGCTTTGCACCAGAGAACATGCCTCAGAACGCAGAAACCTCTCTAGACCGCGATGGCAACAGCTTTACTGGTAAAGGTGAAATCGAAGCGAAACCTTTCTACGGTCTTTCAGCACAGCTTTGGTCTGAGACAGTACGTAACGATGAGCAATACGAATACATGGTATTCCCTCGCGTACTAGCAGCCGCTGAGCGTGCATGGCACCGTGCAGACTGGGAAAACGACTACAAAGTGGGCGTTGAATACTCGCAAAACTCTAACCTAGTAGATAAAGCAGCACTAAACCAAGACTACAACCGCTTTGCCAACGTACTTGGTCAACGTGAACTGGCTAAGTTAGAAAAAGCAGGCATCGACTACCGCCTACCAGTACCAGGTGCGAAAGTAGAAGATGGAACGTTGTCAATGAACGTTCAGTTCCCAGGTGTTGAGCTGCAATACTCTCTAGATGGTGAAAACTGGCTGACTTACACAGACAACGCTCGTCCAAATGTAACTGGTGAAGTCTTCATTCGCTCGGTGTCAGCGACGGGTGAGAGGATCAGTCGTGTAACTAGCGCGAAATAACATGATTGAATCACCATAAAATAAAAATGCCCAACCAATGATTTGGTCGGGCATTTTTATTCTTACTATTAAGCCACTTGAGCTTGTTGTTCTTCAACTTGTTCCGCATTGCTGATTGGTGATTCAGCACCGTGCATCCAACGAACCAGTGTGTTTGAGAACATTAATAGGATGACACCAGAAATCGTGGCGGCAATCGCGATACCACCAAAGATTGGTAGTGCGCCCAATTCACCTACGTGAGAGCCAATCAGGCCTGCTACATAGTTTGCAATTGCATTAAAGCCGAACCATGCCCCCATCATTAGAGAAGCAAGGCGAAGGGGGGCAAGTTTAGTCACAAGAGATAGACCGATTGGCGATAGGCACAGCTCACCCAGAGTATGGAAGAAGAACGCGCCGACAAGCCAAAGCATTGATGTTTTCACTGTCGTGTCACCGCCTTGTTCCATAACAGCACCCACCATACATAGGAAACCAAGTGCTAAGAAGAAAAGTGCGAGAGCGAACTTAATTGGTGAGTTTGGTTCTTTAGGACCGAGCTTCACCCAAAGCGCTGCAAGTAGAGGCGCTAGGGTAATAATGAAGAATGGGTTAAGTGATTGGAACCAAGCTGCAGGAACTTCAAAACCGCCGATCATACGATCAGTGTACTGCTGAGTGTAGATATTCATTAGGCCGCCAGCTTGCTCAAAGCCAGCCCAGAATACGATCACAAACAGACCCATTACCAGAATCACTTTAAGGCGATCTAGCTCTTGTTTAGTTAGCGGTTGCTTAGTGGCTGATTTCTTTTTCTCGAGATCACGTGCTGCCGCTGGAACGACACCGATATCACCAAGCCACGACTTCGCCAGTGTCATCTGCATCACTAGGCTGATGATCATACCTAGGCCAGCAACTAGGAAGCCAGCTTTCCAACCAAATGAGTTAGTAACAGAACCTGAAGCGACACCCGCGATCAACGCACCTAAGTTAATACCCATGTAGAAGATGGTAAAGGCACCGTCACGACGGTTGTCACCTTCTTCATACAGGTCACCAACCATAGTGGAAATATTTGGTTTAAAGAGACCGTTACCAATGATAAGCAAAGCAAGGCCAAGATAGAAACTGTGGGTAACACTGAGGCCAATCATGTCTGCTGGAAGTGCTAGGGTAAATTGGCCAATGGCCATTAAAGCACCACCAATCAAAATAGAACGGCGTTGACCCAGGTAGTTGTCTGCAAGGTAGCCACCAATCATTGGTGTGATGTAAACAAGTCCAGTATAGATGCCATACAGATCAAGAGCATCTTTAGTCGACCAGCCTAAACCACCATTGAGGGTTGTATCTGTCAGATAAAGGACAAGAATGGCACGCATTGCGTAGTAGGAAAAACGCTCCCACAGCTCAGTACCAAACAAAAGGAATAGACCACGAGGGTGGCCAAGAATTTGTCGATGTTGGTTTGTCATAAATTTTACTAATGTTACTTATTAAAGATTTTTATTTGTAGTTACGTATACTCCTTAGTTGATCTATCTGCAATGACTAGAACCATAGGCTATATTTATGGTTTTTACTTAAGGTCTTGAAATAAAATAAATATTTCTTTTGATTGATTAAAGAGTGACGTGCTACAAACTTAGTTTTCAAAATCGAGATTGTTGTTTTTACATTATGCTGTCATTTCAGAAAGCAAAAGTAAGTAGGTAGATTTGATAAGGGTTGGCTGGTAAGTGAACAAACAGGTTGTTTTTCAGCAATTGAAGGATATGGTAGTGAAATAAAAAAGAGGCTCGATGAGCCTCTTTTAAGTTTGGTTTGATTAGTACGAGTCGTTGTGAACGCTTTGAACTGCTCGACCTGATGGGTCGGCCATGTTCTTGAATGATTCATCCCATTCAATTGCTTTGGCTGAAGAACATGCTACAGATGGACCTCCAGGGACACATTCTGCTGCCGATGGAAGTGGGAACAGCTCCTCAAAGATTTCTCGGTATACATAACCTTCTTTGGTTGAAGGTGTATTGTATGGGAAGCGGAAGGCTGCTGTTTCCATCTGTTGGTCAGTGACCTTAGCTTCAGCAACTTCTTTAAGTGTGTCAATCCAGCTGTAGCCAACGCCGTCAGAGAACTGCTCTTTTTGACGCCATGCGATTGCTTCTGGCAGGTAGTGTTCGAAACACTCACGTAGAATATGTTTCTCCATCTTACCATTGCCACACATCTTATCTTCAGGGTTTAGGCGCATTGCAACGTCGATAAACTCTTTATCAAGAAACGGTACACGGCCTTCAACACCCCATGCCGCGAGCGATTTGTTAGCACGAGCACAGTCAAACATGTTCAGAGCAAGTAGTTTACGTACCGTTTCTTCGTGGAACTCTTTTGCGTTTGGTGCTTTGTGGAAGTAAAGGTATCCACCGAAGATTTCATCTGCACCTTCGCCAGAGAGTACCATCTTGATGCCCATCGCCTTTATTTTTCGGCCCATTAGAAACATTGGTGTAGAAGCGCGAATAGTGGTTACGTCATAGGTCTCAATATGGTAAATCACGTCGCGAATCGCATCTAAACCTTCTTGGATGGTGTAAGTCATCTCGTGGTGAACAGTACCAATTTGGTCAGCAACTTCTCGCGCTGCTTTTAAGTCTGGTGCTCCTTCTAAACCAACTGCGAATGAGTGTAACTGTGGCCACCAAGCTTCAGACTTTTCATCGTCTTCGATGCGCATTGCAGCAAAACGTTTCGCGACCGCAGACGTGATAGAAGAATCTAAACCACCAGACAGAAGCACGCCGTAAGGTACGTCTGTCATTAGTTGGCGCTTAACTGCGGCTTCTAGTGCTTCTGTTAGTTCTTCTTTACTGGTGGAGTTACCTTGTACCGCAGCGTACTCGTTCCAGTCGCGAATGTAGTAACGTTGTGCTTCGGTATCGGTGGAGCTAAAGTAGCTACCTGGTGCAAACTCACTCACTGTTTTACATACTGGAACGAGTGCTTTCATCTCAGATGCAACATAGTAGTTACCATGTTCATCATGTCCTTGATACAGTGGGATGATACCGATGTGGTCACGGCCAATTAGGTATGTGTCTTTCTCTTCATCGTATAGAACAAATGCAAAGATACCGTTCAATTCTTCAAGAAGATCGGGCCCCATATCTTGGTATAAAGCTAGAATCACTTCACAATCAGAATCTGTTTGAAAGTCGTACTTGCCTTCGTAACGAGCGCGAATCTCTTTATGGTTATAGATCTCACCATTTACTGCAAGAATGTGTTTTTTATCAGGGCTGTATAGAGGTTGTGCACCACTATTAAGGCCAACAATCGCCAAACGCTCGTGAGCAAGAATTGCTTTCTCTGAAGAATAAATACCAGACCAATCTGGACCACGGTGGCGAAGTTTCTTAGACATTTCTAACGCGACAGGGCGTAGCGCTTCTGCATCACTCTTGATGTCTAGAATACCGAAAATCGAACACATACAACTTCCCTTTAAAATAAAATTAACTCGTTAAGTTCAATTTGCCATTCTGATTAAAAAAATCAACAGTGTTTGATTAAAAAGTTTAATAAACTCGCCTGTATTTAAATTCTATCTAAATAAAGTGCAATTATAGTGAATGAGGTTTAAGTGTTGTCGCGTTTTTGTGCGGTGGGGATAAAAAAGGCAGCAAATTGCTGCCTTGAAACTGGGATTATTTGATAAAGGTGGGTTTGAGTTGTTCGCAAACATGCCTTGCAAAACCACTGCCTGCCTCACTATAAATGTTGAACGCGGCATCAACTCCACCTTCGACTAAGGCGTCAAGTTGGTCGGGGTACTCGGCAATCGCAGCAATCTGACCTTGGAAGTTTTTACGCTGTAGTTGCTCTAAGGCAATTTGGTTACCTTGGTGGTGTGGCATCGCAAGCAGTACAAGTTTTACATTAGCGACGTCAAGAATACGCTCCCAAAAGTCAGGGTCGGTAGCATCACCTGTGATTACGTTTCTGCCATGTGTTTTGTGCTGATGTGCTGCATCTTCACGGACTTCAATACCTAAGCTGATTTTACCATAGCGATGCCTAAGCTCGTCGTAAGCACCAGTGCCAATGCGACCCATGCCAAGAATCAGGACTTGAGCATGCCCTGCGCTTATCAATTGATCACGAGTATTGAGGTTTTCTGCCGCGTGATCACGTAGCCAACGGCCAGAGCGCTGATAAAGTGCGTGACCATGACGACTAAGTGGGGCTGCTAAGACAAATGAGATTGAAACTGCAATGGCAAGGGCCACGAGTATGTCGCCGCTCATCCAGCCCATTTTAAATGCTAGTCCGCCGACTATTAGACCAAACTCACTGAAGTTAAATAGACTTAAAGATGCCAGAAGAGATGTACGCACACGGAATTTAAATGCATTAAGCACTAGGAAGTAGAGTATCCCTTTAAGTGGTAGTAGCAACATGAACAAAATGGCAAGAGCAAAACCTGACAAGGTGGGTTCTGCGGATAGACCAATGTTTAAGAAGAAACAGACCAGGAACAGTTCTTTAAGGTTGAATAGAGATTTGGATAATTCAGATGCTTTTTTATGTCCGGCGAGCATCATTCCAAGGATCAGAGCCCCAAGGTCTGGTTTCATACCAGCCAATTCAAATAGGCCAGCACCAGCGACTAAGGCGAAGAATATCCCTAGTAGGACCAGCATCTCACCGTGGCCTACCCAATCAAGCATTTTGAAGAATATAGGTCTGAGTAAAGGTAGTGCGAATAAAGCGATAGCATACCACTCAGGAAGTTTACCTGTAGATGCGGTGAGAAATACAACCGCGAAGATGTCCTGCATGACCAGAATACCGATGGCGATGGTACCGTAAGTGGCGTTCATTTCCCCTTTTTCTTGCAGTGACTTAACCGCAAAGACGGTACTGGAGAATGATAGCGCAAAGCCAAGCAGCACAACTTGTTCGATAGACATTGCTGCTAATGAGCTAACACCTAGGAACTTAAAACAGAATAGTGCAACACTAAAGAGTGCCGTAGACAATAGATTGTGTATGGTTGCGCCTGCCCAGATCTCTTTAGAGAGTAGGGTTTTGATATCGAGCTTGAGACCAATAGTAAACAGCAGCAGAGTAACACCGAGGTCTGCGAGCGTAATTATGGTGTCGTTAGATTGAAAACCAAAAGCATGTAGGCCAAAACCCGCTAGCAAAAAACCGACTAAAGGGGGGAGGTTGCATTTCAGTGCAATAAATCCGGCAATGAATGCCGCTGAAATCAAAATCAATTCCATATTCGTATTGTTTCGTCCTAAAAAAACGGGCTACATATCGTAGCCCGTTATTCTAACTCAATTAGTTGCTTACAGGGGGAGAAGATTAATCTTCTAACAATTTTTGTAGCAGAACTCCGTTCAACATTGCACGCTTAATCATAGCAAACGCGCCTAATGTAGGTTGCTTATCAATTTGTGAGGCAACAATTGGTAAGTCTGTATGAAAAGTTGTTAGTGATTGGTTCTCAACGTTACGACGAATAGCCGGAAAAAGAACTTCTTCGCATTGGGTAATATCACCAGCGATGACGATTTTTTGCGGGTTAAATAAGTTGATAGTAATTGCAATGGCTTTACCCAATTGGTTACCAACGCGCACCAAACTTTGTTTTGATAGTTCATCGCCAAGATTTGCGTGTTCGCATATGTCCGTAATATTGATCGTTTCAAGTTCAGTTAAGCTCGACTCATAGCCTTGGTTGATCAATTTATTCACCCGTTCAACGATTGCGGGGTTAGCAGCCACGGTTTCTAGACAGCCAAAGTTGCCACACTGACATTGTTCGCCAAGTGGATCTATTTGAATATGCCCAATTTCGCCCACATTGCGGTTATGACCAAGAAACACTTGCCCATTGACAATGATACCAGCGCCTGTTCCTCGGTGTACACTGACTAAGATCGAGTCTTGGCAATCCCGGCTGGCACCAAAGTAATGTTCGGCAAGTGCCATACCACGCACATCGTTACCAACAAAACATTGCACGTGGAAGGTGTTGTGAATCAGCTCTGACAGGGCAAGGTTATCAATCGAGATATTCGGCATGTACTCAACAACCCCTGTCTCAGGGTTGACTAGGCCGGGTAGCGCGACACCAATAGCAATGAGTTGATTGATATGGCTTTGGTTGATCTGAATAAAGCTTTTTAGCTGTGAAATAAGCCCTTCAACAAGTTCTTCTTGAGTGATATAGAAAAACTCGTTGTAATTAGAAGCAAGCTCTTTGCCACCTAAGTCGTATAGACTGAATTGAAGATAATCACGCCCTAGTCGAATTGCGACTGAATGAAATGGTTCAACCTCAGTTGTTAAGGATATCGCTCGGCGACCTCCGGTAGAAGCTTGTTGCGCGACCTCTTTTATCAGACCGCGTTCTAGAAGCTGGCGGGTAATTTTCGTAACACTGGCAGGTGCCAGTTGGCTAACATCGGCAACTTGAATCCTCGAAATAGGACCTTGTTGATCGATCAGCCTGTAAACAGCTGCACTATTTAGTTGTTTTACTAAATCTACGTTACCTATTTGTCCGCCATTCATTCTTAATTTTGCTCGTATTGTCCGTTAACAATTGTCGCCTGAACATTGAAGTCACGATCAAATACAGTAAGGTTAGCCACCATGCCTTTTTTAACTCGACCTAGTTTTTCTTCTAACCCTATTGCTTTAGCAGGATACATAGTAGCCATGCGGAGTGCTTCGTCCAGTGCGATACCGACGTGCTCAACAGTGTTTTGAACTGCTTCAATCATTGTAAGTGCTGAGCCGCCAAGTGTGCCATTTTCATCAACACACTTACCATCTCGGTAATATACTTTCTTACCAACAAAAATAAAGTAATCCATGTCAGCGCCTGCAGGAGCTGTGGCATCGGTCACTAATACTAATTTTTCGCCCTTAATTTTGTGAGCGATACGAATGTTTGCATAGTCGACATGGAAGCCATCGGCGATGATGCCAGCGTAAACATCCGGGGTATCGTAGATAGCACCCACAACACCGGGTTCGCGACCAACCATCGGAGTCATGGCATTAAATAGGTGCGTAGCGAATGAAATACCTGCTTCAAAGCCTTTGCGTGCCTCTGCATAAGTTGCGTTTGTGTGGCCGATTGAAACTACAATACCAGCCGTTTTTAGGCGCTCGATGTGAGCAGGATCGTTATGCTCTGGAGCAAGGGTCACTTTAGCAATAACGTCTGCGTTTTCGCACATGAAATCGACCATGCTGTCTTCTGATGGTCGGATGTGGTCAACACTGTGAATGCCTTTCTTCATCACATTTAGGTATGGACCTTCTAGGTGAAGCCCTAACGATTGGTTTTGATATTGAGCATGGTAGTCCCGTGCAGCCGCGACCGCTTGGCGCATGTCTTCATCAGAAGAGGTAATCAGAGTCGGTAAGAAGCTTGTACAGCCAGACTGTAGATTCGCTTGATGCATGATCTGCATGGTCTCAGCCGTAATCTCGTCATTTAACATGACGCCACCGCAACCATTTAATTGAAGGTCAATAAAGCCAGGGCTAACGTTGGCGCCGTTTAGATCACGCGTTTCTATACCAGAAGGTAGTTCAGAAATTGGGCATACAGAATCAATCAGATTGTTGTTAATGATGACAGCATGATCAACGAGGACGTCGCTGCCGGTAAAAATTTTACAGTTAGTTAGCGCATACATGGTTAGCTAATCCTTATAAGTTTAGATTCTAAATACCTTCGGTCATCTATTGAAGCCAGCGATTCACTACATAGTTGTACTTTATTTGTGAGCTTCAATTAGATCGCAAAATATCTTTAGCAAACGAAAAATGAGTTATCAATATTCTGTAAGCACCTTGCCTGGTGCTAGTGTGGCGAGTGATTTACTTCGCATTGATATAGGTTGCGAATACTATACCAGATGATCACTGCGGCCTTATTTGTACTGTAAGAGTACCGCGAAAATTACTCAATGGATGCTATTTTTTTGTATTGTAAAATAAGTTTTATGATCTCGCTAGCAAAAACCTTCCGGAACACCTGTTTCTGGTGATTATGATCACAAATGATAAGGTTTTAATTTGCGGAGCAAAATTAATGTCATAAACTGAGCAGGACTAAATTGAGCGGCTAAAAAAAGTGGCTCAGCCAAAATACAAAATCCTATAGGGGGAACTTAAGGTGAATATTCTTGGATATGCGCAAAAGTTAGGTAAAGCTCTTATGCTTCCTATCGCAACGCTTCCAGTTGCGGCGCTCTTACTACGTTTAGGTCAAGGTGACCTATTAGATATTCCATTTATGGCGCAAGCTGGTGGTGCTATCTTTGGTCAACTTCCACTATTATTCGGCCTAGGTATCGCGATTGGTCTTTCGAAAGACGGTCAAGGTGCTGCGGGTCTAGCGGGCGCGGTTGCGTACTTCGTTCTAACTGCGACAGCAACAACAATTAATGCAGACATAAACATGTCATTCTTCGGTGGTATCATCGCTGGTATTATCGCTGGTCACTCATACAATGCTTTCCATGCGACGCGTCTTCCTGAATGGTTGGCATTTTTCTCTGGTAAACGTCTAGTGCCTATTATGGCTGGTCTATTCGCGCTAGTCGCAGGTGCAATCTCTGGCGTTGTATGGCCAACTATCCAAGGTGGTCTAGACGCACTAGCACACGCAGTTTCGACTTCTGGTGCAATTGGTCAGTTCGTTTACGGTACTCTTAACCGCGCGCTTATCCCAGTAGGTCTTCACCACGTTCTTAACTCTTACTTCTGGTTCGGTATGGGTACGTGTCAAGAAGTACTAGTGACTGGTGCTCAAGCAGCGGGTGAAGCACTTCCTGCTCTACAACAACTTTGTGTAGACCCAGCTCTAGCGAAAACTCTTGTTGCTGGTCAAACTCACACGTTTGAATTCGCAAACTCTGTAACCCCAGAGATCACTGCAACAGTAAAAGAAGTAACTGAAACAGTTAAATCTGGTGACCTACACCGTTACTTCGGCGGCGATAAATCTGCTGGTGTATTCATGAACGGTTTCTTCCCAGTAATGATGTTCGGTCTACCTGGCGCAGCTCTAGCAATGTATCTAGCAGCGCCGGCTGAGAAACGTAGTCAAGTAGGCGGTGCACTATTCTCGGTAGCATTCTGTTCATTCCTAACAGGTATTACAGAGCCACTAGAGTTCATGTTTGTATTCCTAGCACCAGCGCTATACGCAATGCACGCTGTGTTTACAGGTCTAGCTCTAGTTGTTGCTAACATGTTTGGTACACTACATGGCTTCGGTTTCTCTGCCGGTCTTATCGACTTTATCTTGAACTGGGGTCTAGCAACTAAACCGTTCCTACTACTTCTAATCGGTCTGGGTTTCGGTGCTCTATACTTCTTCACATTTAGCTTCGCAATCCGTGCATTCAACCTGAAATCACCAGGTCGTGAAGATGATGACGAAGAAGCAGCCGTAGCCCCAGCAGGTGAAGCGAAAAGCGGCGACCTAGCGCGTCAATACCTAAAAGCTCTAGGTGGTCACGATAACTTAACTTCAATTGACGCTTGTATCACTCGTCTACGTCTTACTCTAAAAGACCGCTCTGTAGCAGACGAAGTAGTACTTAAGAAACTCGGCGCTAAAGGTGTTGTAAAACTAGGTGAGAACAACCTTCAAGTTATCCTTGGTCCACTAGCTGAAATCGTTGCTGGCGAAATGAAAGCAATCGGTGCCAACGAAGATCTGTCGGATGTAAAACTTCCTTAATGACGACTCGTTAATAAGTGAATAACGAAAACCTCCTTCGGGAGGTTTTCTTGTTTTTTGCGTACAGAAAACTCATTTGCTGAAAAGCTAACCACTGTTTTGGTTATCTGGCCAAGAAATCATTCATTATTTATTAAATTGCGCTCGGTTGTAGTTGTGTAATGGGTGAGAATTGTGGATCATTAGACGTTATATGCTTTGGGTGGATTACTGCCACTTAAAGAAAGAATTTCTCTGAACAATACTACAACAATTGAGGTGCTATAGATGAGTGAAGCTGAAGCTCGTCCATCGAATTTCATTCGCCAAATCATTGATAAAGATTTAGCGGATGGTAAACACACAAGCGTGCATACTCGTTTTCCGCCAGAGCCGAATGGTTATCTGCATATCGGTCACGCTAAGTCAATTTGCTTGAACTTCGGTATTGCTCAGGACTACCAGGGTAAATGTAATCTTCGTTTTGATGATACCAACCCAGAAAAAGAAGACGTTGAATACGTTGAGTCAATTAAGAATGATGTGAGCTGGTTAGGTTTCGAGTGGGAGGGTGATGTTTGTTACTCATCAAACTACTTCGACAAGCTATACGGCTATGCAGTGGAATTAATTAACAAAGGCTTAGCGTACGTTGAAGAGCTAAGTCCTGAGCAGATCCGTGAGTACCGTGGCACACTTACCGAGCCTGGTAAGCCAAGCCCGTACCGCGATCGCACACCTGAAGAAAACTTAGCGCTATTTGAGAAGATGCGTGACGGCGGTTTCGAAGAAGGTAAAGCGTGTCTACGTGCAAAGATTGATCTAGCATCTTCTTTCATTGTGCTGCGCGATCCTGTTCTTTACCGTGTGCGCTTTGCTGAGCACCACCAAACGGGTGACAAGTGGTGCATCTACCCAATGTACGACCTTACGCACTGTATCTCTGATGCGCTAGAAGGTATTACGCATTCTATCTGTACTCTAGAGTTCATGGATAACCGTCGTCTGTACGACTGGGTTCTAGACAACATCACGATTGATTGTCAGCCGCGTCAGTACGAGTTTAGTCGCCTGAACCTAGAGTACACGGTGATGTCGAAGCGTAAGCTAAACCAACTAGTCACTGAGAACCTAGTGAATGGTTGGGACGATCCACGTATGCCGACTATTTCTGGTCTGCGTCGTCGTGGTTTCACGCCAGCTTCTATTCGTGAGTTCTGTAAACGTATTGGTGTCACTAAGCAAGACAACATGATTGAGATGAGTTCTCTAGAGTCTTGTATTCGTGATGACCTGAACGAAAACGCACCTCGCGCAATGGCGGTTCTTGATCCGGTTAAGATTGTCATTGAGAACTTTGAAGAAGGCAGCGTAGAGTCTTTGACAGTAGCAAATCATCCAAACAAACCTGATATGGGCGAGCGTGAAGTACCGTTCACCCGCGAAGTTTGGATTGAGCGCGAAGACTTCCGCGAAGAAGCTAACAAGAAGTACAAGCGACTGGTTCTGGGTAAAGAAGTGCGCCTACGCGGTGCTTACGTGATCAAAGCAGAGCGTATCGAAAAAGATGCAGAGGGTAACATTACCACTATCTTCTGTAGCTACGATGCAGACACATTAGGCAAGAACCCAGCTGATGGCCGTAAAGTGAAAGGTGTAATTCACTGGGTATCTGCTGATAAAGGTCTTCCAGCTGAGATTCGTCTTTACGATCGTCTGTTTACTATTGCAAATCCAGCAGCAGCGGATAACTTCGCAGAAACACTCAACCCAGAGTCACTAGTGAAACTGAACGGGTATGTTGAACCAAGCCTAGCTCAAGCACAAGCAGAGAAAGGCTTTCAGTTTGAGCGTATGGGTTATTTCTGTGCAGATACTAAAGATTCGAAATCAGAAGCGTTAGTGTTTAACCGCACTGTTGGTCTTCGTGATACTTGGGCTAAAATCGAAGCTAAGTAGAACAGTAATCTAATGTTAAAAAGCCGGTCTTAGCGACTGGCTTTTTTGTGTGGGCAATAAAAAACGCCAGCTTTGCTGACGTTTAAATACGATGTTGAGAGTTGGTGATTATTTAGACTTATGTGCGTCTGGGTTATTTTTACAGCTTCCATCTGCGCATTTACCGTAAAGGTATAAGCTGTGGTTGGTTAGTATCACATTGTATTGAGCGGCGATTTCTTTCTGGCGCTCTTCAATGATGTCATCAGAGAACTCGATCACTTCACCGCAATCTAAACATACCAGGTGATCGTGGTGATGCTGTGTTGACAGTTCAAATACAGACTTACCACCTTCAAAGTGGTGGCGAGTTACGATACCTGCATCATCAAATTGGTTCAATACTCGGTATACCGTCGCTAGACCAATCTCTTCTCCTAGATCAATCAGCTTCTTGTACAGTTCTTCAGCACTGATATGTTGGCATTCAGGCTGCTGTAGTACTTCTAAAATCTTTAGTCTTGGAAGGGTAACTTTAAGACCAGCATCCTTAAGCGCTTGGTTATTGTCTGACATATACTTTCCTGTTGATGATCTGCAGTTATTAACAGAATTCAATATTCCTATCATTATAGGGCAGTACTGTTAAACAATAAACCACGAAGTTCAAAGGGTTACTAGTATTTTTTTATAAACAGGTAAGAAGTCACTGATAAAACACATCAGACCAGTTACAATTGGTTAACAAATAGTGAGGTAATCAGTTAAGGACAAGAAATGAACAAATCATTGGCTAAAATATATAAACCAGGTGTGGTTAAATTTGCACTCAACTCATGGCCACCTTTTTGGGGAGCTGGGATAAAAATCCTGTCGATCAGCGATGACTTTCGCGAGGTCAAAATGAAGCTCAAGCTGCGTTGGTGGAACAAGAATGCCAATCGTACCCAATATGGTGGGAGTATATTCTCATTGACCGACCCAGTGTATTCTTTAATGTTAATGGGCATTTTAGGTGAGCGTTATTATGTGTGGGATAAGGAAGCGAGCATCAATTTTATCAAGCCAGGGCAAAGTGATTTGTTTGCTGAATTTTGTGTCACACAACATCAACTCGAAGATATCTTAAGACAGACTGCAGAAGGGGATAAGTCTTTTCCTGAATTCATCATTTACGTTAAAGATAATCATGGAAATATCGTTTCTGAAGTACAGCGCAAACTTTATGTGCGAAAAAAACCACAATTCAGAGAAGAAGATGGTGAAGAACAAGCGGCATAAAAAAACCTCCTTAGTGGAGGCTTTTTTACAGTAAGTGATGAGGCTAGTCTTCTAGTTCTGCTAGGCACATCTCTTCGTGAATTTGTTTACACCAACTGTTGACACGCTCTTCAGTAAGTTCTGGTTGGCGGTCTTCATCGATACATAGACCAACGAATTGGCTCTCATCGCCTTCAACTAGGCCTTTAGAAGCTTCAAACTCATAGCCTTCAGTTGAAGTGTAGCCAAGGATAGTACCACCTTTCGCTTCAACGATATCACGTACTGTACCCATAGCATCACAGAAGTACTCTGCGTAGTCTTCTTGGTCGCCACAGCCGAAGATTGCCACTAGCTTAGTCGAAAAATCGATTTGCTCTAGTTCTGGGAAAAAATCATCCCAGTCACATTGCGCTTCGCCATAGTACCAAGTTGGGATACCAAGAAGCAGAAGATCGAAGTTATCAATATCTTCTTTGCTGCTTTTAGCGATATCTTGAACGTGAACCAGTTGTTTACCTAGTTGCTTTTGAATCATCTTTGCAACAGCTTCAGTGTTACCTGTGTCGCTACCAAAGAAGATGCCTACACTTGCCATAGATTCGTTACCTTTACTAATTTCTGTTGTGGGCTCGGTTGATATCAGCCGATACCACCACCTTCCCAGCTAAGCTGAATAATGCCTTTGGCGATAAACCCAGCACAGCCAAGGAATAGGACTAACCATACAATGCGACGACCGAAAGGGGGAACATTACCCGCTTTTAAGACATCTTTTATCGCCATACCGATAAAGAAAAAGATAGACGCGAAAAGCAGATCGAGACCAATTGACTCGAGCATGTTCATGTAGTCGTAGAGCATGGAATCCCTTTATGCCAAATTACTTGCGCCGCACTATACCACTGTTACTGAATAAAGTTAACGGGCATAGTACAACTGATCTCTCATTCTGTTTTACGTAATGAACTTGCGAATAGCACGTATCACTTCAGCCGGCTTTTCAGCGTGCAACCAATGTCCGGTATTAGCGATAACATGGGCTTTAGCATTGCTGAACTGCTGTTTAACTTGCCCTTGGTGCTCTGCGGTTAAGTAATCCGAATCACCACCTTTGATAAACAGAGTAGGCGTAGAAATTGTCTCAATAGTTTGCCAACCAAGAATTTCCCAATAGTTGTCCCATAAGCTTTCAACATTAAACCGCCACGCCAAATGTTCCCCTGTGTTATACAAAGATTTACCAA
Source organism: Vibrio bivalvicida (assembly GCF_001399455.2). Classification (GTDB taxonomy): domain Bacteria; phylum Pseudomonadota; class Gammaproteobacteria; order Enterobacterales; family Vibrionaceae; genus Vibrio; species Vibrio bivalvicida. Next base: position 66,872 of record NZ_LLEI02000053.1, read on the forward strand.
GGAACTGCCTTACACCTTCTAATTCAATATGCTCTGCTAAAATACCAAGTGCTTGCTTTCGTTGTGTCGGTTTTTGTTTTAATACGGCTTTAAGACCGTTGAATACATTGTCGTGCCGGCTTTGGGTGTATTGAACCGGGGCCATATCTAAAACGAGCAACTTATCAACTTGATCTTGGGCGATTTCCGCTAATTTCATTGCTACCTTGCCACCCATAGAATGGCCAACAATGGTGTAGTTGCTGAGGTTTAAGTGCTGAAGTAGTGCGTAAACATCTTGTGCCATTAGTGGGTAGCTGTGCTGGTCACTTTGAAATGAGATTCCATGATTGCGCAGGTCAATACTCAACACTTGATGATCCTCTTTGAGGTCGCGTGCAAGCAAGCCTAGATTATCTAAGTTACCAAATAATCCATGGATCAATACAATGGTGTGACCCTCACCTTCGAGTTTATAGTTGAGCAGTTGTGACATTTTATTCTATTCGTGACAGGTAAACCGTAGAGTCTCTTTAAAGATCTCGCTATAATCCCCCAGAGTTTAAACATAGAGATTGTGAAAAGCGAATGAAAACAATTGAGGTTGATGAGGATCTATACCGTTACATCGCAAGTCAAACCCAGCATATTGGTGAGAGTGCTTCGGACATTTTACGTCGTCTTTTGATGACGCAAGCAGAAGAGTGTGCAACCAAACCGCAGGTAGTGGCGCAACCAAAGGGTGTAGTGGTTAGCAAAGATGCAATACAAGAACAAGCTGTAGACAGTGTTAAAGAGATGCGTTCATTACTTATCTCTGACGAATTTGCTGGTCTTAAAAAAGCAATTGACCGCTTTATGCTGGTTCTGTCTACACTGCATCGCATTAACCCGAATGATTTTTCAGAAGCAACTCAGGTTAAAGGTCGTAAGCGTGTTTACTTCGCTGATAATGAGCAGACGCTACTGGCGAATGGTAATACAACTAAGCCGAAGTCGATTCCTGGTTCACCATTTTGGGTTATTACCAATAACAACACTAGCCGCAAGAGGCAGATGGTTGACCAACTGATGGCGAGAATGAATTTTCCAGCAGACCTTATTGAGAAAGTGACTAACTCAATCTAGAGAATTCTGATAGAAACCTCATAATGCACAACTCAGTTAACGTATTATGAGGTTTTTTTATGTCTAAATATTTTTAAGAAAGGATGTCAAATGGCTATGCACCCACGAGCGGGACAAAAAGCTCAACAGCAAGACCTGCATAATATACCAGCCCTCGTCGCAAATTATTTTCTTCTTCAACCTGACTCTTCCAATCCTAACCATAAAGTAGAATTTGGTACTTCTGGTCACCGTGGCAGTTCAGACAAGTCTACGTTCAATGAACACCATATTTTAGCGATTACTCAAGCCGTTGCGGAAGTTCGTGCAGAAAAAGGCACAACAGGTCCACTGTTTGTTGGTAAAGATACTCATGCGTTATCTGAGCCAGCATTTTCAACAGTTGTAGAAGTGCTTGTCGCTAATGGTGTGCAAGTGATTGTTCAGACAGACAATGGTTATACGCCAACGCCGGGTGTTTCTCACGCTATTTTGACTTACAACTTGAAACATCAAGACAAAGCTGACGGCATTGTTATCACGCCTTCGCATAACCCACCGCAAGATGGCGGTATAAAATACAATCCAACTCATGGTGGCCCTGCTGAAGGTGAATTAACTCAAGCGATTCAAGATCGCGCTAACCTACTGATTGCAGAAGGTTTACAAGGTGTGAAACGCATGCCGCTAGGTGATGCGAAATCATCTGAGTTATTTGACGAGCGTGATTTGGTGAAGCCTTATATTGATGACTTAGTTAATGTTATCGACATGGAAGCGATCCAAAAAGCAGATCTTAAAATTGGAGTGGATCCGCTAGGCGGTAGCGGTATAGATTATTGGCGCCAAATCGGTGCTGCTTATAATCTAGATCTGACTTTGGTTAGTGAAGCAATTGACCCATCATTCCAGTTTATGTCGCTAGATAAAGATGGCGTCGTTCGTATGGACTGTTCATCCCCGTATGCAATGGCTGGGTTGCTAGCTCTTAAAGATGAGTATGATCTAGCATTTGGTAATGATCCAGATTATGACCGCCACGGTATCGTTACACCAAAAGGGCTAATGAACCCTAACCATTTCCTAGCAGTATGTATTGATTACCTGTACCGTCACCGCGAAGGTTGGGGCAAAGACGTTGCTGTTGGTAAGACACTGGTATCAAGTGCGCTGATTGACCGTGTAGTCGCTGACCTTGGTCGCGAACTTTGTGAAGTGCCAGTTGGCTTCAAATGGTTTGTTGATGGTCTTTATGAGGGTAAATTCGGCTTTGGTGGTGAAGAGTCTGCGGGCGCTTCATTCTTACGTAAAGACGGTACACCTTGGTCAACTGACAAAGATGGCATCATCTTATGTCTGCTAGCCGCTGAAATTACTGCTGTAACAGGTAAGAACCCACAAGAATACTACGAAGAGCTAGCGGCGAAACACGGTGCGTCTGAGTACAACCGTATTCAAGCGGTGGCAAATGGCCCGCAAAAAGCAGTGTTGTCTAAGCTTTCTGCTGAAATGGTAACGGCAGAGATGCTAGCAGGTGATGCAATTACTGCTCGCCTGACTCATGCTCCGGGTAATGGCGCTGCGATTGGTGGTCTAAAAGTCACTACTGAAAACGGCTGGTTTGCTGCTCGTCCGTCAGGTACAGAAGATATTTACAAGATCTACTGTGAAAGCTTTAAAGGTGAAGAGCACTTGAAGCAAATCGAAGCTGAAGCACAAGAGATCGTGAATCAGGTATTTTCAGACGCAGGTCTCTAATTTCGACGACTAAGTGTTGCATCAAGGGCTGACAAGTTGTCAGCCCTTTTTGTTGAGACTCGGGAACGGACTTCGTCCTATGGAGAGCGGGATCGGGCTTCACCCTGCGAGAGGAATATTTGTCATTCCTTAGACCGAAGAATGAGGGAGTAAGGAATCTCTTTGATATTGCGTCTGTTATAAGAGATCCCCAACTCGCTCGTGCCTCACTCTTGAGGATGACGATAAAAAGAGTTACAGACCCTTCTGATTAAATATTTATTAGTTCGGCCAACTATCCGGCACTACAAACCAGAATTGACCGCTTTTTGTCTGAGCATGGACAAACCTTCCATTAGGTTTATCGATAGGGTTGGTGAACTCTTCTAGTCCAACGGCCCAAAGTGGCTTTTCGAGTTCATACAGCGGTTCGCCAATCTGGTCCCACTGACTTTGATAACACCAATAACCAGCGATTTGGCTAGGGTTTATCGTGAGCCCTAGACACTCTTCCGGAATTGTCTCTGGTGAAAAAGGATTGATATAAAGACGCCCTTGGATTAACAGATGCTCAGTGAGATCAGAGTAGTGAGGGTATTGTTCAAGGAATTCCGGAGATGCACTCATTTTTAATTGATGAGAGAGCATTCTAGCGAGTTTCTTGTCTAGCTGATCGTGCGCATTCGGTCCGTACCAAACGCCTTTATGTAAAAGATAGAATTTAATCGCTACTTCCCAGTGTTCATTTTGCTGTGACGTAAGGTTATGTAGGATCAGATCAATCGCTCCTAAGGTTTGACCTGATGCCTTATTGATTTGAATCTCTTCTTCGAGCAGCGAATATTTTGAACTATTGCTGATGAGCTCAGTGCATAGGTGCTGGTAGATGAATCCTAATCGAGGGTTTCCCTGATAGTGATCTTGTTTTAGAGGAGTGATATTCAGCGCTTTGACATCGACAAACGGCGGCGTCAGATTAAATAGCGATGGAGTCTCATGGACCCAATGATAAAAACGTTGTAAAGCGTTCATCCTTAAACCTATATCTGCTTGAACGCCACTATTGTAGCTAGGTGCTGGTAAGGTTGCTATGGTTCGAATACACTTTGCACAGCAAGATAAAGCAGTAATGAAAGCAATGAGATGGAAGCTGTCATGAACAACATACGATTAGAAAAGATCCTTAACGAGAAACTCTCTCCACAACTCATTAAAGACTATGCACCTAACGGCTTGCAGGTTGAAGGTAAAGAGCTGATTAAAAAGGTCGTTACCGGTGTGACGGCTTCACAAGCCTTAATTGATAAAGCGGTGGAGCTCAACGCTGATGCACTTTTGGTTCATCACGGCTATTTTTGGAAAGGTGAACCTGAGCCAATCCGAGGAATGAAAGGCAAGCGCATCCGTACTCTGATCAAGAACGACGTAAACTTATTGGGGTACCACCTACCACTAGATATCCACCCTGAACTGGGTAATAACGCTGAACTGGCACGTTTGTTAGAAATAGACGTTGAAGGTGGTCTTGAAGGTCATCCGCAATCTGTCGCGATGTTTGGTCGACTAAAAACACCAATGACAGGTGTTGAGTTCGCCAGCAAGATTAATCAAGTACTCGCTCGCGAGCCACTGCACATTGCGCCAGATAATGCCGATAAGATGATTGAAACAGTCGGTTGGTGTACTGGTGGTGGTCAAGATTATATCGAGCTAGCGGCTCAAAATGGCCTCGATGCCTTTGTATCAGGCGAGATCTCAGAGCGAACGACTTACTCGGCACGCGAGCAAGATATCCATTATTTCGCTGCAGGTCACCATGCGACCGAGCGTTACGGAATTAAAGCTCTTGGTGAATGGTTAGCCAAGGAACATAGTTTGGCTGTCGAATTTATTGATATTGATAATCCGGTTTAGCCCGTACTTGAGGATTACAACTCATCTAATAAAAAAGGCTGACGTTTACACGTCAGCCTTTAACTTTTTGCTAGTCAGCTATTATTCACGCTCATGTAGAGGTGAGAATTCACGCTGTACTTCACCAGTGTATAGCTGACGAGGACGACCGATACGGTTTAGTGGGTCGCTGTGCATTTCGTTCCAGTGTGCAATCCAGCCGATCGTACGAGATAGAGCGAAGATCACTGTAAACATTGAAACTGGGATGCCGATTGCTTTAAGAATGATACCTGAGTAGAAGTCTACATTCGGGTATAGTTTCTTAGACACGAAGTATTCGTCAGAAAGCGCGATACGCTCAAGTTCCATAGCAACGTCTAGCAGTGGATCTTTGATTTTTAGCTCTTTAAGCACTTCGTGACAGGTTTCACGCATAACCGTAGCGCGAGGATCGTAGTTTTTGTATACGCGATGACCAAAGCCCATTAGGCGGAATGGATCATCTTTATCTTTTGCGCGTGCAACGTACTCAGGAATGTTGTCAACACTACCAATCTCTTCAAGCATTTTCAGACAGGCTTCATTTGCACCGCCATGAGCTGGGCCCCATAGAGATGCGATACCCGCTGCAATACATGCAAATGGGTTAGCACCAGAAGAACCCGCCAGACGAACAGTTGAAGTGGAAGCGTTCTGTTCGTGGTCTGCGTGTAGCGTAAAGATCTTATCCATAGCGCGAGCAACAACAGGGTTCACTTCGTACTCTTCACATGGGTTTGCGAACATCATGTGAAGGAAGTTCTCGGCGTAGCTCAGGTCATTCCGTGGGTAAATGAAAGGCTGACCAATAGAGTACTTGTAACACATCGCCGCAAGAGTTGGCATTTTCGACAGTAGTCGGTATGCCGTGATTTCACGGTGTGTGTCATTATGAATATCGAGTGAATCGTGGTAGAACGCAGCCAATGCGCCAACTACACCACACATAACAGCCATTGGGTGAGCATCACGACGGAAGCCGTGGAAGAAACTCGCAATCTGCTCATGGACCATAGTGTGACGAGTAACGGTTGTTTTAAACTGCTCGTATTGTTCACGTGTTGGGGCTTCACCGTAAAGAAGGATGTAACATACTTCTAAGTAATCAGCGTTGTTCGCCAACTGATCAATTGGGTAACCGCGGTGCAGCAGAATACCTTTGCCGCCGTCGATGTAGGTGATTTGAGATTCACAAGATGCAGTGGCAAGAAAACCTGGGTCAAAAGTAAAAAATCCTTTTGCGCCCAGTGTACGAACATCAATCACAGGAGTGCCTAGTGCACTTTCCATAATTGGCAGCTCGATAGGTGCTTGGCCTTCGACATGAAGGGTAGCTTTCTTATCTGCCATAACAATCTCCTTTGTTTATTATTTAATCCGTCCAGGATGTTTGTGTGCCATTTTTGTACGTGTGATCGTTATCAAAGTCAATTTTTCTCATCTGATGTGTGCACTTGTTATGATTTTTTGAACGTATAAGATGAAAAATCTGGTCTGTGTAGCAAAAATTGTTACATCAATTGTATTAGAATGTTGCCAGCCGTATAGTGGCGCAGTAAATTTTGGTGGAAACCTTATAAATTCAAGGCTTGAAAGAAATGTGAGGTGAAATTTCAATCCTTGTTGTTAACAAATATTTTACAAAATACTCCGGCAATTGTTGCAGTCTTGTGTTAAATAAATGTTAAGTTTTGTAGGTTTGCAATCAAAATTCGTTCATAACTATAAATGCTCAATGGAGCTGAGTGAGCAAGCCCGTGAAAGAAAGAAAGTCAAGACCTGTTAATTTAGATTTACAGACCATTCGCTTTCCGATCACTGCAATCGCATCCATCTTACACCGCGTATCTGGTGTAATTACGTTTGTCGCAATCGGAATTCTGCTTTGGTTACTATCCATTTCTCTATCCTCCCCAATCGGCTACGCACAAGCTGTTGACCTAGTCGATGGTTTCTTTGTGAAGTTTATCTTATGGGGCATCCTAACGGCTTTGGCCTATCACATTGCAGGTGGCATTCGTCACTTATTAATGGATTTAGGTCATTTTGAAGAGCTGGAATCTGGTGCAATGAGCGCTAAGGTTGCATTCGCAGCAACAGCCGTTCTGTCTCTACTTGCGGGGGTTATGGTATGGTAAAACACATTTCATCTTTTGGTCGTAATGGTGTACACGATTTCTTATTAATCCGTGCTACTGCAATCATTATGACGCTTTACACTATCTATCTGGTGAGCTTTTGCGCTTTCACAGATATTTCTTACGTATCTTGGACCCAGTTCTTTGGTGGCACATTCACTAAAGTGTTTACTATGCTGGCGCTACTGTCTGTTCTTATCCACGCTTGGATTGGTCTATGGCAGGTACTGACTGATTACATCAAGTGCGCCAAGCTCCGTGGTGGCCTACAGCTAGGAATTATTGCTGTTCTATTTGGTTACTTCTTCTCTGGTCTATTTATTCTGTGGGGTGCGTAAGTGTCTATTCCAGTTCGCGAATTTGATGCCGTAGTAATCGGCGCTGGTGGTGCAGGCATGCGCGCTGCACTGCAAATTTCTGAGCAAGGTCTTTCTTGTGCGTTGCTTTCTAAAGTATTTCCAACACGTTCACATACTGTTTCTGCTCAAGGTGGTATTACGGTTGCGCTAGGTAATGCGCACGAAGACCACTGGGAACAGCATATGTACGATACAGTCAAAGGCTCTGACTACATTGGCGACCAAGATGCTATCGAATACATGTGTAAGAACGGTCCTGAGTCTGTAATTGAGCTAGAGAAAATGGGGCTTCCTTTCTCTCGCTTTGACAACGGCAGCATTTATCAACGTCCGTTTGGTGGCCAATCAAAGAATTTTGGTGGAGAGCAAGCGGCACGTACTGCGGCGGCGGCAGACCGTACTGGTCACGCACTTCTGCATACTCTGTACCAGCAAAACATTAAGCATAAAACGACGGTATTCTCAGAGTGGTATGCACTCGACATCGTAAAAAATGAAGATGGTGTTGTTTTAGGTTGTACTGCGCTTTGTATGGAAACAGGCGAAGTCTGTTACTTCAAATCGAAAGCGACCATTCTTGCAACAGGTGGTGCGGGTCGTATTTACGCATCCACAACTAACGCACACATCAACACGGGTGATGGCGTTGGTATGGCACTGCGTGCCGGTGTACCAATGCAAGATATGGAAATGTGGCAGTTCCACCCAACGGGGATCGCTGGTGCAGGTGTACTTGTAACGGAAGGTTGTCGTGGTGAGGGGGGTTATCTTCTCAATAAAGACGGCGAACGATTCATGGAGCGTTACGCTCCTAATGCTAAAGATTTGGCGGGTCGTGATGTTGTAGCTCGCTCGATGATGATTGAAATCCGTGAAGGTCGTGGTTGCGATGGTCCATGGGGGCCACACATTAAATTGAAGCTAGATCACCTAGGTAAAGAGACACTAGAGTCTCGTCTTCCAGGTGTTTGTGAACTGTCTCGAACATTTGCTCACGTTGATCCAGTGAAAGAGCCAATTCCAGTAATCCCTACTTGTCACTACATGATGGGTGGTATTCCGACTCAGGTTTCTGGTCAAGCGATTAAGCAAGACGAGAGCGGTGCTGATGTTGAAGTTCAAGGTCTATTTGCTTGTGGTGAAATTGCTTCTGTATCGGTTCACGGTGCGAATCGTCTAGGTGGTAACTCACTACTAGACTTGGTGGTATTTGGTCGTGCAACAGGTCTACACCTAGGTGAGACTCTCGCTAAGCAAGCGGAGGCTAAGCCCGCAACTGATGAAGATATTGAGCGTTCTCTTGAGCGTTACAATCGTTGGGAGAACAGCACTGAAGGTGAAGACCCTGCGCAAATTCGTAAAGATCTGCAACAATGTATGCAGAACAACTTCTCGGTATTCCGTGAAGGTGATGCAATGGCAAAAGGTTTAGAAGAGCTAAAAGTGATTCGTGAGCGTTTAAAAAACGCACACCTTGCTGATAAATCAACAGAGTTTAACACTCAGCGTATTGAGTGTCTTGAGCTAGAAAACTTGATGGAAACGGCATTCGCAACGGCGGTTGCGGCAAACTACCGTACAGAAAGTCGTGGTGCCCATGCTCGCTTTGATTTCCCGGATCGTGACGATGCACAGTGGTTATGCCACTCGATCTATAACCCGGATACAGAGGCGATGTCTAAGCGTGATGTGAATATGGAACCGATTCACCGTGAAGCGTTTCCACCAAAAGCACGTACGTACTAAGGAAAGGAGGGCATAATTATGAAACTGAATTTCTCTTTGTACCGCTACAATCCAGATGCTGATCAAAAGCCATATATGAAGGATTACACGCTAGAAGTGGAAGAAGGATCAGACATGATGCTTCTTGATGCATTGATTCTGTTAAAAGAACAAGATCCTACCATCTCATTCCGTCGTTCCTGCCGTGAAGGTGTATGTGGCTCTGATGGCCTTAATATGAATGGTAAGAATGGGTTAGCTTGTATTACACCACTTTCTGCATTGAGCGGTGACAAAATAGTTATCCGTCCACTGCCTGGTTTGCCAGTTGTACGTGACCTTATCGTTGACATGACGCAGTTCTACGACAACTATGCGAAAGTTAAGCCGTTCTTGATTGATGATGGCGCGCTTCCACCATCTCGCGAAAATTTACAAACGCCAGATGAGCGTGCGCATTTAGATGGTTTGTATGAATGTATCATGTGTGCATGTTGTACGACTTCATGTCCATCATTCTGGTGGAACCCTGACAAATTTATCGGTCCTGCTGGTCTGCTTGCTGCCTACCGCTGGCTAATTGATAGCCGCGATACTGCGACAGATGAACGTTTGTCAAATCTTGATGATGCATTTAGCGTTTTCCGTTGCCATGGCATCATGAATTGTGTAAGTGTTTGTCCTAAGGGACTAAACCCGACGAAAGCAATTGGTCATATTAAGACTATGCTTGTTAACCGTTCGGTTTAATTAACAAAAAATTGCCGATCCATTTCGGGTCGGCTCTTAATAGCTCGGCGTAAGACCGCAGCAAACGTGAAAACTACTGGTTAAGGGAAAATATGCACAACGGCGTGATGAAGGCGTGGCTCGAGTCTTCACACTTGGCTGGCGCCAATGCAACGTATGTAGAGGACCTCTACGAACTGTATCTAAGTGACCCCGATCTGGTAAGTGAGGAGTGGAAACGTGTTTTTGAGGGCTTACCTAAGCCTTCAGATGAAGTGGTGGAACAACCCCACTCACGTGTCCGTGACTACTTCCGACGACTCGCTCAAGAAACAAAGCATTACAATGTCCAAGTTAGTGATCCTGATGTCGACGCTAAACAGGTAAAAGTACTTCAATTAATCAATGCTTACCGCTTTCGTGGTCACGAAGCGGCACAGCTTGACCCTCTAGGTCTATGGCTACGCCCACCTGTGGCGGAGTTAGATCCTGCATTCCACAATCTTACCGAAGACGATTTAGAAGAAACTTTCAACGTAGGCTCTTTTGCTATAGGCAAAGAGACAATGCAACTGAAAGACATTCACTCGTCACTGAACAAAATTTACTGTGGCTCTATTGGTGCTGAATACATGCACATGACTGATACTGAGCAGAAACGTTGGATCCAGCAACGTCTAGAGTCAGTGGTCGGTCAACCGTCATTTAGCAAAGAAGAAAAACAAGAATTTCTTGAAGAGCTGACAGCAGCGGAAGGTCTTGAGCGTTACCTAGGTGCAAAATTCCCAGGGGCTAAACGCTTCTCTCTAGAAGGTGGCGATGCTCTGATCCCAATGACGAAAGAGTTGATTCGTCATGCGGGTAAGAGCGGCATGCGTGAGGTGGTTATCGGGATGGCTCACCGTGGCCGTCTGAACATGTTGGTCAACGTTCTTGGTAAAAAGCCTCAAGATTTGTTTGATGAGTTTGCGGGTAAACACGACGAAACATGGGGAACGGGTGACGTTAAGTATCACCAAGGCTTCTCTGCGGACTTCGCCACACCTGGCGGGGATGTTCACTTAGCGCTCGCGTTCAACCCGTCTCACCTTGAAATCGTTAATCCTGTTGTTATCGGTTCAGTGCGCGCACGTCAAGACCGCCTAGGTGATAGCGAAGGTAACACCGTTCTGCCTATTACTATTCACGGTGACTCTGCGATAGCAGGTCAGGGGGTAGTTGCTGAAACATTTAACATGTCACAAGCACGGGGTTTCAGCGTAGGTGGTACAGTTCGTATCGTTGTAAACAACCAAGTTGGTTTTACAACGTCTAACCCGAACGATACACGCTCTACCATGTACTGTACTGATATAGCCAAGATGGTTCAGGCTCCTATCTTTCACGTAAATGCCGACGACCCAGAAGCGGTTGCTTTTGTCACTCGCATCGCACTGGATTACCGTAATGAGTTCAAACGTGATGTGGTTATCGATCTGGTTTGTTACCGCCGTCATGGCCACAATGAAGCCGACGAGCCGAACGCAACACAGCCTTTGATGTACCAAAAGATCAAGAAACACCCAACACCACGTAAGCTATATGCTGACGTGCTGATTGAGCGTGGTGACTTTGGTATCGAGACAGCGACTCAACATGTCAATGAGTACCGTGACGCATTAGATCGTGGTGAAGTTGTGGTTAAAGAGTGGCGTCCAATGGCACTGCATTCAGTTGACTGGTCTCCTTACCTGGGGCACGACTGGGATACAGAATGGGACAACCAGTTTGATACTCAACGTTTGCTAGAACTTGGTCAACGTCTGTGTACTTACCCTGAAAGCCATAAGCTGCAAAGTCGTGTAAATAAGCTTTATAACGATCGAAAAGCCATGCTCAGCGGTGAAAAAGCGATTGACTGGGGGATGGCTGAGACATTGGCTTACGCAACAATTGTTGATGATGGTAAACGCATTCGTATTTCCGGTCAGGACTCAGGTCGTGGTACTTTCTTCCACCGTCACTCCGTTCTGCATAACCAGAATGATGCGAGCACTTTTGTTCCGCTTGCGAATATTCACGATAAGCAAGGGCCATTTGAAGTTTTCGATTCTGTGTTATCTGAAGAAGCAGTGTTGGCATTTGAATATGGTTACGCAACTGCAGAGCCAAGCGGATTAACCCTATGGGAAGCGCAGTTTGGTGACTTTGCCAACGGAGCACAGGTGGTCATCGACCAGTTTATCTCATCAGGTGAGCAAAAATGGGCACGTCTATGTGGCCTGACTATGCTTCTGCCGCATGGTTATGAAGGTCAAGGCCCAGAGCACTCATCAGCTCGCTTAGAGCGCTACCTACAGCTTTGTGCTGAGCAAAATATGCAGGTGGTTGTGCCTTCTACACCAGCTCAGGTTTACCACATGATTCGTCGCCAGGTTGTAAGACCAATGCGTCGTCCTCTCGTGGTGATGTCTCCTAAATCGCTTTTGCGTCACCCGCTGTGTACTTCAACAATTGAAGAGCTAGCAGAAGGTACATTCCAAGCGGCAATTGGTGAGATAGACAACCTTGAAGCAGCTAAAGTGAAACGTGTGGTCTTCTGTTCAGGTAAGGTTTACTTCGATCTGTTGGAGCAGCGTCGTAACAATGAGCAAGAAGATGTGGTGATAGTTCGTATTGAGCAGCTATACCCATTCCCTCTGGAAGAAGTAAAAGCCGCAATCGAGCAATACACAAACGTAGAAGATTACGTTTGGTGTCAAGAAGAGCCTCAAAACCAAGGCGCTTGGTACTCTAGCCAACACAACTTCCGTGCTGCGATTCCGGCCGGCGCTGATCTGAAATATGCAGGTCGTCCAGCTTCAGCATCGCCAGCAGTAGGTTACATGTCAGTACACTTGAAACAACAAAAAGCGCTAGTTGATGATGCGCTTAACGTGAATAAAAAAACTTCGAACTAAGAACTAGAAGTGAAAGGAAGAAACAGATATGACAATTGAAATTCTGGTTCCAGATTTACCTGAATCGGTTGCTGACGCAACAGTCGCAACATGGCACAAACAACCTGGTGACGCAATTGAGCGTGACGAGGTTTTGGTCGACATCGAAACTGATAAAGTGGTTCTTGAAGTACCTGCTCCAGAAGCAGGGGTTCTAGAAGCCATCATTGAAGAAGAAGGTGCTACAGTACTTTCAAAGCAGCTAATCGCTAAGCTTAAGCCTGGTGCAGTTGCGGGAGAGCCGACTAAAGACACCACTGAAGAGTCTGAAGCATCTCCTGATAAGCGCCATAAAGCTTCGCTAACAGAAGAGAGCAACGATGCGCTTAGCCCCGCGGTTCGTCGTCTACTCGGTGAACACGGTCTTGAAGCAAACCAAGTGAAAGGCACTGGTGTTGGCGGTCGTATTACGCGTGAAGACATTGAAGCGCACTTAGCGAACGCAAAAGAAGCGCCTAAAGCAGATGTTCCTGCGGCTGTGGAAGCACCCGCTGCCGCTCGTAGTCAGAAACGTGTACCAATGACACGCCTGCGCAAGACAGTGGCAAACCGTCTTCTAGAAGCGAAGAACAATACAGCGATGCTGACCACGTTTAATGAAGTGAATATGAAGCCAATCATGGATCTTCGTAAACAATACAAAGATCAGTTTGAAGAGCGCCACGGTATTCGCTTAGGCTTTATGTCTTTCTACGTTAAAGCAGTAACTGAAGCGTTGAAGCGTTATCCAGAGGTAAACGCATCGATTGATGGTGAAGACATTGTTTACCACAACTACTTCGATATCAGTATGGCGGTATCAACACCACGTGGTCTAGTGACTCCAGTACTGAAGGACTGTGACACACTAGGTTTTGCTGATGTAGAGAAGGGCATCAAAGAGTTAGCAATCAAAGGCCGTGATGGCAAGCTAACAGTTGATGAACTAATGGGTGGTAACTTTACTATCACTAACGGTGGTGTGTTTGGTTCTCTAATGTCGACACCTATCATTAACCCACCACAGTCGGCAATTCTTGGTATGCACAAAATCCAAGAACGCCCAATGGCGGTGGATGGTAAGGTTGAAATCTTGCCAATGATGTATCTAGCGCTATCTTACGATCACCGTTTAATCGATGGTCGTGAGTCAGTGGGCTTCCTAGTCACCATCAAAGAGTTACTTGAAGACCCAGCACGTCTGCTGTTAGACGTTTAATATCGCTAAAACGTCTAGCGGCCTTTGGTGGCTAGACGTTGAATAGATTTCAAGGCTAGACTAGCTCAACTGTCTGGCCTTCACTTGAGTCTTTATTTGCCCAAAAAGCGAAATAAGATTTACTTGAGAAGACCCTACAGACGTCTGCACTTAACCAGCGGCGTTATGGAAATAATAATCCCTACAAGGGAAAATAAACGGAATATCAAAATGAATTTGCATGAATACCAAGCCAAACAGCTGTTTGCAGAATTCGGTTTGCCTGTACCGGAAGGTTACGCGTGTGATACACCACAAGAAGCCTTTGAGGCGGCTGGTCGTATCTCAACAGAGAAGAAAGTCGTTAAGTGTCAGGTTCACGCAGGTGGACGTGGTAAAGCGGGTGGCGTTGAGCTGCACGATACTAAAGATGGCGTTAAAGAGTTTGCTCAAAAATGGCTAGGTAAAAACCTAGTGACTTATCAAACAGATGCAAATGGTCAGCCTGTAACTAAAATTCTTGTTGAAGAAGCGTCTAACATTGCTAACGAACTTTATCTAGGTGCGGTTGTTGATCGTGCAACGCGTAAAGTTGTATTCATGGCATCGACTGAAGGTGGTGTTGAAATCGAAAAAGTTGCAGAAGAGACTCCAGAGTTAATTCATAAAGCAGCAATCGATCCACTAGTCGGCCCTCAAGCTTATCAAGGCCGTGAGCTAGCATTCAAGCTAGGTCTTGAAGGTGAGCAAATCAAACAGTTTGTTAAGATCTTTATGGGTCTTGGCAATATGTTCTCTCAGTACGATTTAGCTCTACTAGAAATCAACCCTCTTGTTATTACTGGCGAAGGCAACCTGCTATGTCTAGACGGTAAGATCAACATCGATTCTAACGCTATGTACCGCCAGCCTAAGCTGCGTGAAATGCACGATCCTTCGCAAGAAGACGAGCGTGAAGCACATGCAGCTCAGTGGGAACTGAACTACGTAGCACTAGACGGTAATGTTGGTTGTATGGTTAACGGTGCGGGCCTTGCGATGGGTACGATGGATATCGTAAACCTACATGGCGGCAAACCTGCTAACTTCCTAGACGTTGGTGGTGGCGCAACTAAAGAGCGTGTTGCTGAAGCATTTAAGATCATCCTTTCTGATGACAATGTGAAAGCAGTACTTGTAAACATCTTCGGTGGTATCGTTCGTTGTGACATGATCGCAGAAGGTATTATCGGTGCGGTTAAAGAAGTAGGCGTAACGGTTCCTGTTGTTGTTCGTCTTGAAGGTACTAACGCTGACCTAGGTCGCGAAGTTCTTGCTAATTCTGATGTTGATATCATTGCTGCTGAGTCGCTAACAGATGCTGCTCAGAAAGTTGTTGCTGCTGCGGAGGCTAAATAATGTCTGTACTAATTAACAAAGACACTAAAGTAATCTGTCAGGGCTTCACTGGTGGTCAAGGTACTTTCCACTCTGAGCAAGCTATCGCATACGGTACGCAGATGGTCGGTGGTGTTTCTCCTGGTAAAGGTGGTCAAACTCACTTAGATCTACCTGTATTCAACACAGTACGCGAAGCAGTCGAAGCAACTGGCGCGACAGCAACCGTAATCTATGTACCTGCTCCTTTCTGTAAAGATGCTATCCTTGAAGCGATTGACGCAGGTATCGAGCTTATCGTGACTATCACGGAAGGTATCCCAACAACAGATATGATCGATGTTAAAGTGAAGCTAGAAGAAACTGGTGTTCGCATGATCGGCCCTAACTGTCCAGGCGTTATCACTCCTGATGAGTGTAAGATTGGTATCATGCCAGGCCATATCCACAAGAAAGGTAAAGTGGGTATCGTTTCTCGCTCAGGAACACTAACGTACGAAGCGGTTAAGCAAACAACTGACGAAGGTTTCGGCCAATCTACTTGTGTAGGTATTGGTGGTGACCCAATCCCAGGTTCAAACTTCATCGATATTCTGAAGTTGTTCCAAGAAGACCCTGAGACTGAAGCAATCGTAATGATTGGTGAAATCGGTGGTACTGCGGAAGAAGAAGCTGCAGCGTACATCAAAGAGAACGTCACGAAACCAGTTGTTTCTTACATTGCAGGTGTTACAGCTCCTCCAGGTAAACGTATGGGTCACGCAGGTGCAATCATCTCTGGTGGTAAAGGTACTGCGGAAGACAAGTTTGCTGCATTAGAAGCAGCAGGCGTTAAGACGGTTAAGTCTCTAGCAGAAATCGGTAAAGGTCTACGCGAGATTACTGGTTGGTAATTTAGCCAATTGTTATAAATGAAGGCTTGGCATTCGCCAAGCCTTTTGTTTTTCTACTCTCCAAATATTTGCCAATTCCATAGAGCGATGAAGGAGAGAGTAGGGAATCTCTATTTCTCTAACTTTTCCTCAAGTACAATCAATCTTGCCGTTAGATCCATCACTTGCTTTTCTAATTGTTCAATTCGGTCTACATCAGCGATTTCTTGTTTTGCTGCGACTTCAACTTTAGGTACACGATTAGAGCTCTTCCAGCTTTTTAATGTAGTGATTAAAGCCGGCATTGGGACAGAGGTACTCAAGCGCGCTTTGACTAAGGCTACAGTCGGCTCCTTTCCTTCTGCGTGTAATTGTTCAAGGATATCTTTTAGCTCTTGGCTAACATCTTGAGTAAGCATAAAACCTCCATTGTGTTGTGATCACCAATAATACTGAGCTTAGCAATAATTGACTAATGGAAAATTAAGAAATGGTGTGTGCGAGATTTCTCACAAGTGATGTAAGACAAAGTGCGTTTGAAACACAGTAATAGTCATTGTTTTCACTTTAAGTTTTTGATTTATATTGGTATGTTGTTTTGTTTCTAACTTATTTCAATAATAGTTTTCTTTCATGGCATTGTCTTAAAGGTGAATTCGAGTAAATTAGAAAGTGTCGGAAGGATGCTGACACGGAACAGGAAATACCAAGGATTGGGAATCTTCAGGATGAAGATTGGTTGACGAGGAACGTTGATCAAGCATGGAGCGAAAGGACATTGTAAGGATACGTTCGCTAACAGGATGTTAGTGGCAAGGATGACAATGGACACCGCTAGGAAGGCGAAGGCAGGATTTTACTGAAGGATTCAGTAACTTATTAAGGAAGATGCATGGAGCACCTTTTGTAGCCGGATTGCTGCGAGTAAGACTATAGCCCCGATACTAACGTATCGGGGCTTTTCTTAGATCTCACCTTTATAAAAAACTCTAACAACAACGTTCAAAAAACTACCTAGATCAATAAAGGCTTTTACAAGTTGGTTTAACTTTCGGCTTTGTTTTACAAGACAATTTTGCTGCTAACAAGGATGTGTCATGACTATAGTGACTCGCCGTGCGTTATTGGTTCCCTATAACGACTCATTACAATCTGAATTTCTGATGCTCAATTGCTGTGCTATCAATCGAGCTCAGATGAACGGTGCCCATACTGTGGCGTCTGCAAAGAAACTATTTGATAAAGTTCTCAGTGATCGAAACATTTACGCGATGGCGGTATTAGATAGTCATACTCGTGAATTTATTGGCCATGTTTTTATTTCAGACTTAGATACTCAGCCAGAGCTCGGATACATTTTTGATAAAGGCTATTGGGGTAGAGGCATTGCGAGTGAAGTGTTGCAGGCATTTTTCCCTAAAGCAGTCAGAGACTTAAATCTGGAACAGGTACTAGCAACCGCTAATGTTGGTCATGAACCATCAGTGCGAATCCTTATAAAGCTTGGCTTTCAGTTAAACGCACATAAGAAAGATACATTTGGTCCGTATGATGAATATGTATTTACATCCGATGTGGTGGAAGCTCAACCTTTGCTAGCTGGAAACCTTGCATAAGGATTCGACCTTGATAGCAGTCATCACCGAGTGAAGAAAATTCAAATTGATAAACAGAATGCCAACGCCAGACACCGTCTGGAGTTTTTAGTTTATGACCTTTAAGTGCCACGCTCAGCAGTTGCAAATCAAGCTCTTTGCACTTACGGGCAGCGATGGTTTTAGCGAGTTCTGCTTGGCGCCGTTGTTGCCAAAAAACAAGGCACACTATCGCCAACCCTAGGATAGCAAAAAGGTCATGAATCATAGTTATGCCTTGGCAGCCTTCTGGAGGTTAATTAGCGCTTTAGCTAACTCTTGAGAAGGACTGGAGTGCAGCAAGGGCAACAGCACCATTCTCAGTTCAGGCAGCATAACTAAATCGGCAAACAACTGGTTAAATAGCGCCTGATTACCTGTTTGAGCAAGCCTTAGCAGGAACTGTTCCGCAGTTTTAGGGTCACTTATCCAATGCCAACAGCGGCCAGCAACACCAATTAACACTTCTTGATGACTTAAACGTGGAGAGGCGAGTATTTGGTCGATGATTGGTTGGCTAAGCGGTAGTGGTGCACCTGACAACGCTCGTATCAAAGCAGACAGTAGGAATAGGTCCGGTTCGTTGCTATCAATTTGCTGTTGCGCTATTTCAACCAAGCGTTCAGCCAGTTTTTGCGGTAAGTCAGTATGTTCAAGTGCACCAAGTAAGGCATACAGAGGCTCGTTAGGAAGGTATTTTAATGCCTTCTTAATATTGACGCCATTCTGCTCCTGCCCCAAACGTGCGCAGATGTCGGTCACACCTTGTAAGCCAACCGTGTGCCATTTGTCCCACTCTAATCCACCAGAGAAATATTGCTGGGCATGTTCATAGTATTGGCTGCATGGAAGATTTAACTCAGCTCGGATTTGGCTATGGAAAACCGCCATCTTATCTTCGGCAGGTTTGAAAGTGTACGGATTGTTGGACAGCTTTTGCTGCTGCTCTTCGCTCATATCTTGATTCAAGCGCGTTCCCATCGCTTCAATCACGTATTTGATGAAGTTACCGATATCGGCCTGTTTAAGTAGCCCTCGTTCATCCAATTCAAACTTAAGAAACCATATCCAAGGCTGCTGTTGAGAGTTCCAGTAAGCGATTGCCAAGTGCGCCTTGCGCTGCATTGGAAAAGGGTAAGCTTGTTGACCCTTTTCGACATCGGCAAAAACCTTACTATCAATCTTCTTGATTCGACGACCAAGATCAAACACTTGATAGTGACAGTCACTGTTGGTCAACAATTGGCTAAGAGTATGAATGGTTTCCATTAGAGATTTGTCCTAACTTTCTTTCCTATATAAATGGTACTCTTAGGGTAATTTTCAAGGCCAGTAACAAAGATAAATGACAAAAGAGAAACAATTAGCGGCGTTGATTGATCAATTAGAGCAGTCAATGAAGCAGCTTGATAGGTGGCAAACCGAATCACCAACTGAGAAAGCACTTCAAAGTCAGCAGCCGTTTGCGCTCGATGCTTTAACCCCCGAAGAGTGGTTGCAGTGGATCTTCATCGTAAAACTACGTGCAATGCTAGAGCAATTACAACCAATTCCTTACGGGTTTTCGCTGTCGCCTTATTTTGAGGAGTGTTGGAAAGAGCAGCCCGATTTGATGCCAATTATTACAATCTTGCAGCAAATTGATAAGGAGTGCCGCTAATGCTTGAGATTGTGTTTCAAGATGAATACTTTGTCGCAGTGAACAAGCCTGCAGGTATGTTGGTTCACCGTAGTTGGTTAGATAAACACGAAACCCAGTTTGTGATGCAAACTTTGCGTGATCAAATTGGTCAGCATGTTTTTCCACTTCATCGACTTGATCGCCCTACATCGGGTGTACTGATTTTTGCCTTGTCGAGTGAAGTGGCCTCTCAGGTGATGCCGATGTTTGCTAATCATGAGATGGAAAAAACCTACCATGCGATAGTGCGCGGCTGGGTTGAAGAACAAGGACGTTTGGATTATCCACTCAAAGTCGAGCTCGACAAAATTGCCGACAAACATGCAAGCCAAAACAAAGAAGCTCAAGAAGCGATAACGGATTACTCTCCATTAGCAAAAACAGAGATTGCTTACTCGACAGGTAAATTCCCCACTACACGTTATTGTATGGTAGAGATGAAACCACTGACTGGACGTAAACATCAACTTAGACGTCATATGGCGCATCTAAGGCACCCTATAGTGGGTGACACTACACATGGCGATGGTAAGCACAACAAGCTATTCCGCGAGGTTTATGATTCACATCGCTTACTGTTGCATGCCTCTAGCTTGAAGTTTGTGCACCCGTTTACAGGGCAGGCGTTAGTGATTACAGCGGGAGTGGACGAGACTTGGCACAAGCTATGTGCTGAGTTTGACTGGGATATACCCAATTAGGAAACAGAAACCGTCACTTCGAGACAAAGTGACGGTTAGAAGCGGAATTACTTACAGTAAACACGAGCTTCGCGAGGAGTGTAAATACCAAAAGTAATCGTGCTAAATACGATGTCTTTGAAAGTTTGCTGCGTTTCTACTTTTGCTACTTTATCCACTGAACCACATACTTGAGCGGCGTCAATTTGCTTGCTTTGTCCAATACCGCTAACAAAGAAATGATGCGATGTGAGTTCAGTAGCTTCGTTGGTTTCTGCTGGTGCTACAACAAATGTTTGCTGGGCACAGCCAGATGCCAAAAGAGCAATTGCCGCTGCGATAACAAGTTTTTTCATAACTCTTTCCTTAAAAAATAATGGTTCCAAATCGGCAAGTGTACGGATTGATTTGCCAAGCGAAGTGTAACAAGTTTCTTATTGGTGCGTATGTCTCGTGTTTGTATTTATTTGTCATGTGATTAAGTTTTGTGATATCGATAACTAATTGAACGAGAAAACAAAAAGCCCTCCGAAGAGGGCTTTATCAGTAACAGATTAATGACAAACTTATCGAGTAAGATATTCGCGAATAGATTGCTCGATGCCCGCAGCGTCAAGACCAAGCTCTTGGTGCAACTCTTCTTGAGTACCTTGAGCGATGAACTTATCAGGCAAGCCAAGATTGAGAACGGGTTTGATTGTTTTCTCTTGCATCATAAACTCGATCACACCCGCACCGGCCCCGCCAGCAATTGCATTCTCTTCTAGCGTTACCAATACGTCGTGCTCAACAGCGAGTTGCTTAATGAGTGCTTCATCGAGGGGCTTAACAAAACGCATATCTGCGACTGTCGCATTGAGTGTTTCTGCTGCTTGTTGGGCACTACTTAAAAAAGTACCAAAGTTGAGGATGGCTACTTTTTCGCCTTGGCGGACTATGCGTCCTTTACCGATTTCTAGCGCCGTGAATGCCTGTTCGATTTCTGCTCCTGTTCCGGTCCCGCGTGGGTAACGTACTGCAGATGGTCCGGTATGTTTGTGACCTGTGTAGAGCATCTGACGGCACTCATTTTCATCACTAGGGGCCATTATGACCATGTTTGGAATACAGCGCATAAAGCTGAGATCAAACGCGCCTTGGTGAGTTTGACCATCTGCTCCAACAAGACCGGCTCTGTCAATGGCGAACATCACAGGTAGATCCATGATAGCGACATCGTGAATTAACTGATCGTAACCGCGCTGCAAGAAGGTTGAGTAAATTGCTACAATAGGGTGGTCGCCAGCAATTGCCATACCTGTTGCAAGTGTGACGGCGTGTTGCTCTGCGATTGCGACGTCAAAGTACTGCTGAGGAAACTCCTTAGAAAAGCGAACCATGCCAGAGCCTTCACGCATGGCAGGAGTAATCGCCATTAGCTTTGGATCTTGCACCGCCATATCACATAGAAAATCACCAAAAATTTTCGAGTAACTTGGCTTTGTACCATTGCTCTTCGGCAGTGAGTTATGGCTCGGATCGAATTTCGGTACGCCATGATAACCAATCGGATCTTTTTCCGCTGGTTCATAGCCTTTACCTTTTTTGGTCATGATATGTAGAAATTGTGGGCCTTTAAGTTCACGCATATTTTTAAGCGTTTTGACTAGCTCGTTAACATCATGACCATCTACTGGTCCAATATAGTTAAAACCGAGTTCTTCAAACAAAGTCCCTGGAACGACCATGCCTTTCAGGTGTTCTTCAGTGCGACGTACTAGCTCTTTAATTGGAGGTACGCCTGAGAGCACCTTTTTGCCACCTTCGCGGATCGATGTGTATAGGCTCCCCGATAGGACTTGAGCAAGATGGTTGTTAAGCGCACCGACGTTCTCTGAAATTGACATTTCGTTGTCGTTAAGAATGACCAGCATATCAGGGTGAACGTCACCTGCATGGTTCATGGCTTCAAATGCCATACCCGCAGTGATAGCCCCATCACCAATGACGCTGACCACTTTACGGTTCTGCTCTTCTTTGCTCGCGCTTATCGCCATACCAAGAGCCGCACTAATCGAAGTCGAAGAGTGGCCTACAGAAAGGGTGTCGTACTCGCTCTCTTCGCGCCAAGGAAACGGGTGCAGCCCTTCTTTTTGGCGGATTGTTGGCATTTGATCACGACGCCCGGTCAGTATTTTGTGTGGATATGCTTGGTGGCCAACATCCCAGACCAATTGGTCAAAAGGCGTATTGTAGACGTAATGTAGAGCAACGGTAAGCTCTACGGTGCCAAGACCAGAGGCGAGGTGACCGCTCGACTGACTGACCGAATTCAATAAGTAGGTGCGTAGTTCATCACACAGTTTTGGTAGCACTTCCTTAGGAAGACTACGTAGCTCTTCAGGTGTATCTGCTAAAGCCAGTGTTGGATATTTCGAAATATCAAGAGTCATATAAAAATGCGCGCTTATAGTGTTAGTTTTTGCGCTCGATGACGTATCGGGCGAACTCTTCGAGTAACTCTGTATTGTATGGGATCGCAGCCAAAGCTTGAAGGGCTTCATTTAACAGAGTGTGAGCTTTGTTGATAGCTCCGTCTAATCCAAGCAAAGCTGGGTAGGTGCTTTTGTTTAATTCTTGGTCAGACCCCTGAGGTTTACCTAAGGTCTCTGTATCACTGATGATATCTAAAATATCGTCTTGAACCTGAAACGCGAGACCAATCGCATCGGCGAACTTATCAAGCTGAGGCATGACTTCTAGCCCTTTTTGCCCTGCTGCAAGTGCGCCAAGACGAATAGCAGACTTCATTAAAGCCCCTGTCTTGTTACGGTGAATCTCTTTTAGCTCTTGTAAGGATACCGCTCTGTTCTCTGCGGCGAGATCGAGAGCTTGTCCCAGGCACATGCCGTTGGCTCCAGAAGCATCGGCCAGCACTTTGACCATTCGTATACGGTTGCACTCAGCGGTAGGGTGCAATGAACCTTCTGCCAAAATCGTAAACGCTAAAGTTTGCAACGCGTCACCAGTCAAAATGGCAGTGGCTTCATCAAACTTGATGTGGCAAGTAGGTTTTCCACGGCGCAACTCATCATCATCCATTGCCGGAAGATCATCGTGAATAAGCGAGTAAGCATGGATACATTCCACAGCGGATGCCGGAGTATCAAGATCATCAAGGTGGCAACCCAGCATCTGGCCCGTAATGTAAGCCAGAAATGGGCGCGCACGCTTACCACCGAGCAGTAGCCCATAGCGCATTGCTTCAATCAGAGGTTGGTTTTGATGTGGCAGCGCTAGCAGCCAACGATTAAGCTGAGCATTGTTTCGCTGTTGAAGAGAGGTTAATGCCTCATACATGACAGACATATTCTATAACTATTATTCAGGCTGAGCGTTAAATTCAGAAAGCGGAGACTCATCATCATTTTGCAATAAGATGTTGACACGTTGCTCTGCGTCACTAAGTTTTGACTGCCCTGAGCGAGCAAGCGCAATACCACGCTCAAACTTTTTCAGCGCATCTTCTAATGCTAAATCACCATTTTCAAGATTCTCAACGATTACATCGAGCTCTTCGATGGTTGCCTCAAAGGTCATATTTTCTGGTTTCTTACTCGCCATAATGGTTTTACCTAGATAAAGATGGACGAAACTTACCTTAGCCGATAATGATGGTCAAATGTAACCGAGAAAATTTGTCACAAAAATCGAGCTTGTACGGTCATATTCTGCGCGCACACTCAATATAGGGCTAAAGTCTAGTAAGTATCTGCTACTCAGCATCTATATTTATGTGAGTACAGTACCAATAAAATACTAAAGATCTTAAGATGTTGCCGATATAATTTGTTAGAAGCTTAAAGATAGCATGAGGAGTGCTCTGTGGATTTAGCAACGCTGGTAGGACTGATTGGCGGTTTTGCTTTCGTCATTATGGCAATGATACTGGGCGGAAGCATCATGATGTTCATCGACGTCACGTCGATTCTTATCGTGGTGGGTGGCTCTACCTTCGTAGTGTTGATGAAGTTCACTATGGGGCAGTTCTTTGGTGCAGCCAAAATCGCCGGTAAAGCTTTCATGTTCAAAGCCGACGAGCCAGAAGATTTAATTGCTAAAGTGGTAGAGATGGCAGATGCAGCGCGCAAAGGCGGTTTTCTTGCTCTAGAAGAGATGGAAATCACTAATAGCTTTATGCAGAAGGGTATTGACTTGTTAGTGGATGGCCACGACGCGGATGTGGTTCGTGCGGCGCTGCAAAAAGATATTGCCTTAACCGATGAAAGGCATGATTTTGGTTCTAGTGTATTCAGAGCCTTTGGTGACGTAGCACCCGCGATGGGGATGATCGGTACTCTTGTTGGTCTGGTTGCCATGCTGTCTAACATGGATGATCCGAAAGCGATCGGTCCTGCGATGGCGGTAGCACTTTTGACCACACTATACGGTGCGATTCTTTCCAATATGGTGTTCTTCCCAATCGCCGATAAGCTTTCTCTTCGTCGTGAGCAAGAAAAACTCAATCGCCGCTTAATCATGGATGGCGTACTTGCAATTCAAGATGGTCAAAACCCACGTGTTATTGACAGTTATCTGAAGAATTACCTCAATGAAGGTAAGCGTGCTCTTGACGTAGATAACGAGTAAGGTCGCTGATATGGAAGAAGAAGAACCAAAATGTCCGCCACCTGGCCTTCCGCTATGGATGGGAACTTTTGCTGACTTGATGTCGCTGTTGATGTGTTTCTTCGTGCTATTGCTCTCGTTTTCCGAAATGGATGTACTGAAGTTTAAACAGATTGCCGGTTCAATGAAGTTCGCATTCGGTGTTCAAAACCGATTGGAAGTGAAAGATATCCCGAAAGGAACCAGTATCATTGCTCAAGAATTTAGACCGGGTCGACCAGAACCGACGCCTATCGATGTGATTATGCAGCAAACCATTGACATTACTCAGCAGACTCTTGAATTCCACGAAGGTGAATCAGACAGAGCAGGGGGGACGCAGCGTGATGAAGGTAAACTCACTGGCGGGCAGTCTCCCGATACCTCTACGCAGAATAACCAAAACTCTGAATCTGACAGCCAGCAGCAACAGTCCGCTGAACTTTCCGAAGAGTTAGAGACCATTATGGAAAGTATCAAGAAAGCGCTTGAGCGTGAAATTGAGCAGGGAGCGGTTGAAGTAGAAAACCTTGGTCAGCAAATTGATATCCGAATTCGTGAGAAGGGCGCGTTCCCAGAAGGGTCGGCGTTCCTACAACCTAAGTTTCGTCCTCTAGTTCGCCAAATTGCCGATCTGGTCAAAGACATTCCCGGTATTATTCGAGTGTCTGGGCATACAGATAATCAACGTATAGATTCAGAACTGTATCGTTCCAACTGGGATCTCTCTGCGCAGCGAGCGGTGTCGGTGGCGCAAGAAATGGAAAAAGTGCGTGGATTTAGCCATCAGAGGCTACGTGTGCGAGGAATGGCCGATACAGAGCCACTCGGACCTAATGATACAGAAGCGCAGCGTTCACGTAACCGCCGAGTCGAAATCAGTATTATGCAAGGTGAAGCTCTTCTGAGCGACGAAGTTCCTGTTATTCAATAATCTTGCTGGACCAAAAAAGACGAGCACAAACGCTCGTCTTTTTTATGGTCTTTGCTTCATGTATAATCTTGCGCCCTTAGAGGCAGCTCATAGCTGCGAAGCGCCATTGAGCGTGAAAATAGCGAAACAGTTAACTTGTGAAGTGAATTATGAAATTTATCGTAAAGCCCCATCCAGAAATTTTTGTAAAAAGTGAGTCGGTGCGTAAGCGCTTCACAAAGATTCTTGAGTGCAACATCCGTAACGTTATCAAGAGTCGTACAGAGTCTGTCGCTGTTTTCAACCGTCGTGATCATATTGAAGTCACGGCGGAAACGGATGAATTTTACAAAGAGACAATCGAAGTATTGACTCATACTCCGGGTATTCACCACATACTTGAAGTGCAACAGTCAGAGTTTAAAGATCTGCACGATATCTTTGAGCAAGTGCTAGAGCTAAACCGTCCTAACCTCGAAGGTAAGACGTTTGTGGTTCGCGCTAAGCGTCGTGGTAAGCATGACTTCACGTCTATTGAGCTAGAGCGTTACGTAGGTGGCGGCTTAAACCAAGCGATTGAAAGTGCGAGTGTAAAACTGCGCAACCCTGACGTGACGGTTAAAGTGGAAGTCGTTAACGAGAAGCTTAACCAAGTGCTTAGACGTTACAAAGGTTTAGGTGGTTTCCCGCTGGGCACGCAAGAAGATGTATTAAGCCTGATTTCTGGTGGTTTTGATTCTGGTGTCTCTAGTTATTTACACATCAAGCGTGGCTCTAAAGTTCACTACTGCTTCTTTAACCTCGGCGGCCCTGCACACGAGATTGGTGTTAAGCAGGTTTCTCATTATCTGTGGAATAAGTACGGCTCGTCAGCAAAAGTACGCTTTATCTCAGTTGACTTTGAACCTGTAGTGGCAGAGATTCTCGAGAAGGTTGATGATGGCCAAATGGGTGTTATCTTAAAGCGTATGTTCATGCGTGCTGCGGGTATGGTGGCGGAGAAGTTCAAGATTGAAGCTCTCGTCACTGGTGAAGCATTAGGTCAGGTATCAAGTCAAACCCTAACCAACTTACGTCATATCGATAACGTTACAGATACGTTGATTCTGCGCCCGCTAATTAACTGGGATAAAGAAGACATCATCAACCTAGCGCGCGATATTGGCACTGAAGACTTTGCTAAGACCATGCCTGAATACTGTGGTGTCATTTCTAAGAAACCGACAGTGAAAGCGATCAAGGCGAAACTTGAAGTAGAAGAAGAAAAGTTCGACTTTGACATTCTTGAGCAGGTTGTGCGTGATGCTCGAGTGATGGATATTCGTGATATCGCTAAAGAAACAGAGCAAGCTGCACCAGAAGTTGAACAGGTTCAAGCGGTAGAAGAGCACGCTATCGTATTAGATATCCGCAGCCCTGAAGAAGAAGATGACAGCCCACTTGAGATTGATGGTGTAGAAGTCAAACATATCCCATTCTTTAAATTGGGTACTCAGTTTGGTGATTTAGACCAAGCGAAAACGTATCTGCTTTACTGTGACCGTGGCGTAATGAGTCGTTTGCAGGCACTGTACTTGCAAGAGCAAGGTTTCAATAACGTTAAGGTATACCGACCGTAACGAATTACTGTCATTGAGTGGAAAAGCGCAAATCGTTATTCGTTTTGCGCTTTTTTTTTGCTCTTGACTTATTTTGGGCATAAAAAAACACCGCCATATAGGCGGTGCTAAATATTTGACAGACAGGTCAAAATAAATACAGGAAGTATATGTTTTGTTTCCTTAGAAACAAAACTGGTAGAAACCTACCGAACTCGAAATACGAGTTTGCAAACACAACATCGCAACAAGAGGCCAATTGATCTAACAAGTAAATCAAGCCGTTCTGACTTCTCGTTGCGGAGTGAAATATAGAATTTCTCTGGTCGTCAGGCAATGGACATTTTATAATGTTTCAGATAAAAAAAACTAATCCAATTCATAGAAGGTCACTATGTCCAGAAGATTGCCTCCTTTGAACTCACTAAAAGTGTTCGAAGCCGCGGCTCGACATCTGAGTTTTACTCGTGCAGCCGAAGAGTTGTTTGTGACTCAGGCTGCTGTCAGTCATCAGATCAAAGCGCTAGAAGAATTCCTTGGCTTAAAACTATTCAGGCGAAGAAACCGATCGCTACTGCTTACCGAAGAAGGTCAAAGTTACTTTCTTGATATAAAAGATATTTTCACATCGCTAGCGGAAGCTACTGATAAAGTACTCGAGCGTAGTGAAAAAGGAGCGCTAACCATCAGTTTGCCACCAAGCTTCGCGATTCAATGGTTGGTACCACGTTTGGCTGACTTTAATCAACAGGAGCCAGATATTGATGTGCGAATTAAGGCCGTGGATATGGATGAAGGTTCGTTGACAGATGATGTCGACGTCGCAATCTATTATGGACGAGGTAACTGGCCGGGTTTGCGAGCAGATAAATTGTATCAAGAATTTTTGATCCCACTCTGTTCACCTTCATTACTTTTAGGTAACAAATCATTAGAAACTCTAAGTGATCTGAAGTGGCATACACTGCTTCATGACACCTCTCGGAAAGACTGGAAACAGTTTGCAAAGCAAAACGGTATAGAAGGGGTTAATGTCAACCACGGACCGATCTTCAGCCACTCAACTATGGTTCTTCAAGCTGCTGCTCACGGTCAGGGTGTCGCACTTGGCAACAACGTACTCGCTCAGCCAGAACTTGAGGCAGGGCGCCTGATAGCGCCATTTGATGAGGTATTGGTATCTAAGAATGCCTTCTATGTCGTCTGCCATGATAAACAAGCCGATATGGGGCGTATTGCTACTTTCCGAGACTGGATGTTAGCCAAAGCGCAAAGTGAGCAAGAGGAGCTGCTAGATGACTGATTATCTCATTGACGGTGACAAAGGCAATCCACTGTTTATCTTTGCTCACGGTGCTGGAGCAGGAATGGATCATACTTTTATGAAAGCTGTGGCAAAAGGCTTGGCCGAAAAAGGTATTCAAGTTGTTCGCTTTAACTTTCCTTATATGGTTAAGCGTGCTGAAGATGGCAAGAAGCGCCCACCTGATAGAGCACCTAAGCTATTGGAAGCTTATCAAACCGTTATCGAAGAGCATTGTAAAACAGGTGCGGTGGTGATCGGTGGTAAGTCCATGGGAGGGCGTATGGCGAGTCTTCTAGCGGGCGAAGATAACGTTGCAGCAGTAGCTTGTTTGGGTTTTCCATTCCATCCACCAGGTAAACCGGAAAACTACAAAGGTGCCCACTTAGTAGAGCTAGAAAAGCCTTGTCTGATTGTTCAAGGCGAGCGTGATACCTTTGGCAAGAAGGAGGAATT
Organism: Vibrio bivalvicida; assembly: GCF_001399455.2. GTDB lineage: Bacteria > Pseudomonadota > Gammaproteobacteria > Enterobacterales > Vibrionaceae > Vibrio > Vibrio bivalvicida. The sequence continues at coordinate 95,897 of NZ_LLEI02000053.1, forward strand.
CGAGCAGTTTGAACTTTCTTTTGCAGTTCAGGTGGAATTTATTCCTGATGGTGATCATAGCTTTAAACCACGTAAACGCTCTGGGTATGGTGAAGAAAGCAATATTGCCTTAGCTGTTGAGCATCTGGTGAAGTTTATCCGTGAGGTTTACGATGGGCAGTAAGCATTGGCTAGCATTAGGCGGTGTGATTTGTGGACTTGGGGTCGGCTTAGGCGCATTTGCAGCCCATGGTCTAAAGAAGATTCTGTCACCATATCTGATTGAGGTATTTTCAACAGGCGTGCAGTATCAGTTTATACATGGCATCGCTATTTTGCTTTGTGGCACCTTGCTTAGCCAAAAATTGCCACTTAAGTCACAAAAATATTTCTCCCTTGCCGCCGTTTGCTTTATCATCGGCATCCTTTGTTTTAGCGGCAGTCTCTATTTGCTGGCATTAACAGGCATTAAATGGTTTGGTCCTATCACTCCATTAGGTGGTGGAACGTTTATGCTTGGTTGGGGATTGTTCGTTTACGCAGCACTACAGGTTAAAGAGGTGAATCAGTGAAACAATTAATGCTCTACTGCCGCAGCGGCTTTGAAAAAGAGTGTGCCGGAGAAATTCAGGATCGTGCGACTCAGTTAGAAGTATTTGGTTTCCCGCGTCTCAAGAAGAACACAGGTTACGTGTTGTTTGAATGCTATCAAGATGGCGATGCACAAAAGCTTGTCAAAGAGCTTGATTTTAAATCACTGATTTTTGCTCGCCAGATCTTTGCTGTTGCTGTTGAAATTCAAGAACTGCCACGTGAAGATCGTATCTCGCCGATTTTGCATGATTTAAGCTTCGTAGAAACAATGCCTCGTTGTGGCGATATTCGCGTCGAAACGCCTGATACCAACGAAGCGAAAGAGCTACTCAAGTTCTGTCGTAAGTTCACTGTGCCAATGCGACAAGCTCTACGTGGCAAAGAGATTCTGTTCCCGAAAGACAGCCCTAAAAAGCCTGTGCTACACATTTGCTTTGTCGCTCCGACGCATTGCTTCATTGGTTATTCTTTACCTAGCAATAACTCACAGTTTTTTATGGGGATTCCACGCCTTAAGTTCCCGGCAGATGCTCCAAGCCGTTCAACCTTGAAACTTGAAGAAGCGTTTCATGTATTTATTCCTCGTGAAGAGTGGGATGAGCGTCTTGCTGCAGGTATGTGGGGTGTCGATCTGGGCGCATGCCCTGGGGGGTGGACTTACCAACTGGTTAAGCGCTCAATGTTCGTTCATTCTGTCGATAACGGCATGATGGCGGATAGCCTAATGGAAACGGGTCAGGTTAAGCATCACCAAGAAGATGGTTTTAAGTTTGAGCCTGCGCGTAAGAACGTGACTTGGCTGGTATGTGACATGATCGAGAAACCATCACGTGTTGCGCAGTTAATGGGTGAGTGGATTATTAGCGGTTGGGCGAAAGAGGCGATCTTTAACCTTAAATTGCCAATGAAAGGTCGTTATGATGAAGTACTAGAAGATATCGAGAACTTAAAATTCTTCCTAATTGAAAATGGTGTGAAGTTTAAGCTCCAAGCGAAACATCTCTACCATGACCGTGAAGAGATTACGGTTCATGTTCAGTGTCTATCTAATATTTCCCCGCGCTAAGATTGAAAAACGCTCCCACTAATGGGAGCGTTTTTGTTTAGTTAGAGATCGGCCACATCTGCCAAAGCTGCGCTTCCATCGTCTCCTCAGTGCTGTCAGCGATGAGAGAGAAAAAGTCTAAACCAGTTTGCTGTTCAACAGCGTCGATTGTAGTGACAAAGTTTGCGAGTTCACTGCTTGAAACGTCTCTATGTGGAACGATGAAAGCAATGGCTTCGTTGAAAGCTGGATCTAACACAACTTTATAAAAAGCGCTCGGTATGATGACATTGTTACCGATAGTGCTTTCATTCCCCTGATAGATAGGGCCAGTGACAACATAAAGTTCATTGTACTCATTGGCAAGATCGCGCACATGCTCTTCCAGTATGCGCCAGCCTACTCGGTTAAAGCCCGGAAGTTGAGGAGACATATTGCTCATCAGAAAGCTTTGTTTCATCGAGTCTTGGCTAAAATCCATGGTAGCGGATGGTGCGAGATGTCCGCGGTCGTATCCTGAACCGCTGTAATCTGCCAGCTTGGATCTAGCATAATCAGGTAGCTCATTGTCTTCTTTAAAACTATTACTGCGTTTGAAGCTCGCGTTTACGCTTTCTGCGGTAACGTGGTAAGCAACCCAATCGGCGTTTTTGGTTTGGTAGTTGTAGCCAACCGCATAACCATCTCGACACAGTACCTGATCAGATTGATAAGACGGTAAACCAACATCTAAGTGCTTACCGCAGGTTGTTTGTGCAAATGTTGGTAGTGAAAAGATAACAGCAAGTGTGAGTAAAATCGTATTCTTCATTATTATGCTCCTTGTTATTGGAGCTATGAAAAATAGTTGATTGGTCTTGAGTTACTGTGATGGTGATTAAATGTTAATCAATACTCAGTCTGGTATTGAGCAGATAAATATTAAGCGTGTGAAAGTAACGGATTTCACAACAGATTAAATTAACATTGTATTTCTAATCAATAACTTGCTTATATTCAATCTCTTACTCAGTGTGCTCATTTGCACCACTGAAACGGATATCTTGCAGATTAAAGCCAAGTTGCATATCAGTTTTAAGTGCGGCAATGGTTTTACACTTACGTGCTGACTCAATGTGTTCATCGAGTTTTTTTCGATATTTCTCTGGGAGTTCGTCGCTGGCAAAGGCTTGTTCAATATCGCCAAATTGAGTCAGAATTGCTTTGGCTGCTTTTGGTCCAATCCCCGGAACTCCAGGAACTTGGCTTGAGCTGATTCCAGTTAGGCCCCAGTAGTCCGCAAGCTGATTCGGTTTAACGCCAAATTCTGCTTCGATAAAAGGTTCATCTAGCCAACGATGTTGAAAGTAGTCTCGGATCTGCAGAGTCGGGGAAAGGAGCTGGCAGTAGCCTTTATCTGTGGAGACAATGGTGACTTTTTCACCATGATTGGCAACCTTAGTTGCCAGTGTCGCGACCAAATCATCGGCTTCATCTCCATCGGAAAGGAGAGAATCAATGCCAAGCTCCCACCACGCATCTTGAATCGCGTCTAAACCTTCTAGCAGAGGCTCTGGCATAGGTTTTCGGCTCTGTTTGTACTCTGGCAGGATTTCTGCTCGCCAGCCGCGCTCTTGCAGGTGATGATCAAATACGGCAATGATATGAGTAGGCTGTGATTCAGATAAGATGCGATTGATCGTTCGCATTGTTGTATTAATGGTTCTTGCTATATCAGTGGGATCTGGCTGTGCTGAATGAACGCGTCGGATCAGATTAAGGGCGTCGATAATAACAAGATGAATAGACATACAAATCAAAAAATAAGGGCTTGAAGCCCTTATTGTATAGATTGAGGTTGAGATTACCAGCGACTAACCATTGGTCTTAATCTGATAGCAAGGTTCGTAGGCGCTACCACCGGGTAATTTCATACGATCTTGTTCGACAAAGTCTTTCAGCAGTTTATCCATTTTTTTCATCAGGTTCGCATCACCATCCAAGGTAAACGGTCCATGACGTTCGATTTCGTGGATACCTTCTGCTTTAACGTTGCCTGCAACGATGCCTGAGAACGCCTGACGCAGTGCGGCAGCCAGGTTTTCTGGACGCTGATTTAAATGCAAGTCTAAGCTCGCCATATTGTCGTGGGTCGGGTCGAATGGTAGTTGGAATTCCGGTTCAATCTTTAGCGACCAGTTGAAGCTATATGCGTCGCCCGTATCTTTACGGTATTGACGGACATCCGTCATACTTTGCTTTATTATTTGCGCCACTTTGGCTGGATCATCAACCACGATTTGGTAGTGCTTCTGTGCATCTTCACCCAATGTATCACCTATAAAACGGTCAATAGAGCGAAAGTACTCTTCACTCTCTTTCGGGCCAGTCAAGACGATTGGTAGTGGTTGTTCTGCGTTGTCAGGGTGCATCATAATACCCAAGATATAGAGTAGTTCTTCTGCCGTTCCTGCGCCGCCAGGGAAAATGACAATGCCGTGAGCCATTCGAACGAACGCTTCTAGACGTTTCTCGATATCTGGCATGATCACCAGTTCGTTGACTATTGGGTTTGGTGGCTCGGCGGCAATAATTGATGGTTCAGTGAGGCCTAAATAGCGCTGTTCATAGTAACGTTGCTTTGCATGTCCAATCGCAGCCCCTTTCATTGGTCCTTCCATCGCGCCGGGCCCACAACCAGTACATATGTTTAGCTCGCGTAAGCCTAGTTCGTGGCCCACTTCACGGGTGTATTGATATTCTGTGCCATTGATTGAGTGCCCACCCCAACAGATCACCAGGTTTGGCTCAATGCCTGGGGTTAACGTACCGGCATTGCGCAGAATACCAAACACTAGGTTAGTAATGTGGCTCGCATTGGTTAGGTTCAAGCGCTGGTTATCGGCAAGATGCATATTAACGTAGACAATGTCGCGCAAGACAGAGAATAAGTGTTCTTGAATGCCTTTGATTATCTCACCATCAACAAAAGCATGCTCCGGTGCGTTGGTGAGTTCTAGCTTAATCCCACGCTCACGGCGTACGACGTTGACATCAAAAGATTTGTATCTATCCAGTAACTCTTTGGAGTTGTCAGTGTGGCTACCAGAGTTGAGCACCGCGAGGGTACAGTTGCGGTAAAGTTGGTAAAGATCACTTGCAGCGGTTTTCTTAAGGCGCTCAACTTCTAGTTGAGAAAGCAAATCCATACTACCAGCTGGACTAATGTGTGTGATCATAGTGACCTCCTTGACGAAACAGCACTCAAGTTGAGTGAGGTATCATTATTGTTATTGTCCGTATGCGTTGGATGATATTGGGGAAATCAAGCAAACGCTTATTAAGCTTAGCAGCTTTTTACAGATAATAAACCTAACTAGTTGATATCTATAGATCAATCACATTACTAAAACAATTATTAGCAAGAAAGGGTAACGACTTAGCGCCAAACGAGTTGGTTCTTGCCGAGTGTTTTAGCTTCGTTGAGGCAAAGGTTGAGGCGCTCTAAGATTTCTTCTGGAGTGTCTGAATCTTTAAAGGCTGTACTTGCAGCCGACAGGGTGATGGTCAAGTTACGATCGCGGAACTTAAATGGCAGTTTAGATACTTGATTCTGAATAGCTTGAATCATATTGAATGCGTTGCTATCAGATAGTTCGGGAAGCAACAGAACGAATTCTTCACCGGAGAAACGAGCAATAGTATCGGTATCACGAACTTCTTTTTTGATGGTACGAGCGATTATCTTGAGTGCTTTATCTCCGGCAGCATAACCAAAGCTGTCATTGATGGTTTTAAAACCATCGACATCTAGTATAACGACTCGAAGGGGATGCTGGGCGCGAATCCAACGGCGGTATTCAAGCTCAAGGCGATCGCCAAATGCCGCGCGGTTGTATACTTTAGTCAATGGATCAAGCAGCATGCGCTGAGCTTGATCCTCTAGGCGTCGACGATAGTCCTGAGTGACTTCAAATAGGGCTTCTAGTTGGTTCTTACCGTAATCCATTCGCTCAAGTAGGGCTTGCTCACGTTGCTCGGCATGTTTTAAGCGCTCTGATAGCGAGCTGAGTTGAGCCAATAAAGGGTTCACTTGCTGTTTCAGTGAATCTAAGCTTTCGGCACCTGCAACTTTTGCCTGAGTATCTGCCACTAGCTCGGATAACTCGTCGTTCATTTCCTGTCGGTGAGCAAAATAGCTTTGAGATTGCTGAGAGTTCTGTAGTGAACTCTTTAACGAAGAGGAGAGAGAAGCGTTAACTTGTTCCAGAAACTGTTCTGAGGTTTTTCGTTCATAATGCGTCCCTTCGATGACCAGTTTGAGTGTTTGTAATGTCAGTTCCAAAAGAACATGACTGTTTACACCAATCAGTAGCTTAGCGCGAATATCTGTGAGCAATTCTCCAGACTCACCTTCAAAATCCAGTTCAGTAATTAGGTGCTGTAGTTCTTCACAAAGGCGAAGTAGCAGTTCACGATCTGAACTGGCTGCAATTTGATTGACACTGTAGTCAGGGTTGGTGGTAATAATTTTGACTGAGCGTTCATAGAGACTAAGCAGCCTAAGTGCTTGCTCTGATCTCGGGTGCTTAAGGCCATTGGAATAACTGAGTAAATCGCGCAGGTCGCGCTTGATTTTAGCGGGCAGACCAGTCAGGCGCAGCAGCGTTTCGCCACTATGCTTTATTTGGCTGTCTAAATGTTCAGTTTGTTGTTCCATAGCCAAGCCTTGTTGTTTTAGCAAACGTTCCAATACCGCAAGTTTTGGTATTAAGGAGCTGACGTCTTGCTGCTGCTCGATAGCTTGTATTAGTTCTGTTAGTCCCGCTTGTAGCCGCGGGTTTTCACATTTATAAGCACTACTCAAAGACGCGATCACACGCTGAAGTACCTTTTGTTCTCTATTAAATTTGAACGAGGTATCCCTTTGTGTCAATCGAACTTGTTCCAATTGAGATTTCAGGTTGTGCAGCTGTGACTGAAGATCTTGTTCGATAACGCCCATGAATAAACTTAAAAATAGAATCTACTTGTATCTAGTGATCTGTCGATAATATCAAATAAATCGCACGCGTCACGACTTACAACGTTTGATTGATGAGCTTTTATTCATCTTTTAGCAGTTTTTTGATGCCGTCCTCATTCTTGAAAGAAGAGTGAACTTTTATTAGCCCCTGATTAATAGAGTGCTTGCAAGCCTTGCGGATATTGCCTGTGGCTAAACTTGCTGCTGGTGCGTTCTCAATTGCGCGTAAATAGACCCACTGACTCGAGTGTTCTTTCATACTTAATGTTCTAGCAGTACTGGTTGACATTAGTAGTACATCAACTAGTTCCTTATCATTAACTGCAGTATACGCTCTTGGGAGGAAAGGATAATCCGCCATACCAATACGGATGATGCGATTGAGCAGTCGGTCTGGTTCAAATTCAAGGATCCACTGTTGAATCTTTTCAAATAGTTGTTCTGGGTTGGTATTGCGCTCACTATTTGGCTCTATATAAAGCAAGTTTGCATCAGAAAAGTGATATATCCGTGCAGGATGTTCAACGCGCTGTTTTAAGTAGTCTCCAAAAGCGCGCTCAAGTTTCAGGCCTTCTTGGTAACCGTGCTGTAGATACATGTTGCGTAAAAACGGAACGTCAATCATTACAAAGCGCAGGCGATCATTGAGTGGTTCGTGGATCAGTTCTCCGACGTGCCATTTCTCAAATTTATGGCTGCTCTCTTCTAAAGAAGCGGGTAGCTTGGCGTTAAGCATACGCAGGTTTTTAAGGCCCGAGCGTGAGTGGGTGTAGAGATCTTCATTGAGGTCATCAAGCTCCTCTTTTTGCACATTGATGACATGTCCGCGGCGGAGAATAAAAACAAATAGCAGTGCGCAAAGGACAAACAGGGTAAATGTGATCTTTTGGAACTTGCGGTACTCGTTACGTGTTTCTTCTAGCTCTTGTTTTTGTCCACTTAAGTGCAAGGTCTGTTCAACGAATTCTTTTTGCTGGCGGAAGGCATCTTCACTGATCAAATCGAGTTCTTGTTGTTCGATTGTGGCTAACGAATTGTAGTGCTTAAGGTAGTCTAATGCTTGCTGATATTGACCATTGAGTTCATAGCCTAGGTAGAGCATTTGATAGGCGGATTTTTGCATACTGATATCTTGTAAGTCTTTTGCGATATCAAGTGCCTTGTTGGCTCTATCTAGGACTTTTTGTGGCTCTTTCTTATGGCGAGCGAGCCCGGCGTCAAGTAGGAGTGCGTAAGCTTTGAGTTTAGGGATATCGGCATACTCAAGTAACTCTTGCGCCCGTTCTAGATATTGTTCAGCCAACGTAAAGTTAACCAAATGCAAATAGGTTGCCGCCAAAGAGATACGAATATCAATCACGCTTTCAATATTGTTCTGCAATCGCTCATGATCCATCGCATTGAAATAGTGGACTAATGCGAGGTTGTACTTGCCTTGGTAGTAATAGATATCACCCATACGTTTAAGCAGTGGCGCCAAGGCTGGTGAGTTTTCGTAGTTGTCGTAAAAGTCTGCGGCTTGAGAAAAGTGATCATTGGCCTTGTCTAACACGCGACGATCATAGAAAAGCTGACCAAGAATGCGGTTGACCTCAGCAAGCTGGCGAGCAGAGTCGGTTTCAATCGCAGTCCAGTAGCTAATCAACAATTCTGATAGGGCACGATTATATTGTTTATTCGCTAACAAGTGCTTACCGACCGTAGTGTGATACTCAATCACAGTGGGAATTGACTTTGAGCTGTCTACATAGGGTTTTACTTCGAGGTATAGCTGGTCGGCAAGATCGGTACTCCCTTGCGCGGAGGCGATTTCGGCTTTAAGCATCTTCATGCGGTATTTGAGACCGCGAGCGAGTTGCTGAGGATTGTCGATGTGGCTGAATTTTTCTTCAATTTCAGCCATGTTCTGCTTTGCAGTTTCAGCATCACCATCTATCAGCCAAGAAAACCTGACTTCGACCAGTCTCAGATCAAGCAACAAGAAAGGAAGCTTATAAGACTCCGCTAACGATTTGGCCTGTTTCAGCAAACTGAGAGCTTCAAGTTGGTTTCCTAAGTTAAACTCGGCCCGAGCGAGAATACGTAAGGCATCGATTGTCCCCCCAGGAGTACGGGTTCGACTATCGGCTTCATCGCGAGAAATTGCTGAGGGGCTTTTTTCGGTTTTGTTAGTTAAGGTACGCTGGGTTAAATAATCCGTCGCAAGCTGCTTAGCTTGTTTAGGGACAATATCAACTAAACCATTGGCTTCACTCAAAACTGCCGATGAATACAAGGTATTCGCCCATAGTGGCGCAGAGAGAAGGAGTAACAATGCGCTAATAAAGCGTTCCCAGCGTACTTTTATCATTAGTGTTGACGTCCTATTGTCGAGCCATACGTTGATTGTGACTAGGTTGGCTGTTTACGTTAGAGCGATAAGGGTTGATATCTAAACCACCACGCCTTGTATAACGTGCGTAAACCGTCAACGTTTCAGGCTGGCAGAATTCCATAATGTCAGTGAAAATACGCTCAACACATTGTTCATGAAACTCATTGTGCTCGCGGAATGAGACAAGGTAGCGAAGCAGGGCTTCACGATCTATTTGCTTACCCTTGTATTGAATTTCGACACTGCCCCAATCCGGTTGGTTAGTGATTAGACAGTTTGATTTCAATAAGTGGCTGTGTAGGCTCTCTTCGACAAGTTCACCGATTGCAGCACCTTGAATCAACGTGCGGTCAAAGTCATAGTTAGTGATCTCAATATCTTGCTCATCAATGCACTCGCCATCCATTGTTACGACAACAGAATCGGTGTAATCCACCACTGAACGTACAGTAACGGAAACAGTTTCACCTGCGCATGCCGAAAGATCCTGTACTAAAGTCTGTTCCACGTGATCCCAAGATGGAAAACGTGTTTGATTGAGGCTGTTTAGGTACAGTTTAAAAGACTTAGATTCGATCAGGTTAGCGCTAGTGGCAGGGATAGAAACCTCACCCACTGCGACTTGAGGCAAGCCTTTATCGTTTAACCAAGAAAGCTCGTACAAGGTCCAAATATCACAACCTCGAAACGGCAATGAATCGCCAAGATTTAAGTCATCACGGTTGAGGCTACGAGGAACCGGTTGCAACAAACTTGAATCATATTGGTTCGAATACTCAGTCTTTTGACCGAGCGTCAGGCCAGTAAGCTCTTTAGCGTCAGAATATTTGCTCATACTTTTGTTCATTTTCTATTAGAATGTCGAGAATTTTACGCAATCCCGCACTTAAAAGCGAATATTCATGTTGGAGAATCTAATGGCTGACCATGCCTTGCAAGCGTTGCTCTCATTCAGCAAAAAATACCGTCAGGCTTATCTTGATGCACATGGCCATCTTCCAAGAAGTGAAGAGTTGGTTGATTTAGTGTCGCCTTGTGTCGAGAGTAAAACGGATAATGCAGTTGAGTGGCAGGCGTACCAAAGAGAGCAAGCTGCAGATTTTACCAATGTAGAAAATGGTATTGAGCTAACACTGCATGAAGACATCAAAACCTTTTATGGCTCTCAATACAGTGCAGATATGGATGCGACTTGGCAGGGCAACGAGCTAACGCTGCTGCAAGTATGGAGCGATGATGACTTTGTTCGTTTACAAGAGAACATTCTAGGCCATCTGGTGACTCAGCGCCGTTTGAAGTTAAAGCCAACCGTGTTTATCGGCGCTACGGATGCGGAATTGGATGTTGTCTCAATCTGTAACTTAACAGGGAACGTGATTTTAGAGCGACTAGGCACAGATAAGCGCGATGTCTTAGCACAAGACATCGCCGAGTTTTTGGCCAACCTAGAACCTGTGGTGTAATCATGTACGTTGTAGAACTTCAGTTTGAGTGTTTTGATAACACCACGATTAGTGCGGTCGACAAAGCGATTAATGGCTTAATGGATGCTCTGCGTTATAACGGTCAAGTGTTGGGGCGTGAGTTTCCAATTGTGATGGGGGAAGGCGAGTTTTTTGCTCGAGTGGTTTGCCCCGAGCAAGACAGTTTACACCCAAGCTACCATTCTGACTTTGTAAAGGTTTGCTTGAACCGCCTGTCTGAGGCAAGTCTACTTGCGCCTAAAATGCGTCTTCTTGGTCGTGACCTTAATTCTGAGGAGGCTGCGGAAGAGGAGCAACCAAGTTGGCAGGTGCTGTATACCACGTATGTTCATACCTGCTCTCCGCTAAGAAGTGGTGAAACACTATTACCTATCCCACTTTATCGCAATGAAGCGACGTTAAATGGTGATCATAAAGCGGTGGTAAAATGGCAGACCGAGTGGCAAGCGTGTGATGAAATACAGATGGCTGGTGGTTGCCGAGCCGAGCATGCTGCGTTGCATGAGATTTGCGATATAGACAGTGTACTATTTAAGCGTGGTTGGGATTTACGCGGTCGCATCGAATATATCACTAAGATACCAACATACTACTATCAGTATCGAGTCGGTGGACAAAGTCTCGCAGACGAAAAAGCACGTAAATGTCCTAAGTGCGGCGGTGAGTGGCTATTAGATGAGCCATTACACGATATCTTCTACTTTAAGTGCGATGATTGCCGAATTGTCTCTAATATCTCCTGGGATCACCTCAAATAACACTTGAAAATAAAAAAGACGCTAATTTAAGCGTCTTTTTTGGAGTCTTGCGACTCTGGAGTCGTCTCTTCGCCATCGATGTGTGGTTTCTTTTCAGACTGACCAAACTTCATATTGGCTGTGTATTTAAGGGCTGCAATGTTGCCTATTACGACGCTCAACACAATAACAATAATAACCCATGGGTTAGTCAGTAAATCCATCACAGCACCTATTTTGAAATATTGCTAATAAACTGATTGTAGATCGTTTCGAGCTGTTCTAACACCGTCTTCTTACCCAAAATCGACGTTGAGGCAAGCTGTTGTTTGAGTGTCGATGCATCTAACTGCTTTAAGCATTGCTCGGCCACGTCTTTATGGCTGATATGCCAAGGTTCAACCGCGACACCACCGAGATCTTGGGCATAAGGAAAAAAGAACCCATAATCATGTAGATTGCGGCTTAACCAATCATAAAAGGCTTTCTGATGTCCAGTGAGATACTCCCAAGGTTCCAACTTGAGTGCTTCACCCTGAGGTAAGCTATCTCGATCAAACACATCAAAATCTGTTCCCCAGTGATGGCGACTGCCGCCAGGTAAGGCTGACCAACGAAGAATCGCGATAACCTTATTTGCTTCAGACAAAGATTCAGTGTTAATTACTTGGCTATCGCTGTCCAAGATGTCAGTTTTTCCCGCCATCTTGTTATTCCAGATCGTGGTTTGGCGATCAAAATCGCGAAAGCCACTGGCGATATTGAAATTAAATCCAGCCTCAGTGGCTGACTGTTTCAGTGCCAGTAAATCTTGGCTCACTGCAGCGTGAACCAAGAATGCTTTTTGACCAACCACAGTTTCAACCAGATGGCTGGTGGATTGACCTGTCAGTTGCTCTGGTGTCATGATTAAGCTAATAGGTTTTCCAATGTTTTTTGGTACATCTCGGTCAGTTTTTCTAAGTCTGAAACCTTAACGCACTCGTTCACTTTGTGAATGGTAGCGTTTACTGGACCTAGCTCAACCACCTGGCCACCCATACGGGCAATAAATCGACCGTCAGAAGTACCGCCTGTCGTCAGCAGCGCAGGCTTAGTTTGGTTAACCGCATCTACCGCATCAACCACTGCATCAAGTAGCGCACCGGTATCGGTCAGGAACGGGTCGCCATTAAACGTCCATTTAAGATCATAGTCTAAGTCATGCTTGTTTAATGTTTCAGTTACACGAGAAACAATGGCATCGTTGTTTAGCTCAGTACTAAATCGCAAGTTGAACTGAACGTTAAACTCGCCAGGAATGACATTTGATGCGCCCGTGCCTGCATGGACATTAGGGATCTGGAAACTGGTTGGTGGGAAGTAGGCATTGCCTTTATCCCACTCAGTGGTTGCCAATTCATGGATAGCCATCAGAGATTGGTGAACCGGGTTTTTCGCCAGGTGTGGGTAGGCGACATGGCCTTGAATTCCTTTGACTGTAAGATCGCCAGTAATAGACCCACGGCGACCATTCTTCACGACATCACCCACAATCTCAGTGCTTGAAGGCTCACCGACAATACACATGTCGATGTTTTCGCCGCGCTCCATCAGTGTTTCAACCACACGGACTGTTCCGTTAATAAAAGGGCCTTCTTCATCTGATGTGATTAAGAAACCAATCGAACCCTTGTGATCTGGGTTATCAGCAATGAACTGTTCAACCGCCACAATCATACTTGCCAGAGAACCTTTCATATCGGCTGCGCCGCGACCGTGCAAGAAGCCATCTTTGATGGTTGGTTCAAAGGGAAGGGTGTCCCATAGCTCCAATTTACCAGCTGGCACGACATCTGTGTGACCAGCAAATGCGAATAGGGGAGCTTGTGTACCACGGCGAGCCCAGAAGTTGGTGGTATCCTCAAACACCATGACTTCAATTTCAAAGCCCAGTGCTTTAAGTCGCTCAATCATTACCTCTTGGCAGCCTGCGTCTTCAGGTGTTACCGATTGGCGACTAATTAAATTTTTTGCGAGAGCCAGAGTTGGGCTATCTGTCATCCTTGAAATCCTTACGAAAAATTATGAAAAAATAGTAGCGTATTGGTCAGCTTTGAAGCCTAGATGGTATTCAGCACCTGAAACCAGAATTGGGCGTTTGATCATTGCTGGCTGCTCAACTAAAAGCTCAATTGCGTTCGCTTCGTTTAGCGACTCTTTTTGTTCTTGAGTCAGTTGGCGGTAGGTTGTGCCGCGCTTGTTGAGAACGTTTTCCCAGCCAAGTTGTTGGCAGAAAGTTTCTACCAAAGCTTTGTCGATACCTTGCTTACGGTAATCGTGAAAATTGTATTCCACTCCTTCAGCTTCAAGCCATTTTTTGGCTTTTTTGATTGTGTCGCAGTTAGGAATGCCATACATGGTGATTGTCATAGTGGAACCTTTGAAAGTGACTTTGGGCAATCTGCCCTTGTTGTTTTTTAGTTTGTTTTTGCATCCTAGCAGGAAGTGAGGAGCGAGACAAAAGTGTGATGTATATATTTCATTGAGCAAAAAAAATGTGTTTCAGGCAAAGGCGATCGTCGAGTTTTTGATCAAACTCAACACACTTACGAGCAAAACAGAAATAATGACTCTAGAAATTTTAAGGAGATATCAATGGAATTGAGTCCTGTTTTTGCAAGGCGCTTGTATCTTGCACTGCTTGTTGAAAATCTAGAGCGTCCAAATGTACCCAAATTAATTGAGCAAACAGGTTGGCCACGTCGTACTATCCAAGACGTGATTAAGGCTTTACCGGGGATTGGCATTGAATTGATGTTTGTCCAAGATGGACGACGCCATAACGATGGCTATTATCAGCTATCCGATTGGGGACCTTTTGACAGTCAATGGGTTCTAGAAAGGGAGACTGACATCGCTGCAAGCCTTGGCTTTTAGGCGAATGAATTGAATACACAAACCTAGCCTTTAAACGCTAGGTTTGTTGCTATTGGTTGCTACTTTTTTCAGGACAGTTGTAGGCATTGCCCATTACCGTGAATGAGGAAATAAAATCTTGCGGTTGAACCAGATAAACAGTGTTAGCACCTAGATCAAATGCTTGATTTTTAATGTCATTCAGAGCACCGCGCACCATCACATCATTAGGGAAGAAGATATAACTGTACCAGTGACCTTCGCTTCCCGTTACTTCTCCTAGCCACTGACAATCGTCGGCATTAAACTGAGCATCTAGGCGCAGATGTACTCCACTGGCATCTGGATCCAATTTGGCTGTTGGTGTTGAACATCCAGCGAGCACAGCAAGAGTGGCTGCGAATACAATGTATTTAGTTTTGGCCAACATAGGCAATAAATCCTATCCAACTGATGACGAGTAACACCCAAGGTAATATTGAACGTTTGCTGTTGATTTCTTGGCTTTCAACTTCAGCTTGTGTGTTGTCTATGCTTACATCTTGTTCAACTCTCTTTGCCTTTTGCGCTTTTTTCTTCGCTTTATCCGCTTGTCGAGAGCGCTCTTTCTGCTGCTTTTTGTATTGGGCGATACCTTTCTCGATACCTTGAGCAATCAGCTTAGTTTGTTCTTTCGTTTGACTAGGCTTTTGAGTCGCTTTAGCGATCTTCATCGCTTCTTGTTGTGTTTCTTGAGAAGGAACCACTTTGTTTTTCATATTGATAGGTCTTGCTAGATCAAAGATGTATTTATCCTAACAGGATATACTTTGTCAGTAATGAACAAAAGCTTTGGAGTGCTGATGAAACGAGTTTTACTCGCCAGCTTGGTAATTGTCGTACCTGTGTATATTTGGCTTCAAGGTCAGCCACCTGCACCCATTGCAGAGCTTGAGCCGCAGCAGACTCATCAAGAGTGGATGTTGTCTTTGCAAGATCAGCTCAAACAAGATCCAAATCAAGCTGAGCTTTGGTTTCAACTCGGACATGGCTATCTCAACAATCAAGATTTTCCTTCTGCTTTGACCTGTTTTGACTATGCAGTTCGATTAAGCCAACCACCGTCCGCCAACCAATTAGCGGCAAAAGCAACCGCCCTTTACTATGTTCATAAGCAGAGAATGACACAAGAAGTTAATTCTCTGCTTGAACAAGCGTTGCGTTTAGAACCCAATAACCTCACCGCCTTAACTTTGATTGCCAACGATCACTTTATTAGTTTTCGTTATCAGCAAGCGATTGCTACTTGGACGAAAATACTCGACTCGAATCACTCGGAACTAGATCGTGAGTCAGTGGTTCGCTCATTAAACCAAGCGAAACAGATGCTCTAATGCCGTATCGTGAGGTAAAAAAAACCGGCGATTGATTCGCCGGTTTTTGTTGCTGTTAGGGGTTAGTATTTAGATTCGCGTTGTTCAGCGGCTTTCTTCCACTCTGGGACCACAGTTTTCAAGAAGTGCTCTTTATCAGAGTTCATCTTATCCATATCCATACCCAGTGCTTGTTGTGCAGCGGCTTTAGTCGAGATATCAGGCAGCTCTACAGGATCTGTGATGCCTTTCTTCGCGAGTAGGCGAACAATCTTGGTGCGAGCATCTGCCGCGCGGTCTACCGCTGTACCTAATACTTCAAGTGCAACTTCTGGAGCGTGCATGTGTACACCGTGTGAGGCGATAGCGTAGTCCCAGCGCCATTGAGCGTGACGGATATCTTGAAGAATATCTTTCATCTCTTCTTCTGTCGCACCTGCTTTCCAAGCTTCGCCTGCTTCGAAGTGAGCAGCAACAATTTGCTTCTCAGCGGTGAGCTTCATGTTGAGCACTTGGGCTTTGCGAGTAGAAACAATGTCACGTAGCTGATCTTTTGATTGCGTATGACAATTTGCACAAGTGTCTTCGAAGCGATCAAATGGGTTACCGACTTTATGATCGGTATAGACGGTGCCATCTTCTTTGGTCACTTTCGGCATATGACAATCAACACACGCCACTTTGTTTTTGCCATGAATACCATCACGCCATGTTTCGTAACCTGGGTGTTGCGCTTTTAACATAGGCGCTTTAGAAACTTTGTGAGTCCAATCTTTAAAGCCAAGTGCATCGTAGTACTCTTCCATATCATCGACAGTGGTGCCCATATCCCATGGGAATTTAACTGACTTGTTCGGTCCAGTGAAGTAGTACTCTACGTGGCACTGACCACAGACAGAGGCTTGTTGATCAAGGCGAGATTGTTGCTCAAAAGGTTTGTCTATCGCCTGAAACGCGCGTTCAACATAAGGTTTTGCTAACGCAAGTGCCGGCTCACCGTTCTTGAATGCTTCACTGCGAGTATCATGGCAGTCTGCACAACCAATAGGGTTGTTAATTTGGTCACCTAAACGGGCCCATTTTCCTTTAAAGTAGCCGTCTTCACCCCGTTCATCGATTACGCGACCTACGTCAGGGCTTTTACAGCTCCAACATGCCATTGGCATCGGGCCGGAGTTTTCATCTTGCGGCGCACCTGTACGCAGTGTTTGGCGCACATCATCAACGGCGTAAAAGTGGCCACGAGCCTTGTTGTAATCTTTAGCAAATCCATACCCAGCCCACAAAATCACCATATTTGGATCTTCTGCAAGTGCGTCTTCAATATGTTCGCTTTCTGAGGTGGCTTTCCAAGAATGGTATTGATCAGGGTGCTGTTGCTCATACGCATCGTTGCGAGGATCAATTAAGCCTTTATCTTCGGATGCAGCAAAGCTTGCGACACTCATCAGTGAAGTGGCCACAATTGCTAATGCTGCAGCGGATTTTGGTATCCAATGCAATTTATTCACAGTGCTATCTCCGTATTCTGTTTTTTATTAGCAGCGTTGTGAACTGGCTATATTCCAAACTAAGAATTGGAGAACTGAAATATATTGTAATAAATAGAAATAAAATAAATAACTTAGTAATAGTACTTAATTGTTCAAGATCAATTTTAGCAAGTGATCCAGTTCAAATTCACCTAGCTATACCCCTTTAGGGTTAGTTGGTGTGTGTCTGTATAAGAAATGAAAACTGTTATCATCAATAACTTACAATATTGCCCTTTATATTGATAGGGTGATTAAGATCGAATTTTGAACAGTTTTGCCTACCCCTTTAGTGTAGGCGTTGTAATATATAATTTATTAGCGTTGTGGCTTTTCCAAAATAAGAATTGATCTCATTTGATGTGCTTTGAGCGCATTGAAGGATTTTAATTTTTAACCGTATTTTTAATTTGTTGATTGTTTTACGAATTAGTACGGAATAAGGAAAGGATAATATGGGCAATATAAAGTTGGCCATAGTCATAATGCTTAAGTCACTTCTAGCATTTTGCCTCTATGGTTATTCTCTTCATGCCGTAGCCGACACTTCAACTGTGCAGTCTGAAGACAAATCCGCACGTCATGAAGTCACGCTTATCCGTGACAAGGATTATAAGTGTATCCAATGTCATAAGGATTCGCAGCAGACCATCCATCAAACGCACACCACTGAGAAATTTGAGCAGATCGGCAAAACGCTGAACTGTACCACCTGTCACGGAAACATCGGGCCTGACCATCGTGAAGGGGCGCCAGTAGTGACTAAGTACGCGCCAGCTCAATCACAGATGGGAAGCGACAAGGTGCAAATGCCGCATCAGGGAATACTTGATGCAAATAGCCAGTGTACCAACTGTCATACTTCAGAGCGGTTACATAAAGCGAGCTGGACGCATGACGTGCATGCCAAAAATCTTACCTGTTCAAATTGCCACAATGTTCACGCTGAGAAGAAATCAAAAATTCTTAGTCTAGAACGTAAGGACAAAATCAAGATGTGCGTGGACTGTCACTCGGATATCACCCAGCTAAAAGAAGAGGAGAAGTAGTATGAGTTGCTCAAGACGAAACTTCTTAACTGGCGTAGGCGCAGTGATTTTTACCACTGGGGTTGCTGGTACCGCTGTCATCAGTAGTCGAAAAACGTTGGCTAATGTTGGACAAGATGGCAACAAACTCTACGGAATGGTTCATGACGAAACGGCCTGCATCGGCTGTACCGCTTGTACGGATGCTTGTCGCGACGTTAACAAGGTTCCTGAAGGCGTATCGCGCCTTGAAATTATACGCAGTGAGCCACAGGGAGAATTCCCGAATGTTGATTACCGTTTTACTCGCAAATCTTGTCAACATTGTGAAAACCCACCTTGTGTCTATGTGTGCCCAACAGGTGCGGCGTACAAAGATGAGAAAACAGGTATTGTTGATGTCCATAAAGAAAAATGTGTCGGCTGTGGCTACTGTTTAGCCGCTTGTCCGTATCAAGTGCGTTTCTTTAACCCTGAAGATCACTCGGCTGATAAATGTAACTTCTGCCGCGATACCAACCTTGCTAATGGCAAGTTGCCTGCTTGTGTAGAGTCTTGCCCAACTAAGGCACTGATATTTGGTGACCTCAACGATCCAAATAGTGAAATTAACCAAGTGCTAAACAGCGAAGTCGTTTATCGAGACAAGGCACACTTAGGCACTAAGCCTAAATTGTACAAAGTGCCTCATCAGAAAGGGGAGGTTTGATCATGAATGGTTTTGAAAGTGCATTCCAGTTTGACTCTCTGGTGTGGGATTGGATTATCGCGGTTTACTTGTTTCTGGCAGGTATGTCCGCTGGTGCAGTGATGATCGCACTTTACCTGCGACGTAAAGTGATTGAGGGAGATCCTGCTAATAACGGTATCTTGAAGGCAATGGCCTGGCTCGCACCGTTTGGTATCATCTCAGGTCTAACGATCTTGATTTTCCACCTTACCAAACCTTTGGAGTTCTGGAAGATCATGATTTACTTCAATATGAACTCCGTGATGTCGATGGGGGTTATCCTATTTCAGGTCTACATGATCGTGTTGTTTATCTGGATTGGCATTCTGTTCCGTCATCAAGTTATCAATTTTGCTGAAGGTAGACTACCTAGCAAGTTGCTCGATTTTGTCGATGGATTCTTGATTAAATCAGGTAAATACAACAATGCTATTGAACTCTTTTTAGGCTTCCTTGCGGTTGTTCTTGCTGCTTATACTGGCTTCCTACTTTCAGCATTGAAAACATACCCAATGCTGAACAATCCAGTGTTGCCGATTTTGTTCTTGTTCTCCAGCCTTTCATCTGGAGCGGCTGCTTGTTTGATGTTTGGCATTTTAGTGTTCAAAGAGTCAGCGACAAGTCCAAGTGTTTCTTGGGTGCATAGTTTCGAGCGTCCGGTTGTGATGTTTGAATTGTTCGTTTTGGTGACCTTCTTTACTGGGCTTATTTTTAGTGGTGGTCAGAATGAAGTCGCTGCTTGGAATGCGATCGGTGGTGGTTTTTGGTCGAACTGGTTCTGGTTTGGGGTAGTATTAATCGGCATGCTTTTACCTTTGACGCTAAATGCGGTTGCGCCAAAAGAGACGCGTCATAATGGTGGGTATATCTTTATGGTGACCACCTTAAGCTTGGTCGGTGTACTTATGTTACGAACCTTTATCCTCTATGCAGGCCAGATGACGGTAGTGTAAGTATGGTCGGAGAGCTAGGGCACTTTGCATTAGTCTGGGTCGCGGTTTCAAGTTCGCTTATCTCGGCGGCTTATGTATGGAACAGATGGCAAAAGCGAAGTGCCGCTCTCTCTTTATCATTGTTAGCAAGGCTTAATGGCGTTGTTGCGTCGTTAAGCCTTGTCCTTCTTGGCTACCTATTTGTTAGTGATCAGTTCCAGTTTAACTATGTCGCCTCTCACTCAAACACTGCGCTGCCTGATTTCTTCAAAATTGCCGCGGTGTGGGGAGGACACGAAGGGTCGATGCTGTTTTGGGTGTTCACTTTAGCGATCTGGTCGGCCTGCATCTCTTTTGTTCAACAGACTTCTAAAAAATACCTCGATGACGTGCTGTGGGTAATGCAATTGTTTATCGCTGCGTTTGCTTGGTTCACTCTGATCGCTTCCAATCCATTCTCTTATGCTGAAGTTTGGTTAGAGCAAGGTCGAGACCTCAATCCAATGCTGCAAGACATCGGATTGATCTTCCATCCACCGCTGCTTTATCTGGGTTACATCGGGTTTTCTACCGTGTTGGCATTTGCACTCGCTGCGCTGATGCAAGAAACGTTCGTTGATGACTGGGTAAAGCTCGCGGCACCTTGGGCAATATCTGCGTGGGCGTTTTTGACGCTGGGCATTTTGGTGGGTTCATGGTGGGCCTATAATGAACTAGGCTGGGGAGGCTGGTGGTTTTGGGATCCTGTTGAAAATGCGTCACTTCTGCCGTGGTTAACAGGGACTGCATTACTGCACGCTTTACTTGCAGCTAACCGCTATCAACAGCAGCGAAGAACTGCACTGGCGCTAGCATTGGTGACTTTTAGCCTGAGTATTCTAGGCACTTTTATTGTGCGCTCTGGCGTACTGACATCAGTACACGCTTTTGCGGTGGATCCTGGAAAAGGGCTTGCTCTGTTAGCGATTCTCGCCGTGACCTTGATTGGTTCATTTGCCTTGCTGTTTGAGCGAGGCGAGGCAATCAAGAGTCAACATGTTCAATCGCTCTTTGGGCGCAGCTATCTCGCCATCGCTTCTGTCGGCATGCTTGCGGTGGCGGCGTTTACTGTTTTTCTCGGTACTTTCTATCCTATGGTGTATGAACTTGTAGGGTTAGGCTCGGTGTCGGTTGGCGCTCCTTACTTTAATACCTTGTTCCTACCTTTAGTTCTGCTTGCTCTCATTGGTATGGGGTTGGTTCCATTACTCAAGTGGCATAAAGGCAGTCACTATTCCAAACAGCAGATCATTTTGATGTTTCTCACCTCTATGCTTACCGGCACGGTGGTGTATTGGCTGCAAGATATGTGGTTCTCGCTGTCCACCTCGATGGTATGGGGGTTAGGGGCCTGGGTGATAATCAGTCATCTACTATTGGTAGTGAAGCAGCAAAAGCTAACCTTTATGGTGCTTGCTCACATTGGTCTGGCGACAAGCAGTATTGGTGCAGTAATGAATGCAGAACACTCTTTCGAAGTGAACCATAAAATGACAGCGGGCAGCTCTTTAGAATTTGGCGAGTGGCAAGTTGAGCACCTTGATACTCATTGGGTTATCGGCCCTAACTATACAGCAGAACAGGCGGAGTTGAGATTCTCCTCAGAACAGCGAAGCTTTACTCTGATACCAGAGCGTCGTCATTATCCTGTTCGGGTGATGAATATGAGTGAGCCTGCGATCCAACCATTTTGGCATGGTGATTACTATGTGACGCTGGGCAGTAAAGTTGATGCTGATTCTTATGCGGTCAAGATCCAATATAAGGCGTATATCAGTTGGATTTGGGGCGGGGCGCTAGTCGCTATGCTCGGTGCTGTGTTACCTTTTCTCTCTCGTCGACGAAAGGAAGTGGCTCATGGTTTTATCAAGCAAGCATAAAATTACCCTGTTTACCGTGGTTTTATTGGGTTTTATTGGCTTTCTTGTCGCAGGGCTTAACACACAGCAGTTTGGTCCAGCCTCTCAGCCCGTGGTTAGGCAGTTTCCAACACAATCGATAGCGTTGCTTATGAAGCAGGAACAAGCGCAAAGCACACAGCTATTGCGCCATAAATATCAGCTAGTGAATGTATGGGCATCGTGGTGTGGCGTATGTCGTAAAGAACATGCTTACCTCAATCAGCTAGCGAAACTCGGCATTCCTATCATTGGATTAAATTACCGTGATCAACGCTCAGGTGCGGTAAATTATCTTGGACAGCTTGGTAATCCCTATAGTGAAGTCATGTTCGACCCCAAAGGCGTACTCTCTCTAGATCTCGGAGTAGTAGGAACGCCAGAAACTTACCTCGTCGATCAAAATGGGGCGATTGTTTATAAACATCTCGGCGTACTGAATCAAAAAGTATGGGACAAGCATTTTTCTGACTTCTTTGATAGTGGGGCGAACTCATGAGCTTAAGGTTGGTTTTTGTGCAGTCGCTGTTGTTATTGCTTTCGATAGTAGCGCCACTAAGTCTTGTGAGTGCAAACCAAGATATCTTTGCAGCGGCTACGACAGAGCAAAACGTTCAAGTCGAGCTGTTTCAATTTGATTCCCCACACAAACAAAAGGTTGCGATTGAACTGGCAAAATCGCTACGTTGCCCACAGTGCCAGAATCAAAACTTAGTCGAGTCAAACTCGCCGATCGCGAAAGACCTACGCTTGATTGTGTTTAGTAAAATCAACCAAGGACAAAGTGAGCAGCAAGTGATTGATTTTATGACAGCTCGATATGGCGAATTTGTTCTTTATAAGCCGGCCTTTAGCGCTAGCAATGCACTACTTTGGTTAGCGCCTGCTTTGCTTCTTCTGCTCTTTTTTGTCGTTTCGTTTAAACGAGTCCGAACCAAGCATCAGCAATAATCTCGCTGTGGCTATTCGCTATTATCTATCACTCTAATATGCAATAACTGATAGCAAAATACGCTAATTGGTATAGAGTGGAGTCTAATTGAATTCAAGCAGTGACATAGCAGTGCGTTACGCGTTAGAGCAATATGATAAACATGGTTTTTTAAGAGCGCCGAAACTGGTTTGGTTAGCGTGGCTGTTCTTAGCCAAAGCTTGGGTCGTGTTTGTGGTCGCCGGTGCTAGCCGCGAGAGTGGCAGTAAAATTCTTTCGATAGTTTACCCTGATCACAATATGCTTTATCTCGGGCTAGCGATGGGGATTCCGAGTATCCTATTAATGTGGATGGTGAGTCTGCGCAGCCCAGAGCGAGCATGGATAAATCACTTAGTGGCATACGGCAGAGGGATTACGCTTGTGACCGCAGCTGCTCAACTGTCTCAAACTTTGTATCATGTCTATCTAGTCCATGGCGCATTTAGCTGGACAAATGGCGCTGTGATGTTGTTGCTATTATGGTTGATTATTTACTTCGCAAAGAGTCGTAGTGTCAGAGATAGCTTTCGGAAAGTTCCGACACAGTAAACTTCCCCAGTGATGATCGCCATCAATATACAAAATTAATAACGAAATACACTGAGCAAAAAAATCGAGTGAGGAATTAAAAATGTCATACCCTCAAAGTGCAATTCTTCCTGAAGCAGGTCCTTTCGCGCAATACACCTTGCTTAAGGTCAATCAAAACGAAACCAAAGTGTTGGAGCAGCTTCAAGCTCTACCGACTCTAGTTGAAGAACTCAATAAGCAGCAACCCGGTGCAGAGTTAACCCTGTCGATTGGTTTTACTAAGGCATTTTGGAGCAAGCTTGATGTGGCTATGCCAGCAGAGCTCATCGACTTCCCACAACTTGGTGAAGGCGATGCAGTTGCGCCTAGTTCTGATGTTGATGTATTGATTCACTGTCACTCGAACCGTCATGACCTGCATTTTTACCTGTTGCGTAAGCTCTTTGCGCTAGCGTCTGAATATGTTTCCGTCATTGATGAAACTTACGGCTACCGCTATCTAGATTCACGTGATATGACGGATTTTGTCGATGGTACGGAAAACCCGAAACAAGCTCAGCGTGAGGAAGTAGCGATCATTCCACAAGGGGAGTTTGCTGGTGGAAGCTATGTTATGGTGCAGCGTTTTATTCATGATCTGCCTTCTTGGAACCGCCTTAATGTTTCCGCGCAAGAGAAAGTGATCGGACGTACTAAGCCTGACTCAATTGAACTGGATGATGTTCCTGCAGCGTCGCATGTAGGGCGAGTCGATATTAAAGAAGAGGGCAAAGGGTTGAAGATTGTTCGTCATAGTTTGCCTTACGGTAGTGTTTCTGGTGAGCATGGTCTGTTGTTTATCGCGTATTGCAATACACTGCACAATTTTAAAGCGATGCTAGAAAGCATGTATGGTGTTACGGACGGTAAAACGGACCAACTCCTGCGTTTTACCAAAGCCGTAACGGGCGCATACTTGTTTGTACCTTCAAGTGATATGCTTGCGAGTTTAAAGCTTAAGTAGAACGATACAATTATCTATACTTCAACGATTTAAAACCGAACTTTAGTGTTCGGTTTTTTGCATTTATTCGTTAAAGAAAACCTGTATTTGCCGATAAAGAGAGTAACCCGAGAAAGGACATCATCACTTTATGACCATTACTGTTAATACTAATGTCTCAGCAATGACTGCTCAGCGGCACTTGACCAATGCGACAGACATGCTGAATCAATCTCTGGAGAGACTCTCTTCAGGGTATCGTATTAACAGTGCTAAAGATGATGCTGCTGGCCTACAGATTTCAAATCGTCTTGAATCACAGATGCGTGGTTTAGACGTGGCTATGCGTAATGCCAATGATGGAATATCTATAATGCAAACGGCAGAAGGAGCGATGAATGAAACCACCAACCTTCTGCAACGGATGCGAGATCTGTCATTGCAATCGGCTAATGGTTCAAATAGTCATGCGGAACGAGTTGCATTACAAGAAGAAATGGCTGCTTTAAACGATGAATTGAATAGAATTGCTGAAACCACCTCTTTTGGTGGTCGAAAACTGCTCAATGGCTCGTTTTCCTCCTCTTCTTTTCAGATTGGAGCAAGTTCGGGTGAAGCGGTACAAGTGTCGCTAAAAAATATGCGTTCTGACAGTCTGGATATGGGGGGCTTTAGCTATCTTGCCGCAGGCAAAGCAGATAATAACTGGCAAGTCACGCAGGGTAACGATCAATTGGTGATGGAATATACTAATGCCCAAGGCCAGCAAGAGTCGATAAATATCGAAGCAAAAATCGGTGACGACATTGAAGAGTTAGCGACCTATATTAACGGTCAAACTGATAAGGTTTCTGCATCGGTTAATGAAGAAGGACAACTGCAAATCTTTATGGCTGGCCATGAAACTTCAGGCACCATCTCGTTTTCTGGCAGTTTGGCGAGCCAACTAAATATGAACCTTGATGGCTATGAAGCGGTTGATAATATAGATATTTCCCTGGTTGGGGGGGCCCAACGTGCAGTTTCAGTGATTGATACTGCTCTTAAATATGTTGATAGCCACCGAGCTGAATTAGGTGCGATGCAAAATCGTTTCAATCACGCCATTAATAATCTCTCTAACGTTAATGAAAACTTGTCGGCTTCGAATAGCCGTATCAAAGATACTGACTACGCCAAAGAAACCACTCAGCTAGTTAAGCAGCAGATCTTACAACAGGTGAGCACTTCTATCTTGGCTCAGGCGAAGCAACAGCCGAATCTTGCTTTAACTTTATTGGGCTAATTCTCAAAAAAGAGAATGTTATCGACAAGCGAATCGAAAGCTTTAGCGAAAAAATTACTTAATTTGCAGTTTTCTCCCTTTAGTCACGCTTTCCCTACCAAATGAACTTTTTTCAAAAAAAACTCAAAAAAATCCTCAAGGTTTTCTTATTCACGCCGTTAATAAAAGTAACTTTAAGAGAAAACGACTTTGGTTTTCCGAGACGTCGGAAACCGGTTACATCGGAAAATCAAATGGAGAAATCACCATGGCAGTAAATGTAAACACTAACGTATCAGCAATGACAGCTCAGCGTTACCTAAATAGCGCGGCTAATGCTCAACAGACTTCAATGGAGCGTTTGTCATCTGGTTTTAAGATTAACAGTGCAAAAGACGACGCGGCGGGTCTTCAAATCTCGAATCGCTTAAACGTTCAAAGCCGTGGTCTTGATGTTGCTGTACGTAACGCGAACGATGGTATCTCTATCGCGCAAACTGCTGAAGGTGCGATGAATGAAACTACAAACATTCTTCAACGTATGCGTGACCTGTCACTACAATCTGCGAACGGTTCAAACTCTAAGTCTGAGCGTGTTGCGATTCAAGAAGAAGTAACGGCACTAAACGATGAGCTAAACCGTATCGCTGAAACGACTTCATTTGGTGGTAACAAGCTACTAAACGGTACGTTCACAACTAAATCTATGCAGATAGGTGCAGATAACGGTGAGGCGGTAATGCTAACACTGAACGATATGCGCTCTGACAACGTCGGCATGGGTGGTACTGCATACCAAGCAGCGAATGGTAAAGACAAAGATTGGAGTGTTCAAGCTGGTGCAAATGACTTAGCGATCACTCTTACTGATACAGCAGGTCAACAGCAAACAATCAACATTACCGCGAAAGAAGGTGATGATATTGAAGAGCTAGCGACTTACATCAACGGTCAAACTGATCAAGTGACAGCATCGGTAGATGAAGAAGGTCGCCTGCAAGTATTCGCTGGTACAGATAAAGTTGACGGCCCTGTAAGTTTTGGCGGTGGTCTAGCTGGTGAGCTGAGCATAGGCGCTGGTACAGCAGTTACTGTTGATACTATTGACGTTACGTCTGTGGGTGGTGCTCAAGAGTCAGTGGCTATTGTCGATTCAGCACTGAAATACGTAGATAGCCACCGTGCTGAGTTAGGTGCTTTCCAAAACCGTTTCTCACACGCTATCAGCAACTTAGACAACATTAACGAAAATGTGAATGCTTCTAAGAGCCGCATTAAAGATACAGACTTCGCGAAAGAGACAACGGCACTTACTAAGTCACAAATTCTTTCACAAGCATCAAGCTCAATCCTTGCTCAAGCGAAGCAGGCACCAAACTCGGCACTAAGCCTACTAGGCTAAAGCCGATCTTAATCACAAAAATCCAGCTTAGGCTGGATTTTTTTGTTTGTGTTAACTTTTTGATCTCTAAAACAAATCTCGTTCTGTGAGTGAAAAAGTACCAAAAATGGAAATTATTTTTCTAAAGGTATTTTTTTGTTCGCCGTTAAAGGATTGAGAGAAATGAGATGTGTGGATGCGAGGTGAGAGACGCTGAAACACATCACCTTAATGCCTAAGGAGATCAAATATGGCAATTAACGTAAACACGAACGTGTCTGCGATGACTGCTCAGCGCTACCTTAATGGTGCGACTGATGGCATGCAGAAATCGATGGAGCGTCTATCTTCGGGTTACAAAATTAACAGTGCCCGTGATGATGCTGCTGGCCTTCAAATATCCAACCGCTTGAATGCGCAAAGCCGTGGCTTAGACATGGCTGTGAAAAATGCCAATGACGGTATCTCGATTGCTCAAACCGCTGAAGGTGCGATGAACGAGACCACCAACATACTACAACGTATGCGTGACCTGTCTTTGCAATCTTCAAACGGATCGAACTCCCGTTCGGAACGTGTAGCAATTCAAGAAGAAGTTACCGCACTGAATGATGAGCTTAACCGTATTGCAGAAACCACCTCTTTTGGTGGTAACAAGCTGCTTAACGGCATGTTTGGCACTCAGTCTTTCCAGATTGGAGCAAGCTCAGGGGAAGCGGTTCAGCTTTCTATGGGCAGTATGCGCTCCGATACAGTTGGAATGGGCGGTAAGGCGTATATTGCTCAAAATGGTAAAGCACCGGATTGGGCGGTATCTGCTGGGGCAACTGACCTTACTCTCGACTATACTGATGTACATGGAGAGGCAAAAACACTCTCCATAAATGCAAAAGCTGGCGACGATATCGAGCAGCTTGCTACGTACATTAATGGTCAAAGTGAAGATGTGAAAGCTTCTGTAGGTGAAGAAGGCAAGCTTCAACTTTTCGCAGCTTCCAACAAAGTCGCGACAGATGTGACAATTGGCGGGGGACTTGGTGGTGAAATTGGTTTTGGTGCAGGGCAAGATCGTACTGTCGCTGATGTCGATGTTTCCACCGTGGCGGGTTCTCAGCTAGCTGTATCTGTCATTGATGGTGCTTTGAAAACGGTAGACAGTCAGCGTGCTGAACTGGGTGCATTCCAAAACCGTTTTGGCCACGCTATCAGCAACTTAGACAATATTAACGAAAACGTTAATGCGTCTAGAAGCCGGATCGTTGATACCGACTATGCGAAAGAAACTACGCAAATGACTAAGTCGCAGATTCTTCAGCAAGCGAGTACATCTGTTCTAGCGCAAGCCAAGCAGTCTCCGTCGGCAGCTCTTAGCTTATTAGGTTAATCGATAGGTTCGATAGGAGCTTATTGGTGCAACAGTATGTTGTAACCTGCTAAGGTGGAAGGGAGATCGTTATGGAAATACCATCCTACACATCGAACATCCAGCCTTATGGCTCAGATAGTGGCACTAAACTTGCTTCAAAATACGATGTACAGCAAGTTTCCTCGGAAAAGGAACAGGTCTCTACTAAGGAGATAAGTGAAAAAGCGACTCAGACTGTTGAAAAAGCGATAGAAGCCTCGAAAGAGCGCCAAAAGCTTAACAGGGCAGAGCGTGAAAGAATTGTTCAGCAGATGAATGACTTCATCTCGTCGATCAATAAAGGCTTATCGTTTCGCGTTGACGAAGAATCTGGTCGAGATGTTGTAACAATATATGAAGCGGATACTGGGGATATCATTCGCCAGATACCCGATGAGGAAATGCTAGTTATTTTGCGTCGCCTAAGGGAGCAAACCGCCCGGTATTCATCGGGAATTGTGAACCAGACGGTGTAATCGTACTTGAGGTGAATAGATGAGTTTTGGCCCTATAGGCATGAATTCTGGCATGGATATCAATTCCATGGTCAGCAAAATTGTGGATTCGGAGCGCGTACCTAAGCAGCAACGTCTCGACAATGAGCGGGCCCAAATTGATTCCAGTATCAGTGCCTATGGTCGACTCAGAGAGTCGCTGGATACGATGAAAAACTTGATGGCGAGCTTTCGTCAGGAGAAAGCTTTCGCCGCGAGAACAGTGGAATCAACTGATGAAGCTGTTGTATCCGCGACGGCAACCACTGAAGCTATCGCTGGTCGATATGCTATCGATGTGTTGCAGCTTGCCCAAAGCCACAAAATTGCGTCAGATGTACTGCCGGAGGACGCAAAGTTTGGTCCGGGTAAGCTGCAGATTTCAATGGGGGACAAAGAGTTCTCCATTGATGTTCAGCAGAATTCAAAACTGGTTGATATCGTGCGTGGTATCAACTCTAGTAAATCTAACCCTGGGGTTCGTGCTGCAGTTATCAACGACACACAAGGCCCTCGTCTAATTGTTGCGTCCAATGTTTCGGGTCACGACAACGATATTTCAATGCGCGCCGAAGCTAAATCCGGCGACCCGCTAAAATTACTCGAATACAAAACTCTTGAGCAACGAGTCAAAGACCTCGAACGAGCACGTGCGACTGCTCAGGATTTACTTGCCCCTCTAACACCAGAGGAGCAAAAAATTGCCGATAAAATTGCTCAAAATAACATCGATGCGGCAAAAGCTGTCGATGAAGAGATCGCGGCCACCTCAAAACAAGCGGCAATTCAAGCCGACCCTAATGCGGCGAAAGATGCGACTGCCGATAATGAAATGTCAAAAAATGCGACGGCTGCCGCCGCTCAAGCAGGGATTGAGGCGAATAAATATATTAAGCCGGAAGATCGTATTCCTGGTTGGACTGAGACCGCATCGGGCACATTACTCAGCTCCTATTGGGAGCCTGAACCGCAGCTTGATGATAAAGCGCGAGAAAAAGCGCCAGATGTTCCAGGTTGGTCTAATTCGGCATCTGGAACCTTGACTGATTCGTATGTCACTCCAAAAGAGGCGCAAGCCAAGCTTGATGCAGAACAAGCACGCATCGAACAAAAAGTGGCGGATGAAAAAGCTTTGCTTGCTCAACGTGTAGCGGCGGGAGAGCTTACCCCAGATCAAGCGAAACAGATGGAACGCGCAAAACTTCCAAAAGAAGAGCGCGAATACTTAGAACGAATTGACCAAGCTCAAGCTGACTTAATAGCGGCGCAGCAGTCCTTTGATACTTACCGTGGTATGACGGAGGTACAGGCGGCGCAAGATGCCAAAGTGCTGCTTGATGGTGTCGCTCAACTATCGAGCAACAATAATATTATTGAAGACGCTATTGATGGTGTCGATTTAACCCTTAAAGGACGTACACAGGTAGGCAAACCAGCTTCAGAAATTGACATTGAGTATGATCGCCAAGGTGTTCGTAATGATATTGAACAGTTTGTAGCCGCTTACAATCAGTTTTATCAGACCTCACAAGAGCTTGGTGGTGTTGATCCTAGAACAGGGGCAGCGGGGCCTTTAGCTGGTGATAGTATTGTTCGTAGTGCTGACTCTCGTCTCAAGTCGGTGTTCTCTTCTCGTGTAGAACCGGCTCCGGAAGACTTAAAGACACTTACCGAGTTCGGTATCACTACCACGCGCCAAGGTACTTTAGAGATCAACTATGACATGCTTGACCGTCAGTTGAACAACAACTTCAATAAACTAGAAGACTTTTTTGGCGGTAATCAGGGTTTTGCGAAGAAAGTTGAAGATGCGATTCAAGGTCTTACTGGAGTAACGGGCTCGATACGCAACCGCGAAAAAAGCATGACTGAGCGAACTTATCGACTCCAAGATGATCAAGTGACACTCGATCGTCGTATGGATAATTTAGAGAAGCGCACTCACGCCAAATTCTCGGCAATGCAGGATGCTACAAGCAAAATGCAGTCTCAGCTTGCAGGTATGATGAATGCACTCGGATAATGAAGCCCTTAGCCAACTGGCTGATTTGTGTGAATTAGATCAAAAAATTTCTGAAACTCTTACATCGGAAGAAATAAATGCTGAAGAAATCGTTCAGCTAGTCGATATAAGGGAACAGTTATTGCAAAGTTTACTAGGTGTAATAGAAATGCATCCAGAACTTGCGAAACTACAGCAGTGGCATGATGCGGTCAAAAGAACTCAAACTGTTGTACAATTAATGCAGAATAAAACTTCTGAATTGGGTGTGGCGTTACAAAAGTATCGTCACGGTAAACGCTCTGTTCAGCAGTATCAAAAGTTTTTATAGATTAAGAGGGTTGTTATGCGTGGTTCATTACAGGCTTACAAGAAGGTATCGGTTGATAGCCAGCTCAGTGCGGCCTCCCCGCATAAAATTGTTCAAATGCTGATGGCTGGCGCTATTGAACGTTTGATTCAAGGTAAAGCGGCGATGGAAGCGGGAAATATTCCGGCTAAGGGTGAGCGTTTGGGTAAGGCTCTGGATATCATTATCAGTTTACGTAGCTGCCTTTCGATGGATGATGGTGGAGATATTGCTCAAAATCTCGATCAACTCTATGAATTTATGATTACTCAGATTACTGAAGCTAATCATCAAAATAACCCCCAACCACTCGATGACGTGATTGAAATTATTCGCGAGATTAAGTCAGCGTGGGATCAGATCCCAAATGAATACCACAACCTAACTGCGGCTGATGTTGGTTTATAAATTAGGTCCAGTTTTTAGGATTTTTTATGGCTTAATGAGCATGTATTGAAATATGTTGCTTATTGAGCTTTTGGGCTAATATCACATCAAGTAATTGCTTGGTTGCCTTATTTTTTTTATCAAATAGAATAGAAGCCACTTACTAGCCTAGTGGCTTTTTTTGTTGCTGAAATTTCTAAATTGTCTAACTTAGTTTATCAACTATAGTTACAAGTGACGTTTAGATTTTTAACCCAGCCACAACGTTTTATAATAAAGGCAAACATTCTCACCTATGCAAGGTTTAGCAAAAATACTTGTGATTGAAGATAATGCGCAAGCACGAGTCAATCTCAGTAATATTTTAGAATTTGTTGGAGAACAGTGTGAAGCGATCACTTCTGATCAGCTTGAAGACCTAGATTGGTCTCGAGTGTGGGCCGGTTGTATTCTTGGTTCTCTGAATAATAATAAATTACCTTCCAAGCTAAGCGATAAATTATCCCAGGCCAATCATATTCCTTTGCTTATTGCCGGAAAGCACTCTTATCCAGTTGAAGAGCTGACTAACTATGTTGGTGAACTGGAGTATCCGTTAAATTACCCGCAACTAAGTGAAGCGCTGCGTCATTGTAAAGATTTCTTAGGCCGTAAAGGCGTCAATGTGGTTTCCTCCGCGCGTAAAAATACACTTTTCCGCAGTCTTGTAGGACAAAGTCATGACATTAAAGAAGTTCGACATCTGATTGAGCAAGTGTCAGGGACGGAAGCGAATGTGTTGATTCTCGGTGAATCAGGAACAGGTAAAGAGGTTGTCGCTCGTAATATTCATTATCACTCAGCTCGTCGAAATGGGCCTTTTGTTCCCATTAACTGCGGAGCAATCCCACCAGATCTGCTTGAAAGTGAATTATTTGGACATGAAAAGGGTGCGTTTACTGGGGCGATTACATCTCGTAAAGGCCGTTTTGAGCTGGCTGAAGGTGGCACGCTTTTTCTTGATGAAATTGGCGACATGCCGATGCCGATGCAGGTTAAACTGCTGCGTGTTCTTCAAGAGCGTTGTTTTGAGCGTGTAGGTGGCAACACTACGATACGCGTCAATGTCCGAGTTATCGCAGCAACTCACCGCAATTTAGAGACGATGATTGATGCAGAGTCTTTCCGTGAAGATCTCTACTACCGCCTAAATGTATTTCCAATCGAAATGCCTGCGCTGCGCGATCGTAAAGACGACATTCCGTTGTTGTTACAAGAGCTAATGACGCGTATGGAAGCGGAAGGGGCCCAACCTATCTGCTTCACACCGCGTTCTATTAACTCTCTAATGGAACATGAGTGGCCGGGTAATGTTCGTGAATTGGCTAATCTCGTTGAGCGAATGATTATACTTTATCCAAACAGTTTGGTTGATGTGAATCATTTGCCTACTAAGTATCGTTACAGTGATATTCCGGAATTTCAGCCAGAATATAACAATCTTGAGTCTGTTGAGGATCAAGAGCGTGATGCGTTGCAAGATATCTTTTCTGAGGACTTTAGTCTTGAATCAAGTGATATCTTCCAAGAGCACGAAAATGCACCGCAAAGCCTTCCACCTGAAGGGGTCAACCTGAAAGAAATGCTGGCTGATCTTGAAGTCAACATGATCAATCAAGCCTTGGAAGCGCAAGGTGGAATTGTGGCAAGGGCTGCAGATATGCTTGGGATGCGTCGTACCACCTTGGTTGAGAAAATGCGCAAATACAATTTGCAGCGTTAAATTGACCGAAATGTGACTGTCAATTTACTGACCTTTAATTAAGTGCTTGAAAAATAAATAAAATAGCCTGGCGTGCCTTTTGCATGTCAGGCTATTGTAGTTTTTAAGGCAGAAATACGTCATGCAGTTAACCCCGTCGGTTGATAACCCGATGCCACTAGGCACACTAGAACAACAAGTAGAACGATATCAGCAGGTACTCGATGTCATGCCCGCTGGTGTTATTTTGCTAGACACCCAGGGTGTAGTTCAGGAAGCGAACCCTGAAGCGTTGAGATTATTGGAAATCCCCTTGGTGGGTGAAAAATGGTTTGAAGTGATTCAACAAGCATTTTCGCCTCGTGAAGACGATGGACATGAAATTTCGTTACGTAATGGTCGTAAAGTACGTTTGGCGATTTCCGCTTCGAAAACAGGTCAACTTATTCTGATTACTGATTTGACTGAAACACGCCTTTTACAGTCGCGCATTAGTGACTTGCAGCGTCTTTCTTCTCTTGGTCGTATGGTCGCGTCATTAGCCCACCAAGTGCGTACACCGCTTTCTAGCGCAATGCTTTATGCCTCCAATCTAGGTGCGCCGAATTTGCCGCCAGCGACCAAAGACAGATTTCAAACCAAGTTAATGGATCGCCTGCATGATCTTGAAAAGCAGGTCAATGACATGTTGTTGTTCGCCAAAGGTGGCGACAACAAAGTCGTTAAGCCGTTCACGGTTGAAGATTTGGTCGCTGAGCTCTCGCCTATGGTAGAGACTGCCCTTAAAAACAACCAAATCGACTATTGCTTAGAAGTTGAACAAGAGCAAACTCAGTTGCTTGGTAATGTAAATGCGATAGCGTCTGCATTAAGTAACTTAGTGATGAACGCGATTCAAATCGCGGGTAAACAGTCTCAAATTGACGTGTTTTTCAGGCCCGTTAACGGCGAATTGAAAATCTCTGTACAAGATAGCGGACCTGGTGTCCCCACCGAACTGCAAAACAAAATCATGGAACCTTTCTTTACCACTCGCTCGCAAGGAACCGGACTCGGACTTGCTGTTGTCCAGATGGTGTGTCGTGCGCATGACGGAAGGTTAGAACTTATTTCAGAACAAGGTGACGGGGCCTGCTTTACTGTTTGCATCCCACTTGAACGTCACCCTCACCCTGATCAACTCGCGATGACTGGAGAATGATAATGGCTCAAAGCAAAGTACTGATCGTAGAAGATGACGAAGGTCTACGCGAAGCGTTAGTCGACACTTTGGCTCTGGCTGGCTATGAGTGGCTCGAAGCGGATAGTGCCGAAGATGCATTGGTGAAGCTCAAGTCGAATAGCGTAGATATTGTTGTATCAGATGTACAAATGGCGGGCATGGGTGGCTTAGCTCTATTAAGAAACATAAAACAACATTGGCCGAACCTTCCTGTCTTACTCATGACGGCCTATGCCAATATTGAAGATGCAGTCTCAGCGATGAAAGACGGCGCTATTGACTATATGGCTAAGCCTTTCGCACCGGAAGTACTGCTCAATATGGTCAGTCGCTATGCGCCAGTGAAATCCGATGACAATGGCGATGCCGTAGTCGCTGATGAGAAGAGTATTAAATTATTAGCTCTTGCCGATAAGGTTGCAAAAACCGACGCCAGCGTGATGGTACTTGGTCCGAGTGGTTCGGGTAAAGAAGTGATGTCACGTTATATCCATAATGCATCCAATCGCAAAGAGGGGCCGTTTGTCGCAATTAACTGCGCAGCAATTCCTGACAACATGCTTGAAGCCACACTATTTGGTTACGAAAAAGGGGCGTTTACTGGGGCGGTACAGGCATGCCCGGGCAAATTCGAGCAGGCGCAAGGGGGAACAATTTTACTTGATGAGATCAGTGAAATGGACCTAAGCCTCCAAGCTAAGTTGCTACGTGTGTTACAAGAGCGAGAAGTTGAGCGTCTAGGTAGCCGTAAGAGTATCAAACTTGATGTGCGCGTGCTGGCGACCAGTAACCGCGATTTGAAGTTGTATGTTCAAGAAGGTAATTTTCGCGAAGACTTGTATTACCGTCTAAACGTATTCCCAATCGCTTGGCCAGCACTTTGTGAGCGTAGAGGTGATATAGAGCCATTGGCGCAACATCTGGTAGAACGCCACTGTCAAAAATTGGGAATGCCAGTGCCTAGTCTGATGCCAAATGCCGTCAACAAATTGCTGACTTACACTTGGCCAGGGAACGTTCGTGAACTGGACAACGTTGTTCAGCGAGCATTAATTCTTAGTGAAAGTGGTCAGATAGATGCAGAGCATATCCTGTTGGAAGGCTTAGATTGGCAAGATGCCTCCAGTCTACAGATTGCAGTTGAAACGGGAGATTGCATCGTGCCTAACGTTAAACCTGTTGCCGAACCAGGCAGCAATAACTCGACAGGAAGTGGTTTAGGAGGTGAGTTACGCGATCAAGAGTATGCAATTATTCTCGATACGCTTGAAGAGTGTAACGGTCGACGCAAAGAAATGGCCGAAAAATTGGGTATAAGCCCACGTACGCTACGTTACAAGTTAGCCAAAATGCGTGATGCTGGGATTGAAATTCCAAACTAAAGTGCTATTTTTCTTCTGGTACTGACGTGGCACGGAGTTTGCAGCGTCAGTAGTCCAACACTATTTTAAGTCAAAGAGTTGACTACTGAGGTTTTGATGAGAGTTGACGGTTTTCAAAACGAAATGCAAGCAATGATGTTTGAGGCCACTGGCACTAAACCAGCGGCGACTGGGCAAACTGTCGGCGCGGATTTTGGTCAACTGCTGAACAACGCAATTAATAACGTCAATAGTCTTTCAAAGACGTCAAGCGACCTGCAAATGCGATTCGATCGTGGTGACGCAGACGTCTCACTTTCTGATGTAATGATTGCTAGAAACAAGTCTAGCGTCGCTTTTGAAGCCACAATTCAAGTACGGAATAAGCTGGTCGAATCGTACAAAGAATTGATGAACATGCCCGTTTAACGTTAGGTAAAGTCTGTGTCAGAGCAAAACCCATCTACCGATCTAACCGTGACTGAAGGCGCTGGTGAAGGCGCAATGGTCGCCACATCGGATCTCGATACACAAGTTCAAAACCCTGATTTGGACGAAAAATCCAGTTCTAAGTTTGATATGGCGGTAGGCGACCTCGATTTGCTTCGCCAAGTGGTGCTGGTTCTCTCGATCTCTATCTGTGTCGCTCTGATCGTGATGTTGTTCTTCTGGGTGAAAGAGCCAGAAATGCGCCCACTAGGCGTTTATGAAACTGAAGAGCTGATTCCTGTCCTAGATTACCTTGACCAGCAAAAACTCGATTACAAACTCGAAGGCAACACAATCTTAGTCCCTACCAGTGACTTTAATTCGTTAAAACTTGATATGGTTCGCGCTGGACTTAATCGAGAAAAGCAGGCTGGCGACGATATACTGCTGCAAGATATGGGCTTTGGTGTGTCTCAACGTTTAGAACAAGAGCGTCTTAAGCTTAGCCGTGAGCGCCAGCTTTCCAAAGCAATTCAAGAGATGAAGCAAGTACACAAAGCGCGTGTGTTACTCGCATTGCCAAAACAGAGTGTCTTTGTTAGGCATAATCAAGAAGCGTCAGCATCGGTGTTTTTAACGCTAAAAACAGGTGCTAACCTTAAGCAGGAAGAAGTCGATTCAGTGGTGGATATGGTGGCCAGTGCCGTCCCTGGTATGAAGCCAAACCGTATTACTGTCACCGATCAGCATGGTCGCTTGCTAAGTTCAGGATCGCAAGATCCTGCATCGGTAGCTCGTCGTAAAGAGCATGAACTTGAGCGTAAACAAGAGCAAGCGCTACGCGATAAAATTGATTCAGTGCTTATCCCAATTTTGGGCTTTGGCAACTACACCGCTCAGGTTGATATTGAACTTGATTTCAGTGCCGTCGAACAAACCAGCAAGCGTTTTGACCCAAACACTCCGTCAACGCGTAGTGAATATACCCTAGAGGACTACAACAACGGCAATGTAGTCGCAGGTGTACCTGGCGCGTTGAGTAATCAGCCTCCCGCTGATGCCTCAATCCCTCAAGATGTGGCGCAGATGAAAGATGGTACCACCTTAGGCCAAGGTTCGGTGCACAAAGAGGCGACACGTAACTTTGAACTCGATACCACCATTAGCCATGAACGTCGACAAACGGGCGTAGTGAATCGTCAAACGGTTGCCGTTGCGGTTAAAAATCGTGCTGTTGTGAACCCCGATACTGGAGAGACCAGCTATCAGCCAATTTCTGAGGCTGAACTAAACTCAATTAAGCAGCTATTGATTGGTACGGTTGGATTTAGCCAAGCACGTGGCGACTTACTTAACGTGCTGAGTATGCAATTTGCCGAGCCTGAAATTGAAGTCATGGCTGATGTGCCAATTTGGGAGCACCCTAATTTCAATGACTGGATTCGCTGGTTTGCAAGCGCATTGGTTATCATTGTTGTAATACTGGTACTTGTACGCCCAGCGATGAAGAAACTGCTTAACCCTGCGTCTGATGAAGATGAAGACCAACTTTACGGACCAGATGGCTTACCAATTGGTGCTGATGGTGAAACCAGCTTGATTGGTGGTGACCTAGACGGTGGTGAGTTGTTTGAGTTTGGCTCAAGCATTGACTTACCTAATCTACACAAAGATGAAGATGTACTGAAAGCGGTGCGTGCACTGGTTGCAAATGAACCTGAGCTTGCCGCACAAGTCGTGAAGAATTGGATGCAGGATGCCTAACGAAATAGTTCCACAGGAAGAGGGCGGTGAGGTAGTAGAAAACACCGTGGATATATCAGAAATTCCGGGCGAAGAGCGCGCGGCGATTCTTTTACTCAGTCTTAATGAGGAAGACGCGGCAGGTATTATTCGCCATTTAGAACCAAAACAAGTTCAACGAGTGGGTAGCGCAATGGCGCGTGCTGCCGATTTAAGTCAAGACAAAGTCGGTGCAGTTCATCGAGCTTTCCTAGAAGATATTCAGAAGTACACCAATATTGGTATGGGCAGCGAAGACTTTATGCGTAATGCACTGGTCGCTGCACTGGGTGAAGATAAAGCCAACAACTTAGTTGATCAAATCCTGCTGGGTACTGGTTCGAAAGGTCTAGATTCTCTTAAATGGATGGACCCTCGCCAAGTTGCGAGCATCATCATTAACGAGCACCCACAGATTCAAACTATCGTATTGTCTTACTTAGAGCCCGATCAGTCTGCGGAAATTCTCAATCAGTTTGCTGAGCGTGACCGTTTAGACTTGATGATGCGTATTGCCAACCTAGAAGAAGTTCAACCATCAGCATTGGCTGAACTGAACGAGATTATGGAGAAGCAGTTTGCTGGTCAGGCTGGTGCGCAAGCGGCCAAGATTGGTGGCCTGAAGGCAGCAGCAGAGATCATGAACTACATGGACAACAATGTCGAAGGTATCTTGATGGAGCAAATTCGCGATCAAGACGAAGACATGGCGACTCAGATTCAAGATCTTATGTTCGTATTCGAGAACCTTATCGAAGTGGACGACCAGGGCATCCAAAAATTGCTGCGTGATGTACCACAAGACGCGCTACAGCGCGCGCTTAAAGGTGCCGATGATGGTCTACGTGAGAAGATCTTCAAGAATATGTCTAAGCGTGCTGCTGAGATGATGCGCGATGACCTTGAAGCAATGCCCCCAATTAAGGTTTCTGATGTGGAGGCAGCACAGAAAGAAGTACTGGCAATTGCAAGACGCATGGCTGACTCTGGCGAAATTATGCTAGGCGGTGGTGCGGACGAGTTCCTGTAAACTAACGAAACAAGGTATCTATGTCTTTGGAAAGGAAACGCGGTTTTTTACGTCTGGATGATGATGAGCTGGTAGAGAAACCAGAGCGATGGGGTATGCCCGATTATACCTCGCAGACTCATAAACAGGCCAAAGAAACGGCGATGAATTATGACCCGAGCTGGATGCCAATCGCTGAGCCTGCAGCGGAAGAAGCACCTAAAGAATTGACTGAAGATGAAATAGAACTGATAAGGCAGCAAGCTTATCAGGAAGGGCTTCACCAAGGTCAAGAAGCTGGCTTCAAGCAAGGTTATGAAAAAGGCAAAGAACAAGGAACGCAAGAAGGACGTCAAGAAGGTTTAGAAATCGGTAAGATCGAAGGTGTTGCTGCAGGGCAAGAGTTTATTCAGCAGCAAGTTCAGACGTTTATCAGTCTTGCGAATCAGTTTGCTCAGCCACTTGAGTTAATGAATGTTCAAGTCGAAAAGCAACTGGTTGATATGGTGTTGACATTGGTCAAAGAAGTGGTGCATATCGAGGTACAGACCAATCCACAAGTCATATTGGATACCATCAAGCAATCAGTAGAGTCATTGCCGATTTCTGGGCACGCTATCACGCTTAAACTTCACCCTGATGACGTTGAGATCATTCGCTCATCCTATGGCGAAGATGAACTTGAATTTCGCAATTGGACATTAATGGCTGAACCGGCACTTAATCGTGGCGATGTTCAAATCGAAGCGGGTGAGTCCAGTGTTAACTATCGAATGGAAGATCGCATTCGTAGTGTTATTCAAAGCTTTTGTGGGGTGAATCGACACCAAGGTGGTGAGTAATGCTCGCGCTTGCTGAACGTCTCACTCAATACAAAACTCAAGGTTTAACCTGCAGACCTGTCGCGGCGGGCAAGCTGGTACGCGTAGTAGGTTTAACCCTCGAGGCAACTGGATGCAGAGCACCTATCGGTAGCTTATGTACAGTCGAAACCATGCACGGTGAGATGGAAGCTGAAGTTGTTGGCTTTTCAGGTGAAAATTTATACTTAATGCCTAGCGAGCAAATCACGGGCGTGCTTCCTGGTGCGAAAGTGACACCTCTAACCAGTGAGACGGGTTTACCAGTGGGGATGGAATTACTAGGACGCGTCATCGACGGTGTGGGCAACCCACTTGATGGTCTTGGTCCTATCTATACCGAGAAGCGTGCTTCTTTTAATGCGGAACCGATTAACCCTCTTGCACGTAAACCTATCTCAGAACCTCTTGATGTGGGAATTAAAGCGATCAACGGCTTATTAACTGTTGGTAAAGGTCAGCGTATTGGCCTATTTGCTGGTTCTGGTGTCGGTAAATCGGTCACCTTGGGTATGATGACCCGAGGTACAACTGCGCAAGTGGTTGTAGTTGGTCTGATTGGCGAGCGTGGTCGTGAGGTAAAAGAATTTATTGAAGAAATCTTAGGTGTGGATGGTCGTCAACGTTCAGTGGTCGTTGCTGCCCCAGCGGATTCATCGCCCTTAATGCGATTGAAAGGGTGTCAGACAGCACTGACGATAGCGGAATACTTTCGTGATCAAGGCTTAGATGTTCTACTCTTGATGGACTCTCTGACCCGCTTTGCTCAGGCACAGCGTGAGATTGCTCTTTCTGTTGGGGAACCACCAGCGACCAAAGGGTACCCACCTTCTGTATTTGCTAAGTTGCCAGCATTGGTGGAACGTGCTGGTAATGGCAGCCCGGAACAGGGTTCGATCACCGCCTTCTTTACCGTTTTAACCGAAGGTGATGACTTGCAAGATCCGATAGCCGATGCGTCACGGGCTATTCTCGATGGCCACGTGGTACTATCGCGTGAAATGGCTGATGCGGGTCACTACCCTGCAATCGATGTTGAGAAATCTGTCAGTCGTGTTATGCCTCAAATTACCTCTGAAGAGCACGTGTTAATGTCGAAGGCGGTTCGCCAAGTGCTGTCGGTGTGCCGTAAGAACCAAGATCTCGTCTCAATTGGCGCGTACAAACCGGGAACTGATCCGGCAATTGATGGTGCATTTACGCTGAAGCCTAAGCTGGACGGTTACTTGCAACAATCAATGAAAGAAACCGTACCATACGACATGTGTCTCAACATGCTGCGTGGGTTGTTACAAGGCGAGTAATAAGCGATGGATAACGCACTAGAATTTCTTTTAGAACAGGCTAAAGAACGTGAAAACCAAGCGGTGCTAGCGCTCAGTCAAGCTCGCAGCGAGCTAGATGGCTATTATCAGCAGCTTGAGCAAATTGAACAGTATCGTCTTGATTATTGCCAGCAATTGGTCGATCGAGGTCAGCAAGGTCTCACTGCGAGCCAATACTCTCATCTAAATCGCTTTTTGACCACGCTGGATGAAACTCTAGCGAAACAAAAGCAAGCGGAAGCCCATTTTAAAAGCCAAGTTGAAGGGTGTGAACAGAACTGGCTCGAGAGCCGTAAGCAACGACGTTCTTATGAATGGATGATAGAAAAAAAACAGGCTGAAAAACAACGTCTGCAAAACATCCGTGAACAGAAACAGATGGATGAATTCGCAACTCTTCAGTTTTCCCGTCGAAGTTTGAATTAATCTCACACACTTAGGCTGTGGCTCACAGTATGTATCTAATTGGCGTGCTTTTTGCAGATAACCTAAAAAATGTATGCAATCCTATTGGCACTTTGCCGCCTAGAGTCTGACTGGCGCTGAGCAACTGAGAGTGAGCCTGGTATGAATATCAATTTATCATCGGTATCTGAAAGTCCTAAAGTGACTAAAGCGACAACTGAAGGGGAAGGTGCGACCTCTGAATCTTCAGAATCTGGTGGCTTTTTCTCAAAGCTTGCCGCGTTGATTAAGGGGGAGAGTGATTCAGAGGGCAAGGTTGATAAGAGTGAATCGACTACCAAACTAGAAGGCGAAGATGTCGCTGTAGAAGACGGTGAATCAGAGCCTATCAGTGTAAAGGCGTCAGCTACTGAGGGTCAAAGTACTGACGAATTGCTAGAGTCAGATGACGCAGAATCCGTTAAGTCGGTAACTAGCGACATTGAAGGTAATGCGAAGGAAGCGAAAAAAACAGAGGTTTCTAACACAACGGATGTTGCTTCAATCGACAGCAATAAAGCGGCTTCACAATCGGCTGAAAAAATTGTTTCTGAAAATGATGAGGTATTGCAGCGCCTCGACCACTCCAGCAAAGCTCTTCAGCCGAAAGACGGCAAACCGTTGCCACAAGATAACAGTGCTCCGCGACTAGCCGATGCGCCAATTACTGAAAATGACAAACAAGCGGCAGTGCTGGTATCAACGGATGGTGGCAAAGAGGTGGAAGGTGATGAGGTTCAACAAGTCACCTCAGTAAACTCAAATCAAAAGCCTTCATCAACCCGCTCTGATGCTCCACAATTGACTGACTCTGGGCAAGAAGCACAAAAGGTCATTGTCCGTTCTGTTGAAGGGGAAACCGTGGCCGTTCCAGCTTCTGCAGAGCGTTTTATGCAGCAAAAAGACGTTGAAACGAATGAACAATTAAAAGCCGAGCTGCAAACCAAAAATCATGCTGTTTCTGCTTCAAGTGCGGCCGCACTCAGTCAACAAGATACAGTAGAATTCGTTGATGGTTCTACCAAGCCACAACTAGACAGTCAGCCATTTCAGACCGAAGTGGCGTCAACAACTGTTTCACAATTTGCCACGGCTGCTGAATCACCTGATACAGACGATTCAGAATCGAACGTCGTTGAGGGGGCTGCTTTAGTGGCAGGTTCTGCCGTACTTGGTGCAGCGGCAGTGACTACTGCTGCTGCGGCTGAGAAGGGCACACAAGAGGTAAGTAAGTTAGCGGTCGATGCCGAAACAAGTGCCCAAGCGCTTGCAGTGGCGGCTGATGCGCAAAGTGACTCAGAACTTGAACCGAGTATTGCGGCGGCCACGGTAGTGGCTGGTGCAATACCTTGGGCGGCTTCATCAGAAGGTCAAGTAAAGGATGACGCTGCTTTGAAAGCTGACTCTACACCGAGAACACAGCAAGCCCCAGTCGCTCAATCTGTACATCAAGCACTTGCTCACCAACAGTCCCAAGCACAGCTAGCGCAAGCTGTTCAACAGCAGGTTAGCACCGCAACGATACCAACGGACTTAGCGGCAACGCAAATACAGCAAATGGCAGCGGCCCCAAATGCTGCCATTGCTCAGGATCAAGCAATGCTTAAAGCCGTGATGGGGGCGAAAGTAGCAGGAACACTTGGTAAAGTCGCGACAAATAAAGATGGGTCACAGCAAGGCACTGAAACCAATACAGGTTTTGCTCAGCAATTGGCTCAAGCGTCAGGCCAGCAAGGTTCTGGTTCGTTAGGCCAAGTTAGAGCAGAACAAGCTGCCCAAGCACCTTTGCAGTTAAACCGAGAGTTAGCGGGGGAGCAAGTGGCTGAACGCGTGCAGATGATGATGTCGAAGAATTTGAAAAACATCGATATTCGTCTTGATCCACCAGAGCTTGGGCGAATGCAAATTCGCATGCATATGAACGGGGATGCCACGACGGTCCACTTTACGGTTGCCAACCAACAAGCCCGTGATGTAATTGAGCAATCAATGCCAAGATTGCGTGAAATGCTTGCCCAGCAGGGTGTACAATTAGGAGACAGCTCTGTTCAGCAGCAAGCCTCAGGTCAACAGCAAAGACGCTATGCCGACAATGGGCAAGGCAACAATGGTCAAGGTAACGGCAATCTAGGCCCCTCTGGTGAAGAAAACCTTGAACCAGACATCAATCTTGATTTGAATGTCGCAGCAAAGAGTGATGGAATTAGTTATTACGCATAAACTGTTAAAAACAAAAGAATAGAGAACGTTAAGTTATGGCAGACGAAGAACTCGAAACGGAAG
The DNA here is from genome assembly GCF_001399455.2 of Vibrio bivalvicida. Lineage (GTDB taxonomy): Bacteria > Pseudomonadota > Gammaproteobacteria > Enterobacterales > Vibrionaceae > Vibrio > Vibrio bivalvicida. The sequence continues at coordinate 139,748 of NZ_LLEI02000053.1, forward strand.
CGCCCAAAGGTAAAAGTAAGTTACTTATCATCATTATTGCGGTGGTTGTTTTACTTGCCGGTGGTGGTGGTGCTGCATTCTTCTTGATGGGCTCAGATGAGCCAGCGGCAGGGCAAGAAGCGGCGCAGCAAGAAATGGTCGCTCCGACTGATCCGGTGGCTTACGTGAATATCCCGCAACCTTTCTTATTTAATGTCACTGGTGACAAGAAAGACCGTCTGGTACAGATCAAAGTGCAGTTGATGGTACGTGGTAGCGATAATGAAAACCTTGCTCGTTATCACTCACCACTTATAGAAAGCTCACTATTGAGTACTTTTGCGTCTGCTACTGTAGACCAATTGAGAACGGTAAATGGTCGTGTCGAATTGCGAGATAAGGCTACCGATGACATTAAAGCCAGTTTGAATCGCGCAGTAGGGCAGCCAGTAATTGAACGGGTGCTATTTACTGACTTTGTAATGCAGTAGGTGACGAGTGACTGATCTATTAAGCCAAGATGAGATTGATGCTCTCTTACACGGTGTAGATGATGTTGATGAGGCAGAAGAGGAACAAGTAGCCTCCGATGCCAGTGCGGTTGAGTTCGACTTTTCATCACAAGACCGCATTGTCCGTGGTCGAATGCCAACGTTGGAGTTGATTAATGAGCGTTTCGCGCGTCATATGCGCATTAGCTTGTTTAATATGTTGCGTAAAACTGCAGAAGTCTCCATCAACGGCGTGCAGATGATGAAGTTTGGCGAATACCAAAATACTCTGTACGTACCAACCAGTTTAAACATGGTACGCTTTAGACCGTTAAAAGGTACGGCCTTGATTACCATGGAAGCACGTTTGGTGTTTATCTTGGTAGAGAACTTTTTTGGTGGTGATGGCCGTTTCCATGCGCGAATTGAAGGTCGTGAGTTCACGCCTACTGAGCGCCGAATTGTTCAGTTACTACTTAAAATTGTATTTGAAGATTACAAAGAAGCTTGGTCACCAGTGATGGGGGTTGAGTTTGAATACCTAGACTCGGAAGTTAACCCGAGCATGGCGAACATTGTCAGTCCGACAGAGGTTATCGTGGTCAGTTCATTCCACATCGAAGTGGATGGCGGTGGCGGTGACTTCCATGTTGTGATGCCGTACTCAATGGTTGAGCCGATTCGTGAGCTATTAGATGCAGGTGTTCAGTCAGACAAGATGGAAACTGACGTTCGTTGGAGTACTGCGCTACGTGAAGAAATTATGGATGTGCCAGTTAACTTCCGAGTTGATTTGCTAGAACAAGATATTTCACTGCGGGATCTCATGGAGCTTCAACCTGGCGACATTATACCCGTAGAAATGCCAGAGCACGCTGTGATGTTTGTTGAAGAATTGCCTACTTATCGCGTAAAAATGGGGCGTTCAAGCGACAAATTAGCGGTTCAGGTCTCAGAAGAAATTAAACGACCAGATGTGGTTAAAACGGATATCGCCTTCTTAGGTAAAGACGTCATCTCTGAATTAGAAGAAGATGAAGGCGAAATCGAAGATTAAGAATAATATAGGTAACAAGTATGGAACCGAGTGACGACCAAAAACTGGCGGACGAATGGGCTGCGGCGTTAGGTGAAGATCCAGATGCACCTGAGGTAGACGTTGATGAAGTGATGAATGCCCAACTCGACGAGCTACAAGACACTTCGTCACCCATTTCAGAAGATGAACGTCGTAAGTTAGACACGATTTTAGATATTCCAGTGACGATCTCGATGGAGGTTGGCCGTTCGCAGATCAGTATTCGTAATTTGCTTCAGCTTAACCAAGGTTCAGTTGTGGAACTAGAGCGCTTGGCGGGCGAGTCATTAGACGTGCTGGTGAATGGTACTTTGATTGCTCACGGTGAAGTAGTGGTGGTCAACGATAAGTTTGGTATTCGTCTCACCGATGTGATCAGTCAAACTGAGCGAATTAAGAAACTTCGATAGTGTAAGGATTAGTATGTCTTTTAAAGTTAAGGAGTACTTACTTTACTCACTTATACTACTTTCTCCTTCGGCAATGGCTACCGTTTCCACACCAGGTAGCCAGCTTGATTGGGCGACCACCTTTGGGTCGCTCTTATTCGTTATAGTCTTTATTTTATTTTTGGCTTGGCTACTTAAACGCATGAGAGTGCCAGCATTGGTCAATCAGAAAGGCTTAAACATAGTGCGTCAGCTTGCCGTAGGTCATAAGGAACGAATTGTGATTGTACAGGCGGGAGAGGAACAATTTTTAGTTGGTGTTACCGCACAATCGATCCAATTAATCTCGAAACTGGAGAAACCTTTGTCTCAGGAGGAGATGGCTGCGAGTCCGTTTTCAAATCAATTGACTCAGCTATTAAAGAAGAATGATAAAAGCCAATAACCTAACTTCGATTGTTTTAGCGTTTGTCCTAACGTTCTTTTCTGCACTATCGTTAGCGCAGCAGGAACTCGATACGTCTATTCCTGCTAATGCTGCGGTGTCAGATTCAGTGACAGTAAGCGCTATGGAGAAAGAGCAGGGCGCCTCAAAGTCAACAGCGTCAGGGAGCGTTACCGGCGGTGGAGGTATTCCGGCTTTCACCATGACTGCAAACCCTGACGGTAGTGAAGACTACTCCATAAACCTGCAAATCCTTGCTTTGATGACCATGCTAGGCTTTTTACCTGCCATGGTTATTTTAATGACCTCATTTACTCGAATCGTGGTTGTGATGTCTATACTTAGACAGGCGATGGGCTTGCAACAAACGCCGTCAAATCAAGTTATTATTGGTATTGCTATCTTTTTGACCTTCTTCATCATGTCGCCAGTTTTAAACAAAATTAACGATGAGTCGATTCAGCCTTACATCAATGAGCAAATTTCAGCTCGTGAGGCGTTTGATTTGGCCCAGGTGCCGATGAAAGACTTTATGCTCAAGCAAACTCGGGTCAAAGACTTAGAAACTTTCGTTAATATTTCTGGCTCGACCGCAACCGCCCCAGAAGATGTTTCAATGGCGGTTCTGATTCCAGCCTTTATCACTTCGGAGCTAAAGACTGCTTTCCAGATTGGTTTTATGCTGTTCTTACCTTTCTTGATTATCGATTTGGTGGTGGCATCGGTCCTAATGGCGATGGGTATGATGATGCTTTCTCCGATGATCGTATCATTACCATTTAAACTGATGCTGTTTGTATTGGTAGATGGGTGGAACCTGATTTTATCGACCTTAGCCGGCAGTTTCGCCTTGTGACGGGAGAAAGACTATGACTCCTGAAATGTTCGTTGAGTTGTTCCGTGAAGCGTTATGGATGGTACTCATTATGGTCTGTGCGATCATTATACCTAGCCTAATGATCGGTCTAGTGGTTGCTATTTTCCAAGCCGCGACCTCTATTAACGAACAAACCTTAAGCTTTCTACCTCGTTTGATTGTTACATTGCTTGCTTTGATGTTATTCGCCCACTGGATGACACAGATGCTAATGGAGTTTTTCTTTAGCATGATCGAGCGGCTTCCTCAGGTGCTCTACTAGGTATTGCTATGGAGTACCCAACGAGCGTAGTACTGGATTGGATTGCCAACTATTTTTGGCCTTACACCCGAATCGCTGCGATGCTGATGGTCATGTCGGTGACCGGGGCTCGGTTTGTCTTTACTCGCGTCCGCCTATATCTGGGCTTGGCGATTACCTTTGCTGTTATGCCCGCGATCCCTGCAGTACCCGAAAGCATTGAGTTGCTCTCTTTTGCTGGTTTTATGACTCTTCTAGAGCAGATCATTATCGGTGTTGCTATGGGGACAGTAACGCAGTTTATGATCCAAACGTTCGTAATTTTAGGCCAGATCCTAGGTATGCAATCAAGCTTGGGTTTTGCTTCTATGGTTGATCCAGCGAACGGACAAAACACGCCGTTACTAGGTCAGTTATTTATGTTTTTAGCGACGTTGTTTTTTTTGGCGACAGATGGCCATTTAAAGATGATTATGTTGGTGGTGATGAGCTTTAAGTCACTGCCTATTGGTTCGGGATCGTTGACTACAGTGGACTTCAGAGAGTTAGCTTTGTGGCTCGGCATAATGTTTAAAGTCGCATTGAGCATGTCGTTGTCAGGCATTATTGCGCTGCTGACGATCAATTTGTCATTTGGCGTTATGACCCGTGCAGCTCCGCAGCTGAACATTTTCTCTTTGGGTTTTGCCTTTGCATTGATGGTCGGTTTGCTGCTTTGTTGGTACATTATCGCCGGGCTGTACAACCACTATGAGATATTCTGGATACAGGGTGAACAACAAGTTTGCTCGTTTATCAGGCTGAACTGCTAGGGTCTGTTGACCTTTTGAGCCGATAACGCAGCAGAAGGGAGCCACAAACGCCGCCCTAAGGGTTCGGCTAAAAGCGTTTTACTCTTTGTTGAGAGGAGTTTTGCTTAGAATGACTAGGCGGCAAACAACTAGCCGTCCGCCACTCGCCGCGATTAAAACGCTTTTATCTCGAACAAAATTTAACCGCAAAAGGTCAACAGACCCTAGGAGGCTGAATGGCAGAGTCAGACGGTCAAGAACGCACAGAAGACGCCACGCCCAGACGCTTGCAACAGGCCCGTGAAAAAGGGCAGGTTGCAAGGTCAAAAGAGTTAGCTTCGGTTTCTGTACTAGTTGTCGGTTCGGTCGCCTTAATGTGGTTTGGTGAAGGGCTCGCTCGCGCATTATTTTCTGCGATGGGCAGAATGTTCACCCTCTCGCGTGAAGAAATTTTCGATCAGGTCAAATTGTTTGACATTGCCTTGGGCTCTTTAAGCAGCTTGTTGCTACCTTTGCTACTAATTCTAATTACCTTATTTATTGCAGCCCTGATCGGTGCGGCAGGAGTTGGTGGAATTAGCTTCTCGGCGGAAGCGGCAATGCCGAAATGGTCAAAGATGAACCCGCTCAGTGGTCTAAAGCGTATGGTGGGACTGCAAAGTTGGGTCGAGCTAATTAAATCAATTCTTAAAGTAGCGCTAGTTTCAGGTATGGCGTTTTATCTGATCAGCGCAGCCAAAGAGGATCTGTTCCAACTGAGCATGGACGTTTATCCGCAGAACATCTTCCATGCACTGGATATCTTACTCAATTTTGTTTTGTTGATCAGTTGCACTTTATTGATCGTGGTAGCGATCGATATTCCTTTCCAAATCTGGCAACACGCTAACCAACTTAAAATGACTAAGCAAGAGGTTAAAGACGAGTACAAAGAGACGGAAGGTAAGCCTGAAGTTAAAGGGCGTATCCGAATGCTACAACGTGAAGCAGCCCAGCGACGTATGATGTCTGAAGTCCCTCAAGCTGATGTTATCATCACCAACCCCGAGCATTTCTCTGTTGCATTGCGCTATAAACAAGATACCGATCGTGCGCCAATAGTGGTGGCAAAAGGGACAGACCATATGGCACTCAAGATTCGTGAAATCGCCCGCGAGCACGACATTTACGTTGTCCCAGCGCCGCCGTTAGCACGTGCTTTGTACCACTCGACAGAGCTAGAACAAGAGATCCCCGACGGCTTATTTACCGCCGTAGCTCAAATACTGGCATACGTATTCCAGCTGAAACAGTTCCGTAAACGGGGAGGTCAAAGGCCGAATCTTAAAGCGTCAGAGCTTCCAATCCCTCCAGAGTATAGGAAGTAGCGCTAGGGCGGAACGGACTACGTCCTATGGAATGCTTCGCTTGTGGAAAACGGGAGCAGGCTTCGCCCTGCTGGAAAACTAGACTTAATTCAATCAACGCGAGTTACCCAGTTCTGTGTCATTCCATAGAGTGTCGAAGGAGCGAGTAGGGAATCTCATAGCTTGGTGCACTCACTTGAAGAGATCCCCCAACTCGTTCGTACCTCACTCTTGAGGATGACAAGTTAACTTGTTGGAATAAAAGGGCTGACACTAAGCGTCAGCCCTCGAAAACTTCTCCAGCTCTCCAGCCTTCTACTTCTCAGGTATCGAAAGCAGAACCAATAGCGCGCCATCACCACCAAATTCTAATGGAGCTTGGTGAAAAGCCATAACGTCAGGGTGCTGAGCAAGCCATAATGGGGCCTTTTGCTTAAGAATATGTTTACCAATTCCGTGCTGGACACAGGCACATGAGATTTCATTCTTAATGCAATAAGCGATCATCGCACCAAGTTCGCGCTTTGCTTCTTGCTGAGTCATACCGTGCATATCCAAAAACACATCTGGTACATACACGCCACGACGCAGGCGTTTTACTTCGTACTGGGAAACATCATCACGCGCATAGCGGGTTGGGCCATCTTCATTGAGAAGCGGAACAAACTCATCTGAGAAGTAAAACTCTGTATCGCTTGCTTCACGGGCTGTTCGAGTAATTTCTTTTTGCTTAGTATTTTTTTTTGGCTGCTGGACTATGGTATCCTGTGACAACTTTTTTACGCCTTGTACTGCATCCCTAAAAAGGGCGAAGTCGTCATCTGTATCGGTGTCTTTTTTGCTCATGGGACTAATTAGTAAATATATAAATGCAATTAGCAGTATTGTAGCGCTTTTCGGAGGCAATTTTGGATAAGATTTTTGTAGAAGAAGCGGTTTCAGAACTTCACACGCTTCAAGATATGATTCGTTGGACTGTCAGTCGTTTCAACGCTGCGAACCTTTTTTACGGTCATGGCACTGATAACGCTTGGGATGAAGCGGTACAGCTGATTCTACCAACACTGTACTTGCCAATTGATGTGCCTCCGCATGTGTTGAATTCTCGTCTTACAACTAGCGAGCGCATGCGTATTGTTGAGCGTGTAGTGAAGCGTATTAACGAGCGCACTCCAACGGCTTACCTAACCAACCGCGCTTGGTTCTGCGGGCTAGAGTTCTTTGTTGATGAGCGTGTATTAGTGCCACGCTCGCCGATTGGTGAGATGATTCAAGCTGAGTTCCAGCCTTGGTTAGTTGAAGAACCAACACGCATTATGGATCTTTGTACCGGCAGCGGTTGTATTGCTATTGCTTGTGCGCACGCTTTCCCTGAAGCGGAAGTGGATGCCATTGATATCTCAACGGATGCTTTGCAAGTTGCTGAGCAGAACGTGCAAGATCATGGTATGGAGCAACAAGTTTTCCCAATCCGTTCTGACCTATTCCGTGATCTGCCAAAAGAGAAGTACAACCTAATTGTGTCTAACCCACCTTATGTGGATGAAGAAGACATGAATAGCCTACCAGATGAGTTCACTCATGAGCCAGAGCTAGGGTTAGCAGCAGGTACAGATGGTCTGAAACTAGTGCGTCGCATTTTAGCCAACGCCCCTGATTACCTGACAGACAACGGTATTCTTATCTGTGAGGTAGGCAACTCTATGGTTCATATGATGGAGCAATACCCACACATTCCATTTACTTGGATTGAGTTCGAAAACGGTGGTCACGGTGTGTTTATGCTCACACGTGAACAGATGTTAGAACACGCAGCAGAGTTTTCTATCTACAAAGACTAGTTGTTCTATTTGATGATTTTAACAAAACGCCAAGCAGATTATGCTTGGCGTTTTTTATTGCGGGTTAAAAAGCGAAATAGATCCTTTTTAGGGGTTTACATCAAACCGTAATAAAGCGACTATGAATTTACGAAGAATTGAAGTGTAAAGCCCAATTTACGGGCACATAGGATTGAGGAAGTAATGGCAGGAAACAGTATCGGACAACATTTCCGAGTCACCACATTCGGAGAAAGTCACGGTATCGCACTAGGATGTATCGTCGACGGATGCCCTCCGGGTTTAGAAATCACTGAAGCGGATATTCAAGTTGATTTGGATCGCCGTCGCCCAGGCACTTCTCGTTATACCACTCAACGCCGCGAACCGGATGAAGTAAAGATTCTATCTGGTGTATTTGAAGGTAAAACAACGGGTACTTCAATTGGTCTGTTGATTGAAAATACCGATCAACGCTCGAAAGACTATTCGGAAATTAAAGACAAATTCCGTCCGGGCCACGCGGATTACACTTACCATCAAAAGTATGGGGTGCGTGATTATCGCGGTGGTGGTCGTTCTTCTGCACGTGAAACGGCAATGCGTGTTGCTGCAGGGTCAATTGCTAAAAAATACCTTCAGCAAGAATTTGGTGTTGAAATTCGTGCTTATCTTTCTCAAATGGGTGATGTTTCAATTGAGAAAGTGGATTGGGACGAGATTGAAAACAATGCATTCTTCTGCCCAGATGCTGATAAGGTAGACGCATTTGATCAACTTATTCGTGATCTGAAAAAGCAAGGTGACTCTATTGGTGCCAAGCTGCAAGTGGTTGCGACCAATGTTCCAGTAGGTCTTGGTGAGCCAGTATTTGACCGTTTAGATGCAGACATTGCCCATGCACTAATGAGCATCAACGCGGTGAAAGGTGTTGAGATTGGTGACGGCTTCGAAGTTGTGAACCAGAAAGGTAGCCAACACAGAGATGAGCTAACTCCAGACGGTTTTGCCAGCAACCACGCTGGTGGCATCTTAGGCGGTATTTCTACGGGTCAAGATATCGTGGCGAATATTGCGCTAAAGCCGACTTCAAGTATTACTGTGCCAGGTGAAACCATCACTAAACAGGGTGAGCCAACGCAACTGATCACTAAAGGTCGTCATGACCCATGTGTGGGTATTCGCGCAGTACCTATTGCTGAAGCCATGTTAGCGATTGTGGTATTGGATCATTTGCTTCGTCATCGCGGTCAAAATCAAGGTGTGATGACAGAAACACCAAAGATTTAATCAACCAAAGATTTGAAAACGGCCTCCATTTATGGAGGCCGTTTAGTATGTGTGTCAATAAATATGAAGGCCATCTATTGGTTGGCTAAATGCTAAAGTTTCATTGTGATTCGTGTCACGATTTTATTTGTAATAATAAGGTCAAGTTATCTTTTGTAATGACATGGATCACACATATATATCTGCCTTTATACTAGTATCCGCCTGGTTTATTAACAACTAGGTGAATAAAAAATGAACAAGAAGCTGTTATCTTGTGCAATCCCTTTTTTCCTACATTCGCCGCTGATGGAGACATTCATCAGGTTACCATCTTAGGTACATCCGATATTCATGGTCATTTTATGCCATGGGACTACGCCGCGGATAAACTCAACATGCGTGGAAGCCTTAGCCAAATTGCGACAAAAGTTAAGGACATTCGTCAGCAAGAGTCTAATGTCATCTTGGTTGATGCAGGCGATACGATTCAAGGTAACTTTGTCGAGACATTCAAAGATGAACCGATTGATCCTATGATGCTTGGCTTCAATGAGATGGATTATGACGTTTGGGTGTTGGGTAACCATGAATTTGATTTTGGCGTCAGTGTGCTCAATCGTTCTCTTAAACAGTTTAAAGGTCAAAGTTTAGCTGGCAACATTAAGCGCCCAGACGGTAACCGATTCCTACCAGGCTACACAATTATCGAGCGTGGCGGGATAAAAATTGGTGTGATTGGCATGGATACTCCAATGACGGAAGTGTTTGCCAAAGGTACTAACCGTTTAGACGGTATGACATTTACTAACCCTAGCCTCGAAGTGAAAAAGATCATTAAGAAGCTGGATGATCAAGTTGATGCGCTAGTGCTCGTCGCGCACATGGGGATTGATAATGAAAATGACATTGCTGATACGGGCGTTACAGATATTGCCAATATCAACCCAGAGCTAGATGCTATTGTCGCTGGCCATATGCATACACGCATTGATAAGGCTGTCGTCAATGGAGTTATTGTTACGGAGCCGGATAAGTATGGACGTGCACTTTCGCGTGTTGATCTCCAGTTTGAAGAACGCGATGGACAATACACCTTGGTCAACAAAGACAGCTTTACTTATAAGATCGATGGCATTGTATCAAACGAAAAAATGGAAGAGTTGTATCAGCCATACCACAAGCGCTTAAGAGAGATGGCTAATCGTCCCATCGCTGAGCTAAAAGGTGTTGACCTAGTCCCGGAAAATGAAATTCGCGGAATTCCGCAGGTTCATGTGCAAGATACGGGGATAAGTGCCTTGTACCAAGAAGCGAGCTTCTATTACTCACCGAAAGCAAATGTGATTGCTCTACAAATTGACAACGATAAAGCGCAGCTTAATGTTGGGACAATTAAGGCCAAAGACATCGCCTACAACTATCAGTATGCAGGTGGCGAAATAACCGTTTATGAGATGACGGGTAAAGACCTTAAGACTTACATGGAGTGGTCAGCAGGGTACTTTAACTCTGTTAAGCCAGGTGATGTGACTTACAGCTTTGACCCAGAACGTCGCGCATCAAAATACTCGACTAACGACTTTTTTGCTGGCGTCACTTACAAAATTGATCTCACTAAGCCGAAAGGTCAACGAATCACAGATCTTAAGTTCGCAGATGGAACCTCTGTTAAAGATGATACGGCTATTCGATTAGGTATGAATAGCTATCGTATGGGCCACTTGACTAAGCAAGGTGGAGTACTTGAAGGCCGTAACTTTAAAGTGTTGTCAGATTCGAAAGCGGTATATGGTGAAGAAGAAGGTACGATCCGTAACTTAACCATCCGTTATTTGACTGAACAGAAGAAAGGTCACTATCAAAGTGGTCCGCAAAAACGTTGGCAGCTAGTGGGCATGGATGATAGCTACGACAAAGAACGAGAAGTGGTTAAGACTTTGATCAACGAAGGCAAAATATCGGTGCCTAGTAGTGAAGATGGAAGATATACCAATATTGCTTCAATCAATGTCAAAGGGCTTAAGTTTGCCAATGACCAAGCAACGAAAGAAGCGTTGCAAATTCGTCAAAGCAAACTTGCCTCAGCCACTGGTCATGAAAAACTGGCTCTAGAGAGAGACATCGCGATAATAGAAGCGATCAACTAATTTAAATGGGCTTGGTAGTACCAAGCCCATTTTCTATCTTTACTTTTTCGACGTTATCCAGTTATTGATGTTTTCGCGCACCACTTCCATCGGCTGTTGCCCGTAGCGCAGAAGCTGGTCATGAAATTCTGCGTAGTCAAACTTATCACCTAATTCAGCCCGTGCTTTGTTCAGTAACTCTTTGATTACTAAGTATCCTGACTTATACGAAACGGCTTGCCCAACATAGGCTGCATAGCGGAAGCTTTCCGATTCTATGTCACCATCCCCGAGTGCTGAGTTAGCCTTCATGTAATCACGAGCTTGCTGGATGCTCCAGCCTTTGCTATGAATACCCGTATCAATGGCTAGGCGCATATTGCGTAGCTGTGCTTCATTTAGGCTACCGAAGTATTGCAGGGCGTTACACTCTTGCTCATCTTGGTATATCCCCCCTTGTAGTTGACTATAATCAGCATTAGGTGCACACATGCCTGTCCCTTTAACAAAGGTAGGCTTTCCTTGATCATCTAACTCGCCGTAGATACCCATCTCCAAACCTAGCCACTCAGTATAGAGCGCCCAGCCTTCACCATAGGCGGTGTACCAAATATCTTTCATATATTCAGGTATCTTGGCAGGTGGGTACTCTTGCGCATAGGCGTTTTGGAAGTGGTGTCCAGGGGCGGCTTCATGAAGTAGCAGAGTAGAGACATTCCATTTTTGTAAGCTGTAGTCGGGATGAGTATTTAGTGTGAAGGTATTGTCATCGTATGAGGCGACGCCCGCATAGAGTTCATCTTCTGCTGGGGTTGGCTCAATGGTGTAGTCTGTTGCTATTGGTTTAAAGTAGCGACTCACGACATCATTGGCGTTAATCTTGAACAGATAGTAATCGGTTAGCGCACTCTCACATGCTGCTGGAGTTGAAGCTTGATTACATACCTCGGCATATTGATGGTTGCTGACTATCTGGCCATCTCGGCCAAAGAAAAACTGTTCACTGTTGAGGTATTTGAAAAACTCCTCAAGATTAATGTTTCCAGAGTCGGTAGTTAGCTCGAAGGTACGTTTCGAAACTCGATTGGTGAGAGGGTTACGGTAATCAGCTTCGACAATTGAGCCTCGTTTACTGACGACCAGTTTGGCGACGCGAATCATTTCGGCCTTGGCATCAGTTACGAGCTGTTCGCCTAAACGATGTAACTCTGCGGCGGATTTTCCTGTTGTACTGTTTCTATCTAAATGCCACTGATACCAGCTTTGTCCGTTAGGTAGATCTCCCCAACCGATGTTTGTGTCGGTAAGCTGTCCATCGCCACGCGCAGTTTTAGTGTACTGTCCGTGAAGGTAAGCGAGTAGCTTTTGTGTTGCGAGTTGCGCTTTGTCGACTTCCTTAGCATATTGCTCTACAAACTTGTCGCTGTACTCAGGCTGAATCTTTAGATCATTCAGGCCGACCTTGAGAATAGAGAAATCATCATAGCTAATCGCATCCACACTACTTTGATATAACCGTTCGGCAAGAACCGTAGGCAATTGTATACCTTCTAAAGTGGCAAGTTGGTATTGACTGCGTAGGTTGTTGACCCAGGCGGTGTACTCTTGAAGTGTTTCAAGTTGATCTTGATATGTCTTCGTCTCATCTATATCGGTATCGAGAGCAGCGCCTGCTTCTTCGGCATTCCACTGGATATAGTTGTAGAAATGGGTGACAGGTACATCTAGGTTACCAAATCGAGCATTGGCAAAGCTGGCTCCACGGATAGAGATGGTGCGGTCAAAACGAAACGTGTCGTAGTAAACCTTATCTTCATCCGATAGTGCATCGCGATTAATGTCGAGCAGTTTGCTTAGATAGAGCCTATCAAGAGTTTGTTTTGCTGCGGCCATTTGGTCATTAATGATACCAAAATGCGAGCTATCTAGTGACTTGGATTCAGAGCTGTATTCATCAAGCAGTGTAGATAGTTGTTGGGAAGCGTTTGGTGTGGATAAAGAGCTACACCCTGATAGGGTAAGTGCAAGTATAGAGAGGGTAAGACCTAGTCTATTTTTCATCGTTAGACCTTTCAGCTTATTAATTAGAGGAAAAAGGAAAGGTTGGGGCAGAGAGGGCAATGGCCTGAACTTTTCCTTGTTGGCGGTAAGAGTAAGATAAATTGCCCGTCGGGATTGTGCAAAAGGTCACAGGATTAACTTGCTGATAATTAACCAGTTGTGCACATTAAGTTGAAGGTTTGTGGCTATGTGATTTGTGGGTAAAAACTTGCTAGTAAATGCAAAACCGCCCTGACAAGCAGGGCGGTGACAAATATCAATGAAGAGAACTTTCGGTTTCTAGATGAAATGATGGTAAACGCCACTTAAATCGGACAGCGGCCATACGTAGCATATAGCCGACAATTAAGGTAGAAATGGTTGCTGTTACTTCGTTCACGCCAAGTTCGAGCTGAAGTAGGTACATACCTGACGCGATAAGCGCCACAGAAGCATAAAGCTCTTCATGCAGCACAAGTGGTGTTTGGCGACAGATCAAATCACGTAATAGACCGCCAAATACGCCTGTTACCAATGCAGAAACCATACAGATAAGCGCATGGTGACCCATTCCTATCGCTACTTTAGTACCAATGATACTAAATACGATAAGACCTAGCGCATCAAGTCGAATGAACAAGCCTTTTAGTTTAAGGACCCACTTTGCTAAACCTGTAGTCAGTACGCCTGCCACACAGGTAATGGCAAGAAACTCTGGATTTTTAACCCAACCAAGTGGGTAGTGACCCAGTAGAATGTCGCGAACTGTACCGCCACCAATTGCCGTTGCACTGGCAACAAGCATGACACCAAACCAATCCATTTTGCGTCTGCCTGCACTCAAAGCACCCGTCATCGCTTCCGCAGTAATACCGATAATATATAAAACACTTAGCAGCATGGAGAATTCTCAATAAATGGCCAAAAAGTTAGGCTGATCACATAAATTTAAGGCGTGAGTGTAGTAGGAAATGTGATCTGTGACGAATGAGATTTTGTTGGTGTGAAATTACTTTTCAGATAACTATTTCTAATATCACTATATAAGTTGTGGATTTGCAATTACGATTAAAAATGCGAGAATGCTTGCCGCTGTATAAAAACGCTAACCACTGAGCTATGAACCACGACTACCAAGACTTAATCCGTATTTTTAATGACACATTTTTGGCTGACTATAACACCAAACTTGAGCTAGGTGGTGACGAGCCAATCTATCTGCCAGCAGATGAAAAAACACCATACCATCGGATTATTTTTGCTCGTGGTTTTTATGCTTCGGGAATGCACGAAATTGCTCACTGGTGTGTTGCAGGTCCTAAGCGCCGATTATTGGAAGATTTCGGCTACTGGTATGAACCTGATGGTCGTACTGAGCAAGTTCAGGCAGAGTTCGAAAAGGTCGAGATTCGCCCTCAGGCCTATGAATGGATTCTTTCTAAGAGTGCAGGCTTTTCGTTTACAGTGAGTTGCGACAACCTCAATGGTGAATTTGAGCCAGACCGTCTAGCCTTTATGGCTAAAGTACATAGTGAAGTAGGTAAGATCTTTGAGCAAGGAATCCCACTGCGGGTCAAAATGCTATCTGAAGCGTTAAGAGCTTATTATCAGGTCCCTGAGCTAAACTACTCGATGTTTGCAGTGAAATGAAAATCAAGCCGCATGATGCGGCTTGTTTGGTTTCAGTTACTGGATGAGCCAGTTAGTTTCAGGCTGATTGTTATGATTGAGGGTATACACAAGAGGCTGGGTATTGGGTTCCATTACAGACACAACAGCAATGAGTGACTCACAATGATTTGGTACCTGCAACTGGTAGCTTCCTGTTCCTGATTTTAGTGCCGCTTTCACTAAGCATTTGTTGTAATCCACGGATTCTAGATTACCGTCAGCATTGTCACAGATAGAGATGTAGACCAGGGACGAGGCTAAATGAGGTAAGCTCACATCCACATCTACTTGGTAAATCGATGTCAGGCTATTCTCAGGATCAATCTGTAGTGTGCTGAGAGAGACTGGTGTACCGTTGCTTGCTGGTGCTGGTGCTGGTGCTGGTGCTGGTGTAGAAGAATCCGTAGAGCCAGTTGAACCTGAAGATCCTCCTTCACCGCCTCCACCACCGCCACAACCGTAGAGAGGAAGGATAAAAGCGAGCCCAAGTAGCATTGCTGTATTTGAATTCCACATAATCTTCTCTCCTTTAGTCGACATAAATTCTGTTTGTGTTCGGAATGGTGTACCAAGTAGATTCAGTCAGTCCGGTCTCATCTTGAGCAAAGTCGGCGAACTTTGAATAGGCTTGTAAGATGTTATGTTGCTCAAGCGGATGCTGCCATGTGGTTGGAATCTCAATAGCCCAAGGTAGTCCGTTGATATTATGGTAATGGGTCTCACCATTAGAGGTGTCTAAACCATAAGCCTTGTATCGGATGTCAAATTTGTTAGTGGGGGCTTGATTTTTTAGATGGATCTCTAAACCGCGCCCCGGGTAACCACCACTCAACTGATAGCCAACATCACCGTAATAATGACCTGGAGATGCAAAGATAAACGGGTCGTAAGGGAAATTTGGCATAGTATCGGTGTTAACGGCGTTTTCTAGCGAGAAAGTTAAGCTCCATGTTGGGCGGTAAGTGGTACCACAGTTCTCCTGCGTTCGGAACATGGTACAACCTTCCGCTTCGCCTGATTCAGTGATATCCCAAAGATCTGTATGGATGATAAATACCGCGTCTGATGTGTCACTTTCTAAACTGCCAGATTGAAGCGTATTGTTCACATAGAGTTGTACTGAATCAGATTTAATGTCTTCGCGATCTACATCAGGTAAGCGAATAGCAAAACCAGAGTGATAATCGCCACCAAGTGCAGCAACTTTGCCCTCGATTTTAATTCGGATAACCTGATTGTTAAGCTGATACTCAGTAAACTTAACGTTCATCAACACATCGTTCATGTCATAGTCACCCACTAGAGGGTATTGATCTTCGTAGGCAAAAGTAGTGAAACCGCCCCCGCTTGGATAAACCTCAGTGACCACACCGCTTTCAGTAATATCCACGAGGTAATCTTCTACCTCCCCCGCAGGTACACCACCACTCGGGCCTATTCCCGAGGTATTTGATACACGAAAGCGAGCCCAAGTTTCTCCTGCAACTGCCCATGTCGGTACTGAGAAGAAGAGGTCTCCAGTGTTGGCATCCACGAACTGATCACTGATGATAATTTCGTTAGATTCAAATTCTCCATCGCGATCGAAGTCGATCCAAGCATTGAGTACCGAGTTATCCGTTGCTCCGGAGACGGTCGCAATAATTTTGCTGGTTTGACCTACTTGAATAGGTACTGGGAACTGAATGCCGTCATCGTCATTGCTGCCGTCGGAAATGTCATCGCTGAGTGGGTATGGGCTGGCATCGGTTTCTCCGTCGACTAAAGTACCGAGCTTGAGGTCAGACATACCGTGCCTCGCACCTGATGAGGCGAAGGTAGTTTTGTAGGAATCTGGAGCATCACCAAAATCTGTGTATTCACTTGGTTCTACTGGGGCTAAAGCGCAGCGAGCGCCATCATTCGAATTACTTGATGGACCATAAGCAAAAAATTCGGCGCTTGAGCTGGTTCCGTTGATTACTACTTTGAACACGTAGCCATTGCTATTGTTACTGGCGTAGAAATTGCCATCCACGTCAAAGTAGACCGCGCCGAAAGTTAGGCGATAACCAAGCGCATCTTTATCTAGCAATTGGTTTAGTCGAGTTGACGTGCCTGCGTTGACATCAACTTGCCACAGATAACCATTGGCATCGATTGAATAAGCTAATCCATTGTCTGGGTGGAAAGCTAAGTCGTATATGGAAGGGTTACCAAATTGGCTTGGTGGTGAAGAAAGCACCATAAGCAAGGTATCTAAATCTATGCGATATAAGCCGTAGTTTGGTCGATAGCCATACCAGGCATTTTCATCGATAGAAACGTCACCGACGTAGATTGAAGTCGGTGCGCCAGCAGGCTTTGAAACATTCAGTAGCGTCTTGGTAAAGGTTGAATCAATTCGAGAAAGCGAGGCAACACCGTAATCCCAACCATAGATGAAGTCATCATGCTTGCTATAACCGACTCCGTTTAGCTTATCTAAGCCTAAGTTAGAATCTAGAGTGATGTAGCTACCGACATCAATGTTAACACCATAAGCTACTGGCGTTCCGGTCGGGCTTTGAATTAAGAATGCCTGTGTAGGGCACTCCGTAAAAGGTATTTCTGCCATAGCCATTGACGAGCCATTTAAAGCGACAGCGACCATAGCTATTTGATGAGCAGTGCGTTTTATTTGCATTGGTTCTTCCTCGCTGAACTTAGGTGAATATTTGAGGAAGTGCACAGGGCGTGCCATACGCGAAAGCCTTGCTATTACTAGGGTTTGCGTTGGAATTCTCAATGTGAGAAGCTTGGCGTTCTTTTTGAGAAGCAAACTGATTAGGCGTTAACGCAAAATGATTATTGAATTTGAAGAACAGCTGCTAGAGCTAATTGATGCACGTATTTCATCGGCATCGGATGATGAGTTGTTTGCTGGTGGTTATCTACGAGGTCATATTTCTTTGTCAGCGGCAGCATGTGAAGAAGAAGGCATTAACGATGTCGAAACGTTGAAAGAACGAATCCAAGCCAGCTTAGATGACGCACGCTCCGAATTAACACCTGCTGACCGTACTATAGTTAACGACCTGTGGGTTGAGTTAGTTAACAACGCGTAATCAGACTCGCACAAATGGTCTTAAATTAGGGGTTGTTCGAATTTTTCGAACAACCCCTTAAATTTTTTATGGTTGTTGCTTTTCTGCTCGATGGATATTCTTTTTAGCACATATCGAGAAACGAATAGGAAATCAGATTATGAAAATTGTAGCCTTTGGAGCATCAACCAGCTCAACATCAATTAACAAGACTCTAGCGACATATGCTGCGAATCAGATTGAGAGAGCCGACATTTCTGTTCTCGATTTAAATGACTATCAAGTTCCTATGTTTAGTGAAGACGTAGAGAAAGCAATTGGCCAGGCAGAAGGTGCGAAAGCGTTTTTGGCCGACCTAGCGGCTGCGGATGCGATTGTTGTCTCTTTTGCTGAACATAATGGCTCTTATCCAGCTGCTTATAAGAACCTATTCGACTGGTCTACACGTATTGAGCGTAACGTCTTCCAAGAGAAGCCAGTTGTATATCTTGCGACTTCTCCAGGACCGGGTGGTGCGCAAACCGTTCTAGCGGCTGCTACTGGCTCAGCGCCTTACTTTGGCGCACAGGTGAAAGCTTCAGTTTCAGTACCAAGTTTCTACGACAACTTTGATTTAGAAACAGGTCAGTTCCGCAATCAAGACATTGCTGAACAGATTAAACAAGCCGTCGCTAGCCTCGCATAGTCATTAGGGGAGTATTAAAAAACGCTGCCACCACTTGGAAGTGAGTGGCAGCGTTTTGTTATCTGGGGTACTTAAAGTTCTGTAATTGCTTTGCCCTTACGTAACTTTCGAACCCACATCCTGCTTGGGTGAAGCGTTTCCAATACGTCAACTGGCAATGGCAAGGGATCACCACAGATCTGCGAAGCAAGTGTCTCTGCCAGTAAAGGTGCAGAGCATAAACCTCTAGAGCCCAATCCCAGCATACAATATAGATTTGGGTAACTCGGAACATCTACTGCGTTCTTAGCTGGTTTTTTCTTGTGTATGTCAGCATAGACTTGTTTTATTAGTTCTAGCTTACCTACGTTGCCAATAAATGGCAGGTGATCTCGGCTTACGCAACGAATGCCTTGGCGAGACAGGTTACCAGAGGTATCGACTTGGTTAGGCCAATCTTGGTTTGAAATGCATTTGTGTAGTTTGTCACCATTATCCTGTTGTGCCTGTGGGTCAAACTCGGTATCCAGATGTGAACGATCGTAGCTGGCACCAATACAATGATGATCATTGTTAAGGTTGACTGGCGTCATATAGCCATCGTAGCAAAGCACAGTTTTGAGCTGAGACAGTTCGTCTGTTGTCGGTATATGACTAACCTGACCTTTTACCTGACCAAGGGGAATCTTCGCAGTTTGTTCTAGCTGGTCAAACTGGTGTCCATTGGCAACCACAACGGTTGAGTGTGTAAAGTTTTTTTCACCGGATAAAAGTGTCCAAGTTTGCGTCTCTTCGTTCCAATCTAGAGCGTCTATCTTGGTTTCAAACCGTGTATCAAATAATTTGCTTTGCTCAAGTTTAGTAATTAAACCTTGAGTTAATTCAGCAGGGCACAGCCAACCGCCAAGTGGATAATGGACACTTTCTATATCGATCGGCAGTCCGATAGTTGCACTGGTTTGCGATTGATCTAGACGGTGAATAAGCTGTTGGTCAAAACGGCCCTTTAACATTCTGTCTAATTTCTCGCTCGATTTCTCATCCCACATTAGCTGGGTGACACCACACCAGTCGTGATCGAAAGTTATCTGCTCGGCTGTTTGTTCAACAAACTGGCGAGCAAAAAGAAAAGCTGGAGCGAATACACGAGAAACTCCCGAGTGATCGCCATTAAGTAGCGGATAGACAGCTCCTTGGCGGTTACCTGAGGCCCCCTGAGCAGGTTTAGCATCTTGGCAATACAGAGTGACCTTCTTTCCGCGCCGGACTAGCATTTTAGCCAAAGTCGCACTGGCAATGCCGCCACCGATTATCGCAATGGACCCTGACGAATTAGCCGGAGTTCGCGCGAACCAAGGCTTAATATTGGTGGTGGTTTGGCGCTTGGGTAAATGGCCCGCAATCATATCTCGTTTAGTGCCAAAACCTTTGACTTTCTTCATTTCGAAACCCGCTTCAATTAAGCCTCTACGAACAAAGCCCGCAGCGGTAAATGTCGCACAGGTACAATCTTGCCTTGCTAGTTTTGCCATGCCATTGAATAAATTCTGATTCCACATTTCTGGGTTCTTGCTCGGGGCAAAACCATCTAGGAACCAAGCATCAACAATTCCTTTTTCCCCGACAGGCACTCTTGGCATGCAATCTTTAATATCACCGAACCATAAATCGAGGGTGATCGCACCTTCCTCAAGCACTACTCTATGACACTCAGGAACCGCGATAGGGTAGTGCTTTTGTAGTTTTTCAGCGTATTCGGCAAGCTCAGGCCAAGACTGATGCGCCTTGATCAAATCATCTCGACTGAGTGGATATTTCTCAAAGCTCACGAAATGGAGTTCTTTTAGTGGCGCATCCGGGTGTTGCTGCTTAAATTGATCAAACCACTGCCATGCCGCTAGGAAGTTCAAGCCAGTGCCGAAGCCAGTTTCAGCAATAATAAAACGGCGCTGGTCATAGGTTTGCCATCTTTGTGGGAGATGATTCTGGTGCAGAAACACGTAGCGGGTTTCTTCGAGACCATTCACATTGGAAAAATAGACATCATCAAACTGATCGGAAACAGGCGTACCTGTATCGTTCCAGCCTAGTTGAGCATTGGTAATCGAGGTCATAGTGTCGGAAATATGTAAATAAAAGCGATAATATGATTGCAATTGTACGGTTTTAAGGGAAAGCTGACCACTTTTCCCCGCTATCTTAGTTATCATCTAGCGGATTTTTGAATTATAGGAATGTCATAATGAAACGAGTCGTAATCACCGGTATGGGTATTGTTTCAAGTATCGGTAACAACGTCGAAGAAGTTTTAGCGTCTCTAAAAGCAGGTAAATCTGGTATTACTGCCTCTGAGCAGTTTAAAGAACAAGGTCTTCGTTCACAGGTTTGGGGTGATCTAAAAATCAACCCAGCAGAGCACATTGACCGTAAACAGATGCGCTTTATGGGTGATGCGGCTGCTTATGCATACCTATCAATGCAGCAAGCAATTGAAGACGCAGGTTTAACAGACGATCAAGTTTCAAATGATCGCACTGGTATTGTTGCAGGTTCTGGCGGTGCATCGGCACTAAACCAAACTGTCGCGACAGATACAATGCGTGCCAAAGGCGTAAAACGTGTTGGTCCTTACATGGTTCCTCGTACTATGTCTTCAACGGTTTCTGCGTGTCTTGCGACACCATTTAAAATTCGTGGTGTGAACTACTCAATGAGTTCGGCTTGTGCAACATCGGCGCACTGTATCGGTCACGCAATGGAGCTTATCCAACTTGGCAAACAAGACATCGTATTTGCTGGTGGTGGTGAAGAGCTAGATTGGTCTCAAACTATGATGTTTGATGCGATGGGCGCACTGTCAACTAAATACAATGAAACCCCTGATCAAGCCTCTCGTACTTACGATGCAAACCGTGACGGTTTCGTTATCTCTGGTGGCGGCGGTATGTTGGTTATCGAAGAGCTTGAACATGCACTAGCACGTGGCGCGAAAATCTACGGTGAGATCGTAGGTTACGGTGCAACCTCTGATGGCTACGACATGGTTGCTCCATCGGGTGAAGGCGCGGTTCGCTGTATGAAGATGGCGATGCAAGACGTTGACAGCATCGACTACGTAAACACGCACGGCACATCTACACCAGTTGGTGACGTAAAAGAGCTAGGTGCAATTCAAGAGCTATTTGGTGACAACAGCCCAGCGATTTCAGCAACTAAAGCGATGACAGGTCACGCTCTAGGTGCAGCAGGCGTTCACGAAGCAATCTACTCAACACTAATGTTAGATAACAGCTTTATCGCACCAAGTATTAACGTTGAAGCGTTAGATGAAGCTGCGAACGGTCTAGATATCGTGACTGAGAAGCGTGATGCAGAGTTGACGACAGTGATGTCAAACAGTTTTGGTTTTGGTGGCACAAACGCTACGCTAGTTATCAAGAAGTACCAAGGCTAACTGAATTTGCTCATTACAGCATGTAATGGGTAATCCAGTTTCCAGAGCTGACTAACCTTTAGCAATAAAGGTTAGTCTAACAGACGCAGACTTTAACCCATGGAGAGCGGGTTAAGATCCTTTTGTTCTGGACTATTGCCCGGCCAAGTGCCGGGCATTTTTCTATCTAATACCAATCGGAATAATAGGTGATCAGATAATTACTCGACACCGACTCACCTTTTTTGCACAATCAATGCCATTCAAAGCTAAATCGATAAACTCATGAAAATTCTTGTAGATGAAAATATGCCTTATGCTGAACAGCTTTTTAGTCAGCTAGGAGAGGTTGTTTTAAAATCCGGTCGCACACTGACCGCGGATGACTTAATCGATGTTGATGCGCTTATGATTCGCTCGGTGACTAAAGTCAACGCAGAGCTAATCGCTAAAGCCAACAAGCTAAAATTTGTCGGCACAGCAACGGCGGGAATGGATCACGTCGATCAAGCTCTACTCAGAGAGAAAGGTATTTACTTTACCGCCGCCCCAGGCTGTAACAAAGTGGGTGTTGCTGAGTATGCATTCAGCGTGATGATGGTGCTTGCTCAGTTGCATGGTTTTTCAGTGTTTGATAAAACCGTTGGAATTATTGGAGCAGGTCAAGTCGGTAGCTACCTGCAAAAATGCTTAGAAGGCATCGGCATTAATGTGTTGATCAACGATCCACCTAAACAAGCTGAAGGGGATTCTCGTCAATTTACTCCTTTGTCTGAATTGTTGGATCAAGCAGATATTATTACTCTGCATACCCCCATCACACGTGATGGTGAGCACCCTACGCATCACCTAATTGATCAAGCAGTGTTGGAAACGTTACGTGGTGACCAAATTTTAATCAATGCGGCTCGTGGCCCTATTGTCGATAACTCTGCACTAAAAACGCGTTTACAGAAGAATGATGGCTTCGTTGCGGCATTGGATGTGTTTGAATTTGAGCCAGAGGTTGATATGGAGCTTCTGCCTCTGCTAGCATTCGCAACCCCTCATGTCGCAGGTTATGGCTTAGAGGGGAAAGCTCGCGGTACGACAATGATCTTCAATAGCTATTGCGAGTTTCTAAACAATGAATTACGTGCGCATGCTAGTGACTTGCTGCCAATTGCGCCAGTTCCACAGCTCTCTTTAGATCGCGAGTGGGACGAAGCAACACTGCACAACATCACGCAGCTAGTCTATGATGTGCGTAAAGATGACGCCTTATTCCGACGCGAAATCAGCAAGCCTGGTTCGTTTGACCTGATGCGTAAAAACTATTGGGATCGTCGTGAGTACAGTGCAGTCACGTTAGTCGGTGGAGAGTCATGCAATCTATCCCCACTAGCAAAACTAGGTTTTCAGGTTGAGGTAAGTCAATGAGCCAACAATATAATGTTGCAGTTTTAGGCGCGACTGGTGCAGTCGGCGAAACAATTATAGAAGTGCTGCAAGAGCGCAAATTCCCAGTGGGTGAGATTTACCTTTTAGCCAGTGAGCGCAGTGAAGGTAAGACTTATCGCTTTAACGGTAAAACTGTCCGAGTTCAAAACGTAGAAGAGTTTGACTGGTCTCAAGCACATATCGCGTTGTTTTCCGCAGGTGGTGATTTATCTGCTAAATGGGCGCCAATCGCTGCAGATGAAGGTGTTATCGTGATTGATAACACGTCACAGTTCCGCTACGAGTACGATATTCCACTTGTAGTGCCTGAAGTGAACCCTGAAGCGATTGCCGAGTTCCGTAACCGCAATATCATCGCTAACCCAAACTGCTCAACGATTCAGATGTTGGTTGCCTTAAAGCCAATTCACGATGCAGTGGGTATTGAGCGTATTAATGTATCAACTTACCAGTCAGTGTCGGGTGCAGGCAAAGCGGGTATTGATGAGTTAGCAGGTCAAACGGCTAAGCTTCTTAACGGTATGCCAGCAGAAAATGAAGAGTTTTCACAGCAAATTGCGTTTAACTGTATTCCGCAGATCGATCAGTTTATGGAAAACGGTTATACCCGCGAAGAGATGAAGATGGTTTGGGAAACACAGAAAATCTTCAACGATCCAGGTATTACTGTAAACCCTACCTGTGTTCGTGTGCCTGTTTTCTATGGTCATGCGGAAGCAGTCCATCTAGAAACATGTGCACCAATCGATGCGCAAGAAGTGATTAATCTGCTAGAGCAAACTGAAGGTGTCGAAGTTTTCCGTGGTGATGACTTCCCAACACAAGTTCGCGATGCGGGCGGTAAAGATCATGTGATGGTAGGTCGTATCCGTAACGATATCAGCCACCATAGCGGAGTAAACCTGTGGGTAGTGGCAGACAACGTTCGCAAGGGTGCGGCAACGAATGCAGTGCAAATCGCAGAAGTTCTGATTCGCGATTACTATTAAATCACTGTTGATAATTGTCCAACTAAAGCCTCGCCATAGTGTGAGGCTTTTTTAATCGAATTTTGAAAAATTGTGTGAGATTAATGCGAATATGGCGCCGGACACACATTTTTTACCTCTCCACCTATAGTTTTGAGTGGTTTATCCGATATATTTAACAGATCATCGTCATTAATTTAATTGAGCACATAGCTGAGCCTTATATGCGTCGAATTTTACAGCGTCTACTGTTGCCCCTAGCAATGGTTGCCGTGACTCAAACTACTATCGTAAACGCGGAGAGCATTCGCCTTAAAGGGCCAAATGGTGAGATCCAGTCATCTCCCCAATTCTCAGAGTCCCTTACTCGTAATACGCGTGCGACAGCGGAGCCTTCTCAATTCTATGGCCCGACCACAGAACAAGAAACCTTGTGGAGCATTGCCTCTCAATTGCGACCTTCTCGTGCGGTCACTGTACAACAAACGCTATATGCCATTTTTCAACTCAACCCTCAGGCGTTTGAAAACCAGAATATCCACGAACTCATTCCACAAAGTACGATTCGTATTCCTTCACTGAGTCAAGTTCGCGCCGTCTCTACTCAGGAAGCTGTCAACGTGATGGCAGCTCACCAAGCGCGTTTGGGTAAAGCACCCGCTGTTAAGCCACCACAGCAGACAGCCTCAAAAGTGCAGGTTACCCCCGTCTCTCAACCTGTCGAATCACTCAAGGTTACAGACAAGGGCACTGATACTAATCAGGAGAAGATGGTTGATAAAGACAGCGATCTAAAAGCGATTGCTGAGCAAGAGAAGCAAAAACAGGTTAAATCACTCGAAAACCAGCTTGAGACTTCTGAAACAGAACTAATGGCATTGGAAGAGAAGAACCATAAACTGCGTCTAATGCTTGCTGATGTCCAGTCTGAAGTGGATGTTCTTAAAGATGAACTCGGTGATGAAGACCGCATTCGGACTGAAGTTGAAAAGCTACTTGAAGCGGAGCGGCAGCGCTTAGCCGAAGAACAGAAAATGGCCCCATCTGCGATGGATCAGCTGTTCTCGAGTACTTGGTTAGTGGCAGCACTTGCGATTATTCCTGGGCTATTAATTGGCCTGATCGTTATGATGTTGTTAGGCCGCCGTTCAAGAGAAGAGCCACAAGCAGCACCCGTTGCGCAGCAGCCTGTGCAACCTGTTGCTCCTGTTGCGGCAGAGACCCTCAACGAAGATCTTGATGATGACCTGCTACTCGATGATGATTTGTTTGGTGAATCAGACAAAGACGAAGAAGAGCTGTTTGGCGACGACTCAGCCGATCCGGATGAAGTAGACGTCTTTGCCGATTTAGATGATGGTGATCTCGACTTTAACCTTGAAGGTGAAGACAGCGATGATCCGTTTGCTGGCATTGGTGATGATGGTGATTTAGATGAATCGCTCGCTGATGCAGACGTTGACATGAGTTCCAACGGCATTAGCGTTAATGGTGATGATAAAGCGCTTGGTCTTGAAGAGATGGAGCGTGCCCTTGATGAAGTCGTCATTGAGGAATCGGATGACGAAGGATTCGACTTGTCAGATGATGGCGAGTTTTCTCAAGATGAATTGGACTCATTGCTCGCTGATGATGGTGGCACTGAAGAGTTAGGCACTGATGAGCTTGATCAGTCACTATTGGACGACTTATTCAATGAAGCTCAGGATGACAGCAACGAAGACTTAGATTTCGATAGCTTACTTGATGAAGGTGAAGACAGCTTCGATTTAAGTGACGAATCTAGCAGTGATATATCTGAACCAAGCCTTGCTTCTGATAGCGAAATTGACGATATCTTTGCCCAGATGGAAGCGCAAGCTGATC
The DNA here is from genome assembly GCF_001399455.2 of Vibrio bivalvicida. Classification (GTDB taxonomy): domain Bacteria; phylum Pseudomonadota; class Gammaproteobacteria; order Enterobacterales; family Vibrionaceae; genus Vibrio; species Vibrio bivalvicida. The sequence goes on from NZ_LLEI02000053.1 coordinate 165,750, forward strand.
TAGAAACGCTTGAAGCGAATGCGGTTGATGAAACTGCGCTGCTAGATGAAGTACTAGACGAAGAAGGCGTGCAAGTTAGCGAAGATAGCACTGAATTATTAGACGAACTCCTAGATGAAACGGAAGAACTGTCAAAAGATAGCGTCGAAGAGAGTGACGTATTTGATGAGCTAATTGCTGTTGATGAGCCTGCTGAAGAAAGTACAGACCTATTAGATGAATTTATTGCTGAATCTGCTGATGATATAGACCTAGATTCTGAGCTTGATGAATTAATTGGTGATGATGCAGCAGAAGGTGATATTGATTTAGCCGATAGTACTGATTTACTCGCTGATGTGGTTGATTCTGAACCTCAAATAGAGCAAAGCGTAGAGCTTGGTGATGACGCAACGGATCTATTTGAAGAGTTACTTGAAATTGATCAGCGCGACGAGTTGGCGGAGCCTGAGGTAGCAACGGAACCATCCGTTGAACAATCTGCCGTTGAGCCAGAAACACAAACTACAGCTGATAAGGACTTTGCTAGCGAAGATTTTATCGATGATCTGTTAAGTGTTGCCCCTGAAGGCGACCCGTTGCTTGACGAGTTAGAGCTTGATGATGTTCCCGATGTTGATCCTATTGATGACATTGTATTAGACACAGAAGTCGATCAAGCTATGCTTGCAGAGCCAGAGCCAGAGCCAGAGCCAGAGCCAGAGCCAGAGCCAGAGCCAGAGCCAGAGTCAGAACCAGAAGAAGATGAAGACGATTGGCTAACAACGGCTATTGAAGACTTTGAGAATCCTCAAGACGAACTTGAAGAGCCTACCGATATCGATGAAGTAGACAGTCAAGACGTGCTGTCCAATGAAGGTGTTGCTGAGCAAGCTCCAAGTGAAGATGAACCAGAAGAAGATTGGCTGACTTCAGCAATTGATGAGGTTGAAAGTCCACACACGGCGTCTGAACCCGCTCAAGTTGTAGAGACATCTTCAGCCTCTTTGAATGAGTTGTCAGCGACCTCAGGTGCTGAACAGCAAGCAATTGTTGAAGATGATTTGCTTGCGCAGCAAGAGCAAAATGACACACTGAAAGAAGAGACTCCAGAGACTCCAGAGACTCCAGAGACTCCAGAGACTCCAGAGACTCCAGAGACTCCAGAGACTCCAGAGACTCCAGAGACTCCAGAGACTCCAGAGACTCCAGAGACTCCAGAGACTCCAGAGACTCCAGAGACTCCAGAAGAATCCAAGTCTTCACCATCTATTCCAGAAGCTATCCCAAATGAGTTTGGTGTTCCTCAAGACGATGATTGGATAATTGATGAGCCTCAGACTGAAGAAGCTCAAGCAGAAGATACTTTGGCCTCTCAAGCACCAGCCGAACAGGAAGTACAAGAGCCTGTAGAGCTAGATTTGCCTGATATAGCTCAAGAGAGTGTCACCGAAGATCCACAGCCAGAAACAGAGGTATCAACAGTAGAGTTGGAAGACGAATCTTTCGAACTCGATGAGCTAGAGCTAACAGAATTTGGTGAAGAAGAAGCGCTCGCTGAGGTTGCCGACAAGCTGCAGCCAGAAGTTGAAGCTCCTACTACTGAGCTTGAAGAGGAATCTTTCGAACTCGATGAGCTAGAGCTACCGGAGTTTGGTGAAGAAGAAGCGCTCGCTGAGGTTGCCGACGAGCTGCAGCCAGAAGCGGAAGCTCCTGCCGTAGAGCTTGAAGAGGAACCTTTCGAACTCGACGAGCTAGAGCTACCAGAATTTGGTGAAGAAGAAGCGCTCGGCGAGGTTGCCGATGAGTTGCAGCCAGAAGTAGAAGCTCCTGCCGTAGAGCTTGAAGAGGAATCTTTCGAACTCGATGAGCTAGAGCTAACAGAATTTGGTGAAGAAGAAGCGCTCGCTGAGGTTGCCGACAAGCTGCAGCCAGAAGTTGAAGCTCCTACTACTGAGCTTGAAGAGGAATCTTTCGAACTCGATGAGCTAGAGCTACCGGAGTTTGGTGAAGAAGAAGCGCTCGCTGAGGTTGCCGACGAGCTGCAGCCAGAAGCGGAAGCTCCTGCCGTAGAGCTTGAAGAGGAACCTTTCGAACTCGACGAGCTAGAGCTACCAGAATTTGGTGAAGAAGAAGCGCTCGGCGAGGTTGCCGATGAGTTGCAGCCAGAAGTAGAAGCTCCTGCCGTAGAGCTTGAAGAGGAATCTTTCGAACTCGATGAGCTAGAGCTAACAGAATTTGGTGAAGAAGAAGCGCTCGCTGAGGTTGCCGACGAGCTGCAGCCAGAAGTTGAAGCTCCTGCTACTGAGCTTGAAGAGGAATCTTTCGAACTCGATGAGCTAGAGCTACCAGAATTTGGTGAAGAAGAAGCGCTCGCTGAGGTTGCCGACGAGCTGCAGCCACAAGCGGAAG
>NZ_LLEI02000053.1:168240-313311 GCF_001399455.2 Vibrio bivalvicida
GCCAGAGCCAGAGCCAGAGCCAGAGCCAGAGCCAGAGCCAGAGCCAGAGCCAGAGTCAGAACCAGAAGAAGATGAAGACGATTGGCTAACAACGGCTATTGAAGACTTTGAGAATCCTCAAGACGAACTTGAAGAGCCTACCGATATCGATGAAGTAGACAGTCAAGACGTGCTGTCCAATGAAGGTGTTGCTGAGCAAGCTCCAAGTGAAGATGAACCAGAAGAAGATTGGCTGACTTCAGCAATTGATGAGGTTGAAAGTCCACACACGGCGTCTGAACCCGCTCAAGTTGTAGAGACATCTTCAGCCTCTTTGAATGAGTTGTCAGCGACCTCAGGTGCTGAACAGCAAGCAATTGTTGAAGATGATTTGCTTGCGCAGCAAGAGCAAAATGACACACTGAAAGAAGAGACTCCAGAGACTCCAGAGACTCCAGAGACTCCAGAGACTCCAGAGACTCCAGAGACTCCAGAGACTCCAGAGACTCCAGAGACTCCAGAGACTCCAGAGACTCCAGAGACTCCAGAAGAATCCAAGTCTTCACCATCTATTCCAGAAGCTATCCCAAATGAGTTTGGTGTTCCTCAAGACGATGATTGGATAATTGATGAGCCTCAGACTGAAGAAGCTCAAGCAGAAGATACTTTGGCCTCTCAAGCACCAGCCGAACAGGAAGTACAAGAGCCTGTAGAGCTAGATTTGCCTGATATAGCTCAAGAGAGTGTCACCGAAGATCCACAGCCAGAAACAGAGGTATCAACAGTAGAGTTGGAAGACGAATCTTTCGAACTCGATGAGCTAGAGCTAACAGAATTTGGTGAAGAAGAAGCGCTCGCTGAGGTTGCCGACAAGCTGCAGCCAGAAGTTGAAGCTCCTACTACTGAGCTTGAAGAGGAATCTTTCGAACTCGATGAGCTAGAGCTACCGGAGTTTGGTGAAGAAGAAGCGCTCGCTGAGGTTGCCGACGAGCTGCAGCCAGAAGCGGAAGCTCCTGCCGTAGAGCTTGAAGAGGAACCTTTCGAACTCGACGAGCTAGAGCTACCAGAATTTGGTGAAGAAGAAGCGCTCGGCGAGGTTGCCGATGAGTTGCAGCCAGAAGTAGAAGCTCCTGCCGTAGAGCTTGAAGAGGAATCTTTCGAACTCGATGAGCTAGAGCTAACAGAATTTGGTGAAGAAGAAGCGCTCGCTGAGGTTGCCGACAAGCTGCAGCCAGAAGTTGAAGCTCCTACTACTGAGCTTGAAGAGGAATCTTTCGAACTCGATGAGCTAGAGCTACCGGAGTTTGGTGAAGAAGAAGCGCTCGCTGAGGTTGCCGACGAGCTGCAGCCAGAAGCGGAAGCTCCTGCCGTAGAGCTTGAAGAGGAACCTTTCGAACTCGACGAGCTAGAGCTACCAGAATTTGGTGAAGAAGAAGCGCTCGGCGAGGTTGCCGATGAGTTGCAGCCAGAAGTAGAAGCTCCTGCCGTAGAGCTTGAAGAGGAATCTTTCGAACTCGATGAGCTAGAGCTAACAGAATTTGGTGAAGAAGAAGCGCTCGCTGAGGTTGCCGACGAGCTGCAGCCAGAAGTTGAAGCTCCTGCTACTGAGCTTGAAGAGGAATCTTTCGAACTCGATGAGCTAGAGCTACCAGAATTTGGTGAAGAAGAAGCGCTCGCTGAGGTTGCCGACGAGCTGCAGCCACAAGCGGAAGATCCTGCCGTAGAACTTGAAGACGAATCTCTCGAACTTGATGAGCTAGAGCTACCAGAATTTGGTGAAGGAGAAGCGCTCGCTGAGGCTGCCGATGAGTTGCAGCCAGAAGTAGAAGCTCCTGCTGTAGAACTTGAAGACGAATCTCTCGAACTCGATGAGCTAGAGCTACCCGAGTTTGGTGAAGAAGAAGCGCTCGCTGAGGTTGCCGACGAGCTGCAGCCACAAGCGGAAGATCCTGCCGTAGAACTTGAAGACGAATCTCTCGAACTTGATGAGCTAGAGCTACCAGAATTTGGTGAAGGAGAAGCGCTCGCTGAGGCTGCCGATGAGTTGCAGCCAGAAGTAGAAGCTCCTGCTGTAGAACTTGAAGACGAATCTCTCGAACTCGATGAGCTAGAGCTACCCGAGTTTGGTGAAGAAGAAGCGCTCGCTGAGGTTGCCGACGAGCTGCAGCCACAAGCGGAAGCGCCTACTGCTGAGTTTGAAGAGGAATCATTCGATCCTGATGAGCTAGAGCTACCAGAATTCGGTGAAGAAGAAGCGCTCGCTGAAGTTGCCGACGAGCCGCAACTAGAAGCGTCTACCGCTGAATCTGAAGAAGAGTCCATTGAAATTGCAGAGTCAGATCTTCCTCAATATAACGAAGAAGATGCTCTCGAAGATTTGGAGCCAACCAGTGATGAGTTAACGCAGGATGACTTTGAGCTAGAGCCCGTAGAGCTACCTGAACTAAGCGAAATACCTTCCGAAAATGTTGCACCTTCAGTAGATGAGATCGAATTAGCACACCAAGATTATGATGAGAGAGCGTTTGATGAATTGCTGTCTGAAGAACAGCCTGAAACAGCAAACTTCTCATTCGAGACGCCAATAGATACAACGACGTCTGATAGTGCAGGGATGGATATTGATGCGATGCTTGAAATGGGCGAAGACTGGAATGGCTTTAGTCTTTCGCCTGAGCAACAGGCAAGTATTCCAGATGATATTCCTGAAGACCAGGCGGATGTGTGGTCGCAAGACAATACACCAGAACAGGCTAAAATTCTGGAAGAAAACTGGGAAGAGCAATCGGATCTTGAAGAGTTTAACCCCAATGAAAACAACTACCGCACTATTGACGAGTTAATGGCTGAAGTGGAGTCTGAAGAAGAACAATCTGTTGATGACGAGCTGAAACTAGATGTTGGCTTGAATGACTTTCCTGATGTGATTGGCGATATTGGTGATGCAACTGATGTCGATGCCAACTCTGAAGCAGCAGGTAAGCTAGACCTTGCAAAAATCTATATCGAGATGAATGACTCACAAGGAGCCATCAAGCTTTTAGAAGAAGCCATTGTTGATGGTAGTGATGAAATCCGCCAAGAAGCAAAAAACCTTATCGATATCATCAATAAGGGGTAGGTAACCTCGTTCTACAAGGGGGCAGTTTAGCCCCCTTGTTTTTTGGTATATACTTCTGCCCCCATTATTCGGCCCAAAATTTCAACGAGAACACCCTGATGAGAATTGCTTTAGGTATTGAATACAACGGTACTCAGTATTTTGGTTGGCAGCGCCAACGAGAAGTTAAAAGCGTACAAGAGAAGCTAGAACACGCGTTGAGCATCGTTGCAAACCATCCTATCGAAGTCCAATGTGCTGGACGTACAGACGCAGGCGTACATGGTACGGGCCAGGTTGTTCATTTCGACACCACAGCAACACGCAAAATGGTCGCTTGGACGATGGGAGCCAATGCTAACTTGCCTGATGATATCGCCGTACGCTGGGCTAAAGAAGTGCCAGAAGCCTTTCACGCCCGTTTTTCTGCCACAGCGCGTCGTTACCGCTACATCATTTTTAATAGTGCATTACGACCAGGAATTCTTTCTTCGGGTGTCAGCCACTACCACGGCGACCTTGACGAAAAGAAGATGCACCAAGCAGCGCAATACCTGCTGGGAGAAAATGACTTCACTTCTTTTAGAGCTACTCACTGTCAATCACGTAGTCCGTGGCGCAATATGATGCACATCAACGTGACTCGTCATAATCAGTATGTGGTGATCGATATTAAAGCCAATGCATTTGTTCATCATATGGTTCGTAATATCACGGGTAGTCTGATTTGTGTTGGCCGTGGTGATCAAAACCCAGAGTGGATAAAAGAGCTATTAGAGATCAAAGATCGCAAGCAGGCTGGGGCAACGGCAAAGGCAGCAGGTTTGTACCTAGTTGATGTTGATTATCCTGAAGAATTCCAATTGCCAAGAGTGCCGATTGGGCCACTATTTTTGCCAGACAATTTGAACTAATACGTGGTAAATTGTCGAACTAATCAGGTTTTTAGTGTGTGTGGAATTGATTCAAGAAATAGGTACAACCAGTTTTTTGTCTACACTTGGCATTTAATATGCTTTAATCCTCACGCGTAAATTCAGAATTTGTATCCTTCGCTTTAAGCGCGGGAGTAGAGAGAAAAGGTCTTCCATGAGTTGGCTTGAAAAGATTTTAGAAAAAAGCAATATCGTTAGTTCACGTAAAGCGTCAATCCCTGAAGGGGTTTGGACAAAATGTACTTCATGTGAACAGGTGCTTTACCACGCTGAACTAGAGCGTAACCTAGAAGTATGTCCGAAATGTGACCATCATATGCGTATGAGAGCACGTCGTCGCCTTGAAACATTCCTAGACGAAGATAATCGTGTTGAGATTGCCGACGAGCTTGAGCCGCAAGATAAGCTGAAGTTTAGAGATTCAAAGAAATACAAAGATCGTATTTCTGCGGCTCAGAAAAATAGTGGCGAGAAAGACGCGCTAGTTGTAATGAAAGGTGAGCTACTTGGTCAGCCTATCGTTGCCTGTGCATTCGACTTCTCTTTCATGGGCGGTTCAATGGGCTCTGTTGTTGGTGCTCGCTTCGTTCGTGCAGCTGAAGCAGCGATGGAAGCCAACTGTGGTCTAGTGTGCTTCTCTGCAAGTGGTGGTGCACGTATGCAAGAGGCGTTGATGTCTCTTATGCAAATGGCAAAAACCAGTGCTGCGCTAGAGCGTATGTCTGCCAAAGGCTTACCGTTTATTTCAGTAATGACAGACCCAACTATGGGTGGTGTTTCTGCTAGTTTAGCCATGCTTGGTGACGTCAACATTGGTGAGCCTAAAGCACTGATTGGTTTTGCAGGTCGCCGAGTTATTGAACAAACAGTACGTGAAGATCTACCGGAAGGCTTCCAACGTAGTGAGTTCCTTCTTGAGCACGGTGCGATTGACATGATCGTTGATCGTCGTGAGATGCGTCAACGTATCGGTAGCCTGATGGCGAAGATGAACAACAATCCATCACCTTTGGTGGTTTCTGTTAACGATTCGCCAAATGAAGCTGCTTATTCTGTACCAGAAGCAGACGAAAAAGGGTAAAGTAGCTCACTAACAAGCAACCGCAATCAATTGGTTATAGTTAGATGAGTCAAACCCAAATTCCTCAAGCCACATCTCCACTATCGATGTGGCTTGATTATTTAACAAACATCCACACCTCTGCGATAGATCTAGGTCTAGACCGCGTCCAAGCTGTCGCTCAAACAGCCAATCTTACTAAACCTGCTGCTACTGTTATTACTGTCGCTGGTACTAACGGCAAAGGCTCTACATGTGCGCTGATGGAAGCAATTTTGCTCGATGCTGGCTACTCTGTTGGTGTCTATAGCTCACCACACCTTATTCGTTACAACGAGCGTGTCCGTATTAACGGTGAAGAGCTAAGTGATGACAAGCATGCACAAGCGTTTGATTTTGTTGAAAAACAACGCGGAGAAATAAGCTTAAGCCTATTCGAATACGGAACGCTAGCTGCACTGCGCCTTTTCCAAACAGAGAAAGTGGATATTGTTCTGCTGGAGGTCGGCTTAGGTGGTCGTCTTGATGCGACCAACGTGGTGGATCATGATGTCTCTGTGATTACCAGCTTAGCGATTGATCATGTTGACTGGCTTGGTGACGATATTAACGTCATCGGTTTCGAAAAAGCGGGAATTTACCGTAGTGGCAAACCGGCGATTTGTGGTCAACCCAAAGCGCCATCAACCGTTGCAGCTCATGCTGATGACATTGGTGCTGAGTTCTATGCAGTTGATATACAGTACAGCTACGAACTACAAAGTGAATCAGTTTGGCAGTGGACACATGGAAGCTACACCTTAGAAGATTTACCTGTCCCAAACTTACCACTGCAAAACGCCGCAACGGCGCTTATGGCACTTGCGACAGCGAACTTAGACTTAAGCGACGTAAATATCGTTAATGGCCTCAAAAACGCTCAGTTACCGGGACGTATGCAAGTTATCAGCACTAAGCCAACCATCTTGCTTGACGTTGCTCACAACCCGCACTCAGCTGAATATTTGGTTGAAAGAGTTGAACAGCAGTACCAAGGTAACAACATTCATATTGTGGTGGCTATGTTGCATGACAAAGACGTTGAAGCGACGCTAAATGCGCTAAGCCCAATCGCTGCCAATTGGTATCCTGCTTCTCTTTCTGGTCAACGTGCGGCAAGTTCTGAGGAGCTATGTCAGTATCTTCCGTCAGGTACAACCCAGTATCCAACTCCAGTAGAAGCATTTGAAGCAGCAATGACAAACGCCAAGCCTCAAGATGTCATTCTAGTTGTTGGTTCTTTCCACACTGTGGGTGAAGTACTAGAGTATTGGCAAAACAAAGGTGAATAAATGGCAAGTAAATTTCAAAACCGCCTCGTTGGTACCATCATCCTTGTCGCGATAGGGATTATTGTTTTACCAGACGTGCTAGACGGCAAGAAAACCCATTATAAAGAAGAGATCGCTAGCATTCCTCTTAAACCTGAGCTTGATAGTGAGTTAGAGAGTTTTGAAGTGTTAGATCCGGTTGATGATAGCCAAAGCTTACCTGACACACCAGTTGAGGTAACCATCTCGAGTAACGAACCAGTTGCAGAAGATAAACCATTACCAGTGGTGGTAAAAGAAGTTCCAGAGCGCAACGAGTACCAAGATAGTGCATGGATCGTTCAATTAATGGCATTAAAAAATGCCGACAACGCTAAAAATCTGGTGAAAGATCTACAAAAGCGCGGTTATCAAGCTCACACAAAACCCGAAAATGGTTTTACACGAGTCATTATTGGTCCTGATGTATCAAAGAGTAAGCTTGAGCGTCAGATCATTGAACTAGAAAAAATTACTGGTTCCAAAGGTCAGTTGCTCAAATTTAAACCACTAAATCCATAAGAAAACGTTTGCGTCAGCGTTTTTTCTGTTAAAATGCGCGCCAACTTAAGATGTAAGTACAGAATGAATCCGTTAGATATTGTCATTTTAGGTGTGATCGGCCTGTCGGCTTTGATCAGTTTAGTTCGTGGCTTCGCTAAAGAAGCGTTGTCATTGGTGATTTGGTTTGGGGCGTTTTTTATCGCGAGTCAGTACTACGCGAAGCTAGCGGTCTACTTTACCAATATCCAAGATGAGATGGTTCGTAATGGAGCCGCGATCGCAGCCTTGTTTATTGCAACCTTAGTTGTGGGTGCTCTCGTTAACTACGTGATCTCTCAGCTAGTGCAGAAAACAGGCTTGTCGGGAACAGACAGAGTATTAGGCATCGTCTTTGGCGGTTTGCGTGGTGTTCTAATTGTTTCTGCCGGACTATTTTTTATGGATGCGTTTACTTCGTTTCCAGATTCACAGTGGTGGAAAGGTTCTCAATTGGTGCCGGAATTTAGCCGCGTCATTGCCCCTTTCTTCGAACACTTACAAGCAACATCTAGTTTCTTATCTGGCGCGCTATAACGCGCCAGTCATTGTCAAAATCGAGGGTTAGGACATGTGTGGTATTGTTGGAATCGTGGGCACTTCGCCTGTAAACCAGTCTATCTATGATGCATTGACGGTATTGCAGCACCGTGGCCAAGATGCCGCGGGTATTTGTACCATAGAAAGCAATCGTTTTCGTCTGAGAAAAGCGAACGGTTTGGTGAAGGATGTGTTTGAAGCAAAACACATGCAAAGGCTCCAAGGCAGTGTGGGTATCGGCCATGTTCGCTACCCTACCGCGGGCAGTGCAAGCTCTTCTGAGGCTCAACCATTCTACGTAAACTCTCCATTTGGTATTACGCTTGCACACAACGGTAACCTTACCAATGCAGCTGAAGTTCGTGAGAAATTGTTCGAGAAAGATCGTCGTCACGTAAACACTACTTCAGATTCAGAAGTTCTGCTCAACGTGCTTGCCCATGAAATTGACACCGTAAAGGGGAATGTCACGGCTGAAGACGTGTTCCGCGCAGTGACCAATGTCCATCGCACTATTCGCGGTGCTTACGCAGTTACAGCAATGATTATCGGTCATGGCATGGTGGCGTTTCGTGATCCTAACGGCATTCGCCCTCTATGCCTAGGTAAACGCGAAGTAGCAGGTAATGTCGAATACATGGTTGCTTCAGAGTCTGTTGCTCTCGATGCTGTAGGTTTTGATTTCCTACGTGATGTTGCGCCAGGTGAAGCGATTTACGCTACATTTGATGGGCAACTTCATACTAAGCAATGTGCCGATAACCCAGCACTAAACCCATGTATTTTTGAATTTGTCTACTTTGCTCGCCCTGATTCATTTATCGACAAAATCTCGGTATACAGTGCCCGGGTTGAAATGGGCAAAAAACTAGGTGATCGTATTCGCGACGAGTACGAGCACCTAGATATCGATGTGGTTATTCCAATTCCAGAAACTTCATGTGATATCGCGCTTCAAATTGCCCAAGCGATTGATAAACCGTACCGTCAAGGCTTTGTGAAAAACCGCTACGTAGGTCGAACCTTCATCATGCCGGGTCAGCAGCAACGTAAGAAATCGGTTCGTCGTAAGCTAAACGCGATTCGTTCTGAATTTAAAGATAAGAACGTTCTACTAGTAGATGACTCTATTGTCCGCGGAACTACCTCAGAGCAGATCATTGAGATGGCGCGTGATTCAGGTGCGAAAAAGGTATTTATGGTATCAGCAGCGCCAGAAATTCGTTTTCCGAACGTGTACGGTATTGATATGCCAAGCGCGACTGAGTTAATTGCTCATGGCCGTGACAACAATTCAATCTGTAAGCAAATTGGTGCTGATGAGCTTATCTTCCAAACACTTGAAGACCTTGTTGATGCAGTCGGCATGGGTAACCGCGATGTCGAGAAGTTTGAGACATCGGTATTCAGTGGCGAATACGTTACAGGCGACATCGACCAAAGCTACCTAGACTTTTTAGAATCCCTACGCAGCGACGATGCAAAAGTACAGCGTGAGCTCCAGCAAGACCTAGCTAACCTAGAGTTGCATAACGAAGGTGCTTAAGAGCGGGAACGCTGCGCTCGGGAACGGGCTTCGCCCTATGGAGCGCTTCGCTGCTGGAAAGCAACCTAGTTGATGATAACTAAATTAAGCCCTAACGCCCCACTTAAGTGGGGCGTTAGCAGTTTGTCACCCCTTTGACGCATTATTGGCGTTAAACTGTCGTATAAGAAATTTGGAATTATTATATGCTTTGGACATCAAACATTAGATGTTGGACGTGTGATGAAGGTTAATACAAAAACAATACTCAATGAACGTAAGTCAAGGGCATGGAGTCAACAACATTTAGCTGATGTAAGTGCTTTAAGTTTAAGAACAATTCAAAGAGTTGAGAAAGAAGGTGCAGGTTCACCTGAAACAGTGAAGGCACTAGCGGCTTGTTTTGAATTAGATGCTAGTGAACTGCTTCTACGAGAAGAGACCAGAAGAAATTCATTCGAGATAAATATCAGAACGAAACTGGCTGCAATGTGTTCTTCAATTATCGTCATTTTTGTCAGCACGATTATGTTTTTTGTGCAGCCTACAATGGCTTCAGATATAGAAATTAGTGCGGATCAGATAGAAAGTACTGATGAAAATAACTATCAACTATTTAGTGGTAATGTAGAAATATTTGTGCCGGAAGAGATTACTTTTGAAGTCGAATCTGATGAACTTTGGGGGACCGAAGCAGCTTCAGTTGTCACGGGGAGTGTGAAGGTAGTACTAGATGAAGCTACGTTGGTAGTAGGTGATGGTGTGATCATCAAAGTCGACAAAGGTATAAAAATAACTACAGATTACGCCGAACTGCGCCCTTTACCGCTATGATAGAAAACTGCTAACGAAAGCTTAAAGTTTCAAGATCCTCTTTCTAATCTGGCCAAAATTGTTAGAGCTATAATCTAAAATATTCCTGTCCAAAAATAAAAAGAGCTGGCGTAGAACGCCAACCCTCCAAAACTGTTCCAGCTCTCTAGCTCTTAACCCGATACATCTGACTCAGCATAAACATCGCTGTCGCGCTAATTACTACTGATGGGCCGGCAGGTGTGTCGTAGTGCCAAGACATGCTCAAACCAAGTAGAACAGCAATTGCACCAATGACAGAGGCGAGTATCGCCATTTGTTCCGGCGCTTTGGCGAAGCGGCGTGCGGTTGCTGCTGGGATGATCAGTAGTGACGTCATAATCAGAGCACCAACGAACTTCATACCAATGGCGATGACAAGGCCGACCATAAGCATTAGGATTAGGCGCATCAGATCAACGTTATGGCCTTCTACGGCTGCTAGATCTTCATTTACTGTGGTAGACAAAAGTGAGCGCCAGAATAAGGTCAGCACTGCTGAAACAACTGCCACACCAATATAGATATATACGAGATCTTCTGGCGTTACTGCTAACAAGTCGCCAAATAGATAACTCATTAGGTCAATACGCACGTTATCAAGAAAGCTTACTGCCACTAAACCTAGCGATAGGGCGCTGTGTGCAAGAATACCTAATAAAGTATCGGTCGCGACTAACTGTTGTTTTTGTAACGTCACTAAGATAACCGCTAACGCTAAGCAACAAACAGTCAATGCGAGATACAGGTTAATATCGAATAAGAAACCGAGCGCGAGCCCCATTAGAGAAGCGTGAGCTAGCGTATCACCAAAGTAGGCCATACGGCGCCAGACAACAAATGAACCCAAAGGGCCGGCGATTAATGCGATACCTAAGCCCGCTAATATTGAAGGTAGCAAAAACTCAATCATGATGATGGCCGTGAGAATGGTTTGAACAGATTTCTGCATCACCGTCGACGGGCTCTCCGGCTAAGTCATGATGGTGATGGTTGTGTTTATGGTGATAGAAGGCAAATGGCTGCTGATGCGTATGACCGAATAGTGCTATATAGCTTGGGTGCTGTGCGATTTCTGCAGGTGCACCAGAACAGCATACATGGTGATTGATACACACTACGTCATCGGTTTTTGCCATCACGAGGTGTAGGTCGTGTGAAACCATAAATACAGCACAGTTGAAGCGATGACGAATCGTGTCGATTAGCTCGTAGAGATCAATTTGCCCTTGAACATCGACACCTTGCGCAGGCTCATCTAGCACCAATAAATCAGGACGTTGTAGAAGTGCACGCGCAAGAAGTACTCTTTGGTTCTCGCCACCCGAAAGAGAGTGCATGTTACTCTTGAATAGGTGTTCTGCTCCAACGAGTTTAAGCGCATCATTCAGTTCTTGTTTACTGTATTTGCCCGCCAAACGCAGAAATCTTTCTACATTCAGGGGCAGCGAGTCATTGAGCCTAAGTTTTTGTGGCACATAACCAATCTTGACACCTTTGGTCTTGGTCACTTTACCGTTATAGTCTTTCAATAACCCAAGAAGCACCTTGACTAAAGTAGATTTACCCGCCCCGTTTGGGCCAATCAAAGTGGTAATTTCACCTCTATTGAGGCGTAGAGATATATTGTCGAGTACTTTGCGTTCACCAAATTGAACGTTAATACTATTGAGTTCGACTAGAGCCGACATGAATGGAACTCATTTGCAATTGACTAATGTTATAATGTAACATTTATTCACTCTTTTAACCAGTCGGTAATCACCAATCTATGAAACGTTTTCTAATGGCTTGTGCAATTGTTGTTGCAAGCCCGTCTTTTGCTCAAGCATCAGAGGTTTTAACTAGCATCAAGCCAATTCAGCTCATCACGGTTGAGTTGACAAAAAATATCTCACAACCTGATGTACTCCTTGGTTCAAACACCTCACCTCATGACTACGCATTACGCCCTTCAGACGTAAAACGCCTGCGAAATGCGGATCTCGTTGTTTGGTATGGTAATGATTTAGAACCGTTTTTAACTAAAGTTCTTAAAGACCAAGACAATGTACTGACATTGAGTGATATCAATGGCTTAGAGTTGCGTGAGTTTGCTGGTGGTCATCACGATCACCATGATCATGACCATGGTTCTCACGATCCGCACTTTTGGTTAGGTTATAAACCGACTATGCAAGTTGCTGAAGCGATCACGCAAAAACTTGTTGGGTTAGATGTGACCAACAAAGCTGAGTACGTAAAAAATCTAGAAGCGTTTAAGCAGAAGTTAACCGAACAGAAAGCGGCAATAACTAAACAGTTAGCGCCAGTTGCCGATGCTGGCTACTATGTCTTCCATGATGCTTACGGTTACTTTGAGCAAGATTTCCCACTTAATCATCTCGGTTATTTTACGGTGAGCCCTGAACGCAAACCAGGGGCCAAAACACTGATCGCTATTCGTAAAACGTTAGCGGCAGAAAAAGCGCGATGTGTTTTTTCAGAGCCACAATTTACTCCTGCGGTTGTAGAGTCTGTCATTCGAGGTAGCAAAGTCAAAACAGGTGTACTGGACCCGCTGGGGATAGAAGTAGAAGCCGTTGTTGGCGGATACTTTGAATTCAAACAGAATCTTGCTGATAGCTTTAGTCGTTGCTTGGTGCATTAACGTGATATTCAGCCAAAGACTCTCGAGTCTTTGGCTGAATACCTATCTGTGAACTGATCGAAAAAGTCGTCAACTAATTCTCTTCCTTACTTGTTAATCCCGCTATTTACTAGATAATTATTACCACAAAATAACAATAGAGCCTGCCAAGGTTCAGAATCGCGCACGATTGGTAACTTTCATTTGCTGCTAGGGATCGGATTATCTTGAATAAGTTTATAATGTTGCTTCTTTTGCTCCTACATACCGGAGTATCTTTAGCTGCAAATACTTCGCCTAAGTTGTTTTACCCTTTGCCAACCTTAGCGCAAGGAAAAATTTTCGCGGCGAAGCAGTTATTCTTGGCTGATGATGGCGGCATTTGGTTTCAAGATGTGCGAGACCAAGTCCTTTTTTTTGATGGTCAACATATTCTTCCTGAGAAAGGCTCTGCACTTGATCACGAAGCCTCACATATCGCTTTTCTAGACAATGCATTCTGGTCATTCTTCCAAAACGAAATCTACCGCACTGTTCCTAATCAAGAAAAAGAGTTGGTGTTTAGTCTAACGCCCGGAACCGAGATTTTAAGAATTGGTTCATCGAAGCGTTATATTTGGGTGTCAGATGAAAGGAATTTTTATACTTATCATATCGATACCGGAGAATTTCAAACCTTCTCTTTAATGGTGCTGTATCAATATAATCAATCGTCGCAAATTACGATTAATGATGCCAAATTCATTCTATCTAAATGGGTAGTAGCGACGAATGCGGGGGTGTACTTATCTGATGGTGAGCAGTTTGAACACGTTCCAAGCTCCGGGAAAAATTATGTTGAGAAACTCTATTTTTCTGAAAAACGTCGAGAGTTGATTGTTGGCTCTTTGAACGGGGCACTGATTTTTAATATCCAAAAGCCTCAGAAACCGATAAGAACCATTTCGGGTAGTCATGTTTTAAGTATCACAGAAACAAGCCAAGAGTACTGGATTGGAACAGAAAAAGGCTTATACGTTTATACCTTTTTGACAGGAGAAACTCAGAAATTTGAACATGGGATTGGTGCTGGAAACAGTCTTGCTGGGGAAAAGATCTATTCGTTACTTAATGACAATACAGGTGGTATTTGGGTTGCAACAGATCGAGGGGTGAGGTACTTCTCACTCTATTCGCATAAATTCACCCGCTACTCCAATGAAGCTATGTCGCTCCTTAGTCGCGGGGAGAAAACACTCGAGATCTATCGAAGTAAAGGGCAAGACGGATACTGGTTGCTGACCAACAAAGGAGTCTTTCGCCTTAACTTACTCAATTTGGCGTCACGTCAGCAACTATATAGAGGGAATGTTTATGACCTGGAAGAACGCGACGGTGTACTGTGGTTAGCGACTGATGATGGAGTCGTGTGTGTGAATGCAGATACTGGGGAAGTGATCGATGATGACCTACCAAACTTTCTGAAAACGACCAAGGTTAGATTTATTGAGTTCGATCACCATCAAATGTTGTGGGGGGCGAGTGAGACTGAGCTTTGGAGTTACCAACCCGGTAGTCGCAAACTGACTCAGTACGGTTCTGATTGGATGATCGACAAGTATTTACCCGCTCAGTTAACGCATATGCATGTGACTTCTCAAGACTATGTGATGTTGGGGACAGAACATGGTATGTACATGGTGCAGGACGGGCAAATTAGCTTTGTTGGAGAGAGTATTCCCTATGGTGAAGTCATCGATACTGCGCAAGTTTCAGAACAAGAGCTTTGGGTGGCAAGTCGTTATGGATTGTATCGTCTAGACCTTGATAAAAATAGAGTTGAGCCGATCGATATGGTCGATGGGCACGTGACGCCAAAATGCTTAATCAAAAACCAAGATGGTATCTGGTTGACTTCGTCCACAGGGCTATCACGTTACTCATCAAACGGTGCACTTAGTCAGCACTATGGAGAGCCTTTCGGGGTGATTAGTAACGAGTTTCTTTCTGGTGTATGCAGCTTTGGGAGTGACAGTGAACGAACAATTCTGTTGGGAGCAAAAAGTAGCTTGGTTAAAGTCAACACTCAGCAGCTTGTTGTGAGTCGCTTACCTGATACACGGGTAATATTTAGCCAGATAAAACATAACCAAAAGCTATTTTCATTAGCCAATACACTAAAGCAGACTCCAGAGATTGGTTATGGCGAGTCGATTTTCTTCCAGTTTGGTTTTCTTCCCAGTTCAAGCAACATTAATCTTGAGTATCGACTAAACCAAAGCAGCGAGTGGCAAGTATTAGAGGGGAGCACATTGACCATAGAACACCTTATGCCAGGAGAGTATCAGCTTGAGGTGCGTCCAATAAGACACAATCGAGTAAAAGGTGACAGCAATAGCTACCATTTTGTGGTGACAGAACCTTGGTTTTTAAGCCATGTCGCTTTTGCCATTTATATATTGGCGATTCTGATCATTATCGCGATCATTGTTTATTGGCGCTCTCGGTTGATGGCAAAGTCAAACCGTGTGCTTAAGGCTCAAGTGGCACTAAAAACCAACCAGTTACGTCATCAAAGTAGAGTGTTGCTAGGTAATAACAACCAGTTACGTAAACAGCTTCAAGTACGTTGGTTGATCTACAGCCAGTCTATCAGTGGTCTAAAAGAACGGCTCAAAGTCGTGGGCTCTAAAGAACTCGCCCCGGAACAGCTAGTTGACTATGTACAACGAGAGTTAGAGATGTTGGTCAATGTAAGGTCTACCAATGGACAAGCGTTACCCGTTTTTAATCTAACCATGATATTGCATTCGGTTATCAGTAGCTGGAAAGATGAGTTGGCTAAAGTGGGAGTCAATGTCACTTTTGAATCGGACACAGAGCTACATATATGCCTGACTGATTTTAATCTTGATGAGATCTTCAACCTGGTGTTTGACGGCATTCTACGTCGTTGTTACCGCAATCAAACCGTTGTAATTCAACTTACCCAAGCAGAAGGTAAAGTTACGTTTTCTATGCTCGATCAAGGCGATGCCTTTGACGCAAGTACAGCTAGCGCTAGCTCCTCGGAAAACTTGCATGAGCTCGTTGCACAAAGTGGTGGCGAGATGAGTGTGTTCAGTTCAGATGAGAGAAATTTACTGGAGATTAGTTGGCAAGAAAGTGTGTCATTTGAACGTAGCCCTGTTGTAATGTTAGATGAGGAAGATGGGGCTGACTTAGTGCAAGATGATCCTTGGCTTTCAAGAGTGGTGAAAGTGGTTGAATTGAACTACACAGATCCTGACTTTGGTACTTCATCTGCAGCCAAGATGCTTTACGTTTCTGAGCGTAGTCTACAGCGACGATTTAAATCGTCGGTAGAGAAAACTTTTACTGAGTATTTGACTGAAGTGCGCTTAGATAATGCTTGCCGACGCTTGCTGGCCGGAGAGAAGGTGTCGGACGTTGCCTTTGAATGTGGCTTCAATGATCCATCTTACTTTAGCCAAAGGTTTAGACATCGCTTTGGTATGTCACCGACGCAGTTTGTTGAACAACAAGGCGATTATTAGCGATCGTATGAACTGCAATCCATCCTTTGTTTCCTAAGTTATATCAATCTCTGTTCTCTGATAGGCCTTGAATGCTTAATTCAGCACTATCTCTGAGAGCCACGTCATTGCAACTTTAAGAATGCGCGGATAGCCATACTTCACTACAAACTGTGTGTCGACTATTGATATAAATCACTGGGTTAGTACTACGTTGTACGTGGATGTGGTGTTAAGGATAAGAAAAAAATGTCGTGGTATAGTCGGGGAGACTATACCACGGGTGTCAATGACACCTTCGCTTGCTGCCGGAGTGACGCTGATGCGTCACCTCTGGAATTTTAATGTCGTCTTAAGGGCGTTCCCTCTTGACGTGATTAACTATAGCGAGGTGGACTTTTTTTACTTATAAAATTAACGCCAAGGTGACATAAGAAAAGCGACACTTAATTAAGTATATGTTTTATTTGAACTAATTTGTTTGCTTGATATTCAGTTGAGTGATTGTTGGGTCGAGCTGATAACTGGATAAGTCTTTTTTGACGAAATTGACGAGTATTGTTTTGACGTTTTTAGAGCAGGGCCTGTGGAGCGATATCTCTACCAATTGTGCTAGTAATCGCAAGAGCTGTTGCTTCAATATCTGCCTATATCACATCACCCCATCTTTACGCTCATACTCCACTTATATATCGCTTCTTTTAGTAACCAGTTACTGACCCCGATTTTCTCGAAACATGAAAACATTGATTTCAGGCAAGATCTGTTAAAACAATTGAAGATAGAATTGTAAGCACAAATGAAAATATTTCTCATTACAAATAACTGGTATGATAATGAAACTCTCACAACTACAACAGGGACAAGGTGCGACCATCACTGGGCTTTCTGAGCTCTCTACGGATGTGCGTAAAAAATTGATGGTTATGGGGCTTCTGCCGCAAACACCTGTCACATTAATTCGAAAAGCACCGATGGGAGACCCACTCCAAGTAGAAGTTCGCGGGGTTTCGCTAGCAGTACGTGTCAATATTGCTGATGCAATTACAGTGGAGGCAAACTGATGGAATACAAGATTCTTACGGTAGGTAATCCAAATAGCGGTAAAACAACGCTTTTTAACGGACTCACTGGTGCCAAGCAACAGGTAGGTAACTGGGCGGGCGTTACCGTCGAGAAAAAAACAGGTAAGTACTCACATTCTAGCGACGACTTTTTACTTACCGATCTGCCAGGTATTTACGCTTTAGACAGCGGCAATGATGGAAACAGTATCGATGAGTCTATCGCTTCTAGGGCTGTGCTGACTCATCCTGCTGATTTGATCATCAACGTAGTCGATGCGACTTGTCTTGAGCGTAGTCTCTATATGACGTTGCAGTTGCGTGAACTTGGTCGTCCTATGGTTGTTGTACTCAACAAGATGGATGCCCTAAAACGTGAACGCCAAACCATCGATATTAAAGCTTTGGAAAAAGTGCTTGGTTGCCCAGTTATGGCTATCTCGGCCAACAACAATTCTCAAGTTCAGGCATTTAAAGAGCGTTTACATAAAACGCTTGTACAAGGTGTTGCACTGGATGAACTGCGCCTTAATTATGGTCAAGAATTTGAATCAGCAATTGAACAAGTACAGCCACTATTTGCAGATCATTCAGAGGTTGCTAAGCGTGCTTTGGCGATTCGCGCACTTGAAAATGATGTGTTGGTACTGAACTCTCTATCTCAACAGCCACGTACAATGGCGCTAGCTGCACAACGCAATGTAGAGCTAGACGTTGATTTGCTTGTCGCTGATGTCAAATATACGTTTTTGCACGAACAGTGTAAGAAGGTACGCCGCTCAGAAGGTAAACTCAGTCACAGCTTCACAGAGAAGGTTGACGCTATCATCCTAAACAAATGGGTGGGTGTACCGTTTTTCTTTGTTGTAATGTATTTGATGTTTATGTTCTCGATCAACATTGGCAGTGCCTTTATCGACTTTTTCGATATTGGTGTTGGTGCTCTGCTGGTTGATGGCGGTCACTACTTGTTAGACGATCACCTTCCTGTTTGGCTGGTGACACTGTTAGCTGATGGTGTCGGTGGCGGTATCCAAACTGTTGCGACATTTATTCCCGTCATTGCATGTCTATACCTATTCTTAGCATTACTAGAAAGCTCGGGCTATATGTCTCGCGCTGCGTTTGTATTGGACAAGGTCATGCAAAAAATTGGCTTACCAGGAAAAGCGTTCGTTCCGCTAGTGTTAGGCTTTGGTTGTAACGTACCTTCTATTATGGCCACCCGCACACTCGATCAGGAGCGTGAACGCAAATTAGCGGCCTCGATGGCGCCATTTATGTCATGTGGTGCTCGTTTACCCGTTTATGCTTTGTTCGCTGCTGCATTCTTCCCTCAAAGTGGTCAGAACATTGTATTCTCACTTTACCTGCTAGGTATTGTTGCCGCAGTGTTCACTGGTTTGGTACTTAAGAAGACACTTTACCCAGGTTCAAGTGATAGCTTGGTGATGGAAATGCCGGACTATGAACTACCGACGATTCGTAATATCGTGATTAAAACATGGCAGAAATTAAAGCGCTTTGTTTTAGGGGCGGGTAAAACGATCGTGGTTGTTGTTACTATTCTTAGCTTCCTAAACTCTGTAGGTACAGATGGTTCATTTGGCAACCAAGACAGCGAAAACTCAGTGTTATCAAAAGCATCACAAATCGTGACGCCTGTCTTTGCTCCTATTGGTATCCAAGAAGACAACTGGCCTGCAACAGTAGGTATTATCACTGGTATTTTTGCGAAAGAAGCCGTAGTGGGTACATTGAATAGTTTGTACGCACCAAGTGAAGAGGAAGGCGGCGAGTACGATCTGATGGGAAGTCTAGAAGAGGCGGTGATGTCTATTCCAGACAATCTAGCAGGGCTTAGTTATTCCGATCCACTTGGTATTGAAGTGGGCGATCTTTCTGACAGCCAAGCGGTAGCAGAAGAGCAAGAAGTTGATGCTTCAATCTTTGGTAACCTAAAAGGATATTTTGCTTCCAGCAATGCGGCATTTGCCTACCTAATCTTTATATTGCTGTACACGCCTTGTGTGGCCGCTATGGGGGCCTATGTGCGTGAATTTGGTCAGAAATACGCACGCTTTATCGCGGTATGGACTATGGGGCTGGCATACGGAAGCGCAGCCTTATACTACCAAGTGACGCACTTTACTGATCACCCTGCGTCAAGTTCGGCGTGGATTGCTGGTATTTTGTTGGTGAGCTTTGCGACATACAGAGTGCTTAAATCTGTCGGTACCAAACAAAATCAAACGCTAGAGGTACAAGTTGCATGATTCTTTCTGATCTAAAGCTGTGTATCGAGCAAAGTGCTGGTATTTCTCGTCGTGAGTTAGCGAAGAAGTTTGCGATGAGCGAGGATGGGGTAGACGCAATGCTGTCTGTGTGGATTAAAAAGGGCAAGATCTCAAGGTTTGTTGATACTAACTCTTCAAAAAATGTCACTCGGATTAGATACGCAAAAGTCAATGATGACGCTTTAGCTCTGAATGTCACCATGTAATCGGAGACTAATGTTAAAAAGCCGTTCTTGATAGAAGAACGGCTTTTTTTATGTCCGACGTTTTATTAGTAGGCTTAGAATCTATGCGGCAGTAAATATCGAGCTTAAAGAAAGGACATTCTTAATTCGGTTTAGAAGTCTACCTTGCTCATCATCGCTGCGGAACTTACCTTCGGTATTACCCCAGACAGGGCCAGGCCAGGCCACGTCATCTTTAAAACGAGCGATATGATGAATATGAAGCTGAGGAACCATATTGCCGAGTGCGCCAAGATTTAGCTTATCAGGTTGGAATGTCGCTTCTAACGCTTGGCTTACCGCTTGTGATTCAAGCAAGAATTGCTGTTGCTCTTTCATTGGTAAGTGATGCAACTCTTTTAAGTTGTTTCGTTTAGGCACTAAAATAACCCAAGGCACAGCGGTGTCTTTATGCAGTAGGGCAACGCATAAAGGGAATTGACCAATCACAGTGGTATCTTTAGCGAGTTGAGGATGCAGTTCAAAACTCATAGTCGTAATCCATTTTTATCCGATTGTGCCTAGTATACGCCAAATAAAACAAAAGGTTGACGCTCTCGCACCAACCTTCATTCTAGCTCTCTAGCTCTCTAGCTCTCTAGCTCTCTAGCTCTCTAGCTCTCTAGCTCTCTAGTTCTTACATACGCTCTAGCGTATCGATACCAAGCAAAGAGAGACCTTGCTTGATTGTTTTTGCAGTAAGTGCTGCTAGCTTCAAGCGGCTTTGCTTCACAGACTCATCTTCACTGCTTAGGATTGGGCATGCTTCGTAGAAGCTTGAGAATTGACCTGCAAGTTCGAATAGGTAGCTACACATGATATGCGGTTGACCTTCACGAGCAACAGATTGAACCGCTTCTTCAAATTGAAGAAGTTTAGCAATCAGTGCTTTCTCTTTGTCTTCAGTTACTTTGATCTCACCAGATAGCTCGTCCATAGAGATACCCGCTTTAGCGAAGATAGAAGAAACACGAGTAAAGGCGTATTGCATGTAAGGTGCAGTGTTACCTTCAAATGCTAGCATGTTGTCCCAATCAAACACGTAGTCAGTGGTACGGTGCTTAGATAGGTCTGCGTACTTAACCGCTGCCATAGCAACAGTTTTCGCGATGTTGGCTTTCTCTTCAGAATCAAGGTCAGCGTTCTTAGACTCAATCAGTTTAATTGCGCGCTCTTCAGCTTCATCTAAAAGATCGGCAAGACGAACCGTGCCACCTGCGCGAGTCTTAAATGGACGACCATCTTTGCCTAGCATCATACCGAAAGCGTGGTGCTCTAAAGAAACTTCTTCTGGCACATAGCCTGCTTTACGAACGATAGTCCAAGCTTGCATTAGGTGTTGATGCTGACGAGAGTCAATAAAGTAAAGTACGCGATCTGCACCGAGTGTTTCGTAACGGTACTTAGCACAAGCGATATCAGTGGTGGTGTATAGGAAGCCGCCATCACGCTTCTGGATGATAACACCCATCGCTTCGCCGTCTTTGTTCTTGTACTCGTCTAGGAACACAACTTGAGCGCCGTCATCTTCTTGCGCTAGGCCTTGCTGCTTAAGGTCAGCAACAATGCCAGGTAGCATGTCGTTGTACATGCTTTCACCCATTACGTCAGCACGAGTTAGAGATACGTTTAGGCGGTCGTAGTTACGCTGGTTTTGAACCATAGTAACATCAACAAGCTTTTTCCACATTTCAGCGCAGTATTCGTCACCGCTCTGAAGTTTTACAACGTAGTTACGTGCTCTTGCAGCGAACTCTTCGTCTTCGTCGTATAGCTTTTTAGATTCGCGGTAGAAGGCTTCAAGGTCTGAAAGTTCCATTGAAACTTCACCAGACTCCTTCTGTACGCGCTCAAGGTTGGCGATAAGCATACCGAACTGAGTACCCCAGTCGCCGATGTGGTTAGCACGAACAACTTTATGACCAAGGAACTCTAGTGTACGAACAACAGCATCACCGATGATAGTTGAACGTAGGTGACCGACGTGCATTTCTTTAGCAACGTTTGGTGCAGAGTAGTCAGCAACAATCGTTTTCTGCTCTTCTGCTGCAACGCCTAAACGAGTGTCTGCTAGGGCTACATCAGCCTGTTTCGCTAGGAACTCTTCGCTTAGGAAAATGTTGATAAAACCAGGGCCTGCGATTTCTGTTTTACTCGCGATACCTTCTAGGTCTAGAACATCCAATACTTTTTGCGCGAATTCGCGTGGGTTAGTCCCTAGTTTTTTTGCAACGCCCATAACGCCATTTGCTTGGTAATCACCAAACTGAGGTTTTGCAGATTGACGAACGGCTGCAGGGCTGCCTGCAGGTGCGCCAGCGGCTTCTAAAGCCTGAGAAACTTTGTCATTAATAAGTGCTTGGATATTCACACGCGCTTCCTTCAATTCTTGGGAATTGGTTAGCTATGCATTCGTTATCACTCGGCTGGTTCATCGACAGGAGCCGTGAATAATATCCAACAAGTGGAATGAATGCATATCTCGATCTAGTTCATAAATTTGGCGCACATAATAGCAACTTTATTGCTTCGCTTATAGGGAGTTAACTGGGAAATTTTCTACTTTTCCTGGCGATCTTGTTAGTATTGGGGAAAAATCAACGCATTGGGTACGAAAAAATGTCACAACCGCTGTTCAACGCTGAATTAATGCCTTCTCAGATGAAAACAAACCTTGATGAATTTATGCATAAAATTCAAGGTTTAAGCGATACTTTGCATATTAATCTCAAGCCATTTCAGGCTGATCATATCGCTTTGCGTATCAATGATGCTGAACTGGCGAAATTAGCGCATCAAGAGTGGCAAAAAGAAGGGAAGGTCATTTCGAATGCTCAGATTAATGGCCGCCCAATCATCGTAATTCTGTTTGAGCAAGCTTTGAATAGCCATGGCTGGGATATTGAGTGCTTGGAACTGCCTTACCCAGCGCATGGGAAAATCTACCCAGAGCAGGATTGGGAGCATGTCGAGTTTGTTGTTCCTTCAACTGCGCAAACCGCAGATGATTACCTCGCAGATCTAAAGAAGCAATTTCCTGATTTCGCGGCTCAGTGGGAGCGACTGTCAGATCTTGGGATCAAAACCAAGCTATCAAGCCCGAAAGGGGAAGGTGAGCGTTTGAACAACCCAACGGTTGCATTTAAATGGCAAAGGGTGTGCATTAAGCTTCACCCCCATTCATTGAAGAACATTGTTGAATCTGAGCAGGCAGGCTAGCCTAACTCAATATCTTGTGGTCTTAATTGGAACTCTTCAATTGAGCCTATTTCCATACCTAGGTTAAGCGTCTCTGATTCATGATGCGCGTTACCCTGAGTGTGCATTATGAGTCGATTCGCTGTGCGTGGTTTGAGTTCATTGACCACGAAGCGAATCATATCTGTGCGGGTTAAGGTTTTGAGCTCCTCCAAAACCACCTCTTTCTGATTGAAATCCGTATCTTTATTGCCAATAGCAACCCACAGTCGCTGAGCGCGGCCGCGTAAGGTGGTATCAGGGGTTGAGATCTGATTCCATAATCCCCGTTTACTGCTATGCCATTGGTACTCGTTTAGCTCTAATAGCACCATATAGAATGCGTTGAGGAATTCATCTATTGAGCTGATCAAGTCAATCGGAGCAGCGTTGGGAGATTGCACATACAACGCAATACCTGGGTGTCGATTTAGTGGTAAGTTGCCTGTACCTACCATATAGCCAAGCTGCTGCTTAGTACGAATCTCATGGAAAAAGGTGGCTGACATTAGGTGGTTGGCTAATGAATATAGGGCGATACTTTTTGGACTAGTGTCGTCACATTGATAGTAGAGTACCGTCGCTGAGTCTTCTTGATCGCAGAACACTTCGCGTTGGAACGAGCCATTTTTACCTAACATAACCAGTGGGCGTAGTGCTTCTTCATACTGTTGGTTTTGCACTCTAAGTGCATCTTTTAAGGTGTGACCGAGAGCAAGGGCGTCGGCTCGAGTCCAATCTCCGTAGACAAACATTTCAACATGCAACTCAGCTAGTATGGCTTCGACAAAACTTGCCAACTCATCGACTTCGATTGATTCCAGTGCTTCCACCAATACTGAGTAAGGTGGGTTGTTTGGTTGTAAAATCCCAGTAAGTGCATTGAAAAGCTGTGAAATTGGACGATCTTGAGCTGAATTACGCCAATTTCTTAGTAATTGCTGTTTGATGGTATTAAATCTCTGGCTACTGAACTCACGTTGGGCGAAGCGAGTTAAGATCTGCTTCATCAGTTCTGGCTGTTTTTGACTAAAGCCTGAGATGGTTAACGTTACTCCCCCTTGATGAGCATACATGTTGTAACCCATCCCTGCGATTTCTGCTTGATAAGTATCAGCAGCGAGGCTGTCTAGAAACATCTCGACGCAGAGGCGAGTCTTAACAATATTGCGTGGGTTGGCTACGGCATGAGGGCTATCAATGGCGATATAAACCACGCCTTTTGGGACGCGAAATTCATCGTCTTGCAAGTGCCAAAGTTTAAAGCCTGGTAACTCTTCTAATACTTGTGGTACAGAGTGAGAAATCTCTAATTCCTTTGGGTCTAAGTCATAGCAGATAAAAGGATTCTTTTCGGGCAGTTCAAAGACCAATGGGCTAGGACGTAAGTAATGTTCTATTTGCTCATGGGCTAATGCACTTACAGAATAAGGTGTGAAATACCATTTAGCCGCTTTGGTGTATTCATACCCATGTGCGATAAGTGTTGTACGGAGATTGGCCGGAGTGAAATATTGCAACAAAGATTTTAGGACGGACTCGTCATAGTGATTCATCATGAAATCACCATAAACAACATCCTCTTCTTGATAATGCTGCATATTAATAACTAAATGGCTGACTAAATCGAGTGAACGAGTGGGCTCTTGAAAACGAAATGCTGACTCCAAGACCGCTTGCTTTTCTGCGTATCGCCACTCATCTAGCCCCTTCTCGCTAATCAAAGAGATATAGCTAAAGACAGCCTGGGTAATATCATCAATGTGATCGAGGCCAAGCGGAGTTAACGCGCAGCTAACGGTAAATTCACGATAGTTGCTGCCACTGGTGCCACCGCCAGCAGATAGAGAGGTGATCCAGTCTTTGTCTTTGAGTGTTAGCATTAAACTGCCGCTACCTTCATAACCTAACAAGTGGGCAAAGTAAGACAGAGGTTTGCTTTGGTAGTACTGATCCATGCTTGGCATAGGAAAGGTAAGAATCAGTTTTCGGATCTCCTTTACGGGTTCTACTTTGACCAAAATCGAGGTTGAATACTGATCAGTAAATGGCGTTGTAATGCACTTTCCGGCTAATTGATGATTTGGGATCGCTGAGAACTTTTCATGACACATTGTTTCAAGTTCATCTAGATCCTGAGGGCCAGTCACAGCCAACGTCATTAAATCGGCAGAATACTGCTCGTAGTGGAAGGCAATAATTTCCTCTCTGATCGACTCACCGTTACGATCCTCTAATGTTTCTAAGTTGCCAACAGAAAACTTACTAAAGGGATGAGCGGGATTGACAATTTCTTTATGGACTTGATAGAGCCTTCTTGAATCATCATTGAGTTTAAGTTTGTATTCAGACTCAACAGCTAGGCGTTCTTTGTCTAATGCTTCGGGGTTGAAAAGTGGGGCGGTAAAAAACTGACTGAAGCGATCTAGGCTTGACTCGAATGCATTGGGTGTTACATCGAAGAAGAAGCAGGTGTGTTCGGTACCTGTCCACGCATTATTACTGCCGCCATGCTGATTAATATAGCTTTGAAATTCTCCGACTTTGGGGTATTTTTCTGTGCCCAAAAACAACATATGTTCTAAATAATGGGCGAGACCTTCTCTATCGGATGGGTCGTCGAAGTGACCCACATTGACCGCGAGGGCTGCTGCTGATTTTTGCGCACCTTGATCGTGAATCAATAAAACCCTGACTCCGTTAGCTAAGGTAAGATAACGATATTGGTTCGTATCATTGGGGCTAATGTGCACAGTACACTCTCCGAAACTGTTTAAGTGGTCTTATAGACAATAGAGTAATTATGACTCGGATGTAGTCGACTGCAAACTATCTGTTTGAGAAATATGAGCAAAATGGGTCAAAGAACTGAACTGATTAGCTTTAAATAGTGTTAAGAAAGTCGGGGTCTTTAGTTAGAGAGTTGATATAATTGTTTATAGGTCCACGCTGATGTTGGGGCCGAAATAGCTCAACACTTGATAACAATGAAGCTGTGTTTAAACCAGCACGACAAAAATAAAACCGCGCCAGAAATAAAGCGGATAGTATTAGGAAAATGCCATGAAAATTTTCATCATGCGCCATGGGGAAGCCGAGCACTTTGCTCAATCCGATGCCCAGAGAGAGCTAACAAACAACGGTAGAAGTGCTTCTGTTGCTGTCGCCCGTGCCTGTGTTAAAAGAGGTTTCTCACAGTTTGATAAAGTGCTTGTAAGTCCATACATTAGAGCCCAACAGACTTGGCAAGAGATCTCGGAGTGTTTCAGTTCCGACCAAGTGGAAATTTGTGATGAGATCACGCCATATGGCGACTCGGAGCAAGTGGCAGACTATGTATCGGCCCTTATTGATGTACATCGCTATGAGCGTATTTTACTGGTGTCGCATTTACCTCTTGTCGGATATCTAACAGCTGAGTTTGTGCCTGATCTTGCCCCGCCAATGTTCCCGACCTCTGGGCTCACATGCATAGAGTATTCTTTAGAGAAGTTAACGGGCGAAGTTGCTTTTAATATTCAACCGTAGCGACTGAGTTTGGCCAACTTGTGTTGGTCATATGTTTGCTGAACACAAACTCCCCTTGCGCTGAGTTATTGCGCAGCCATTAATTTGACAGAGTTGCTGGACTAGATATTGCATAGCTAGTCCAAGTTCTTCTTTTTCAGACTATTGTAGCTACTCAACTATGAAGTTTTCTCTGCCGTTTACGGACAAATTGCCTCCAATCCCTCAACGTGCGATGCCCGCTGTTGGCGCGCCAGTTATGGTATTGTCGACATTGGCAATGGTTATTCTGCCAATTCCAGCATTTTTGCTCGATTTGTTCTTCACCTTCAATATCGCGTTAGCGATGGTTGTCTTACTGGTGACGGTATATACGCGTCGACCACTTGATTTTGCTGCTTTCCCCACGGTGTTACTTATCTCGACGCTTCTGCGTTTGGCGTTAAACGTCGCATCAACACGTGTTGTTCTTCTCTATGGTCATGAAGGGTCAAGTGCGGCAGGTAAGGTGATTGAAGCCTTTGGTAGTGTGGTTATCGGTGGCAACTATGCTGTTGGTCTGGTTGTTTTCCTTATCTTGATGATCATTAACTTTATGGTTGTAACCAAAGGTGCAGGACGTATTTCGGAAGTGAGTGCACGTTTCACCTTGGATGCGTTACCGGGTAAGCAGATGGCTATCGATGCCGATTTAAATGCTGGACTCATTGATCAAGACCAAGCAAGAACAAGGCGTCAAGAAGTTACTAAAGAAGCAGATTTCTACGGTTCTATGGATGGTGCTTCGAAATTTGTAAAAGGAGATGCCATTGCCGGTATCTTGATTTTGTTTATCAACATTATCGGCGGTCTTTCTATCGGTATGATCCAGTATGACCTTGGCTTCAAGGAAGCACTGCAAATCTATACTCTGTTGACCATTGGTGATGGTTTGGTCGCACAAATCCCATCGCTACTCCTTTCCATTGGCGCGGCGATCATGGTTACACGCCAAAACACTGATGAAGATATGGGTCAACAGGTTGCCTTTCAAATGTTTGACAACCCGAAAGCACTCATGATTACCGCGGGCATACTCGGTGTGATGGGGCTAGTACCTGGCATGCCGCACTTTGCTTTTTTACTACTTGCGCTTATTGCGGGTGGTGGTGCTTACTGGATCTTCCGCAAGCAGAAGAAAGCGGCGGAAGAGCCAAGCACTCAAGCGACGACAGAGCAAGAGACAACAACGCCGAAAGAACTATCTTGGGATGACGTTCAGCCTGTTGATATTATTGGACTAGAGGTGGGATATCGATTAATTCCATTGGTGGATAAAGACCAAGGTGGTGAGTTATTAGAACGCGTTAAAGGGGTGCGTAAGAAGCTTTCCCAAGACTTCGGCTTTTTAATCCCTGCTGTACACATTCGAGACAATCTAGAGCTTACGCCCAACAGTTATCGTATTACCTTGATGGGTGTCGCAGTTGGTGAGGCAGAAATTCGACCAGATATGGAGTTGGCGATTAACCCAGGTCAGGTTTATGGAATGATTGAAGGCGAGCCGACCATCGATCCTGCTTTTGGCCTCGAAGCCGCTTGGATTCGAGAAGAGCAACGTGAGCATGCTCAAGCACTTGGCTATACAGTGGTTGACTCTTCAACGGTGTTGGCGACTCACCTTAGCCAACTACTGACTAACAATGCTTCTCAGCTTATTGGCCATGAAGAAGTTCAGAACCTACTCGAAATGTTGGGTCGAAGCACGCCTAAGCTAGTAGAAAGTTTTGTACCGGATCAGCTTCAATTGGGCGTGGTAGTGAAAGTGTTGCAAAACCTGCTTAATGAAGCGGTACCAATCCGAGATATTAGATCTATTGTTCAAACCTTGTCCGAATACTCAAGTAAGAGTCAAGAAGCTGACATTCTTACGGCTGCAGTGCGCATCTCGTTAAAACGATTAATTGTCCAGGAAATCAATGGGATAGAGCCTGAGCTGCCAGTCATTACTCTTATTCCTGAGCTGGAACAAATATTGCATCAAACAATGCAGGCTTCAGGCGGGGAATCGGCGGGAATTGAGCCAGGCTTAGCAGAACGACTACAATCATCATTAAGCCAAGCGACACAAGAGCAAGAGCTTAAAGGTGAACCAGCGGTACTTCTAACCTCTGGTGTACTACGTTCTACGCTAGCTAAGTTTGTCAAAAATACGATTCCTTCATTAAGAGTTCTCTCTTATCAAGAGGTCCCTGACGAGAAACAAATTCGCATTGTTCAAGCGGTTGGAAACTAGAATGGATGCGTTGAGATACGGTACTTAATTTGAAGATTAAACGATTTTTTGCCAAAGACATGCGCAGCGCCTTACTCCAAGTTAAAGGGGAGTTAGGTGATGACGCGGTGATCATGTCAAATAAAAAAGTCGCGGGTGGTGTAGAGATCGTTGCGGCTGTCGATGGTGCTGAAGGAGTTAAGCGCCAAAGTAACGGCTATAACTCAAGTCCTCGCCATAACAATACTCGCCAGGCCCCTGCAAGTATTCCTACTCCAAACCAACGTACATTGGACGATGATCGAGTCAGTTTGCAAACTCAAGCCGATTCTGGTCGCTCTATGACTAAGCGTTTTGCCACTATGCTTAAGCAATACAGCACAAATGGTGCCGATGCTGTCGAGCAAGAGGGCAGCGATAACCAAGACTCACTTTCAGCGTTGCTAAAAAGGCAGTCAGCGTCACGTGATCCGTCTCGAGATAATGTACAGCTCAAAGAAGATTCGCCACTTGCGCGTTTAATTGCTGAAGATCGCCGGGTAGATAAGCCAGCCGCCAAATTAGATCCAACGCGTTATGAAAGACAGCGTCGTGAAGAGCCTCCGGTCTCAAGTGAAGACTTGGAAGAGATGAAAGAAGAGATGACGTCAATACGTCAGCTTCTAGAACATCAAGTTTCGGGCCTGATGTGGCAAGAGGTAGAGCGTCGAGAGCCTCTGCGAGCCATGTTAATCAAACGTCTTGAGCGCATGGGTGTTTCATCTGACCTTGCTGATCAGCTTGCTTGCTATATACCGGAAGACACACCTCCGACTAAGGCATGGAAAGCATTACTCGGATTGGTGTCAGATCAGATCCCTATTTCTCGACAAGATATCTTAAAACGAGGTGGTGTGGTTGCTTTGCTCGGGCCTACTGGTGTGGGTAAAACCACCACTGTTGCAAAACTGGCGGCACGCGCCGCAATGGAGTACGGCTCAGATAATGTGGCACTGGTTTCAACAGATACTTATCGTATTGGTGCGCATGAGCAATTAGCGATTTATGGAAGAATTATGGGTTGTCCTGTAAAAGTCGCTAAAGATTCCAATGAGTTAGCCGATGTAATATATCAATTACGAAATCGTCGCCTAATTCTAGTTGATACCGCAGGTATGGGGCAGCGTGATGTAAGGCTGTCTGAGCAATTAGATACGCTTATGCATGAAAGCGGAGAAATGATCCACAGCTACTTAGTTTTGCCTGCAACGGCGCAACGAAAGGTACTGCAAGAGACCATTGACCATTTCAAACGTATTCCGTTGTCTGGTTGTATTATGACTAAACTAGATGAATCACTGAGTTTAGGTGAGTTTGTCAGCGTAGTTGTACAGAACTCTTTACCCGTTGCCTACATAGCGAATGGACAACGAGTTCCGGAAGATATTGTGATAGCGCAACCTAAATATATGGTCGCAAAAGCAAACGAATTATTAGAGAAGTCGACAGAAGATGAACCTCACTACTGGAATAGTGAAGCGGAGAGGTTCTAGGCGGCGGACGATTATGACTAAAAATATGATACAAGACCAAGCAAGCGGATTACGCCGCTTAACACAGCCATCATTGACCAAGGTTATTTCGGTAACGGGTGGTAAAGGCGGTGTTGGTAAATCAAACGTAACGTTGGGCATGGCAATCTCAATGGCGCGCCAAGGCAAAAAAGTCATGGTATTAGATGCTGACCTTGGGTTGGCCAATGTCGATGTAATGCTCGGTATTCGGCCAAAGCGCAACCTAGGCCATGTGCTTGCGGGTGAATGTGAACTTAAAGATGCGATTGTAGAAGGTCCGCACGGTATTAAGATCATTCCAGCGACATCTGGTACTCAATCAATGACTGAGCTATCTCACGCTCAACATATTGGTCTAATTCGAGCCTTTGGTAGCTTAGAAGACGAAATGGACGTATTGCTGATTGATACGGCAGCGGGTATTTCCGATATGGTTGTGAGTTTCTCTCGAGCTGCGCAAGATGTTGTTATTGTGGTTTGTGATGAACCTACGTCAATCACTGATGCATATGCTTTAATTAAGTTGCTGAGCAAAGAACATCAGGTGCAACGTTTTAAAATCGTTGCAAATATGGTCAGAAGCTATCGAGAAGGCAGAGAATTGTTCGCAAAGTTGACCTTGGTCACAGAGCGATTCTTGAATGTGAGCCTAGAGCTCGTAGCATGTATTCCGTTGGATGATAAAGTTAGACAATCTGTTAAGAAACAAAAGATTGTTGTTGACGCGTTCCCAAGATCTCCGGCGGCACTAGCAATTGGTTCATTGGCAAATAAAGCGCTGACATGGCCAATTCCTAAAACACCGAGTGGACATCTTGAGTTTTTTGTAGAACGCTTACTAAATAGACCTGAGATGCTAGAGGAACCATTTGGTGAATAAGGCTTTGACTTATGAACAGTATGCGAATCAAAACAGCCAACGAGCATTTCTAGAGAAATACTCGGTGCTGGTGAAGCGCATTGCTCATCATTTACTAGGGCGCCTACCGCCTAGTGTACAAGTGGAAGATCTTATTCAGGCGGGCATGATCGGTTTGCTCGAAGCGCAAAAAAACTACGATGGCAGTAAAGGCGCTAGTTTTGAAACATATGCTGGCATTCGTATCCGAGGTGCTATGCTTGACGATATACGTCGTGGGGATTGGGTTCCTCGGTCAGTGCATAAGCATAATCGTGAGGTTAGTCAGGCGATCTCCACTCTAGAAGGTTTACTGAATAGAGATCCTACTGATGCAGAAGTTGCACAGCAGCTAGGAATAAGCCTTGACCAATACCATACTATTTTAACGGATATAAACTGTTCGCGTTTGATTGGAATCGAAGATCTCGGAGTGTCAGAAGATTCAATTTCTCCCGAAGATGCCGATGAAGATAATCTTCCATTTCAGGGTGTGGCAGACGAGTTTTTCCGAAAAGCGCTAGTAGATTCAATTAAATCGCTTCCAGAACGTGAAGCCCTAGTACTTTCGCTTTATTATGATGAAGAGTTAAACTTAAAAGAAATCGGTGAGGTGATTGGTGTTAGCGAGTCACGCGTTAGCCAAATACTAAGCCAATCAATGCAGCGTCTACGCACAAAGTTAAGTGCATGGACAAATAATGAGTAAACATCACTGATCTCGAACTCAGTGGAGGCAATTTTGAATAAAAACATGAAAATCCTTATTGTTGATGATTTTTCAACGATGCGTCGTATTGTTAAGAACCTACTGCGCGATCTTGGGTTTAACAATACTCAAGAAGCGGATGATGGCTTAACGGCGTTACCTATGCTGAAGAAAGGGGAGTTCGACTTCGTCGTGACAGACTGGAATATGCCAGGTATGCAAGGTATTGACCTTCTAAAGCATATTCGAGCGGACGAAGAGTTGAAGCACTTGCCGGTGTTGATGATTACTGCAGAAGCTAAACGTGAGCAGATCATCGAAGCTGCGCAAGCCGGTGTTAATGGGTACATCGTTAAACCATTCACCGCTGCAACACTAAAAGAAAAACTAGATAAAATATTTGAACGTTTATAAGTCAAGGTATTGACTTAAGGCGCTAAAGGCCAATTCAGAATGATTTCATTAGAACAGGCAAAGCAACTCGTAGAGATGTTGGAAGCAGGTCAGCAGCAAGAAGCGGATCTTCTTGTCAAAGATATCTACCAAAACAACTCAAATCCAATGTTTCAAGAAATTGGGGAGTTGACTCGTGATTTACATGAGTCAATCAAACATTTCAGCGTGGATGACCGTATGAGTGAGATTGCCAATGACGAAATCCCAGATGCAAGGGATCGCCTCCAATACGTCATTGACAAAACAGAGGTAGCTGCAAATAAAACAATGGATGCAGTTGACCGCTGTATGCCAATAGCGGACAACCTCCATGAAGGACTGCTACAAGTTCGCCCTCAATGGAATGAACTTATGCATGGTCGAATTGAGCTAGCTGAGTTTAAGGCGCTCTGTCATCGTATTGACGATTTGCTCGGTGAAGTGGAAGGAGACAGTTCTGAACTTCGAGGGCAATTAACCGAGATTCTAATGGCTCAAGACTTTCAAGATCTGACAGGTCAGATTATTCGCCGTGTGATTACCTTAGTCGATGAGGTCGAAGGTAGGTTAGTCGAAATACTTACGGCGTTTGGTTCGAGTCAGCTGGAAGAAAGCACGAATAACAAGAACAAAGCATCTACGGATCCTGAAGGTCCGATCCTTAACCCTCAAGAAAGGGATGATGCCGTTTCATCACAAGACGAAGTCGACGACTTACTCTCAAGTCTTGGGTTTTAGAGGTAACATATGAGCTACGATTTAGACGAAGACATCCTACAGGACTTTTTAGTCGAAGCAGGGGAGATACTAGAACTTCTCTCTGAGCAGTTGGTCGAGCTGGAAAACAATCCTGAAGACAAAGATCTCCTCAATGCCATTTTCCGTGGGTTTCATACGGTAAAAGGTGGGGCGGGGTTCCTAGCGTTAACAGAACTCGTTGATACCTGTCACGGTGCAGAAAACGTGTTCGATATTTTGCGAAATGGACAGCGCTCCGTTACCGCAGGCCTGATGGATACCATGCTTCAAGCCTTAGATACGGTTAATGAACAATTTCAAGCCGTTCAAGATCGTGAACCTCTGCCTCCAGCAGAGCAGTCTCTGCTCGACGAGCTACATCGATTATGTAAGCCTGAGTCTGAAGATGAAGTTGTAGCAGATGCTCCTGCTGTTGTTGAAGAGGCAGTAGTTGCAGAGCCTGTTATCGAAGAGCCTGTTCAAGTTGAAGCTCCTCAAACTGAGGTTTCATCTGGTTCTATTGATGAAATCACACAAGATGAATTTGAGAAGTTGCTTGATGAGTTGCATGGTTCAGGCAGCGCGCCTGGTTCTGCGGCAGGTGAAGCAACGCCTCCACCATCCACGCCACCTCCTGCTGCACCGAGCGCAGACTTGAGTGGTGATATTACCGATGACGAATTTGAGAAGCTGCTCGATGAGTTGCATGGTTCGGGACAGGGTCCTGGTAAAGGCGAGGCGGCACCAGTCGCTCCGGAGACGCCAGCAGCAGCGCCACCCCCACCTCCACCTTCTCCTGCAGCGGGGGCTGGAGACAGCGACTTGATGACCGATGCCGAGTTCGAGAAACTACTCGATGATCTTCACGGTTCGGGCAAAGGTCCTTCGATTGAAGAGCTTGATGCTGCGACTAAACCTGTAGCGGCAAATCCAGCTCCTCAGCCAGCACCAACACCTAAGCCTGAATCTAAGCCGGCTCCTGTAGCTCAAGCAGCACCAAAAGAAGCACCTAAACCGCCAGCGAAGAAAGAAGCCGCTGTACCGGCAGCGCAGGCTAAGAAACCTCAGGCTGAAGCTACAGTACGTGTTGATACATCTACTCTCGACACCATCATGAACATGGTGGGCGAGTTGGTATTGGTGCGCAATAGACTACTTAGCTTAGGATTAAATAGCGACGACGAAGAAATGGAGAAGGCGGTTGCGAACTTAGATGTGGTCACTGCCGATCTGCAGGGCGCGGTAATGAAAACGCGTATGCAGCCAATCAAAAAAGTATTTGGTCGTTTCCCTCGCGTGGTACGAGACCTTGCGCGTAGCCTGAAGAAAGATATTAACCTAGAGATGCGTGGTGAAGACACAGATCTAGATAAAAACCTAGTTGAAGCACTAGCTGACCCATTGATTCACTTGGTGCGTAACTCGGTTGACCACGGTGTTGAAATGCCTGCAGATCGTGTTGCCGCCGGTAAGTCTAAAACAGGTAAAGTGATTCTGTCTGCATCTCAAGAAGGTGACCATATTGAACTCGCTATCGTCGATGATGGTGGCGGCATGGACCCAGACAAATTACGTGGTATCGCAGTTAAACGCGGTATCATGGATGAAGATGCCGCGTCACGATTGACTGATAAAGAATGTTTCAATCTTATCTTTATGCCAGGCTTTTCAAGTAAAGAACAAATCTCTGACATTTCAGGTCGTGGTGTTGGTATGGACGTTGTAAAAACAGCGATCAATACCCTAAACGGTTCAATTGATATTGATTCTGAAATGGGCAAAGGCACCAAGATTACCATCAAGGTACCATTAACACTTGCTATCTTACCGACGCTGATGGTTGGTGTTGCCAATCACCCATTTGCGCTTCCGTTGGCAAGCGTAAACGAGATTTTCCATTTAGATCTGAGTCGCACTAACGTGGTTGATGGTCAGTTAACCATTATTGTGCGTGAAAAATCGATTCCACTTTTCTATCTACAGAACTGGTTGGCACCTCAAGCAGGTCAAGTTGAGTTGCGTAAAGGTCACGGTCATGTAGTGATTGTGCAAATTGGTAGCCAGCGTGTTGGTTTTGTAGTGGATACACTTATCGGTCAGGAAGAGGTGG
The DNA here is from genome assembly GCF_001399455.2 of Vibrio bivalvicida. Classification (GTDB taxonomy): domain Bacteria; phylum Pseudomonadota; class Gammaproteobacteria; order Enterobacterales; family Vibrionaceae; genus Vibrio; species Vibrio bivalvicida. Next base: position 203,291 of record NZ_LLEI02000053.1, read on the forward strand.
TGATTAAGCCGCTAGATAACTTACTACAAGGTACACCGGGTATGGCTGGTGCGACCATTACAAGTGATGGTCACATTGCACTTATCTTAGATGTGCCAGATTTGCTTAAGCAGTATGCTGCTGCTTCTCGAATCTAAATCGCGAAATATAGAAGGACAAATATGGCGATCAAAGTATTAGTTGTAGATGATTCGAGTTTTTTCCGTCGTCGCGTAAGTGAAATCATTAACTCTGATGCACGTTTAGAGGTGATTGATGTCGCGACTAACGGTAAAGAAGCAGTAGATAAAGCGTTGCGAATCAAGCCTGATGTCATAACCATGGATATCGAAATGCCTGTCATGGACGGTATTACCGCGGTTCGCGAAATCATGGCAAAAAGCCCAGTGCCAATTTTGATGTTTTCGTCATTGACCCATGATGGAGCGAAAGCAACGCTCGATGCGCTTGATGCCGGAGCGTTAGACTTTTTGCCCAAGAAATTTGAAGATATCGCTCGTAATCGCGATGAAGCCGTCACTTTGCTGCAGCAGCGCGTGATTCAAATCGCGTCAAAACGTGCAATGATGCGCCGCAGCATGCCAAAGCCCACGACGACAGCCAAGCCAGCTTCTCAGACTGCTACTGCGCGTTCATCGCTCCGCCCTTCCCCAACATCACCTGCCTCGAAACCGCCTGTAGCGACGCGTTTTAAAGCGAGTGGTAAAAAGTATCAGCTAACCGCAATTGGTACGTCAACTGGCGGGCCAGTTGCATTACAAAAAATCCTGACCAAGTTGCCAGTCAATTATCCACACCCAATTGTGCTGATTCAACATATGCCAGCAACCTTTACCGCAGCATTCGCTAGCCGTTTGAATTCTCTGTGTAAGATCCAAGTAAAAGAAGCGGCTGACGGTGATGCGCTGAAGCCAGGGGTCGCTTATTTGGCACCTGGTGGAAAGCAGATGATGATCGAAGGTCGACCAGGTTCTGCCAAGCTGCGCATCATTGATGGTGGAGAGCGCATGAACTACAAGCCATGTGTTGATGTTACTTTTGGAAGCGCAGCAAAAATCTATTCCGACTCAGTCTTATCTATGGTGTTGACGGGAATGGGAGCAGATGGTCGTGAAGGTGCGCGTATGTTGAAAGGTGCAGGCTCAACCATATGGGCTCAAGATGAAGAGAGCTGCGTTGTTTATGGCATGCCGCAAGCGGTTGCAAAAGCGGGTATATCCACAGAAGATTTGCCGCTAGAGAGAATTGCTGAACGTATGTTAGTCGAAGTCGGTCTAGCATAGAGGTTATAGATGATTGTTTGGAGCATAGCAAACCAAAAAGGCGGGGTCGGTAAAACCACAACAACCATTACGCTAGCTGGCTTACTTAGCAAGCAAGGTAAGCGCGTTTTACTGGTTGACACGGATCCACATGCTTCGCTAACTACTTACCTAGGCTATGACTCGGACAGTGTGCCTGTTAGCTTATTCGATTTGTTTCAGTTAAAAGAGTATACCGAACAAACGGTTATGCCACTTGTGATGCAGTCTGATATTGAAGGTATAGATTTGATTCCGGCTCATATGTCTCTGGCGACGTTGGATCGTGTTATGGGTAATCGTAGCGGTATGGGTCTTATCCTCAAGCGCGCGCTCCTCGCTATCAAGGAGCGCTATGATTACGTGCTGATCGATTGTCCGCCAATTCTTGGTGTGATGATGGTTAACGCCTTGGCAGCAAGTGACAGAATCCTTATCCCCGTACAGACAGAGTTCTTGGCAATGAAAGGCCTAGAACGAATGATTCGCACTTTGGCAATTATGCAAAAGTCGCGCAATAAATCATTCAATGTCACGATTGTGCCAACCATGTACGATAAACGAACACGAGCGTCATTGCAGACTTTGCAACAGCTTAAGAAAGATTATCCAAGTCAGGTATGGTCGTCAGCCGTACCAATTGATACTAAATTTAGGGATGCTAGCTTAAAGCATTTACCTGTGTCCCATTTTGCATCGGGCAGTAGGGGGGTGTTTGCTTATAAGCAACTGTTGATTTATTTAGAGAGGTTAGCGATTGATGACTAACCACTCTTCGCTTTCAAGTGAACAAGCATTAGATGACTACTTTTCTGCTTTATTAGAAGAGTCTCTCGACGTAGAGGTAAGTGAAAGCACGCAGGAACAAACGCCAGAGTTGTCTGTAGTCCCTGCCGCTGGTACTGAACTTGATGAAGAGTCTAACCTAGACCCGATGGTTCAATCAGTAGAAGAAAAAAGCTATTACCAACTTCCAACTGAAGAGGTTGAGGTCCCTAACCTAGAAGATGTTGAACGTCTGTTAGAGCAGTTAGAAAACACCAACCCAGTTGCTGAGCTAGAACTTGAAGAGGTGATGGAGAAAAACACAGCTGATATTGCTCAAGTTCAGACAGAAATTGCCGTTGAAGAAGAAGAGATTCAAGAGTGGGTTGTTGAAGAACCCGAAATTTTGGTTGAAGAGCCAGAACCTAAGGTTGATGTGCCCGACCTTGATGAAGTTGTCGCTGAACCAGTGATATCTGAGCCAGACGTAGCAGTCGATGCCAGTATTGAAACTGAGCAGGACCTTGAAACACAGGCTGGTGGCAGTGAGATTGGTGTTTGGCACTCAACGCAACGAGATGTTGACTTTCAAGTGCTCTATTTTGATGTCAATAGCGTGACTTTTGCAGTCCCGCTTGATGAGCTAGGCGGTATTCATAGAATAGCCGAGCTAAACCATTTAATTGGCCGTCCAGATTGGTACTTAGGGTTACAGACCAGCCGTGAAGCGCAATTAGATGTTGTAGACACTGCAAAATGGGTGATGGCTGAGAAGCTACAAGACGACAGTTACAAAGAGCAGTACCAATATATAGTGATGCTAGGTGCAAGCATGTGGGGCCTAGCATCAACACAGCTAATGGGTACTGAAGCTTTAAATCCAGAAATGGTCCGCTGGCGAGAAACGGCAGGAAAACGCCCTTGGCTTGCTGGTATGGTAAAAGAAAAAATGTGTGCTTTGATCCACGTTGAAGCATTGATAGCTATGCTTAATGCAGGACTTGATGTTAAAGCATTAGATAATTAGAACATTTGTGCCGATTTAGGCTTAGAGAGGATAAGGTATGTCTCAAACAAATGAAGTAGAAGTAAGAAAAGAGCAGTCTAACGACGAAGTGCTTCAGTGGGTGACGTTCCAGCTAGAAGAAGAAACCTATGGCATCAATGTAATGCAGGTACGAGAAGTACTTCGTTATACTGAAATTGCGCCAGTGCCAGGAGCACCAGACTATGTTCTCGGTATTATAAACCTGCGTGGTAACGTGGTTACTGTTATTGATACACGCTCTCGTTTTGGTTTGATGGAAGGTGAAATCACAGACAATACGCGCATTATTGTGATTGAATCTGAGCACCAAGTTATCGGTATCCTAGTGGATAGCGTTGCTGAAGTTGTTTACCTACGCTCATCAGAGATCGATACAACACCAAGTGTTGGTACAGATGAAAGTGCTAAGTTTATCCAAGGTGTTAGCAACCGTGATGGCAAGCTACTTATCTTGGTTGATCTTAACAAGCTGCTGACTGATGACGAGTGGGATGAGATGGCTCACCTATAATGGACATGAGTTGGATGACCAGTGCTCCAGTTGTTGCTGGGGCAATAGCGTTAATTTTTCTGTTTATCTGCTTAGCGTTATTTCGACTTAAACGTGGCCAAGTTCGTTCTGCCGAGCACTTACGCCAACAAAATCGTCATCTAGACAAAGAGCTGCAAAAAGCGAGCAAACAGCTTCTAGAAGTTCGCTCGGTTGTTGTTGGACTCGGACAAAAGGTCAGCGAGCAGCAAGATATTATCCAGCATTTAAATGAGCGTATCACAGAACTAGAACAAGCAGACAGTGATGGTCGTTTATACTCGCGAGCAAGTAAAATGGTTCAGCTAGGAGCTGACGTTAATGAGCTCATAGAGGAGTGTGAGTTACCAAAAGCGGAAGCTGAGCTGATGATGTCGTTGCAGAACAAAATATCGGGTAAAGAGAAAGTCCCGCCCCTTGAAACTCGCCCCCAGCGGCAAAAGTTTGCGACCAAAAAACGAAGCGCGAAATGACCGGCTGAATAAAAAGTGTCTTAGGGCACTTTTTTTATATTTGAATGTAACTATTTAGTGGTAGTTAATACGATTTATGTTTGAATATTAACAGATTCTTACTTAGTTTCGTGATTCGTATAGGTCTAATTCTATTTTGCGATGAAAAGGCTGTGGTAAGATGTTAGCTCAAAGTTTACCTAGTGACCGCAAATGTTAGAAGTATCTCAACTGACAGCAATAAGAGATGAAAGAATTCTCTTTGAATCCCTATCTTTTTCCATAGAGTCTGGAGAATTAGTTCAAGTAGAAGGGCGAAACGGTACAGGAAAAACCACCTTACTGCGTATCATTACTGGATTAGGCGACCGCGACAATGGCGACATCTATTGGAGTGGTGAGAACATTGAGTCTAACCGAGATGCTTTTCATCAAGATCTTCTCTTTCTAGGCCACCAAACAGGTGTTAAGCGCGAACTAACGGCCTACGAAAATTTGCGTTTTTATCTAAGTATTCATTCACGCAAGCCAGTCGACAAGCAAACCATTTTCAATGCTCTCACCAAGGTCGGGTTGGCGGGGCGAGAAGATGTCCCAGTGGCTCAATTGTCAGCGGGCCAACAGCGTCGAGTGGCATTAGCCCGATTGTGGTTGAGTGATCACAAATTGTGGATACTAGATGAGCCTTTGACTGCGATTGATAAACAGGGTGTGAAAGTGCTTGAATCTCTGTTTCTTCAACATGCGGAAAATGGTGGTATCGTTATGCTGACTACGCACCAAGATATGTTCGCAGATAACCCAAAACTAAGAAAAATTAAGTTAGGTAATTGAACATGCTAGGCACTATGAACAGTATTATAAGACGCGAGCTGCTCATCGCTTTTCGCCGCCAAGCAGATATCTTTAATCCTCTGTGGTTTTTTATTATTGTTATTACACTGTTTCCGCTAAGTATTGGTCCAGAGCCAAACCTACTGGCTCGTATTGCGGCTGGTATCGTTTGGGTTGCGGCTCTACTCTCTGCTTTATTGTCTCTTGAACGTTTGCTTCGTGACGACTTTCAAGATGGCGCGTTAGAACAGATGATGTTGATGCCTGTTCCATTGCCCATAGTGGTGATTTCAAAAGTCATCGCACATTGGTTGTTAACTGGTTTGCCACTAATTCTGATTAGTCCATTGCTGTCCATATTGTTGTCGTTAGACTTCAACACTTGGTTAGCGGTGGTATTGACACTACTGATAGGCACACCGACGCTGAGTTTTATTGGTGCTATCGGTGTTGCACTGACCGTTGGGCTGCAGAAAGGGGGCGTGCTGCTCAGTCTGCTTGTTTTACCGCTTTACATTCCAATATTGATATTTGCGACGTCTGCCATTGATGCTGCGTCGCTTGGAATGGCGTATAACGGACAATTGGCTATATTAGGCGCGATGTTTATGGGGGCAATGACCCTGACACCGTTTGCTATTAGTGCGGCACTCAGAGTAAGTGTCAATTAGTTGTTTTTGATCAAGCACGAAATTTCCCCTTTATATAAATTACAAAACTAATAATTGTTTAACAAAATAAGTTAAACGAACTGAAGTAAGAGTGAGAACGACGATGTGGAAATGGCTCCATCCCTATGCCAAGCCCGAATCAGCCTACCAGTTATGTGGTAAGCTTTTGCCCTGGTTCTCCGTACTGGCGCTGGTGTGTTTAACCGTCGGCACAGTGTGGGGATTAGCTTTCGCACCTTCTGATTACCAGCAGGGTGATAGCTTTAGAATTATCTACATACATGTCCCTTCTGCGATTTGGTCAATGGGCGTTTATATGTCTATGGCTATTGCAGCCTTCATTGGTATCGTATGGCAGATCCGTTTGTCAGATATGGCGGCATCGGCGATGGCTCCCATTGGTGCAGTTTACACCTTTATTGCTCTTTTAACTGGGGCGATCTGGGGCAAGCCGATGTGGGGTACATGGTGGGTATGGGATGCCCGTTTAACCTCCGAACTTATTCTTCTTTTCCTCTACTTAGGTGTGATTGCTCTTTATCATGCATTCGACGATCAGAAAACGGCAGCAAAAGCAGCAGGTATCTTGGCAATTGTCGGAGTGGTAAACCTACCGATTATTCATTTCTCAGTTGAGTGGTGGAACACCCTTCATCAAGGCGCAACGATCACTAAGTTTGAAAAGCCTTCAATTTCTAGCAATATGTTGTGGCCGTTGCTATTGAACATATTTGGATTTGCTTTCTTCTTTGGCTCAGTCACTATGATTCGTCTGCGCAACGAAATCATTAGTAAAGAGAGTCATCGCCCGTGGGTGGTTGAGTTAGCTGCGAATAAATCTCAGAGAGGGAGTTAAACATGCATTTTGAGTCTTTGAGTGATTTCTTTGCCATGGGCGGCTATGCCGGTTATGTCTGGACTGCATTTGGTGTCACATTTGGTGTCATGCTCTTTCTATTGGTATTAAGTGTGAGAAGAGGTCAATCTCTACTCTCTGAAGTACAAGCAAAAGTAGACAGACAAGCACGAATTGACGCGGCGAAAAATTTGGAGAACACATTATGAACCCAAGACGTAAAAAGAGGCTCGGCATTGTTCTTGCGATCTTTATTGGTATCAGTGCCACATTAGGTTTGATGCTTTATGCACTTAATCAGAATATGGATCTTTTCTATACACCGACTGAGCTTGTTAATGGTAAGCCTGATGGGACAAAGCCAGAGGTAGGTCAGCGCCTACGCATTGGTGGTATGGTCGTTGTTGGATCGGTAAAGCGAGATCCAGAGTCATTGCGCGTATCGTTCGATTTACATGATGTCGGTCCAAAAGTCACCATCGTTTATGACGGTATTCTTCCTGATCTATTTCGTGAAGGGCAGGGTATTGTTGCTCAGGGTGTATTGAAAGATGCGACAACGATACAGGCGTTTGAAGTCTTGGCTAAGCACGATGAAGAGTATATGCCACCAGAAATTGCTGAAGCGATGAAGAAGACCCATGAACCGTTGCAATACTCAGAACAACAGAAACAAGGAAGCGGTCAATGATTGCTGAAATCGGTCACTTTGCACTGATCATCTCTTTGGCATTGGCAGTATTGCTAAGTATCTTGCCACTGGTTGGTGCATCTCGAAACAATACATTGCTAATGAACAGCGCAAGACCTTTGTCTTGGGGCATGTTCTTACTTTTATCGATCTCCTTCGCCATTTTGCTGTGGGCGTTTTACACCAATGATTTTACCCTCAATTACGTGGCCAGTAACTCTAATAGCCAGTTGCCTTGGTATTATCGTTTAACAGCAGTTTGGGGGGCGCATGAGGGCTCGCTGCTGCTTTGGGTATTGATCCAAGCCGCGTGGACCGTCGCAGTAGCCACATTCAGTCGCGGTATGCCACAAGAGTCGGTAGCGCGCGTGTTGGCAGTGATGGGTTTGATTACAGTCGGCTTCTTGCTGTTTATCATTCTGACATCGAATCCATTCCTGCGTACTTTACCGTTCTTTCCTGTAGATGGTCGAGATTTGAACCCGCTTCTGCAAGACCCGGGCTTAATTATTCATCCCCCTATGCTCTACATGGGGTACGTGGGTTTCTCGGTAGCCTTCTCTTTCGCGATTGCTTCACTAATGACGGGTCGCTTAGATACGGCATGGGCCCGTTGGTCTCGTCCTTGGACAACCGCTGCTTGGTTATTTTTAACACTTGGTATCGCACTAGGCTCTTGGTGGGCATATTACGAACTCGGCTGGGGCGGTTGGTGGTTCTGGGATCCAGTAGAAAACGCATCGTTTATGCCGTGGTTAGCGGGTACTGCATTAATGCACTCACTAGCAGTCACAGAAAAACGCGGTACGTTTAAAGCGTGGACAGTACTGCTTGCTATTTCTGCATTCTCACTCAGTTTGTTGGGGACGTTCCTTGTTCGTTCAGGGATTTTGGTTTCAGTACATGCGTTTGCCTCTGATCCATCACGAGGTATGTTTATCTTAGGTTTCCTTGTGTTTGTTATCGGTGGTTCACTGCTGTTGTTCGCACTTAAAGGCGCGTCAGTAAGAGTTCGCGGTAACTTCGATTTGGTATCGCGTGAAAACGCATTACTCGCTAACAACGTTCTGCTGATTGCAGCGCTTGTTGTTGTACTTGTCGGCACATTATTGCCATTAGTACACAAACAGATTGGTTTAGGCTCAGTGTCCATTGGTGCGCCATTCTTTGACATGCTGTTTGCTTGGTTAATGATCCCGTTTGCCTTTTTGCTTGGTATTGGTCCTCTGATCCGATGGAAGCGTGACAATCTATCTGCGCTGAGGAAACCTATGCTGATTTCAGGCGTAGTGTCGCTAGTCCTCGCGGGTGTATTCGTTACTCTGCTCTCAGAACACTTCCTGTTTATGGCTTATCTTGGCTGGGTAATGGCACTATGGATCATTTGTTTGCATGGTTTTGAACTATATGAACGTGCCACTCATCGTCATCCATTTTTTGAAGGTGTGAAAAAACTTCAGCGTAGCCACTGGGCGATGATGTTCGGTCACCTTGGTTTAGCTGTAAGTGTGATCGGCATTGCAATGGTGCAGAACTACAGTATCGAGCGAGATGTACGCTTGGCTCCGGGGGAGCATATCCAGATTCAAGGCTACGATTTCCATTTTGAAGGGCTGCGTGACAAAGACGGTCCAAACTATGATGGATATATTGCAGACTTTAAGATCACTCGCGACGGGAAATACATCAATACTCTGCATGCGGAGAAACGCTTCTATACTACAGCGCGTTCTATGATGACTGAAGCCGCGATTGATCGTGGTATTACTCGCGATTTGTACATTGCGATGGGTGAACGTCTAGGCGATAACAAATCTTGGGCTGTGCGTATTTACCACAAACCGTTTGTACGTTGGATATGGGCTGGTTCACTGTTTATGGCACTAGGTGGTGCGATTGCTATTAGTGATAAACGCTACCGTTTTAGAAATAGTGCGAAGAAACAGGAGGCATAATGAATAAGAAGTTTCTGTTTATTCCCTTAGTGGCATTTTTGGGCTTGGTCGCTGTTTTTGCCACCCAGTTGATCAAAAACCAACATGGCGACGATCCAACTAAGCTTGAATCTGTGCTCGTGGGCAAGCACGTTCCTGAGTTTCGCTTAGAAGACCTCGCCGAGCCTGGCAAGTTATACGACCAAGCGATATTTAAAGGGGAGCCGTTGCTTCTCAATGTTTGGGCAACTTGGTGTCCAACTTGTTATGCGGAGCACCAGTATCTCAATGAGCTAGCTGCGAGTGGGGTAAAAATCATCGGTCTTAATTACAAAGATCAGCGTGACAAAGCAGTTGGTTGGTTAAATGACCTAGGTAATCCTTACCTGATTAGCTTATTTGATGGCAACGGTATGCTTGGGCTCGATTTAGGTGTTTATGGCGCGCCTGAGACATTCCTCATTGATGCTAATGGCATTATCCGTTACCGCCATGTTGGTGACGTTAACGACCGCAACTGGAATGAGACGTTAAAGCCAATGTACGAGGCAATGTTAGCGGAGGCGAAATCATGAAAAAATGGATGATGGCGTTACTCGCTAGTTTGAGCTTTGCTGTGGTCTCTCATGCGGCGATTGAAATCCATGAATTTGATACGTTAGAGCAAGAACTGCAGTTCAAAGAGCTAGGTGATACACTACGTTGCCCTAAATGTCAGAACAACACTATAGCTGATTCCAACGCTGAACTTGCCGTCGATTTGCGTGAGAAAGTGTATGAAATGACGAAAGCGGGCAAATCGAAGCAAGAAATAATCGACTATATGATCGCTCGCTACGGCAACTTTGTCACTTATAATCCGCCATTTACAATGGCCACTTCTATCTTGTGGCTTGGCCCTATTGCAGTAGTTTTGTTTGGTTTTGGATTCATCTTAGTCCGAAGCCGAAAACGTAAGGCTACCGTTGCTGAAGGTGCAAAGCAGTGGGATGAAGAAAAAGAAGCACGCTTAAAAGCGCTGCTTGATGAAAAGAATGATGGAGATAAGCAGTAATGACACTATTTTGGATAGCTTCTGTCATTCTAGTAGCCGTTAGCGTATTGCTAATAGCGCTGCCTTTTATCAAGAAGAAATCAAATATCGATGAAGAGCTTCGTGATGAACTCAACAAAGCGTTCTATAAAGACCGTTTGGAAGAGCTAGAAGAAGAGACAGATGAAGGTTTAGTCGAAAACCAACAAGAGTTAATTGAGGATCTAAAACAGTCGCTCCTTGATGATATACCGCACGAAGAGCAGCAGAAACAAGAGAGTCGTATCTCTGCTCTAGCGGTCATTGTTCCTTCTACTCTGTTGGTTATCGGATTGTCATATGGGCTGTACTTCAAATTTGGAGCATCTGAAGATGTGCAGAAATGGCATGAAGTTAGTGCTAACTTACCAGCGCTGTCTAAGAAGCTAATGTCACCAGAAGGTGCCGCTCTGAGCGAAGATGAAATGCAAGATCTCACTTTGGCTTTGCGTACTCGTTTGCACTATCAACCTGATGATTCCACAGGCTGGCTGCTGCTTGGTCGGATTGCACTCGCTAACCGAGATGTGGGCACTGCTGTTGGGGCGATGAAAAAGGCCTATAATCTAGAGTCAGATAATCCAGATGTGATGTTAGGTTATGCTCAAGCGCTAATGTTGTCTCAAGATGATACTGATCAAGATAAAGCACGTCGCTTACTAGGACAGCTAGTTCAACAAGATTATGTTGATTTACGAGTATTCTCACTTTTGGCATTTGATGCTTATGAAAGGAAAGATTATCCTGCTGCTGTTCGTTATTGGAGCATCATGCAGCAGATGATAGGCCCGAAAGACAGCCGCTATGAAATGCTTTCTAGAAGTATCGAAAATGCTCAGAAGCAGATGGGGCAGAAGGTGGGAACAGGTAAGTCAGTATCGGTCAGTATCTCTTTAGCGGACGATATCAATGCCGATCCAAATTCTTCGCTGATTGTTTCTGTGCATACTGCTGATGGTTCGCCAATGCCAGTAGCGGCAGCAAGATACCCGCTTGGAACTTTCCCACGAACCGTTGTCTTAGATGATGGCAACAGTATGTTGGAAGATAGAAAACTATCGTCACTTGAATCTTTGATGGTGCGCGTTCGTATAGACAGTGATGGTAACGTTGCAACCAAACAAGGGGACTGGTTTGGAGAGAGCGAAGCCGTTAGAATGGGTGAACCAGTTGAAGTTATAATTGATAGTCAATATTGATAATTGTTGATTATGAATATACGAAGGCCGGTAACATTACCGGCCTTTTTTATGGATTTATAATAATGAAAAAAAGCACGTTGCAAATAGGGATCTTGTGTTTAGCCTTTGCGCTAACCGGGTGTGCGTCAGCACCTGAAGACGATTCTGCTTTCAGCGAACCGCAAGTCTATGACCCGATGGAAAGCTTTAACCGCTCAATGTGGGCGTTAAACTACGACTATCTAGATCCTTATTTCGTTAGACCCGTTTCTTTAGCATACGTAAACTATATACCCTCGCCAATTCGTACAGGTATTAGCAATTTTTTAGGCAACCTAGACGAGCCTGCAAGTATGGTCAATAACATCATTATGGGTAATGGTGAGAAAGCGGTCGATCACTTTAACCGTTTTTGGATCAACTCAACCTTTGGTATTGCTGGCCTAATCGATATTGCTTCTGAAGCAGGTATTACAGACCACAATGAGAAAACCTTTAGTGATGCGGTAGGTCACTATGGTGTAGGCAATGGGCCTTATGTGATGGTGCCTGGTTATGGTCCTTGGACGGTTAGAGAAGCGTCGGACTTTGTTGACAAAACCTATGTCCCGCTGTCATTTCTGAATTTTTGGGCTGGCTTAAGTAAATGGGCGTTAGAAGGGATGGAAACACGGGCTGCTTTAGTAAACCAAGAAGCACTGCTTGAAAACTCTCCCGATCCTTATGCTGTTGCACGAGATGCGTATCTTCAGCGTCAAGCTTATAATGCTGAGATCGAAAAAGATGACTATAACCACGAAGAAGAAGAGCTATTAGACGAGTACTTAGAAGAGTTTTAGTCAAAAGTTACTGGAGACAATAAAGGCTTGGAAAATTCCAAGCCTTTTTCTAAACGTGCTTAGATGGTTAGAAAGTGTAGTTAGCTTGTAGACCGATTAGCCATACATCGCCTGAAATTTCACCTTCAAAGTTACCACCGATCAATGCAGCTGTTTGATCAGAAGAGTCACGAGGTTCACTGATTGGCGCGTCCTTAGCTAGAATGTAAGTAAATCCGCCATCAAGCGAGAATTGGTCAGTGAACTGGTAGCTTGCACCCATACTTAACCAAGTACGATCTGTTTCAGGAATTGTTGTGGTGCGGTTTTTATCGTCAACTGCGGATGTGTCATACGCAATACCTGTACGCAAAGCCAGTTTAGCGTTGTACTGATACGTTGAACCTAACGCAAAACGGTAACTATCTTTCCAGTTCTCTGTTTTGATTGTGTCTGGGCCAGTTGCGAACTGTGCTTGTAGTTCTTTGAACTTGCTCCAATCTGTCCAGTTGATGCTTGCATGGATTGCAACAGTATCTGTTAGCTGATGGAAGCTAGCGATTTCTAAAGTCGCAGGTAACGGGATAGACAGAGTACCTGGTCTTGAAGGTGTGTAAGATAAACCTGATGCTGTGCCTTCAAAGTCCATTGTTACTTCAGATTTGTAAGCTATGCCAAGACGGTTGCTTTCGTTGATGTCCCAAGCTGCACCAAGTTGGTAGCCCCATGATGTGTCATCACCTTCCATGTACTTGAGAGTGGTCACTGAGCCATCAGCTACACTTTTGAGGCTAGCACCAAAGTGCCCTTCCCCTGTTACGTAGCGAATACCAGCACCTAGACTGATGCTTTCGACCACTTGATAGCCTAGGCTTGCTACTGCTTCAACAGTTTGTACGCTCGCTTTGTCGCCAAAGTGCTGGGCCGTGAAGCTAGATTCCAGTTCAGTTTCCATGCCATAGTTTGTGCCAAGTGCAAAACCCACAGCTAGCTTGTCATTGTACTTGTGCGAGAGGTAAAAGTTAGGAATGACGGCACTATTAGCGATATCTTTAGAGGACGTTGCACCGCGACGATCACCCGTTGCCGAGTTCGTTGTTACTTGACCATCAATATCGATATTTGGGTCAACATAAATAGCACCAACGGAAATTTGTGTGCCTTCTAAATGAGTCAGCATTGCAGGGTTACGCCATTGTGCGCTTGCATTGTCTGCCATTGCAGCTTCACCTGCGTATGCGCGGCCTAAGCCCGTTGCTGAGTATTCAGCTAATTGAAAGCCTGCTGCGTTAACAGTCGATGAGGTTGCCACTAGACCACAAGCGACGGCAAGTGATAAAAGAGTCTTATTTGTTTTCATTGTAATGTTCGCTGAATTGGTTTTATTTGCGTTGGGCGATGATAAGGTTAGAGTTATTACTTTAAAAATTAAAAACACTGTATTTCGAGTTTTTGAAGCTATTAATTAGCCCATGGTTATTTTTTAGTGTTTTATTCTGTATGTTAACGGCGTGTGTGTTAATTTCAGCGAACGTTTGTAGTGCCAAAGGCAGGGGCTTGAGTACATCTGTGCGCTAAAATCCGTAAACATTGGATCACGAACTGACAGAAATTTTAATATCAGAGTAGGTTAGAGGCATAGAAAAGGCCAGCGAATGCTGACCTTTGTGTAGATAATGTAAGCTTAGTTTAGAATTTATGTGTGTACTGAACACCAAACAGCATCGCTGTCGCCTTGGTCGTCGTATCTAGCTTAACTGTACCGATCGTATCATTAACTTGCTTATCTTTACCCACTAGGTAAGTAAAGCCTACATCAAGAGCCTGATCTTTATTGATATGGTAAGTCGCACCTGCTGAGAACCACTGACGGTCAGAGTCTGGTACAGATACTGAAGTTAGCTCGTCTTGCACCCCTTCATCGAACATGTAACCGATACGAGCTTCCCAGTTCTCATTTACGTAGTAAGTACCACCGATTGAGTAGTGGAAAGTATCTTTCCATTTGTACTCTTTAATCTCTGTACCATTGGTCGTTGCTAGGCGGTCAAATGCACTCCAACCGATCCACTGTACGCTGTAGTGAACGGCAAACTTAGTGTCTTCAATGCGGTGATAACCAGAGAACTCAAACATATCTGGTAGTGGGATTTTTAGATCGCCAATGTTCGAATTACCGCTGTAAGAAACTGTGCCGCTTACTTCTTTCTCTGGGCTGTAATGGTAGCTTAAACCGAAACGGTTGTTCTCATCCATTTCAAATACGGTACCTAGGTTAAAACCAACAGCCCAACCTGAAGCATCGATATCCATCAATTGTTGTGTGGTTGTCGTTCCAGCAGGAGCTCCGAAAACATTCATTTCTGATTGACGCTTTAGTTCACCTTCACCGTAGATGATATCTAGACCACCACCTACACTCCATTGCTCGTTGATACGATACGAGCCTAGTAGGGCAATATTTGTAGTGGTTACGTTAGTAACACCACCAAATCCATCAGCACCAGGAACCACAGTAGTACCCACAACTGTACCTGTTTTAGTTCCCCAACTACTATCAAATTCGTTGGTAGTGCCAAAGTTAGAGTAAATACCTAGGCCAACGGCAAACTGATCATTCACTGGGTGAACGACATAAAGGTTAGGGACAACAGATGTTGCATCATTTGTCGTGTTATCTAACGAAGTTGGTGTACTACCTGGTAGAGGGGAAGTATACGTAGCGTCTTTGATCTCTACTTTCGAGTCAATAACGTTAAAACCAACAGAAATTTCAGTACGGTCAAATAGAGACATTGCCGCTGCATTACGAGACATTACCGAAGCGTTGTCTGCGATGACAGCATCGCCTGCAAATGCTCGGCCTAGGCCAGTTGCAGATTGAGAGTTAAGTTGGAAACCGGCAGCGAGAGCTTGCTGCGAAGCTAAAGTAGCGGTTGTGATAGTCACGGCTAATAGTGATTTTTTAAACAGACGCGTCTTGTTCATTTGTGCTTTTTCCTTTTTGTTCGTCTCTAGTGGACGATATTATTTGAGCAAAAGCTCAGTGGTGGCTGATACTAGACTCAAGTATATGATATAGAAATCCGACCATTGCCGATCAGGACGATAAAATTATGGAAATGATGTATATCTGGCAGGAAAGTGCTGCAAAAAGCGCCTTTTTAGAGTCTTGACTCTAATTTTGTGCTAAAAAAATGGCTTGGGCGCGATGTCCAAGCCATGATGTTGGTCACAAAATGTTGCGATTTTGTTAAGTCATGGGTTTGATGATTTTGGATACGCTTTCTGCGATCTTAGCGACATTTTCACCTTGTTCGCCAACGATGATCAAACTGGTATCACCCATAGGCTCAACAATGCCTGTCATACCATCTTCGTTAAAGTCGACGGCTTGATTCGATGGAATGCCGGTCAAAAATAGAGTGACTTTGCCTTTTTCTCCTTGGAATACCATGTGTAGAGCGTTGGTTTTGCCAAAGCCACAGTGATTTAAGTAGTACACGTGGTAAGGGAAAGAGTCTGACAACTGATGGTCAAATGGCATCATCTTCGCATTGATCTGTGAAGACTCTACTTGCTCATCCAGTCGGTCGACGAAAGGCTTCTCATTTACAACATGTTTCATTGCTGTTGAAGCTAGGTTCGCTTGTGCAGGTGATACAACTAAGTTCCCCCAATTGAGCTGGCCAACTAGTAAACCTGCAACAAAAGCTACTGATGCAGCCATTGCCATCGCTTTACGAGCAAAGTTCGGGCGCACCACATTATCTCTACTAACAGAGGTTTGATTAAATAAAATTCGGTCTGCGAGATCTTCTGGCACGTCGACAGTCATCGCTTTCGCAATTTGTTTGTCGAGTTCGAGGACTTCATCTGCGAATTGCGCATTTTGTTCATTCTCTTTTAGCGCTGTATTTACCTCGCCATCTCTCTGTTTAGGATCGGACATAATGCGTCGGCGAAATTCTAATTCATCCATTTTGCTGCCCCCTATGAGTTTTGTCTGAATCTAACATCTCTTTAAGCTGGTTTCTCGCTCTGAATAGTCGAGTCATCACTGTATTTTTGTTTAGGCCTAAGATCTCACCAATCTCTTCGCCGCTAAATCCTCCGACTACTTGAAGGAACAAAGGCTCACGGTAGTCTTCCTCAAGCTTCATTATCTGCGCCTGAACCCATTGTGTCTGATGGTGAGGATCGTCGGAGACCTTAGCATCATTGCCGTGGTCATCGATATCAACCAGATCAAATTGTTTGCGCTCGAATCGACGTGCGTTCTCGCGCCTTAATATGGTGATGAGCCAAGATTTGGCCGCTTTTTCATCTTGTAGGCTATCAAGAGATTTCCACGCTCGCAGGCAGGTTTCTTGCACCAGATCTTCTGCAACGGTTGGGTCTTTACACAACCAATAGGCGTATCGGTATAAGTCCCTATGGTAGGCCCTGACGAGCGCTTCGTATTTTCTTTGTCTGTCCATATCCGAGTTGACCGGATCTTTGGACTTTTTCTTTCCAAAAATATTTATGATTGACACAGGAGCCTCCCTCGTTGCTCTGTGATTTTTATTGTTGTCTTTTGCTCTATAGTTTTAGAGCAATATCCACGGTTGAATGTAGCAAGCTCTAAGTTTTCGATGACCATTGGTCAAATGCACCACTAATTGATGATGTGAATAGGTAAAGTGAAATATAACAGCATCTATAGGGCAGTATTCCACTTAAAATTGATCTATTTCAAAATCTAGCCAACTCTAACGGTTATAGTAACACCTGTCATCTAGTCGGTGTTTCACTGACAAGTTGAGCAAGATGACACTTCCTTTTGAAGGCTGACTTTACTTTCTCCTAATCAGGAAACTGATTATTTCAATTGGCGTAAGTTAATTGCTTTATATATTCCAACCACACAGTTCTGTGTGGTTTTTTTTTGCCTTTCGTATGGGCTTCTCCGTGTAGTTCATTAGATCTCACACCTACCTAACTTAACGATTTTTCTTCACGATACTATTTACCGTAATTCTAGTTATAGTAGCGGAATCTGTTGTAAGTCACGTTTATTCAAACGACCGTTTGATTGAATTAACATTCTCGTTACAATGATTCTGGTCAGACCTCTATTTATTAAGGAGTAACAATGGGCAAGCAGGAAGTTAAAACTCGCTCAGGAGAACGTGTGGCGATTGTCGCTGGGTTGCGAACGCCGTTTGCACGTCAAAGTACGGAGTTTAGTCAAGTTCCCGCAGTGGACTTGGGTAAAATGGTAGTGAGCGACATGCTTGCTCGTACAGAAATCGATCCAAAGCTGATTGAGCAGGTCGTATTTGGTCAGGTTGTGCAAATGCCTGAAGCGCCAAACATTGCTCGTGAGATTGTTCTGGGCACTGGAATGCACATTCATACTGATGCTTATAGCGTGACTCGTGCTTGTGCGACAAGTTTTCAATCAGCGGTGAACGTTGCAGAAAGCATTATGGCAGGAACAATCGATGTTGGCATTGCGGGTGGAGCGGATTCTTCTTCGGTGTTGCCTATTGGTGTGTCTAAAAAACTGGCGGCTAATTTGTTGGCGTTAAGTAAAACAAAAACACTGAGCCAAAAGCTAAAAATTCTAAAGACACTTTCTTTGAAAGACCTTATGCCTGTCCCACCAGCGGTTGCCGAATACTCGACTGGGCTATCTATGGGCCAGACAGCGGAACAAATGGCGAAGTCACACGGCATTACTCGCCAAGCACAAGACGAACTCGCCCACCGTTCTCATTCTCTTGCTGCTCAAGCTTGGAATGAAGGTAAGATCGAAGGGGAAGTGATGACCGCATTCCCAGAGCCGTACAAGAAATGGATCGCGAAAGATAATAACATTCGCGAAGACTCGACTATCGAAGGTTACGCAAAACTTCGCCCGGCATTTGATCGTCAATACGGCAGCGTGACTGCGGCAAATAGTACACCATTAACTGATGGCGCAGCGGCGATTATGTTGATGCGTGAAGGTAAAGCAAAAGAGCTTGGCCTAGATATCATGGGATACATTCGCTCTTATGCTTTCTCAGCTATCGGGGTAGAGAGTGACATGTTAATGGGGCCTTCTTACGCCACTCCTATGGCGCTTGACCGCGCGGGTATTGAGCTTTCTGATCTTACCTTGATAGATATGCACGAAGCATTCGCAGCTCAAGCGCTTTCAAACGTAAAGATGTTCGGTAGTGCACAGTTTGCTAAAGAAAAACTCGGCCGTTCAAAAGCGATTGGCGAAATTGATATGGATAAATTTAACGTGCTAGGTGGCTCAATCGCTTATGGTCACCCATTTGCTGCGACAGGTGCTCGTATGATTACGCAAACGTTGCGTGAACTACAGCGCAGAGGTGGTGGTTTAGCACTGAATACTGCATGTGCGGCAGGTGGTTTAGGCGCAGCTATGGTACTGGAGGTCGAGTAATGAGCGAGAAAACAGCATTTAACTTATCAATTGATGATCAAGATATCGCTTGGCTTTCTATAGATGTTCCTGGCGAAAAGATGAATACCCTTCAAGCGGCATTTGCAGAGGAAATGGAAGCGATCTTCGGCCAACTTGCTGAAAAAGGGGCGGCAATTAAAGGTCTGGTTGTACACTCTTTAAAGCCAGACAACTTCATTGCGGGTGCCGATGTTCGTATGCTTGACGCTTGTACCAGTGCCAAGGAAGCCCAAGCACTGGCGGAAAAAGGCCAACAGATGTTCCAGCAACTATCCGATCTGCCTTATCCAGTAGTTGCCGCTATTCATGGCCCTTGCTTAGGTGGCGGGCTGGAGCTTGCTTTAGCGTGTGATTACCGCGTGTGTACGGATTCGGATAAAACTCGTCTTGGTTTACCTGAAGTTCAGTTAGGTTTGCTACCTGGCTCGGGCGGGACGCAACGCTTGCCCCGGCTCATTGGTTTGCTACCGTCGCTAGACTTGATTTTGACGGGTAAACAGCTACGTGCCAAGAAGGCGAAGAAACTTGGTGTGGCAGATGCAGTTGTCCCACACACAATTTTGCTCGATGTTGCTAAAAGCTTTGTAGAAATAAATGCAGGCAAGAAGAAGGGCAAACGTAAAGTCTCGACCAAAGAGAAGCTAATTTCTAATACTGGGCTAGGGCGTAAAGTTATTTTCGAGCAGGCGGCAAAGAAAACCAATGAGAAAACTCGCGGTAATTACCCTGCGGCTGATGCGATTTTAGAAGTAATTCGATTTGGTCTAGAAAAGGGCTTTGAAAAAGGCCAGAAGAAGGAAGCAGAGCGCTTTGGTGAGCTAGTGATGACTTCTGAATCGAAAGCGCTACGTTCAATTTTCTTTGCAACCACAGAAATGAAGAAAGAAAATGGCAGCGATGCTCAACCAAAACCCATTGAACGCACTGCGGTACTTGGGGGCGGTCTTATGGGGGCGGGCATTAGTCATGTAAGTATCGCTAAAGCCAAAGTGCCTGTGCGTGTCAAAGATGTCTCAAATGATGGTGTGCTTAACGCGCTTAAATACAACTACAAGTTGTTCGACAAGCAAAGAAAGCGCCGTATCATTTCTAAAGCTCAGCAACAAAGCAAAATGCTTCAGCTTTCTGGTGGGACGGATTTTACAACTTTCAATCACACCGATATCGTGGTTGAAGCCGTATTTGAAGACTTGAATCTAAAACAACAAATGGTTGCAGATATTGAGAGTAACGCGAAAGATAGCACTATCTTTGCGACCAACACCTCTTCTCTACCTATACATCAAATTGCTGAAAAAGCTGCACGTCCAGAGAATGTCGTTGGGCTACATTACTTCAGCCCAGTAGAAAAAATGCCTTTGGTTGAGGTGATCCCACACCATGGAACATCGGATGAAACGATTTCGACTGTGGTTGAGTTTGCGCGTAAGCAGGGTAAAACTCCGATTGTAGTCAAAGATTGTGCAGGCTTTTACGTTAACCGTATACTCGCGCCCTATATGAATGAAGCGGCGCAAGTTCTGTTGACTGGAGAGCCAATCGAGCAGCTTGATACTGCACTGCTTAACTTTGGTTTCCCTGTTGGGCCAATCACCCTACTGGATGAAGTAGGCGTTGATATAGGTGCCAAAATTATGCCTATCTTAGTCGCTGAGCTTGGTGATCGTTTTCAGGGGCCAGACGTGTTCGATAAGCTGCTCAACGATAATCGTAAAGGGCGTAAGAGTGGCAAAGGCTTCTATACCTACAAAGGTAAAAAGAAAGAAGTCGATAAGTCAGTTTATAAGCTACTGAGTTTAAATCCTGAATCTAAGATGGCAGAAAAAGATATCGCTATGCGTTGTGTGCTGCCGATGCTCAATGAAGCCGTTCGTTGTTTGGATGAAGGTATCATTCGCAGCCCAAGAGATGGCGACATTGGTGCGATCTTTGGTATTGGTTTCCCTCCTTTCCTTGGTGGACCATTCCGCTATATGGATCAGATTGGAATTAAGAAGCTAGTTGAAATCATGAATGAGCATGCTCAGAAGTACGGAGACCGCTTTGCGCCATGTGATGGCTTACTAACACGGGCAGGGCTTGATAAACCGTTTTATGATTAATGACATACCATGAATTGAGGCGAGCCATTAGGTTCGCCTTTTTTGTGTGTGAGAGTTATTATCAAGAAGAAAACAATAAAGCTTTAAGGAAGTGAAATGGATGCGTTAGATTTACTGCTCAATCGCCGCTCAATTGCGAAACTATCAGAGCCAGCACCTGAAGGAAAAGCGTTAGAAAACATAATCCGAGCGGGCCTACGAGCCCCAGATCATGCAGGTCTAACACCGTGGCGGTTCGTTATTGCGCAAGGAGAAGGGCTCAGTAAGCTGTCCGATATCTTAGTTAAAGCGGCACAATCAGAGAACAGTGAACAAGCCGTGATTGATAAGCTAAAAAATGCCCCATTTCGAGCTCCGATGGTGATCACCGTGATTGCTAAAGTAACAGAGCATGACAAAGTGCCTGCTCTTGAGCAGTATCTGTCGGCGGGATGTGCGGTACAGGCGATGCAAATGGCTGCTGTTGCTCAAGGCTTTCAAGGGTTCTGGCGCTCTGGAAAGTGGATGTTTCATCCAGAAGTACATCAATCATTTGATTTGGAAGAAGGCGATGAAATCGTTGGCTTCCTTTATCTTGGTACTCCTAGTTGCACGCCAATGAAAGTCCCTGAAAGGGATCTAAGCAAGTTCGTCGAATACCTATAAGAATCAAAAAAGCTTGGTGAGTACCAAGCTTTTTTATTTTCAGCGTTTGCTTAATGTAAGTTATACGCAATCACAAAATCGATAAACAGTCGGACCTTTTCAGGAAGGTGATCTTTGTGGTTGTACAGCATATAGATGTCTCTAGGGTTGGCACTCCAATCTTCGAGTACACGAACTAAGCTCCCATCTTCAATATATTCTCGTAACATCACGTCTGGCATTAGTGTAATGCCTAAACCAGAAGAACATGCGCTTCTGACTACGTCGAGAGTGTTGGCTTGGAATCGGCCCTTGTCGTTGTTGATGATGGTTTCACCACTATGATTAGACAATTGCCATTTCAGCAGTGGAGAGCCTTTAAGCAGTGAATGGTGGTGTAGATCTTCTGCGTGCTTAGGTGAAGGGCACAGCTTCAAGTACTCAGGACTTGCAACAAGAATGTCGGCCACTGCACTGATTTTACGAGCGATTAGACTAGAATCACGCTGGGGGCCCACACGGAAAATAACATCCCACTCGGTTGGGTCTAGCTGGTCAGAATGATTGCTCGTGGTGAGTTCAATGTTTATATCAGGGTACTCAGCCATAAACGCATTGAACATCGGCATCATCATGCGTTTGGTTAAGTTAGAAGGAGCTGTGATGCGTATTTTACCCGCAGCACCTCGACATTCATCTGTTAGCTCTTCTGCCGCTGAAGCTAAACGGCTCAATAGCGGAGAGCATTCATTGTAAAAACGTTCGCCTGCTTCTGTAAGGGATAGTTTACGCGCATGACGATTAAGAAGGCGTAAGTTTAAAGAGTCTTCTAGGGCCTGAATTCGACGCGTAATTGTAGCTACTGGAATCATCGTTTTACGGGAAGTTGCGGTATAACTCCCATTTTCGACCACGAGCCTAAATAGGTTTAGATCATCTAATTTCATTGTTCAGACACACATTTTTACGATTTCGGTTAATTTATATGTATATCAAATGTCAAAGCTTGCGTCACATCAACAAGTTTATCGATACTTGATATTCCATACATATAGTATGCAACAACGCTTCAAAGTGGAAGATTTGTATAAATCACGGTTCAGGACTACTTTTTAAAGAGTGTGTGAAGCAAAAGACAAGAATAATAATAAGAGTAGTAACCGTAGTTGTGTGAGGCAAAGGTTTATGCATAAAACAATAGAAGTTGGAACCAGTGCGGCTATGCCTGTCGTACCTGGGCAGAAAGTAATTATGCTGGTGGACGATGACCCAATTTTCCGCCGCATCACACTCGGCTTTTTAGAAACCCAAGGTTATAAAGTTATTGAGGCAGAAAATGGCCTTGATGGACTACAAAAACTACGTTCGAATGAACCTGATCTCATTCTTTGTGATCTCTCTATGCCTATTTTGGATGGGATAGAGTTTGTCGAAGAAGTTAGTCTCGAGTACCCATCACTACCACTGATCGTGGTTTCTGCAACAGATGAGATTTCGGATGTCGCCAAAGCACTTCGATTTGGTATTAAGGACTTTTTAGCAAAACCGATAAGTAATCACGAGCATCTTGCTTGCGCGATTGAAAACACACTTGATGATTCTGACAATCACCTGTGTGATCAGCGCGACTTTTCGAGTCAATGGTTTAGGGTTGATAGCGGTGATATGCCGGAAGAGCAAGAGCTGCATTGGCATCTTGAGTACTTAGAAGAAAACCCAAGTGCCGCCAAAGATCTGTTGCACGCTCTGCTACCAGACAAAGATACCTCGCAAGGGGATTGGAAGTGCAGCTATCGGTTACTGCAATCGACAGATGTCATGCCACTTGTATTTGACTACGCATGGCTGATCAATGGTCAGTTTGCCTTCTATCTTGTTGATTCTGCAAGTGAGGGGCAACATGGGGCAGCAACGACGTTGTTAGTTCGTGCCTTGTTCCATGACTATTTACGTAATCTCAAATGCTTTAATGCTGATCTTAAGGATATAGCGGCGCTGCTTGAGAAAGGGATCAAGTGCTCGGATTGCAGCACGCCAGTTAAAGCCTTATTTGGTGTGGCTGATTTGTCTGAGGGATCACTCTCTATCTTGCCTGCGGGTTTAGACGCACAGTGGGCCAACGGGTATTTTTCCCAACACATCCCAGCAGGCCTACTGCTTGGAGAAAATTGCGGAAAGAACTTTATCACCACTGATTTGCCAATTCAGTCCGCCTGTCAGTTAAGCTTAAGCTGTTTAGGTTCGAGCAGCTTTAGCTTAGATATATACCGCGGGAGTAATGCCTAAATTCAGTTCCCTCTATTCATAATAACCCTTTTATTCGTCGGTGTTTGTCGGCGGATGATTAGGGTATAGTCCGCCATAAAACAAAAACAACCCAAGTTTTTAACATTTAGTTAATCAATTGGGAGTAAAGTCGTTACCCTGATTTAGAGAAGTGAGCTCATGGCAGACAAAGATTTTAAAGAACCATATAATATCTACTACTTTCTAGGATTTATTGCAGTCCTACTTATCCCGACGCTACCAGCAACATTGACTTGGATACGCGTGCTTAACGGATATGCGGGCTTCTAAATAGCACTTGGAGCATACCATCATAATTCGTAGACTTTTTCTTCATTTTGTTGGTATGCTCAGCCTTATACTGGGCATCATAGGGATATTTCTCCCTCTTCTCCCTACTACACCATTTATTCTTCTTGCTAGTGCATGTTTTATGCGCAGCAGCCCCAGATTTCATCGCTGGCTCCATCAACATAAAACGTTTGGACCCATTCTAACCAACTGGCATCAAAACCGCGCAGTAACCACCAAGGTCAAAAAACGTGGAGTGATATGGATACTACTAAGTTTTGCGTTTTCCATATGGGTAGTACCACATTTTTGGTTAAAGATTGGTCTCGTCGTAATGTTGGTGATTTTGTTGAGTTGGTTTATTCGCCTGCCTGTGATTGAGTACCTTGCCGATAGCGAAGAAAATCACTAAGATTGTGAAGAAGTGTGCCCGCTTTTATAGTGGGCGTTTGTTTTTTATGCACAACAAACCATGGCAACTATTTTAGTTATTTTCATTGGTTAGATTGTGCTGAGAATTACGCTAACTATTTGGGTCAGTGTTGTAATAAACACGCCAACTCGCCAATCTAAGAAGAACTATGACTACTGAAACAATCTCACAGATCAAATCTAGCATCAAAAGCATTCCTGACTACCCAAAACCAGGTATTCTATTTCGTGATGTAACCAGCCTAATGGAAGATGCGAAAGCGTATCAAGCAACGATCCAGTTGCTGGTCGATAAATACAAAGATATGGGCTTTACCAAAATTGTTGGTACTGAAGCGCGCGGTTTTCTATTCGGTGCGCCATTAGCTCTTGAGCTAGGTTTAGGCTTTGTTCCAGTTCGTAAGCCAGGCAAACTCCCACGTGCTACCGTTGCTCAGTCTTATGAGCTAGAGTACGGCATGGATACATTAGAGATTCACACTGATGCGATAAGTGAAGGCGACAAAGTGTTGGTTGTCGACGACTTGCTTGCAACTGGTGGTACGATTGAAGCCACAACAAAACTGATTCGTCAGTTGGGTGGTGAAGTTGAGCACGCTGCATTTGTTATTAACCTTCCTGAAATCGGTGGTGATAAGCGCCTTGAAGGCCTAGGTCTTAACGTATACAGCATCTGTGAGTTCGAAGGTCACTAATCGGGTAGGTTATTTATGGGTATAGTTGCATGAGTTATCTTGCCTTAGCGCGAAAGTGGCGACCGACTAAGTTCAATGAAGTGGTTGGTCAGGCCCATGTATTAACAGCACTTGAGAATGCTTTAGCTCAAAATCGTCTTCATCATGCCTACTTGTTTAGTGGGACACGAGGCGTAGGCAAAACCACAATTGGTCGCCTGTTTGCTAAGGGGTTGAATTGTGAAACAGGGATAACAGCAACGCCGTGTGGTGTATGTGATACCTGTAAAGAGATCGATGAAGGTCGCTTTGTTGATCTACTAGAGATTGATGCGGCATCACGGACCAAGGTTGAAGATACTCGTGAACTTCTCGATAACGTGCAGTACAAACCTGCACGTGGTCGGTTTAAAGTATACCTAATTGACGAAGTTCATATGCTCTCTCGCCATAGCTTCAATGCATTGTTAAAAACATTGGAAGAGCCTCCGGAGTATGTGAAATTCTTACTGGCGACCACTGATCCGCAAAAACTGCCTGTGACTATCTTGTCTCGCTGTCTTCAGTTTCACTTAAAACCGATCAGTGTCGATAGTATTCACGAGC
The DNA here is from genome assembly GCF_001399455.2 of Vibrio bivalvicida. Lineage (GTDB taxonomy): Bacteria > Pseudomonadota > Gammaproteobacteria > Enterobacterales > Vibrionaceae > Vibrio > Vibrio bivalvicida. Next base: position 228,924 of record NZ_LLEI02000053.1, read on the forward strand.
AGCTCGATCACATTCTTCAGCATGAAAACGTCACGGCAGAGTCGCGGGCGCTCGGTATGATTGCCCACGCGGCAGATGGCAGTATGCGCGATGCATTAAGCCTAAGTGATCAGGCCATTGCTTTAGGTAACGGTCAAGTACTGACCGAAAGCGTCGCTCACATGTTGGGGACATTAGATACCGATCAAGCACTGCATCTACTTGAGGCGATTAGCTCTAAGCAGCCACAAGTGGCGATGGAGTCTATTAGCGCGCTGGCCCAAAATGGCGTTGAATGGGATGGTTTGCTACAACAGCTTGCTAGTCAACTTCACCGCTTAGCCATGTATCAAGCGCTGCCTGCTACTCTCGACCAAAGTCAACCAGATGCTGAAAAAGTGGAGCTGCTTTCGCGTGAGCTAAGTCCGCAAGATGTTCAGCTTTACTATCAGATCGCTTTAAAAGGTCGGCAAGATTTACCTTTAGCACCCTCGCAAAGAGTAGGACTAGAGATGGTTGTATTACGCATGATGGCGTTTAGACCAGCCTCGCAGCCGCAAGCGAACGTGATCAGCACGCGAGTTGAGGCTCAGCCGCAATCGGCTGCTACGCCTGTTAATACGGTGCCTGTTGTTAATCCGGCGATGCGTAGCCAAAATCGCCAGCCTCAAGCGCCGCAAGCAAGCCAACCAACTGCTATGTCTAGCTCGGAGCCACCTGCACCAGATTATGGTTACGAGCCACCACCTTACGCAGATTCGGCTGATGCCTATATGCCGCCTAATGAGCAGTTTACGCCACCACCTTCTGAGATGATGCCACCGCAAGTACAGCCACGCCCAAGTTCAGCGCAATCAGAGTCAACGCCACGTGCCTCATCACCAGTCAGTGGGCTGCGTCACCAACTGCGGTCGCAGCGAAAAGGGCTAGGGTCTGACCAAGGCAATACGCCAAAAAAGATTAATGCGGCATCTGCAAAACCAGATTCTGTTCTAGATCGTGTTGCTAAAAAACACGCTAGCTCAGTGCAGGTGTCGCCATTGTCACAGTCGAACTTCAATGCAGCACCTGAGCCAGCTAAGGATGAGCCCTACCAATGGAAGCCAACCTTACCTCAGATACAAAAAGAATCGATAGAGCTAACGCCAACTTTACTGAAGAAAGCATTAGAGCATGAAAAGACGCCAGAAATGGTGCAAAAGTTGGTTGATGAGAGCTTAGAACAAAGCGAGTGGGCGACATTAGTTAGCCAGTTAACGACAGCCAAGTTAACAGAGCAGCTTGCGCTAAACTCATACTATGAGAAAAATGGCGCTTCAATATCGTTAACTCTAAGAGCGAGCCAAGCGCATCTGAATACAGATAGAGCACAAAGTGAATTACTTGGTGAACTCAATCGTGTTCTTGGTGAAGAGTGCCATCTAAGTGTTGAAGTCGGCGATAGTGGTGAGACGCCGCTAGAGTTGAGAGACAAGCTTTATCAAGGGCGCTTACAGCAAGCATTCACAAGCTTAGAACAAGATGCGAATGTTCAGTTTATTGAGAAGCGCTTTGCCGCAGAGCTCGATAAAGAGAGCGTAAGACCAATATAATTGTTGGGGTTGAATTTTAGCAATTGAGCCCCATCTAATAACGAAATAAGCTAACTAACCAGAGAGATTAACATGTTTGGTAAAGGCGGTATGGGCAACCTAATGAAGCAAGCCCAGCAAATGCAAGATCGCATGCAAAAGCTTCAAGAAGAAATTGCTAATATGGAAGTAACCGGTGAATCTGGTGCTGGCCTAGTGAAAGTAACGATTACTGGTAGCCATAGTGTTCGTCGTGTTGAAATTGACGAAAGCCTGATGGAAGACGACAAAGAAATGCTTGAAGATCTTATTGCAGCAGCATTCAATGATGCGGCGCGCCGCGTTGAAGAAACTCAAAAAGAGAAAATGGCTGGTGTGACTGGCGGTATGCAATTACCACCAGGCATGAAGATGCCTTTCTAACAGAGTAAGAATTAATGCGCACCAGTCATATGCTGGAGCAATTGATGGAGGCCTTACGTTGTCTACCTGGGGTTGGCCCCAAGTCGGCGCAGCGTATGGCCTTTCATTTGTTACAGCGGGATAGAAAAGGCGGTTTGCAACTTGCCGATGCTTTAAGTCATGCGATGACCGAAATAGGTCACTGTAGTGAGTGTCGCACTTTCACCGAAGAAGAAACTTGCCATATCTGTACAAATCCTAAACGTCAGGAAAACGGCCAAATCTGTGTGGTGGAAAGCCCAGCAGATATCGCAGCGGTAGAAGCGACAGGCCAGTTTTCGGGGCGCTACTTTGTGCTAATGGGGCACTTGTCGCCACTCGATGGTATTGGCCCTAGTGATATCGGCCTAGACGTTCTGGATTTTCGTCTGCGCCGTGGTGATATTAGCGAAGTGATCCTTGCGACGAATCCTACTGTTGAGGGTGAAGCAACGGCACACTATATTGCTGAACTCTGTCGAGAGCACCAAGTTCAGGCGAGCAGGATCGCGCATGGTGTCCCTGTCGGAGGCGAGCTAGAGCTTGTCGATGGCACAACCTTGTCGCATTCATTGCTCGGTAGGCAAAGACTCTAACCTTATCTTAAAATTGCCGCAAACTCGTGCGGCTTTTTATTGCTTGCTAGCCCCAGAATCATAGGATTTTTATCTCCAACTATTTGGGGAATAGCCGCTAAGTCAAAGACTCTAACTCGGTAATGTTCTTGAGCGCGGCAGCATTGGTATTGCCACATATAACAGGACAAGGCTTAAACGCATGGCACACCTTGGGTCTTTCTGACTTACCAAACAGTTTACAAAGATTGTCTTCATTTAGCTGAATACATCGAGTACCAGCAGGCTTACCATTTGGCATACCTGGAATTGGTGAAGAAATACTTGGTGCGATACAACACGCCCCGCAACCCAATCGACATTCCATCTACATACACCTTTTACTGAAATTGGCGGCATTGTAACAAAAGATGTGATCTGTATCAGTAGGATTATAACTGTCGTATTACTAATGATTTTTAGGGCTCGAGTGCAGTATGTGCGAGAGCCTGGACAAGTTCATTGCGATCGAGCTGAGCTGAAATTAATTTTTTCGGGTCACCCATAGAGCGAGGCGTTGAGCTAGTATAGTGCTCAAAGTCAACATGTCTGCCGTTAAGTACAAGCTCAATGTGTAGGTGGGGACCCGTTGTCCTGCCACTGTTTCCAGAGCGTCCAATTTGTTGCCCTTGTGTAATTTTGTCTCCTGCTCTTACATTTCGTTGAGATAGATGAAGGTATCTGGATATCGCTCCATCTGCGTGCTGAATATTTATATAGTGACCAGCGAAACGATTATAGCGAGATTTAATGACGCGCCCATCAGCAACACTATAAATGGGTGTTCCAATAGGAACGGCGTAATCTGTTCCCAGGTGAGGTGTAATCCGTTTAGTTATTGGGTGTTTACGCTTAAGATTAAATTCAGAGCTTACTTTGTGGAAGCTATTTAGAGGATATCTATAGACAAGAGGAGTATTAAATTTAGCACCAAACTCATTCAGCGCACCGTTATCATTATCTGTACTTACGAAAAAGTCATTTCCACTGCCGGAGTAGTAAAAAGAACGGATGTTCCTTTCATTATATCTATTGCTTTCAAGTTTAATTGAAAATCGATCCCCTTTTCTAACAGAGCCTACAATATCAAAATTGTTCCCTATTAACTTCAACAATGAATTTATCTCTCTTTTAGACAGTCCTACATTAATCATTGAAGTGATGAATGAGTAGTCAATGGTCCCAGTTACGACGACATTTTTTTTAGCCAGCTTATGAGATGTTGTTTTAGTGGGGGGGCGAAAGTCAATGCTATTACTAGGAGTCGGGAATTGAGTATCTGGAGTAAGAACACTGTGCGTAACGGATACTCCGAACACCACCGCAACAGCTATGACAAAGAGTGTTAGAGCAATATTATTAGTGTTTTGTCTAAATATTAAACTAGTCATTAAGTTAAAGGTGGTTCATAGAAGAGCAGTTGATGGGAAGTATAATATTTTGAAAAAAAACTTACACTCTGATCGACCTAATTAGTGTGTTTTGACTAATTAAATAATTATACATACTGTATTGAGGTAATTATAGGCGTTAAATTTAACTATTGAGCTAGTTTTTGTGTCTGTTTTCATGGTTGTTTTGCCATGTTGAGATATTTTTTGACGATAATATAATCGCGTGAAAATATACTTTGCCAAACTACTATGTTCACTAAAAATATGCTGAAACTGCACCTTAGTCTTATAACTGCATCACTATTGTTAACCGCGTGTGGCGGTGGTGGTGGTGAAGGAGGAGATAACACTCCTGATGCCCGTAAAACAGGAACTATCTTTGGAAATGTTTTTGACGCTCCGGTTTACGGTGCGACAGTAAACGTTTGGGAATATGACGACGGGAAGCTTGGCAGGAAACTGGCGAGTACAAAAACTGACTCAGTAGGAAACTACAAGTTAGAGTTTGAAGCGGCATCTCGACCATTATTGATACGTGCTGAAGGCGGTGGGTACACAGATCCACTAACCAAAGAAACGGTTTCAGTTAGTAATGGCAACATGCTCAAGCTGGATGGTGTGATTAATTACAGCGAAGGCGGCACTCATAGCTTAATGTTAACGCCATTGACGAACATAGCAGCTGGATTGACAAAGTATAAAATCTCCCAAGGTTTAGCAGGCTCTACTGCGATTTCTTCGTCTATAGAAAGTGTGAACTCGATGTACGGTTTCAATGTTAACGAAACCTTACCGATTGATATCACAAAAGGTGGTCAGAGTGGGTACGCGACTCCTGGCCACCAGTACGGAGCTTTACTGACTGCCTATTCGTCATTGTCTTACGACATGATCAAAAAGCATGGTAACTCAGACAATATTTATACCTCGATGCATCTTGCCGACATTCAATATCGAGATGTGGCCGCTGATGGCTTACTCAATGGTGAAGAGATCAGCTCAGTAACTGGCGGTCTTAGCAAATCAACGTTCGGTCAAAAAAAGATCACCAGTGATGTATATACCAACGAGTTTTCTCAGCATGTCCTAATTGTTGTAAATGATCCTGATCTCAATGTATCTGGTACATCTGGCGATGATTATGTTGAATTTAGTAAACAGCTAAATGGTCAGGGAGCGAACGGAAACAGTGGGGGGCTTGTTCCTCCTAGAGATGAAACTCAGATCGATACCACTGCGCCAAATGTCACCCGAGTTGGAAGTGAGGTGCTTGCGGGCAAAGATAAAGTCGATATTGCTTTAACTGATGAAGTCGGCGTGAAGGATGTATCCGTTTATATCCAGTATCAACTGAATGGCTCATGGTCGAGTGAATATCAGTGTGACGATTTACAGTCCTCAGGCAGCCAATTCTGTTCAATTGTATTTGATGACTTTAAAGCAGGTTTACGTGAAACCAAGATCAAAGTGAGTATTGATACCGCAGCCATTGATGCAATTGATGTTAACGATGATACAAAACTATCAAATGTTACAGCGGCTCGTTTGGTGGCGTATACATCTGACGTATTGGGTAACGCGCTTGTAGCAGGAACTGGTTCAGGGCATCTAGTTCCGTTCGAATGGGACAATAATGCCCCTGTTATTGAAATTACCTCAAATGATACGATCAAAAAGCAGGATCAAGGTGCAGACTATGTACTTAAAGGCATTGTGAAAGAGCCGCCTGAAGAGCTAGCTTCAGTAACAGTATCGTTTAAAGGAGGTTTACCTACTGAGTTGGAATGTATTTCAGCTAACTCAGGTAAAGCCTGTGAATTTTTTAGTCAACCCTATCCTATAGCCGATTTTCTCTCATCTACATCGTTTGAGGTGCGCGCGACAGACAAAAGAGGCAATGTTGGCATTGAGCCTTTTGAGGTACGTCAGGATGACCAAGAGCCTACTCAAGATCTTTCTTTCCCTGAAGGTGCACCCATGAACTTTCTTCAGGTTGATATAACTGGAGAAAGAAGCACCAAAGAAGTTTCTTATAATCAAGATACTTATACAAAAGAAAATGTTCAGACGATCCGAGACTATTTAAAGATCGATTATATCTATGCGAGCGAAGGCATACAGAAAGCGATACCTAATATTGACTTTAAGAACTTTAACCCAAGTGTGCTGAAAGAAAATAAAATCCCTTATCTACGTGTAAGAGTGTTCGACATTAATAGCAGCACAGTACTGGGTTCGAGCGCGGACGACCTAACACTAGAGGTTAAATACTATGTAAGCCCTAACAACGATGGCAACTATACGTATAAAGACGTAATCAAGAATAAAGCGTCGGAGGGTACGGCCAACATTCCACATGAGACGATTGTAAAAGAGAATGATCGTGTAGAAGAAATGGTCTACTACGTGCCATATGTTAAAGAAATACTTGGCTCAGGTTTTAAGAGTACGTCAGAAAACAGCAGCCATATGCTTACCATTCAAACGATAGATGGTGCAACCAATAAGAGCCAGCTTCAAAGCGTTTACTTCCGCAGTAGTTTTGATTTGCCAACGATGAAAGTGGTGACACCGTTCATTGGAGCTCGTGTCCAATTAGAAGGTTTAACACCTGCAGGAGAGTTCACATCATTGGCAAGTTGTACAGCTCAAACCAGTCAGGCGAAACCAGAACTTGACGTTGCCTCTTGTGAAGTAACAACTGACCTTGTCAATTACGACTTTATGCGTTTAAGACTAATTGGCGTTGAGGGCTCTTCCCCACATTACTACCAGTGGAAAAACGATCCAAGTGCAGAGCAGGAAGTCAAACTTAATGACGCCAATATTGGGGCCTATTTTAAGCTCAACGGTTCGCAGTCATTTTATTTGACTGAACTGTCGACTTATCAAACTGGTCTGTTTGACTACCAGTGGAATAAGCTTACTGCAGGTGAAAAAACCTCAGCGCGTGCCATTGAAATTTTAGATGATGTAAAAGAAGCATTAGCCGGACGTTATAACAACTCGTTTTTCGGCTTTGATCCGACTGTTACACCTTATGCAACCAATGCAATGTTGGCTAATGCGATTCCGAAGAACCCTTCCAATGATTATTTACACCGTTTCCTAGTTGAAGGATTTGAAAAGCTGGCGCAACAAACTCCTTCGTACAATTCTGTAGATTTCTCATCAGCAGTCTATGATGACTTTAGCTTTGACGGAAAAGCAAATGGTTTGGGGAAAGGCAATCATCAAATCGTGCTAGATTTGTATGAGTTTGGCCCTGATACGTACCGGAAACATTTAGCTCAAAGCTACTACGATATTATGACGAGCAATGGTATAGAGCCTAATGTTGCGCAAGCATATGCTGATGTCATTTCCAAAGCTAACCCAAATTTGGATGGTAATCCCATTTTTGACAAAGCAGGTGAAAGTATTGATAAGTCGGCTCCTGAGCCTACTATCGTGATCGAAAGCGGCAGAGAAACCAAAGTTGGTAACAAGCGATATGTTGCAGGGCAAGTTGAATCAAAAATTATACTGGAGGACCCATCTGGTATTGATACAAAAGACGGGAGTCAGCCTAAGTTTGTGACAAGATGGTACAAACAAAGTGATCCAAATACCCCGATTGATTTAGCCCTTGATATTACTGAGAGTGGAGCGAGTTCGAGCTATCGCAAAGAATACGGGTTCACTCTCAACACTCAGTCAACGAATTTACCAGGCATTGTTGAATTTGCATTGGAAACCAGTGCGAAAGACTTACAAGGCAATGCCCACGGTTATGATGGTAAAGCACCTCATACAAAGTCACTTTACATCGACAATGACTATCCTAAAGCGAGTTATGTCTTACCGAATGGCATTGAGTCTGACGAAGTCTATCTGAATGCAAGCTACGTACAGGAGTTGATGTTTACGATAGAAGATACCGTTGGTGACAAGTTGGAGCAACGGGGGATAACTTTTTCAAAACTAAGCGGGGAGAAAGTCTCTTTTACACACGATTTGTTTGATAGCAACAACAATGAGTTCTTTAAAGTCAAACTCTGTACTGGTGATCGTTGTGCAGAGCAAGGCAAAGTCATCGACCTAGGTGAAGGTGAATGGATAGTATCGGTATCTGCCGAAGATAACCTAGGCAACAAAGTCACAGATGGCACTTCTTCTGCTCCAAAGTTTAAGGTATTAATTGATTCAAAGGCTCCTGCTGTAAATGGAACAGTCCTCACTAACAGAATCGGTGGTAATGCGGCTTGGACGCCTGATATTAGTTGGGGATTAAGTCCGGGTAAGCAAGTTGACGTTTTACTGAAAACGGGGGCTGGCAAGCTCGTGAACCTGAAGCATTATGAGGTTGAACCACAAACCAGTGATGAGCCTTATTTGTTCGGAACACAGCCTGACGTTAAAGTTCGGTTGATCCCTACGGCTTTTGATTATAAGGAAAAAAACACTTTTAAGGTGGTCGCAACAAACAGTGCTTTCCCAGCGAGTTCAGGTGAAGGAGAGTTTGAGTTTCTAGTCGACAACAAGGGCCCAGATATTGTTCTGGACAGCCCATGGATTGTCGATGCTGCGTCTGGTAGCTATGTTTTGGGCCGTAAGTTTAACGTGAAATTTAAATCTGTAACGGATGACTCAGCAGTCAAAGCAGTGTCACTTTGGCAGAAAGGACAAGAACAATCACAAGATAAAGAAATATACACCATTACTGAGCCTAAAAACCCGACTCAACCTTTTGATATGTCGATAGGTACCGCTGAAAGTGACAAGATTGTACTCAGCCAAGACGATAATCTGGTCAGTTTGTTTGTAAAAGCAACGGATGAGTACGGCTTTGTATCTGAGTCTCAGCCAAGCCAAATATTGCTCGACAGAGAAGGTCCTACGTTATCTTTGCATGGCTTTAAGCCAGAGCGTGAGGACGTTTACTATCCTGGCAAGTATGTATTTGACGTCATAGTAGAAGATCTTGATAAAGACGGCGCTACATCACTTTCGGGTGTCGACATTGGAAGCCTCGAATATTGGACATATACAGATCTTCCTCCTCAATCTGAAACTGGAACAAAAGTCGGCGAGACGCTGAAGTTACCTTTGGGTGATTTGAAAGATGGTGATAACTGGGTACGTCTTAAAGGTAACGATGTTCGAGGAAATACTTCTACGTCTGACTTTAAAGTGAAAGTTCACAACAACATGCCTAGTGTTAAGTCTTATACGTTAGCGTATAAAGATGACCAAAGTAGTATTGACGGTGCGATTACTCGCAATGCCCCAGTCGTGATAACGATGGAAGTAGAGGACGTAAGTGGTATTGATAAAATTGAGGCGACTTATAAACACTCGGCTCAACCACAATCTTCCAATCTTGCATTCATAGAGATTTCGAAAGGGAAGTATCAGGCGGAATTATCACCAGCAGACCTCCCTGAAGATGGAAGGTATGACCTTAGGATTAAGGTTTTCAATAATGTTAAATATAACGCGGAGTCTGATCGTAAAGTTAATGATTTTACAAAAACGATGAGTGTTCAGCGACAAGGTGTTCCCCTGAAGATAGCTGCGCCAAAACCGTTCCAAAGTCATATCTCTGGTCCTGAACTAACGGTAACGTTCGAGCCTGTTGGAGAAGTGAAAGCTAAGACTTTAGAGTGCTGGGTGAGAGAGAACTACACTTCAGACGACGCTCCAACAGATAGCGGTGCTTACTCCGGCATCATTGATAATCCGAATGAGCCTTACTCTTGTACTGTTAAAAGTAGCACTAGCATGTCGGATAAAGTAGTGCTGATAACTAGAACTATTGGTACCAATGATAAATCTACAGTAAATAAATATAGCTTTGAAATGGTAGATACTGATGCACCAGTAGTGAAGCATGGTGATACGTATCAATTTATGGGTACTGAAGTTTCTGATGGCTCTCAGGATGGTACAAACAAAACACTCCAATTCTCGCTAGAATTTGAAGATAAGTTGTCTGGAGTAAACATCTCTGATCAGAATGCTTACCCTAAACTAGTCAGAAACCGCGGCAATATGGCTTTTACTCCGCAAAGCTGCAATACAGATACAAAAGGCTTGACTTCGTGTACTTACAAAGAAAAGTACAGTGACGTTATTGATGGTTTAAGTTCTAGTCACGATTACAAAATTAAGAACTTGAGCGACGTTGCGGGTAATTTAGCCGCTGACCATAGTTTGTCGTTGTTACTCCCGACAGTTAATCCGACTGTTGAAATTCTTAGCCCTCAGGCAGACTCGGTAATTGATGGGCAGCAACAGCTGAGTGTGTCATTTAAAATTAAACGCAACGACAATTCTCGGTTAGATAATATAACCGCTAACGTAGGCGGTACGTCGTATAACAAGAGAGATAACGATGGCTTGTTTACCGACCTTAAAGTATGTGGGACAGGAGATTTGGCTGGTTATGATTGCTCGACTTTTTCTATCCCACTTTCTAAAGATACTGATGGTAAAACTCTAAATGTTAGCATTTCTGCCATTGATGTATGGTCGAATAAAAGTAGTGATAGTATCAATGTCAAAGTTGATCAATCACCACCTACTATTGGTGATGAGGTATTTATCACTCAGTCAGGCGCTGACAAAATTCGTTTCAGATTCAATATTGATGACGAGGTAAGTGGTCTAGCCAAAGTTAAGTACAAAGTTCTCAACCCATCATTCGTAGAAGAGAAAGTAACGGATATGGACTACTTTGAGCTAGATAAATCGCAGCTTGAAGGCCTTGATAGCATTAAAGTTGACATAATAGCGACCGATAAAGTAAACCTGACCACTACCGCATCGAAAACTATCGATATAAAGACTCCGGAAGTTACGGTGAGTTTGGACGGTATTAGCTCATTAGAAGGTGGCAAGCTGCTACTTAAAAACAACAGCCAGCCCTATACGATTACAACCGTAGATAAACAAGGTATAAGTGCTTCCCAGTATAGCTTAGAGTTAGTACCAAGCGCTGGGGACAGCTTGAAATACACTGGTAACATTAACTCATCAAGTGCAAACGGCGTGATGAACTTTACGGTTAATGATCAAGCTGCGTATACCTTTAAGGTAACGGTAACGGATTCTATTGGTAGACAAGTGAAGAGCTTCAAACTCTTTAACGGTAGTTACGACGATAAAGGTATCCCTGCCGTAGTAGACCATGAGCTACCAACGGTTTCTATAGCAAGTGCCAATCAGTTATCCCAGGTTCCTGATAACGGCAGGTATCAGCTAGATGTTACAGCATACGTCACTGACAAGAATTTGAATGTTGTTAGTTCAGCTGCGGATAATGGTACCGGACTTTTTGGCCCTGATCGTGTTACTAAACCGACCAACGAGTCGGATCCTTATGTATTCCACTATCTTCTTGCACCGGGGAGCTATACGTTCAAAGTAAGTGCAACCGATCTCGCCAATCAGAGCGCTGAGCGTACGATTGACGCGAAAGTTGAGGCTGCGACGATTCCGACAGTTGCAATCTCGACGACAGCCACTCCCCCTCTGGCCGGAGGGGAAGAGGCGACTCTAACGTTTACATTCTCTGAAGAAGTCAAAAATTTTGACTTCTCAGATGTAAAGCTCAGTGCGAGCGATAGTGGGAGTGTTGGCCAACTAAAACAAGAAACTTGGGCGACCGCTGACAATATTACCTGGACGGTTAAGTACTTAGGTCCAGTCGGCGAAAACAAAAATATAACGATACGGGTTGATGATAATAGTTACCAGAGCTTAAACACTATCCCCGGAAAAGGGGATAGTTTGCTTCTGGGGGTTGAAGGCGTTTTACCAACCCTAACAAATGCGACTTTTACCCCGGGTTACCAAGCCATCGGTCAAACTGTCGGTGTCAGACTGGAGTTTGATAAAGAGCTGCAATCAGCGACAGCGACCTTAGGCGGAACAAGCATCAGTTCGCTAGCCGTGACGGCAGACAAAAAAGTCTGGACGGGTAATGTGGTTGTGCCGAACAGCAGTGAGCGCAGTATCAGTCTTGAAGTCAGCAATTACACCGATTTAACGGGCAACGTGGGTGATACCAACACAGCGCATGCCTTACCGATTACACCGACTATCACAATTGGCAGCATCAACGGCGGTAATACGATTAACGCCTCGGATGCAACGTCAGTGGCCATCACGGGTAGCAGTACACGTTTTGCAACGGGTGAGTCATTAACGGTTCAGGCAAGTGATACGAACGGTGGTAAAACCGCAGAAACGAGCGTCAATGTGTCGGGCGATGGTAGCTGGAGTTTGAACCTGGATATGAGTGCGCTGCAAGATGGGCAAATCACCGTGACGGTGAAAGGCGAAAACAACCTTAACGCAGTGGCAACGCCAGTGACAGATACGGCGCAGATGACTCGAGCGAAGCCAAGCCTATCGTCAGTGACATTCACGCCAAGTTATGAAGCTATCGGTCAAACTGTCGGCGTAAGACTGGAGTTTGATAAAGAGCTGCAATCAGCGACAGCGACCTTAGGCGGAACGAGCATCAGTTCGCTAGCGGCGACGGCAGACAAAAAAGTCTGGACGGGTAATGTGGTTGTGCCGAACAGCAGTGAGCGCAGTATCAGTCTTGAAGTCAGCAATTACACCGATTTAACGGGCAACGTGGGTGATACCAACACAGCGCATGCGTTACCGATTACGCCGACTATCACGATTGGCAGCATCAACGGCGGCAATACGATTAACGCCTCGGATGCAACGTCAGTGGTCATCACGGGTAGCAGTACACGTTTTGCGGCGGGTGAGTCATTAACGGTTCAGGCAAGTGATACGAACGGTGGCAAAACCGCAGAAACGAGCGTCAATGTGTCGGGCGACGGTAGCTGGAGTCTGAACCTGAACGTTGATACGCTGCAAGACGGTCAAATCACCGTGACAGTGAAAGGCGAAAACAACCTTAACGCAGTGGCGACGCCGGCGACAGATACGGCGCAGATGACTCGAGCGAAGCCAAGTTTATCGTCAGTGACATTCACGCCAAGTCATGAAGCGATAGGTCAAACTGTCGGTGTCAGACTGGAGTTTGATAAAGAGCTGCAATCAGCGACAGCGACCTTAGGTGGAACGAGCATCAGTTCGCTTGCCGCGACGGCAGACAAAAAAGTCTGGACGGGTAATGTAGTTGTGCCTAACAGCAGTGAGCGCAGTATCAGTCTTGAAGTCAGCAATTACACCGATTTAACGGGCAACGTGGGCGATACCAACACAGCGCATGCCTTACCGATAACACCGACTATCACAATTGGCAGCATCAACGGCGGCAATACGATTAATGCCTCGGTTGCGGCGGCAGTGGCCATCACGGGTAGCAGCACACGCTTTGCAACGGGTGAGTCATTAATGGTTCAAGCGAGTGATACGAACGGTGGCAAAACCACAGAAACGAGCGTCAATGTGTCGGGCGACGGTAGCTGGAGTTTGAACCTAGATATGAGTGCGCTGCAAGACGGTCAAATCACCGTGACGGTGAAAGGCGAAAACGATCTCGGTGCAATAGCAGAACAAGCCCAAGATACGATTACTTTAGATAAGACACTGTCGGCATTTATTCAGGACTTCAGTCCGCACTTGCTAAAAGAAGATCCCTCATCCAATTTGCCTTTGGCAGCATAATTAAAGCGAGCGTTAAGCTCGCTTTTTTGTGATCTGTGTCTACTGAAGTGATTTATTATATAAATGAGAAATTTAGCATTATGGCTTTTATAGAAGGCGAAATATCTAGAACAACTATCACTAATGTGGTTTTGGGTGCCGATAGAGTCATTATGAGCGTTATATATTGCTTATTGTGGTCAATGTGTCACGTTGAAAATCTTTATTATTATTATATAGTTACGCCCGTTTCTATACCCAAGTATAGAGTTCTGCTTTAGGTGGCTATTACCACCTTACATTTTGTAACCGAATATAGGGCATATAAACCTAGCTTGCTTCTGGAAGGTTACCTTTGTGAGTGTTTCACACACTCACCTTTTTATTCTTACCTCTTTAGCAGCGTTGATAGACTTCAAAGCTCTGCTGTGGAGGCTATATGGCTTAAACATCAATCCCAATGTGTCTAGCCATTTTACGATAAGTGTTAATTGTTACCTTCTGCTCATAAATAGAAACTTAGTACTTCAATGAAATATGCCGTGTAGCGTTAAAGTGAGGGCGTTTTCATTGAGTCTTTTAGTTACCATGAAGGTTTGTGTGGTTATTTTGACTTTTAATCTAGTTATTATGCAGGTTTTGCATTTCTTCGCATCTAATTGAAATTAATCAGATAACTTAGTATCATTTCGCGACCAAATCGTACTTGTAAGCCTTATCAGCTTAAATGTCACCGCAACCATATTTACGATGTTGGTTGTGGAGAATTCACATGCAATTAGTTTGCAAATTTATACTTAGCTCGAAGTTATCCTCCAACGAGCTACCTTATGTTCTTACACCGGATGAGTGTATAGGGCAGCTTTCGCGTTTAAGAAAGTCTGATGATATCTTAAGAGCCCTTCCTAAAGGCTTAGTCGAAAAAATTTCCATATCGGCAAAACACTCTACGAACAGCCTGCTCGTTGCAGTGAAATCTGAATTAGCCAACGCTCACTGGGTCGCCCTATCGATTTTGCCGCGCAGAGCCGCTCTAACAGACGCCCAGTTACAATCTGCACCCCGCTTAAAGTCGCGGATAAACACATTAGCAGGAACAGGCGAGAATAAAGTACACAAAGCCAATTACCAGCAAGTGACCGACGATGTACCTTTGGTCCGCAATTACACCTTTGTTCCCTCTGAGCCAAGCCCAGATCATAAAATCGTTGTCGAATTTGCGGGGCAGTGGTCTAGCAATGCGGCATGCCTGATGCTAGGTAAGACAGAAGAGCAAAAAGAAAAAGTGACTGTAGGCAAGGCCGATACCGAAAATAAACACCGCAGCCTCGCGACGTTTAAAGATCTAGAAACAGAAGGCAAAACACTTTACATCAAAATCCCTTGTGTCGACCAACCACAGCCGATCTTGCTTAAACTGGCAGAAGACCTGCAGCCTGTTGAAAAAGAAACTCAGATGGATGAGTGGGATAATGTGTTGGTGCCGGTGGTTCCTTTGTATAAGTCGGGTTCTTCGTGGGATGGTTACACGTCGGGGCGTGTTTACATTATTTGGAATGGGGAAGTTTGGCGCGAACTGCAGGTAACAAATGATGGATATTTTGCTGATGTAGACATGAGCAATAGCCGAAAAAAAACTACGGAGACAAGACACGTAAATATTGATGGCTCTTCGCTGTTCCCCGGAGAGAATGTTGCTTTTGAACGGTTCACCATTTTGCAAGATGGGGTAGAAGTATTTAGAGGTGAGCTAGACATTAATGAGCAGGCAAGAGTGTTTAGTTTGGTCGCAGAGGAGGTCGAGGTCAAGTTCGTTGGTTTTGAACATGAGCAATTGATGGTTTCGACACATTCTAGCCCTATGAAAGCCTCTTCTACACCGAGTGATGAGGTTCTAGGCTATCCGCTACCTCATATCTGGATACCATACAAAATCAAAGGTGAGTGCCAAGGCGTTTATCTGTATTACGCATCTCAAGCATTAAGTGATGATGCTATTTCTGAATTAGAAAGCAATTATGAATCGATGGCTGCTTCATTAGCTGAAGCGTCAGACTACAGCAGTACTCAAGGATTTACTCAACAAACCGTTTTTGCTTTGCCTGAGCTCTCTGAACGTCAAAAAGTGAAGGCGGTTGTCAATGAACAGAACGATTGCAATGTCGCTGCAGTCACTATACCGCCTCCTGGAAGCGAGATCATATTACGCTATCGTGTTCTGGGCTCTACCGATCAACCTGATGACTATTTTATGCTACAAAACGAAGAGCATAGTTGGTCGCAAAAAGCATATTTTCGTTGTGCCAAGGTCGATGAAGATGGCTATCTCAATTTACGATTTAGTGGCTGGCCTGAAAAGGTTAAAGAAGTCGATATTTTAAGGGGGGCTCATGCATCACGAGGGAATGAAACTCCCGAAACGTTTAAGTTGCGCGAAAAAGTAAAAGTTACGGATTTATTAGGCTAAAAAATGAAAAAAACACTACTAATCACGTTATTAGGTTTAGCAATCATTGGTTGTAATGACCAATCTCAACTGAGTGCTTCCCCTGTTTCGAGTTCTGCGCAAACAGAGCAAGATAAACATCCAGATCGCGTTTATGTCGGTGAGAATAACTACTACGTAATGGAATCGGCAGTGACCAATGAGAATTGGGTAGCCGATGACAAAATAAAACCTATGTCGGGTCAGTTTCCTAAATACTATGTCTTTAATTCAGATGAGTGGCCCAAAGAAGATATCAACGACGCTAGCTCTTATGATCTGCCGCGTTTTCAATTTGCATGGGCGAATGATGGTGATCGTTACAACTTACGAATCTGGAGCATGAAAACGGATGGCACAGATTTACGCCTAGTGGTGCCAGATATCAAGGTTGATGGCATTGTGCTTATTCGACGTTCTCCTAACTTGCGCTATGTTGCCTGGATAGATAAAGGCACAGGCAAGTATGTTTATGACCTAAAAACGGGTGTAAAAACGCGAGTGATGGGATTAGGCTATCCTGGCATGGCTTGGTCAGAGGATAGCCGTTATTTGTATTTTCATACCATGGGCGATTTTGATAACGCTCGTTGGGATTCTGAAACAGGAGAAATTGAAGCGGTTGATTTTGGGGTTGGAAACGCGACTATCCTGAGAAACGATATGTCAATTAACCTAAGTTATTCAGGGGTATTTAAGAAGCAATTTAATAGCGATAGTTTCAAGCATATAAGTATTAAGCCAACAGGAAAAGTTAATCAGAGCGAGTGGTTGAAGTTTCGTAGTATTAGCCCAACAGGTCGATATGCTTGGGGACAAAATAATCGGAATAGATTCTTTTTTGACATAGATAAGGAAACGGTCAAAAAGTACGATAAAACTGAATATGTAGGTTCGGGCATATTAGGAAAAGACGCTCGATTCAGTGCACATGACCGAGTGTCACGCATGACAGTCGTCGATCGCGAAACACAGAGAGGGTGGCAATGGTATGCGTTGGGTACTGGCGAAATAGGCGTTGACTCCAATATGAGCTTATACAATGGCTTAGCAAATGATGGTTTTTGGTTTAAGGGGGGTGAGTGATGGTCGACGTATGTACTTACGATAAACCAATGTATTTGCTTGGGGCGTATTTTCAAGGTGAAGATACAGGTTTGGGACGAGAGTTCAGTAATTGGAATACGGTGTCAGACTTAACCAGCGTAGATGAAGTAAAGAATGTTCGACCTCTCCCATTTACGCCAATACTAATAGATGCTCTCGCCCAAGATTCTGTAACTTTGCCTAGGTTCTGGGGAAGTGACCAATATGGTAGACTATGTAATTTATCGTACTTAAGTGAAGCCATAGAGGGCGAATCACAAGTGCTACTTCGCCACAATAGCCCCATCACAACGATTGATATTAATCAAAGCTATGAGATGTTGTTTCCGCCCACCAATTTGATTGGCCAATTAGCGCAAAATTCATCATCTATTACTGAAATTAAGGAAAGCGTAAAGTCTCTCTATACTAAAATGAATCCTGCGTTAAATAAGCCGAGGCTTTTTAAACCGTCGAAAATTTCAGTAAAACAACTTGCGAAGCCTTACACCCATGAGCATGGGCAGTCACTTACGCAAGAGGAGGAAAACTATAACCAATGGTATGCAGATATTCTCTCATCTGACGTTGAGTTTATTGAAGGGTTTGTCGTACCCAGTGTAAATACTATTAGCATAGTGTTTAGCAGTGATATTTACATAGGCGCGGAAGTGTCATTAGTAAAATATCGCAGTACCCTTGGTAGTCAACAAGAAACGTCAGAGATCGTATTGGAAAGAGGTATCGTGAGACAGCCTACTTTTGACGATGAAAATCGAGGGTCACAAGCTTATAAAAACACTTTGCCATCTGTAACAATCAATTTACCATCGGTCATAAAGCCTGCGAAGTCTGAGTCAAGCACAGAAGATAATCACATAGTACTGGGTGATGGATTCTACGGGCTTAGGGTTCAATTTTATGTACAGGATTATCTTACCGCGAACGAACGTCTTAAAAATGAAGTTCCTGAAGTTATCAAGTCTGGGCGGCTTAGATTTGAACGGAATAAATCGTCAGAGGTCACTGGTGTAGCAGATCAGGATTGTTATACCTACGAATTGAATGAAAAGGTAACGTTTAAATCAATCAGCGGTTACGGAAAACTTGCTATTGTGTGCGGTGATATGATCTCTCTTGAAGAGTGTTTGTTTTACCAGTACCCCCAAGCATTACCCTCTAATTATAGCGAGTTGATGACAAAAACTGGTAAATCGGTTCCTCTCTCGGGAACAGGTGTTAATACACTCGGTTTAGCATCAGCAATCAAAAAGAACGCGGAAAGTCTGGCTGAAGGTTTTTTGATGGGAGGAAATCCATTTTCTGAAAACCTGAAAGCGACAATGTTCAGTGTCTCTAAAGGCATCTGGTCGGACATTGAGCAAAAAAAGCTGCCTGATTTAATGACCAGCAGTGTTGCACTTGCTTTTGGATTGTCAGCGTTTAAAGAAAGCCGTAAAGAATTGACTAAAGCGATAAGATTTGCCAATAAGGGGCTCGACTTTAATCAGGCGGCAGCCTTGGCGTTTCGCAAGAGCGGTATGAACATCTCTTTTATTAAGCGCGAACTCGATGTGATAAAGGCTAACTTGATCACGGGTACATTCAGCGAGAACTCAACACGACTTGCGAGGTCATGGTTTAATGGCTCCGTTATGGAGAAGATGAACCGAGCATTTCCAATTCTTGAATCTGGTTCTAGCCTAGTTGACTTGTACGATTTGGTGCAAAAAGAAAACGAGCTTGAGAAGAAATCTCTCGAAGCCAAAGAAGATTTCGATGCGATATCTCATAGCTACCTTCAATCTATTTCAGTTATTAAAGCGTATCAAGAATGGGCACAAGCGTTAGACGATGCTAAAAACGTCATCAATGGTAGCGATGGTGAGGAGATAGCCCACATAGTTGAGGACAGCCAAGGGTTAGCGATTCATATCAACTTTAAGTTCAACGAATGGCAACATGGCAATGAGCACGGCAAGCTGAGAACAGACATTAAACAAGTGTGTAAGAATTTGTCGCAATTGATGCTAGATAACCCAAGCTACAAGGTATCGATAGAAGGGCATGCTGGTAGGATTGGTTCTTCTGATGCGAACGATCTTGTTGCTGCTAATCGTGCAGAAACTGTTACCAACGCAATTACCTCCATTGACTCTAGCTTAGAAGAAAGGGTTTACACGGCGTCTTATGGAAATACTCAACCGCTTACGGCTGATAGTACCAAGAGCGATATGTCGCAGACCGGAGACAGTGCCCCTGCCGCCCTAGATCGACGAGTTGAAGTTCGCTTGATTATTCCTAACTATCAAGTTGTTTTACCACCGAGCCGCAGCGGCATGGTGGAGTTAGAGAAAGCACGCCAGTTGAAGCAAGCATTGGATGTTGGCTTAGATGATACGCAGAAGGCGCAAGTCGCGGCGGTGTTAACCACTCTTAGCGGGTTTGCGATGTTTACTCCGCTAGCTCCGCTTGCTGCGGGTATTTTGTATCTAAAGTCCGGAGCAGAACTAGCAGACTGTGCGTTATCTGTGTTGGACGAGCTCATCACTGAAAAAGCCTATTCTGACTTTAAAGGGCGTTTTCAGAATATCGACCAACTAAACCAGTTAGGTAAAATCCATATCCGAGTTCTTCAACAGTACAGAGATCTAAAAGTAACGATTGAGCGTAGTGAGATAAAGACACGTGATGAAGTTGAATCTCACCTGAAGAATAAAGAAACGGTGCAAGAACTGCAGAAACGATTTTTACTCCGTGCTCTTGCGCTTAACGGGCTCGTGGAATTGCTTGCTCGAATTTCGCTTTGGAACCCTAATGTTTCTAAGTTGCAAGGGTTGCTTGAGGAATATCGAGTTAAGGATTACATCGATGTTTATGTTATCAACGATAACTGGGAGGCGCCGCTAAGCAATTACAACACCATGGCTCAGAACTGGATTCAGCGAGTTAGGGATGATAAGTCAGGTGCAAGTGCTGCCCGCGCTTTTGCACAATCTTGGAAAAACGAACATTCGCCACAATTGTCACCTTTGTTGAAGAGAGCTCGTATCCAAGGGGAATTCAATAAAGGCTTCCCAGTTCAAGCTCGTTTATATCAGGGTGATGTAGACAATGGCTTTTCCGATTTCGCAAAAATGTTCGATAACAATGTGGAGTCGGTTAAATCGAGCGATATCGGCTTCAGCCGTTTATTAGTTGACAGTAGAGGGGATGGGGTTTCTTGGAAGCCATTTGACGAATGGATTTCCCCAAACAAAACCAATCGAATTACGCCTTTTACACGTGTTAAGGTTCAGATTGTATTATCAAGTAATGCCTCTAAATCCAAGAAAAAGATATTTAAGACAACGCTGCAATACTGCTGTGAACGGTCGCTTTGGGACTTTAAAGGACCAAGCTTTGAAGTTCTGATGGCGCCGAGAAAAGCGGATGACTTAACCTTGTGCGGAAGCAACGATAAGCTAAAAGGTTATTTTAACCAACACGCAATTGAAGAACATCTAACATGTGTTGAGTTTGAGCCAACATATTGGTTCGGCGAGTATGAAATCCCTGGCCTTAAACCGTTGTACTCAAATTACGAGTTGCAAGACTTTGATAAGTGGAAACAAAGTGGAGAAGCTCGTTCAATGCAATACTATTTCACTGCTGATGGGAGTACGCTATCGCTAGCAGGAACTGACGAGCGGTTAACCATGTTTAACTATGGTGTCGATGATAATAATACCTATGGTAAGCAATGCCACCTGAATAGTGACGGTGAAGTCGAGGTTGATGGTCTACCTCTCGTTTTATACGATGGTTTGGCGAATAGGCAAGTAGTGATTAACGAATATGATTTACTCATCGAAGAGTTTGTTAAAAGTGCTTCTGCTAAAAAATCTGAAGGTATTGCACCGTATCTAAAAGGTGATGTTTCGAGCTTTAGTGCGGTTTCGAAAGGGAGTGGGTTTGAGTGGTTTGATGAGAAAGCACCAAAATCCTCTGTACTTGATTGGTCTAATGATAAACCAGTTACTATTTATGTCGCTTTACTTTCCGAAGGCGGCGAAAAAGAGACATATAGGCGTATGATGGGAGAGAGCTATCAGGTGCCAATGCGCTTATCTTTGTCGATTGAAGAGCAAGAGTCGATGTTTTCAAAAGACACGACTGAAGGGCCGAGTTTCTTCGGTACACTGCTAGAAGTTGGTGAATATACTTATAAAAAAGAAGTCCCTTCTCCTTATGCAAAAGTAGAAATCAAAGAGGTCAATTTCACTGATACTAACACCGAACTTGCATCTGGGTTGGGATCTTTTGTGAAAGAGTTTCAGGCGAAAGTTAATGCAGAACCCAATAGATACCTAGATCCATTTAGTGACCGTAGGACTCTGCATATCGTTAAGTTTGAGCTCAGATATACCTCTCCAACAGGACGAAGAGTTCCGACATTGAGACCGTTTGGTCCAATTTTGGACAAGAAAAAAGCCGTGTTTTTACCAGTGCATATTGCTGTCTCATCGTTATCACAAATGGGGCTTGCGCCAGATGTAGGTATCTATCCACTAAAACAGGCCCAAAAGCTGTCTGTTCAGGGTGGACAAGAATATAGTACAAAAGGTATGCCTTGGATGGAGATTGAGCGCGATGTTTCTCGAATGAATGATTCTGCGTTTCTCTATTGGCAGAAAGAGTTAGCGAATGACTCAACGAAAAGAAAAGAGTGGATAGAGGACTGGATCACCAAAGAGCCGATGAATGTAGCTGCTCCCCTGCCGAAAACAGTATAAAAGAAAACCGCCCTCGGGCGGTTTTTCTTTTCTTATCAATGCAAACTGAAGTAAGATTTTCTCGCTTCTCGCTTCTCGCTTCTCGCTTCTCGCTTCTCGCTTCTCGCTTAACCCGCAGCAGAAATATCGTATTTCTTCATCTTGTGGTTAAGTGTACTCAAAGGTAAAGACAGTTGCTCAGCAGCGCGCTTAGTGTGCCAGTTACAAGCATTTAAGCAGTCTAAAATGACCGTGCGCTCGTATTGGCTGACCACTTCCTTAAGGCCCTTTGCCCCATCTTCTGAGTCAGCGTGTACGGGTTCATAAGAAGATTGCACTAAAGGTGGTGCTTCAACTTCAACAGCTACGCTTACCTGTTCTTCTGGGATTTGCTCACCAAATTCAATATGAGTAATGGTTTCGAAATCAGACAGCAGAACAGAACGCTCGATAATGTTCTTCAGCTCACGCACGTTACCGGGGTATGTGTAAGCCAGAAGCTGCTTACGAACGTTGGCACTTAGCCCAGGCGCTTGTGGTAAACCTAGTGTGTTGGTGGTGTGCTGAACGAAGTGCTCCGCAAGAGGAATGATATCCGACTTACGTGCCCTCAGTGGTGGCAAGGTAATCGGGAACACATTTAAGCGATAAAACAAGTCGGCACGGAACCCGCCATCTTTGATTTGCTGCATTAGATTACAGTGTGTCGCTGCGATAACACGAACATCCACTTCAATCTCTTTGCTAGCACCCACAGGGCGAACTTTACGTTCTTGCAGAACACGGAGCAGCTTGGCTTGCAATAGCATTGGCATGTCGCCAATCTCATCCAAGAAAAGTGTGCCGCCGTTTGCTGCTTCAAACAGGCCAACCTTGTCTTTGTCCGCACCTGTGAAAGAGCCTTTTTTATGGCCGAACAGCTCTGATTCCAATAATTGTTCTGGAATCGCAGCACAGTTTTGCACAATCAAGGGCTGCTCTGCGCGGTTGGAGTTATCGTGAATGTATTTGGCGATCACCTCTTTACCTGCACCTGTTTCTCCGCGTAAGAGCACATCGACAGGTAGCGATAACACTTTATCAAGTCGAGCCAGCACGTTAAGCATTTCATCGCTCTCTGCAATCGGCCCTTGATAGGTTTTCTGAGTACGCTTTTTAAGTTGAGTGTTCTCACGCACCAAAGCCTGGTTATCGGCACTTAGGTTCTTAATGACTTGGCCGTACTGCTCTAACCACACCGCTTGGCGAATATTGCTCGCTGCCATGCGACAAAACTCCGTCAGCGCGGCTTCATTATCAATAACGCTTAAATCCATTAATACCAACAGGCCAATAGTTTTACTTTCACTGTCGATAAGTGGCCAGGCGAGTAGGTTTTCGCTCTTTAACCCTAGCGTTTGCTCTGCCTGGTAAATACTGTCACAGTCGTAGCCGTTGTACTTGTACAGTTCATTGATTAACACCACTTCACCATTGCGAATTGCAAAGTTAAACGGGTCGTTTTCACTGGCAGAATCAAGCTGAAGTGCATCCCAAGGGTGGGAGACAATCGTTTTATCACTGTGATGAGCAGTACTCGGAATCAACGCCTGTCCAGTTTGGTCCAAAACATAAATGATACCGTGCTTGGCGAAGGTCATTTGCCTCGCGGCAGTTAAGACGGCATCTAATGTTTGAGTTAACTGGCTGCGATCAGCCAAAGACTGGCTGATCGCAAGTAGTGCGTTGCTTAGTTCGCTATGGTTAGCTGAACGCATAGGTGAGAGTTCCTTGCTCATCGACAGAGACTGCGATTTGCGTGTGTGAATCATCCTTGTCGTGCACCAGCAACTGAGTAGATAGCTGAGGCAGCAACTGGCGGTTAATTACTGCATCAATGTTACGTGCACCGGTTTCAGCAAGGCGACAGTTACCTAATACGAACTCAACTAAACTCTCTTCGTAGCTCAAAGACAACTTATGGTGGCTTTGTAGACGCTCAGAGACTTTATTCAGTTTGTGATGAATGATTTCTGTCATCGCTTCATCAGACAGTGGTACGAATGGCAATACAGACATACGGGCCAACAGCGCTGGTTTGAAATGCTGGTTCAACGTAGGACGAATCGCTTCAGCAATGATGTTGGCATCGATGTCTTTCGACTGATGAACCAAAGACTCAATTTCATGCGTAGCGAGGTTACTGGTCATGATGATCAGTGTGTTCTTAAAGTCGATAGTACGACCTTCACCGTCGTTCAACGTACCCTTGTCGAACACTTGATAGAACAAGTTAAGAACTTCAGGATCTGCTTTTTCGACTTCATCTAGCAGAACCACAGAGTAAGGGCGTTGACGAACGGCTTCTGTCAGCATGCCACCTTCACCGTAACCTACGTAGCCCGGAGGTGAGCCAATCAGGCGAGATACCGTGTGCTTCTCTTGGAATTCCGACATGTTAATGGTGGTCATAAAGCGCTCACCACCAAACATTTGATCGGCAATCGCACGCGCAGTTTCAGTTTTACCTACGCCGCTTGGACCTACAAGCAGGAACACACCAGTTGGTGCATCTGGGTTACCTAGGCCAGCTTTAGCCGTTTGAATACCTTCTGAAAGGGCATCAATGGCAAACTCTTGGCCTTTAATGGCTTGAGTTAGGCTGTCTTTTAGCTTGAGTGTGGTTTCTGCTTCGTCTTGAAGCATCTTACCCATAGGGATACCCGTCCAATCTGAAATAACATGGCTTACTTCATCTGGGCCCACTTCAAAGTGAACAAGCGGGTTACCGCCACGAATGGCTTCCAGCTGTTCTTGGCAGGCTGAAATAGCAATGCGAACCGCTTCTTCATCCATTTCTGCGTATGGAGAAACTTCTAGCTCAGCCTCTGACTCTTCATCAGCTGCTATTTCCTCTTGTTCAGATTCACCACTAACCAGTGCATGAAGGCGAGAACGCAGGGCAATCATCTGTTGGATTTGCTCTTTCTCTTTGTGCCATTGTGTTTCTTGCTCTGCTAATTCTTCTTTTGTTGCGTCCATCGCCAGTTTTAGATCTGGAATGTTAGCAAGACTGTGCTTGTCGCCAGTTTGTTGCAGTGCGTCACGTTCAAGCGCTTCAAGTTCGCGCTGCTGAGCTGCTAGCTCTTGCTGAAGTGTTTCTACAGAAGCGGGAATGGCATTCAGGCTGATGTTGACTCGTGCACATGCCGTATCTAACACGTCAATGGCTTTGTCTGGTAGTTGACGGCCAGAGATATAACGAGCAGAAAGCGCTGCCGCTGCGGTGATCGCATCGTCACGAACGTAAACGTTATGCGATTTCTCATACGCAGGGCGCAGACCACGAATGATCAAAGCCGCTTGTTCTGGAGAAGGCTCATCAAGCTTAACAAGTTGGAAACGACGCGCCAACGCTGGATCTTTTTCAAAGTACTTCTTGTACTCAGACCATGTTGTTGCAGCAATCGTCTTTACTTCGCCACGCGCTAGTGCAGGTTTTAGTAAGTTTGCCGCATCGCTTCCACCTGCCTGATTACCACCACCAACAAGTGTGTGTGCTTCATCAATAAACAAGATGATTGGTGTTGGCGAGTTTTTTACTTCATCTAACACTGCATTTAAGCGCTTTTCAAATTCGCCTTTTACGCTTGCGCCCGCTTGAAGAAGCCCCATATCAAGGCCGTAAAGTTCAACGCCTTTTAGGTTGTCTGGCACATCGCCTTGGACGATTTTAAGTGCTAAACCTTCTACTACAGCGGTTTTACCTACACCCGGTTCACCTACCGCGATTGGGTTGTTTTTACGGCGACGTGCAAGAATATCAACGATTTGACGAATTTCTTGGTCACGACAGAAAACAGGATCGATTTCGCCTTTACGCGCTTTACCTGTGAAATCAGTGGTGAACTTGCTCAATGCAGAGCCATCTTCACGAGCTTGAGTATTCTCAGATGTGGCCACCTGAGCTTCAAGAGAATGAGTGGTCAGTTCTGCAAAGTTACGCTTTAGGCTGTCTGGGTTTACGGCTTCTAAAATAGAAGCGTATCCGTGTTGTCCGTATCGTAAAGGGTTACTGACCAGTGTTAAAAGCAAAGCACCAGAGCGGATCTGTGTTTCAGAAAGATCTAAAGAAGAAACCAGCCAGCTTTCTTGAAGCCACTCAATCAGCAAAGCAGAAAAAACGGGCTTACTGCCATTTCCGTTGGAATTGCTGTCGAGAGATGAACGAACTGATTGTCTTAATAAATTCTCAGAACAATCAAAATGACTTAATAAGACGTCAAAATCACTATTTGGCCTTTCTAATAGACTCAGTAGGTAATGTTCAATTTGAACTTCGTTTGCTTTTTCAGAGACCGCTAGCGCAGCTGCATCTTCTAATGCGACTTTTGCTATTGGGTGTAGACGTTGAATTAATGAAGAAAGATTTATATTAATCATGGTCATATTGTTAGTTAGAGGAATGAAATAGCCTCCATTATACTAAAATTGATATTTATCTTTTTTTATTGTGATATTTTACCTAGCGTTTTTTGGTCACTTTAATACGGTCAACAGGGTGTTTGATTAAAATATTTTCTCTGTGATTGTTATTATGAATATATTTCTGGTTGTTTTGACTAAAGTGGTAGTTTAATTAACTTAATTTGATTAAAAGTTAATGGTTATTTTCACTTTCGAGAATGAAGTCAATTTATTACTATTGGATTCCAATTTTTTGTTTATTTAACCAATAAGTTGTAATTAATAAACTAGATATTAATGGTGGTTTTTATCTAAGTGCTTGTATTTAAAGGGTTTGTGAAGTTGGCATGGAGTTTGAATAGTAGTAATCAGTCGCGGTGATAAGCGATTTGGTGATTTAACAAATTTAGATTTTAAAAAAGGAAATAGCGATGCCAACTCCAGCATATATGTCTATCAACGGTGAAACTCAAGGTCACATTACTAAAGATACTTACTCTGCAGATTCTGTAGGTAACACTTGGCAAGAAGCTCACGTTGATGAGTTCCTAGTGCAAGAGCTTGACCACGTGCTAACTGTTCCACGTGACCCACAAAGTGGCCAGCCTACAGGTCAACGTGTACACCGCCCAGTAGTTGTAACTAAAGTACAAGACCGTTCTTCTCCGCTTCTATTCAACGCGCTAGTGTCTGGCGAGAAGCTACCTGAGTGTGTAATCCGTTTCTACCGTACATCAGTTCAAGGTAAGCAAGAGCATTACTACTCAATCAAACTGATTGATGCACTACTAGTTGATGTTCAAACTCGTATGAACCACTGTCAAGACGCAGCAACTGCTGACCGTGTGACTGAAGAAGTGCTTAAGTTCACTTACCGCGCAATTGAAGTTACTCACGAAAACTGTGGTACAGCGGGTAACGACGACTGGCGTGCTCCACGCGAAGCTTAATCGCTTTTCGTGTAAAGATTCAGGGCCAACGTATGTTGGCCCTAATTCCATTATTTGTATCAGGTAAAAGATATGGTGAATGACGTAGAATTTAAATTTGAAGTGCCTGGATGTGGGCATGAATTTCGGGTCGAAAGTTTTCAGGTAACTGAAGAACTATCCAAACCTTTTCACATCAGTCTCTCATTACTTTCACTTGATCCAGATATCTCATTCGATACGCTAATTCGCAAAGCAGGTTCGTTAACCCTTTATGGTCAAGGGGTTGGGGCTGCTCGTGTTTTTAATGGTGTCGTCAATGAAGTGCGCTACCTAGGTTCTGGCCGTCGGTTCTCGCGCTACCAGTTAGTGTTAGTACCACAAGCTTGGTTCTTATCGCAGCGTCAAGATTGCCGCATTTTCCAGCAGAAATCGGCGTCAGATATTATTGCTGAAGTTCTAGATGATGGCTCAGTTACAGATTATCGCCTTGAACTATCGGGTATTTATCCTGCGAAAGAATACGTTTTGCAGTATCGTGAGTCTGACCTTCATTTCGTACAACGAATTATGGCAGAACACGGTATGTGGTACTATTTTGAGCATACTGATACCAATCACACTATGGTTATTGTCGATAGCAACGATGCTATCGCTCCGCTGTTAAGCACCCCGCTGAACTCATCTTACTTAGGCCCAGTTGTTTATCATGCCGATGGTGGTGGTGTCGCAGATAGAGAACATATTACCGATCTTGAGCTAGTGAATAGGGTACGTACGGGTCAGGTAACATATACCGACTACAACTACGAACACCCTAAAATTCCTCAAGAAATGACCAATGCCGGTGATTTGGACCAAGATCTTAAGCAATTTGACTATCCGGGACGTTACTTCGACCCAGCCATGGGCCAGGTGAGAACAACAGAGTGGATGTCTGAACATATTGTAGACAACCAGCAGGTGGAAGCGAGCAGTGATGTGATGCGTTTAGCGTCAGGTTATAGCTTTAACATTGGTGAGCATCCTCGCTCGGAAATAAACCGTGATTACATCATGCTGTCTGTTGTTCATACCGGGCAAGATCCACAAGTCCATGAAGATGAGACAAGTGGTATGCCGACAACATATTACAACCATTTTGCATGTATTCCACGTGACGTGGTGTTCAAAGCACCAAAACTCTCTGCCCCAATAGTTGATGGCCCACAAACAGCGGTAGTTGTTGGCCCTGCTGGTGAAGAGATCTACACCGATAAGCTCGGTCGCATAAAAGTACAATTCCACTGGGATCGATACGGTGACAATGACGAGCATTCAAGTTGCTGGATTCGGGTTAGTCAGTCTATGGCTGCGCCAACCTGGGGCGCGGTATATCTGCCGCGTATTGGACACGAAGTTGTTGTAACCTTCTTAGAGGGCGATCCAGACCGACCACTAGTCACGGGTGCTGTGTACAATGGTCTTCATTTTCCTCCGTATTCTTTGCCTGAGAACAAAACACGTACCACATTCCGTACTCAGACGCATAAAGGGGCTGGGTATAACGAGCTGAGTTTTGAAGACGAAGCGAATCAGGAAGAAGTCTATATCCATGCTCAAAAGGATATGTCGACAAAGGTACTTAACAACCGTTATCGAGATATAGGCCAAGACGAGTTTCTAAAAGTTGCGCGACACCAGACCAATGATGTGCACGGTGATCATAAAGAAACGATTGATGGTCATAAAACGACTCAGGTTAACAGCACCTTTACTGAAACCGTTGAGCAAGATGTCAAGGTGACATACAACGCCAACGAAACTCAATATGTGAAGAATAACTCTGACTTAGAAATCGGAGACAACCGTACTACCAAAATTGGTAAGAACGACGACCTAGATGTCGGAGAGAACAGCAATTTAAACGTTGGTGCTTCTAAAAACTCTGACGTTGGTGCCGATGACAACCAAACGGTGGGTGGTAACTTAACCGTTTCAGTGAAAGGCAATACTTCGTATAAAGCCGATGGTGCAACGCAGATAATTAGCGGTGAGAAGATAGTACTAAAAACGGGTGGCTCTTCTTTAGTCATGAATAGTGATGGTTCAATTAAACTAACGGGATCTGCAATCACTATTGAAGGTAGTGACAAAGTTGTGGTGAAAGGTGGCAACGTAGCGATCAATTAATGATGGAAAAACACAGTATTCAAGTACAAACCATCACGGAACAGCAAGCCGAATCAACGGCTTGCTTTTCTCGTTTTGGTACCATAGTGGCAATCAACCAATCAACGAATAGTGTTCGAGTGGAGTTTGAGGGAAATCCGTTCAATCAACCACTGACTGCGCGATTAGGTCGGGCTTTTCGTAGCAGTGAATTGCAAATGGCGATTGATAATCAACTGAGCTGTCGCATTGAATTTTTGAATGATGATCTAAGTTTGCCCTTGGTGACAGACATTTTTTTCTCGATTCTTGATGAATCAGAAGAGTTTACCTTGCGGGCTAAAAAGATGGTGATAGAGACAGAGCAAGAGTTAATCGTCAAAAGTGGTGACACGCAAACACGCTACAGTGGACGTGATGGCCGAATTACAACCAAAGCCAAATATGTGACTTCTCAAGCGGAAAAAGCCCAGAAAATTCAGGGTGGGACGATAGCGATTAACTGATAGCCATGGTGTTATTGGCGCTAAATACGGAAAGGTAGATGCGACAAAGAATCGGTGCTGAGCACCTTAACGCTCCCATTACGAGCCAACAAATTGATACTGCGCTAGAAAATTCAGAGCGAACCATCGATGCGCTTTCAGCCTTGTCTGATGGGTGGCTAAGCTTTTGCAATGAAAAGCTGTTGTTGGCCTCAGAGAGCCTAGGATTTCTTCTTAGGCAGCGAGTACAGATACATAAACAGGGCTACCCAAGCCGAGACAATACCTACTTGAACCTAATTGAGCGACAAATTGACGAGCTCAAGCAAGTTTACTTGTCTTTTTATCGATTGGCTCCTGGCTTAATACATCAACAAAAGGATGTCGAGCCTGGCATCTATGCATGGTTGATGTTTCAACACGAGTTTGGTGATGAGCTAGATAACCTGCTTAGTGGCGTACGCTATCTTGATGAGCTTGATACAACGACAGCGACACTAATCGTTACTCACTCGTCACTTTCTTCACTAGATAACGTATTGGCGGAGCTCATAGAAGGACAGGCAAAATCAGCCTCTCTCTATTTTGAGTGCTTGCGTTTACGTCAGGCTTTGAGCGTTGGATTGATTAAGCATTGGTACAAAGCAGGGAGAATCAACGCAGAACTAGCTTGCCCTACACTCGCACTAAATGATGTCGAAGAAGGGGTTAGTTGGCTTAGCGAAAATGCGCAAGGTGACCAGTATCTATTTGAACGGTTAATTACCAAAGGTGATAGAAGCACCTGGTTTCGTAGGTACTTTGGCACTGAAGCTAAGCATATATCCTCATCAAAAACCAAAACGTTCGCGAAACTTCTCGAGATCAAAGAGTTTATGGAGTTTGATATTGAGTCATCACTGGCACCTATCGACTTTGCATTAAGTGGAGACTGCAAATTAGTGCCAATAGTGATGGAGAACCTACAACACCTTGATGACTATCAGTATGAAATTTGGCTTCAGGCTCTATATGTCGTTTATGGCTCTCAACTTCCGGTTAAGCCGCAAAACTTTGGCATTGATTATGATCGACAGCAAGCGCAAGATTTGTTGAGTGATTGGGTTGCTCAAGACAAGCATATACAAAACTTACCAAGTAGGCTCGGTTACGCGTTGAATTTCGACACGACACTGACGGCAATGCAAGACCCTAATATTGGCTTCACATTCCGCCAGTGGATGTGGCGACAGCTATGCATTCAATCAAGAGCTTACATTCCTTGGAACATGGTGATGCCTGTTCATCAACAAGATTGGAATTTCCGTAATTTTAAAGTAACGCCTTCGGTGAGTGAGCGATTCAACTTAAGGAGCACCAATGCAGTTATGGGACATTGAACCGCATTCCGAAGTCACTTTGAAAGGTCGATTTCAACGTGATGAGCAAGGGAATGAAGTTTGGGTTGTGGTAGGCAAACGAACCTGGCAATTGGATGGAAGTGGTTGGTGCGAATTGGAACAAAGCGAAGTCTTTGATGATCCGCAGTATTTGGGCGACCCCGGGTTTTCCGCCATGAAGGTTGACCACGAGTTTGCCTACACCAAAAAGAACACAGATGTATTGGTTTTTGGCAAGGCGAGAAGCTACGCTAAAAAACCAGTGATTTATCAGGAATGTCGAGTGCTGATTGATGGCCATATCGATAAAACCTTATCTATTCACGGAGATCGTATTTGGGTTGAACATGGTGGTAGCGT
Source organism: Vibrio bivalvicida (assembly GCF_001399455.2). Taxonomy (GTDB): domain Bacteria; phylum Pseudomonadota; class Gammaproteobacteria; order Enterobacterales; family Vibrionaceae; genus Vibrio; species Vibrio bivalvicida. The sequence goes on from NZ_LLEI02000053.1 coordinate 260,616, forward strand.
TACCTTAAGTAAACCTATCCCTTTTGTTGAAAAAGACATCGATTATTCTTGTGCAATTGGTGGCGACATTCGCAACCGGTTGGGTGGAGGCATTGCGGGATCAACTGAAGAGTTACTTAAACAGAAAGTACCCTCGGTGTTCTACCCTAAGGAAGAATGGAGTGCGACTAGCTCGAAGATCCGTGTAGCTGGTTTTGGTCCGTTACCGCCTTTTTTTGAGGCTCGCCAAAAGCTGGCAGGCACGTTCGATGAGAACTGGGTCGAAAATCGTAAGCCGTTGTTACCTATAGACTTCAGCCAACAGTTTTATCAGAGTGCTCCGCAAGATCAGCAGTGCAAAGGTCACCTTGCTGGTGGTGAACGCTTAATGATGAGCGGATTTTGTCATGATGACACGATCTCATTTCGCATTCCTAAAGACAGGTACGTTGCAGTCGCGAAGTTTCAAGACGAGACCTATCAAGCGCCAATGTCGATTTATAGCCTATTTATAAATACGGAAGATAAAACAATATCAATGAGTTACAACGCGTCTTTTTTATGTCAGGACAAAGAACACTTGCTGGTATCCACCTCAATAGTTAAACAACAGGAAGGCTAGGGATATGAATGGGTCCACTGCTCGTTATGTACTTGGGATGGAAGTGATTACCCCGACAGGTATGAATCTGGAAATAGCTCAAACTGTTGCAAAAGCGGATCTCGCTAGGTTTGAGCAACTGGAGGGAGACGATGGTATTGAACGCTTTACGTATGCGAAAATTGATTATACCGAAGCACAAACACTACTCGACAAAACTTGTCAGCTGTCTGGCTATATACTTAGCTCGTTACTGGAACAATTACCACAATCGCTAAAGCCTATACCGTTAATTATCGCAGTCCCTAGCGAGGTTTCCCTAGTAAAGGTGCAGGAATGGATAGGTGAAAGTACCTATTCTGACTTCATTTCTAAAATTGATGTTGTGCATTCAAGTGGAGCAAGCTTTGTACTTAAAGCGATGAAGTCCCTAGATGATAATGATGCAATGATGTGTATTTCGGTTGATTCTTTAGTCGAGTCACTGGGTGATCTAATCAAAGATGGCAAGGTGATGAGTACTAGTAACCCATGGGGCATTATCCCTAGTGAAGGTGGGGCTGGCTTGATTGTTTGTCGAAGAAACATTATTGAGACACTCAAGCTAAAACCTAAAGCAAAACTAGGTTACTTAGATATTGAATTAGGCGCTACTGATCGTAGAGGCATGTACCGCCTTGTCCAGCGCGCGAGTCAGCAAATTGATTCATTTGGCGAAGTGTACTCGGATATGTCTAACCTGCGAGCGCATACTGAAGATTATGGGTTTGCTTTGGGGGCGAAAGCAGAGCGCTTTATTCAACCTCAGCAACCTCACTTGATCAATGAATTGTGGGGAACGATGGGTAGTTGCTCCTCGCCAGCATTAATTGCTTACGCAGTAAAGAACCACCATTTTAATCAACCTACCACGCTTATGATGTTTGGCCCAGATGGCGACAAAGCAATACTTCAATTGCTAGCCTGTTGAGTAAATTTGCGCCAAATATACAATTGAAATAATGCCAATTTATCGGGTTGGTATTATTGCTATTAAAACTACGTAATCTACATAGTTAAAGCGTAAGTTAAAGACGCAGATTAGCTAGTAATAATAACTAAATTAATAGGCGTACTGTTCGTTTTTAATACCAGCCTTGAAACTGAGATGTGTCAGCAAATATTATCTGCGCTCAATAATATTTTTCGATTAAAGAGTGCAGAGTGTCTGATAAGCAGGGAGCAGCCAAAGGATATATTGATCAGTTGGTTGTAAAAGCGATTGAGAGAAAAAAACAGAACGAACAAAGATTGGCGAATAAGAATAAGCCAAAGCTTGAATACGTTCTTTTTTCACAATTTGATGTGCTAGACACACTGCCATCGAAAAATGGTAGGACAACGGTTTACCATCTTGCCAAAAAAGGTCAGCCTGAGAAACAGATCTGTTGCAAGGTCGTCAATGAAGATGCCTCAGACATAGCAACTAAGATGCTGATTAATGAAGCCAGTAGACTAGAGATATCTCAACATCCTAGTGTGGCTGAATTTATCAAAGTCGGAAATGAATTTGAGCGGCCTTATTTGATGTATGAGTGGATTCAGGGCGAATCCTTAGCTGAAAAGATGGAGCGCTATTCTACCAAGGGTTTCCGCCACGACCACATTGCTTGGTTGGTTTACCAACTGGCAGGTGCACTCGAGTTCATGCATACCAGAGGAATTTGTCATCTCGATATCAAGCCTTCGAATGTTCTGGTAAGTGAAGGCGACTATGTAAAGTTGATTGATTTTGGAGCTGCCCGCTACATTGGTGAGTCAGAATCTTACTCTGAAGCAAGTTTGAGCTATGCATCTCCGCTTTACCTAGAATCAGGGACGACAGAACCACAAGATGATGTTTATTCGTTAGCTTTACTAACAGGCCACCTATTTTTGGGGGCTATTTTTGGTGATGCTTGGCACAAGCAACTGAAAGAGCGCAAGCGCGTCCCACTTATCCCAAATCATATCTGGAAACTGCTCAAAGAAGTCATCAACAACCCACGGGGGCATGGCTACACGGCTATCTCTTTTGCACAGCAAGTTGCCCGTATCGACACTCAAGCGATTGACTCAAAGTCGAATGCACCGATTTTTAGTAGCCTGAGAAATGCTGACCTGTTGCTGACTCACCGCAAACCTTATGAACGTTTAGGGTACGGGCGTTTCAAAATATTGGAAGCGAGTTTGGTGTTGAGTGTTGCCGTAATTACCGGCAGCTATTTGTACAACCAGAGTCAACCTGAGTGGAAATCTATCATCAATCCCGCTCAGTCCTCCAATGAAGTCGTTAGTGTAATTAAACCAGCTCAAACTGCTTCGTTTCTGGCTCAATCACCTTGGGATATCGAGTTTTCACTCAATGATATGGAGAAGAATGTTGTTACGACGGCGCCTTATCGAGAAGCGTATCAAGTTCAGCAGATGAAACTCTCCAAGCTGTATAAGAGTAACCAATCTGAATTGCACTCTTATCAACTTCTGGCCGACGATTTACCCAAAGTACTGGTTGATTTGCGCAAAGACCTAGTCAATCTCAAGCAGAAATTGGTTAATGATGGCGCTTTGTTCCCTTATGCCGACAAGACGCTGACTGCGGTAATGGCAGGGCTTAATACGGCTTCAATTAACGCTTTGAAATTATCCGCTTTATCAGGCAGTAAAGAGCAGCAACTGACTAATCTGATTCTGAATGGAGAAGCAAAGCTTGCGGATGAAGAGCTTAAAGCGGCTTGGTTGCTCAACCAATCAGAAGCGTATTTCTATAGTCAGGTATTACCTGCAAATGTACTTGCGAAGCTCAATAGCTCAATTGAGCAGTATGCAAAAGAGCACTACTACACGAAAGCTATTACTCAGGCTGAAGCGGCGATAGCGTTTTTTGGTCGAACGCCTGAGCTAAACCAAAAAGTTAAAGACCTGATTGTGGCTAGAAGTGAATTTATTTTGTTTAGTACGGTCACGGAACAATCTATTTTTGACCAGCAACGACTGCATGACTCGTTAGTAGACTTAGAAACGAACGCACCAAAGACATTCAGTGAAATCATTGAAGTCTTGAACAATATGGCGAAGGAATCAATTGATAAAGGACATCAGATTTCCCAACCTGCCAGAGGAGCGTTAGCAGTCGATAACGCGTTGAAAGACTATTTCTCTGAGGTTAGAAGTTAATTATGTCGACGATTGATTCAGAAAAGTTGCTCGCTCCGATTTCAGACTCTTCTCCAGCAGGAGAAGATGCCCGTTACGAGTTTTGCTATGAAATGATGGAAGCTGAAGTCAAAAAGTTCGGCTCTCTATTTGGCGAAACAGTCGACTGGAAGATAGTCAAAACTCATGCAACCGAGGTCCTTGAAAGACATAGCAAAGACCTTAAGGCACTATGCTATCTTGTTCGAGCATTAAGTGAAGAGAGCGGATTGCAAGGACTCAAGCAAGGCTTAATGCTGCTTAATGAGTCGTTAAATAGATTTGGTTCAGATCTGTACCCAACTCGGAAACGAGGAAGAGATGGTGCGGTTGAGTGGCTTAACCATCAGTTTAAGTTGCAATGCAGCAAATTAGCTGAGGAGCCTCAACCGTGGGATCTGGTTTCGGCTTGTGTTACGGCAATTGAAGAAGTGCAAAGGCAGTTCGATGACGTGTTTCATGATTCAGAAGCGGATTTTTTCGAAATCCGTACTCAGCTGAATGTGTTATCTCAGCAAGCCGTAGATGACTCTCAAGGTTCATCCGCTCAGCTTGAACAAGCTCCACAGGCGGCGCCGGTCAATCCCACGGCGCATGAATCTGTACCCTCGGTAGAAAATGCGAAATCGGCACCCGCGCCGACCAGTAAGCAGTCAGACTCGGCTACAGTCGCCACAAACAAACCTGCGATTAAACAAGTCGACGTTGATACCGATTTTACATCACCATCGGCTTCTAAGCGTACTTTGAAAAAAGTGGCGGAAGTAATGATTGGCTCAGATGCCAGTGATCCACTCGCTTATCGCATCTACCGTCATTTGACCTGGGATGATATTGATGGCTTGCCGGATCATCAAAACTTCGAGACTCCTTTAAGTCTTGCAGTTTCAACAGATCAACAAGCGGAATATCGTGATAAAGCTCTTCAAGAGAGTGATATTGATACGATCAAGCGTCTAGAGAGAACCCTCACAGATGCGCCATTCTGGTTGACTGGCCATTACATGGTCTACTCGATGTTGACTAATCTTGGTTTCGATGAGGCCTCTGCTGCGGTAAAGCAAGAGGTGAAACGTTTCGTTGAGTCACTCGAAGGCATCGAACATCTAAAATTCAAAAATTCTATACCATTTGCAGATGAAGCGACAATAAGTTGGTTGTCTACTCAAGTTGCTGATTCATCGTGCTCTCAACCGATAGTTCAGACGGTTGTTATCACCGAAGAAGACTCATCGCTGATGGAGGATATCACCCTAGATAATCTAGGGGAACGTGCTGCAGAACTGGCCCGCAAACTTGAGTTAGATAGCTCAGGAAGAGGCCAGTTTATGCTGTATTTACAACTGATAGCAGCTTACCAGTCTGTCGGGTTATACCCCTTGTGTTTACCATACCTTGAGAAAGGGTGGGAGGTGCAAAAGGAATTTGATCTTGCTAGCTGGGAACCCCACTTATCGTCGCAATTGGAAGACCTATTTCGCAAAACACTTAAACAGTTATACCGAACCAAAGACCTTCTACCTGCGAAATACGAAGAGTGGCAAGCAATTTATGACTAATTACAAAGTTAGATAAGGAACTAAATATGTCACGTGATGGCTCGGTGGCTCCTAAAGAGCGAATTAATATCCGTTATGTTCCAGCAACAGGTGATGCGCAAGAAGACGTAGAACTGCCGCTGAGCATGATGGTTGTAGGGGATTTTACTGCGCGTGCAGATGAAACACCAATCGAAGAGCGTACTCCGATTAATATCGACAAGGACAACTTTAATGAAGTGCTTGAAGGGTATGCTCCAAATGTTAAAGCAAACGTTCCAAACCAGCTTTCAGATGAAGAAGGCGCTCAGATTGGCGTAGATTTAACATTCACAAACATGAAAGATTTCTCGCCAGAAGCGATTGCTAAAAGCGTTCCTGAACTTAACAGCTTGCTTGAACTACGTGAAGCCTTGGTTGCATTAAAAGGCCCTCTAGGTAACGTTCCTGCGTTCCGTAAGAAAATTGCGGCAGTGCTTCAAGACGAAGAAGCGAGAAAGAAACTATTGGATGAATTGAGCATTGGCCAAGACCAAGGCGCTAAAGAAGAATAAGGGATACCATGTCTGCAGAAGCACAAGCTCCAGAGCAAGAAGCTACCTTAGCGGCTTCAGATTCACTTCTGGATAGCATTCTTAATGAAACACGTTTGAAGCCTAGTGATGAAGGATTTGATGTTGCAAAACGCGGCGTTGAAGCGTTTATCGGTGAGTTGTTAAGTAGCTCAAACACTGAAAAAGTAGATCAATCTCTGGTTGATCTTATGATCTCAGAAATCGATCAGAAACTGTCTAAGCAAGTGGATGCGATTCTTCACAATGAAGAGATTCAAGCGGTAGAGTCGACTTGGCGTGGTCTGAAGTACCTTGTTGATCACACTGACTTTAGAGAAAACATCCAAATTGAGCTGATTTCTGCGAAGAAAGACGAAGTTCTGGATGACTTTGAAGATGCCCCAGAGGTCGTTAAGTCTGGCCTTTACAAGCAAATCTATACTCGTGAGTATGGTCAGTTCGGTGGTAAACCTGTAGGTGCAGTAATCTGTGATTACCAACTTTCAGCATCATCACCTGATGTTAAGCTAATGGAGTACATGGCGAATGTAGGTGCGATGTCTCATGCACCATTTATTACTTCGGCATCATCTAAGTTCTTTGGCCTAGATAGCTACGAAGAACTGCCTAACTTGAAAGACCTAAAGTCTGTATTTGAAGGTCCTCAATACACTAAATGGCGCGGATTCCGTGAGCATGAAGATGCTCGATATGTTGGCCTATGTACATCTCGCTTCATGCTACGTACGCCATACTCAGTAGAAGACAACCCAATTAAAGCATTCGATTACGATGAGCAAGTAACGGACAGCCACCACAACTATTTGTGGGGCAACTCGGCGTATGCGATGGCTTCTAAAATCAGTGAGTCATTTGCTAAGTACCGTTGGTGTCCAAACATCATCGGCCCGCAAAGTGGCGGTGCAGTATTTGACTTACCGGTATATAACTTTGAGTCAATGGGTCAAATCGAAACTAAGATCCCAACTGAGATTCTGGTTTCTGACCGTCGCGAGTACGAGTTAGCTGAAGAAGGCTTTATGGCCCTTACCATGCGTAAAGGTTCTGATAATGCAGCATTCTTCTCTGCAAACTCCGTTCAAAAGCCTAAGGTATTTGCCAATACACCAGAGGGCAAACAAGCCGAAATGAACTATAAACTTGGTACTCAGCTACCGTATATGTTCATTATCAACCGTCTTGCTCACTACATTAAAGTGCTTCAGCGTGAGCAGATCGGTTCATGGAAAGAACGTTCTGACTTGGAAATTGAACTGAATAAATGGATTCGCCAGTACGTTTCAGACCAAGAAAACCCGCCAGCAGAAGTACGTGGTCGTCGACCTCTACGTGCAGCGAAAGTTGAAGTGTCTGACGTAGAGGGTGATCCAGGCTGGTACAAGGTATCTATGTCTGTACGTCCTCACTTTAAGTACATGGGCGCAAGCTTTGATTTATCATTGGTTGGTAAATTAGACCAATAAACCTTGATGAGCAAAATCAAGCAGCCAGTGAATACTGGCTGCTTTTTTCGTAGGACTGAGTATGGAAAAAGGTTACCGACTTTTAGAGCGTATTGAACTTGGCGAGCCAAAGAACTGCTATGAAAAAGTTGTTTCACACAAGCACTTGATCGAGTCGATACATTTACATTTGGCAGATTTACTGAACACACATTCAGGGAATGCGATGATCGATGACGAGTACGGTCTGCCAGATTTTAATGATGTTCTTTCCAATAACACCAACCTAGTCCGTCACATTCAAAAGAATATCACGTCAACAATAGAGCGTTTCGAACCGAGATTGCGTAGCGTCGAAGTTCATTATCGCGAGGATCACCATAACCCTTTACAACTGGGTTTTGGCATTCGTGGTGAAGTCTCTCACAACGGCGGTAGAGTTCCGATGTCGATAGATGTCTACATGGGTACTGACGGCCAATTCAACGTTTAGTAGGTATCATTTGAGCAACAGTAAGTACTTTCAAGATGAGCTCACGTATCTGCGTGAAGCTGGTAGCGAGTTTGCTAAATATCACCCGAAGTTAACGCACTTTCTTTCGGAAGGAACCTTTGACCCTGATGTAGAGCGACTGCTTGAAGGTTTTGCATTCCTTACAGGTAGAATTCGCGAAAAAATTGATGATGAATTGCCAGAGCTTACCCAGTCATTAATGACCTTGTTGTGGCCTCACTACATGCGTTCGGTACCGTCTTTGTGTATCAGTGAGCTAAAGCCCCATACCGGAAGTGTAACGGAAAAAACCGTTGTAAAAAGAGGGGCAGAGATGGCGAGCGAGCAAGTAGAAGGAACGCAATGTTTGTTTCGCACTTGCTACGACGTTGACTTATATCCCATCACGATCACTGGCATAGAGCAAACCAATAGTCGCACCAGTTCAACGATTGATGTCACGCTTTCAACGGAGCATGGTCTTGAACTGTCTCGTATCGGCTTAGATACGCTTAGGCTACATCTCCATGGCGAAATTCACATATCACGCACGGTATTCTTATGGTTGTTCAGGTACCTAGATTATGTAGAGCTAGATGTAGGCGGTGGCTATAAGCATAAGCTTGGTCCAGAGTTTGTTAAGCCAGTCGGGTTCGAAGAGGAAGAAGCGTTACTTCCTTACAGCAAAAACTCTTTTGCAGGCTATCGATTGCTGCAAGAGCTATTCTCATTACCTGACAAGTTTATGTTCTTTGATATTCACGGCTTAGAGTGGCTCAAAGGCGTTCCTCAACGCAGCAATGTAAACATTAAGTTTCATTTTAAACGTGCGTTGCCGTCAGAAGTGGTATTAAAGGACAAGCATTTACGCTTGCACTGTACACCAGCGGTCAATTTATTCGAAAAAGACGGTGACCCGATAAGGTTAGAGCATCGACGTAACGAATATAAAGTACGTCCTCAAAGTACTAGCCAAGAGCATTATGAAGTTTACTCCATTGAGCATGTTGAAAGTTGGAGTAAAGATGAACGGCGCCGCAAACCATTGATTGAGTTTGAGACTTTCGAACACCAAATCAATCAACGAGATAAACGTGAGTTTTATAAATCGAAGGTGGGTGAACGTGTAAGTGGCCGCGGATTAGAGCGATATATTTCCTTTCACACCCATAATGGTGACATCGCCGATCTAGGTTCTGAAACGGTATTGATGAAATTGCAATGTAGCAATGCAGATTTAGCCGAGCGATTATCCGTCGGAGATATCACTTATGCCACTCACAAGTCACCGACATTTGCGACGTTCGAGAATATTACTAAGCCAACGCAATCTGTCAGCCCTCAAGTCAATGGTGAGCTACAGTGGCAGCTAATTGCAAACATGTCGTTGAACTATTTGTCTTTAGCAAATATCGATGTTCTTAAGGTTTTACTATCGACATACGATTTTCATTCTCGCGTTGACAGGCAGGCACATCGAGCTTCAATACATCGACTGGATGGCATTATTTCTTCTGAGATGAAGCCTATCGATCGTGTGTTTAGAGGTGTCTCGGTGCGTGGCAATCAGTTCAAGTTAGTCACCAACTCAAAATACTTTGTTAATGAAGGCGATATGTTTTTGATGGTGAATGTACTGAACGAGTTCATCAGGCTTTATTCAAGTGTTAACTCATTTACAGAACTTGAGGTCTTTGATGAAGCGAGTGGCGAAGTATACAGGTGGGCAAGCTTAATCGGACAACAGACAATATTATGATCAATGTACTATCTGAAGAGTCGTACGAGTTCAGCTTCTACCAGGCAGTGTTGTTGCTCGAAAAGCACTATCAGCGCCTACCTGATTCCAATTTTACTGCGGTGGGTGAAAACAAGTACTTTCACCAAGAACGTATCGAGTTTAGTGTATCGCCGAAGTTAAGCTTCCCTAAAAGTGACATGGACTTCATTGTCCATATGGAACGTAATGGCCAGCAATACTCTCGAATTGAAACCAATTTTCTAGGTTTACACGGAGCCAGTTCACCGTTACCCGCATCATACACGGAAAAGCTAGCAGGCAGAGATCCAGAAGATAATCCGGTTAAGGGGTTCTTTGACTTCTTCCATAATCGTTATACGAGCTTACTTTATCGTGTATGGAAAAAGTATCGCTATCACGTTCAGTATCAAAGTGGTGCTAGCGATGCATTCTCAGGCCGGATACTGCATTTAGCGGGTCTGTCTGGCGTGATGCAAGATTGTGATGTCGCTGAGCTTGATAGGGCAAAAATACTATCTTACGTTAACCAATTATCCACACGGACGCGCTCCCCTAAGTTGATTGCGGGGATTGTTTCTCACTACTTCTCTCTGCCGAGCGTGAGAATTGAAGAGTGGGTTTACCGAAGAGTAAATATTGCTGAGTGTCAGAGAAACAAGTTAAACCGATCCAATTGTGTCTTAGGTCAGACTCTACACTTAGGTCAAAGTATTGCTGACTTAAATGGCAAGTTTAACCTATGTATAGATGATATCGACTTTGCCACTTTTAGACGCTTCTCATATGGTGGTGAGTTGCACAATACATTGGTTGGGTTGATGCGATTTATACTGCGTGACCCTATGTCTTGGGATCTAAAGCTAACGGTGAACCTTGATACAGTGCCTGCGAATAAACTGGGTCATGGGGAAGGGAATAGCTTAGGGCAGACGGTATGGTTAGGTAACCCCAGTGAGAAAGACGTTAAGATTAAAGTTATTGGAAGTATTTAAAAAGCCGCTCGAAAGAGCGGCTTTTTTCAATGGAATAGATCGACTACTAACGACTAATCGGTTGGTGGAGTACTACAGTCGTATCCAGCTTTTGAATCCCACTAAAAGACTCAATCTCATTGGATAGATGGTGAATAGATTGTAGGTCCGGTGCTTCGATCAGGGCAATAATATCGAAGTTGCCGCCAACAACACTCGTTAAGCGTACTTCCGGGATCTCTTTAAGCGCGTTTGTGACATCGTTTTTTTTGCCTTTCTCACAAGAAATAAGCAAGTAGCTCGCTGCCGTACGCCCTTCGTTTTCGACACGTATTTGAGCAGTATATCCTTTGATAATACCAGTCTGCTCTAATCGGTTGATTCGCTCGGCCACTGCTGTACGAGACAAACCGATGTTACGAGATAGGTTTGCGATTGACTGACGTCCGTTTGATAACAGGCTCGAAAGTATTTTTCGATCCAACTTATCTAAGCCTTGTAAAGTCATGTTAGAAATCATGTGTTCTGCCTAGTTTATTTTTATATATTTATTAAATTGACTCTGGAAGAGTAAAGTTATACAGCTCCGCTAGAGTAAACGGGTTTTTCTGTGTCAATGGGGTGATACGAAGGCTCAAATCCCGTCCTGACACTTTTATGTTACTGACGAAGCTACCGTTATGAGTGTTTGTCAGGGACGAATCACCTAGCAATCTATATATCGCCCATTGACCACTCTTATTTAATACGTGCTGTTTACCTTCGTCGGTTACATCTTGGATCGTGATGCTGATGTTGAAGTCACCGTTTTGTGGTGGCCACTCCATTTCACGAATTCTGCTTGGACCGTGATAGTAGCTGATATCAGTGTCAGCAATTTTTATACTGGCTCTGATGGCACTTGAATCAAGGTCTAGTACTTTGGTGCTAAAAGGTATGTTAACGCGGTTAGTACTTTTATTAATTAGCGTATCTCTTATGACATTGTAGTTGCGTAGCTGCACCAGCATCGCAGGAGAGAGTGGCATAGTCTCGCCATCAACCTGTTTTGGTGTCCATAAGTTGGTGTCATAAAACGGTGCAAAGTTCTTTTGTATAAATGTGTCTAGTAGTCCACCCGACGCGAAGAGTAGCTCAAAGTCTTCAATCGAGATTTCTTCTGTTGCCGATAGATCGAAAGGGTACTTGCCGAGGCCGAGTTCTTTAAACTTGGTATAAACCTCGCTATACCATTGAGTTTGAATGCCTTTTGACGATTCAGTAATCATCACCGACCAACTCTGTTGTACGACGCCAAGAAGCCAACTTCTGACTGGCTCAGGCGATTTTTGCGCTATTTGTTTGAGTTTAATTAGCGGATCAGCATCCGTACTGTTCATTCGATGCTGAGCAGCGGCCAACGCTGCCATTTGTGGATCTGGCGCATCAGCAATGTCTTTCATGTAGGTACGAACGCGGCTAAGAGCTGCAATTGTTTCGTCCCACGGTGTCGGAGAGTTTGGAGTTTCACTTACTTGCAGTTGGTTTAGCAAATGGAAAGCCTGCTCGACACGTTTCATCAGTAGGTAATCAGGTTTGATCACTTCTTCTGCTGCTTCTGAAGCAGAGTTGACGACATCTAGTAGCTTTGGATTGACCTTTGAAACTAGCGCATTTTGTTCTCCTACAGGAGAGAACTGAGTATTGGCGTAGACCTGCTTCAATACAGTAGTCAAAGGAGATGACGGCCCCGAGATCAAATCTACGGCATTGGTTAGATCGCCAACATTATCATAGTGCTGTACTTTGAGTTCACTCAGCGCGTTACGCCAATAGCTAATGTAGTCATCAGTATATTTCTTGCGGACCTGGTCTTTAAAGGCCTCTTGTTCTTGCGCAGTAGGGATAACATGATTCGACAATCCAAGTACCCAGTTGTCACTAATGACTTGTTGAGACAATAAATCTACACGAGGACGATAAAAAGTGCTGAAGCCTGTGGAAGTGTAGGCTTTGTCAATCGCCAATCGTTCTGCATCAGTAGGTGTAGAAAAGATGTTGCTAAACTCAAACCCAACAGCACGTTGAAGATCTAAAGTGCCCAAACCAATGGCTTTTGCTTGGCCTAATATGCCAGCGTAGACAAGGTCAACATTGGAGTTCGATAGCAACGAACGTCGAGTGGCACGAACGATGTCCATACTTATGTTTACAGGGGCAAATTCAGTACGGAAATAAGCATCTAGATAGCTCATCGTCTGCTGCACCAGTTCAGGCTCACTTAGTTCGCCAAGCACTTCTAAAGTTTGGTTGCGAAGAAAAGTGATATCTCGCTTAGAAGGGTCATGGAGCATTAAGTACCCTTTAAGCAATGGCATCGAATGATTGACGTCATGAAGATTTTGCGTCAATTGAATACGATAACCACTTTCTAAAATCGGCATTATTTGCTGAGACACCTGTTGGATGAGTGCCCCATACGCGATTTTAGTACTTTCGTCTAAACGGCTAATATTCAGTGGCAATAGTTCGTCATCTAGAGCTTTTGAGCCACTTAACCATGCATTGTACGAAGGCTGGACTGCTTTGTTCGCATCAGAGAGTAAAGTGTTAAAGTCTGAGTTTTGATCTCTTTGACTTTTGTCGTCAATTCCAAGCAGCTGGTTGATGACACGTAAATTACTATCTAGCGTAGTAGCGAAGAAGTAACCACCGCCGACAAGTAAAACAACGGACGCCAGCATGGCTAGACGACTTTGCCTTTGAATTATACGAAGGTAAGTTTTGTTCTCTCCGGCGAAGTCACTTTCAGGCAATACCTGAGAATCCATTAAAAATCGTGAAAAGTAAGGGGTTTCTGTTAAGTGAGTATGCTCTGATGCAATGATCGGTAAGTTAAAATAGTTGCTACAACTTTTGGCTAATAAGTTGTACTTTCGACCACCTTGTAAGCTAGAGCAGAAGAAAATTTCACGGATGTCTAACGCGTATAAGCCACTATTTGCTTCGCAAAGACGATCAAGAATGTAGCCGATCTCTGGTTGACAGAGCTCGAACTGCTTTGGAAATGAAAGAATGGCTTGTTTCTCTGCAACATCGTTCGATGCTGATGAAGAGTCTAGCGCATTAGTCTCAAGTACTTTTACTAGGTTCTGATAGCTGTCACGGTAGTACTCAGTCAAGACCCCTTTTGCTTCTTTTAGTGGAATAGAAAGGAACTCCACACGAGATTTGAGTGAGCTGAAACCTACATATTCTTTGAAGCCATCAAGCTTATCTAACTTGGACATCATTAAGTACACAGGCAGAGCTGACGATGTTTTTTCGCTGATAGACTTCATGCGCTCTAGCAATGCGGTCATCGTATAGTCTTTTTGCTCTGGCTCTGAAATGATGAGGAATTCAAAGTCAACAAACAGTAGGCAGCCAGAAAAGGGCTTGCGTGGTCGATAACGGATCACTTCGTCAACAAACGTGGTCCAAAGAGATGCGTCGCTGCTTGAGACCTCTTGGAATACCAACCTTTGATCTGGTTTTACATAAACAGCATTGTCAGATTCGTACCATTGGAAAAAATCGTTTTTCGCGGTGCGAGTCTTGTCCATAGGTTTAATGGCACTAGAGTTAAACAAAAACTGACATCGCCCAGACGCTTTATTACCAATCATCAAGTAAATTGGCTTTTTACCTGCGTTGGCAAGTAATGGTCGTATGACCATAGATAGAGCTTCTTCTTCTGTCTCGAGGTGCTGCGCTTTTAAGTTATTTTTCTTCTTATACCAAAGCGTGATCTGAAAAATTAGATAAAAAGCAAATATCGCAGCCAGCCCTATCCACAGATACAGCTTTTTTGCATCTTCAAGCCAGAATAAATATACGGCGGTCAGTGTCGCTGCGAGGAGCAAAGCAACGACGGTGGAAACCACGATTGGGTTTCTAAGTATTTTTTGTTTGAACATAAGCCTACGTTTTTTTTGACGTTGTTATTTATTGTCGGTTTTGACTATTTTTATTTGCTTTAACTTGTATAGATAGGTGTTAAGCAACAGGAGAGAACGCTCTACTTCCGATTGTTGCTGTTGTTTTTCCGCGTATTCAATTCTACCTAGTAAAGGAAATAGTGAGTTGCTGTATTTATATGCTGCGATTGCATCTTGATCTGAGTTCTGATTTGCGACATTGGCGAAGACAGTTCTAGCATGTGCAAACCGCTTGTGAATGTTAGCGAATTCGTGCTCGAAATTGCCGCGTTGTGCTTCGAAACCCTCGCGAAGTTGCGAAATAGAAGATGAGTCAGGATAAAGCGCAGTTAATTTTAAAGTCAGCTCATCGATTACTTCGATATTACTGACTTTGACAGGGTCAAAATACCAATTGGTCATAAGGGAGCTAAGGCGGTCTACCGCAGGTTTTCTTAGCGTTGCTGTATGGCGTTTGTTTTCATGACTAAGAGAGTCAACGATGGAAGACAGCTCTGTTAAAGATGCATCGTTAATCTGTTGCTTAAGCGAAGAGTACTCATGTTGCTTATGAATGAAATGTGCAGAAAAGGCAACGAAAATTAATCCGATCAGTGCATAAATGGCGACGTTACTGGATTTTGCCTCTTTTACTTCAGGCGTGTTTTTTGCTCCGACAGGCTTTGTTGGAGGCGCTATCTCAACTTTGATTCCAGGTACCGGCGGTTCTGTGCTTCTAGGCTTTGGTTTATTTGCTGTTTCTAGCGCTATGCGTGCTTCTTTGAACTCTTCAATCCATTGATTCAATATGCGACGAATACGACCAAATGAAGGCGCTTTAATGCCATAGTGCAGGCGCAGTTCTTCTTCAATACGTAGGCATAGTTGGTGGGCTGCTTCTATGAGTGGTAGCTCTTCAGGGCGAGGAGTGTACTTTTTAATACGTTTTTCAACATATTCGACCATCCACTCAATGGCACTCATTCGAGCATTTGGCTTAGAGTGCTCAGGAAAAGCAGAGTACCAGTAGACAATACACAGATCGAGTAGCGAGTTAAGGCCTTCGACGAGTCCTTTTAATCCTTCATTATGGGTTGACGCAACAGTGTAGTAGCAACTACAGCGAAAGTCCTTGCCATGAGAGGTGAGGATTTTTTTTGATAATGTCTGAACAATTTTCCATGACACTCGACCTGTCACTTTATTCAAGTTATTTATTTGACGCTTGATCTCATCAAAATCATCTAAGCCGTTAGGGTTTAAACCGCTTGGATTATTTTCATCGATCGGCCTTCTGGCGAAGTCGCTGAAAAACATAATTCTAGTACCAACTGTTCAATAAATGTCCACACTATGTTGTGTGGTACGAAATATTATTATTAAGACTGATTAATCTTTTTTTTTGGGGATTTTATAGTCAAAAGAAAGAAATTGAACAATAACTAGTAATAAAAAACATATAAATTAACTTAATGTGAGCTAGATTCACATTTTTTGTGTCTATCTTGAGACTATTAACATTAAGTTAAGTGCTACTGATCGCAGATATTGGAATTTTTTGTGCATATATTAGCCGTAAAATCATCAATCTCATTTATAAGACAGCCTGGTTATGGAATCAAAGTAACAGCTTCCATGTCTATGTTTATTAATTAGAGATAATTTTTCTTAATTATAGAGAATTTTTATAAATTGGAGAGCGCTTGAGTCATCGATGACAATCAAGCTTATGTCGTGTTCAAGTTTTGACATAGTTTTCGAAGCTCGGTTGATAGCGGTTCGGTTAACAATTAGGCGATTTAGGCTAATTAAGCCTGTTTAAGTAGATCCGACTTTGTGCAATTTATAATAGTTAAATTGCTTTTATTTATAGTAGAAATGCCTTATTTGATGGGGGTATTTTTTACCTTATTGAAAAAGAGAAGATTATTGATATCTTTCGCCTCTAATTCTAATCGTCGGTTTTTCCTAGAGGGACGAAATGCTAAAACCAAGTCAAGTCGGGCTGATTTCAGCTTTATGCCTATTCTCAACCTTTGCTGTAGCTAAAGGTGAGCGATACGGTGCATCGGTAAACATGCTAACTATCGATAGCATTACATATGATCAAGGTTCTAGTGGAGAGCAAGATACATTTCGCTATGGCATCGTACATACCCGTCCGATTGATGAGAACAACAATCGCTGGCGATGGTGGCTTGGCCTAAACTACTTGTCTGAAGATGTTAAGGCTCCAGCAAACGGCGTTTATCAAGAAACAACTAATTTCGAGTTGCGCGTTGTGCCTCAGTATGCACTCGAGACGTGGTCTGTTTTTACCCCATACATCGGTGCTGGCCTGTCGCTTGGTTACTCACAGTACTCAAACCGTTGGAAAGTAGACAACGAAGGCTTCAGATATGGTTCGCAACTTGAAGATATCGATCAATTTGAAGTGGGTGCCGTCGCGACAATTGGTACGGTAATCAAGTTAGGTAGTAATCCTGACGCACATATTCAAATCATTCCCCAAGCTTCCTATATCCTTCCTGTGGTTAATGATGGAATCGGCGGCGTTGAACTTTCTGTCTCACTGCTATTTTAAAGGTTAGCAATGCGCTTAAATCAGCTTGTTCTATTCATTTCTAAATGCCCAGAGGAGTACACTGGCGCCAAGCACATTGAAATGCCAGAAGGTGGCGGCTCAATAGGTAGGGCTGCCGGTTGTACTCTATCTCTTGCAGACCACAATAGATTCATATCCGGTACTCATTGCTTGGTAAGTGTTTATGGTGATACTCATTATATTAGTGATGTAAGTACCAATGGCATTATGGTCAACGGCAACAAGATTTTGAAAAATCAGCCAGTATCTATATGCAATGGTGATGTCATTTCGCTCGGACAGTATGAGATCGGAGTTTCCCTCGAACTTGTAACTACTAATCAAGATATAGCGGCTGACATTGCACCGGAAAGGGTGTCGAATGATCCACTGATCAATTTAGGCGAAGCAATGGTCGAAGAAGAAGACCAGAGCGGCGTACTAGAAGATCTGTTTATGGAAACAAAACAGGAAGAAGTGGATAGCCATGATCCTGTCGCGCACCTTAATTTTTCTATGCAGCGAGATGACGATTATCTGATTAAGGATGTAGAGCGCCCAGAGCAAACCAAGCCTATTTCAATCGAAAGTACTCGTCAGATTGCTGATGACAGCTTGAGTATTCATTCGGAATTTGATTTGCCAAACCTAATACCTGAAGACTGGTTCGGCGGCGGTAAGGCAAGTCAATCGAGTGCTAGTGAATCGATGCAAGTGTCCGATCTTGCAACTGAAAAATCACAAGTCACCAAAAGTATACCGACAAGTTCGCCTGTTACGCAGCCTGAAATAGCCGCGCAGCCGAAAGTCGAACAACCACTCACCACCTCGCAGGCTCCTGCGGAAGCAGTAGGGCAAAAGTGGGAAGAGGTTACACAGCCATTTACACCTTCATCTCATCAAGCTGACCAACCAGAACATTCGCAAATTGATCCTAAAGTGGGTTTATTTACTAGTGAACCTGAAGAGAGTAAGAGCCTCGCTCAATTTGACGATATCAGCCAAGCATTTTACGAAGGTCTTGGTATTAATAATTCAGAACTAATCAGAAACGATGCATCGCTTTTCAGGCAGATGGGAACGTGTCTGCGTTTATGCATGGATAACTTGCAGAAAGACTTACGTGAAGTTGAAGCTTTAAAAGACGAGCCGAGCGCAAATGAACCTGCTGCTAACTTAGCTGAGTTGATGCTCACCTTGAACAGTCAGAATTTGCTTTCCCCCAATGAGCTGGTTGAACAAATGCTTGATGAGCTTAACGATCATCAAGTCATGTTTAACCGCGCCCTCAATGATCTTCTGGTTGAGCAATCAAAAACAAATGACCCCGAGGCTTTTGCTAGTGAGCGTGCAAAAGGATCTTTGTTTACAACTAAATCCAAGCTTTGGGCAGAGTATCTCGACTTTTACGCCAGCAATCGCCGCCAGTTCAATGAAGGCTCATTGAGTGGACTGATTAAGAAAAATTACAACAAAGCTTTAAAGGGAAACCATGCGTAGAATCATCGTATTAATTGGCTTTGCTCTACTACTGTCTGGGTGTGCGATGTGGGAGCAGTTTAAAGAGTCTTCCGGCATTACCCCCGAAACATCGTCAATTGAGCTGGTTATTGAGGCTTCATCAGTATTGAATGTTCGCGAAGGGGGGCAGTCTTCACCTGTCATCCTGCGCATTCATGAACTCACATCTCCGGTGCTTTTCCGCAGCTTAGATTTCTTTGCATTGTTTGAAAATGACAAAGCTTCACTCGGTGATGAATACATCAAGCGTTACGAATATCAAATACAGCCGGGCGATAAGATTCACGAGTTGCTGATCTTAGCACCCGAAACAAGAGCAGTAGGCTTTTCGGTAGCGTTTCGCGATATAGACGGATCTTCATGGCGCAAAGTCGAGATCATTGAAGAGAAGAGTGAATACTTTTTAAACCTCAACATTGAAGGCAGTGAGTTAACGTCAAATAATACTCGCGGCATTGAACAAGTTTACTTTTAAGGGATAGAACCATGTCTTTATACAATCCAGTTGTTTGGCAAGATGGAATGTTCATGAAGCCGCAGCATTTTCAGCAGCTTGATCGTTCGCAAAGTAAACTGTCTAGCATGCTAAGCTCTGTTGCATCGCCGCTTCATTGGGGTATCAAACGGTTAGAGATCAACTCGCAGTTATTGGCGTTAGGCAAGATTGGCATTACGCGCGCCGAGGGAATCCTTCAAGACAGAACGCCATTTGATCTGCCATTATTGGCTGAACTACCAGAAGTAAAAGATGTTGATCCCTCTATTGCAGATAAAGTGGTTTATCTATGTTGTCCACTGCCATCTGAGCGTTCGGAACTTTTTGGTACAGATAAAGACGATGCGCGCTACACCATTGAATCGCAAGAAGCGGTAGATGCGTGCTACGACTCTGAAGATATGGCCAATATAGCGGTGGGCAAGCTTAACTTCCGATTAATGTACGATCACGAAGACAAAAGTGCCTATACATCGATTCCAATCCTAAAAATTTCAGAAGTTAAGCCTGATGGCAGCGTTATTTTAGACGACAGCTTTATTCCAACCTGTATTGATATTCATGCTTCTGCAGTGCTAAGTAAATTTGCCACTGAGTTTGCTTCTATGCTCAAACACAGAGCAGAGTCGATAGTCGAAAGGCTGGGTGTGGTTGATCAGCAGGGGGTATCTTCAGTGTCTGACTTTATGCTGTTGCAGGCACTTAACCGATACGAACCGCTTTTCTGGCACTATGAAAGTAGTGAAGGCATTCACCCGGAGTCTTTATACCGTACACTGCTGCAAGCGGAAGGCGAGCTTTCTACCTTATGTTCTGCGTCGCGCAGGCCGATTGAGTTTACCAAATACAACCATGGTGATTTGAGCAGCTGCCTTTCGCGTACGTTAGATAGTGCGAAAACAACCTTAAGTGTGATGTCTGAGCAGCGTGCAATTCCACTTACATTGAAAGATCAAAACTATGGCATTAGAACGGCTGCACTTCCTGATAGCAAGCTGATTGATACCACGACCTTCATTCTTGCGGTTAAAGCCGATGTTACGCTCGATGTGCTACATACTCAGTTTGTTAGCCAGACTAAGATCGGCTCAATCGACAATATCCGTGATCTGATTAACCTGCAATTGCCGGGAATCGAGATCAAGCCTATGCCTGTTGTGCCACGCGCTCTACCATACCATGCAGGTTACACCTATTTTGAGCTTGATAAGAGTGGCGAAGAATGGGCAGCACTGAAAAACACTGCAGCGATCGCCGTTCATATCGCAGGTGATTTTGCTAACCTATCATTGCAACTATGGGCCGTACGTCTATGAGTTATGCAGAAACTGATTTAACGGTAGTACTGTTCCAGCCGGAACCAGGGAAACCGCTGGAGGTAATGCCACCTCCGGATCTCTCACGCAATATCGCGGTACAAGACCTTAACATCGAATCGATGGGAATTAATCCCTTGGTCGATCAGTTCTCTTGGCTAATTGCGACTTTGTCTTGTATGTCATCTATCCCGTGGTTAGACGACCCAATGCCATTTCGTGAAGAGGTGGCACGAGAGATCCGCAAGGGCGAGCGCAAACTTAACGAGATGGAACTAGACCGCGCTTCAATACTGGTTATCCGCTACTGTTTGTGCGCTGCGATTGATGAATCGGTATGCCGACAAGAGTGGGGGGCAAATAGCCATTGGAGTCAGAACAGTTTGTTGTCTGAATTTCACAATGAAACCTCTGGTGGCGACAAGTTCTTCATCATTCTAGAGCGACTAAAAGCAGACCCGCGAAAGTACCGTCATGTGATTGAGTTCCTTTACCTGCTACTGCAACTTGGTTTTCAAGGTAAGTATGGCCGTGAAGAGCGCGGAAACGAAAAGCTTTCAGAGATTGGTAACACCATATATCGCCTTGTGCGCGATGACCGCCTAGCGGAGCAAGAAAAAGTCTCTTTAGTTAACCTAAAAGCTAAGTACATAAAGAAACCGCTCAAAAGAGTGGTTTCGCCTAAGTTGATACTGGGCATTAGTGCACTTACTTTTGCTGTTATGTATGCAGCGACTTACATCGTGATCGACATGAAGTTTCAGAAATTGCTAGAAGTCTATCAACAAAGTATGTAATTCAAAGTGAGATCTTCTACCAGATTTTTAAGTTAGCGTGATTTTTCAGGTCACTTCCGTGGAAATCACTAAGCATTTAGAGAGATTGCAATATGCGATCTCTTTTATTATTCACTCATTACATATTCATATGGATTGGTTATGGGCGTAACAGTTTGTGCAAATGGACTCAGCGTAGTTCATAAAGGGTCGGGCGGTGAAGCAAATGCCACGCTTCCCGACGTGTGTCTGACGACGGTAGGCAACTCGGTAGTGCCTATTCCGTATGGCAATAACGCAAAATCTGCTGATTTGGCCGATGGCACCACGACAGTGTCGATGGATGGTGGTAACAGCATTGCAATCAAAGGCAGTAAGTTCAGTGCCAGTACGGGTGATGCCGGTGGCGACAAAAAAGGCGTATCTTCAGGAACGATAGAAGCCGAAGCCGAATTTATTTCCGCTTCACCGACCGTTAAATTTGAAGGCAAGGGCGTGTGTCGCCTTTCCGATCAAATGACCATGAACAAAGCCAACACCATGTGTTTAGGTGGCGCCCAGAACCCATCTGTGACTGTGACGGAAGAAGCGAATGGTACTTTTACAGTCGATTTAGAATATCGTTATCCCGACGGAGACCCAGTATACAAAGCCGACTATAAAATACTGGATGGAAATGGTGGTGAGCATGTAGGTAGCTTAGATGAGAAGGGTAAGGCTTCGATTAGTGGGCTTCCACCAGGCTCCATTGATCTGTTTTTAGGTGAAGATAAAAGAGAAATCGAATCTACGAAACAACCGCAAGCAAATAGGGATTACCTTGAAGTACCAGGTCCTTTGGATCTCATAGATTTTGCACGGAAAGGACTAGTTACTTTTTGGGACGCAATTGAAATGCCGAGTGACTACGGTGAATGGACTTGGGGTGCAATCATGGGGGATTTCAATCAAGACCGAACGGCCGGACAGATTGCTTTTGATACAGCTATTACTGCGATACCATTAGTAGATCAGGTGGGTGATGGTCGTGATATTAGCGCTAACCTCTATGCTTTTTACAATCAAGATGACATCCGAGACGATGGAGAAAAGTATACAGACTTGGTGATAACTTTAGTCGGGTTTATTCCAACCGCAGGGAGCTTGCTCAAAGGCCTTTACAAAGAATTGAGGATATTGGGTAAAGCCGCTGATTTAGATATGGTCGCTGCTTTTCTTCGGGCGGGAGCCAAAGGCGATGTTGTAAAATGGCTGCAAAGCCTTGATGTTTCGGTTATTAAGAAGGATATCTACGGGCAACTGGATGATATCACTCAGTATGTAAAGAAATTGATGGATGCACTTGAACAAGAAAGTCGTATGCGGGGATATAACGTCGTAGCGGATGCTTATAAAGCGTGTAAAGACCAGCTAGATGAGTTTTTCAAAAAAGCAGACGGACCTATTTCGCGTGTTTTGAGTGACTTTGACGACAGGCTGCAGATGATCCTGCCAGAAGCGCCGTTGGTTACCTCAGGAAGCTCTTTCAGTATAGCAAGTGGTACAGCTCAGGGTGGCAGTCGTTCAGAGGTGATTAAAACCCGTAAGAAGACAAACAAGAAAACAGACAGCTGTCCACTATGCAAAAAAAAGATTGGCAAGGGAAAGAAAGAATGTGAGGGAGCCAAAGTAGGTTCCATTCGCAAAGCTGAGTTTGAACGAGCAGGGGATTCGCAATGGGAGCAGCTTAAAGCTCGCAATGGCTGGGCAACAAGAGCTTTTCACCCTTGGTTCTATAAATCTAATTCCGTCAATGCACACCATTTAATACCCGTGAATGCGTTTAGAGTAAAACGCCATAAAGACGGTAAAGCAATGACTGAGAAAAAACTGATGTTAAGGCGTATGGGGCAATACTGTGGTTATGATATAAACCACCCCAAAAATTCTGTTGTCTTACCAGCAACAGAAGAAGCTGCGTGCTACTTAGAAAAGCCATTGCATAATGGTCCGCATGACTGGGGGAGTCGAACAGGAAAACCTTATAACTACACAAATCAGTGTGCAGCGCTTACTCATCGGATTATTCGAAGTGAAATTAAGGATAGGATGAGAAGCGGAAGTTGTGGTAAAACTACTAACTCTACACTAATGAGTAAATTTAATGAGTCAAGCAATGAGATTCTCACATTTGTGAGTAATTTTATTTGGCCGTTATCGCAACAGGGTATGAACTTTAAGCCCGGCTCCAAGCCATATTTGGGGTGTCAAAATTCTGGTAACGGAATGCCGTGTAAAGCTCCTTCAAAGCATGTCCTTTTGCAACTAATATCCAAGACACAAATCGTAAATTATGACCTTAAAATAGGGCAGTAAACATGACTGATGTTCACAACGAATACGTAGTATTGCATTGCGGTACATATGAGGTGCCATCTCCTTCTTGTGTCTGTAGCAGAGACCATTATTTAACCGCTATGGCTCCTACCACATTTAAGGCACCTGTTAGAGCAGAATCACCCGCAGAGCCCGATGAGGGAGTTCCGCTTATTGACGCAATGGAACTTGATGGCTTACCAATGGTTTCTTCAGTGGTAAAGCAAGTATTAGAGTATCAAGACCTCTATCAGCTTCAGTTAGTACCTGCTATGTATACACATGCTGATAATACGGAGCATTTATACTGGGTAATGATGCTTGATAATGAAATTAAGGCTTACGATTTTGACAACGGACAATTTATTAGCCGTGGGGATAATGACAAGGTATCTGCGATTAATATTCGCCTCGATGCCAATAAGTTGCTAGCTATTCCACTTAATAAGCGTTTGATGTTTGAGATCTACGGTATGAGGGGAACTTATATTTTGCATAGAAGTGTCGCTGAAAAGCTGAGTGTTTTAGGGGCTAAAGGACTACACCTTGTTCCTCTCTTAGATTGGGACATGGGTTTTGGGTTTACGGTTTAAGGAATAATAGCAGTGCTTAACTATCAAATAGTTCATCGAGACAAAGAGTTTCAGAGAAACAATCGTTTGTTCCAAGCTAATAAAAAGCGAATGTTTTCGGTACAGCCAGACCTTGTCATTGATTTTGCTCAAAGCCCACGTTTGTTTTTTGCGAAGAAATACGCCGATATCCTGTCATCAATGGCTCCTGAAGGGATAGAGCGAATTAAAAACCCTTTTCGTCCATTGGAAGATCTTGACGCTCAAATTGATATTGGGACCGAAGAAGAACTAGAAACTATTGATGATATAGACTACGTATTTTTCCACGTATTTAATCGTTATGATGTGCTGGATGAAGGAGCGACACAATGGAATTGCGATATAGCTTCAATCGGTGCAGTTGCTGTCCCTATTTTGGATGAAAACAAACTCAATGCGATCCCTCTGCAACAACGCCTTTTGTTTAAGCTTGATCAAGACCCTTCATTTATGTTCGTACATGATAGTGTTGTAGACGCTATGCTGAACGCTAAAATGCAGGATATCTGGGTTCGTTGGGCTGAGTAGCGTTTGTAAGTGAATAATTTATAAGGGCGCCGAGAGGCGCTTTTTCTTTATATGCTTTCATTACTTTGGAAGACAAATAGGCGTATCTTCAGGAACGATAGAAGCCGAATTTATTTCCGCTTCACCGACCGTTAAATTTGAAGGCAAGGGCGTGTGTCGCCTTTCCGATCAAATGACCATGAACAAAGCCAACACCATGTGTTTAGGTGGCGCCCAGAACCCATCTGTGACTGTGACGGAAGAAGCAGAAGGGACTTATACAGTCGATCTATTCCTAACTTACTCTGACGGCGAGCCTGTGCAGGGCGCGACGTACAAGTTAGTTGATCAAACTGGAGCGACTTTTGAAGGAACGCTAGACAATAGCGGTAAAGCCACGGTCGGTGGCGTGGCCCCTGGAGAGTTTGACATAGAGTACGGAGAAGATAGTCGCGACTTTATGCCCAATGTTCCAACCAAAACCAACCCGAATTTTAATCCGAACGCCAACGCACAGCTGCTTATAGAAGAAGCGAAAAGAGGCGAAGTTGGTTTTTGGGAGAATGCCTGGAAACGCATGTCTGGTGCCGCCAGCTGGATTTGGGGTGTCATACTTGGTGATTTTAATGACGATGCTTCCGTAGAACAAATCATTGCCAACACAGCTTTGACCATGATCCCCGTTGTTGACCAAGCCGCCGACGTGCGAGATCTTTCTGCCAACGTGATGACGTTATTAAGTGAAGAAGAGCGCGATAAACCAGAAAACTGGTTGGCACTTTCTTTGACATTAATTGGCTGTATTCCGACGTTCGGCAGTGCAGTAAAAGGAACCTGTAAAGTTGCTTTGAAAGGCGGAAAGGGCACTTCAAAGGACACGTTACTTGCGGTTCTTCGTGGTATGGGTAAAGGTGACCCAGAAAAATTCTTACGTACTTTAGATTGGGTAGACTACGCAAAGCAGGCAAGTGGAATAATTTCTGACGTACTCAAGCCATGCATCGAAGTGGCAACCGAGCTTGCCTCTTACGCAAATAGAATGGGCGCAGACGAACTTGGTGCCTATTTCTTAAAGCTAGCCGATGAAGTGAAAATCATTGATAAAATGGTGCCAGATAAGCTACAAGAAGCGATGAAAGAGTTTGATAAGCTGTTTAAGCGAATCTTAGGCAAGAGTGAGAAAACTTATCCGGCGAAGGTTAAGCATAATACGGGTAAGTCGGCGCAGTCTGGTAAAAGTGCAGATAAGACGAATGAAGAGAAAGATAAGAAAGAAGTCAAATGTAAAGTATGTCGTCGAATAGCTGGCAAAAAGAAAGGTCAGTGTAAAGAAGCATTGAAGATGTGAGGATAATATGGGTATACAGAAAGATAAAGGACGCTGGACTCGCTCTAGTTTAAGCACTAGTAAGATCAATAAAATACGTGGTAAGCACCCTTTAAATTTTAAATCCTACTCAGTTGCAGCACACCACCTGATTTCATGTGAAGTAGCCAAAAAGCTATCTAATGTACGAAAAGATCAAATAGTCTATAAAGGCTATGATGTTAACTATTTGTTTAATCTGGCATTGTTGCCTACAATTGACCAAATATCTTGTCAATACATGGTACCGCTACATAAGTCGGGGCATACTGATCACCGATTAGAAGAGTATTACCAAAATGAAACTGGTACCAACATTGGTGATGATATCTCTACGCTTCAAGACAACGCTAACAATGAATCTGATTCATTTAAATCTGGAGTATTAGAGGAAGACTTATCTATCATTTCAAGCGTCACTGGGTACCATAAAGTAGTAGCAGCTATGTTGGCCAAAGCTTTGAAAGGCCTAGACTGCGATACCGATGCGCAAGAGTATGTGGACACATTAGATGAGTTGTCTATCGATATCGCTGACTTATTGGGCACTCACAAGCTTCATCTGATTGCCAGAGGGCGACATTTATCGCGTACCGGGGAAGGTTGTCATTTTTGTAGAGCAAATGTAGGGACTTCAAGAGTTCACTACCTTCAAAGTGATACTAGTTTTAAGAAAGAAGTGCCAAGTCAGTCTAAAGTCAACAAATTTAGTTTTGATGGTTTGACCTTAAAGACAATGGGAGAACAAGTTTAAATTATGAAATTCTCGATTATTAGCGAAAATTACCAAGTTTCGAGTACAAGTTTTACATGTGTAGACAACAGAGAACCTCTTTACAGTAAAGCAGATTACGAACCAACGAGTTCAGCAGAACCTATTGTTTGGGAGGCCACGGATGGCTCAATAAAAGGGGTGGGAAACATAGCAGACAACGGCGATCTTTGCGTAAGTAAGAAATTTGCTGAACTAGTTATGAGCTTTGACCCTTTTGGAATTGAATGCTATCCCGCAGAACTTAGATTGCAGGACGGGGTGCTTAAGAACAGATATTTATTGGCTTTGAATAATGTCATTGATGTCATTGATGAATCTAAATCAAGGACTAGAAAATCCCCCAAAAGAAATAAAATACTAATTATGGATCTCTATTTGTCTGAGGAAAAACTACTTAATACTCCATTCAATAAGAGAGTATTGTTCAGAGTAAAAGGTGCAGAAACAGCGACGATATTCTGTGAAGAAATTTATGATCTTGCGAGAAAAAGCTCACTATTTGAAGACTTAAGAATGTTCGAGTTGGACTGTGACCAAGAAGTACCAAAGTACTAGAGAATTGATATGAAAGAACAATATGTGATGCTCACTAAACAAAGCTTAGGTGATTTCCCTTTCAAACAAACTCCAAAGCCTATTGTACCAGTTGAGCCGGACTTACTATTGGAAATGACCTTTTCACCAAAGCTATTTATTATTGGTGATATTGCCTCAAAGGTAGAGCAGCTAGTGAAGCACGGTGTGGAATGGCTAGACGCTCGTGTCGATTGCTCCCCTAGCCAGCCTTCAGATGACCAAATCAAGGTTTACGAAGATTATCGAATGCCGTACATCCATCAATCCTATAAGTTGACGGACAAAGAAAAACAATACGGTAAGTTGAACTGGTTAGATGTTGATTCTACAGAGTTTGATTTCTCCAAGCTAGAGCATGTGCCTCTTGAAGAGCGTTTAATATTTAAGCTAGAAGAAGACTATGGCTTGGTATTTATACACGAAAGCGTGATTGAGCTACTCAAAAAACACGTCAAAGATGTCTGGGTAAGAGATGTATAGAAAGCGCCGAAAGGCGCTTTTTCTTTATCGGCTTTAGCCATTCCAGATGATATAGAAGCCTATCTTCAGTAATAATCGAAGCTGAAACTAAGCTTATTTCTACTTCACCAACCGCAAAGTTTAAAGGTAATGGTGTTTTAGAACGACTAAAGGCGGTATCCCCACGCACATTCCTTATTTAGTGGCTAGAATATCAAAGTTAGGATATTAAAAATGAATTACTATTTACTCTTTGGAAAGTTTGAAGATGGAGAGGGCTCATATAGTGTCCTTGACCCTTGGCGTTCTGCTTTAAAGTACTATGAGCCCAATATAAAGCTTACTAAAAACCTACCCAAAGTCACTGTAGATAAAGTGTATGATGAACGTGGAGTATCGGACTACTTGAAAATAGGAGTCGGCGCTTTAGCTAGCTTAAAAGTCCAAGAGGTTTTCTTTAACAATGGTTTCACGGGAATTCAATTTTTGCCCGTTGAAATAGAAAATGATGGACTTAATCATAGTTATGCATTTATGAATGTAGTGGCTCAATACGACCTACTTGAACCAATCAAATCGAAAGCAAAAAAGCTAAATAGTAAATTGGGAGGTTATACTCGTGTACGTAAAGAGTTAATTGACAAGGAAAAATTTTTCCACACTGACATCCAGTATGATTGTTTTACTCTCTCTAACTATAAAGTTCCATATTATGTTAGTGAGCAAGTAAAAGATGCGTTAGAAGCAGCTGGAGTTACTGGAATTGAATTTATACCGATGGAGTTTGCATGATCGAACAAAAGTTTCAGCAGCCTGGCTTGCTAGCACAAACAGAAGTCAACCCCTTGTTTTCCAGAATGGCTGATATTGTATTGGTTTTCTTTCCTACTCCTGGGGTGTTTATTCGAGATACGTTCTCAATTCCTGAAGAGTTTCAGGCAGAGAAAGCGATGTATTACGAATCGGATGGTGAACCTTTCGAAGATATGTATTTCTTTTTACCTGCTGTTTTACAGAGCCAATACGACTCGGAAAAAAATAATGCAGGTATTGTCTATGAGAAAGATGTGCTGAAGTTTTCTCCAGAATTGATAAAAGCATTAGCAGATCAAGCTAATAGCCCTATCGAGCATCGGTCAGGCTAGGGATACGCGAGTTGCGAAAGGGTGCGCTATTAGTGCACCTTTTTCGTTATTGGCTTTAATAAATTTGGAAGACAAAAGGCTATCTACCGGACCGAACGATGCGGAAGGGACTTATACGGTTGATTTATTCCTAACTCACTCTGACGGTGACCCTGTTCAGGGGGCGACGTATAAACTCATTGATCAAACTGGAGCGACATTTGAAGGAACGCTAGACAATAGCGGTAAAGCCTCGGTTGGTGGCGTGGCCCTTGCTTAGTTTGATTTTAGTCCCCCCAACAGAATCACTTGCACTTTGGACAAAGGATCTATATAAATTCGGCTTTCCTTTTTCCACAATGACATTTGAACACTTGGGGTTACCACATGACGCAGTTTTGGCAGCAAAAAGCTCTCGAAGAGATGACCGAAGTAGAGTGGGAATCTCTATGTGATGGTTGTGGTAAATGCTGTCTTCACAAACTAATGGACGAAGACAGTGATGAGATCTACTACACCAACGTTGCGTGTAGTTGGTTAAACAGCAAAACATGCTCGTGTAAAGACTACCCAAACCGTTTCACTTCTGGTGAGGAGTGCACCAAGCTCACTCGTGATGATATTGATGATTTCACGTGGCTCCCGCATACCTGTGCTTACCGCCTACTTGCGGAAAAGCAGCCACTGCCAGAGTGGCATCCACTCATTACAGGCTCAAAGTCAGCCATGCATGCCGCTGGCGAAAGTGTCCGCAACAAAGTGGTGTACGAAATCGATGTTGTGGATTGGGAAGACCACATCTTGAATCACCCAAATCGTGCTTAGATTCAAACAGTCGCCATTGGCGGCTGTTTTTGTATTTGCTATCTACTAACACTCAATATGCAAACCTTTGAATTTTGTGGTGTACAATTAGGGGTATCAATATAAGAAACAAAGACTTGTGTTTGTCTGAGCGAGGGAATCATGGACTTGTTGTCCTATCGAAACGTTAGAGTGATGGCCGTCGGGCTATTTATTTCACTAGCTGCGATTATTAGCTGCTATACACATGCTTCACAAGAGCCACTTTCCATCTCGAAACAAGAGCAACTGATAACGAAGATAAATAATGATATCAAAGAGTTATCCTATACTCTCGAAATGAGTAGTGGTGATGAACAAGATGCAATTCAACTCAAGTTGTTTCAGAAAAATGAAGAGCTAAGATCTGTTCTTCAGAGCGCGGTAAGCCGCCAAACCATTTCTGCCGATAAGTTAATACCTCAAGTTGAAATGCAGCAAAACTACTCAACTGCAGCCGCTTCTTATCTTGAAGATCGAATTAAAGCCCTTAATGCCGAGATTGATTCTGCCAAAAACGAAGAAAAGCTCTCACTGCTTAATGATTTTCAAGAGCTTCAACACTATTTGGATAATGTGATTGAGTCGAGATGGGAAAACATTCAGTGGCTAAAAGTGCTTGGTGTTGACGAATCTCTCCAAGAGTCACAGTTTAAAGATTTACTCACTAAGCGACTTAGATTGACGTCGGCTACTGTAGAGTACTTTAGCCAGCAAGTCAGTGTAGTGGGAAAACAGATTGCGGTTAGTCCGAAGTCTGAAACAGCTACCCTACAACTTGCTCAGTTGGTGATTAAACAACGAATGAATATAGCTGTTGATAGCTTGACTTCCTTGATCTCCATCGCTGACCAGCTAAGCCTTGATACCGCAGAATATAAACGCATGTTGTTTGAGGTGACAGGAAGCATTACTCAAGACTTGTTTGAAGGTAAGGTGATTTGGTCGATCGTAACAAGTTGGTCGGATAACGTGTGGGATTGGGTGGCAAACAATGCACCTCAGCACTTGTTTCAGCTGTTTATCTTCGCTTGACAGGTTTTGGTATTGCGGGGGTGATCATTGGTTTTGCCTTGCAAGATACCTTATCGAACTTCGCTGCAGGTATGATGTTGTTAATCTATAAACCTTTTGATGTCGGTGATTTTGTCTTCGCTGGTGGCGTAGACGGTAAAGTCAGCCATATGAGCTTGGTGAACACAACGATTAAGACGTTCGACAATCAGATTATTATTATCCCTAACGGCAAGATCTGGGGGGATGTGATTAAGAATGTGACGCATGAACGGGTAAGGCGAGTTGATATGGTGTTTGGTATTGGCTATAGCGATGACTTACTTAGGGCGGAAAGCATTTTGACTGAAATTGTCACTACGCACCCAGCGGTATTGCGCACACCTGA
Source organism: Vibrio bivalvicida (assembly GCF_001399455.2). Lineage (GTDB taxonomy): Bacteria > Pseudomonadota > Gammaproteobacteria > Enterobacterales > Vibrionaceae > Vibrio > Vibrio bivalvicida. The sequence continues at coordinate 291,842 of NZ_LLEI02000053.1, forward strand.
GCCTAATATTCGAGTTCATACGCTTAACACTTCATCAGTGGATTTTATCGTTAGGCCTTGGGTTAAAACTGATGACTACTGGGATGTGTACTGGGATGTGACCAAAGAGGTAAAGCTTAGGTTTGAACGCGAGGGCATCTCGATTCCTTTCCCACAACAAGACGTGCACTTGCATATGGTCAAAGAATCCTCAGAAAAAGAATGATTTAGAGCGCCATCATCGGCGCTCTTTTTTTATGATTCAGCTAACTCGTCGTAAAAACAAATTTCTGGCTCTTCGATAAGCAGGCCATCGAGTTTTTGTAGAAGATCATGGAAGTAAGGCTGATCGCAGTGAGCATCAAAAGCGGCCTGACTTGCAAACTGTTCTTGAAAAACAAATATACTAGGATTGGCTTTGTCACGTAGTAGTGTGTATTTCAGGCAGCCTGGCTCGCTGCGAGTTGGGGCTAGCATTGACACCAAGTACTTTTCCAGTGTTGCCTCTTGGCCAGTGTTAGCTTGAAATTTAGCTGTTAAATTGATCATTGTGTTTGCTCTGTTTTTGTCATGTTATAGGTATCGTCCTTGACGTTGTAGAAACTCGATCTTATATCCATCGGGATCGGTGATAAAAAAGAAACGAGCAAGAGGGGCCGAGTGGTGTTCGAGCACTTTTATGTCCGAAGCTTGAATCCCCTTGTCACTCAGGTAGGCATGAGTTGATTCAATATCCTCTACACTGACTGCAATATGTCCATACCCTGTACCATGTGTATAAGGCTCAGTTTGAGAGTGGTTATAGGTCAGCTCTAGCTCAAACTCGGTTGTTGGGTTGGTTAAATAGGTCAACGTGAAGTTGTCAAAGACAAACTGGTCTTTTATGTTTAGTTGAAGCGCTGTGCGGTAAAACTCGATTGACTCGGTCAGCTCGCTCACCCGTATCATGCTGTGAATAAGTTTTGTCATACATCTACCCTTATTTTCTTTGAGGGTAGAGTAAAGGGATTCAAAAATAGTGTGGTAGTACTGGAGTACGACAATAAGCTCAGCTTACTCCTGAGTGAGTTGCAGCTTAACAATATCCATAACTGATGCTGGTTGGCGCAGATAGATCAAGCAGGCGCACCTTAGTAAAGAAGTGAAGTTATAGATTTCTCCGTTGTATACCAACGCCTCTGCGTAGATAGAGCTGATAAAGCGTGGCAAAGTCATTGACTGCTGCTCGGCGATCTCTTCTAAGATGTGCCAGAAGCTAGCCTCCAGTTTGATACTTGTCGCATGACCATCAATTCGAATGGAGCGGGCAATGGTTTGATAGTTTTCTTTTGGTTGGTTGGAAAATATTTCGCACATGGTGAACGCATTAAAGTGGGTAAAGCCTGCATTTTTGTCTTTTTATCGTTATAGCGTCAATGATTAATTACCTCAATGGAAATCCGATCACGGGCATCCATTGAGGTTGTTTAATGCCGTTAAAGGCTTAGTTCACCTGAGATTTAATGAACTCGCCCAGCTCTGAGTGGTGCATGATCTTAGACACAGGCAGTACTTTGTCCGCAGGACCCCAAGCAAACACATTGACTGGGGTGTGAGTATGCGTCCCCGTACCCCACACAATGTTTTGACCTGTTGCTTGCTCACGAGCAAGTAGGTTACCTCGGTCGTTATATGGGAAGAAAGCATCAAAGTCGTTTATCGCAGGCACCTGTTCTGTCGACAGATATTTATGTTGAGCTAAACGATATGGGTTTGGTTTACTCGCAAGTACCCTAGCGGCCTGTTCTGTCGTGATTGGGAAGGCGCTATTTTGATTAACTATCTGAGCGAGGCTTTCCGGTGTCTGTTTGGCTTTGTCTAGCTTTTGGAAAGAGCTGATCATTCCGTAGTAGCTTTGTTTCTGATTATATAAACCATCTAACACGTCGAAGGAACCGAAGTTAAAGTTTGGTGCGTAATCTCTGTTGGCAAACGCTTCACCTGAACGTTTTTCAGGTTTAGGTAAATCTTGAGATGAGTAGCTGAAACCAAAAGAGCCTGTTTCGTGGTCGGCTGTTACAATGATGAGTGTATCGTCACGACCTTGAGCCCATTCATAAACAGAGTTAACCGCTTCATCAAACTTGAGCATTTCATGCAGCATAGTACCCGCATCATTGCTGTGCCCAGCCCAGTCAATTTGCCCGCCTTCCACCATCAAGAAAAAGCCCTGTTTGTTCTGAGATAGGATGCTCAGCGCTTTATCTGTCATCTCTTTTAGGCTTGGCTGACTGCGTTTTGGATCGGTTTTTTTGTTGCTGTAGGCGATACCATCATCCATACCTGAATAAGCAAATAGACCGAGCAGCTTAGAGCCGTTTGCTTTGTCTAGCATCGAGCGGTTGAATGCCAAGCTATACCCCTGTTGTTGTGCTTCAGCAAGCAGGTTGCGTTCGTCTTTACGTTTTGATTTCAGGTACACATCACCTTGGGTAAGTTGTTCAATCTGCTTGTAGGTGTCGCCTTTATCATTGGTTGATTTTGGAATCCAATGGCGTAAGCCGCCAGAAAGCATGACATCAACGCTGGTTTCAAGCATGTCAGAGGCAATGTCATTTTCTAGCGAGCGATGGGGTTGATGAGCGGCGAATGCGGCAGGGGTAGCGTGGGTTAGGCGAGTATCTGAGATCAGGCCTGTTGCTTTACCTGCTGTTTTTGCTTTCTCGAGAACGGTCTCGATGTGGTGACCTTGAGAGTCAATACCAATAACTTCAGAAGAGGTATATATTCCAGTTGCAAGCATAGTTGCTGAACATGCTGAGTCAACCACAATGGCGTCTTCTGGGTGAGTCAACGATGAACCAATCACCCCTTCTTGCGCTAGTTTAAACAGCGCCGTTGTTTTCCCTTTATAAATTGAATTGGGCGCTTGGTTTGCGTACGTTTCTAACAGGCCAACTTGTTGTGGGCCCATACCATCGCCGATCATCAAAATAACGTTTTTGATCTCTGCCGAAAGTACGTTGAAAGAGAGCGTAGAAGCTACAGTCGCGGTTAGTATTGGTTTTATAAAGCGCTTCATGAAATTGTCCTTGTTTTTAAAAGCGCATAGATTTAACCACTACATTATGTCAGTGATGTTAAACATATGTTTCACGAATGTGACAAATGGTACCCCATAACTCTTGCGAGTCTAAACTTGCGGTAATGTGGCACTAAAGCATCAGGCAGGATTAACGTTAATCGAGGAGGGTATGGTGATTACGTGCAGCAGACTGCTCACAATAACCCAAGGTAACATTATAGGTTGTACATGCGAGTAACGACGAACAGCGTAATTTGTTGCGAGTTACAAAGGCTTCTATGGTTGATTACAGTCTTAGAGTATCGCTAAAAGAATTCCTCCAACGGTTGCCGCAGCGGAAAGGTATTGCCCTGCGGAATAAGAACCGTCTTGCTCGTCTTCAATTGTATCAGGATGATCAATACCGAGTGCGCCGTGGGCAAAAGACTCAACTTTGTCACCGACAGTTTTGTCGCCTTCTTTCGCACCTTTTCCTTCTTTTTCAATTTCTTGAAGCGCTGCCAATAGCGCTTTTCCTTCATCTGAAAGCGTGACTTTATTTTGCTCAACCTTTAGTGGGGCTTGACCCACGTTCGAGTCAGGTGCCTTGGCTTGAGGCGTTACCTGCTGGGTTGGTGACAGCTTTGCCGCCTCCATTCCTACTGGTGTCATAATGCTCTCCTTACATCATCCTCAGACAATATATCGACCGCTTAGTTAAAAACTTGTGCATTTTATTTAAAAAATGAATCTGAATTATTAAAGCATAAATCGTGCCTGTTTAAAGAATGCCCATCAAGTCAGTTGCGTTTGATCGGCATTGAATTAAAGACGAGCAATAAGGGTGCCTACTTACACTCTAAATTATCATTTCGCTTAGTCAGATGTTTGTATGCGGCCATTCTGTTTTCCATTTTCACGTAACGGATAGGTGGTGGCAACACTTCAAGTGGGTAGTCGCTCCCGATAGTTTTGCTGTCGAGTGGTGATTCGGTTGGCGTGATGACTAGCACGTTAAGATTCGGGTTGCGCTTAAGAATTGATGCTTTGATTCCTAGCCCTTGTTGAGTGTGAAACAATCCGGCGATATGGAAAACTTGTTTGTTTGGGTTGCGCGCTAGGTATTCGACAATGCTCTCTGCCATGGTTTCATCCCAAGTGACTTGGGCGGCAAACTGGCGCTCAGTCTGCTCTGGTTTGCCATGGTGCATTGAAGCCATGAACTTTTCTTTGTATGGACTGTTTGCAGTATCAATCGTCGTCGCTAGCTGCTTGCGTTGATCGGCAGTCAGTTTTTCTAGATAGCTAACGCCCTGGCGTCCTATACATCGAACGATGGACTTTGGCGCGTTGGCAGCAATGATATCCAACTGGTTCGCTTTGGCATACTCAACCAATGGGCGGTAATCACTCTCATAGTTTGGCCATGCTGCTCCCTGTTTGATGAGCGTTTGTTCACCGATCTCATCTGCTAGGTATGTATCCAGCACTTTTTGCTTATTGCGTGAGAACTGCTCCATAGAGAGCGCGACATCCATATTTTTGTCAGTCAACTGCTTAAGCAAATCCACTTGGAAGTGATGAATTCCGGCATGTGTATGCCACTCGCCAACGAGAATCACATCTGCAGCTTTTAATTCCTCAGGCAAAGAATCGATAGAAATGACTTGTCGATCGGGGGAATAGAGTTGGTAGTCGTAGTAGCTACTTATTGTACTTTTCTGGGGTGAAAGCGATGGACTTGAACAGGCTACTAAGGCAAAGCAGCTTAAAGAAGTGGCAACGAGCCTTAACATAATTGGCCTCCATTAGATTGTTCGGCAATAGTAATGGAGGCCAGAATAGAGTTCAATAAAAATGAGAATTATTATCTATTGAGTGGCTTTTTACGATAAATTCTGATCATAAAGTCTGCCTCGCATTCAAAAAGTGTAGCTGACTTTAGTCTGTCTCGAAGCTCATCAGAAGCTTTCCAAGCGAATGGTGTCATTTGCAGTAAATCGTAACCATCACCGTTACTCAGCTTCATTAAATAAGATAGCTGTTGTTGCTGTTCTAGCTCAAAGCCTTCAATGTGTTCAATTTCTTCATTATGTAACCTTACATCAGGATAGATCTCTTCGCGAAGCTGGTACAGGTGACGACCAGCAGGTGTGACGGTAATAACCACTCCGGAGTGAGTAGTGACCCGAGCCAATTCCTCTGCTTTACAAGGGGCATAGATACGCAAAACAGCGTCAAGACTAGCATCTTCAAACGGAAGACGATGACTTGAAGCAACAGAGAAGTTGCAGTTTAAATAGCGCTTAGCGGCGTAACGAATCGCCACTTTTGAAATATCTAGACCATAGGTTTTCGCTTGAGCGTATTGTGTGGTAAGCGATGAGGCGACTTCAGTTGTATAGTAGCCTTCGCCACAACCAATATCGAGTAATCGATGTTGTGTATCAACCAGAACGTCAGCACACAGTTGTGCAACGCGTTTTTTCAGTGGTTGGTATAGATCTTTTTCAAGAAAGCGTCTGCGTGCCTGCATCATTTCTTTGTTGTCACCAGGATCTTTAGAGCGTTTGTGCTGTACAGGCATTAGGTTGATATAACCTTCTTTCGCCAAGTCAAAAGAGTGGTTGTTCTGACAGCGATATGTACGCTCGGAAAGAGTAAGATGCTGATGGCATAAAGGGCAGGTGTAGGACATAACTGACTCTGGCAAAAATAAACAAAGCGAAGTTTATCAGGAAGCACAAATACAGACTAGCAGACACAACGAAAAAGGCAGCTCCGAAAAGCTGCCGATAAGTTTTGTGGGAACAGTTAACTTAGTGGAAGAAGTCTACTTGCTGTTTCAATGAAGCAGCTTGTTTGATCAAGTGATCGGCACTTTTTGTCGTCTTCGCACTTGTTTCACGACTTTCTCGATTTAACTCACTAATTGAGTTGGCGTTGGAAGCAATTTCTTGAGAGACATTCGCTTGCTCCTCAGAGGTTGCGGCAATGGTATCGGCTTGACTCGCGATAGACTGGACTTGAGATGCGATTGCTTCCAAAGCTTCTCCCGCTTCTTGAGCTTTGTCTAAAACCTGATTGGCGTTAGCTTGGCTTTTGTTCATCATTTCGACTGCGTTACTGGTTGAGCCTTTCAGTTTATCAATAATGGATACTACATCTTTAACGGATGTTTGAGTGCGGTGGGCGAGGGTGCGAACTTCATCTGCTACGACTGCAAACCCACGGCCCTGTTCACCTGCACGCGCAGCTTCGATTGCAGCGTTGAGTGCTAGTAGATTAGTTTGCTCTGCAATCTCATCGATCATTTTAGTAACGGTTTGGATTGCTTCACTATCAAGGTTTACCTGTTGAATTGCTTTGGCTGAATTGTCTAGCTGATCATTGAGTTGTGCAACATCAATACACACAGTCTCGACCACTTCTAGTCCAGACTGGCTATCTTGGTTGGTAAGGCGAACATTTTCTGCAATGGCTTCAACCTGCTGGGCAACAGCTTGTGCAGAAGAAGCCATTTCTTCAATGGCAGTGGCAACCTGCTCAACTTGCTCTTGCTGGATATCAGACTGGCTTAAATTGCGCTGAGCATCCCCAGATACGCTTTGTGAGGCACTCTGAACAGAATCACTGGTCGAGCGGATCTCTCCAACCAAAGTATTCAATTGGGTCGCCATATTCGCCACGCCATTGCTTAGGTTCGCTATTTCGTTCTTCGACTCTTTGCCTGAGGAAGGGATATCTAGGCTTACTTCGCCTTTGGCCAGTCGCGTCATGTAATCATTTAACACGGTCAATGGCTTCAAGTTACGATTTAAGAAAATGGTTAAGATAATGAAAGTTGCGATTGCGACGATTGTAGCGATAGTAATGATCAGTTTAAGCAGCGTGTCGCTACCTTTGGTCACTTCTTTGATGAAGGTACCGCCTAACAGTTTCCAGTTCCAGCCAGGAACTTCCGTATACACTAGGTATTTTTCGCCGACAGTACCTTGGTATTCATAAGGGTAGCGAATTAATCCACTTTCTTGCTCAAAGATCTGATAAAAGGGTTTATTACCATCGTAGTCAGACACTTCAACAATTGAAGGGTCATTCTCATCGCGTAGTGGGTGCAGTAGGTACTTACCTTGGTTGTCTTCGCGGTTATCAACAACAATGGTGTAACCCGTGTCACCCCATGTAATGGACTGAAGGGATTTATATAGAGCTTGCGTGGCCTGCTCGACAGGTAGCCCAATAAAAGATAACCCGGTTACTTTCCCTGCCGCGTTCTTGATTGGCGCATAATAGGTAATATAGCTGTCACCAAACAGTTTGACCTGCGCATAATAAGGTTGGCCGCTAATCAACTGGCTGTAGCCAGGGTGGCTTTTGCCTAGTGTCGTGCCGACTACGCGCTTGCCAGAAGGATCTTTTAAAGACGTTGATACACGAATAAAGTCACCATTTAGTGGCGCAAAAAGAGTGGCAACAGCGCCAGTATCGCGGGTGAAGCTATCAACTAACTTGGTGTCGTTTATTAAGCTCTCACCATATTGGGTAATATTTGGGATCGACTCGCCATTAAAGTCGACGCTATAGTCCTCGACATAAACACCTGCTAGGTAGCCGTTTCTGAAGGTAGATTCCAGCACTTTAGCGGTGTGTAAATAGGCGTCAAACTGGCCTGCGATGGTCATTGCCATCGATTCTACTTCTGACTGGTGTTGTTTTAAGGTTGTTTCTAATAACACTTCAGAAGCGTTGCGGTAGACCAGTGTGGCGGTGCCGGCAAAGGACACCAGCAAGCAAAGTAATATCACTAGCTTCAACTGAAAACTGACGCTTTGATTTTTGAGTTTTTCTAACATTTTTAGTTATCCTGTCTCTTGTAGACTTGTGCCGTCATCGAAAACTAAACTTTCAATAGCGAATGATAATAGCGATTTATAAAATGGATATAATTGATTCGCGTTAATAATTTTATAGATAACGAGACCGAAATTGACAAGGTAGAGTGCCTAGACTCTAGAGACCAGAATGTAGAAAGAGAAATTTCAAGTGAAAGGAGAGTGTCACGAGCAAGGTTACCCGTGACAAAGGATTTATTTAGCAGAAATCTTAGTAGTTAACTGATGACGTTCATTTGGTTGTAATGTTTTGCCTTGTTCGATTGAAGACGCGTGCAGAGTAGACTCAACGCAAAGGAAGGTCTTGTAACCGTTGTCTTGCATATCAGCCATTCCCTGAGCGCCCTTCGCCCACGGATTCCACAAAACTGCTGAATTATGACCTTGGTTTTCAACGACTACCGCACGCTTGAAAACTGGATCTTCAACGATAATTTCTTCTTTGGGCTGAGTATAAACTCGGTCGATGGTGTCTGTCAGTTGGAGTTCTTCACCGCCTTGACATACCTCACCATGTTTGAGGCTGTCGATGTATTCTGGGCCCATACCTGCTGTGGTCGCTTGCTCGATATCACCAACGGTCAGGTAAGTATGCAGTGCGCCAGAGAATGTCCAAGGTTGCTCATCAGTATTGGCTACATCCAGTGTGACTTTTAGTTCATCACCAATTTCAACCAATAGGTGAGCTTGGAATTGGTAGGGCCAGATAGCCAGTGTCGACTCGTTAGAAAGTAAACCAAGCTCAACGATAACACCGTTTTCATTCTCACGATGTTCAAGTAGTGTCCATTCACTGTTACGTGCAAAGCCATGGGCTGGCGCTGCAATGCGACCAAACCAAGGCCAACAAACAGGAATACCACCGCGAAGCGCTGCTTTGCCATCAAAAATAGCTTGCTCGCTCATCCAGATTAGGTCTTCTTGACCTTGCGGTTTGAATGAAATGACATGACCACCATGTAGGGCGATACCTGCCGACGCTTTTTCGTGTATGACGCGAACAACTTTAACTTGATCGATCTCTACGATAGTCACGTTGTCAGATAAGACGGTAAGGGTAGGGAGAGTGTTTAAATCCATGTTCTGTTTCCAAGTTCAGTGAGCTGGCGCTCAAAGTTCAGATACAAAAAAGGCGACTCGAAAGTCGCCTTTTACAAGATTCTGCGCTAAACGCTTATCTTTAAGTAATGATTACTTAGAGATGTGTGCGATTAGGTCTAGAACTTTGTTTGAGTAACCGATTTCGTTGTCGTACCAAGATACAACTTTAACGAACTTGTCAGTTAGAGCAACACCAGCTTTAGCATCGAATACTGAAGTTTGAACTTCACCGATGAAGTCTTGAGAAACAACTTGGTCTTCAGTGTAACCTAGAACACCTTTTAGCTCGCCTTCAGAAGCTTCTTTCATTGCAGCACAGATTGCTTCGTAAGATGCAGCTTCTTTTAGGTTAACAGTTAGGTCAACTACAGAAACGTTAGCAGTTGGTACACGGAAAGCCATACCAGTTAGAAGGCCGTTTAGTTCTGGAAGAACAACGCCTACAGCTTTAGCAGCACCAGTTGAAGATGGGATGATGTTCTGAGAAGCACCACGACCACCGCGCCAGTCTTTAGCAGAAGGGCCATCTACAGTTTTTTGAGTTGCTGTAGTAGCGTGAACTGTAGTCATAAGACCAGATTCGATACCGAACTTGTCGTTAAGAACTTTAGCTACAGGCGCTAGACAGTTAGTAGTACAAGAAGCGTTAGAAACGATGTCTTGACCAGCGTAAGTTGAATCGTTTACGCCCATAACGAACATTGGAGTTGCGTCTTTAGAAGGACCAGTAAGAACAACTTTCTTTGCACCAGCAGTGATGTGCTTACGTGCAGTCTCGTCAGTTAGGAAAAGACCAGTTGCTTCAGCTACAACGTCAACATCGATAGCATCCCACTTAAGGTCTTCTGGGTTGCGCTCTGCAGTAACACGTACAGTCTTACCGTTAACGATTAGGTTACCACCTTCAACTTCAACAGTACCGTTGAAACGGCCGTGAGTTGAGTCGTACTTAAGCATGTATGCCATGTACTCTACGTCGATAAGGTCGTTAATACCTACAACTTCGATGTCGTTACGCTCTTGCGCTGCGCGGAAAACGAAACGGCCGATACGGCCAAAACCGTTAATACCTACTTTGATAGTCATTATAGTTGCTCCACAACTTAATTTCTGATTAAAGATAACTGGTAGTAAAATTACAGAATCCAGTCAAAATCTGCAACAGATAATCGGACTTAACTTGTTTAAAGTCAAAAAAAAGCGTCGCTTTTTTTCACAATTAGTCTTAAATGGCGATGTTTTGAACGGATTGCTAGTTTTTTCCCTAACCAGTTGACGTAAAATAGTTCAGATGTTGACAGCAGTGCTGAAAGTTTAACCATCCTGTTATGGTTTCAAAGTATGTGCTACAAAAGTAATTGAGTGCAAGTTTTTCGAAAAAAAAGTCATAATTAAAAATGAGAGTATGGAGATTTGTTGCCGTGAAACAAAATAAAGAAAAAGTCATAAAGCCTGATGAACACTGGCGTGAGGTGCTGTCTGAGGAAGAGTATCGCGTATGCAGAGAGCAGGGTACAGAGGCCCCATTTAGTGGCAAGTTGCTACATAACAAAGAGACGGGTATTTACTCATGTACCTGCTGTCAAGCGCCACTATTTAACTCGGATAGCAAGTATGATTCTGGGTGCGGCTGGCCAAGTTTTGACGCTCCGTTCAATGGTGAGGCTATTCGTTATTTAAAAGATCTAAGTCACGGAATGGTGCGTACGGAAATAAGATGTGCAACTTGCGATAGCCATTTAGGTCACGTTTTTCCTGATGGACCAAAGACAACCGGCGAACGTTTTTGTGTTAACTCAGTGTCGTTAATTTTCAACAATTCATAAAAAAGCGGTGATTTTATCACCGCTCTTTGTTTTATCCTTTCATTAGCCTAGGATTCTTTAAATTTGGGGATGATTGCTCCGTTGAAAGTACCACTCATGATGGCATCCTCGACTTGGTCTGCAATGTCATCAAGTTGGTCATAAACACTCTTATCGAAACCGTATAGGAGTTGCAGTTCACTATCAGAGGCAATCGGAACATTGAACTTTTGTGCCACCATAGTCCACACATAAGCTTCTTTTTTCATCCCCATTCTATAGGTAGTACTCGCCAAAGATTTAAACACTTCAGTATTAATGTTGCTACGGTTGGTAAGTTCGAGGGCATGAATGAGCAACTGAAGTGTTTTCTTTTGGTCTCTGCTGGTATAGAAAGTCGCGAGAGCGTATTGCATTTCGGCGCTTTCAAGGGCTTCGGTCCCTTCAAGTTGTAGAAAGCCCCTGCGAGCTTCTTCGCTACCAATTTGGCTCCATAAAAAATAAAGAGACTCGGGTGAATCTGACTTTTCGAGTGCCGCGACAATGCTCTCAAGGTCGTTACCAGAGTTAACTAGTGCGGTAAAGCGTTGTTGCTTGACGCCTTTCTGATCCAAGGGTTGGATCTGAGAGGCCAATTCCAAGCACTTCTTATACGCCGCAACATATCTATATTCTTTTATCAGGTTGAGGTCTGTTGGTTTTTTCATAACCTCGAATCTGTGCCATATCAAGTCAGTCCTAGGAACACGACACTGACCGTCGCCCATATTTAAGCGCTCGCATTGGAGAGCAGGATTGCTTTCACAAAGCTGTTCGGTGTTTTTGTTACCTTCGAAACAGCCAGATAGACCAAAGGTAATGCCAAAGAGCGTGAGTAATTTGAGTGTTTTCATACTGTCGTTGCTTGTGATCCGTTACACTTATTTTTTGTTGTTATCTTGACTGAGACTACGAGCCAGTTAAGGTGCGCTTAACACCACTGACTTTAAGGATAGACCATGGACGCAGAGCAGTTAATCAACGCCATCACACCAGAGGCTTATGAGCGTCTACTTTTTGCTGTAGAAACAGGTAAGTGGCCTGAGGGTACCCCACTTTCGCAGGAGCAGCGAGATTCTTGTATGCAAGCTGTGATGTTGTATCAATCTAAGCATAATGTAGAAGCGCAGCATATGACAGTTGCTCAAGGTGGAGAGATTAGCTTTAAGTCGAAATCTGAGCTAAAAAAACAGTTTCAACATGGGCAAAGCGATATTGTAAGGGTGAACCCCAACGATTAAAAAAGGCAGGATCGAATCCTGCCTTTTTATGCTAGCCACAACATTTTTTGAATTTCTTTCCACTGCCGCAGATACAAGGATCATTGCGCCCGACCTTTAGGCCTTGAATAGGTTGTGCCAGTCTTGGATCAACTTGTTCTTCAATGGATTCCTGCTGTGGGAAAACGCCATCAATATAGAACCAAAGTCCTTGCTCTCTTACAAAGCGAGAGCACTCTTGTAAGCAAAGTTGTTGTCCATCTTGCTTGAAGAATGCCTTAAAAGTGACAAAACCTTCGTCTGGGTTGTTGCCTGGTTTGGTGCTGATCACTTCTAAGCCACACCAGTCGCTGTCGATTGAATCTGAAATTGCTTGTCGTTCATCTTCTGCATGGCAGCTTGGATGATAGGTATTGATCACATAATCTACTAGACCTTTGACATGGGCAGAATAGCGAGAGCGCATCAGTTGCTCTGGTGATTGGGCCAATGAATGATCGTGATGGATCGGCTCGCAGCAATGACTGTAATCCTTTGGGTTTCCACAAGGACACGAATTCATAAAAACTCCACTTATTTCGTTTTTACAGAAAGAAGGTCAGCAGTCCATTTGACTGAGGAGTCATAGCATTGGCTTAATACCACTTCATCGACCCCAATTGAATCGCAGTAACGGCGTACTTCTTCCCATTGGGCTTGTTCGTATGCTTTAGTTAGCAATAAAATTTCGCCTAGTATGCCTTCATTTTTAGTGATTGCGAGTTTTATTGATTCGTCGACAGAGATCTCTTCAATAATTTGCTCCAAAGGTCTGTCAAGCAAGCTATCAAGCAGCGAGAACATACCAGTCAAAAACGCTTGCCCGGATTCAAATTTGGTTTCTAATCGCGCAGCAAGGAGTTCGCAATAACGGGCCCTTTGAATAGACAAACCATATAAATAATCGGGTTTACTTTCTTGCGTAGATGCGAGAGAGACGAGCGAAATAAACTTCCTTAGTTTATCTTCACCTAAGTAGACCAACGCTTGCTTGAAAGATTGAATTTTGGTTTGCACGATTGAAGATGAGTTAACGAAAGACAGCAGCTTAAAAGATAATGTGACGTCTTTGCTGATTAAAGACTCAATCGATGCATAGTCCATATCCTGTTTAGCTATTTCAGTCAGCAGTTGAACCACCGTCATAAAAGAAGGCTCGAGTGCCTTACGGGTAATCATTTCCGGCTTGCTAAAGAAATAACCCTGAAAGTACTCAAACCCTGCTTTTTTTGCTTGTTCGAATTCTTCATAGGTCTCGACTTTTTCAGCGAGGAAAGCAATATTGCTCCCAGATAAACGCAGAATAAAATTGCGCGCTTTTTCAATGGATACTTGCCTGATATCAAATTTAATGATCGAGATATAAGGAAGGAACGAACGCCACTCTTTGCTTGGGATAAAGTCATCTAGAGCTATTTTGTATCCTGCTGCGGCCATTTCCTTAATGACGTCGAGTAATTCTTTTGTTGGTGGACAATCTTCTAAAATTTCTACCACAAGGTTGTCTGAAGGGAAAAGAGTTGGCACCTTGTTGAGTAGGCTTTGGTAAGGAAAGTTAACAAAACCTAGCTTATCTCCAAGTGTTTCATAATGCGTCGAGAGGAAGTGATCAGATAACAAACGGCTGGTCGCATGTTCAGGATCGATTTCCGGAAAGGTATTTTGCGGACCGTCTCTAAAAAGCAGTTCATAACCAATAGTTTGTTTATCTACATTTAATATCGGTTGTCTAGCTATATATGAATAAGTCAAGATCTATACCACGTTCCAAGTACAGGTTGAAGGAAACTAGTCTTCATTTATAATGGACTAAATAACGTGAAAAATAAGTGACTTAGCTTGCAAAAGGCCGTTGTTGTAATTCAAACCCGGATTTATCGTACACTAAGACTGACCCCTGAGTGTACCAGTCACCTAGCACAATTCTAGTATAGTCCTTTTCTTGAACTTGGAAGGAATGAACGTTAGGCCGATGTGTATGTCCATGGATCATAAGGTCTACTTTGTGGCTAAGCATTACGTGTTCAACTTCGTCTTGAGTCACATCCATAATGTCAAGAGACTTAGTTTGCTTGTCAGATCGGATATCGGATTGAACTTTGCTCACAATCTTTTTCTTGAGCAGCATTGGAATGCGATTGAACACCCATTGTAACCAAGGTTGATGTACTTTGGCTCGATACTCTAGGTATTTCACGTCTTGAGTGCAAAGTGTATCACCGTGTAGAACAATGGCTTGACGGCCATATAAGTCAATTACGGTTTCGTCACCAAGCAACTGGACCCCTGTTTGTTTACTAAAGCGTTTTCCAACCAGAAAGTCACGATTACCTTGGGTGAAGTAACAAGGGATGCCTTTGTCGGTTAACGTTTTAAACTCAGTCCTAATGGATGAGGCAAAATCGGAGCGGTCGTCATCACCAATCCAAAACTCAAATAAATCACCAAGCACGTAGAGTGCGTCAGCATGAACGGCTTCTTCACGCATAAAACGGATAAAACACTGGGTGATTTCAGGAGTAGAAGAGGATAGGTGGAGATCAGATATAAAAAGTGTGGTCATAGTTAAATAGCAAGAGAGCGCATCACGCGCTCTCTTTTTTCAATTATTCTTCGATTGTTGTACCAGTGATCAGTACATCTTCAAGCGGTACATCTTGGTGCATGCCGGAAGAGCCAGTGCTAACGCCTTTGATCTTGTTAACGATGTCCATACCTTCAACGACTTCAGCGAATACACAGTAACCCCAACCGTCAAGGCTTTCGCTACGGAAATCTAAGAAGGTATTGTCTTTCACGTTGATAAAGAACTGAGAACTCGCTGAGTGCGGTTCCATAGTACGCGCCATAGCAAGAGTGCCAACCTTGTTGCTTAGGCCGTTATTTGCTTCGTTTTTGATTGGTGCACGCGTTGCCTTCTCTTTTAGGCCAGACTCCATGCCACCGCCTTGAATCATGAAACCGTCGATAACACGGTGGAATAACGTGTTGTCGTAGAAACCATCACGGCAGTACTGTAGGAAGTTTGCACTTGTTTCCGGTGCTTTTTCTTCGTTTAGTTGAATTTTGATGTCACCAAAATTTGTGTGAAGGGTGATCATGATTTTTTCCTTTAGCTGTGTTTTTGCTTTGAGCCAAGATTCTAACTTAACTTTTCAGACATTAACACGTGAAAAGTACGGGTTGAGACCTGAGTATAGGTGTTAATGATGGTTTTTTGCGCATTTCGGGGATTACCTAACTGGGCGTGAGTTGGTATACTGAGCCACTATTTTGTTTCACCTAAATATTAGAAAGAGATCATGTTAAAGATATATAACACACTCACAAGACAGAAAGAGGAATTTAAACCAATCAATGCCGGCAAAGTTGGCATGTATGTCTGTGGGGTAACCATCTATGATCTCTGTCATATTGGTCACGGTCGCACTTTCGTTTCATTTGACGTCGTTTCACGTTACTTACGCTATTTAGGCTACGATCTTACGTTTGTTCGTAACATTACTGACATTGACGACAAGATCATTAAACGTGCAAACGAGAACGGTGAGAGCTGTGATTCGTTGACTGAACGCCTAATTGGTGAAATGCACGCAGACTTTGATGCTTTGAATATGAAGCGCCCTGATATTGAGCCTCGCGCGACGGAATACATCACCGAAATCATTGAACTGGTTGAAAAGCTTATCGAACGCGGTTTTGCCTACGTCGCTGATAACGGTGACGTGATGTTTGAAATCGCGAAATATGACGACTATGGCAAGCTGTCTCGCCAAGACCTAGAGCAATTACAAGCGGGTGCTCGCGTAGAAATTGAAAGTGCTAAGCGTAGCTCGCTAGACTTTGTACTTTGGAAGATGTCTAAGCCAGGTGAACCTACTTGGGAATCACCATGGGGACCTGGTCGTCCAGGCTGGCACATCGAGTGTTCTGCAATGAACTCATCTATTTTAGGTAACCATTTCGACATTCACGGTGGTGGCTCTGATCTACAGTTCCCACACCACGAAAACGAAATCGCGCAATCTTGCTGTGCGCACGGTACTGATTACGTCAACACATGGATGCATAGCGGCATGGTGATGGTAGACCGTGAGAAAATGTCTAAATCTCTAGGTAACTTCTTTACTATTCGTGATGTTTTAGGTCACTACGATGCAGAAACGGTACGTTACTTCCTAATGTCAGGTCACTACCGTAGCCAGCTAAACTACAGCGAAGAGAATCTAAACCAAGCACGTGCGTCACTTGAGCGTCTGTACACTTCATTGCGCGGTCTTGACCTGTCAACACCAGCTGCGGGTGGGGAAGAGTATGTTAAGCGCTACACTGAGGCGATGAACGACGACTTCAACACCCCAGAAGCCTACTCAGTGCTGTTTGACATGGCGCGTGAGATCAACCGTGTGAAGACGGAAGATGTAGCAATGGCTAGTGCGCTTGGTTCACTAATGCGTGAACTAGCAGATGTGATTGGTATTCTTTATCAAGATCCTGAAGCCTTTTTAAAAGGTGACTCTGGCAATGACGACGAAGTAGCGGAAATCGAAGCACTGATTAAACTACGTAACGATTCTCGCGCAGCTAAAGACTGGGCCAATGCTGATATGGCACGAGACAAGCTGACGGAAATGGGCATCGTGCTAGAAGATGGCGCAGCAGGCACGACGTGGCGCCGTAAATAAATCGTAGGCATACCATTTCAAGAAGGGCTGTTGATTCAGCCCTTTTCTTTAATTTTTATCATCTTTATACGGGTAACAAACAGTGGCACAGATGTACTTCTATTACTCTGCAATGAATGCGGGTAAATCAACCACTCTTCTTCAGTCTTCTTTTAATTACCAAGAGCGTGGTATGACGCCAGTTATCTTTACTGCGGCGTTAGATGACCGTTATGGTATTGGTAAAGTCAGCTCGCGTATCGGCTTGCAGTCAGATGCTCAATTATTTAATGCAGAGACAAACTTATACCAAGAGATTACGGCACTAAATGAAGTAGAGAAGCGTCACTGTATTCTTGTTGATGAGTGCCAATTCTTGACTAAAGAGCAGGTATATCAGCTAACCGAAGTTGTCGATAAACTGCATATTCCAGTGCTGTGTTATGGGCTAAGAACGGATTTTCTTGGTGAGTTGTTTGAAGGCAGCAAGTACCTTCTATCGTGGGCAGATAAGCTAATTGAGCTGAAAACTATTTGTCACTGTGGTCGTAAAGCCAACATGGTGATTCGCACCGACGAAAATGGTGTGGCAATTAAAGAAGGTGATCAAGTTGCGATTGGTGGTAACGATCGTTATGTATCTGTATGTCGCGAACATTATAAAGAGGCATTAGGGAAATAACCTCTTGTCAGCACACACAAAAAAGCGAAGCATTATGCTTCGCTTTTTTGTGTGTATTCGAATAATTCGGATTGCGTGAGGCAGTCAGAGATTAACGAGCACGGAAGACGATGCGACCTTTTGATAGGTCGTATGGAGTCATCTCTACAGTTACTTTGTCACCAGTAAGAATACGGATGTAGTTCTTACGCATTTTACCAGAGATGTGAGCAGTAACCACGTGACCGTTTTCTAGCTCAACACGGAACATTGTGTTTGGAAGAGTATCAAGGACAGTGCCTTGCATCTCAATTACGTCTTCTTTAGCCATTTAATCCTCTTTTAAAAATGGACGATTTCAACCGGTGCATAATGCCGATAAAAATGAATTAAGTAAAGTTGGGGCGTATTCTACCCTTGCCAACGCTGATTTACTAGCCTTTGATGACGCTGAAATCGGACTTTATAGCTCATCGCCGGGCATTCATCGATCTGATAGCCTAAATAAAGCCACTGTTTACCTTGCTCTTGGCAATATTGAATCTGAAATAAAACCGCAAGTGTACCTAAGGAAAGCGTATAGTCTGGGTCAAAGTAGGTATAGAAGGCACTGACGCTATTAGACAGAATATCCGTGACAGCGACGGCAATGAGCTTGTCTTGGTCATAAATGTGCAAGAATTGAGTGTTGAGCCAGGCACATTGAGAAAACTGGGCAAATTCAGTTTGTTTCGGTGGGTACATAGTTCCGTTGCGGTGTCTAGATTCAATATAGCGTGAGTAGAGTTCGAACCATTGGTCATCCATCTGCTCTTTAAGCTGCCATGTGAATGATTTGGCTTTGTTTAACAGGCGCTTTTGATTGCGTGAAAGGACAACCTCTGGGATGGAGACACGAATAGCCTGACACGCGCTGCATTGATCGCAATGAGGTTTGTAGATGGTATCACCACTGCGCCTGAATCCATTAGCTAGCAACACCTCATAGCTCGAACCACAATGCATGGTGGGCTCAAGGGCTACGGCCACACGCTCCTGTCTATCAGCAAGGTAGCTACAAGGGTGGCAGTCGGTTAAACCAATACGGATTTGCTGCAGATCGGAACTCATTACTCTCCCCAAGTTTCGCTGGTTATTCGCTGTTGTGAAAAACAGTTTTCTGATAGCGGCTCACTATTAAATGATAGCAGCCTTTGCATAAAGTCTTCACGATTGAGTTCAATTGCGCCCAATGAGGCGAGGTGAGGGTTAAGCACCTGACAATCGATCAATTTTCCGTTGTGTTGCTCAAAATGTCGGCAAAAATACCACAGTGCTACTTTGGATGCGTTAGCCTCTAAACTAAACATCGATTCACCACAAAATACTTGCCCCACAGAGATACCGTAAAGACCGCCGATAAGGCATTCGTCGCGCCAAACCTCAACAGAGTGGCAATTGCCTTGTTTTGCCAACTGTTTATAGGCTTGACGCATTTCTTCATTGAGCCATGTTTCTTCTTCGCTTCGAGTTGAGGCACAGTAGTCAATAACTTGTTCTGTTGTATGATTAATGGTCACGCGGTAGTTGTGTTTTCTTTGAAATTTTTTGAGACTTTTCGCTGGTTGAAATGTCTTAGGATCAAAGACAGCTCGTGGCGATGGACTCCACCAAAGAATGGGCTCTCCTGGACCGTACCAGGGAAAGATACCATTTTTATAGGCCAAGATAAGCCTTTCTGCACTTAGGTCACCACCAAATGCGAGTAAGCCGTTTGGATCGACTAAAGCATCAAAAGTGGATGGAAACCAAAGGTTATTGAGATCAAGTTCAGTGAGATAAATCGCCATGAATGAAATGAGGAAAAGAAAATGAAGAAGTTACTCTGGATCATATTGGTTTTTCCCTTGATTGCCAATGCGGCTTACCAAAGAAATACGGCACGTCCGGTCAATGAAGTAGTTTTCGGTCAAATTGATACCGTGAGGTACATAACCCAACAAGATATTGTTAAATCGAAAGGTTCAGGTTGGGAAACACTGCTGGGTGCGGTGGTTGGAGGGCTAGTTGGTAACCAGTTTGGTAGCGGTACTGGTAAGGAAGTAGCGACAGCGGTCGGAGCGGTTGCAGGTGCGGGGATTGCCCGAAATCAAGCTAACCAAGAGTATCGAGTTGAATACAAGTTGGTAGAGATACTGATTGAAACCGACAAAGGTAAGTTGGTAGACGTTATCCAAGATGTCGACAACAACATGTTATTCGAGCGAGGAGATAAAGTTCGTATTCTCTATTTTGATGATGGCGTACGGGTCGATAAGGAATATTAATAGACTCAGATGGGTGTGGCCAGAGCAGATAATTATTCAGTTCTATTCGTGATTTGGGTCTGGTTTTACTAGGTGAATTTAGATAGGCTGCAAGTACGAAGAATTTTCATCGTCCCGTTTAGGAAGACGGGGTGAGCAAGGAATATCAATTTAAATGGAAAGCCTTACGTTACAACCTATCAATAAAGTCAATGGTGAGGTCAACTTACCAGGTTCAAAAAGTGTCTCTAACCGAGCTTTATTGCTTGCAGCCCTTGCAAGTGGCAAGACACGTCTAACTAACTTACTCGACAGTGATGATATCCGCCATATGTTGAATGCGTTATCTCAACTTGGTGTTTCATATACTTTGTCTGAAGATAAAACGGTTTGTGAAGTTGAAGGGCTAGGAAAGCCGTTTGACGCTCCACAAGCGTTAGAACTCTTTTTGGGTAACGCGGGTACAGCGATGCGCCCTCTGGCGGCTGCACTATGCTTAGGTGGCGGTGAGTACGTACTCACCGGAGAGCCACGAATGAAAGAGCGTCCTATCGGTCATCTAGTCAATGCGCTTCGCCAAGCGGGTGCAGAGATTGAATACCTAGAAAATGAAGATTATCCACCACTTAAGATCCTAGGAACGGGTTTGAAGGGTGGGACAGTGGACATTGATGGCTCTATCTCTAGCCAGTTTTTGACCGCATTTCTGATGTCTGCACCACTTGCTCAAGATGATGTCACTATTAACATTGTGGGTGAGCTGGTATCTAAACCGTATATCGATATCACTTTGCATATCATGGCTCAGTTCGGAGTCGTGGTAGAAAACAACAACTACCAAGAGTTTGTTATTCGCAAAGGTCAATCGTATGTCGCACCAGGTGATTTCTTGGTTGAAGGGGATGCGTCTTCTGCGTCTTACTTCTTGGCTGCCGCTGCGATCAAGGGCGGTGAAATCAAAGTAACAGGTATCGGTAAAAACAGCATTCAGGGTGATATTCAATTTGCAGATGCGCTAGAAAAAATGGGTGCACAAATCGAATGGGGTGACGATTACGTTATTTCTCGTGTGGGTGAATTAAAAGCCGTAGATATGGACTTTAACCACATCCCAGATGCAGCGATGACGATTGCCACTACCGCACTGTTTGCAGAAGGTACTACCGCGATTCGCAACGTATACAACTGGCGTGTAAAAGAGACAGATCGGCTTGCAGCGATGGCGACCGAACTACGTAAAGTAGGCGCCGAAGTGGAAGAGGGTGAAGATTACATCGTTGTCACACCGCCAGCCAAGCTGACGCACGCAGCTATTGATACTTACGATGACCACCGTATGGCGATGTGTTTCTCGCTTGTCGCGCTAAGTGATACGCCAGTGACCATCAATGATCCTAAGTGTACATCTAAGACCTTCCCAGATTACTTCGATAAGTTGGAAGGGTTGAGCTCTTAAGAAATATAGAACGGACTTCGTCCTACAGAACGCTTTGCTTCGAGAGGCGAGATCGGACGGCGACAAATCGTCATTCCATAGAGCGACGAAGGAGTGAGTAGGGAATCTCTAAAGGAATCTTACTCGTTTGCAGAGATCCCCAACTCGGTCGTGCCTCCCTCTCGGGGATGACGGAGCAATGGCGTGAAATGAGAAGGGTTGACACATTGTGTCAACCCTTTATTTTTTCTCGCTTCTCGCTTCTCGCTTCTCGCTTCTCGCTTCTCGCTTCTCGCTTCTCGCT
>NZ_LLEI02000054.1 GCF_001399455.2 Vibrio bivalvicida
CACCACTTCAGTAAACTGACTTTGGTTGATTCAACCACGTTTCGAACAGTGCCACTGGCGAGATAGTTTGTGCCTTAGCACTATTAAGTGTGAAGCTAGAACCCAATAATCATGAGCACTTAACCCATAGTTTCTTTAAATTCTAGCTAACGCCAAATTAAGGTGTGAACAACGCTAACACCTTAGCTAAACCATTGTGCCATAAACACTAAACTTGCTTGAAGTGAAACCGCCAAGCGTTGTGAATCACTCTTAAATTTATTGTTAGCACTCTTAGATTATCGCTGCTTCATAAACGCCACTGCTAACCCAGAAGAAACGAATGTGATACCTGCACCAATATTTAGCCCTGACACCAGTTTAGGTTTGTTTCTAAACCATTCAGACAGTTGAGACGAGAAAACACCCATTAAACTAAAGCCAACTGCAGTTAATACCGCAAACCAGACTCCATAGCCGATCATTTGAGTTGTCACTGACCCTAAGCTTGGGTTTACAAATTGAGGTACAAAAGCAAGGACAAACATTCCTGGCTTCGGGTTAAGCGCTGCAGATAGAAAGCCGGTTGAGAAGATAACTTTCAGCGACTGTTTTTTCGCTGGTTCCAATGAAAACAGATTTCTCGAACGAAGAACTTTCACGCCCAACCAAATTAAGTAAGCAGCACCAACGAGTTTTACTACGTAGAACGCTACTTCAGAGGTCTGAATTAGAAGAGTTAGCCCGAATGTGGCTGCGACGACATGAAACAAGATCCCCGCACCAGAAGACATGCCCGATATGACTGCCGCCAGTCGACCTTGACTTAAACCACGACCGATCGCGAGCAAATTGTCTGGCCCAGGCGAGATAACTAACAGTAAACAAGCCAATGTATAAGTAACAAATATCTCTAATGGAAACATAAAACCTCCTTGTTGCATGATTCTGAGTGCTAACGCCGCGTTAAGGTGTGAACAACGCCCGCACCCAACTTAACCTATTGTGCCGTAAACACTAAAGCTGATACAAACTGAAAATGCCAAGCGTTGAGAATCACTCTTAAACGCTTTGTTATAAGCGTGGTAGAGTGGATTACGAGCTTACTTTGTACAATTTAAACCTAGTAACAGTTTTATGAAAGAAAGTGTGGATACTGTTGCATATTTAAGTAGTATCATAACCACACTAACTTTAGGTTTAAATTGCGGGAATTAACATGCAACTTTCGATTATACCCAACACCCTCGACGACTTTAACTTACACGAGTTAACTACAATCCAACTCGGAGACGAGTTTTACTTTATTGCTGATGAAGTAACTGCTGCCCTTGATTACGCAGATCGAAAAGCGCCGATTGATAAACTCGACGCCGAAGATAAAATGCTTTCCCCACACCCAATTCGTGGGCACATGTATGTACTTATTACTGAAGCAGCACTCTATGAGTTGGTTTTTGCCAGTAAGAAACCTAATGCTAAGAAATTCCAACGTTGGGTTACTAGAGAAGTTCTACCAGAGATCCGTAAGAAGGGTTACTACGGTAAGGTAAAACTACCCGGCTTTGTAAACCGATTTAACCTAAACTATGGCAGAGTTTCTAGAGGTTACTTTTCTGTAATTAGTGAGCTATTCATTCGTTTATACGGCTCATTAGAAATGTTAGGTTACGAAATTCCAGACCAAGCACAGGATGGTAAAGATATTAGACCTGACGTAAGCGTAGGTAGACTTTTCTCTAGCTATCTATCTGAACATCATCCTGAGCACGCAGAAAGCTACCAAATGTACAGTCATATGTTTGGGAATGGGCACACTCGTGATGCTCGTGAATACCCAAATGAACTACTACCTATTTTTATTAAGTTTGTAGATGAAGTTTGGATCCCTAGCAAAGCGAAAGACTACTTTAAAGGTCGAGATCCTGTTGCATTGGAATACCTACCAAAGTTAATCGAAGTACACTAAGCCATTACTAGCCTTGAAAGAGAGGTCTGCACGACCTCTCATTTATCTGGTAGCTTATAACGCCGCATTAAGGTGTGAGCAACGCTACCACAAAACTAAACCATACCACCGTATACACAAAACCCAACGATGGAATGAAAAATGCCATGCGTTGGGAATCACTCTTAAATGCTTTGTTAGCCGCTCATTCCCAAAGGTTACTGCTTACTCAACAGGAACTTACGCAAATCTCTCTCTGCACGCATAACAAACAGAATAAACACTTTGTCACCGTCTTGTTTATAGAAAACACGACATGGATTAACGACAACTTCACGATAACTTAGATGTTCTAGCTCGGGTGGAATACGACCTGACTCTGGGAAAGTTTGTAGGCGTTCGACTTTGGAGAAGATCGTTTGCACTAACTGCTTTGCAGCTACGATATTTTCAAGTGCGATGTATTCAGCGATATCGTTGAGGTCAGATAACGCTGGTTCAGTCCAGATTATTTCAGCCATTTTGACATTTTGTCCTTAGCTTCATCATGGCTTACCACTTTACCGTCAGCTAGTGCACGCTCTCCTCGTGCAATACCCTCAAGAATAGCTAAACGATTTTGCATAAACTCGTAGTCATCAACATCAACGAGATAAGCGGATGGCTTACCATGCTCAGTAATTAACACTGGCTCTTTGGTGTCGTGGAGATCGGCGAGGATCTTAGTTGCTTGACGTTTGAGTGATGTAACTAGTTCTACTTTCATGAGAGCTGCTCCAAAGGAATACTAAAGTGATACTATTCTATCACTTTGAGTATAGCAAGCTCCATGACGGCTAACGCTGTGTTAAGTGGTGAGCAACGCACCACAACACTTAATAAAGCCACCTTAATCACTGCACTAAAATTTGCAACCAAAACCGCCGAGCGTTGAGAATCCAGCTTGAACACTTTGTTAATAAAATACTTTCCGCACGCTCTTGACCCAAACAACCCACCGAACTCAACAGTACAAACCAACCAAATTTTTATTGGCTACTGACCCACTCTCCTTTCCAGAAACCAGCTTTAAGCAAGTAGCCAACCAAAGTCACAGAGAACAAGCCACCCGCTGAAGTCACGGACAGTTAATTGCCACAACGATGTACCTTTGAGAGCGAAGATGGCTGTTGGCATATTAGCGCTTTCGATGATTTCAAATGGCATTTACATCAAAGAAACTTCATAACTCAAAGCGCGCTAGAGTACGAGAATTTGTGCCGAGAAAGGCACAGCCAATGAAGGACTACATACCCTAAAAACTACTCGTTAACAGTAGCTTATTAACGCCCTGCTAAGTGGCTGACAACATACCACAAAACGAAAACAAGCCACCGTAAACACAGTGCAAACTTTGAAGTAAATTCGCCGAGCGTTGGCAGTCCGTCTTAAGCAGATTGTTAGCTGCTACGAAGAAGGTTGAGGTCTTCACCCAAATGCCTAATTTGAAATACATTATTAGTTTCAGATGATAATGTAAATTGGACAGCTCAAAAACCAAAATACTATTGATGAAACATGCTTGGCAAAGAATGCTTTCGAAGAAGCCAACAACACAGTGCATGAAACCAATTTAGCTACGGCAACGTTTCAACCCCAGAGAAGCCACACCAAAGAACTAGGCAAACACACCACTTCAGTAAACTGACTTTGGTTGATTTAATCACTTTTCGAACAGTGCCACTGGCGAGATAGTTTACGCATTGGGGCTATCAGGTGTGAAGTTAGAACCCCGTATTCATGAGCACTTAAGCCCCTAGTTTCTTTAAACACTAGCTAACGCCCTGCTAAGTGGCTAGCAACGCAAACCACGACACTTAAACTAAC
>NZ_LLEI02000055.1 GCF_001399455.2 Vibrio bivalvicida
TTAACAGGACATTTCTACTTTGCTGAAGACAGGACATTTTAAAATGGGATAGACAGAGGGAGGCAAAAAAGAAAGGTATCTTTCTTAACAATATCAACTAGATACCTTTACTTTTTGCCTCTAAAATCATGCTGATTTTTTTTGATTAGTAACGCGCTCAATTGCTTCTACAACACGGTCGTTTTTAGAACGTTCAGCAATAATTGCCAACAGCGTTAAGTCTGGGTCTAAGCCTAATATTTCTGCTATCTCACAAGCTAGATCGTCACTCATCGTCTTACCATTTCGCCAGTTTTGTACAGTCGCATGACCGATACCTAGGAATTTGGCAACCTCTCTAGTGC
Organism: Vibrio bivalvicida; assembly: GCF_001399455.2. Classification (GTDB taxonomy): domain Bacteria; phylum Pseudomonadota; class Gammaproteobacteria; order Enterobacterales; family Vibrionaceae; genus Vibrio; species Vibrio bivalvicida. Next base: position 345 of record NZ_LLEI02000055.1, read on the forward strand.
TATGTATCTGTTTTTCAACACATAATCGATTTAACAAATCTAAGGTTGTTATCATTTTTACACCTCCAAATCGAAGTATATGTCAAAAGCAACGTGTATAGAGCCCCTGTACACGAATAAGTAAATGATCTTTAATCTGAATCGTTCAGGTTGAATTGGCTTTTGAGGAAGACCGGTGATACTTGAGCAAGTCAAGTCGGGAGACTTTACGAAACATCATCACAGTTCATGTTCCCTTATAACGATGAACGACCCGCTGTTAGAGGTTCGGAACTCTAACAGCGGGACTCTTGAGGATGTTTCCTAACCCCAATTATTGACCAAGAGCATCAAATAAGGATCATCAATATGTCAGCAAATAGTCAAAGTCTTAACACAGATACACTTACTCACTCTTCACTCCTAGACACACCAGAGAAATTGCTAGCGATGCAAACACACGCTATGGCAATGTTTTCACGCGTCTGTGAGCTAAATATAAAAACGTCTTACAACATCATATTTAAAGTAGGCTCCCACGGTGAGCGCACTACTGATAACTTGGATGTTGAGCTTTTCTGGTTCACACCAGAGGGCGAACAAGCTAGACCAAATACTAATGATATGTTCTGTTACTCATTCCAAAGCATTGAAACAATAGATCATTGGTTTCTAACCGCTAACGTTGCGCTTGATTTGCTAGAGCGAGAAGCTAAAGTCGTTGAGAATAGCGATACTCTTAACGAACAAGAACTTACCCGTATAGCACGAGAGCAAAACAACACGCTCTTAAATGCTATCGAAGGCCGTCTGGACTAAGGCGGCTTAACCTACCATGCTCGTCAAGAACTTACACCCTGAATTTGTCCCTAATCAGTCTAGTGGCACGCGCCCTAAACTGGTTAAGGACGCGTGTAAGTTTATCCAAGAAAATCAAATCTATCTTTGGTCTGGGTTCCGTCTTTGGAGTGCAGATAACCAACGTAAACGCGGCTTTAACCTTCACTTAAAGCGTGCCGTTCAAGTCGGCTTTGAAGCCCTTGCCTACCATGCCAACATTTTAACGGGTGTCGTACACTCATCTTGCACCGATATGGCGGATATGTGCGGCCTTTCTACTGTGAGCGAAAACGGCAACAAGTCGATTTCTCGCTTTACTCGTATGATTGACCAGCTAGAACGATACCACTTGGTACGAACGGAGCGCATCTGGGATAGAGAGCAAGGTATGTGGATCCCAAAGCTGATCCAAGTCACCGCCCTATTCTGGTCGGCTTGCGGCATTTCTGAGGCGCGTCTTAACGGTGAGCAACGTAAAGCATTAGGCCGTCTACGTCAGCAAAAGCGACTAGACGGAGCCAAGCCGGAACAAATCGCAAGCTTCGGCATTAGCGAAGCGGAACAAGAAGCGCGTAAGAACTTCATTAAGTCAGCGTTTAAAGCGCGTAAGCGTGACAGTGAAATCCGTGCCGCTAAACGTCGAACTAAGGCACTGGAAGACAAAACTTACCAAGAGCAGCTTGATATCTATGCTCGTGATATCCTTACCAATGCCACTTCCCAAGAGCTAGCCGCTCTCACGCCGAAAGAGTTACGCCGTCAAGCTCAATACCTTCGCGGTAAACACCAAAACCAAGCCCACGAGTAACCCCTGTATCGCACTGTAACGCTCTTAGTTGAGCGGGCATTGTTGCGTCTATCGTTCAGCTAGCGCCTTTTCTACGTCCATTACAGCGACAAATACCACTAAATTAGTTACCAGAAGTCAAAACGTTAGCTCCCTATCGCCTCTTTTCCTTCTGTATGTGCAAGTGGATGGACGAGTTATCTGCGCGCTAAGGGATATATGCAAAATCACAGGGGAATAGTAGTAAACTGAGAAATCTTATTACGTCCACAATTCTTGTGGAGAAGAATGAAGCGGCTCTTCTTGTTCGCAAGCGAACTGGTGCCTTATGGTGCGCTGAACCACTCCAATACAATCGACAGGCTTTCTCAAAGGCTTTAAGGATATAGGCTGTTTCTATCGCTTCGCGATGGCCTAGCAAGATGAAGGGGCGAAATTTAAGCGGTGATGTAATATATAATTTTTGTGGTATTATTTAAGCAAGTTACTAGCTCTTTCAAGGAGAGTGATTATGCATGCAACTAATGTATCAAGCTTTAAGAGTGGTTCAAGCCCTCTAGTGGGCTTGCTTAGTGCTGCTAAGTTTATCGTTCAAGGTCGTCAAGAGTCCAAAGCTATTGGTCAAGTCTATGAAGGCTTCCATATGATGGTTAATGGCTTATCTATGGTGTTGCAATCAACCGAAGTTATTCTTAACGATAAAATTGATTACATTATGGATCATGAAGCGTCGGTTATCTCTGATGATATGTTTGAAGACTTCCATGAGTTTGAAAACGTTATTAGTGCGTTGCAACCGCTTATCTTCGAAGACGGTGTAGGCCTACCTGATGATTTTAGACGTTCTGTCGCTCGTGTGATTGAGCGTTGCCGTATTTTGCAAACCCTAGAACGCCAGTTTAGGGAACATACCTCTGTACCTGCACATATCAGCATGTCAGCTCTACAAGGTGAAAACCCTCAAACAACAAAGAAGTTCGTTGGAGGTTGGACAGAAGCATGACAAGGAAAGTGTTTTTGTCCAATTTTACGGACTGGACTACCCCATCTAACTCTCAACTCGTCCAAGATTTAAAACAATACTTCCAACAAAAAGAACTACCAACGTCTATTGGGCGAGATGCGCCCCTCAATCGCCCAAAAGATGCATTATTTGCGGGTTTGATGCACATACACATTGGTGATTTTAACGAAGTAACATATCAATATTATCGAACCTCAGACGATTGGATTATATACGCGTCAGGCCTATATACTGATTCCGTATTGCTTATCGACGTATTAAGTCCAAACGCCCATTCTAGAGCTGAGCAAATGGATCTAATGAACCAGTATATAAAACTGGCTGATGAGTTTCGAAATAAGCTGTGACTCAACATTCACATACCTAATTAATCATCCCCGATAGACTCAACGTTGTAGCGCACATGTTGTTGGTTAAGTTCTTCCATAAACATACATGCGTCACTATACATGTGGAACTCATAGGTTCTCGCCCCCAGTGACGCAGCTTGCCCCTCTCTAATGATACTATCAAGCCGTTGCCACCCTGGGCCTGTTGGCTCACCTATTACCTGAATCTGCATTGCGACCTTAGACATATCAACTAACCTCTACTTCATTGCATATAAAACAAGTACCTTATTTATATATTATATGTATAATATCTACCCGATGGCTTCGTAATGTAGTGGTACGGTGAATTTGGCCACCTGATTAGAGGTGTTAAGATGCACCTCGT
>NZ_LLEI02000056.1 GCF_001399455.2 Vibrio bivalvicida
TTACGGCGGCTAGTTAAAGTATCGTGTAATGCGTTGCTAGCCACTTAGCAGGGCGTTATACGCCAGATGAAGAAAGTCTAAAATTTTAGGGCAATATTCCGGATTTTCGGTGTTAAATTCAGGTGTTTCTCGCCACAAATTTTAGTTTCGTTTTTCTGATTCTTGGTTCAGTTCTGGCCTGTCATTTGTCGATAATTTTCTTCTTTGATGCTGATAGCGTGGGGCAAAACGAGGCGATAGTTTTCGCTGAAACTCAGCCTTGTGGTTTTATCTTTCTAAAAGCCGATTTACTCGCTGAAAGGCCGCTTTTTCTGGTGTGGTGAGTTCACGTGGTTTCAGTGAGTTTGTTGAAAGATCTCATTGTGAAATTGTCGTTCCAAAAGCATTTGTTGGTGTTGCCTGTCTGTTTTCTGCGGCGTTGGTAGTTCCAAGTGGTTTCAGTGGCAAGTTGCTGTCAGTCTAAGCCTGACTTAAGTGCATCAAAGCACATAAAGATCATGGTTTCAAAATCGGGTCTGGCATAGAATTTTGGCTTTAACGATCGTGCGTATAACAAGCGTTTAAGAGGGATTTGGCACGCGTGGCATTTTTAGTATGCGTTGGGTTCAGTGTTTAAGGCACTGTGCGGTAGCTTTTGTATTGCGTGCCTGCACCCCTTAACGCGGCGTTAATAAGCTACTGTTAACGAGTGCTTCTTGGGCTAGTAGTCCTTTAGTCGTTGTTGGTCTTTCTGTTTCAATTCTAGGTGTTTAGCATGCTTTAAGTCCGTTAGTTTCTTTGGTGTAAGTGCCATTTGAAATCATCGAAAGCGCTAATATGCCAGCAACCAACTTCGCTCTCAAAAGTTCATCGTTGTGGCAATTAACTGTCCGTAACTTTAGCGGGTGGCCTGTTCTCTGTTACATCAGTTTTGCTACGCGCTAGATTGGTTTTTCTGGAAAGTAAAGTGGGGCGGCAGCCAACAAAAATTGGGTTGGTTTGTGGTGTTCAGTTCAGTGGTTTGTTGGGGTCTAGAGCGCGCGGAAAGTACTTTATTAACAATCTGCTTAAGACGGACTGCCAACGCGGGGCGAATTTACTTCAAAGTTTGTTCTGTGTTTACGGTGGCTTGTTAACGTTTTATGGTATGTTGTCAGCCACTTAGCAGGGCGTTAATAAGCTACTGTTAACGAATAGTTTTTTTGATATGTAGTCTTTCAATGGCTGTACCTTTTTCGGCACAAATTCTCTTTCTCAGCGCGCTCTGAGTTCTCAAGTTTCTTTGACGTAAATGCCATTTGAAAGCATCGAAAGCGCTAATATGCCAACAACCATCATCGCTCTCATGAGTTCACCGCTGTGGCAATTAACTGTCCGTCACTTCAGTGGGTGGCCCGCTCTCTGCCACTCTGTTTTTTCTACCCGCTGAAACAGGTTTTCTGGAAATATCGGTGGGTCAGTAGCCAATAAGAATCTGGTTGGTTTGTACTGTTGAGTTCGGTGGGTTGTTTGGGTCTAGAGCGCGCGGAAAGTACTTTATTAACAAAGTGTTCAAGCTGGATTCTCAACGCTCGGCGGTTTTGGTTGCAAATTTTAGTGCAGTGATTAAGGTGGCTTTATTAAGTGTCGTGGTGCGTTGCTCACCACTTAACACAGCGTTATAAGCCTTTATCGGATGTAGGCAAATATGGAAACAGAAAGATTAAGGTTAGTTCCGCCTTCGATGGAGCTTCAGCCATTGATGCTGGAAGCAATACTAGAAAGTCAAAATGAGCTAGGTGTGTATTTACCGTGGGTTAAATATGCTTTGACTGAATCTGAATCAATAGAGAATACAAAGCAGGCTATTAGTAACTTCGAAAATTTCGAAGGTGAACTGCGCTATTCACTCTTAGATAAAAATACACATGACTTCATCGGCGCAATTGGTTTAATAATTCGGGACAAAGACGTTCCTTATTTTGAAATTGGGTATTGGTTACGTAGCTCATGCGTAGGGCATGGCTTCATCGTAGAAGCGGTTAAAGCACTAGAAACTTACGCATTTGTAGAACTCAAGGCCAATAGATTGGAAATTAAGGCAGCCGTGGAAAATGTAAAGAGTCGAGCTGTTGCAGAGAGATGTGGGTATGTTTTTGAAGGTATATTACGCAATGATCGAAAGCTCCCGTCAGGTCAGCTAAGTAGCACAGCCGTGTACTCGAAAACAGGCTTATAACAAACTGCTTAAGACGGACTATCAACGCTCGGCAATTTTTGTTTTAGTTTGGTACAGTGTTTACGGCGGCTAGTTTAAGTATCGTGGTTTGCGTTGCTAGCCACTTAGCAGGGCGTTATGTGCACCACCAACTCCAACCTTTAAGAATAGTAATCAGAGTAATGCTTCGTTAGCTCAGCATCCAATTTGATAATATCTTTTACTACGGAAATATTTGATTTTAAGTCAGTCCCTACGAAATCACTGTACGCAAAAATATTAAAAGTGCTTTCCATCGTTCCTAAACGGTTGAGTAACTCAAGCAAAGTATCGTCAGAGCTATTTACTACAGCAGAGGAGCTTCTTATCTTGTGGTTTAGCATTTCAAATGATATGCGAATGTAATCGCTTAAGTTAGGTTGTTGGTTAATGATATGTCGGTTGTGACTAGCATTAGTTGTTAGCGATATTGGCGAGTTCTTCTTAATGTTTTCTAGAGCTATAGTTAACTCTTCATCATTGAACGCCCGCATGGATTTGTACTCTGGGTTATTATTTTGAATTTGGAACTCACTAGAAATCACTTCAATAATGTCACCTAAAATAAATTTGGTTTCCGCTAAAAGGTTGTGAAGCATAGGTTTCATTTTCTTTGCATTTCGTTGCTCGACACGATAAACGACTAAATAGAAGAAAATGTAGCTGACAATGTAACCGATACATAAATTGAAAATTATTGCATTGTTTTTGATATACGCTCGAATGCATTTAAAAACCGAGTTACTATCGTGTATAGCCCAAGATGATGAATCGGAAAATACCAATAAAAATAAAGCTGGTAGCATAAGTGTAGATATTAAGCTGTTCTCAACGAAAAAATGGAACTTTCCTAGCAGATATTTACATAAGCGTCGTTTGTAGTTGCCACACCAAAACCTGATGTAGCCACCTAAGTGCTTTATTGGGTGTTCTTCTTCTGAAAATATTTCTTTAATGTGCTTTATGTGGGTCTTTATCATAGCCTAACTCCGTTTTAATGGTATGCAATTCTACTGTGTATCATGTGCACATAACAAGGCGTTTAAGACGGATTCCCAACGCTTTGCATTTTCGGTTTGATTCTGCTTTAGTGTTTACGGCACAATGGTTTAGGTGTGGTGGTCTGCGTTGCTCACCACTTAACGCGGCGTTAGCTAGTGTTTAAAGAAACTAAGGGCTTAAGTGCTCATGAATACGGGGT
>NZ_LLEI02000057.1 GCF_001399455.2 Vibrio bivalvicida
CCAATGAAGGACTACATACCCTAAAAACCATTCGTTAACAGTAGCTTATTAACGCCGCGTTAAGTGGTGAGCAACGCAGACCACCCTACCTAAACCATTGTGACATAAACACTTAAGCCAAAGTAAGCTGAAAATGCCGAGCGTTGGGAATCCGTCTTAAACGCTTTGTTATGCGCGTACTTCACCATTAAGTGATTCAAGATATTCTTCTAGTTCTTTGGATCTAGATTTTGATATAAACAACCCTACTGGCTGCAACAATACAATAGCCAATATGATAGAACTTAGAATGACATTGCCGTAAACGAAACCGACTATTACATTAATCGACAACCCTATCATTACGACAATATAGCGCCAGTATTCAATGTTTAACTCGTAGGTGTTTCGTTCAGTGTTGTGAGATATTGATACTGGGTATGACAACAGCGAAAGATTAACAAAAATGCTCTTATTCCGCATTTTTGCTTTAAACCCACGTTTTAGTAACTCTTCTAACAACTTATTCATTCGATATCCTTTTTGAACGATATAGCGCATAACGATGAGTTAAGGCGTGAGCAACGCAATACATCAGTCACTGCAGACCCCCGTAATCACTTGTATCAACGCATAGTAAAAATGCCACGCGTTGTGAGTCGCTCTTGAACGTCTTGTTATATTAGTGACCAAAGCTTCATGATATCGCACTATCAATCTTTCACGCGCTCAATTGCCCTTTGGACACGCAAAAATCGAAGCTGAGGCAGCGGAAAATGCCTTACCTCAAAGCACAGCTCGTTCTGATTTTAATCGCAAGCGTATTAACCAGACGAGCTGTGCTTTGAGGGTAGCATGAGAATGCCCCCTGCTCACCCTTATTTTCGCTTGTAAGAGGCACACTCGAACTTACGTAATACTTTGAATTCAAAGCGTTACACCTTAAACTTAGTAAACGTCACTATATAACGCCCTGCTAAGTGGCTAGCAACGCAAACCACGATACTTAAACTAACCACCGTAAACACTATACCTGACTTGAACCAAAATTGCCCCGCGTTGATAGTCCGTCTTTAGCAGCTTGTTAGGGATGCTTATTACGAGTGCCTTTGCTGATTTGGAATGCAGAGGCTGACCTACTAACCACCCACACTGAGTGCACCGCAATGACCACTGAACTTCGAATCGCGCGCCCTACTAACCTGCGGTGGTTCACTGAACCCTATGTGCGCTAAACCTGAAAACACCGATTCGATGAACTATCAGGGACAATGTTGAAATCATGCACAAGTCTAAAACAGGACGGACTTGAAAACGGTGAGCCGCTGAAGCTGATATGTGCCTGCTAAACTAAGCTTTCACCTGAAGGTGTTCGAGCCACACAGACGATTAACTAACGACAAACACAAATCTTGAAGTGGCTAAGTGCAGAGCTAACAAACCCACATTCTTTAAAGCAACCTAACGCCCTGTTAAGTGGCTGCCAACATACCACGAAACCTAATTAAACCACCGTAAACACTGCATAAGACCAGAACCAAAAGTGCCCAACGTTGGCAGTCCGTCTTGAACAGATTGTTATAGCGAATCACTTGATACTAAAAAATGCTTTGAGACCAATAAATATGAAAGCGAAATATTTATTGCTTCATTAGTTTCATAGAAAAACTTTTTCTGACGAAGCGCTTGCACTTTAAAGCCATCAAGTAAGTCGATAACTTCTAGCAAGTCAGTTGGCTCTCTACCTGATTTTTTATAGTTATGTATTGTTAGTTCAAAAATACCGATAGAACTCTTCATACTCTCACGTTGGTTCCTATTCTTGTATATAGAGTTCCATAGAGATTGGTAGTTATCCGGTAACTCACCGGGAACATCGATAATTTTCGCCAGTGTGATAATTCGATCAATATTTTGCTTTGTTTCAGAATCCAAAACGGAAGAGACATAGAACTTTACAATGTATGACCGTACTACTTTGTAGACAAAATACACGAAAACAAAGAGCATGCCATAGATTAAGCATGTAACTATAAAAGGTACTAAAAACTCATAACCAAATAGCCTTCGTATTAAATCCAAATGCTGTCTCCTTTTGACTCGCTATAACGCTGTGTTAAGTGGTGAGCAACGCACCACAACACTTAATAAAGCCACCTTAATCACTGCACTAATATTTGCAACCAAAACCGCCGAGCGTTGAGAATCCAGCTTGAACACTTTGTTAATAAAGTACTTTCGGCGCGTTCTAGACCCAAACAACCCACCTAACTCAACAGTACAAACCAACCAGATTTTTATTGGCTACTGACCCACTGTCCTTTCCAGAAACCAGCTTTAAACAAGTTGCCAAACCAAAGTGACAGAGAACGAGCCACCCACTAAAGTGACGAACAGTTAATTGCCACAACGACGAACCTTTGAGAGCGAAGATGGTTGATGGCATATTAGCGCTTTCGATGCTTTCAAATGGCATTTACGTCAAAGGAACTTCAGAACTCAAAGCGTGCTAGAGAACGAGAATTTGTGCGGAGAAAGGTACAGCCAATGAAAGACTACATACCCCAAAAAACTATTCGTTAACAGTAGCTTATTAACGCCCTGCTAAGTGGCTGGCAACGCGACCACCGCACTTAACCAACCCACCGTAAACACTATACCCGACTTGAACTAAAATTGCCCCGCGTTGACAGTCCGTCTTAAGCAGATTGTTAGCTACTACGAAGAAGGTTGAGTTTTTCACCCAAGCACCTAATTTGAAATACATTATTGCTTTAAATGACAATGTAAATTGGACAGCTCACAAACCAAAACCCAATTGATGAAATAGGCTTGGGAAAGAATGCTTTCGAAGAAGCCCGCTATCAAGTGCGCAAAACTGATTTAACTAAGGCAACGTTCCAACACCAGTGAAGCCACACCAAAGAACTAGACAAACACACCCCTTCAGTAAGCTAATTTGGGTTGATTCAACCACTTTTCGAACAGTGCCACTGGCGAGATAGTTTACGCATTGG
>NZ_LLEI02000058.1 GCF_001399455.2 Vibrio bivalvicida
GAGGCTAAGTTGGAGGAGAAGGCTCAATGAGTATCAAAGCATTTAAGAGTGATTCGCAACGCTTGGCAGTTTCGCTTCGCTCAAGTATAGCCAAGCGCTGCTCACACCTTAATGCGGCGTTAGCTGGTATTAAAAGAAACCAAGGGCTCAAGTGTTCATGGATACGGGGCTCTAGCTTCACGCCTGATAGACCTTAGGTACAAACTATCTCGCCAGTGGCACTTTTCCACAAGTAATTGAATCAACCAAAGCCAGTTTACTGGAGTGGTGCGTTTGTTTAGTTCTTTGGTGTTGTTTCTCTGGTGTTGAAAAGTCACCATACCTATATCAGTTTCGTGAATTGGGCTGTCAGGTTTGTCTAAAGCATTCTTTGCCAAGCAAGTTTCATCAATTGTGTTTTGGTTGGTGAGCTGTCCAGTGTACATTTTTATTCGAAACCAATAATGCAATTCAAGTTGGCACTTTGGCGAGCAACGCAGCCTTTTTCGTAGCAGCTAACAAACTGCTTAAGACGGACTATCAACGCTCGGCAATTTTGGTTTTAGTCTGGTACATTGTTTACGGTGGCTAGCTTAAGTATCGTGGTTTGCGTTGCTAGCCACTTAGCAGGGCGTTAGCTAGTGTTTAAAGAAACTAAGGGCTTAAGTGCTCATGAATACTGAGCTCTAGCTTCACACTTGGTAGTCCCGAGGTGCAAGCTATCTCGCCAGTGGCACTGTTCGAAAAGTGGTTGAATCAACCAAAGTCAGTTTACTGGAGTGGTGCGTTTGTTTAGTTCTTTGGTGTGGTTTCTCTGGTGTTGAAACGTCGCTATATCTAGATCAGTTTCGTGAACTTGGCTGTTAGGTTTGTCTAAAGCATTCTTTGCCAAGCAAGTTTCATCAATTGTGTCGTGGTTATTGAACTGTCCAATTTACATTGTTATTTGAAAACAATAATGTATTTCAAATTAAGCGCTTGGGTGAAAATCTCAAACTTCTTCGTAGCATCTAACAAACTGCTCAAGACGGACTATCAACGCTCGGCGATTTTGGTTCTAGTCTGGTACAGTGTTTACGGTGGCTAGTTTAAGTATCGTGTTATGCGTTGCTAGCCACTTAGCAGGGCGTTAGGCTAATACTTAAATGTTAACATTTACGCTGTATTTAGGAAGAAGGATACGAATTAAGCTAATCGTTTCGATAGGTACTTGATAGTGTAAGCCCGTTTATTCACGAGCTTGCCTGCTTGTTAAGATTTAGCCTACAAGTACATATGCGTGAGCCTTCCTTACAAAACGGTTAATTGTGACTTAATTTGGTGAGCTCGTTCAATACACTCGTCGATAAGACTACGCCAATTGTTATCAGTGGTCTCTTTGGTGAGTTCTTCAGTTATCATTAAGCTTTGTTGAATCGACTTTTTTGACGTCTGGATGACAATATCTTTTGGAGTGCCTGAGCCTAAACTAAATAGGTCAAATTCAACCGACTCAACAAGAGCTTCAGCTAAACTAAACCTATTTTCAAAGGTGGGTTCAGCATTACAAATCTTTTGGTATGCATCGACGGTATTACATAGCATCCCGGCTACGCCCTGTAGCGAGACATATACTCCGAGCAAATCGATATTGTCAGGGTGTTTGGGAAGTAATTCATCAAGCATTTCCTCAACCCAGCTATCGTCAATATCATTTTCTAGGTATGCGTTAGCTTTTTGTACAAAAGCAGTTATGTAACCGGGGTTACTTTCTTTCATATCATCGAAGGCATATTTGTGATCTGCAGTAGACATAGAATCCCCTTAAAACTCTAACTCTTTGTTTTAGCCTGGCTTTTTCTACGGACGCAAGGTTCGCTGAAAATAGTTTATACATTTTATATTGAATTTTGCAAACTAAGAATCTGATTTGTTTGACAGTAAAGGCTCGCGTCATGTTGCACTTATAGATTTCGAGTCGGTTGAAATAATTCGCCTAACAAACTGCTTAAGACGGACTAACAACGCTCGGCAATTTTGGTTCTAGTTTGGTAAAGTGTTTACGGCGGCTAGTTTAAGTGTCGTGGTATGTGTTGTTAGCCACTTAGCAGGGCGTTAATAAGCTACTGTTAACGAATAGTTTTTTGAGGTATGTAGTCCTACATTGGCTGTAACTTTCTCCGCATAAACTCTCTTTCTCTAGCACGCTTCCAGTGCTGCAGTTTCTTTGGTGAAAATGCCATTTGAAATCATCGAAAGCGCTAATATGCCAACAACCATCTCCGCTCTCAAAGGTTCATCGTTGTGGCAATTAACTGTCCGTGACTTCAGTGGGTGGCCTGTTCTCTGTCACTTTGGTTTGGCTACTTGCTCAAAGTTGGTTTCTGAAAAGGACAGTGGGTCAGTAGCCAATAAAAATCTGGTTGGTTTGTACTGTTGAGTTCGGTGGGTTGTTTGGGTGTAGAGCGCGCGGAAAGTACTTTATTAACAAAGTGTTCAAGCTGGATTCTCAACGCTCGGCGGTTTTGGTTGCAAATTCCGGTGCAGTGATTAAAGTGGCTTTATTAAGTGTTGTGGTGCGTTGTTCACCACTTAACACAGCGTTAGCTAGTGTTTTAAGAAACTAAGGGCCTAAGTGCTCATGAATACTGAGCTCTAGCTTCACACTTGATAGCCCCAGTGAGTAAACTATCTCGCCAGTGGCACTGTTCGTTAAGTGGCTGAATCAATCAAAGTTAGCTTACTGGAGTGGTGTGTTTGTCTAGTTCTTTGTTGTGGTTTCTAGGGTGTTGAAACGTTTCCGCAGCTAAATCCGTTTCGCGCACTGGGCAGTTAGTTTCTTCGATAGCATTCTCTGGCAAGCATGCTTCATCAATTGTGTTTTGGTTATTGATCTGTCCAGTTTACATTGTCATTTGAAAACAATAATGTATTTTAGATTAGGCACTTGGGGGAAAAACTCAACCTTCTTCGTAGCAGCTAACAATCTGCTC
>NZ_LLEI02000059.1 GCF_001399455.2 Vibrio bivalvicida
ACGCAGCCAACAGAATGTTATTGCCTATTGACAGGCAGAAGGCTCATATGTGTTAGGCGCGATGTGGGTTATATTTTTCATTCACCTCATTTGCGCCATCCTCATGAAATAAGTCTGTAGTGTTAATAATAGAGAAGGGGTCAAAATCACTTATAAACAATTGTGCATTAAAAGATATCGACGAATCAGGTGAAAAGTACAACTCACTTTCGCCTTTACCATCAGTGATGAACCCTAAATCAGAGCGAGTAATAATCTGATCTACTAAATAACCACCAATTTCTTTTTCTTGAGTGATTTCTAGCCATACACGTTCTCTTGGTTGAACGATACGAACCGAAACAATATCAGGTTTAATCCATTGAGAGTATTTTGACATTAAGCCTTCAGTTATATCTATAGCAGAAAATGCATCTTCCTCAGAAGTGTTCCCAGCAAAGGTCTGTACCAGCTTTATAGCTTTGTCTAAAGGATACCTAAAAAACTCACGATTATTATTGACTCTAAAATCAGAAAGCTCTTCGTGAATAGCTTTTTCGGCATGATTGTAGTCATCACAAAACAATTCAAATGCCACGTGATAAGGTGTTGGGACTCCTGTTTTATATAGCTCTCTAGCCCTTGACCTACTGTCTCTACGAGTCTTGCCGATTTTTAATAAGCCGGGCATAGATTCATTTATTAAAATATATACGTATCCTGGATTCACAAGTTTCTCCTATCTCGCCTAACGCCCTGCTAAGTGGCTAGCAACGCAAACCACGACACTTAAACTAACCACCGTAAACACTGTACCAAACTAGAATTAAAATCGCCGAGCGTTGATAGTCCGTCTTAAGCAGATTGTTAGCTTTGTTATACGTTTTTCCACCGCTTGTCATCGCTTGGTCGACGAAAGAACATATTTTGCAATGATTATCGCCCCGAAAATTGCCGCAAGGTTTGCACCAATAACAATCAGTTGCCCACCATTGAAAAAGCCTAAGCTAAACTTTGAGCCAAACTTGGCTGAAAGGAAAAAGCTTTTATGGGTACTATAAATAAAATCAAGATGAAGGCCCGTAGCTACTTGATAGGTAATTATTGGTAAAGAAATCACAGGTATTTGAATCAGTTGAATGATCAATGCCTGAAATGCGACCTTTTTAGAACTTTTACCCTCTAAAACAAGGAGCCCTACAATTGACGACCAAACGTAAAATGCACAAATGGTGAATACAAGAGTCCACTGTTCAAGTGCTAGTTGTTGTGAAAAATAGCTAGCTACCGTCGCTAATCCAAGCACTCCGCCACCGATAGTGACGAATCCAATGTATCTTCTAACCCATAGTTCCAAAATATTAATCCTATTTCATTTAGACTAAGCTAACGCCCAATTAAGGGGTGAACAACGCCTCCACCCAAATCTAAAGCATTGTGCCATAAACACTAAATTTGAAGTAGAAGCAAAAATGCCAAGCGTTGTGAATCCCTCTTAAATTGCTTGTTATGTGTTTGAACTTAAAGGGATCTCCATTTCAACCAACCCTGTTACTTCAGATGTTCTAACGAAGCCCTTGGACTCATACAGGCTGATTGCTGGATTTTCACTAAACACACGCAAAACGAGCTTAGCAGACTTTCTTTTAAGCGCATGTCTAATAACTAGTTCAAGACACTTAGCCCCAATTCCTCTGCCCTGAAACTCAGGCAAAATTTGAAAGTCCCTCAAGAAGGTAGTATCGCCACTATAGCTAAAACGAAGAACACCAACACGAGCTTGGTCTAGATGGACTTCGTAATTATCCAATTCTTCCCAACTAGTTAGAAACTGATTGTGATCCCAGATTATCCCGCGAGTTTGATAGTAACTTGCCATATTTGACTTGGTTAAAGATTCTGCGAATAAGGAGTCACTACCTACTTTTAGCTGTACTTCCATGCATTTTCCTCTGGTTACACATAACGCCCTGCTAAGTGGCTGACAACATAGCACAAAACGCAAACAAGCCACCTTAAACACGGAGCAAATTTTGAAGTAAATTCGCCGAGCGTTGGCAGTCCGTCTTAAGCAGCTTGTTAGGTGATTATTACTCAACCTTATTTATACGTACTTTCCCAAGTTCATTTACACTACTATATCGATACTTGGGGTAGTAAACCCAGTACAAATGCGGGTACTTGGAATCTTGAGCAACTTGCAACTTAACCTCCCCTTGGTGGTTGACTATATGTATACTCATCTTTTCCAACGGGCGAGTTCTATGGGTATAAACGAATCGCTTGTTCTTTAGCGCTTTGAGGAACAATTCATTATCAAAGTCTTCATAATTTTCAACCACAAAACTGTCTTCACTAATTAGTTCCGATACTTCATTTGTTATCTGATTTTCCAGCAGGTATTCCAACACAAGCAATGATAGAAAACTGAAAGCAGCAATACAAAAGCATACAATTACTACGATCCCCCTTTTCTTCCACTTATAAAATGGGATTGTGATGTAGTGGTACGGTGAATTTGGCCACCTGATTAGAGGTGTTAAGATGCACCTCGT
>NZ_LLEI02000060.1 GCF_001399455.2 Vibrio bivalvicida
TGTTCGAAAAGTGGTTGAATCAACCAAAGTCAGTTTACTGAAGTGGTGTGTTTGTTTAGTTCTTTGGTGTGGCTTCTTGGGCGTTGACATTACCGTGACTAAATTAGTTTTGCACACTTGGTAGTGGGCTTATTCGAAAGCATTCTTTACCAGGCCAATTTCATCAATTGGGGCTTGGTTTGTGAGCTGTCCAATGTACTTTGTTACTCGAAAGCAATAATGTATTTCAAACTAGGCACTTGGGTGAGAATCTCAACCTTAATCGTAGCAGCTAACAATCTGCTTAAGACGGACTATCAACGTTCGGCGAGTTTACTTCAAAGTTTGTTCTGTGTTTACGGTAGCTTGTTTACGTTTTGTGTTATGTTGTCAGCCACTTAGCAGGGCGTTAGCTAGTATTTAAAGAAACTAAGGGCTTAAGTGCTCATGAATACGGGCTCTAGCTTCACACTTGATAGTTTAGAGGCACAAAGTATCTCGCCAGTGGCACTGTTCGAAAAGTGTTTGAATCAACCGAAGTCAGCTTACTGACGTGGTGTGTTTGTTTAGTTCTTTGGTGCGGCTTCTTGGATGTTGAATTGCTGCCGTGGGTAAATCTAATTTGCGCACTTGGTAGTGGGCTTCTTCGAAAGTATTCTCTGCCAAGCATGGTTCATCATTTAAGTTTAGGTTTTCGAGCTGTCCAACTTACATTGTCATTCAAAACCAATAATGTACTTCAAATTAGGCAGTTGGGTGAAAAACGCAACCTTCTGCGTAGCAGCTAACAAACTGCTCAAGACGGACTATCAACGCTCGGCAGTTTTGGTTCTAGTTTGGTATAGTGTTTACGGTGGTTATTTTTAGTGTTGTGGTTTGCGTTGCTAGCCACTTAGCAGGGCGTTATGTGTCATGCCGCACCGCATACTGTTACAATATGGAGTCAATAATTTTGGGGTATCTAAATGTTTAGCAATCAACCTTCAACTCAAAAAGTTCTTAGTTACATTGAAAATAGCCAAATAGAATTGGCTATTGATGAGTTAACACGCCTTCCCCGAGTGGACAAAGAGTTTACATATAAGTTATTGGAGATTATTCGCGGTCTAGACAACGAGATACATGAAGCTCATCGCGCTAAAGGCCGAGCAATTGCCCAAGCGGTAAAGTTAAATACGAGCAAACTTGAACAACAAAATGAGCAGTTAAAAACAGAAATATCTAGCCTACAAGCTCAGATAAAAGAAATCTCAGTGAAATATGGCCCTAAACCTGAGCGAACAGAATCAAGCTATAATGAGTACCTTTACTCGTCTTCTAAATAACACATAACAAAGCGTTTAAGACGGATTCGCAACGCTCGGCATTTTTGGTTTGCTTCAGCTTAAGTGTTTACGGCACAATGCTTTAAGTGCTGTGGTATGTGTTGCTCACCACTTAACGCGGCGTTAGGCATTTAAAATGAAGTACGAACCAATAGATATCAAGTGCCCAAATTGTGGCAATTTAGCAAAGTTCGAAGAACCATTTGAGTTCTGGTCAAAAATAGCAGCTAATGCTGATGACAATCGACCAACTCATAGGTGGGGAGGTTGGACAGTAGTGGAACGTTTTCCATCACAAGTATCTTGGAAGCCGCCATCGAGTTCAGGTCAGTATCTGAGAGGCGGTGGTAACACTGGTAAAGGTGGCTATCCACTATTAACTAATGGACTTGTACAATGTCAGAGTTGCCATGTGAATAACAAGCATGTGTTGTGTTGGCCTTCTGATGCTTATTGGCAATGGCCGATTAGAGGTGAGCTACTGTGGGCATGGGATAAAGATCATGCTCAATTAATTCTAAACTATGTAAAAACACGTATGAGACCGTCAAGGCACTCCTATAGTTTGCGCTATATCCCAACACACTTTTTGTCAGCAAAAGTACGAGATCTTGTAGTTCAAAAAATGGAACGTAGTATAAATGCCTAACAAACTGCTTAAGACGGACTATCAACGCGGGGCAATTTTAGTTCAAGTCGGGTATAGTGTTTACGGTGGTTTGGTTAAGTGCAGTGGTTTGCGTTGCTAGCCACTTAGCAGGGCGTTAGGGAGCTAGGAGAAATATGTCATATCCTCATTTATCAGAGCAGTCATTTGTACAGTTAATCTCTGATGCGATTCACTTTTACAAGATGTCTATTGAAACTGATGACCCGTATGAAAGTCAGAGGTTCGCCAGATCATCTATTTTGTACTCAACGTTGTCATTAGAGTCAGCGGCCAATTGCTGTTTGTATTCTCTTCAAAGTTCACGTAATTTTATCAACGATCTTGAAAAGACGACCGCATTTGCGAAGTTAGATCTATTCGCGCAGATTAGCGAAAACAAACATATAGATAGGTCACGTATAGAATTTCAGAGAGTTTCTGAACTAAAAAAAGTACGAGACTCTTTTGTTGTAGTGGTCAACTAAAATTGGCCACGGTTTTGTAAGTTTTCCAGTAAAGCCTTT
>NZ_LLEI02000061.1 GCF_001399455.2 Vibrio bivalvicida
TGTAGGCGCAATTTAGTAATGTCCGGTTTGAGCAATTTTAAAATGTCCTCTTATGCTTAATAAACACGCTGAGCTTTGAGGACCTCAACCGATGTTAATTCCCATGAGTGACCGAGACATTAATCGTTTTAAAGTACTGCAAGATGTTCGTGAGCGCCGCCTTCGTCAAATAGATGCAGCCGACATACTCAACATAAGCCCTCGACAAGTTCGGCGTTTATTGAGTCAGTTAAGCCTGTATGGGGCATCTTCTTTAGCCCATGGCTCACGTGGCCGACCGAGCAACCGACGTTATCCTGATGCTTTTCGTGCTGAAGTTCTGAACATCATACGATCTCAATACGCTGATTTTTCACCAACATTTGCTTGTGAGAAGCTGACAGAACAACACAACTTAGTCCTGTCTGTCGAGACACTACGTCAGTGGATGATCGCCGATGGTCTCTGGGTACCACATTCACAACGCCAGCCTCGTGTTTACCAACCTCGTTATCGTCGCGACTGTTTAGGTGAACTGATTCAGATTGATGGCTCACACCATGACTGGTTTGAAGGACGCAGCCCTAAGTGCTGTCTCTTGGTCTACATCGATGATGCGACGGGACGGTTGATGAACCTACGCTTCAGTGATACCGAATCTGCCTTTGATTACATGGTGGCCACACGGGAATACCTAGATCAACATGGTAAGCCTGTGGCTTTTTACAGCGATAAACACTCGATATTTCGAGTCAATCAAGAGCATCTCAAGAAAGTGGGATTAACCCAATTTGGTCGTATTCTCGATGAACTTGGGATTGAACTGATTTGTGCGAACAGCTCTCAAGCCAAGGGACGTGTTGAGCGAGCAAATAAGACGTTACAAGACCGATTAATCAAAGAGATGCGTCTACAAGGTATTAATACTATAGAAGAAGCCAACGCATGGCTGCCCTACTTTATCGAGGATTTTAACCGCCGCTTTGCGAAGCCCGCCAATTACCCTAAAGATCTTCATCGCCCTATTCGAGAAAGCCAAGATGAGCTTGATGATATTTTTGCTTGGCAGACCACGCGTAAACTCTCGAAGTCATTAACATTCCAATATGATAAAGTGCTTTATCTGATTGAAGAGACAGAAAAAAACAGCCGTCTTGTCAACGAAGTGGTTAAAATACTCGACTATCCTGATGGTCGAATTGCCGTCCAGTATGGCGAGAGAAAGCTAACTTTCAGAACCTTCGATAAGCTAGCCAAAGTGGAGCAAACTCAAGTCGTCGACAACAAACGACTGGGTAAAGTCCTCCAGTTTGCCCAAGAGAAGCAGGAAGAGTTTGATAAAGCCCAACTTAGGGAAAGAAGTAAAAGTTCGCCTAAACGGACGGCTCAGAAGCGCGCTATGGCTCAGTTAAGGGCGTTAAATCCCGTGTTGGCAGAGCCTGAAAAATTCGTGGCCAGTCACAAGAAAGGTGGTTAGTTATTTAGCTCATTGCCACAGTCTACAATGGCTTGCTGAACCATCTTTTTTACGAATTCGAAGAAGCGATGAGCGCCTCCTGCTTGAGGGTTGATGGTATTGGTATCAGTATCGTATCCCGATATCCTTTCAAATTCCGGGTGAGCGTTAATGAAAGCATTAAACTCTTTAGCGCAGCTTCTTGCTCTGCCATTAGGCGTGTGTGCTCCAGTATGTCGAATGTGAGCCCAAGCCTTAAACTCATCGAGGTAAGCCTGAGGAATCCATGCATAAAGCTTAGCTTGTTTTTTTGGGATAAACCCAGCCCCATCCAATATGGCATAGATGTATATGATATGGATAAACTCCGTTGCTTTATCCACCTTGTTCTGAATCTCTTGAGTAACTTCAGGTTTCCCATCGTAATAAACTGCATGAGATTTATTGTGTAGTCCATCAAATACATATTTTTCCGTACCAAGCCTATCCTGAAGGTCTATCAACGCTTTCAGATGTTTGTCAGTCATACCATTCATGATTTCTCTCCAAATGTTCCAATGCCCATGAATAGGATAGATTCTGCAACTGGACTCTTTCTAATTATTGAGTGTTATTTCATTAACAGGACATTTCTACTTTGCTGAAGACAGGACATTTTAAAATGGGATAGACA
>NZ_LLEI02000062.1 GCF_001399455.2 Vibrio bivalvicida
TCTCGTTCTCTAGCGCGCTTTGAGTTCTGAAGTTTCTTTGATGTAAATGCCATTTCAAGTCATCGAAAGGGCTAATATGCCAACAACCATCATCGCTCTCATAAGTTCACCTTAGTGGCAATTAACTGTCCGTAACTTTAGCGGGTGGCTCGTTCTCTGTTACTTTGGTTTGGCTACTTGCTTAAAGCTGGTTTCTGGAAAGGACGGCGGGTCAGTAGCCAATAAAAATCTGGTTGGTTTGTGGTGTTGAGTTAGGTGGGTTGTTTGGGTCTAGGGCGCGCGGAAAGTACTTTATTAACAAAGTGTTCAAGCTGGATTCTCAACGCTCGGCGGTTTTGGTTGCAATTTTTAGTGCAGTGATTAAGGTGGCTTTATTAAGTGTTGTGGTGCGTTGCTCACCACTTAACACAGCGTTAGCTAGAATTTAAGAAACTATGGGTTAAGTGCTCATGAATACGGGCTCCAGCTTTACAGCCGAAAGTTCTAGGGTACAAAGTATCTCGCCAGTGGCACTGTTCGAAAAGTGGTTGAATCAACCAAAGTCAGTTTACTGAAGTGGTGTGTTTGTTTAGTTCTTTGGTGTGGCTTCTTGGGCGTTGACATTACCGTGACTAAATCAGTTTTGCTCACTTGGTAGTTGGCTTATTCGAAAGCATTCTTTCCCAAGCCAATTTCATCAATTGGGGTTTGGTTTGTGAGCTGTCCAATTTACATTGTTACTCGAAAGAAATAATGTATTTCAAATTAGGCACTTGGGTGAAAACCTCAACCTTAATCGTAGCAGCTAACAAACTGCTTAAGACGGACTATCAACGCTCGGCGATTTTGGTTCTAGTTTGGTACAGTGTTTACGGTGGTTAGTTTAAGTGTCGTGGTTTGCGTTGCTAGCCACTTAGCAGGGCGTTAGCTAGTATTAAAAGAAACTATGGGCTTAAGTGTTCATGAATACGGGGCTCTAGCTTCACACTTGATAGTCCTTAGGTACAAACTATCTCGCCAGTGGCACTGTTTGTAAAGAGGTTGAACCAACCAAAGTCAGCTTACTGAAGTGGTGTGTTTGTTTAGTTCTTTGGTGTGGTTTCACTGGTATTGAAACGTCGCCGTAGCTAAATCAGTTTCGTGAACTGGGCTGTCAATTTTGTCGAAAGCATTCTCTCGCAAGCATGCTTCATCAATTGTATTTCAGTTTGTGAGCTGTCCAATGTAAATTGTCATTTGGAACCAATAATGTGTTTCACGTTAGGCACTTGGGTGAGAAACTCAACCTTCTTCGCAGCAGCTAACAAACTGCTCAAGACGGACTATCAACGCTCGGCAATTTTACTTCTAGTCTGGTACAGTGTTTTTGGTGGTTAGTTTAAGTATCGAGGTATGCGTTGCTAGCCACTTAGCAGGGCGTTAGGTAAATAAAATAGGAATGGAGCATTTGGAAATTCAGTTTAGCTTTGGTTTAGCAATAGGCGCTGTTATTGCCGCAGCAATAAATGCTTATTTTAACTATCGTTCAGAACAGAAGCGCGTGAAGCAACAACGCGAAGAAAATGCCAATATTGTTGTTGGTGAGTTACTTAATGTCATTGCGCACTACACTCAATACCAATCAGTTACGTTCAGAATGGTCGATGGTGATGAACGGGATATCATTAAAGTAAAAACTATCTTGAAAGAGCAAATATATGGTAATTTTTTGGCTGTTTCCAAGCCCGAAAATGTAAGCTTTCTTCCTCCTGAGCAGATACGCAACTTGTATCAATTAGCTATTAGGATTCGTAATGCTGACTCTATGATCAACGATTTTATTGCAGCTTGTACAGATCCCGATAATTGCACTGACTATGAGCTCAAATTGTACGAAGAGTATGATTTATTTATGGGCTATGTTGAAGACGCAGCGTCAGGAATATTGTTACACATAGAACATCAGTTTCCTGAGTTTAAGGGGCTAATTCCCGAAGATAAACTTAGGAACCTCGTATGAAAATTTACCTAACACATATGAGCCTTCTGCCTGTCAATAGGCAATAACATTCTGTTGGCTGCGT
>NZ_LLEI02000063.1 GCF_001399455.2 Vibrio bivalvicida
TACGGTAGCTTGTTTACGTTTTGTGTTATGTTGTCAGCCACTTAGCAGGGCGTTATGCACTTAGGGTTGTATGAAAGAACTATTGGAAAGAATTCAAACAGAGTTTGATGAAGCAGAAGGTAATATTCGCATCGTTGATGCTGATTGGTATGCGGACGATCTTAGGATTAGCCTTTCAGTCTTGATGCATAATGAGGCTGCTCCTGAACTTTGGGAAGTTCAGTGTATTGGTGTCGTTGAAGAGTCTATATGCTCTGTTGAAGAAGAGTTACTCTCTATATCTAAGAACTCTCCTCTTTTAATTCCATACCAAGAAGTAGAAATTGACCTGTTTTTTTCGGGAAACTCATGCAGCCCAGAGTCACTTCTTGGTGTTCTTTTCAGCGCCTGTGTGGAGATAATGGGAAAAGCGGAATACTTAGTCCGGTTCTTGAATCAAAAGCCAACTGTAAATGGGATCGTGAAAACTAAATTTGGTACTTTAGGTCGCTTCCCCAAATCATTGGCTGACAAAATTACTCAAGAGCTAAGTGCACTGCCAATAAATATCAAGCCCATTGAGGTAGGTCCACCAAAACACTGGACAGGATCAGAATTCATAAGTTACCAAAGCTTGTCTGTTTTTGAGTTAGGTAATTCTTACGTTATAGCAGAAAGCTTTGCCGCAGTACGTGCATAACAAAGCATTAAAGAGTGATTCCTTACGCTTGCCGGTTTCGCTTCGCTCACATTATGGCAAGCGTGCGTCACACCTTAATGCGGCGTTATGTTGCCGATTGAATTTACCGCAATGGAAGGAATATATGGTTGTACTCAGGGAAATGCGCCAAGAAGAGTATCCTGATTATTGTCAGTACTTTATTGACGACTATAGCCGAGAAATTGCTCAAAACTATGGGCACTCAATGGAACTTGCCATTGAGTTGGCAAGAAAAGATCTTCATCGTTGTTTTCCGAACGAGTTGGAGGGGAAAGAGCATTCGTTGCTTTGTATCGAGACCGAATTGAATGGGCAACAATGCTTAGTTGGTTATTTATGGCATTCCGTTAATGTTACTGACAAGTCTACTTTTATATACGACTTTTACGTGTCGAGTGAATATAGAGGCTGCGGTTATGGAACAGCCTCTATATCTGAATTAGAAAAACAGTTGCAAGAATGTGGTGTTGAACAAATTAAGTTGAGGGTTGCTTATCATAATGAACGAACCCTCAAACTGTACCAAGCTGTAGGTTTTGCCATCACGGGCTTCAACATGTCTAAGAAAATAGGTGTTATTGCCTCAACATAACAAGCTGCTTAAGACGGACTGCCAACGTTCGGCGAATTTACTTCAAAATTTGGTCTGTGTTTAAGGTGGTCAGTTTACGTTTTGTGATATGTTGTCAGCCACTTAGCAGGGCGTTATGTATCCGAACAATATAAAAAATGGAGATAGTCAGTATGGAAAGATTCGCTTATTTTTCACCAGAGTTAATTTCTGGAGATGAGCTAAGAGCTGCATATACCTTCGCAGTAAAAATGGCTAAAGAAAAAGATGCACCACTAACAGTTTTGGTCAATAGCATAGGAACATGCAGCCAGTTTTTAGAGAAAATCTTTACCGAAGTGGAAAAGAATAAACTGAGGCGATACGAAACCATTACTAAAAACGGTGTAGACGTTCAGCTTAAGTCACCTGATGGTTTTAAGGATTATCAACCTTATGGGGTAATCCTTGCGTTACATTCTTCTCCAAAAGCCATCCAGAAAATTGAGTCTAATGACCAGACAATAGCAGTAATAGCGGTGGCTGAGATTAACCACTTAGCAGAGCATCTTACCAACTGGAAGACTGAAAAAGACGTTAAAGAACTTAAGCGACAAGATACTTAACAAACTGTTTAAGAGTGATTCGCAACGCGTGGCATTTTCACTATGCGTTGTTTTCAGTGTTTAAGGTGTTCTGCGGAGGCTTGGGCATTGCGTTGCTCACACCTTAACAGGGCGTTATAAGCCTTGAAGTATTACATAGGATATTGAACATTGGAAAATACA
>NZ_LLEI02000064.1 GCF_001399455.2 Vibrio bivalvicida
ACAGCCAATGAAGGACTACATACCCTAAAAACTATTCGTTAACAGTAGCTTATTAACGCCCAATTAACGTGTGAGCAGCGCAAGCACTGAACCCAAACACTGCGCCATAAACACTAAATCCACCCCGAAGTGAGAGCGCCAAGCGTTGCGAATCACTGTTGAATTGTTTGTTATAACTCAGTTTCATCGATGTACTCGATTTGCTTAGTCACAGAAGCTGCTACAACTATTGAAAAAACAACGGCGATTGAAATTCTAATAAACGTAGATGGAATGATAGATTGTGTAGAAATGATAAATGGACCAGCGAAACCACCACATATTGCCCCTACATAAGCTCGCCTTCCACTCCATTTCATCAGCGAACCACATTCAACACAGCGATACTTCGTCCAATGAGCACTGAAAAAAAACCAGCTACATGCAACATTTTTCTGGCACTTGGGACATTGTCTAGATTTCATAATAGCCTCGTAATATTAACCTAAGCTGATATGAGACTACCCAACTCAAGAAACATCAAACCTTCTGGTTCAGATTTCGAGTGAGTTCATGAGTTATAACGCCAAATTAAGGTGTGAACAACGCTAACACCTCACCTAAAGCATTGTGCCATAAACACTAAACTAGCTTGAAGTGAAAGCGCCGAGCGTTGTGAATCACTCTTAAATTTCTTGTTATGCTTCTGGATTCAAGTTCCAAGCTAACAGTTTTCGGCGTACTCACCGATTTGAACGATAACTTTTTCTAAAATGGATAAATACTCATAGTTAGCTGTGTACTTGGTCTGAAAACCATAGTCAGCTTGAAGCGCTTTCACATACTTTCTTTGTTCCTGACATCGTTCAGACATCAGTTTGTATAGTGTGTTTCGGTTTTCAACTACTTTTGCATACTGAGTTTTCAATTCAGACAACTCATTTTGTGCTTCTTTCAACTCCCTAGTAAGATGTTTGTTATCATTTTCAAATTGAATTTTATACATCTCTAAGTTTTTAGTTGCTAACTCTAGGTTTTTCTTATCCAACTCAGTCTGAACATTGTAATAAGCAAGACCGAGCCCAAAGACAAGCGCTCCGATAACAAAGCCACCAATCCAAAATTCTTTAGTCCCGATTCCTTTCAAAACATCCTGAATACTAGGAGCACTTACTGCCATAGTTATTCCTTACTTGTTGAGAAGCATAACGCCGCATTAAGTGGTGAACAACGCGACCACCCAAGCCTAAACCTTGCCACTTTTAGCACTAAAGCTGACCTAAGCTGAAATTGCCAAGCGTTGAGAATCCGTCTTAAATGCTTGTTAGTTGAATTGTTTCACCGCTCTACACTTGGGAAAAGTTGAACAACCCCAAAACTGTTTACCTATATTTTCACCACGCTTGGTTTCACGCAACACCATTTCAGAGCCGCAACGGGGACACTGATTTGAGCTAGCTTTGGATGTGACAACTTCTTTAACATGTTTACGATGCTTTAAATCCGTAATAACTCCGCGCTTTAACTTTATCTGGTTTATAGACTCAGTTAACCGAGCATAATCCTTGTCAGAGAACACTACCTCGTTAAATTGCTGAATGTATCGAATACTTCCTCGAGCATAGGTAACGTTTGGAGGCATTTCGGTTTTAAAGGTACTTTCGCCGATGAAAACAATAACTGAATGCAAGTGCTCTTCACTGCAACCTAGCAAGGTTTCTAGAGCTTTTATGTGCTTGTAATTCTGATGCAGTGGATTTTGAAATTTAGAGGAATGACGGTAAATCTTTTGTGTCCACTGTTTCTGGCGAGCCGAGCCAAATATCCAACCTTTCATATTCTTAGTTTCAACGACAAAGATGCCATATTTAGAAACCACAATATGGTCGACTTGAGTTGTACCATCGCTAGTCGGCAACGTTACGTCTTTTATTAGCGTGTAGTCAGACTCTGGTAATTTGGACAAAAGACGGTTCACGAGAAACTCACCGAATACACCTTTTAGCCACCTACTTTTGAAAACGCTAACAATGAGCAATAAAGGCACTAGATACCAGACTTGCGCAAGCACATTAAGAAATGCTTCAAAAATATTCACGGATTTTCCCTATTCAACTAACGCCCTGCTAAGTGGCTGACAACATAACACAAAACGTAAACAAGCCGCCGTAAACGCAGAACAAACTTTGAAGTAAATTCGCCGAGCGTTGGCAGTCCGTCTTAAGCAGTTTGTTAGCAGTATTTTTCTAAATGACTCCATCTTTTTCGCACGCTATCTGTCAACATAAGCTTAAATTCATACCCAAGGTCATTTTCACGAGTTACCTCAAAGCCTAAGCGCTGGTGAAAATTTATTGAAAGCCTGTTATTTCGAAGGACATTACTAACAAGAATTTCCACATTGTTTGAATTTAGAAAACGCGCCAATTGAGCAAACAAGGACATAAATACAGCTCTATTTCGATGTTCGGGATGTACTACGAACATCGGCACAAACCATCTAGTGGGTGATAGCTCTCTTAAAGTGAAATAGCCCCGAAGCATGTGCTTATTTCTGCATTCGAACAATAAACCATCAGATACAGCATTTTCTAGTGAACTCAGGTAGGCAAGCTCATCTATAGGTCTTCCGGCATCCTCCGAAATAGATTTCAGAGTAAGAAGATCTAGCTCAAGATATTCGTTCATATAACTCCATACTGCTAACGCCCTGCTAAGTGGCTAGCAACGCATAACACGATACTTAAACTAGCCGCCGTAAACACTATACCTGACTAGAACTAAAATTGCCGAGCGTTGATAGTCCGTCTTGAGCAGTTTGTTAGCTGCTACGCAGAAGGCTGCGTTTTTCACCCAAGTGCCTAATTTGAAGTACATTATTGGTTTTGAATGACAATGCTCATTGGACAGCTCGCAAACCAAAACACAATTGATGAAGCATGCTTGGCAGAGAATGCTTTCGAAGAAGCCTACTACCAAGTGCGCTAAGCAAATTTAGCTGAGGCAACATTTCAACACCCAAGAAACCACGCCAAAGAATTAGACAAACACACCACTCCAGTAAGCTGACTTTGGTTAATTCAAGCACTTTTCGAACAGTGCCACTGGCGAGATAGTTTGCGGCCTGGGACTATCAAGTGTGAAGTTAGAGCCCCACATTCATGAGCACTTAAGCCCCTAGTTTCTTTAAATACTAGCTAACAGCTATTAGCCAGAAAAAGTCTGTAAACTGTTACAGATTCTATCTATATAGCCTTTGTTTAAGTGTAACCATATCTCATTTATTTGAAAACTAACAGTAACTTAGCTTGGTATTCCTTTCGCCTGATGCGCAAAATATAGAACATATCTATATAGTAGAAAGCTCTATGGCAAACTAAGGGGTATGTATATTTAAACAGGTAACAAGGGATGTCCAATTCACCTTTTTTAACCTACGTTCGTGAGTATATGCTGGGTAGAAACTATGCGCTTCGAACCGTAGATGCATATGTCTACTGGATTCATCAATACGTACTGTTTCACGACAAACAACACCCCAAAGAGCTGAACACCAAACATGTAGAAGACTTCTTAAGCCACTTAGTTGCACAGAAAAGTATCGCGAAAAAAACACAGAGCCTAGCACTAAATTCATTGGTTTTCCTATACAAGGAAATCATCCAGCAACCTGTTGATCTCGATATGCAATTTAGGCGGTCAGACAAATCTCGCAAGCTCCCTACAGTCTTAACTCCATCAGAAATAAGAAAACTGCTCTCACACTGTGCACCCAAGTATAAACTCCCCTACCAGTTAATGTATGGCTCTGGGTTACGATTAATGGAGTGCGTTCGCCTAAGGATACATGATATAGATTTCGAGTATAAATCGCTGCGAGTTTGGCAAGGTAAAGGAGGTAAAAACCGAATTGTTACTTTAGCGCCTGAGCTATTTTCAGCGATAAAACTACAGCAGCGAATTTCCTCTGAATTTTATCAGCAAGATATGTGTAACCATGCTTTCTCGGGCTGTTACCTGCCTGAATCTCTGGCAAGGAAATACCCAAATGCAGAAATGAGCTTGAATTGGCAGTACCTGTTTCCTTCTGAAAGATTATCTTCAGACCCACGTAAAGAAAGCGTACGCCGACACCATATCCACCATACTTCCCTACAAAAACACATTAAGTTAGCCGCAAAACAAGCTGGGATCGAAAAAGACATATCTTGCCATACGCTACGACACTCTTTTGCAACCCACCTTCTCGAAAGCGGGGCAGACATAAGAACCGTCCAAGAACAATTAGGGCACTCAGATGTTAAAACCACTCAGATCTATACCCACATTATTGATAGAGGAGCAAATGGTGTTAAGAGTCCGCTTTCAAATCTTCTCAGCTAAATAGCTAGTATTAAAGTTGATTTGATCGAAAAAGCGAGCACTTAGGCTCGCTTTTTTTATCTGATTTCGATTTTGATTACAGCAGTTCTACCGACTGTTGAGCGATTACGAATTCTTCGTTGGTTGGGACAACCATAGCGACCGCTCCTAGCAATTCAGACTTAGCAATAATACCGGCGTTACCAAAGCGCGCATCTTCGTTGCCTTTTTCATCTTCAACAAAACCTAATAGTTTAAGGTTGCTTAAGATTTCACGGCGGATATCTAACGAATTCTCACCAATACCACCAGTAAAGATAACGGCATCTAGACTACTTAGTGGAATCATGTAAGAGCCAATGTATTTTGCTACGCGGTAGGTGAAAACGTCGAATGCTAGCTTAGCACCTTCATGGCCTTCAGCCATCGCTTCAAGAATACCACGAGCATCTGAAGTTAAGCCTGAAACACCTAAGAAACCAGATTTCTTATTAAGCGTTTCGAATACTTTCTCTTGGCTCCAGCCTTTCTTCATTAAGAACTCGATAATGCCTGGATCTAGGTCACCAGAGCGCGTACCCATCATTAGGCCTGCGAGTGGGGTAAAGCCCATTGACGTATCAACCGATTGACCATTCGCAATCGCACATACAGAAGCGCCATTCCCTAAATGCACAGAGATAAAGCTTGAATCTTCCACTCGCTTACCAAGCATTTTTGCCGCTTCACGGCTTACAAAATAGTGGCTAGTGCCGTGGAAACCGTATCGACGGATACCATATTCTTTGTACAGTTCGTTTGAAATAGCACCAGTGAATGCTTTTTGTGGCATTGTTTGGTGAAATGCAGTGTCAAAAACAGCGAACTGAGGAAGGCTTGGGAAAGCTTGCATAGAAGCTTCAATGCCTTTGGCGCCTGCAGGGTTGTGGAGCGGTGCCAGATCAGACAGATTTTCAATTTCAGCTAACACTTCATCATTGATACGAACAGTAGAAGTAAACTTCTCCCCGCCATGTACGATACGGTGACCCACGGCAACTAAATCTTTGGTGAAACCAAGAGCATCCATCAATGCAACAATGCGGTTGATCGCGTGCTGATGATGGTTATCTGGAGCATCAATTAACTCTTCGGATTTTTCACCGTTGTATTTCCAGCTAATGACTGCTTCAGGCAAACCAAAGCATTCACCTAAGCCACTGACGATTGCATCACCAGACTTAGAGTCAATTACAGCAAATTTTAATGAAGAGCTACCAGAGTTAATGACCAACACAAACGAGTTCGACATGGATTTGTTCCTGTTTC
This sequence comes from Vibrio bivalvicida, assembly GCF_001399455.2. Classification (GTDB taxonomy): domain Bacteria; phylum Pseudomonadota; class Gammaproteobacteria; order Enterobacterales; family Vibrionaceae; genus Vibrio; species Vibrio bivalvicida. The sequence continues at coordinate 5,650 of NZ_LLEI02000064.1, forward strand.
AGACTGTGAGTTTTAAGCGCTACGCTTCTATATTGTTGTTGCACTCATTATTCAATATTTTTTGAATCTTTCAACTTTTATTAGTCTTTTTCAACAAATCAAACAAACTTTTGTTGATCTATCGCAATAGTGGATTTATTTCACCCTGAAAAATTAATGTTATTTTTATTACTAAGCAGAACGCACTACACTTTAGTTACGTCTAGTCGTCGTTGGCATAATCAAACTGGGCGAATAAAAGGTTCAAAAATACTCATTGAGAGGTAGATTTGTTTACGCTAGCAATCAGTTTTGTACTCATTGGCCTTTGTTTGCTTGTTGCAGGCTTAAAAACAGCGACAAAGATCTGTAAACAAACCAAACATGCTGGTTGGCGCTGGTTGTATGGCCTAATTCTTAGTTTTGTCGTTGGTTATTCAATCGTACTGCTCTCGTTACTCACAGAGCAAACCATCAGCCCAATCTTGCTCGGCTTGAGTTTGATACTTTTCTGCGGCAGCATCTTTGTTTACACTGTAGTCTCTTACAGTCTCACCACTATTGTTCAACTAAAAACCATTGTCAGAAAAGAAAAGTATAATGCTCTACATGATCCTTTAACCAACTTGCCCAACCGTAAACATTGCATTGAGACACTAGACTTGCTCATTGAGCACAACAAACCTTTTGATCTAATGCTGCTCGATATAGTGAACTTCAAGCAAGTCAATGATGGAATGGGGCATTTCTGTGGTGACCAGCTTTTGGTACAAATTGGTCAACGAATTAGGTCTCTTCTTGAAAAAGGAGATTTTATCGCTCGTATAGGAGGAGATGAATTTATTGTCATAGTACCTCACAGGGAAGAGTTAGACATAAAATATGCGGCCAAAAGAATCAACCAAGAACTACATCCTCCCTTTTCAGTCGATGGCTTTGAGTTAACCACCAGTGCCAGTATCGGTATTAGCCAGTTTCCTTCGCACGGCTTAGATGCTGAGCAAATGATTAACGCTGCTGATATTGCCATGTACTGGGCAAAAAAATCTGGGCGACAATTCGCAATCTATAACGATAAAATGAGCCAAGGTGCTAGGCGCAAATTGGAGATTTCGAGAAATATCGACAAAGCGTTAAGTGACCATGAGTTTCAGCTCTACTACCAACCCATCCTCTCCGCTACGCATGGTGTCGTATGTGGCTATGAAGCGTTAATTCGTTGGATCACAAAAGATGGGGCCACTGTCAGTCCGATAGATTTTATTCCTGTCGCCGAACACAGCAATAAAATAACCTCAATCACTTCTTGGGTTTTAGAACAAGTAACGAAAGATATACAAATATTTAAAGCCCAAGGACTCCAATATCCGGTTCACGTTAATCTATCAGCAAAAGACTTAATGGGCTCCAAGCTTCAAGAAAAGCTCTTAAAATTGATTGAATCCAACAAAAGCATCACGCAACACATCGTGCTTGAGATCACAGAAAGCACCGCGATAAACCGTTTGAGAAGCCCTGAAGCGCTATTAGAGAGTATTCGTAAGCTTGGATTTAAGATTAGTTTAGACGACTTCGGTACAGGTTATTCTTCTCTGTCACTACTTCGTGATCTTCCTGTAGACCAGATTAAAATCGATCGTTCGTTTTTGTACAAGTTAGCAATGAACGAACGGAACATATCGATAGTATCTAACGCTATTTCCCTTGCTCATGGACTAGGTTATACCGTCGTTGCAGAGGGTGTAGAAGATCAGCAAGTACTTGATATCTTAAAAGGCCACGATTGTGACTTTGTTCAAGGCTTCTACTTTAGCCCTCCTCTAGCTCTTCACAGCGTGATTAACTGGACTTTACAGCATAATCCCCCCGTTATTTCTGAGCTAGCCAAAGTCAACTAACACACTAGATAGCAACAGCCCGCGTCGCGCTTCTTTCATGGTCTGAGCACAGAGTAATATATAAAATCAATTACTTAGCGCGGTCATATAAACTCTTCCAATTCATGGCAAGACACACAAATAAAAAAAGCTAATGTAACAAGCCATTACACCAATATCTTATTGATATTATTGAGCATATCTCAGTTTTAACATTTTAGTTTCTTTTTCAAACACATTTTGAACTTTCAATTTAAAGTCTTCTTATCGTACAAACACGAGTAAAAAAGCCGATTTAAGGCTTAATGATATGGACTTTATTATGAAAAAAACGATTTTAGCGGTTGTTATCGCATCAGTTTCTGCTTCTTCTTTTGCGGTTGAGCTTTACAACAACGACGGCACAACTTTCTCTATCGGTGGTCACGTTTCGGTAAACGTAAACGATTCTGAAAAAGGTGATGCGGATGTTGGTACTAACTCTCCACGTATCAACTTCAATGCAACCCAAGCTCTAGGTAACGGTTTTACTGCTGACGCTAAAGGTGAATGGGCACTAAACTACCTTAACGGTGGTGAAAATGCATTCACGACTCGACTAGGTTACGTTGGCCTGACTCATGACTCTTACGGCCGCGCGGTGGTCGGTACTCAGTGGGCACCATACTACGACGTAGCAGGCGTGGCAGATATGCCAATTGCGTTCGCAAACGACTTTATCTACGACAACCACGGTGCACTAGGTACAGGTCGTGCTGACAAAATGGTCAGCTACCGCAACGGATTCGACTTTGACCAAGCGGGTGAACTGTCTTTCGGCCTTGGTTGGCAAGGTACTAACGACGAACAAGTTGAAATTAACGGCGCTAAGTCTGGTATCAAATACGATGACCGTGTACAAGCTGCTTTAACCTATGCAATTGCCGGCGCTCAACTTGGTTACACCTATAACACAGGTGACTTTGTTCAAGACAACTCAACCAAGAAAGAGCAGGCTAAATCTCACCTAGTTTCTGCCAAATACGGTACTTACGGTAAAGGCATCTATGTAGCGGGTGTATATGCATCTAACGAGTACATGAACAATGATGGAAGTACGACAGCTAAACTTCTAGAAGAGAGCACAGCATACGAAGGTCTAGTCTCTTACGCGTTCGAAAACAGCCTAAACCTGATTGTGAACTACGAGAAGGTAGAAGGTAAAGAAACTAAAACATCTGATAAAGGTATTGCACGTGAAGAGGCGGCTCTACAAGCAGAGTACAACTTCTCTCCTAAGTTTATCGGCTACACAGCTTATCAGTTTGACTTAAACGATAAAAATAACCGCGATACAGATAACAAGTGGCTGATTGGTGCTCGTTACTACCTATAAGCTTTAAAAGCTGTCCAAACTGCTGACTTCATTTCAGCGCTGCCCACCTTTTTTAATGGTGGGCTTTTTTTGTTGCGAGTGCTTTAAATTAAGGGGCAAAAGTAGTAAAAAGATCCTACGCATCTCCGTACTAGCGTAACGACTCTGTTTTAAGGAATAGCTATGAATATTGGCGCGGTCTCTAAACTTACCGGATTATCGAGTAAATCAATCCGCCTCTATGAAGATAAGGGCTTGATTACTGCTCCACTACGCAGTGAGTCAGGGTACCGTGAATACTCACAACAGCACGTGCAACAGCTGAATCTTATCTCTCGCGCAAAAAATGCCGGATTTTCATTACTAGAGTGTAAAGAATTCGTCCATTTGGCTTCTAATCCAAACCGTAAGAGCAGCGAAGTCAAAGCTAAAGCCAAAGAAAAGCTCCAAGAAGTAAAAGTTAAAATCCGTGAGTTGAAAGAGATCGAAAAACAGCTCAAAAGCTGGGTAACTGCCTGCCCGGGTGATGCAGGAAGTGATTGTCCGATTATTGAAGACCTGATCAAAAAAGAATCATGAACTTAATCGTGAAAAAACCTTAGCATTAGAGCTCTTATTGTTCGAACTAAGATTAATGGTAGGTACACATTCGCTTACCACCCACCTCAATAACATTAAATGGTGTTTCGTAGATACTCTCAAGAATGTCGGATTGAATCACCTCATCAACACGCCCCTGAGCAACCACCTTCCCCTTTTTAAGGGCGATAATTTTGTCTGAATAGCACGCGGCAAAGTTAATGTCATGAATGACCACCACAACCGCTTTATTCATCTCATGGGCCAACCGCCCAACATTGCGCATAATTTGCAAAGAGTGCTTAATATCGAGGTTATTTAATGGCTCATCCAAAAAGACATAATCAGTGTCTTGCGCCATTACCATTGCGATGAAAGATAACTGTCTTTGACCACCACTCAGCTCATCTAAAAATTTGTGCTGAATCTCTACCAAATCTAGGTACTCAATCGCCTTATTGATAACCAGGTGATCTTGCTCGTTTAGCTTACCTTGTGAATAAGGAAAACGGCCAAAGGCAATCAACTCTCTAACCGTAAAACGCATAGTGATGTTGTTTGCTTGACGAAGAACAGCCAACCTTTTCGCTAGCGCTTTGGTATCCCACTGACTAAGTGCTTTACAATCAATCAGAACCTCTCCTGCATCTTTACTGACCAAACGGCTCGCCATAGAAAGTAAGGTACTCTTGCCCGCTCCATTGGGGCCAATGATTGATGTAACTATGCCTTTTTCGAACTCTGCACTGGCTCCATCAACCACCTTGGTTTGACCGAATACTTTGGTCAGGTTTTTCATTGAAATCATAATAGACCTACACGATTTTGTTGCGCAGCAGCATGGTTAAAAAGTAAATACCGCCAACGAAGTTGATCACCACGCTAATGGTGGTTGAGAAGCCAAATACGTTCTCGACTATCCATTGACTACTGAGCAAAGACGCCACCGAAATCAGTGAAACACCAATAAGTAGCACTTGATGCTGATACGATTTGAACAGTTCGCGCGTGAGATTAGTGACAAGCAGGCCAAAAAACATTATCGGCCCGATCAATGCTGTCGAAATAGCAATTAACGCCGCGCTAAGCACTAACACTTGTAGGGTAATTTTTTGGACGTCGATACCCAGGCTTGTTGCGTTGTCTTTATCAAGCCAGAAAACATCCAGAACGCGATGTAAACGATACAAGACAATGCTTATTACGATTAATATGGGGGCGCAGTAGTACACTAACTCTACCTTGACATTGTTAAAACTGGCAAACATGTTGGCCTGAACAGACGCAAAGTCATTTGGATCCATCAACATAACAAAAAAAGAAGAAATACTGCCAAATAACTGCCCAAGTATGACCCCAAGCAGCAGCAAAACCATAAGGTTCTGATGCTCACTTCTAAAGTAGAAGCCAAACAAAAGTATTGAGAAAGCCAACATCACGACAATAGAAACACTGAAGTTAAAATAAGCGTTCAGAGCAAGACTACTCATTCCGCCAAATATTACCACCACCAGCACTTGGGTAAACATGTACAGAGAATCAAACCCCATGATGCTTGGCGTTAGTATACGATTATGAGTAATGGTTTGAAAAACAAGTGAAGACTGTCCAATGGCTATACCCGCAATCACCATAGCAAGTACTTTGGGCACCCGACGGGATAAAAAGTACTGGTAGTTATCAGCGTTGAGGCCAATACCAATGAATAGAAAGCAAAACGCAATTGCGATAACGGCAAGCCCAATAAGTTTGGTCCTATCAAGCATGCTTTTGTCCCTTAAGAATAAAGAAGATAAACACCGTACCACCTAAGATACTGATGATGGTAGAGATAGGGATTTCGTATGGGTATATAATTAGGCGCCCGACTAAATCGCAGCACAGCACAATTAACGCCCCTAGAATGGCTGTCAAGGGTATGTTTTTACGCAGGTTGTCGCCAAAGAAGCGGCTAACAAGATTGGGAACAATCAAGCCTAAGAAAGGTAACATGCCAACAATCATTACCACCGTTGCCGACATTACCGAAACCAGTAAAACACCAATAACTAACACTTGTTGGTAGTTCAATCCAAGGTTCGTGGCAAAGTCTTTACCTAAACCTACTGCCGATATCCTTGCCGCATACAGGTAGCTGAAAATTGCCACTGGGATGGCAATATAGAGTAACTCATAGTCACCCTGTAATAAGTTGGCAAAGTTAGCCACTGTCCAGCTAGACAGGTTTTGCAAAGCATCGTATTTGTAAGCGATAAAGGTAGCTAGAGAGTCAACAACATTACCAAAAATAATGCCGATCAAGGGGACGAAAATGGCGTTCTTAAACTGAATCCGATTAATAAACTGAACAAACAACAGCGTGCCTGCCATTGACACGCCAAAGATCAGCCATAGTTGCTGGCCATTACCAAACACGACAAGGCTCAACACATATCCCAGCATCGCACATTCAATCGTGCCGGAAGTCGAAGGAGAAGCAAATCGGTTCTGGCTGATTTGCTGCATAATCAAACCTGCAATGCTCAAACCAGCCCCCGCAAGTAGCACAGCAACAAGTCGAGGAATTCGACTGGCCCAAAACAAATGCCAACTATCAGGTTCACCTGCCAATAAAGACGCAAGGTTTAGCTGCCCTACTCCAACAAACAGTGACGCAATACTCAGTACAATTAGCGCCAGCAATAATTTCTTCACTTACTTTTCTCTTCAGCGCAAAAGCCTCAAGCAACATGTGCTTGAGGCCTATGTTTATAATTCTTATCTTGTTCAGTTAGACGTTGTGGCTAAGTTCACATCATCTATCATTTGCTCTGTAGCACGCATACCTGCAATGGAAAGGTACCAAGCGTTAATATCTAAGTAAGCCAATTTTTTTTCCTGATAAGCGTTGGTTGCTTTAACGAGGTCATTTTCAAAGTCTCGTTTAACCGTACTCCCCTTACCTTTGTTAATCAGAACGTCTTTGTCGATAACAAGTAAGGTTGACGGATTCTTTTCTCGGATAAACTCGTAAGATACGAGATCGCCGTGACGACTTTCTTTAATCCCTTTTACCGTCTCTTTGAAGCCGAAATCTTTGTATATTGCAGAAAAACGCGATTGCGCACCAAAAGTCGTGATGTTACCTCCAGCACTCATTACAGTAAGCGCATCAACTTTATTCGCTTGGTTGAATGCACGAATTGCCGTGAACTCTTTATCTAACTGTTCGATCTTCGATTCAACAAACTCTTGCTTATCAAATACTTCACCAAGATTACGCCATTGTTCTTGAGTACTTTCCCAGTAGCCTTTATTGGAATCAGCGGCGAATACGATGGTTGGAGCGATTTCAGACAGCTCTATGTACTTTGGTGCTGCTCGAGAACCCACAATGATCAAGTCTGGCTTTTGAGTATAGATGGTTTCAAAGTCTGGTTCATGCAGGCTACCTGCAGAAACGAACTTGTAATCACGGTATTGGGCAAGGTAGTCTGGGAACATGCTCACTGTTGATAGCGCGACTGGCTCAATACCAAACGCCTTTACAGTATCTAACGCGCCCAACCCAATCACGACCACTCGCTCAGGGCTTGATTCTAACTTGGTTGTACCTTGGGCGTGTTCAATTTCGACCATTTTCGCATTAGCGCCTAATGCTAATAATCCTGTGGCTAATGCCAGTGCAGACAACTTCATCGTGTCACTCCATAATCACTAATGAAATCCATTATCATTTAGATTTATGGTTGTGTCATCGCTAATTTACGTTATTTACACAGTTAGAATTGATGTGAAGAAGAATTCAAGTAGCTACAAACACAAAAGGAGCGAACATCGCTCCTTTGGTATTAAATATCTTGTGCCCTAGAAGAAGTCTATCGATGAGCGGCCATTACCTGCTTTTGGGGTTGCCTTTTCTTCGTTGCTCTTGTTCTGTTTCGCTTTACCTGCTGACGGTTTGCGACTTTTAGCTGGAGCCTGCTTAGCCGCATTGTCAGCTTTTTTGAGCTTATCTTCTGGTTCAGTTACAGGCGCATCACATACAACCACGTAATACTCTTGGTTAAACTCAAAAAAATCGCCATCGTATAGCTTACGACGTTTACGAGTCTCCAACTCTCCGTTTACTGCGACGTAGCCCTCAGCAATAAGGTGCTTTGCCTCACCACCCCCACCGACTAGATTGGCTATTTTAAATACTTTATATAATTCAATTGGTTGCGAAGACACCTCAATACCAATCGCTTCAATTTCAATCTCTTCGCCATGTTCGTAGTCTTGATCCATTACGATGCCTTATGGTCATTTTTTAACAAAACAGAGAGTCTAATCTCAATATCTCGATAAATAAACTAAAGTTAACAATAAGTATAAGATACAGGTAAGGTTTGAACGTGGTGAGATGGCCGTTTCTTCTTTTGGTTTTTCTGAACAGTGCCGTAGGGGCTTATCATCCGCCCACCAGTGTCGTTGTGTATGGAGATGACGCCTACCCACCTTATAGCTATATAGAAAACGGAGAGGCAAAAGGTATTTATACCGACATCCTTAATGCAGTATTTAAAGAAATGCCAAGCTATCGAGTCAAGATAACCCTTGTCCCTTGGAAACGCGGACTTAAACTCCTAGAAGTGGGGGAAGGGTTTGCGCTTTATCCCCCTTATTACTACACCGACAAACGCCCGTACATTTTTCCCTACTCAAGTCCAATTTTAAATGAAGAGGTGGTTGTATATTGTCAGCCAGATAGCGTAATGAATCGCTCATTAGAGCATTGGCCTTCAGACTACTTAGGATTAACGATCGGCATCAATGAAGCGTTTGCTCTTGGAGGCACAGAGTTCTGGGACGCGGTTAAGCAGGGAAAAATCTTCTTAAAAGAAGCAAAAGGCAATCGTGCTAACATCCTCAACTTATATAAAAATCGCACTGATTGTTATATCAATGATAGGCTGTCTATTCTGTGGGAGATCAAGCTCCTCACGGAAGAGGGAATGGTCAGACCAAACTGGACGCTCACCTTGGGTACATCAGTCGGTGGCGAACAAGGTTATTTAGGGTTTACCAACATCACAACAAATCGTTACCCCTACAAAGATGATTTTATCAAGCAATTCAATCAGACTTTAGAAGAACTTAAGAACGATGGCACGGTCGAGCAAATTATGTCTAACTATCTTCAAAATCAAGAATAAAAGCTTACCTCTCCTTGGCCGAAAGTAATCCGTTAAGTTCATTTCATCGATAGAATTGAATAGGCATCTTCTGTTCGCCATTAAATCAGAGGCTTCTTAGCTCAAGTATGTATTGCAAGATTTTCAAGTAAATCGACAAAAGTTTGTGCACTCTGTGAGCAATCGTTAAAAATTTTCATACGACGCGTTAAAAACGCGATTTAGCGGCTAGAGATCAAAACTCAATTGCTGTATTACTAGCATGATAAGTGATTATAAGAACATTAAAGATCACGCAATAAAAATAAATCAACGGCTAATCAGGTATGTACATCTTCAATGGCTCATTCGATTGACAGCGTTGCCTTAAATCCAAATCTGTCCTTAGTTTCCGAGATTGAGGAAGAAATTGTAGATAAGATAGAGTCCTCGGCTCTCGGCCTAACTGGTGCTGAGCTAGATGATCTTATGAATAACCATTTTCGTCATATGATTGATGTCCTCAATGATGGCATCTTCTACATGACGGACAGCGACAACGTCTGCTTTTATAACCCTTCATTCTACTCTCGTTTTGGCATTGAGTCCGGACAGACTAACTTACAAACATGGTTAGACCTTGTGCACCCTCAAGATCAGTTATCGTTGGGAACACGAGTCGGCGAGCATATTCAAGAAGATGAGTCACGCGTTACAGTCCAATATCGTATTCGTTGTACCAATGGTCAATATATATGGTTAGAAGGCACTGCTGTCACTAAAACCGTCAATGGACAACGCTTCATGATCGGCTGTCATAGAGATATTTCTGATAGAAAATTGATGGAGTCTTACGTACAGCAGTCCTCTTTTCGCGATGGCTCATCTGGGTTGTCAAACGAACAAAAGCTTGCAATGGATCTCGATAATCTCAAGTTGATCACCGATGAAGCTCATCATTTGATGTATATCCAACCTGGGGTAACACGATCTTACCAAACACTTTACGGTTCGCAAATAATGCGCAACCTTCTCTCTCATTTAACGAAGATTCTCGGCGAGTTTCCTGAGCAGTTTGTCGACATGTACCGTATTCAATCGCATGATTTTGCAATCATTGTTCGTGGTGAATACGACGAAGCGTCGCTAGTCAAATTAGCAAAACGTATTAGTCAAGCCTATGCGGACGCCGTAAAAAGCATAGAGTTTCTGTACGCAGATGAAATTAGTATTGGGATCTACCCGAATATTCCATCTGAAACAGCTACCGATGAAATTGTTAAAGTCGCCGCGCAAACATGCCAGTTCGCCACCACACAACCAGAACCGCACATTCGCGTTTATACTACGACCACTAAAACTCAAGTAGACCGACACTTTTATATTGAACAAGAACTGGGCAATGCTATCCGTAATCGTAAGTTGTCTGTCAAGTTTCAACCCATCGTTTGCTGCAGATCTGAAAAAGTGGCCAGTTTTGAAAGCTTAGTTCGTTGGCGCAGTGAAACAATCGGAGAGATCTACCCCGACGAATTTATCACCGTTGCAGAAAAAAAAGGCCTCATTAGTGAACTGGGTTATTTTGTTTTTGAGCGAGCCTGCCGTTTTATCAACAAATACCAGCAAACCCACAGTGACTCTATCAAAGTCAACGTCAACGTCTCTGTGCTCCAACTTCTCAGTCAACAATTCCCAGATAATGTGAAGAAAATGACCCAAGAGTATGGTGTTGACGCCAATGCGATTGTACTTGAACTGACTGAAACCATTATCCTTGATGATAATAAAGACGCAATAGCACAACTTAATAGACTTAAACAGCTAGGGTTTCAATTATCGTTAGATGATTTTGGTGCAGGTTATAGTTCGCTCAATAGCTTTTTTGACCTGCCACTTTCGCAGATTAAAATCGACAAATCGATCGCGTGGCGTTCACTTGAAAACCCGGTAACCTTTGAATACCTCTCTTTTATTACTAAACTTTGCAACTCTTACAATATCGATATTGTCATTGAAGGGATTGAAGACGCAGCGATGCAACGCGTATTCACAGACATGGGAGCCGCTTACCTTCAAGGCTATTGGTTCGCAAAACCTCTTTCAGTGGCCAGCGCTAGCCACTATACAAAAATCTAATTCCACGCCATCTTATTTCTGAGACTCATTCACCCAATTCATAATTCTATTTGACTAATTAACTCTAGTTGTAGAGAATTCATACAAATTTATAAACCAGTTCATAGGCCTCGCAAGGTTCGCGAAACAAGGCTTTGGTGTACTAAGAAGCCATTCTTCTTATTCAAGGAAAGATAACACACTGATAACGTTATAGATTATCGTTATTATTGAACACGGAAATATTTGTTTTTCTTGTTTCTGGAGTACAAAGTGTCTTATTCATTACGTAGTTTGATCGGTGCAGCACTCTCTGCTAGTCTGATTTTTTCACCCGTTGTTAACGCTTCTAGTAATTCTGCGTTGTGGTTTGAGCATACTGATATTCAGATGCCGACCAGCACCAAAGTTGCTCAGCTAAATAACGGTCTGCGATTTGTTGTATTGCCGACCACCCGCAACTCAGATGAAGTGTCTCTACGCGTCCGTATTGGTTCGGGCTCAGCGCAACAGTCACTTGAACACGACGCTTCGGCTCGCCTCGCGGCGCAGTCTTGTGTTGAAAGTAGCGACTGGAAAGCTTCAACCGAACTAGAACAGACTGTATTTAGCTTAGATCTAGCGCATGCTGATGAAACATCTATTGAAACTAATCTTGCTGCAATTCGACAAGGCTTAGTTCGCCAGTCAAGCAGTAATGGGTTCAAGAGCAAATTTTATGTCCCTCAGAATACGACAGTCATTATTACTGGTGGTGTAAACACTAGGCAAACAATCAAATTGATCCAACGCCAGTTCTCCGATTGGGTGAAAACTCCAGTTTCACTCAAAGCTCAAGGACACGGTGTTGACTTAGATTCTTATCTTCAGTCAGAGTCAGCCAATGACACTAGCTTCGCCGTGAGAACGTTGAAAACGCTGGCAGACGAGCAAGACAGTAAACTTCACCGCAAAGAGATACTACTCACTACTGTCGCAAACAAATTACTAGAGCAACGTATCCAGAAGGCGCTTGAGCAACAGCAGTCCCAAGCAAAAGTGACAGTCGACAATGAAGTGCTTTTCGATCACCGTGTGCTGTCTCAAGTCCGTGTGACCGAAATGTCTGCCGATGAGAAATCAGATGCCGAGAAGCTGGTCGAGACAGAAATCAAACGCGCTATTGCGACCGGATTCACTCAAGTTGAATATGAAATGGTGGTTAGCCAACTGCGCGAACAACTCCAGCGTCAAACTCGTCAAGGTAGTGAGCATTACGCAGCTGAGCAGGCAGACCGCCTAGTAGCAGCGATCAGTTTAGGCACAGTTTATACAGAGCCATCTTATGATCTCGATTTGCTTAACTTCCACGTTGCTCACCTAAACGAGTACGATGTGAGTAAAGAGTTCGAGAAAACTTGGTCTGCGGAAAAGAGCGTATTTTTGTAATTTTCGCTCATCCTAAAGTAAAAAAACCAGTCGATTAGTGACTGGTTTTTTGTTTTGTATAAGCTAAAAGGTAGAAAGACTCACTAAGTGTTGGGTATAACTCTGTTGCGGATCAGCAAACATTTGTTGAGTTTCACCCTGTTCCACGATCTCACCTTGTTTCATCACAATTGTGTAGTGACACAAAGAGCGCACTACATTCAAATCGTGGCTGATAAACAGGTAAGTGAGCTGATATTTTGCTTGCAAGGACTTTAGCAAATCCAATACTTGAGCTTGGACTGTTCTGTCTAACGACGAGGTCGGTTCATCAAGTAGTATAAATTCGGGTTTTAGAATAAGGGCACGTGCTATGGCAATTCGCTGCCTTTGTCCTCCTGAAAACTCGTTCGGATATCTGTGTCTTGTTTCTGGGTCGAGGTCAACTTCCACCATCACTTCGCAGATGCGTTGATCAACTTCTTGTTCACTTAAAGTTTGGTGTACCCTAAGTCCTTCACCAATCACCTGAGCAACAGACATACGAGGATTGAGCGCTGAAAATGGGTCTTGAAACACCACTTGCATCTTACTCCGGTAGGGCAACATAGCTTTTCTGTCTAAACCTTGTAGTTCATTGTTTTGATAAGCAATAGAGCCCTCGGATTTGACCAGTCGCAAAATAGCCATACCTGTAGTAGATTTACCCGACCCACTTTCACCAACCAAGCCGATGGAATGCCCTTTCTTCAACTCAAAGTTCATGTTGGTAACGGCTTTGATATGGGACACAACACGTTTGAAGATACCGCCAGTAATGGGAAACCAAACACGTAGGTTACTCACATCAAGTAAAGGCGACGTTTGCTCACTGACCTTGACAGGTAATCCTCTAGGGTCAGAGTTAATCAGCTTGTGTGTATAGTCGTGGACCGGAGAGTTAAATATCTGCTGACAACTTCCCGTTTCAACCAAACTGCCATTCTGCATTACTGCAACACGGTCAGCGATACGTTTCACTATGCTCAAATCATGGGTAATGAACAGCATCGCCATACCCATTTCTTGTTGCAGGTCTTTCAACAAATCGAGTATTTGGGCTTGAACAGACACATCTAGCGCAGTTGTTGGTTCGTCAGCAATCAGCAGTTCCGGTTCGTTAATTAACGCCATAGCGATCATGACTCTCTGCCTTTCACCGCCCGACAATTCATGTGGGTAAGCGACAACTTTATGCTCCGGGTTGCGAATGCCAACTTTAGCTAGCCATTCAATCGCAAGTTGTTCGGCGGCTCGTTGTCGCAGCCCGCGGTGAATTGCCAACGTTTCAACCAACTGTTTACCAATCTTGTGCAGCGGATTGAGCGATACCATCGGCTCTTGGAAAATCATACCAATACGCCTACCACGAATCCCTCTCAGCTGCCTTTCAGAGCATTGAAGAATATCAACGCCATCAAAATCGATGCTACCAGACAAATAATGGGATGCACCTTTAGGCAGTAATTTTAGAATTGAGTTTGCGGTTACCGATTTGCCAGAGCCGCTCTCTCCGACTAGAGCGAGCGTCTCGCCTTTTTTTATCGACAGCGACACATCATTGGTTACTTGCTCGACTTGTGTTTGACGGCCAAAGCCCACTGATAAGCCGTTAATGGTAAGTACAGTTTCTGACATGGCTATCTTCCTTGATGGTGAGGGTCAAATGCATCGCGCACGGCTTCACCGATAAACACCAGTAAAGTAAGCATCACAGAGAGAACGAAAAATGCCGAGAAACCAAGCCAAGGGGCCTGTAGATTAGCTTTGCCTTGCGCAAGTAATTCACCCAAAGATGGTGATCCTGCAGGTAAGCCAAAACCCAAGAAATCAAGCGAGGTTAAAGTGGTAACCGAACCTGATAAGATAAACGGCATCATAGTCAACGAAGCAACCATAGCATTTGGTAACATATGACGGAGCATAATACGTTTATCAGCCACACCCATCGCTTGTGCTGCGCGGACATAATCAAAATTGCGACAACGTAAGAATTCCGCTCGGACGATGCCCACTAAGCTCATCCAGCTAAACGCCACCATAATACCCAGCAGCCACCAAAAGTTGGGCTCAACAAAACTCGACAAAATGATGAGCAAAAACAGTGTTGGCATCCCTGACCAGACCTCTATAAATCGCTGACCAAATAAGTCTAACCAACCTCCATAGTAACCTTGCGTGGCACCGACCGCTACACCAATCACACTTGAGACAATGGTTAACACGAACCCAAATAGCACTGAAATACGAAAGCCGTAAATAACACGCGCAAGGACATCTCGGCCTTTATCATCAGTTCCAAGCCAGTTAACGTCATCGGGTGGAGAAGGCACTGCGCCACCGATGTTGTAATTAATAGTATCGTAGCTAAATCGAATCAACGGCCAAACGATATAACCTTTCTCCTCGATAAGCTCAATAACATAAGGGTCCGTATAATCGGCTTCCGTTTCAAATTCGCCACCAAACTCAGTTTCAGCATATTGCGTGACTACCGGGAAATACCATTGGTTGTCAAATTCCACTAACATTGGTTTGTCATTCGCAATCAGTTCGGCGAACAAGCTCATTATAAACAGCAAACCAAATAGCCACATGGACCAATATCCACGTTTGTTGGCTTTAAATCTTAGCCAGCGAGCTTCGTTAAGAGGGTTGGCTCTTTTTTTCTTGAACAACATTAACGCGCCTCAAAGTCGATTCGCGGATCCACCCAAGTGTAGGTAAGATCAGAAATAATACTCAGGATCAGGCCAAGTAACGTCATGATATAGAGCGAGCTAAACACAACGGGGTAGTCTCGTTGTATCGTCGATTCAAAACCCAGTAACCCAATACCTTCAAGAGAAAACATCACTTCGATTAGCATTGAGCCAGTAAAGAAAATACTGATGAATGCCGCCGGAAAGCCAGCAATAATAATCAACATAGCGTTACGAAAAACGTGCTTATAGAGAATGTCTCGCTCGTCTAACCCTTTTGCTCGTGCCGTTACAACATACTGCTTGTTCACTTCATCAAGGAAGGAGTTTTTAGTCAGCATGCTTAGAGTGGCAAAACCACCAATAACCATTGCTAGTATTGGCAATGTTAAATGCCAAAAATAGTCAACGACCTGCTGATACCATGTCAGTTGCTCAAAGTTACTAGAGACTAAGCCACGCAACGGGAACCAACTAAAATAGTTCCCGCTTGCAAATAGTATGATCAAAATGATGGCAAACAAAAAACCTGGAATCGCATAACCGACAATAATGACAGCGCTCGACCAAATATCAAATCGACTACCGTGATGAATCGCTTTTAAAATTCCCAAAGGAATTGAAATCAAGTAGATGATCAATGTGCTCCACAGCCCGAGAGAAATAGAGACCGGCAATCGCTCTACAATCAGGTCGATCACACTGCCCCCCTTAAAAAGGCTATCGCCAAAATTAAAGGTGACATAGTTCTTCAACATGTCAAAATATCGCTCATGCAACGGTTTATCGAAACCAAACTGCTTTTTTATCTCTTCAACGACTTCTGGATCTAAGCCTCGTGAGCCTTTGTAGCCTGTTGCCGATGCTTCCTCTACGGCAGCGGTATCTGCTGAGTTGCCGCCCCCTGTAATTCGGCTCATCAAGCCCGACTCTAGCCCTTCCATTTGAGCAATAGCTTGTTCAACTGGACCACCCGGTGCGACCTGGATAATAAAAAAGTTAATAGTGATGATCGCCCACAAGGTGGGAATAACCAGCAGTAGTCGTCTAAAAATATATGCAGCCATCAGAGCCTCTGTTAACGTCGTTTCTCAGGTAGCATGGCAGCTTTCTCTTTTGACACCCACCACGTATCAACGCCCAAGTCATATTCGGGGCGAATCTCTGGTCGTTCAAACTTATCCCATGTCGCGACTCGATATTTGCTATAATGCCACTGTGGAACCATATAGAAGCTCCATTGCAAAACTCGATCGAATGCGCGGCCAAGGGCTAACAACTTGTCTGGGTTTTGCTGATTATCCGCAATCGCCTGCGTTAAATAGTCCACAGCGGGGTCGATAACGCCTGCGGTATTGTAGGTTGAATCGATAAATTGAGAGTTCCAAACTATCATCAGACTCGAACTTGGGTATGGGTTGGCAAAATATCTCGATGAGACCATGTCAAAATCACGATCGCGCAACCTTTTTATGTATTGAGTACGGTCAACCGTGCGGATTTTCATATCAATCCCCATCGACCTAAGGTTCTTCTGAAATGGAATCGCATAGGTCTCGACATTAGGGTTGAATATCAACAGCTCAAAGCTCATTGCTTCACCCGTTTTAATGTTCGTCATAACCTTGTTTTTCAATTCCCAACCTGCTTGCTTAAAAAGTTTGAACGCCGTGCGCATCTGGCTACGAATCCGACCAGAGCCATCTGTTACAGGGGGTTGATACTCTTCGGTAAATACGCGAGGTGGAATTTTATCTTTAATCGGCTCCAGCACTGTAAGTTCAGCTTCTGACGGTAAGCCTACTGACTCATATGTGGTATTTTGGAAATAGCTACGCGTCC
This sequence comes from Vibrio bivalvicida, assembly GCF_001399455.2. Classification (GTDB taxonomy): domain Bacteria; phylum Pseudomonadota; class Gammaproteobacteria; order Enterobacterales; family Vibrionaceae; genus Vibrio; species Vibrio bivalvicida. The sequence goes on from NZ_LLEI02000064.1 coordinate 22,679, forward strand.
GACTATTCTCGCTATAAAACAGGTTCTTATTCATCCATTCAAAATCGAGGGCATAATTAATGGCTTCGCGAACTTTCGGGTCTTTGAAAACTTCAGTTTGAATGTTAAAGACAAAACCATTGGCCTGCTGCGGTTGTTGATGTGAAATCTCTTCTTTCTTGATGTAACCCTTATCGAAGTTCACTCCAGTGTAGGAGTTCTCCCAAAACTTTGGCTCGCTCTCAATACGAAGGTCAAACTCGCCCGCCTTGAATGCCTCTAGCATCACGGTATCATCACGATAATAGTCGTATTGAACCTGTTCAAAGTTGTTACGACCAATATTGACAGGAAGATCTTTTGCCCAGTAATTCTTGTCAAGGGTATAAGTGACACTCTGGCCCGGCTTATAATCGGTGATTTTATACGCACTGCTTCCTACCGGAGGCTTATTCAGTGGCTCAGAAAACTTCTTATCTTGCCAAAAGTGCTTAGGTAACACACGAGTAGACTGGGCGAAACTAAATAGCTTTTCTCTGTCAGGTTCAGACATCTCAATCCGAACCACATAATCCGACTTCGCCGTCACCGATTTAATTGCTTTGTAATAAGAACGATACTGAGGGACACCTTCCGTCATAAATTTTTCGAAGGTAAATGCCACATCATGAGCGGTGATGGGCACCCCATCTTGAAAGCGCGCTTTGGGGTTAATATCCAGTTCAAGCCACATGAAATCGTCGGAATAGCGTACATTACTCGCGATTAATGGGTAGTACGCATCAATCTCGTCACTCGGGGAGTACATCAGCGTATCGTAAAGCTGGCCACTTCCTGCGGCAGGCACACCACGTGATGCATAACGGTTAAAGTTGTCGTAAGTTCCCATCTGACCATAAGTCACTTTGCCATACTTGGGCGCATTAGGATTGACATAATCGAAGTGAGCAAAATTTTCTGGGTACTTAGCTTCGCCAAACCCTACCAATGTCTTCGTTTCGATAGTTTTGGCGTAAGCTGCAAAGCTCGCACTCGCGGCAATCAATCCGCTCAGCGCAAGACGAGTCAGCATCTTCATATGCTCTTCCTTCCTTGGTCATCCAATCGTTCTAATAACTATAGTATTAATTATTATTAATAATTCAACTACTTGGATCAGTATAGATTCCCAAACTCTTTTCTGTGAAGCAAAAAAATAGCCCTCGAGAAGATCGAGGGCTATTAGCATCAACCAAATTGATTACTTATCTTCAAACCGTTTAGCAAGCTGATAGAACTCGTTAACCTGCCCTTTGAGATCATTGGCGTTCTCTTTAACCGTGTGTGTTGCCGCTAGGTTTTGCTCTGCCGTTGAGGCAATGGAATGGATATGCAGATTGACTTCACTCGACAATTCTCGCTGCTTAATGGCTGAACTGTCGACCGATTGCATTAAGTCGCTCATTGAATACATTAAGGTTTCTACTTCAGACAATCTTTCTGCACTGACGCTAGCGACTTCGCCACAAGTATTGGTCTGTTTCTGGTTGGCAATAATATCCTGTTGCCAACTTTCAATAGTACTAAGCATGGTTTCAATACTGTCTTTGATCTGAACAGTCGCATTCGACGTTCGTCCAGAAAGTGCGCGAACCTCATCGGCTACAACAGCAAAGCCACGCCCCTGCTCTCCTGCTCGGGCTGCCTCTATCGCCGCATTTAATGCCAATAGATTTGTCTGCTCTGCGATACCTCCAATCTCTTCCATCATTTTGCTCACATTTTGCGCCTGTTCACTTAATTGATAAGTCGTTTGCGTCGCTTTTTCTGCTTGTGCACTTAAGCGAGTGAGATTCTGGTGGGTTTGTGTAATGCTCTGTTTTGCATCAGCACAAGTTTTCATCGTCACTTCAACAATTTTGTGTGCGTCTTGGGTGCTAGCTGAAACCTCATTGGCTGTTACTTCCACCTCTTCTGTCGCTTCACGCACCTGAAGGATATCTTTTGTTTGTTGATCTAACGCTTCGGTCACTTGGTATGACGTAGCGCTTAAGTTGTCTGCTAGGTCTTGCAATGGTTTAGCCGAATCCGTCATTCGGCCAAGCACAGTACGGATTCGAGCTGAAAGCAATTTTAGATGGAAATCAGCGATTGAAAACTTCTTACCGCCAGAGAATATCAACCGGCTGACACTGTCATACTCAGATTGCAGCTTACTCAGGTGTTTCGGCGTATCAATCAGTTCTTGTCTGAACAATGTAAATAGCACCGCAACTGGCGCTACACTCAATAAGAAGCTTGGCAACCCTTGTATATGACTCAAACTTGAAATCAAAGGGGCACCCAATGCTCCAAGTAGAATGGCATAGCGAAGGCTATCACTTATCTTTAATGACCATACCCGGCCCGACTTTTCTGCTCTAAGTAAGCCTTTATAAGCTTTGTCCGCAATTTCAACCCATTCACGCTTTGGCTTTACCCGTACCGACTGATAGCCCACCATTTCATTATCCTGGTAGATTGGCGTCACATAGGCATCCACCCAGTAATAACCATCTGACTTAGTACGATTTTTTACGATACCGCGCCATGCTTTACCTTGCTTTAGATTACGCCACATATCAGAAAAAGCCGCTTTGGGCATATCACTATGGCGAACAATATTGTGATGCTGTCCGATTAGCTCTTGCTGGCTAAACTCCGCGATTCGAGCGAAAGCGTCGTTACTGTAAGTAATAACCCCCCTTAAATCGGTGGTAGAGACAAGTTGTTCTTTGCTTTCCAAAAACGTTTCGCGTGATGATGAAGACTGGGCTGACATGATCTAGTACTTTTGTAGTAATTATGTTGCCGCGAATATAAACAATTAATCAAAATGTGACAAAATATTAATCCTACCCAGTTGTAAAACTTTGAAGTATTTCACTAGACAGTTAGGACATTTTAGCGCCCCGACAAATACGGAACTCTTACTTAAAGCCTTGGTTCCACATAATAGTCCTTTCTGGTGAATAGAGACCCATTAAGTTAGGTAGAGTTGGAACTCAAGATACTCTGTCTCGCGCTCGCTTAACACACGCGGTTACTATTGATAAGTGCCTCACTTTCAAAGAGAATACACCCAACTTGTAGAATTAATCACCAACAAAGTCGACTTGCACTTGATGCTAGCGCTATTTTCAGCCCCAGCACCGATAACTACGCCTTTCTAAGCGATTAGTTCACTACTTTTCTACAATCACTCTACACTTATACTTACGTACAAATACAAATTGCAAAATATCGACAGCGCTACAGGTGACTCATCATTGTTGTATAACTTCAAACACTTAAGTATTCGCCAGATCACTATCTTTGTCTCTATGATAGCGGCGGTGTTATTTCTGTTTTTCTACCTTTCCTTCAAGTTGCTTTGGAGTCACGACCAAGCACTCGATCAGTCTAAAAATCGACAACAGTTCGAACTAGAGCGCGTAGAAACGGTGCTAAGTATGGAGGAATTAGAACTTCGCGCATCAATTGAAGATTATGCTGCATGGACAACAATGGCTCGGTATGTTGACCAGCCAAATGACTTGTTCATCAATGAAAGCATTGGCCCACATGCATTTTCCTCAAAGCATATTGATGCCATTGTCATATTTGATCCGGACGTCAATACCGTTTGGAGTGGCGTTTACAATGGTGAGGCCATTGTAAATATGTCTTTTCTAGCTTTGGAAAAGCGCGCTGTCATTGATAAGGTTTTGTCTAATGCCGTCAACGCTCAGCAAGATACCGTCCAGTCTTTCGTTGATTACGCTGTCTATAATGATTCGGTATTTATGGTTGCCTCTTCAAGAATTTGCCTTAGCGACGGCAAAGAGTGTGAGCATGGTTACTTGCTGTTTATTAGAAAAATCAGAGAAGAATTCATCAAGCAGATTGAGGCTTCAACAGGAGTAGGAATTTATATACTTCCTTCTTATGGAGAAGTGAAAAATATCGAATCAAATAGCACTATCCTTTATCGAGATGACGTGATTGACGATGCGCTTAAAATTGCAATTAACGTCTCGCACAATGAAATCCTGCCCGAGTTCCTACCTAAAGCTGAGATTGCTGCGTTGTCTTTGTTTGCTCTGATTACCTTTGCAGTGAATCTTTACGTAGTGACAAACTTAGTCAAGCCCTTAAAAGCCGCTCAGCAATATCTAAAACAGTTTCAAAAGTCCGGTGACCGACTCCCGAGTGAAGATACATTCATTTCGAAAGAGATGCGCAGCTTCGCAAGACAAATCAATGATTTAATCAATGAGCTTGAAGATAAACGGGCAATCTTACGAAAGCAGTCGACGATAGATAGCCTGACCCAAATTGCCAATAGAAGATTACTGTATGAAACCGCTCATGACTTAATAGAAACGCTAGAATACAAGTACATTGCCGTTATCCTAATAGATGTCGACCATTTCAAGCTTTTCAATGACAACTATGGGCACCTAGAGGGGGATGAAGCGTTACGTAGAGTTGCTAAAGCACTTCAATCTGTTGACACCCGATATGAAAAGCTCGTGTCAAGGTATGGCGGAGAGGAATTTTGTATCCTTCTGGCTGGAGATCATCCACTTGTATTAGATGGCTACCTGAAAATACTGGTCAATTGCGTCGATGAACTGGGTATAAAGCATGAACACTCTCCAACAAGCGACACGCTAACCATTAGTGTAGGAGCGACATCAGGTGAGTTAGATTCTTACAGTCAACTATCCCACTGGTTCCAAAAAGCGGATCAAGCACTATACGAAGCAAAAAATAATGGCCGAAATGGCTTTCATATTCTCTGGTAGTACCTTGTTTTCGTTATACGTGCAGTTAGCGGAATATACCAAAGAGCCATTGCCACCTGTAGTTGAAGCCGTGTCAGGGTTAGCGACCCTGTTGCTACAACCAAGCGATGCTTTGGCGAAAGCGTAGTTAGCCGCGAACAAATACATGCAAAGTGAACTGAACACAGTTCGTTTTGCCGTAAGCTTCAATATTGACTTTGCCCTTTACTCTCCCTCATTTACCCTTACAATTGTGCCAAGTTTGAATTTCAAGGTTAGTTCTATGTCTATCCAATGGTTCCCGGGCCATATGCACAAGGCTCAAAAAGAGATTGCTGAAGCGATCCCTCAGATCGATGTGATTATTGAGGTGCTTGACGCACGTATCCCTTTTAGTAGCGAAAACCCTATGATTGCAGAGTTAAAGGAAGATAAGCCAGTTGTAAAAGTGCTCAATAAACGTGATCTCGCTGATCCAGAACTGACTCAACTGTGGATTGACCATTTTGAGAAAGAGCACAACGTAAAAGCGATTGCGATTACCACATCACAGCCACACGAAGTGCAGAAGATCATGGAGTTGGTCCGTAAGCTTGCGCCACACCGTGAAGAGATCGGTAAAAACATTCGCACCATGATTATGGGCATCCCGAATGTAGGTAAGTCGACCATCATCAATTCACTGGCCGGTCGTACCATCGCTGTAACAGGCAACCAACCTGCGGTAACTCGCCGTCAGCAACGCATTAACTTGCAAAATGGTATCGTGCTTTCCGACACTCCGGGAATTCTGTGGCCGAAAGTTGAAAACCCGCACAGTGGCTTCCGCCTTGCTGCGACTGGCGCGGTAAAAGATACTGCAATGGAATACGATGAAGTCGCGTTTTATACAGTTGAATACCTTGCCAAAGCGTACCCTCAGCGCTTACAAGCGCGTTATGAGATTGAAGAGCTTCCTGAAAGCGATATCGAGCTAATGGAAGAGATTGGTCGTCGACGCGGAGCATTGCGTTCAGGCGGTCGAGTAGACTTGCATAAATGTTCGGAGATTCTACTCCACGAGTTACGTAACGGTACGCTTGGGCAAATCACATTAGAGCTGCCTGAAATGATTACCCAAGAGCTTATCGAAGTTGAACTTGAAGCAACTCGAAAAGCAGAAGAGAAAGCGAAGAAGAAAGAAGAACGTCGCAAGCGTTATCTTAAAAACAAACGCTAATTTGACTAAGGGCAGTGATTACACTGCCCTTTTTTGTGACCTATTGTTATAGTGTAACAAAAAGAACATGAGATATATTGATGAGCATACCTACTAACATCATCACAGGATTCTTAGGAACAGGTAAAACTACCGCAATCCTTAATCTGCTACAAGAAAAGCCCGTAGGCGAACGCTGGGCAGTATTGGTCAATGAGTTTGGCGAAATCGGTATTGATGGCGCCATACTGACCGTTCAAGGAGCCCTTATTAAAGAAGTTCCTGGCGGCTGTATGTGCTGCGCAGCAGGCGTGCCTATGTCTGTGGCAATTACCGCACTACTTAGAACCAACCCTGACCGACTTATTGTTGAACCAACAGGGCTTGGACACGCACACAAAGTACTGGCAACACTCACCTCTAGCCAGTTCTCTGACTATATCGACCTAAGAGCGACTATTGGTCTGGTTGATCCAAGAAATCTGCTTAAAGACAAGTATCTGCAAAACCAAAACTTTACTGATCAATTGGCTATCTCTGACATTATCATTGGTAACAAAGTCGATCAGTGCCACGTCAGCGATGTTGACGCTTTCAATGACTGGGTCACAGACCAAACACCTCCTAAGATATTCAGCCAGTTGGTCAAACATGGTAATTTTCCGATCGAACTGCTTGATTCACCTCGCCGCGACAGCTCACCATCCTCAGACGTAGCTGAATATCACCACGAACATACCGAGCTAGAACCACAGTTTGACCTAGCTCCGAATCAGTCCTATGCTCGCAAAGAGAATAAAGGCCAAGGTTATTATAGCTGCGGATGGATCTTTGGTGCAGAAATCATATTTGGTTTCGATGACCTTTTTTCAGTGCTGTCAGACATAACAGCGGAAAGGGTTAAAGGTGTTTTAAATACGTCAAATGGCTGCTTTGCATTTAACGTAAGTAACGGCGTTGTCTCAGTAAATGAGATGTCATTAGAAGGGTTTGAAAGTCGCTTAGAGGTAATAGATAACCAATTGCTTCCTTGGGACCAACTTGAGAATGTCTTAAAACAAATCTCCAATTTAGAGAAATAACTCTTCCTCTAAACGACAAGAGGCGCACCAATCAGTGCGCCCTATCCCTCGTTACTCAATCGTGAGTTTGCGAATCAGGAAGTCATTATGTTGCGACCTGATAAAAAACGAGGCTTTCAATTTTACTGTTGAATCCATCCAAATTGTAGGTAAGGCGAGATTTCCTCCATGCGGGTCGGTTCAAATAGCCTTACCCTTTAACTATGGTTCAAAACAACGATTATGCAAGCTCTAATCCACTATGCTTGTGACGATATTGTGATTTCCCTCCAGTAATTTCCATACTTTTCTTCCACCATTGCCGTTATATCAATTTTGAAAATCAATATTCCATTCTTATTGCTATAGTTAGTGGCGCTCACGAGTATAATTCTTATGATAAACATCACAATTTCCTATCATACCGGAGCCTCATCTTCATGACCAAGAGAGAAAAATTTAAGCTATCCTTACTCGCCAAAGTACCCAAGGATGCGGTAAATCAATTTCTCTCAAGGGACAAAACACCATTATCGGTGCTCGCTCTGTCATTAATTGTTGGCGTTCTTGCTGGTTTAGTGGGAACTTACTTTGAAATTGCTGTCCATTTCGTTTCTGAAACTCGTACCGATTGGCTAATAAGTAAAATCGGTAGTGTGCTCCCCTTGTGGCTCGCCGCTTTTCTTATCAGTGCTACTCTTGCCTTTATCGGTTACTTCCTTGTTCATCGATTCGCTCCTGAAGCGGCAGGTTCAGGTATACCTGAAATAGAAGGGGCAATGGATGGTATTCGTCCTGTACGCTGGTGGAGAGTGATTCCAGTGAAATTCTTTGGCGGAATGGGCGCTCTTGGTTCAGGAATGGTGCTTGGTCGTGAAGGGCCTACTGTTCAAATGGGCGGGGCGATCGGGCGCATGGTGACCGATATTTTTAAAGTCAAAGATGACGATACACGCCATTCATTACTCGCCTCGGGGACGGCTGGTGGTCTTGCGGCTGCATTTAATGCACCATTGGCCGGCATCATGTTTGTGGTCGAGGAAATGCGCCCGCAATTTCGCTACTCTTTGATTTCGATTCGAGCGGTGATCATTTCAGCCATATCAGCCAATATTGTCTTTCGATACATTAATGGCCAGCATGCCGTGATTACCATGCCACAATATGAGGCACCAGAGCTTCCAGTTCTGTGGTTGTTCTTACTTCTTGGTGCTTTGTTTGGTATTTTCGGTGTCATTTTCAACCAACTAGTCACGCTGTCTCAAGACCTGTTTGTCAAACTCCATCGCAATGATAGAAAACGCTATTTGATTACGGGTTCACTGATCGGCGGCTGTTTCGGCATTATGTTGCTCTACTTCCCTTCAGTCACGGGTGGTGGTATAGGCTTAATACCTACCATTACTAATGGTGGTTATAGCGCGCAAATTCTACTTCTGCTGTTTGCAGCACGTATCGCGACAACGCTGATTTGTTTTGGCTCTGGCGCTCCTGGAGGAATTTTCGCCCCCATGCTTGCTCTGGGAACCTTATTTGGTTACGCATTCGGTTTAATCGCCCAAGGCCTTCTGCCTGACTTAAACATCACCCCTGGAATGTTCGCTATTGCAGGGATGGGAGCGCTGTTTGCTGCCACCGTGCGCGCTCCAATTACGGGGATTTTGCTCGTGATCGAAATGACCAATAACTACTATTTAATCCTTCCACTTATCATCACCAGTTTAGGCGCGGTTATTTTTGCTCAACTACTTGGTGGTCAGCCTATCTATAGCCAATTGCTCCACCGAACTCTGAAAAATGAGAAGTTGAGGCAGAAAGATCTTCCGACCAATGAACAATGAGGTTTGCGTCGCAACCGTTTGGCTTGTTATGATCGCGGCAATTAACCCCACATCATCGGAAGTTAACGGCAAATCCCCATCGACAGGAGTAGCGTTAACCAAATAAGGATAGCAGCAGTTGAACTGGAGACGCTTTACTCAATTCCAGAGTGTCCCGCCTTCTCAGGCTTCGCTGGCATTAGGAGTCATTGGGCTTGGTCATGCTTGGGCATTGTACATTCCTGAAGTTGGGGAGGTCATTAGGCCTTATTTTGCTGGCTTAGGTGCAATCTTGTTGTTTCCTGTGCTTGTGAAGTATCTATCAAGCTACAGCGCCTTCATGAATGATATTCGCCACCCCCTCAGCGGAAGCCTGATGGCACCGATGAGTATGGCTTTGTTGATATTATGTGATTACCTCGCCGTGATATCACCGATTATCGCTTACCCATTGTGGTTTGCCGCGCTGCTTTTACACCTAACTATGATGACATTGTTCTTCTCGTTTCAACTATTGAATTTCAAAATGTCCAATATAGTTCCAAGTTGGTTTCTTTATCCCGTTGGGGTCATTAGTAGCTCTTTGGCGGGTACACAATTTGGGCACACTGTTTTTTCAGAAACCTTAGTCACTATTTGTATTACCATCTATTTCTTCATGTTGCCCTTGGTACTTTATCGCCTTGTTTTTGAAGGGATGCTACCTAAAAGAGCAAAGCCTACGCTAGCAATAATGGCTGCACCAATTAACCTCACGCTTGCAACCTATTTAGTGAATTTCCCACAGCCAGATCCAATACTGACTGGAGCCCTAGCGGGAATAGCCATCACGATGACCTTATTGATCTACTTGTGCTACATCAGGTTAATGAGACTAAAATTTCAACCATCGATTGCGGCGGTGACCTTTCCCTCGGTTATCAGTACCATTGCAATGCACAGATTGACGTCATTTTTTTCCGAAAGCCACCCTCATTGGTATTGGTTACACAACTTTGGGCTGTTTGAGTTGTCAGTGGCGACTGGGTTGGTCGCATGGGTGGCGGCTGGTTATTTAAAGATGTACTGGCCAGAATTCTTCCGAACGAATATTAAAGTCAATTCACAATAATTAAAAATGACATGTAATAAATTAACCATTAAATATTAATTAAGGTAGACTCCCTATAGGGTAATTATTTTCATTCAATATAACATTGATTATAATTTTATCTGTTAGTATACGCAAGAAAATCACATTTCCTATTAGATTTCTTATTCAACTGTATTTATACATAGCTATGTCAGCTGGCGCATAAAACCATTTAATTAAGGCTATGTATTATGAATATGTTAACGACTCGCTCTCGTCTACCTGAGTTTATCGACAGACGAATCAACTACTATGTTTCCGACCTAATAAATACAAAAGATAACGGCAGAAACTTAGTATTAGGTAAGAAGCCACACACCGGTGATATCATTTTGCAAAGTAACGACTACCTTGCGCTGACACATCACCCTAAAATCATAGACGCTCAAGTTAGTTCACTGCTCTCCCATAAGGACACGGCGTTTATGTCGAATGTGTTTTTGCACAGTGATGGATTAGACAAGTCGGTTGAGCACCGCCTTGCAGACTATACTGGCTTTCAAACTTGTACCATTGCTCCTTCAGGTTGGATTGCGAACATAGGTTTACTGCAGACTATCTGTGACTCAGACACCAATGTCTATATTGATTTCTTTGCTCATATGTCGCTGTGGGAAGGCGCGAGAATTGCGGGAGCGAATATCCACCCCTTCATGCATAACAATGCCCGTCACCTTAAGCGTACCATCAAACGAAACGGCCCAGGCGTTGTCTTAGTTGACTCTATTTACAGCACCATAGGGACAATTGCACCATTACAAGAGATCGTTGACATCGCCAAAGAACTTGGCTGTGCAGTCGTCGTTGACGAGTCTCATTCGTTGGGAACACACGGTAGTCGTGGGGCGGGCTTACTTGAGGCGCTCGATTTAACTAACCAAGTCGACTTCATGACTGCAAGTCTTGCCAAAACCTTTGCCTACCGAGCGGGGGCAGTGTGGTGCAACAATCTAGCAGGCCAGGTGGTTCCCTATGTGTCGTTCCCGTCTATTTTTAGCTCAGCAATGATGGCGTTCGAGTTAGATAGAATTGCCGCTACATTAAGCGTGATTAAAGACAGTGAACAAGCACGAACACAACTGACATACTGCGCAGAACAAGTTGTCTCTGGCCTAAAAGATATTGGGTTTGATATACGGAGTGAGTCTCAGATCATAGGCTTAGAAACCGGAGAAAAAACCAATACGCGCAAAGTGCGTGATTTCTTTGAAGATAATGGCGTATTCGGATCAGTATTCTGTACACCTGCCACCCCAGATAATAAAAACATCTTGCGACTTTCATTAAATAGCTCCTTAACTAACAATGATATAGATAAGGTTCTATCTGTCGCACGCAAAGCCTACTACAATAAGGATTTATATTTCGTTTAAATAATAAAGCGCCTCAAAAAAGAGGCGCTTGATAAATTAATTTTCATACCGGAGTGATGACTGCACATTTATAGCCCGCTATATATAGTCAGATACCTTATCAAGCAATCTCACCTTATCCACTGGCTTGATTAAATAACCATTCATTCCCACTTGTTCGATTTTGGTTAAAGTCTCTTTTCGGTTGTCCCCGGTATGACCTAAGATAGGTACGTTTGCATAGCCCTCTTCCGATTCACGAATTACGATCGTTGTCTCCAACCCATCAAGCATCGGCATCTCAAGGTCCATCAAAATCAAATCAACAGACTCACTATTTAAGACATTGAGTACTTCATTACCGTCACCAGCCTGAGAAACTTGATAGCCCTGTTTGTTAAGCAGAATACTCGTAAGTTTTCTCATTGATTCGTTGTCATCCGCAATCAAGATACGTTTGCCTGAAACACTTGACTCCTGTTTAGGGATAAGATTTCGATTCGGCTCGATACTGCCGAACATAAGTGCATCCACAGACTTAGTAACATCGGCAAAAAATAGCGCTTTTTCTTTGGGATAGAAAGTAAGGAAACGGCTGAATCGATTATGGTATTTCCCATCTTGAGCATAAAGCATTACGATTTTGGCTTCAGTAAAATGCAGCTTTGGCTCCAACATCAAGTACTCTTGTTCACTGCATGTTTCCAGGTCCAGCAATATCAAATCGTATTCAAACTCGAACTCTTCTTTACCACGAGCTTGGTCAAAATCGACAACGTCACATAACGCCCCAGTATAAAAGGTAAACTCATTCAGTTTGCGTTGCACTGTAGCGTCGTTTCCGATGTAAAGTATCGTTTTAGTTCTTAATATTTCTTGCTTAATTGTAGACACCTGTTGAGACTCATATTGTGGAAATTTAAGAGTAAATCGTGTCCATTGGCCGAGTTCTGACTCACACTTAATTTTGCCGCCGAACGCCTGCATTACGCGTTTACAAAACGGAAGACCAAGACCATAACTCGATGACTTTCCAGACGTATAGAAATCTTTGAACACATACCCAAGCTTATCTTTGTCTATACCAATGCCATTGTCTTCGAAGTACAAATAGTTGTACTCGCCCTGTTTGTTTATCGATATTGCTATTTTGAACTCTTCACCATTTTGATAGTAAAGAGAGTTCTTCAGCAGATTATAGAGCGCATATTTTAATAATGTATCACTACCAAAATAGTCATAATCTTCTTCTACTTGCAAACTGACGACTTGTTTCGCATGTTCACTTGGATAAGAGAAACTAGAGAGAGATTCTCGAACAATCTGCTCGACAGAATAAGATCTGAAGGTTGAATGCGATACTCGACTCTGGTCAATCGATGTCAGCAATAGATCGATTGCTTCATTACCATTGCGAATCACTTCATCTGCACCGACAAGTACCTCCTTCATCCGCTCAACATCCACTTTGTCAATCTCAGCTTTATCACCTTGTATCGTCTTAATCGAAGGTAAAGAAGAATCAAGAACGTCTATCGAAGCCTTGAGTGCACTAAGCGGATTCCTCATTTCATGAGCGATCCCTGCCCCAAATGATTTTGCGATCGAGACTTTCGATTCATGTTCGACTTGGTTACGAAAATAAAACAGATTGCCGAATACATAGGTGAACAGAAATATTGGGATATATGGCCATATGACAATGACTTCCGTTTCCACCTTACTCGGCGCATGGCCTAACCCATAGCTCAGTAAATAGGCAACAATGATAGAACCGATTGCTTGCAACAGCATCACACGAGTTTCATGAACCAAAAGAATATGGAGAAAGATCGAAGACATGAAAGACATCGCCCATACCGTGGACCATTCATTCATAAACATCATAAACGAGAAGAAGAAGGGTAAGCAGATCGTTATGGTTGCTAAGTAGTAATACGGTAAGTAACGTTTAAGTGATGCAGGCACATGCTTTCTAAGTGCAAGACCTAGCAGAATCAACGCGCAGAAAAACCTTAGCGGGCCATTCTCATAAGGTTGAGGGTAAACATAAGACCAAATGTAGAAGTACGCAGGAAAACCAAAGAACCCCATCCATCCGACGAGTTCTAGGTTTGGGTCTGCGTATTGATATATTTTTTTTACTACATTCATGCATTAAACCACTGAGCATAAGCTCCATCTTACCTCGCAAACTCAATGCATCTAGTGCACTCAGTCAGTTAACATGCTCGGTATAAATACTTGCCAGCTTCCTTTGTTTAGATGCTCTTCACATAATTAACATGTATAAAGTGAGCATACGCAACATAGTGAACTATGTAAATTCTAGCTCGCTCTAAACTTGTGTACCAATCAAATGTACTCGACTGCCCACTCGCGATGCCTTGACATCAACCCTAAGTTGCATTTGTTCTTTGAGTTCCGTCACATGAGAGATTAAACCAATCATACGACCTGATTGTTGCAAATCGATCAAGGTCTGAATGGCTAAGTCGAGTGATTCAGGATCAAGGCTGCCAAATCCTTCGTCGATAAACAGTGTATCGAGCTTAATACCACCACTGTATGACTGGACAACATCAGACAAGCCAAGAGCCAGTGCCAATGCCGCCATAAATGACTCACCACCCGATAAGGTCGCAACATCACGGGTTTTTCCGGTATAGCCATCTTCGACACTCAGATCGAGCCCGCGTCCCGCTGCACCTTTGAAGCCTTCCGTCTTACGTACTAGTTGATAACGCCCTTTGCTCATCATGCTTAAGCGCTGCGAGGCTTGGATAAGAACGTCATCAAGTAACACACCAAGAACAAATCGATGGAGACTAATTCTACTCCCTGTCTTACCGCTCGCAACGTCATAAAGCGTTCCGTAGACCTTATATTCGGCTTCTAATTGCTGATTTTTCTCATGCAGTGTATTGATATCATTCTGTACTTTTTCAAGGCGCTCAGTCACGGAGAGTACTGTGTCTAACAAACTTCGACGTTCGCGGTATTTTATCTCTGCGGCATCCAATTCAGTTTGTTTTTTATCAAGATCTGGCTTTTCAATGTCATTTAACTGCTCATTAAGGTCTTTAACAGACTGTTCTAACTGAGTAGCAGTCTGAACATACTCATTAATTTGCGCTTGCCATTGATCATATAGTTGCGGCTCTATGCGAGCTTGAAGAAACTGCTGTTGCGAATCTAATGCAGAAAGTTCTAGCTGAGACTGCCACTCTTTGCTCGCTTGCTGACTTTTTACTTTTCCATCTTCGAGTAACTGAGTCGTTGAGCTTCTTTCCGTTTCAATAGCAACAAGCGCTAATTTCGCCTGTTTCGCAGATTGTTGAGCCTTTTCTAACGTCTGATTAAGCTGTGTAATGTTAGCTTTTTGAACAAGGTATTGGCGCTCGACAATGTCAGCTGATGAGTACTGTGGATCAATGCCAGAGGATACTTTCTCAAATTGCTGGCTTTGGACGTTTATCGCTGAGTCATTTGCAGAAACTAGTGACTTTAGCTCATTGATTTTCGCTTCACCATTAACGCAGCGCTGAGTCAAATCTTGAACGGCCTTTTCCATCTTATCGAGATCAATTGCCGCCAACACGTCTAACCTAGCCTTCTGTTGGACTATCTCTTGCTGTAGCTGCTGAGCACTCACGGCTGCGCCTTCACCTAACTCGCGGCGTAACTCTTCAATGTGCTTCTCTTGGGCCACTATTGTCGCTTGCTGTTGTTCCAGTACATTAGTTTGTCGGTTTAACTCTTCAATCGCACTGCGCTCTTGCTGCCGAGCGGCTTGAACCGACTCTTTAGAGATTGGATCACCTTGAAACATGGCAGGTGTTGGATGTTCTTGGCTACCACACACAGGACACGGCGAACCTTTTTCCAACTTTTGCGCCAGAAACGCAGCTTGAGAATTGTGCCAACTCAATTCTTGTTCATCGGCGTATTTTTGCTTCTCTGCAACACCGTTTTTCGCTTTCTCGACTTGTTCTGCTATCGGGACAAGCTTCTGCTGCAGGCGAGCAAGCTCGGCGGTTTGGGCTGCAAGCTTGTTGAGATCGTCAAGCAGACGCTGATTATTTATTAAACCGGTTTCTAAGTTTGATTTCTCGGTCAGATCTCTGCGCGCTTGTTCGAGAGATTTGGCACCTAAGTCAGCCTCTTGTTGCAGTTGCTGTTTGAGCTCGTTGTATTGAATGAGCTTTTTATCGTAATCAACTCGAGTGACATTTAGCGCGCTAATGCTTTTCTCTAGTTCCGATTTCTCAACAAGTTTTACTTTGACTTGCTCTAATTTGAACAACTCTTCAGTCAGCATTGGGATTTGTTTAGCATTCTCCTCAGCCGTCTTAACTCGTTGTTCTTCTTGATGGGATGTCTTTTCTGCCACTATATGTTGAGCCGTTAGTGCGTCTAGTTTGCTTTCTAGACCAACCACCTGTTTCGCACTTGACTGCATGCTAGCGTACGCCACTTCTAGATGGCTCGCACTCTTAGCCAGCTTTAACTTTGACTCCAGCTCGGTAATCTGCGCTTTGTTCTCCAGATGTGATTGCTGAGCCGCAACTGTCGAAGCACGCTTAGTAAACAACTCATTGAGCGATTTTGCTTTGTTTAGCTCACTCTTTAAGCAATTGAGAGTCTCTAACTCCTTCGCCTCAACGCTTCTCGCTTGCTCGAGTTCGTTACGAGAATGAATCAGTCGTTCTTGCAACTCCTGCTCGGTAGAAACTTCTGCCACTTGCAGAGCGCCGCGAATTTGATTGTCGAATTCATCTTTTGCCTTGCTAATCGCACTGGCTTTGTCTTTCAACGCAAATTCGATTTTCTTGTACACATCTGTTTGGAATAGCTGGCCGAATATTGCTTCTCTTTCTTTCGATGAAGCGAGCAACAGCTCTCGAAACTTGCCCTGAGGTAACACCATAACCTGTCGGAACTGGGTTTCATTTAATCCGAGTAGAAGAGCAACTTCATTTTTCACTTGTGCCGTTTTACTGGTGATCAATACTTCATCATCAGTAATTTCATACAAAGAAGCGGTGTGTTTACGCGTTGTCATGCCTTCGCCACGTGCTTTCGGTGCTTCTTGCTCAGGCGCGCGGGTAACTCGATACTGTTTGCCGTTTAATGAGAATTCCAGAGTCACTTCTGTCAGTAAATTGGTTGCAGCTTGATCGCAGCGCATTTGAATGCCCTGACGCTCATTGCCCGTTGTTTCGCCATACAAGGCAAAGCAAATCGCATCGAGTATTGACGTTTTTCCGGAGCCCGTTGGACCATTGATAAGAAAAAGTGGATTAGAGCCTAACTGAGTGAAATCGATTTGCTCTGTTTTAGCAAAAGGGCCGAAAGCCTGCATTGTTAATTTAATTGGTTTCATGATATGGCCTATTGCTCACTGAGTTGCTTGATGATGTCTGTGATGGCTTTGTCTTGCTCTTCACTGAGCTGGCTATCCTGTGCTTCAACAAAGAAATCGCGAAACATATCGACTTCACTGCGCGCTAATTTGGCCGCTGCCATCTGCTGTTCAACGCCCACCAGCATGCCTGGTTTTTCTAGGTGCAATACGTTGGGGTAGACAGCTCTAAGCTTCTCCATAGGGTTTAAGATTGCGTGCCTGTCCATTAACCGAACCAGTAAGTAGTCATGACTGTTAGGATCGGTTTTACCTTGGGCAATGATTTCATCCAACTCCCCTTCGATTATGCGCATTTCGTGGGGGGCACTGAGGTCAATATGGGTTGCTGACTTAAAACCCGATTCATCAAGCTCAACTAACGTCATGCCTTTCTTTTGGTGCTGCTCTGAAAAGCTGTATTTCATTAACGAGCCTGAGTAGCGGATGTACTCTTCACCCTTCTTTTGCGGCTGATGAAGATGCCCAAGGGCAACATAATCAAACGGAGTAAAGTGCTCGTGGCTCACACGATCCGAGCCGCCAATAGACAGCGGTCTTTCTGACTCTGACTCAATCGCGCCATCAACAAAGCAGTGAGAAATCAGCACATTGGTTGCATTCGGGTCAAAAGTGGCAGTGATCTCTTCACACAACAGCTTATGCGCATCATCGTGGGTAGAGACTGGCTGCTTAAAGTGGTGACGCACAAGCTCCGGGTCATTGTAAGGCATGCCATAAAAACGCACTGTACCCTTGTCTGTTTTCAGCTCAACCGGCGTCAGCATATCTTCAAAGTTGGCAATGATATGAAGCCCAGACTCTGCCATTTGCTGGGAGCCAAAACCTAAGCGCTCTGCTCCGTCATGATTGCCTGGGATTAGAATAATCGGCAGCTTTAATTCGCCGCACACTCGACTTACAAACTGATTCATCAATTCAATGGCTGCGGTGGGAGGAACCGAGCGATCGTAGACATCTCCCGCAATAACCAGTGCATCAACCTTGTTGGATTGAATGTACTCAATAATCTGTTCGAGAACGATTTTTTGATCATCTAAAAGAGAAACATTGTGAAATTGACGGCCGAGGTGCCAGTCAGAAGTGTGGAGGAATTTCATGTAAGCCCAGCGTATTCCTAGGGTCTGTTGACCTTTTGCGGTTAAATTTCGTTCGAGATAAAAGCGTTTTAATCGCGGCGAGAGGTTTGTCGCCTAGTCATTCTAAGCAAAACACCTCTCAACAAAGAGTAAAACGCTTTTAGCCGAACCCTTCGGGCAGTGTTTGTGGCTCCTTTCTGCTGCGTTATCGGCTTATCAGGTAGAGTAACTACAGTTCAAAGCCTCTGCCTTGCATAAAGAACCCACAAACTGCTGCAAAAATCAGCTCAAAAGGTCAACAGACCCTATTACTTAGGCCAATATAATAATATCAATGCGAGGCTCATTGATATAAAAAGTCGCACCGAGTGTGCGACTTTTGTACTTAAATTATCAAGTTATGGACGATTCTTACAGTGTTCAACTGCATCTTTTACAAGTTCCAACGCCGATTGTCCACATTCTGGTAGACATGCATCGCTCTCACCAAGTGGTGTGACTCGCTCACCCCATTTTAAGTGGCTTGCTCCCCACGTTAATCCCGCACCGAATGCGGCAAGAAGCAAATTATCCCCCGGTTTAACGACGCCCTGCTCTAACGATTCACATAAGGCGATAGGCACAGTAGCAGCCGAGGTGTTGCCGTATTTTTGAATGTTTACAAACGCCTTATTTTGGCTGATGCCTGACAAGTCACACAAGGTTTGAATAATACGGATGTTCGCTTGGTGTGGAATCACAACATCAACATCATCAGTAGACAGCTCACTACGCGCTAACACGCTCTGAGCAGCAGCGCCCATACCTTTTACTGCACGCTTGAAGATCTCTTTACCAACAAAGTTGAAATCCCAATGGCCATTATCTGCAGCAAATCTATCCATGCAGGTACCAAACTTAGGCACCGACAAAATATCACGCCCTGCTGAATCACAGCCAAGTTGCGCGTTTTGTAGGCCAACCTGCTCTTCTGTTCTAGTTAAGACAACCGCACCAGCGCCGTCACCAAACAAGACTGCGGTATCACGCATCGTCCAATCGATAAAGAAAGACAGGCGTTCAGCACCAATCACAATTGCGTTTCTGTAGTTGCCAGCTTGTATTAACCGAGTCGCGGTTTCTAAACCATAAACAAAACCTGTACAGGCTGCATTTAAATCAAACGCAGCCGCCGCTGCAATCCCTAGGTTTTGCGCGACTTTTGAAGCGGCATTTGGAATCAGCGAGTCAGGTGAACAGGTGGCAAGAATAATTAAGTCAATCTCATCTGCACTTTTACCAGCACAAGCGAGTGCATGTTGCGCTGCAACCGTCGCCATATCAGACATATTGACATGACTAATACGTCGATTTTCAATTCCGGTACGAGTGCGGATCCACTCATCAGAAGTATCTAGAAAAGTACTTAGGTCTTCATTGGAAAGCGTTGCGGGAGGTAGGCATTTCCCCCAACCAGTAATTTCTGCATAGAAATTTTTCATTTAGAGCCTTTAATTTAGTTATTTGCATCTCTTGGTATAAACAGAGTATAACTAGCAGCGACAGTCACTGTCATCTCCAACTACCCAAATGACTTCAAGATAGAGGTTATTGGCAAATATAAAACAATAGAAAATGAGAGAGATATCATGTCTACCTTCAACACGCGTTGCCCATCTTGCTCAGGCGTTAACCGTGTGCCATCGGAACGCATTTCAGAAGCGCCAACTTGTGGAAAATGCAAAAACCTGCTTTTAGATGGAGCGCCCGTTGAGGGCACTGAAAGTAATTTCGAGGCAATCCTAAATAGCGATACACCAGTTGTGGTCGATTTCTGGGCTCCTTGGTGTAATCCTTGTGTGGGGTTTGCCCCCGTATTTTCCGATGTTGCTGCGGAACGAACAAAAGATGTTCGATTTGTAAAAATTGATACCGAAAGCCAGCAAAACCTTGCGGCCAAATATCAAATTAGAAGCATTCCTACCGTTATGGTGTTCAAAAACGGCAAAAGAGTCGATGTCATCAACGGTGCACTTCCTAAAGGTCAGTTTGATCAATGGCTTAATCAAGCTCTAGCCAAATAACAGCTTTCATACTTATCTAGTTTAAAGCGGGGAGATGTGTACATTTACTCGCTTTTTTGTTTGATTTATTCATCAAATATGACGATAAATATTCTTTATCGTCATGAGCAAAAGTTTTCGTTTTACCTTTCACCTGTTTCACCCCATAGTCGCGCCGAAATTTGTTCAGTTTTACGACAACTAAAGAGGCCACGACATTGGAAAATACCCTTCAACCTGCTCCAAAAGCTCGCATTTCTGTACCGGTTATTGCGCTTGCTCTTTATGCGGTCGCGTCGGGATATTTGATGAGCTTAATTCCTTTGATGCTTTCTGAGTATAACTTGGATTCATCGTTGGCTAGTTGGCTCGCCAGTGTTTTCTACGCGGGGCTATTGATTGGCGCGGCTGGCATCGAACCTTTGGTTAAAAAAGTGGGCCACCGTAACGCCTTTGTATGGTGTTTAGTGACGTTTATTACCACCATTATGGTTTTACCAATGGTCGCTCATGCCACAGTTTGGCTTGTCGCTCGTTTTATCGCGGGTGTTGCTGTCGCAGGCGTGTTTGTCATTGTTGAATCTTGGTTACTACACGGTGACGAAAGCGCACGCGCGAAAAGACTGGGCCTGTATATGGGCTCTCTTTACGGTGGTAGCGCAGTTGGTCAGCTAGGTATTGGCACTATCGGCGTCTCTGGTGGTGTACCATTTATCGCTATCGTTACCTTATTGCTACTCGCGGTTGTGGTACTTGTATTTGGTGACAGCGACCAACCGGAAAGTGAGCATAGCACTCCACTGTCACTAAAGCAGATTAGCAATTTGAATCATGCCGCGATCATTGGTTGTGTGGTTTCTGGCCTCACTCTCGGTGCGATTTACGGGTTGATGCCAGTTGAGCTGCAAAATCGTGGCATTGAACATAGCGATATTGGTGGCCTAATGGCGGTCGTCATTCTAGGTGGTATGGCCGTTCAACCAATTGTACCTTGGCTGTCTAAATTCCTAGGACGCACATTGCTTATGGCTCTGTTCTGTCTACTAGGAGTAGCAGCAATTACATTCACCTCAATGGTCACTGGGCTACAAGCTTTGGGTATGGGGCTATTTCTATTAGGTATGGCGACTTTCGCTCTATATCCAGTAGCGATCAACCTTGGTTGCGACAAGCTTGATGCTAACTACATCGTGTCAGCCACTCAGGTAATGCTGTTTAGCTACAGTATTGGCTCTGTCGCTGGCCCTATGGCAGCGGACTGGTTTATGGCTGGCTCTCAAGGTTTGATGGGCTACCTATTCGCGGCACTTCTTGCGACTTGCATCTACATGCTAATCGCGAGTATTAAGACCAAGCATCAAGCGGTCGCAGGGGAATAGCCAAATCGTTTAAGGGACGCTTATTGCGTCCCTTTCTCTTCAAGCTTTCTCTGGTGTCTGTTTGACGCTCCAGCTTCTGGCTTTTCGGGAACAGGTTTGCGTTCATGCAGTAAATGGCGAATGGCTAAAATCGGATGCGGCAGTAACATTCTTGGTCCGGAATATCTCATGACCTGGCGCATCTGCTCTTTCTGCTCTGCTTTATAACAATGAATCGGGCATTGATTGCAGGTTGGTTTACTCTGCCCATAGGGACAACGATCTAACTTAGTTTCAGCGTATTCAAGCAAGCTTTGGCACTCAGCGCACAACCCATTCTTGCTGCCATGGTGCGCACAGCAATAAATTAACATCATTGCGCGAACCGTTTTGAACTCGGTCAGCAGTTCGCCACGAAGAATATTTGAAACAGCCATAGTTACTCTCGGCAAAGACTCAGTTGGTATAACAGTAAGTCTACTTTATCACTCAACGTATCTTGAACTTTGACATAGGTAAAACCAAGTTTAGATAGAAGAGCTCGACTTCTCTGATTATCTGAAGTGGTAATCGCAACCAAGTCTTCAATTTTATTGGTTTCACGTGCGTAATCTATAACGGCTTTTCCAGCTTCATATCCGTAGCCTTTGCCGTATGAGCTTGGCATAAACCCATAACCGATGTCGTAAGCTTCAAGCTCGGGTCTTTTAATTAAACCGCATACCCCGACCTTTTCCCTACTCTCTGTCACTTCCACCAGTAAGAGACAAACGCCAAACTCTGTGTGCATGCCTAGTATTTTTTCATCAACATACGCCCTGGCATCACTTTCGCTGCGGATGTTCTTGTCGCCCACAAACCGCAGGAAATCTTCGCTGTTGTAGAGCTCATGAATAAATAGGGCATCTGTAAGCTCCGCCATCCTTAATGTTAAACGATCCGATGTGAGTCTACGCATGGCAAAATTTCCGTCTATTTTTGGTCGAGGCTTGAGCTTACCACCTACAATTAACGTAGAACATGTGTAACAAACACATTTTTACAGGCCATCACTGGAGGATTGTCGTTATGCGTGCTGCACTTGTACTCACCATTGCGCTACTCAACTCAACCATGAGCTGGGCCTACCCTTCTTATTCCGCTGAATGGTCGCACCGCAGCGTGATCTACTTTGCGCCAACCAATGACGAGCACGTAAAGCAGTTTTTGTTAGAAACACTGATCAACGAGTGTGAACTGCAAGACAGAGACTTAATCACTTTAGTCGTCACAGAAGACGGCTTTAGTATGCCCAAATGGGTTAAGCATGAGTTCAACCTCAAGGCACTGTTTAACATGTATGATGTTAAGCCCGGCGCTCACACCGCTGTGTTAATTGGTAAAGATGGAGGAGAGAAGCTTCGTTGGGGAAAACATACTGACTGGGAGCATGTGAAACAGACCATCGACGTGATGCCGATGCGACGCTATGAAATGGCGAAGAAAGTTAGCCCTTGTTCTGCATAAAAAAGACTCTCTCCACAACCTCTTATTTTAGAACCTTACTGTTTAATTATGAAAATTAATTAACAGAATATAAAATTTACACAATCTGTTACACAGCATAAGATTCACGCCATCAATAGGTGCTTTTATTAAATTACAACCGCACCGATCACACATTCATAACTAAAATGTAAATAATGAATTTTAAACTCTCTATTGCTGCTCTTGCACTTCTAAGCGGCTCTTTCGCCGTGTCTGCACAAAACAACTGGTATGTTGGTCTTGATGCTCATTCAAGTAAACTAGACCTAGACTCTGAAGTTTCATCATTTCCAACAAGAAGCTCAGGCACGAAGAACGCTGATGATAGCGGCGCAGGTCTTTCAATCATGCTTGGGCGCAAGGTGAACGAATGGCTGGCGATCGAAGCTAACTTAAGCCACGATTACATCGATCTTCTAGACTATTCAAATTACTACGATATTGGGTTGGGTGCTCAAGGTTATGAATACCAGCTCCACGACGCTAGAATCTATTCATTCGATCTAGGAGCTAAAATGAGCTATGCCACAGGCTTCGATCTGAATTTATACGCGAAACCTGGGATTGGATACACGCGTACGGAACTGGAGCTGAATGGTGGCTCATCACATCCAGACATCAAAGTCGACAAAGATGTGACCAACAATAAAGTTCATTTCAACCTAGAACTCGGTGCTGAATACTTTTTCACAGACTCTTTTTCAGCCAACCTTGCTTACGAGCGTAAGTTCAATGCCGTGGATTTTTCAATCGAGGGATCCAAATTGGGAGATATGGACCAAGACCGTATCAAAGGTGGCGTTCGCTACTACTTCTAACGCTTCAAATATCTGATTGCAAAGATAGACCTCGAAAGTATTGAGGTCTATCTAGACGAGCTCAAATTTCAGATACAAAAAAACCAGCCTAAGCTGGTTACTTTCTCTTAAGAGAATGGAGGCGCGTCCCGGAGTCGAACCGAGGTCCACGGATTTGCAATCCGCTGCATAGCCACTCTGCCAATGCGCCTCAAATTGTGCTTGTTTACCTAACTAGCTTTAGCCAGAAAAGTAGATGGTGCCCCGGGCCGGACTTGAACCGGCACAGCGCGAACGCCGAGGGATTTTAAATCCCTTGTGTCTACCAATTCCACCACCAGGGCAACGCTAAAAGCGATGGTACACCACCATTCCCACAAGCAATGTCGTGAGAACGAGGTGTACTTTAACGGAATAAATTTTCCGGTCAATCAATTAATTTCTATTTTTGTTCAAATGGTTAAAAAGAACACCGCATCGACCAACATACCGTCAATACGGTGGTTTTATCGGCGCGATGGTTTTATTAAAGTGATAATGTTACAACGCCCTGCTCTACTTCTACCGGGTAAACCGTTAACTTTATTGTTGGCTCTTCCACACACACGCCACTACTGAGATTGAAGTGCTGCTTGTAAAGTGGAGAAGCAACACATAACTCGCCATCAATATCCCCGACTATCCCTCGACAAAGCACAAAGGCTTTACCAATTGGGTCCCAATTCTGGATAGCGAAAACGCCTTGGTTCGGAATATGGAACAGTGCGACCTGCTCACCGTCTATCAGAGCGCCTCTACCTTGGTAGGGTGAAAGATCCGATAGTCTGCATATTTTTAGTTTCTCAGCGATTTCCATTAGACTTCCTCCTTCACTGGAATGCGTTGCCCGCGTACTCTCTGATATGGAAGTACTTGACTGGCTTCTTCTGCATTAATAAACGGTTTGAACTTAGCCAGTTTGTCACTGTTTTCTAGTGTGCTCTTCCATTCACATTGATAGGTATCAACGACATGTTGCATCTGCGTTTCAAGCGAATCAGCAATACTCAATGAGTCTTCAATCACCACTTGTTTTAAGTAGTCTAAACCACCTTCTAGATTTTCCATCCATACCGAGGTTCTTTGTAAACGATCCGCCGTTCGAACGTAGAACATCAATACACGGTCGATTAACGCGACCAGTTCTGCTCTAGACAGGTCAGAGGCAATTAAGTCAGCATGTCTTGGCCTCATCCCTCCGTTACCACACACATACAGATTCCAGCCGTTCTCAGTGGCAATGACGCCAATATCTTTACTTTGTGCTTCAGCACATTCACGGGTACACCCAGATACTGCGAACTTGATTTTGTGCGGTGCGCGCAGCCCTTTGTAACGGTTTTCCAATTCGATTGCTAAGCCAACCGAGTCATCGACGCCATAGCGACACCAAGTCGAACCAACGCAGGATTTAACCGTTCTCAGTGACTTACCATAGGCGTGGCCCGTTTCAAATCCAGCATCAATTAGCGCTTGCCAGATATCCGGTAACTGTTCGACTTGCGCACCAAACAAATCAACACGCTGACCACCCGTTATCTTGGTGTATAGGTCATACTTCTTCGCCACTTCACCTAATGCGATCAACTTGTCAGGCGTAATTTCTCCCCCTGCCACTCTAGGAACAACCGAGTAAGAGCCATCTTTTTGCAGGTTCGCCATAAAGGCGTCGTTAGAATCTTGTAGCGAGCTGTGCTGTGGCTCCATGATGTGCTCATTCCATAACGAGGCAAACACTGATGCAGCGGTGGGTTTACAAAGATCACAGCCGTGACCTTTACCGTGCTTCTCTATCAATGTATCAAAGTCTTTAATCTCTTCGACTTGGCAAATATGGAATAGCTCTTGGCGCGACAACTCAAAATGCTCACAGATATGATTGTTCACCTCGACGCCCATCGCAGTCAGCTGAGCATCTAAGACACTTTTCACCATGTTGCTACAGCCGCCACAACCTGTGCCTGCCTTGGTTTCGGCCTTGAGGGTGTCAAGATCATGAGCGCCAGCTTGTATTGCATTAACTAGATCACCTTTACTCACGTTGTGACACGAACAAATAATAGCGGTATCTGCCATTTCGCCATTAAGCATTCCCGTATCAAAAAGTAGGTTTGCCGCATGGTCAGGAAGGGTCGTTTCATTTAAATAGCATTGCAGTAAAGCGTCATAGTCTGAGTTATCCCCAACAAGAATGGCGCCTAGCAGCTTGGTTCCGCTCTGATCAACCACGAGTTTTTTGTAGACGCCAGCAACCGCATCTTGCAATACCATCTCCTGCGCGCCATCCGTCGCTTTATGCGCATCACCAATCGAAGCGACATCGACACCGAGTAGCTTCAACTTGGTGCTCATATCTGCACCGGTAAAGCCTGCGTTTTCACGACCAACAAGCTTATCTGCAACAACACGAGCCATGGTATAACCGGGGGCCACCAAGCCAAATATCTTCTCTTGCCAAAGAGCACACTCTCCAATAGCAAAAATGCTCTCATCACTGGTTCGGCATTGATCATCAATGACAATACCGCCGCGCTCGCCAATATCTATGCCCGCCTGCCTAGCCAGTGCGTCTTGCGGCCTAATACCTGCAGAGAAGACAATGACGTCTACTTCAAGAGGGTCAGCGTCTTTAAACACCATCCGATGTGTAGCACCTTCGCCATCACAGATTTTTTCGGTAGCCGTTGAGGTATGAACCGTTAGACCTAGCTCTTGTATCTTCTCTTTCAGAACTAAGCCCGCACCATCATCAAGTTGAACAGGCATCAAGCGCGGCGCGAATTCGACAACATGGGTTTGCACTCCTAGCAGCTTCAAGGCGTTCGCGGCTTCCAAACCTAATAATCCACCACCAATTACAGCACCAGTCTTCGCGCCCTGACACGCTGTTTTTATTTCAGAAAGATCATCTAATGTTCGATAAACAAAAATGTTGTCTCTATCGTGACCTTCAATAGGCGGTACGAATGGATAAGATCCGGTTGCGAGCACGAGCTGATCGTATCCTATGACACTGTCCTCATCTAAAACCAAGCGTTTGTTGTCCCGTTCAATTTTGGTTACTTGGCTACCTAGCATCAGTTCAATGCCATGTTTGCTGTACCACTCTTCACTGCTTAACATCAGATCTTGATGGCTGTTACCAGAGAATAGCGATGAGAGTTGAACTCGATCATAGGCGATGAAACGCTCTTCACCAATCACCGTAATGCGCTTCTCAAGGTGGGCACCTCGTTCAACAAGCTGAGCAACAAGGTGATGCCCAACCATACCGTTACCGACGATTACTACATGTTCCATTGTCTGACTCCTTTATGCCGTCTTAGCGGGTACTTCGAGCTCTTTCTGCTCGGTACTTTTAGGTTGAGTACTTGGTTTAGACTGCTTTTCATACAAGAAGCGCAGCACTGACTGGCGGTATTTCTGATACTGCGGGTCATCGGCAAGCGCAACACGGTTACGTGGGCGGGGCAATTCAATATTCAACACCTCACCAATAGTTGCCGCTGGGCCATTAGTCATCATCACGATCTTGTCTGAAAGCAGTACCGCTTCATCCACATCATGGGTAATCATAATGACAGTATTGTTCAACTCGGCTTGGATTTTCATCAGTGAGTCTTGCAGATGAGCGCGAGTCAGTGCATCAAGCGCGCCAAAGGGTTCGTCCATCAAAAGGACTTTGGGCTGAAGGGCAAGCGCGCGGGCAATGCCGACTCGCTGCTTCATACCGCCAGAGATTTCATCAGGCTTTTTATCCGCAGCGTGAGACATTTGAATCAAGTCGAGATAATGTTCGACCTGCTCTTTGATCCACTGTTTAGAGCTTTGTTCAGAAGTGGTGTTTTGAGTTAGCTGGCTTTGTGCAATCTGCTTTACTGCCAGCTCTACATTTTGATAAACCGTTAACCAAGGCAATAACGAATGATTTTGAAACACGACTGCACGCTCTGGCCCTGGTCCACTTACCTCACGACCATCAACAATCACCCCACCATCCGTAGGTAGGTGAAGACCCGCCACTAGATTAAGTACTGTCGATTTACCGCAACCTGAGTGTCCAATCAGCGAAACAAATTCGCCTTTATTAATCTGAAGATTGACGTTTTTTAAGGCGATAAATTCGCCATTCGGGGTTGGGAATCTCATCCCCAACTGAGTTAAATCGAGTAGTGCTTTAGACATAGGAAACTCCTTTTATCGCAATGCCTGTTGCTTATTCCAAGACAACCACTTCTGTAGTTGCAACATGCCTCGGTCTAGCAGTAAACCAATGAAACCAATCGTGATGACCGCGACCATAATGCGCCCCAGTGAAGCCGAGCTGCCATTCTGGAATTCGTCCCAAACAAACTTTCCTAGTCCCGGGTTTTGTGCCAGCATCTCTGCGGCGATGAGTACCATCCATGCGATACCGAGCGATAAACGCAACCCGGTAAAGATCATCGGAATTGCAGACGGAAGCACAATGACTCTGATATGTTGCCACCAAGATAACTGCAGCACTTTGCTGACGTTGATGAGGTCTTTATCCACGCTAGTGACGCCGACTGCCGTGTTAATCAGCGTTGGCCACAAACTACACAGGGCAACTGTCAGCAACGAGTTAACAAAAGATTTAGCGAACATTGGGTCATCACTGACGTAAGTTGCGCTCACCACCATGGTGACTATCGGTAGCCACGCCAGAGGAGAGACAGGTTTAAGCAACTGAATAATGGGGTTAAATGCCTGATACGCACCTTGGTTTAAGCCAAGGACAATACCTAGCGGTATAGCAATCAAAGTGGCCAATAAAAATCCACTGGCGACCGTTATCAGGCTAGTCACGATTTGATCAAAGAATGTGGGCTTCCCCGTGTAAGGTCTAATCTTGACCTTAGCATCAGGATTTTTTGCTAGCTTTGCAGCATTACGTTTTTCTTGTCGCTCGATAAAGGCGACTTCTTTTTTTCTTTCATTCCAATGCTCTACCACTAAGTTACTGAATTGCTGGTAGGTTTGAGCCGGGCCAGGAAGTGTTCCTAGTGAAGTTTCTACCTGACGTGCACTGAAATGCCACATCATCAAGAACATCAAGATTCCAATCACAGGTAACAAAAAAGCTTTGCTCTTGTTCGCCACCAACTGCTTACTCGGAATAAGTGAGATTACATTGCTCGACATAACAACTCCTATACATCCTTGTTATTGTTTTGTTTGAGGGGACTCGCCCCTCCTCCATTTGTTTTAAACTTTGTCTTTGCCTTTAAGACCGATTGAGAACTTCTCTAGATACGCGTTAGGTGAACGGCCGTCATAGACGATGTTGTCGATAAAATGTGTTTGTGGAGTGCGGAAACCATCTTCAGTGGCAAAATCTGGGAAGTCTTTGCTGGTGAGTACCCCATCTTCAATCAGCGCTTGTGCAGCTTGTTGGTAGATATCTGGGCGATAAACCTCTTTCGCGACATCCATATACCAATCATCAGATTTTTCTTCAGGAATTTGTCCCCAACGGCGCATTTGGGTCAGATACCAAATCGCATCGCTGTAATAAGGGTAAGTGGCGTTGTGACGGAAGAATACGTTGAAATCTGGCACCTCACGGACATTGCCTTTTTCGTACTCAAAAGTCCCTGTCATGGAGTTCGCTATCACTTCGAAATCTGCGCCAACATATTCGCTTTTTGCCAACAATTTGACCGCTTCAACACGGTTGGCGTTGTTGTTTTCATCCAACCAATGCGCTGCTCGGATCAGCGCTTTCACGACACGAATGTGGGTATTGGGGTATTTTTCTGCCCACGACTTGGAGACACCAAACACTTTTTCAGGGTTGTTTTTCCAGATCTCATAGTCGGTTACAACTGGAGCGCCAATACCTTTAAATACTGCCTGCTGATTCCAAGGTTCACCAACGCAGTAACCTTCGATCGTTCCTGCTTCCATCGTCGCAGGCATTTGTGGTGGAGGAGTCACACTAAGCAGTACGTCTGCGTTGAGTTGTCCACTGTTATCACCTGACTTGGGCGCGTAGTAACCAGGATGTATGCCGCCCGCAGCAAGCCAATAACGCAGTTCATAGTTGTGAGTAGAGACAGGAAATACCATTCCCATATTGAACGGCTTACCTTCATCAAGATAACTCTCGACAACAGGCTTAAGTGCGTCAGCCTTAATTGGGTGAACTAACTTTCCATCTGCCTCGGTCGGAATATTGGGTTTCATCTGCTGCCATGTTTTGTTTGAAACCGTAATCGCATTACCGTTGAGATCCATACTGAATGCGGTAATCACTTCCGCTTGGGTGCCAATGCCAATTGTCGCGCCTAACGGTTGACCTGACAGCATGTGGGCCCCATCAAGCTCACCGTCAATCACTCTATCGAGCAAGACTTTCCAGTTCGCTTGCGCTTCTAACGTGACGTACAAGCCTTCATCTTCAAAATAGCCTTTCTCATAGGCAACAGCGAGTGGCGCCATATCGGTAAGTTTGATAAAGCCAAATTTAAGGTCTTCGAGTTCCGGCTCACCCAACTCGGCTAAGGTGCTAGGTACATAAAAGGTGGTGGTTAGCGCTGCACCCACCAGAGTACGCTTGATTGCTGACTTCCATTTCATAACTTTTCTCCAATAAAAAAGGCGCTACGCCTCCGAGGAGTCGTAGCGCCATTGCATCCTTGTCGATTACCGCCGTTGATAATGTAAGGTTACGATTGAACAGATTGTTTCTAACCTAAGTATTCCAAGTTGCGTGCCAACTTATTTAACACTTTATATTCAATAACTTACCACCAGCCCCTTTCAATCTTACCTTATGCTTGCTTAGTATTAGTGCACTTCGCACCAATGCGGAATTTTTCCTATAACCCCAAAGTGGTAGTTAAACTACTTAAGCGCCTCTAAAGTTTGCAGTAGATTTTTCGCCACTTGCGCCAAGGTTTGACTCGATTGCATCGCTGATTTTCTCATCGCTTTGTAAGCCGCATCTTCATCGACTTGGTGCATTTTCATCAATAGCCCTTTTGCTCGCTCGATGATCTTTCTTTCTTCTAATCGCAGCTCAAGCTGTTCGATTTCATCTTCAAGAGCAACCACTGAACGGCGAATCTGGCACGCATTGGCTATCCAAGGAGTCAAACAAAATTCGGTATCTGCCGGAACGAGGACATAATCCATTCTTTCCGGTAAACGACTGATATCATTAGCATCTAGTTGCTTCAACACAACCAAGAGTGGGTGCCTTCTAACGCGGCATTCTTCAATAACTACGCGTAGTTCAGCACTCGGTTGCAACCAGCCCACAACAACATAAGCGTTGGGTTCCCGGTCTAACATTTGTTCAAACTGATTAAGTTGGCAACTGATGATGTTGTCAAATTCTTGAGCGAGCAGCGTCGATAATCGTGCTAATTCTTCAACACGATCACTGCAAATGATGAGCGGATTTTTGGAGAGATTTTTGTGCATGAACATTCCTTGTTTTGCTCTCTATCTAAAACAGACATAACAAGGAATGTGCCAATTGTTCTATTTACTAACTATCACAGTAACCAGACCAGAGTAAATAGGCCTTTTCAAATGACTTTTCTAGATCGTTTGACTCAGCAAACAGTGTCGCCGCCATTGTCGAAACCACTGTATTGGCCATCATATTAAGATCACTATCTGTCGTACCAAACAGGCACTTCTTAGGTAAAGGAATGTCAGTCAGCATACGTTCGGTCCAATAATGCGATTCAACGCCTGTCGGTGTGCTCACCCAAACGGTTTGGCTGACTTTAGGGTTGTATTCTGATTCGCCAGATTGTCCTTTAAAAGAGACCACGGCGTGCCGGGTTAATCCTATCTCGCTTTCGACTTCAGCATGCAGTTGTTGGAAGCCTGGATGGAAACTACCGCGCAACCCCAGTTTTGCGCCTCCCGGGTTTAAAGCTCTGACGACCGTGTTGATCGGTGTACGCAATCCATAGCGATTCTTCCAGCCAATCATGGTTTCAGCTTGTGGAGCAAAATGCTTAAGAGGTAAATAAGCAATGCGCTTGGTCTCTAGTAGCTGTTTCGCCTGTTGCGGTGACTGGGCAACCTCAATACCAAAGGCATCGAGATAATCTTCAGCATGTAATCGTCCGGCGGGCCTATCATGATAACCATGTAACAGTACTTTGTAGCCACTGTCTGCAAGGATCTTAGCTGCTAACAGATGCCAAGGTTGCCCTGCACTTTTGCGTTTACCCGCATAGCACGGCCAGTCAATATCAGCGCCTAAGCTAGGGGCACGAGACTGAAACGCTTTTACGAAGCCTGCAATTTCCTGTTTGGTTTCGTTTTGTACTCGAATCAACATCAGTAGCATCGCCATCTGGTCGTCACCGCACTGACCATCAAGATACTCGTCCATGATTTGGTAAGCCTGATCGAAAGTAAGCGGCTTGCGTCCTCGCTCTCCTCGTCCAACCGTTCGGATACATTCTAAAATTGAGCTCATACTTCCTCTTGTGAGATCACTGACTCTATGGTCATGTTTAGTTCTTCTCGCAGTTTGACGACTTCGCCTAAGATAATCAATGCTGGACTAACCCCTTTTAACTCTCTCGCTTTAGAAGCTAATGAGTCTAAACATGACACATGCACCTTTTGCTGGCGGCTACAGCCATGAGTAATGATGGCAAGCGGAAAGTCTGCATTTAGACCTTGCTCGACCAGTCCTTGCTGAATCTCTTGCGCTTTCTCCAGCCCCATATAAAAAACCAGAGTCTGTCCTGCCCTAACAAGCTCAGACCAAGCAGGCAACGCTCCCGTCACCACCTGCCCTGTCACAAAGGTAACACTTCTAGCGATTTTTCTATGAGTTAAAGGGATATAGGAAGACGCCGCGCAACCTATAGCAGCAGTGATACCAGGAATAACCTCAAACTCAATGTTGTGCTTTGCGAGTAGTAATCCTTCTTCACCACCGCGACCAAATATGAAGGGGTCACCGCCTTTTAGCCTAACGACACGTTTACCTAATTTCGCCAGCTCGACCAGTATTTGACTAATCGCTTCTTGCTTTAAGCTCGGCTGACCGCAGCGCTTGCCCACATAAATTTGTTGGCATTTATCTGCAGCAAAATCCAAAATTTCCCTGTTTACCAGACGATCAAATACAATCACATCAGCCTGTTGAATCGCTTTCAGCGCTTTTATTGTCAACAGCTCTGGGTCATTGGGGCCTGCGCCAACCAATTGCACCTTTCCGCGTTTGATGCCTTCTGAATCACCATCACTACCTGTAAGAATCGGCTGTTTTACATATTGATGAGCAATGAAACCTGCGCCGCGTAGCCCTAATTGCGAACCCTCTTTAACCCTCTTGTCTAATTTCATAGCACGCTCCTATTTCGCAATCAGTATGGTTTGTTCGTGGCTTGTGACAAGACGCTCAACTTGGGGCAAGCATGAGCCACAGTTAGTGCCGCACTTGAGTTTAGTTTTTAGTTGATTGACGCTTGTGCAATCTCCACTCTCCAATTCACGGAGAATCTGCTTGTCGCTCACTCTAAAACAACTACAGATCAGCTCACTGGCTTCTTGCTGACTAGAGAAAGACAGCAAAGCTGAAAAAGTTAGAGGTTTACCGATTAAACTGGCAAGATTTGCCACATCGACCTCAATAGGGAGCTGAGAGATCATGAGTAAAGAACGAATGATTTTGTCTTCTCCCACTTCGTCATAACAAACTGTTAGCCAGCCACCAGCAAGCTCTAAAACGACTTTGCGTTTGTGCGGAGTTTCACCAAGCTCTGTCGCAAATGACTTGTCATAACGTTGCCTATCTGCAAAACGCCAGACGCCAATTCGCTCTTCAGATTGAAATGATTGGTAAATAAAATCGTGCTCAACAAATCGCTCACCGAGGTAAAGGCCATAGGTTTGTGCTTTTACCGGGAACAACTCTACTGGTTGAGATTTAAATGCTGGTTGTCCAGAAGAAGGGTCAGCAATGCGGCTTACTACAGCATTAACCTGACTTTCGCCTCCATACTCTCCTGCCCAGTGCATCGACATAAACAGTTGCCTTTTGCCTAACCCATCATCAATTGCCACTCTCGCAATAATCTTTCGCTCTGTCTCTGAGCTAGCTAAGGCGACCAACTGGCCTGACTTAACATCCATATAAGCTGCGGAACGACTGCTCATATACACGGTTGGTTCTGGTTCGGTGGCCGCAAGATGGGAAATGTAACCAGTACGAGTCATGGTATGCCACTGATCTCTTTGTCTGCCAGTATTTAACCACCATGATTGGTCCTGCTGTTTTGGTGGCAGTGCAGGGATGACGAACCTCGCTTTACGATCGGCAAAGCTAAATTGGCCGTTGTGTAAAGGTCGTTCTCCTCCCCACTGAATAGGTTGCCAGTTTAGGTACTCTTCATCGGTGATATTCGCGAACTCGGACAGATCAAGTAACAGTGAGCTCCCCGTATTCAGTCCTGTCATAGCCGCATATTCTCTAAACACGTCGGCCTCACGATCAAAATCAAAGGCATTTTCTCGGCCTTGTAACTCACACAGCCTTGCGCCCACATCACTGATCGCTTGCCAATCTGGCTTAGCTGCACCTTTCGCGAGCATAAACTGCCTTTGGCGAGTGAGCATACGCTCGGAGTTGGTCACCATACCTTGCTTCTCCCCCCAACCTGAGGCTGGGAGCAACAAATCCGCATACTTGGCTATATCCGAATCAGCGGTCACATCCGATACGATAACGAGTGGACATTTTTCGAGTGCACGTTTTACAAATGCATTGTCAGGCATTGAAACTACTGGGTTAGTCGCCATGATCCAAATCACCTGAATATCGCCACGTTCAACGGCTTCAAACATCTCAATCGCTTTTAGACCCGGTTGCAAAGCAAGGGTATCTGTGTTCCAAAACTCACTGACAAGCTTTATTGACTCAGAGTCAAACCCTCTATGGATTGCTAGCTGATTCGCTAGCCCACCGACTTCTCTCCCTCCCATAGCGTTCGGCTGACCAGTAATAGAAAACGGCCCCGCGCCCTGAATGCCAATCTTACCCGTCGCAAGGTGAGCATTAATAATAGTGTTGGCCTTGTCCGCACCGTATTGGGATTGATTTACCCCTTGGCAGAACAGAGTGATGGTTTTTCTGGTCGTGGCAAACCAGCGATAAAAGGTTTTCAGTTGCTCTTGGCTCAGTTCTAGTTGCTCACACAGCGCTTCTATGCCGAACTCTTTGCTCATGACGAGATCAACTAACGCACCGAACCCAGATGTATGAGACTCAATATAGGACTCGTCTAGAGAACCACTTTCAACACAGTAACGCAGCAGCCCATTAAACAGCGCAATATCACCGTCATTAGGGATAGATAGATGTAAGTCGGATTGCTCGGCCGTCACCGTTTCGCGCGGATCAATCACCACTAGCCTCAATTCAGGGTTACGTTCTCGAGCCTGCTGAATTCGCCTGAATAAAACAGGATGAGTCCACGCTGTGTTAGCACCGCAAATAACAATCAACTCTGCTTCATCAATATCGTCATAGTTAACTGGGACGACATCTTCCCCAAACGCACGATTGTGAGCGACGACTGCTGAAGACATACATAATCTTGAATTGGTGTCGATATTAGCGCTACCAACGACACCCTTCATAAACTTGTTGGCAACGTAATAATCTTCAGTAAGCAGTTGACCAGACACATACATAGCTGTCGAGTTAGGGCCGCGCTGTCTAATTGCTCTGTTGTAAGCATTCGCAATTACGTCGGTCGCATGCTCCCAGCTGACCTCTTTTCCAGCAAGTTTCGGGTAAAGCAGTCTCGATGGCATGTCTAAACTCTGGGCTAATGCGGAACCTTTTACACACAGAGCACCTTGATTAGCAGGGTGTTGCTTGTCTCCTTTAATGCCCAGTTGATTAACTTCAACACCACAACCTACTCCACAATACGGACAGGCTGTTTTTGTACATTCCTTTATCATCACTTACTCCTTGAAATAAAAAGCCTCCTCCACTGGATAAGTGAAGGAGGCTTCATCGCCTGTGACGTTGTTATGTATTTTGTAGTCTAGTTAAACCAGACTTAATGATGTCAGCAATTAAGATGCCAGTTATATTCATCCTTAGATTCAATAGGTTATAACTTTACAAACCCTAGCAATGCACCATATTTGTGCAAACAAAGATCAATATGGTTCGCAACGACCTAAACAATCACACTGCTCTTGTCCTGTATATCTATAACTCAAAGCGCTATTTATAGTTATATATATTACATGGAGCAGTTTTGAGTCATTCCCTCCATGTAAGTCTAAAGTCGATTTAATTCCATTCGAGTTTATCTTTATTCATACAGCCATTTAAAACGTGCGTTTTCCAAAAAAACATCATTAATTTAAAAATAACAAATCTATCAAATAAAATAATATTTTTATTATAAAGATCACTCAAAAGCTTTTAGTCACGCCCCTTGCGACTTATTTAACTTTTACTAATTTAAATATTACTAAATATCAGCAGCTTAAATATTGATCAACAAATTATCCCTTATGTGACGAACAGCTCATTTAGTTCGGTTTTATTGCTATAAATTTAGCCAAAACATTGATTGGGAGAATTTATAAAAACCACAAATAATATATAACTATTAAACCATACAGCTTGCTATAAATATAAGCCTCACCATTACCAAACAATATAAACTGGTAGGCGCGAGCGCGAATAAATATAAGGTATTAGAATGAAGTACATAAAAAAGCCACTCCTTTTATCCACAATTTGTTTAAGTTTAATCGCTGCTGGAGTACAGGCTTCAACGTCTAGTCAATCGCTAGTAACAAATTCGGCTGAACAACAAATCGGACAAATCAGTTACTCCACTATTATTGGGGACAACGGTGCATTTATTGACCTAGAGACAGACGAATTTGTATTGAATCAGAAAGAGTGGTTCCAAATTCAAACTTACGTCGAGGGGGCGCTATCACTCCCCATTACGGAAGCAAGTATGAAGTCTGCTTTCGACATTTCTGATGATATACCGTTTTCAAATTTTAAAGCACTTGTTGAACAATATGGCAAAGTACATTCTGAAGCGTTTTACTGGAAAAAAGATCTCTACCCAAGCATTGTAGGTTTGGCGCTGTCACTGTCTAACTACAACGATATTCAGAAATATATGATTCAGCCACTAAGCAATCAGTTAACGATAATCTTGTCAAAATCCTTTTCGCCACTGCCTGCTGATGTGCAAGCTGTCGATCAAGCTCGTCAACTCTCCATTGCTTACCTAAGTGCTCTCAAGAACTTCTCGGTAGAAAACCACAAGAAGGTAGAAAAAGCCAGCGAGGATCTACTTGCATTCGCCGCGAAAATGGAAGAACAGAAGCTCCAGTTAGAAGTACTTAAGAGCACACATAGTGGTTACTTAGATGACGATGGCAGCGAACTTCAACAGCGCGTGAATGACTTGAACAACCGTATTAATCAGCTAAACAAAGATTATAACCATTACGTCACAGTCGCATCTACTGCTGTTACTTACGCTTGGTTCCCGTTGGTCGCGGTTCCTATAATGGGTGTTTATGGTGACAAAGCGGAAAAGGCAAGAAAGCTGCGCAATCAACTTCAAGACGAAGCTAAGGTATTGGAAGCACAGCTCTCTACCACTCAGAAAGTATACAACTCTTACAAGCGTTCTACTGACAGTATTAACTATATCTCAAGCAAGATCGAGAACGCGATACCTTACGTCAACAAACTGAAACTACACTGGCAAAAGATGAACACGGACTTTGATTCTCTCATAGTTGCACTTGAAGCAGCCGAATCAAGCACTGAAATATTGCAATCCAATGCTCTGCGCGCAGCTGCAGAAGCGATGGCGAATACCGCTGTAGCGGAGCAAAACTGGAGTAGTATCAGTGATAAGGCCAAAACTTTTGCCAACAACGCATACATAGCAAAAGCCGAATAATCCCTCCAATAGACCAATAACGGGACTCTGTCCTTCACTTCCCCACCCGCGCAAATGTGTCGGGTGTGGGAAAGGCTACCCAAAGTAAAACAAAGGTAGCTCTAAATAAGGAAATAAAAATGAAAAAGATCCTTGTACTTGCAGTAACTGCCGCACTCTCAAACGGCGTCATCGCCTCAGACTGGCTTAGCATTAATGACCTGCCTGCAAACACTGAATACCCAGAGTGGCTCAACACTCCCTATTCACAAAACAACGCCTTAACACGCTCTACTTCAGATTTGTATGTAAACCTTAAAGATTGGATCAGCCAGCAGAATCTATACAAAATAAAACCGACCAAAATATATATCTTCGCCGACACTTTAGAAGTAAATGAAAACTTTAATTTGGTTATGAATAACCAAAACATCGTGATCTTTGCTCGCCGAATTATTGGAAGCGGTGTTCCAACATTTGTGCTGGGTCAACAAGGGGCTGCGGCCTCCGTTACTGTCATTGCCCAAGAAATGGAAACACCATTTAATGTATTGGCTTTCACACCTGAAGGCACTGTCACGGCAGATATGATTGATACCAATAACGTACACGGTACATCGATTATTTTATCGGGAGAACATTACATTAAACAGCAATTAGCTGAAGATCTAACGGCAAACATTCAGCTCGCGAAAACGCAATTCTCCGATATTGCCAATCGCTCTTTCGATATGGCGATTAGCCTGTATGACACGCAACCCAAAACGAGCATTGCGCTACTGGATTGGCTAGAACATAGTATGCGAAAAGCGGGAAACACGGTTACAGAAGATCCATTATTAACTGACCTTTATCTACAAGCTATCGCGTTTAAACAATTCACTGATTTAAGTAGTCGATCTGACAACTTTATTCCCTACCTAGACCGCTCGTTATACCAAGATAAATACAAAGCTTACCTCGAAGCAATGGTTGCTTTTGAGCAAAAAAGGGATTTGGTTGTCGACAGGAATAGCCGTGTAGAAGACAAAATTGAAAGTGCACGCCTTGCATTACAAAATGTCGATGACGTCCTAGAGTCTCAAGATGCAATCGTAAAGCAATCTGAACAAAACATCGCAAAATTACTAGACAGTGTTACCGAGGTTGAAGCTCAATATAAGACTCAAGAGCTAACAGCATTAAGCGCACGCAGCAACTATCTTTATGGTGTCGAGGTTTGGAAAACCCAGCAGCAGCTCAATGCAGCTTTAGCTATATTCAAGGCTATTGCCGAGATTGGTAGCGCAGTCAGTGGCGTATTTACAGGTAACCTTTCAGGGATCAATGACGTCACCGAGCAACTTGCAAAAACACCTGAAGCACTCGATAAAGCAAAGAATCTAGTCACTAATATTAAAAGCGTTACTGGTATCATTGATAGTATTACGAAAACGGTTGCGGGTATTGCCTCTTTAACCAATGAAGTGAAATCCACTATCAAGCAGCAACGCATTTCTGAAACTATGGACTCATTCGATTTTGCCGTCCCTTCTCTAAATGAAAGCAACCTTGCATGGGATCTGATGCTTACTGAGGTAAGAAGCAACCTTCGCTACGCAGATTCGCTTGGGATCAAAGGTGCACGCGTTTATCTCCTTGAGCTCGAAAAGCAAGTTCTGTTGGGTAAAGCCATCAACGCATCGCAACTTAATCTTGTCCAAGAGCAAGCTAAGCTTGTCGATCTTCTTCTTACTCGTAAGGTCACCATTAACCAGAAAGATCGACTCGCCAAACTGATCTCTGAAGCCGCAACAGACGGTGAAGCCCTTAAGAGCATTGAGCAAGAATTAGCGCGGGTATCGTTGCACTTTAAACGCCCAATGTTCGTTGCACTATCGAACTATGTTGCAGCTTACGAGTACTGGGCGCTTAAGGATAGCGATATTAAGCCGAGTCTGAACAAATCCTACCTAGATTACCAGTTTGACCTAGCTGCAATTGAAAACGAGTATGTCAACGCACTTAACCGTTTCCAACCAGCACCACAGGACTTCAACATCGACAATTTCGTTATTGATGATCCTAAGCAAATTGAAGCTTTGGCAAAAACAGGCGAATTCAATTTCAATGTTCCTTTGTCACAATCTCAATTCTGCGCTTTTGATCGCGTAAGACTTGATAAGATTCGAGTCTTTATCGAAGGTGAGAACCTACCCTATGGTCAACAATTTAATTTAAGTATTTCAAACGGGGGCAATTATTATGATCGCTTTAAGCAAGAAGAATTCAAGTTTAGCGCAAACCCTTTAACTAGAGCCTTCTATTATCGTCTTGATGATGCAGCAAATAACCAAGTCAGTATCATTAGCGACGGAGCTCTCTCAGACAAATTTGCTTATGCTTACTTTGAACCAACCCCCTTCACAAACTGGAACGTAACTCTCAATAACTTTGACGCAAGTAACACTCAAAGCAATCAGTACTTAAACTCAATCGAACGTTTACGGGTCGAGTTCTCTGGTAATGGGATACCTAACGGGAGAAGTTGTTCGAATTGATGTAGGAATAGAAACGAATCATATGGATACAAAAAAACCAGCATACGCTGGCTAATGTATTCTATAAAAGAATGGAGGCGCGTCCCGGAGTCGAACCGAGGTCCACGGATTTGCAATCCGCTGCATAGCCACTCTGCCAACGCGCCTCAAATTTTGTTTTTACCTGATAGAACCAGTAAAGGTAAAGATGGTGCCCCGGGCCGGACTTGAACCGGCACAACGCGAACGTCGAGGGATTTTAAATCCCTTGTGTCTACCAATTCCACCACCAGGGCACACAAATTTCTTTGTGATGCCGTTTAGAACAATAAACACCATCTTAAATTTTTAAAAAGAATGGAGGCGCGTCCCGGAGTCGAACCGAGGTCCACGGATTTGCAATCCGCTGCATAGCCACTCTGCCAACGCGCCTTTTCTTTCAACGCTTTAGGTTACCCACCGCTGCGTTCGCTGCATACTTTACGGATTGGGCGATAAGAGTCAAATAAAAATCTCACTTTTTAATTTGTTTGCTGAGTTTTAAAGCAAATTGGCG
This sequence comes from Vibrio bivalvicida, assembly GCF_001399455.2. GTDB lineage: Bacteria > Pseudomonadota > Gammaproteobacteria > Enterobacterales > Vibrionaceae > Vibrio > Vibrio bivalvicida. The sequence goes on from NZ_LLEI02000064.1 coordinate 63,299, forward strand.
CGAGTTTGATCTGGCTTGGCTATTTTTCCATCTGGTTAACCTTTATAGCCCCTCCAGTTCGACCCTATCTGCTTTGGGTAGCTTTTTGGCAACAAGCGCATTACCTTCAAATTTGATACCTTGCCAACCAAAGTGGATAAAGTTACGAATATTGGTGTGATCTTGGCCGTCAGGATTACCTAACACATCTTCACGGTAGAACTTCCCAAAACAGGCGAGCGTTGATGCTGGGTCTAGTTGATTAAGAAGGCCAAAGGAAAAAATTTTGCACGAGCCATTGTTTTGGTTTGCATCGTTTAAGATCTCGCCATTCACAAATGCCGTCGGTGTGAATATGTAGTTTGCTTCAATGATCGCCATCGTATCTTCGAACTGAACAGAGTCTGGTGACTGTGCAAGGGTGTCTAGAAATAGCTTCAGATCCATATGTTATCTACTCCAATTGTGTTGATTCGAGTCTATGCCATCGATCCAAAGAAAAAAAGCCCTTTCGAATCGAAAGAGCTTTTGTTGCTAGAAGTCTTTAGTACTTAAATTGCGAAACCTCGACATTCAAGCGATCTGCTTCACTCGACAAGCCTTGCAATACGTCATCTACATCTTGTACCTGTATAGATACGGCTGAAGACGCATCTGCGATAGAGGTGATACTACCACTTATTTCCTCTGTCACAGCTTTCTGCTCTTCAGTGGCTGCAGCAATTTGAATGTTCATTTCGTTGAGGTCATTGAGCATGCTGACAATTTGTTCCAACATTTGAGTATTCTTATCACAAGTTGTAACTCCCTCCGAGACCGTGTTGTTGGCACTTTCAATGCTTTGAGACACGCTCTGAGTTTCACGCTGCAACGATTCAATTTTTCCGCGGATCTCTTCTGTCGACGATTGGGTTCTTCCCGCCAAAGATCGTACCTCGTCAGCTACCACCGCAAATCCTCGACCTTGTTCTCCGGCCCTTGCGGCCTCGATGGCAGCGTTCAGAGCAAGAAGGTTGGTCTGTTCAGCAATGCCTTGAATTACGTCTAATACTTCAGCGATGGAATTTGTCTCGGTATGTAGCCTTTGAATTGCTTCAACAGCGGTTGTCATCTCAGTATCTAACCGTGAAATCTCGGAACCTAGATTTTGACCAACTTGCACACCTTCACTTCCGGTGTCATTGGCATTTCTTACAAACTCAGCGGCTCGAGTTGCGAATTGAGCCACTTCAGCAATAGATGCACTCATTTCATTCACTGCCGTCGCAACTGACTCTGCTCTGTGGTTCTGATCAGCCACCGAGTCGCGGGTAGTGTTCATATTCACCGCCATACTCTGTGTGTTGCTATTAAGGTTATTCGTCGTTTGGGCAAACTGGCCAATGATATCTTGCAGATGGGCAAATAAGGTATTGAGAGAGATAGCCAAATCCGTCATTTCATCTTTGCCTGATTCTTCTAAACGCTGGGTAAGATCGTTGTTTTTGCCTATCCACTGTACCTTTTCACTCGCCAGTATAATTGGCTTCGCGATACTCGTCCCCAGAACATAAGAGATAAACACCGCAACCAGTACAACGATAATGATACTGGTGATCACAGTCATAATAAGAGAGCTAACTAAGGTTTCTACGTCTGCTAACGCTTCCTCTTTATCAATTTCGGTGAGGATACCCCATGTAAGCCCTGCAGCATTGACTGGTGAATAGACTGAAAGTACCTCACTCCCCCGATAGTCTTTCACTATGTCCGAACCACTTTGGCCTTTAAGTGACGAGCGAGATGTAGCTGTAGAAACAGGTTGACGGCCAATTGCTGAAGACTTACCTTCAATTTGATCAAGTATAGACTTGGAAACACCAGATGATTTTAATGCCGCAAGATACTTATTAATATCTTCTATCAAGAACCTTGACTCACTACGAAGTAACCCATCTTGACCGACTAAGTAGGTCTCACCACTATCCCCCAAACCAGCAAAGCTCCAGTTGCCGTTAAAGGTCATAATACGGTTGATTTCATCGACTGGCATTTGGAAGATTAACACGCCAATTGTTTTGTTTGATTGTTTTACAGGCGTAGCTATAAATGAAGCTGCCGCTTCATAAGAAGGATAATAAGGATAGAAGTCTTCCAAGTGATATTGGCTAGCTGACAAGTTTAAGGCATTTTTAAACGCCTTTGCTATGCCGCTATTCGCATAAGGCCCAGTATTTAGGTTCGTTGCATAATCAAGTTCTTTAAATACCGAGTAAACAATATTCCCTTCCATATCCACTAGGAAAATATCGTAATAGCCAAACTCTTCGAGGAAACCTTTAACGCTTGGGTGATAAGTAGCGTGTACAGAATCATATTCGGTTCCCAAGGAGTCACTCATTAAGTTGTGCTTTTCCCCCAGAGGATTGGGGTTAGTACCAATATAACGGGCTTGGAGTGCTTTGCTACGTGCAGATAGTGCGTTAAGTTTTTGCATTTCGTTCGCAGAGGCACCACCATTCGCCCCTTTATACGTCGCACCAAAATTGGCCTGATAGTATGACCGGAGTTTATTAATATCACTGTCTGAGACTTGTTCTACAGGGTAAGATTGAAACGCTTCGCTAAATGCCACCATTGCGTCTTTAACACCAATGGAGTTAGCGGTTGTCACGACTTGACCACTAATGTGTTTGAAATAGCTCTCTATTTCGTTTTTCTTGATTTCACGAACTGAAATCAGCTGACTGGTTGCCCGTTCAAATAGAGCTTGCTCAGAGAGTCCGGACGATCGCCACCCTACAATGACCCCCGTGGCGACAACTGCCAAAGTACATAATAGTGTTGAAGCTAACACTATTTTCGTTGCAATCTTCATAACGATACCCCCTCACAGATAGTCCCTATCCGCTCGTTTATATTAGAGGAAACTCGCCAAACAACGTTGTAGTAATACTTTTCTTCCGATGAAGTATCTCTAGCAAGCCGAGTTATTATTTGTATATGCATGCTGTGCTATAAGTGTAAGCACAAATAATAAACTTTTCGATTAGTTGTTAAAAAATATTCTCAAACTAACTACTTAAAGGAAGGGCTAAACCTAGCTGAACGGGGTCTTTATCGCTACATTCTGATACCTCCATCGACTTCAATGATTCGCCCATTGATATAATCATTGTCGAAAATAAATTTAACCGTATTGGCAATTTCAGCCGTTTCACCCATTCTACCAACAGGAATCATTGATTCTAACCTTGCAATCGCTTCGGGTTTCATCTGAGCTGCCATCGGGGTTTCAATCACACCAGGCGCAATGGCCGCCGCCCTAATACCAAATCTCGCAAGCTCTTTTGCCCATGTAGTCGCCAAAGTCGCAACTGCCGCTTTTGAGGCCGCATAATTGGATTGACCTATGTTTCCCGCACGAGCAACACTTGAGATGTTAATGATCACCCCCTTACTTTGAGTGTTAATCATATGCAGAGCTGCTTCTCGCCCACACAGAAAGGTTCCGATAAGGTTGACGTTGACCACTGAATTAAACTGCTCTAGTGACATTTTAGAAATTTGACCATCTTTGACTTTTACTAGTAGACCGTCCCGGAGAATACCCGCATTGTTAACTAATCCATCGAGACGGCCAAAGTCTGTGACAATGTCACTAAACACCTGTTCAACTTGTGACTCACTGGTAACATCCGCGCGGTATGTTAACGCTTTAACACCGAGCATATGACACTGCTCTTGAGTCTGTCTGAGTGATTCTTCATTGACATCAATCAACGCCATTTCCGCACCAGCATGGGCTAACGTTACCGCCATCATTTGCCCTAGACCCTGCCCTGCTCCTGTAATCGCAATCACACTTTCTTTCAAGTCCATAGCTTTCCCCCTTAGCGCTGGCTTTTGATCTGATAGAACTCAAATAAACTAGAGAAATCGAGTTCTTGATTACCATTCATATTGTGAAAGGCGTATAGATTGCGTGCCAATGACCCCATAGGTACTGAGGATTGGCTCTTGGTTGCCGCTTCCAAACCAAGACCAAGATCCTTAAGCATTAGTTTACTCATAAATCCAGGCTGGTACTGATTAGAGGCTGGCGCATTTTCCATTACACCTGGGCATGGATTATAAAGTTCCAATGCCCAGTTCCGACCTGAGCTTTGCAGCATAATGTTGGAGAGCACTTTAGGGTCTAGGCCATTGTCTATTCCTAAGTTAAGCGCTTCACAGGTGCCAGACATTAAGATACCGAGCATTAAGTTATTGCAGATTTTACCCATTTGCCCGCAGCCCGTTTCACCTGCATGAAATATATTTTTGCCCATATGCTGCAGTATTTTCTCTGCTTTATAGAATGCTTCGCCACTACCACCGACGATAAAAGTGAGAGTGCCTGCTTTTGCGCCAGCAACACCACCAGAAACAGGGGCATCGGTAAAGAAAATGCCTTTACTCTTTGCGGCTTGCCCAACACAGCGAGCCGATTCAGGATCAATGGTCGATGAATCAATGACTAGGGCACCTGTTTGAATGTCGTTAAGAAGTCCTTCGTTACCATCACTTCCCAAATAGACTGATCTCACATGCTCACCAGTAGGTAACATAGTGATCACCACGTCGGCGCCTTCTACAACACTCTCTAATGAGTCACACACTTTTGCCCCTGCTTCAGCAAGGGTTTGGGTTAGGCTCTCCACTAAATCATACACTTGCACATTTTGGCCCGCAGAGACCAAGTTTATTGCCATTGGCGCACCCATGTTACCCAGTCCAATAAAAGCAATTGTTTCCATGACGTTTCTCCAAATATTAGATTTACCTAGCTAGAAGTTGCGAGCTAGTAATGACCTAACTGCGACAGTGGGTGTGTGTCATCCGACCAAAGAGACGTGAATAGGCCATCAATCACCTTTTCTTCTACTTCAGCAACACTCTTATAGCGCCAATTAGGTGTCCCATCCTTATCAATCAATCGTGCGCGTACCCCTTCGCGAAATTCTCCTAACAGGGCGCTACGCACCGAAAGGTTCAGCTCTAAGCGAAAACACTCCGCAAGGGATTTGTGTCGGTACTGCGTCATCTGGCGATAACAGATATGGGCGGTTATCGCACTGCCTGATACAAGGTTGTTTTTGGCAACGTCTAACCATTTTTCTCCAAAGGCTAGTGCCTTAATATTATCGACAACTTGAATAACGCTATCAGCATGGCAAGCTGATTGAACGTGATTGAGGTAAGGCACAATTTGCTCATTGGGTTTATGCCCATCAACATCCGATTCGAATGATTCGAGCATCTCGGTCACCACTTCATAAGCATCATCAACACAATCCCAATCGGCAACTTGGAGTTGCTGCAGTAAAGTAGATTTGTGCTCAGGTAGAGCCATATGATCAGCCAAGTGAAGCGCGACCGCATCTGCTGCGTTGACCATCATTCCCGTCAAGCCTAAAAAAAGCCCGACCCCGTTGTCGAGACGGTTTAAAAACCAAGTGGCACCGACATCTGGATAGAGGCCAATACTGATTTCTGGCATAGAAAGGCGAGAGTTAGGAGTCACTACCTTATGACTTGACCCCATGTAAAGTCCCATTCCTCCACCCATTACTATTCCGTGCCCCCAAGCAATAATGGGCTTACAGTAGGTATGGATAAGATAGTCGCATTGATACTCGACAGCGAAAAAATGTGAACAAAAATCTTGAATCTGCTCTTCAGTCGATCCACTCATCACGCTGTACATGGTACGAACGTCCCCGCCGGCACAAAACGCTTTTTCCCCCTCTCCCTCTAACAATACACATACAATGGCTTCATCTTCATGCCATTTATCCAGTTGATGTTTCAAGCTCGCTAGCATATCCACTGACAACGCATTTAACGATGGTGCATTGTCTAGTGTGACAACCGCTATTTTATGCGCACTGTCACTACAGGGCAGCTCCGCAAAATGGACTGAATCACTCATATAGCTTCCTCCTGAACCTATTTGTTTTTCCATTCTGGGCGACGTTTTTCTAAAAAGGCGTTAACGCCCTCAGTCTGATCTTGTGTATCAAATAGGTGAATAAATAGCTCGCGCTCTTTCACAAGCCCGTCTGTTATGGGGTTTGCGCGAGCATTCTGAATCAGAGCTTTGCACGCTGAAACGGAAGGTGGCGATTGATTGGCAACCATTTCTGCCAATTTAATCGCGACGGATAGTGCCTCTCCTTGTTCAACAACCTCTTCAACTAAACGGATAGTAAATGCCTTGTCCGCACTAACTTGCTCACCACACAAAATCATTCGCTTCGCCCACCCTTCGCCAACCAAAGCTGTAAGATTTTGTGTACCACCAGCACACGGCAGCAAACCTACTTTAGCCTCTGGTAGTGCCAGTTTGGCTTGCTTTTCGGCAATTCGAATATCACAAGCGAGCGCGACTTCTAAGCCGCCTCCCATCGCATAGCCATTAATCGCAGCAATTGACACACCGCGAAACGCGCTGAGTGTTTCAAACGCTTCACCAAACGCACCGGCCATACCTTCCGCAACCTCCTTATCTCCCGAAGAAAATAAGTTAAGATCAGCGCCTGCAGAGAAAAATTTTTTCCCTTGCCCGGTCAGCACTAACGCATAAACATCCAAATTACGATTGAGTGCGATAACCAATTCTTTGAGTTGCTGTAAACTCTGCTTCGTCCATGTATTTGCAGGCGGGTTATTCATTGTCAGTACAGCGACGTGGTTATGTATCTTGTATTCGATAGGGTTAGTTGCTTGCTGTGACATAAGCTCTTTCCTTAGAGAATTTCGGAACCTTCACTTAAAAGATGTCTAGCGACAATGACTCGCATGATCTCGTTAGTCCCTTCCAAAATCTGATGCACCCTTACGTCTCTAAAGTGACGTTCCATTGGGTACTCTTTGATATAACCATAGCCCCCATAGACTTGGAGTGCCTGATCGCAAACCATAAAACCCACATCGGTAGCAAAGCGTTTTGCCATTGCGCAGTACGCAGTTGCATCAGAGTCACCGTTATCAAGTTTACTGGCTGCCAGTCTCACCATTTGCCTAGCAGCGACCAGCTCTGTCACCATATCGGCTAGCTTAAATTGAAGCGCTTGAAAGTGCGCAATAGGTTTACCAAACTGCTGGCGTTCATTGGCATATTGAATCGCGTGATTTAATGCTTGCTGAGCAGTCCCGACCGAACAAGTCGCGATATTTATTCGACCACCGTCTAGCCCTTTCATTGCAAGTACAAAACCTTGCCCTTCTTCACCCAGCAAGTATTCTTTGGGAACGACCACATTTTCGAAAGTAATACTGCGTGTTGGCTGTGAGTTCCAACCCATTTTGGGTTCTTTGCGTCCATAGCTGACTCCTTCACTATTTGCTGGAACAACAAACGCTGAAACTCCTTTGGCGCCTTCACAACCTGTTCTCGCCATAACAACCAGCATATCGGTCTCTCCGGCACCAGAGATAAACACCTTAGATCCATTTATAACGTAACCTTGCTCAGTCAGTTTAGCGCTGGTAGTAAGAGAGGCAGCGTCAGACCCAGCATTAGGTTCAGTTAAACAGTACGAACCAAGCCACTCACCGCTTATCAGCTTTGGGCACATCTGTTCTTTGACACTATCGCTTGCGAAACTGCCTACCATCCAAGTCACCATGTTATGAATAGTCATGAAGGCTGTGGTCGAAGTACATCCCATCGCAAGTTGTTCAAATATAATTGAGGAATCTAGGCGACTTAAGCCCAGCCCCCCTTGATCCGCAGGAGTATAAAGGCTGAGAAAACCTAACTCGCCCGCCTGACCCAGAACCTCTTTGGGGAAGATTTGTTGCTCGTCCCACTCTGAAGCATTTGGTGCCAGCTTTTCTCTTGCAAACTGCGCGGCGGTATCCGCGAAGGCTCTTTGATCTTCATTGAGTTCGAAGTTCATATCCCCTCCTTATCGAAGTTGTATCGTCATGTTTGGCCCAGTTGGAATGTCGTCATCAAACCAACGTGCAGTAACGGTCTTGGTTTCGGTGTAAAAACGCACCGCTTGCTTGCCATAAGCGTGTAAATCACCATAAAAACTGCCACGCCAACCGGTAAATGAGAAAAACGGAAGCGGAACTGGGATTGGGACGTTAATCCCAACTTGCCCGACTAATATTTCATGCTGGTATTTTCTCGCCGCAGCACCATTGGCAGTAAAAATAGACGTGCCATTCCCATATGGGTTATTGTTGATTAGCTCGATAGCATCTTCAAGGGTTTCAACCTCTAAGCACACCAGCACTGGGCCAAAAATCTCTTGTTGATAGATAGACATATCAGTCGTCACACCGCTAAATAACGTTGGCGCTAGCCAGTTACCATCAGGATAGCCGTCAACAGTACACTGGCTTCCGTCAAGTTCGCATTTTGCTCCTTGTGTTTTGCCTTCTTCTATCAAACCTAACACACGCTGTTTGGCCTGTTTGCTAATTAGAGGCCCGTAGCCTGCATGCTCATCGTTCCACGCTCCTGGTTTTACTTTTGACATTTCTGCAGCTAAATCGCCAATCCACTCTTTTGAATTACCAACGAACACCGCGACTGAAATCGCCATGCAGCGCTGCCCCGCCGCCCCCACTGAAGATCCCACAAGGTTATTGATTACCTGAGATTTATTGGCATCTGGCATGACAACCATATGATTTTTGGCCCCTGCAAAGGCTTGAATGCGCTTATTGTTCGCGGTACCTGTATGGTAGATATATTGAGCAACGGCAACTGAACCAACAAATGAGACAGCTTTAATGACTGGGTGCTCAAGTATGTAATCCACCTGTTCTTTGCCGCCATGCACAACTTGCAGCACACCTTTGGGCGCACCGGCTTGCTCAAACAATTCAGCGAGACGCATTGCGGTTAAAGGGACTTGCTCTGAAGGCTTAAGAACAAAGGTATTACCAGCCGCAATCGCAAGTGGGAACATCCACAAAGGAATCATCGCAGGGAAGTTAAACGGGGTAATCCCACAGCACACACCCAAAGGTTGAATCAGTGAGTAGGAATCAATATCTGTAGCGACGTTCTCAACCGTTTCTCCCATCATGTTACTGGCAATATTCCCCGCTTGCTCGACCACCTCAATACCACGCCAAACATCGCCTTTAGCATCAACAGTCGTTTTGCCTGTCTCTTTAGACAAAATCATCGCGAGCTCATCATGGTGCTCTTTTAACAAATGCTGATACCTAAGCATGACGCGGGCGCGCTCAGAGACAGCGACATTTTTCCATTGATGAAAAACGCTCTCTGCACTACGAATTGCTCGCTCCAGTTCACCGTCTGTTGCACAGGGAAGCTCGGCAATGATCTGATTGGTAGCAGGATTAGTAACATCGATCCATTCGCTGGTTTCAGACTGGCAAAATTCGCCGCCGATAAATAAAGAGACTAACTGTGTCATTGTGTTTTCCTTTGCTTTTGCGTTGGCTCTTAGACTGGGATCTCGATAGCTATCGCGGTGGCTTCACCACCACCGATACAAATTGCAGCCACGCCTTTCATTGATTTACGATTTGTAGCATCACCATCAATACCATAGGCCTGTAACTGTCTGAGGCTATAAATTAGAGTGGTTAAGATTCGTGCCCCACTTGCACCAATTGGATGCCCTAAAGCACAAGCGCCTCCTTTGATATTGACTTTACTGCTATCAAGATGAAGCTCTTTGACAGCTATCTGAGTGACGACAGCAAAGGCTTCGTTGATTTCCCAAAGATCGACATCTTCAACTTCCCAATCTAGGGAAGAGAGCAGTTGCTCAATGGCATACACAGGGGCAATCGTAAACTCTGCAGGTATTCGAGCATGACTAGCGTGCGCTTTTATGATGGCGAGGGGTTTGACTGCTTGCTGTTTGGCATAATCGGCTTCCATCAATATCAGAGCCGCAGCACCGTCAGAAATTGCGCTAGAGTTAGCTGCCGTGATAGAGCCCTCTTTGGCAAAAGCAGGTTTAAGATTTGGGATTTTATTTACGTCGATAGAGCGTGGCTGCTCGTCATAAGCAAGCAAATCACCATTCTTACGCTCTATTTCAACCAGTTCATCACGAAACATTTTCTGGTTGTCTGCAGCGACAGCACGCTGAACAGATTGCGTCGCCCATTCATCCATTTGCTCGCGGGTAAATTGCAATTTATCGGCGATTTGCTGGCCGTAAACGCCCATAAGCTCACCCTCGTAGGCATCTTGCAGTCCATCTAAGAACATGTGGTCATAAGTATTTTTATGACCCATTCGCATCCCACTGCGTGAGTCTTTCAGCAGATAAGGGGCGTTGGTCATGCTCTCCATTCCCCCTGCTAATGCGCATTGGATGGAGCCCAGTTTGATCAAATCGTATGCGAGCATGACCGACTTCATTCCTGAGCCACAGACTTTGTTCACCGTGGTACAAGGTGTCTCGGCTATTAATCCACCATTAAGTGCAGCTTGCCTTGCTGGGGCCTGACCGCACCCTGCTGGTAATACACACCCCATATACACTTCTTCAACAATACTTGGTGATAAGCCCGCCTGCTCAAGCGCCCCCCGAATCGCCAATGCACCCAGTTGGGGTGACGAGTATTCCGCCAACAAACCTTGAAACTTCCCCATCGGAGTGCGTTTCGCTGACACTATCCAAATCTCTTTTTGTTCCATGCGCCACCCTCTTTGACGTAGCTCTGTAACCAAACGGTGAGTATTCTCATCCAAGAGCTTTTTAATGGCTGCTGTGTCATCCCATTAAATCGGCTCAACTTAATTTCTTGACGTTTACGTAAGCATAGCACTAACATTTACGTAAACGTAAAGAAACAAAATAAACTTATTAGCAATTGATTTGATCCAGCCAATTCTGAATCAACCAACGACCCAAGAATGAATTAACTAGGAATAGAGTCTCAGTGGAAAAATATAAAATCAGCGATCTGGCAAGAGAATTCGACATCACTACGCGAAGCATACGTTTTTACGAAGATGAGGGGCTAATTCAACCAGAGCGTAAAGGCAGTATGCGTATCTATAACCGGCGCGATAGAACCCGCCTCAAGTTAATTCTACGAGGAAAAAGACTAGGGTTCTCTTTGGCGGAGATTCGCGAACTGTTTGAACTCTACGATACTCATCAAGGAAATACTCAGCTAACTGAAATGCTGAAGATCATTGATGAAAAAGAAGCGGTGCTTATGCGCCAGCTCGATGACATTAAGAATATGCTTGATGATTTAAACATTGCACGTGAGCGTTGTGAGCAAGCATTAGTAACAAGCCAAGTAAGCTAACCTTTCTTAAACGTCTTCGAGTCACTTTTAGTAAAGACTGGTTTAAACCATTCGCTCGGAGGCGTTATGTTATCTCAGTATACCCCGCTAAATTTTGGCCTAGGTGAGTCCATCAATCTACTACGTGAACATGTGTGTGGATTTGCCCAACAATATATTGCCCCTCTCGCGGCTGAAATTGACCAAACCAATAGCTTTCCCAATCATTTATGGCCGAAATTCGGTGAAATGGGTTTATTGGGTGTCACAGTCAGCGAGCAATACGATGGCGCTCAAATGGGCTACCTTGCTCACGTAGTTGCAATGGAAGAAATCAGCCGTGCTTCAGCATCTATTGCGCTCAGCTACGGCGCTCACTCAAACTTGTGTGTTAACCAAATCTTTCGCAATGGTAATGACACTCAGCGTGCTCAGTATCTACCAAAACTGATCGAAGGTGCACACATTGGTGCACTGGCAATGAGCGAGCCCAATGCGGGTTCGGATGTCGTTGGTATGCAGCTTAAGGCGGAGTTAAGTGGTGATCGCTACCTGCTTAACGGCTCCAAAATGTGGATCACTAATGGCCCAGATGCAGACGTGATTGTCGTTTATGCGAAAACGGAACCAGATAAAGGATCAAAAGGTATTACTGCCTTCATTGTTGAGAAGCATTTCAAAGGCTTTAGCCACGCACAAAAACTCGACAAACTGGGTATGCGCGGTTCAAACACTTGTGAGCTAGTATTTGAAAATTGCGAGGTACCAGTAGAGAACGTTTTAGGCCAAGTGAATAAGGGCGTAAAAGTATTGATGAGTGGGTTAGATTACGAGCGAGTTGTGCTCGCCGCTGGCCCACTTGGCATTATGCAAGCTTGCCTCGACTTGGTTATTCCTTACATCCATGACAGAAAGCAGTTCGGTCAATCGATTGGCGAATTCCAATTGGTCCAGGCCAAAGTCGCCGATATGTACACCCGAACCAATGCCGCTCGTGCCTACCTCTATACTGTTGCAAGTGCGTGTGATCGAGGGCATGCAAGTCGTAAAGATGCGGCCGGAGTTATCCTCTATTGTGCTGAACTCGCTACTCAGATTGCACTAGATGCAATCCAACTTCTTGGTGGCAATGGCTATATCAACGAGTTCCCTGCGGGACGACTGCTTCGAGACGCAAAACTGTATGAAATTGGTGCCGGTACGTCGGAGATCCGTCGCATGCTCATAGGTCGCGAGCTATTTGAAGAAACCCGTTAATGAGGTCACGATGCCAGCAATAAGGTCAAAAATTAAAAAAGACGCACCACTGTATAGCGACAACTTCTCTGCAATGGAGATCTTGGTCGAGAAGTTGCGTTCGGATATTGCCACTATTAAACAAGGAGGCGGTGAGAAAGCACTAGAGCATCAACTCCGAAAGGGAAAACTACCTGTTCGTGAACGCATTACGCTGCTACTCGATAACGACAGCCCCTTCCTTGAAATCGCTCAATTCGCAGCGTGGCAAGTCTATGAAGAAAATGTTCCATGCGCAGGTGTCGTCGCGGGTATTGGGCAAATTAACGGTCAACAGTGCATGGTGATCGCGAATGATTCCTCAGTCAAAGGTGGCACCTACTATCCGCTCACAGTGAAGAAGCACCTAAGGGCACAGGAGATCGCTAAACGCTGCCAATTGCCCTGTATCTATCTGGTCGATTCGGGTGGTGCCAACCTACCGCATCAAGCTGAGGTGTTTGCAGATAAAGAGCACTTTGGGCGGATTTTCTTCAATCAAGCGCGCATGTCAGCCGAAGGAATACCTCAGATTGCTGTTGTACTGGGCCTTTGTACCGCTGGAGGCGCCTACATTCCTGCAATGTCCGATGTTGCAATCATGGTGAAACAACAAGGAACTATCTTTTTAGCAGGTCCACCACTTGTGAAAGCCGCGACAGGTGAAATAGTGACAGATGAAGAGCTTGGAGGCGCTGATGTCCATTGCAGGAAATCTGGTGTTGCTGATTACTATGCAGAAAATGAACACCATGCCATGCTATTAGCGAGAGAAGCCGTTGCTAACACCAACCTACTATCAGTTCACAAGCATGCATTGGGAGACATAATCCCTCCCAAATATGCGCCGGAAGAAATTTATGGTGTGGTGAGTGCTAATTTGCGTTTGTCGTTTGATGTCAGAGAAGTTATCGCGCGCATTGTCGATGGTTCAGAGTTCGATGAGTTCAAGTCGCTGTTTGGCACCACACTAGTATGTGGCTTTGCCCGCATTGAAGGCCACCTGATTGGGATTGTGGCAAACAATGGCATTCTATTTTCTGAATCGGCTCAGAAAGGGGCGCATTTTATTGAACTGTGCGCCAAACGGAAAGTCCCACTACTCTTTTTGCAGAACATCACTGGATTTATGGTTGGCAAAAAAGTCGAGGAAGGGGGCATTGCAAAAAACGGCGCTAAGCTAGTCATGGCTGTGGCATGCGCTGACGTGCCTAAGTTTACCATCATTATCGGTGGTTCTTATGGCGCTGGAAACTATGGCATGTGTGGCCGCGCTTATGAGCCGACTATGATGTGGATGTGGCCTAATGCACGGATCTCTGTCATGGGTGGCGAACAGGCTGCTGGAGTCTTAACTCAGGTAAAACAACACGTTATGCAAAGACAGGGGAAAGAGTGGCATCCTGAGCAAGAACAGCAGTTTCGCGATGAGATTCTTGACCAATATGAGGCTCAAGGGCACCCCTACTACGCCAGTGCCAGACTATGGGATGATGGCATCATCGATCCGAAAGACACCCGTGGCGTGTTAGCTCATGCGCTTAAAATCGCTCAAAACGCACCTATTGAAGAGAGCCACTTCGGAATATTCAGGATGTGATGAAATGAGGCAAAATCGCAACAAAGCAAAACCTAACTATGTCTTAGTGCAATTAAATGAAAATGGCATTGCAAGCTTAGTGTTGAACCGTCCAGACTGCGCCAACGCGTTCAATGCCGAGGTAATTGCTCAGTTGATCACTCACCTAGATACCCTTTCTTCTGATCCGCGGGTACGGGGGCTGATACTTGCAGGCCAAGGAAAACACTTTTCGGCAGGCGCAGACATTGACTGGATGCGCTCTATGGCAACGAAGGGCCAACAAAAAAACCAGCTCGATGCCTATCAGCTTGCGACTTTGCTTGAAAAACTAGATCGTTTCCCACATCCGACTGTCGCTGTCGTACAGGGCAGCGCATTTGGTGGTGCTCTCGGGCTTATCTGCTGCTGTGACATGGTCATTGCCAGTGACAATGCCGCATTTTGTTTAAGTGAAGTGAGGCTAGGACTTGTGCCTGCAACCATTGCCCCCTACGTGATACGTGCAATGGGGGTAAGAAATGCTCGCCGTTACATGCTCTCTGCAGAAAGAATTAATGCCGAGACCGCTTGCAGGCTCAATATCGTTCATCAAATTTCACACTCTGACAATCTTCAAAATCAGGCGCTAACTTGGCTAACACCACTGCTGGCACATAGCCCCCACGCTTTGGTTGAAGCAAAAAAACTTTGTCATCATTGCCATCACAGCCCCATTGATGAGTCGATGAAAAGCTATACCAGTGAGCTGATCGCAGATATTCGTGTCTCACCTCAAGGTCAAGAAGGTTTGTCGGCGTTCCTACAAAAACGTGCACCCAATTGGAATAACCTTAGTAGTGGTGAAAAGAAATGATGGCAACAAGCATTAAGCTACCACCAAGGGTGAAAATAGTCGAAGTTGGCCCTCGCGATGGACTTCAAAATGAATCCACTCTACCACTTGCCACTAAGGTTGAGCTGATAGATAGACTCTCTCAGACCGGAGTCTCACAGATCGAATCAGGTGCTTTTGTTTCTGAGTCAAAAATACCACAAATGGCGAACTCCAATGAGGTGTTTAAAAGAATATCACGCCAACAAGGTCTCACCTATTCCGCCCTAACTCCTAATATTCGTGGTTTAGAGTCCGCCATCGACAGTGGAGTTGACCAAGTTGCCGTCTTCACCGCTGCATCGGAAGGTTTTTGTCAGCGCAATATCAACTGTTCTATCTCGCAGAGCTTAGAGCGCTTTAAAGACGTGATAGAGTTGGCATCCAAATGCAAGTTGCCTGTGCGGGGCTATCTGTCATGCATTGTCGATTGTCCCTATGACGGCGCTACTGCCCCTCAGCACGTCGCCGACATTACGCAAACTATGTTGGATATGGGTTGCTATGAAGTCTCTTTGGGCGACACGTTGGGTACAGGAACGCCGCTTAGCATAGCAAGAGTGCTCGAAGCAATTTTGGCGGACGTCAGCCCCTGGCAGATCGCTGCACATTTTCATGATACTTATGGTCAAGCGCTCGCTAATTTGTACCAGGCGTTACTAATGGGAGTCTCAACGATCGATTCAAGTGTCGCTGGTTTAGGTGGCTGCCCCTATGCCACAGGGGCAGCAGGCAATGTCGCCACTGAAGATGTACTTTACCTTTGCCAAGGCTTAGGGATCGAAACAGGCATCGACTTAAACAAGATGACAATCATCGCTTGGTATATCTGCCAACAACTCAATAAGGCCCCCACGTCAAAGGTATCGCTTGCGAGCCCACCCTCCCCACTACCGTAAGCCACTGCTTTATATGGACTTTCATGGTGACTAGAGTTCATTCTGAAGCTCGAGCCATATCCTGAACACGTGGTAGGTCATTGTGTGACCCGCATTGTAGAGCACAAACCGACCGCTTATTGGCTACACTTATCAAAAGTTGATTGAAAGAGATAGAACCATGAAGGTCAAAGTCATCATTGCAATCATATTGTCGATGCTGTCAGTGCAGGTACAAGCTAATGTCGTCTGGGCAATACAAGATGAATGGCCTCCCTACGTGATTGACTCTCATGAAGTTAGAGGGCTTGCTCACGACATCATATTAGAAGCTTTTGCGGCTCAGGGTTATAAGCTTAAACACACGATCAAACCATGGAGCCGAGCTTTAAGAGAAGTGGCGACCCAACGCTATGATATTGCGCTCACCGTATGGAAGAGCAGTGAAAGGCTTGAATACCTGTACTTTAGTGATGCGTACCTAACCAATTCATTAGTTTTTATCTCACTCAAAGGGAATACCTTTGAATACACAGGATTAACAAGCCTAAAAGGAAAAAGGATTGGGGTGCTTCGTGGGTACGCCTACGACGACGACTTTATGCAGTCGAATCATTTTGATCGCTTGGATGCAGAGAATCTATTAACCAATATAAGGAAGCTAAAAGCAGAACGAATTGATGCTTTGGTTGCTGACAAGATCTTTTTCCGCTGGTTTGTAAAACACAACAATTTAGATATCAATGACTTTTCATTGATTGATAATCCTCTAGCTGAAAACCCTTTGTATATCGCGATAAGCCATGATCATCCAAACAAAGAACGCATCATTTCTGCGTTCAATATAGGACTTCGGAAGCTACAACAATCTGGCCGAATTACTACAATTCTCAAAAAATACGAGTAACCAAAGTGGAGATCGCATCGCACTAATTATTGATCAACATATTCGTTGCATTAACTCGACATAAGGATCTCTTGATTCAAGAATCTGTGTCTAACCTCCAACTTTTCGGTCTGCTTTCTAAAAACCACGTGAAATCATCAAGATAAATATGTTAACTATCATCAACAATATTTGAACTAACGTCACAATATCGATGTGATTTTTCTTTCGCAATCCAAGTGGCACTCTGTAACAGGTTATCGAATTACAACAATGAAGATCTTAGTGTGTGACGACTCGGTTATTGCTCGCAAATCGATTATCGGCAGAATTGCTCCTTCGACCAATCTCACCATTCATCAAGCAGAACACGGAAAAGAAGCGCTTGAAATCATGTTGGCGCATGATATTGATCTGCTTTTCTTAGATCTTACCATGCCCGTTATGGATGGCTTTGAAGTATTGGCATCAGTGCCTGTGAACCATTACCCAACACAAGTGGTTGTTGTGTCGGGTGACATCCAACTGGAAGCAAAGTCCCGCTGCAAAGATTTGGGGGCCAAACATTTTATCGAAAAGCCTTTTGTGACGTCTGATTTGGTTTCGTTATTTGAATACTACCAACTACCTCTACGCAACACGGATATCAGACCCAATAAACACAGCCACAAACCGATTGATTTAATGGCTGCAATCCGCGAAATGAGCAACGTAGCGCTTGGGGCAAGTGCCTCTCTTATTTCACAACAGATGGGCCGATTTATTGAAATGCCCTTACCAAATGTCGCCTCTTTACATCAGTCAGAATTGACCATGACAGTGCAAGATATCGTCAACAATTCAGAATCTCGTGCCGTCTCTCAACGCTTTGTTGGCAATGGCATCAATGGAGAAGCCTTGGTATGTTTGCATGGCTCTGGTTTTGAGTTGCTGGTAAGTACGGAAGAGGATGCCGTTGGCAGCTCAGTCAACGAAGTGATTTTAGATCTGTCAAACTTACTGGTGTCTTCATTTCTTAACTCCTTTAGTAAGCAGTTAGACATTGCGATTTCTTTGCGCCAACCCATCGTTCTGGAAAAAGAACTACTGCAAGTCTCTTTAGCTTGCGACCAGTTTCTAGAAGACTATGAGCAAGATATTTTTACTATCGAGTTTGTTTATAAAGCAGAGAACTTAGATATTGCCTGTGACATTATCTTTTTGATGGATTACGAGTCTTTAAACGCGATAGAAGATATTTTAGAGAGTGTGTTATGAAGTCCACAAATATAGAAGATTTACACTGGATAATGCAAATCCTTGGTGATTTAGACGCAGGGCTGATCGTCATTGATAAAGAGTACAAAGTCTGTGTCTGGAATACGTTTATGCAATCTTATAGTGGTATCGGTGCAGAAGAAATTCTCGGCAAAACACTTTTTGACACCATCGATGGACTCCCAGAACTATGGCTTCGCGGCAAAGTCAGTGCCGCATTTACCCTAAACAGCAGAGGATTTTCTTGCTGGGAAGATCGCCCGTTTCTTTTTAAGTTTAAAAACTTTAGTCCTATTTCAAACGGACTAAAGGAAATGCATCAAAATATCACTTTTTCTCCGTTAACTTCTGTTAACGGAGAGGTGTCTCACGTCAGTATCATCATTAGTGACGTCAGCGATATCGCGAAAAATAAAATTCACCTGACAGACTCCAATCAAAAGCTGTCTGACCTTAGTAAAACAGATGGCCTAACCAAGCTATATAACCGAGCCTATTGGGAAAGCTGTTTGCAGAGCGAGTTCGAACATTGCCAAATAACGGGATCAACGTCGTCTCTTGTTATCTTTGATATCGACCACTTTAAACGAGTCAATGATACCTTTGGTCATACTGTAGGAGACGCAGTCATTCGTCATACTGCAAATGAGCTAAAGAAAGCTTCTCGCGAGTCAGATATTTGCGGTAGATACGGCGGTGAAGAGTTTACTGTTCTTCTGCCGGGCACCTGTGCGACTCAGGCACTCTACTTTACTGAGAGACTACGTAAGCGAATAGAACAAGCGAACGTCGACTACGAACAGCACTCGGTGAAATATACGGTGAGCCTTGGCGTATGTGAACTTTCGCCCTATCAAACCAGTCATTTAACTTGGTTGGAACATGCAGACAAATCACTCTATTTCTCTAAACAAACCGGAAGAAATCGTTCGACGATCTTTGACCCAGCTTTGATTAGGTAAATGTGTGAAAAATTTGGAGCGTACTGCGGGAATCGAACCCGCATCATCAGCTTGGAAGGCTGAGGTAATAGCCATTATACGATGCACGCATTATCGTGAAGACAGATTCAATATGCCACAGATAACTGAAAAGAAAAGCGTTTTCTTTCTATATTATGGTTAAGTGGTGAAGTTCGCACCACTTTGGCCTTGGTTTGTTGTTTTTACGTTCAATTAAGCCTAACTAAAGGCTTCTGCTGTGACTCTGTCTTTACCATTTGTCTTTGACTGATACATCAAATGATCAGCATCAGATAGGGATTGATTCAGGTCTGTATTTGGGTAGTAGGCACAGCCCAAACTCACGGTCACGCTTCGCTCTTCATCTTCACGTAGTTTAACCTTACGAATTTCGTTGCATACTTTTTGAGCAGCGACTACGGATTGCTCATAACTTGTACCACTTAGTACAACAGCAAACTCTTCCCCACCAATCCTACCGATCAAGTGATCATCTGAAAGGGCACGTCTCGCGGCATGGGCAACGCTCTTGATCACAAGGTCTCCGGCTTGATGGCCATAGTTATCATTGATGCGTTTGAAATCATCGATATCAAAAATCATCACCGCAATCTCACCACCACCCTTAAGCCTTTTTTGAAATTCGATAACAAAGTGGCGTCGATTACTCAACTCGGTGAGCTGATCAGTTTCAGAGAGCTTTTTCAGTTCTGCATTGGCTTGTTCAAGCGCTTTTGTTCTCACCTTGACCGTTAAATTTAGTGCCACTATGTAGCAAAATGTCGCGCCCCCAATAATCAACGCCGCAACTGGGAGTAAATAATCCGGATAAACCGTATTGACATACATCCAACGATTGAAGATTTGCTGTTTATTGCTATTGCCAAAATCATTGATTCCACGGGTTATTTGTTGTTGCAGTGCTGTATTACCTTCTCGAACAGCGGCTCTTAGATCGCCCGAGTAAAAATGCCTAACGCCGACAAACCGTTGCGGTTCGTCACTACTAAATAGATAAAAGTTCGCAACTTGTAGATCCGCGACAAACGCCTCTAGTTCGCCATTAAATGCCGCCTGTATCATCAGTTGGTTGTTTGAGTAACTGATTAAATTTAGATTAGGGAAATGCCGTCGAGTAAATTCTTCTTCATAGCCACCAGCAACCACACCAACTTTATGTTGGTGGTCACCTAGCATAAATTCATCAAGGTTGGTGCCAATTAATACCTGGCTGATATACAGCTGAGTATCAATGGAGAGTATTTCTGGAGCATAATCCAAGTAGCTATCACGTTGTTCAGACCAGAGTAGGCCGGCATGAATGTCAGCTTGTCCATCTCTGACAGCATCAAGAGAAGCCTGCCAGTCAACGAGCAAAAACTCAATTTCGACATTGTTCTTACGACCATATTCAAGCCAATAGTCGATTAAAATACCTTCGGGCTCACCCTTCTGATTAAGAAATGAAAAGGGTTTCCAAGCCTTTGAGTTGGCAATAATAAGCTTGTCCGTCTGCTCGGCTTTCACCCAACAAGAAGCCAGCAAAACCAATAGGCTTACTAAGATTCGAAACACGTTTATCCCTAAAAAAATAAGCTCAACAAAACCATTATTGAGCTATATGATACTAATATATTAGGTGTAGATGATACTTCGATCAAATGATGTTGCTAAGGCTTAAGAGTGAGACATCACTCAATAAGTAATCGCTACGCGATCTGAAAACGACTCATCTCCCCATTGAGTTCGTCAACCTGTCCTCGAACTTGATTTGAAACCTCAGACGAAGACTGCGATATCTCTGCGACACCTTCCACTGACTGAATGACTTTATTCATTAATGATTGAATTTCATCAGTCGCCTGAGACTGCTGTTGTGCAGAGCTTAGCAATTCTTGCATCTGTCGATTAAGCTCGTCGATTTGATGCGTTGTCGAACTTAACTTTCCATAGGCTTGTTCAGTGTGCTTAGCCCCTTCTTCGGCTAAAGACTTACTTTTATCGATCTCCCCCACTACGGCTGCTGTTGACGATTGAATCGCATTCACTATGTTGTTGATTTCAGTAGTCGACTCTGTGGTTCTTGTCGCAAGCAAGCGAACTTCGTCTGCGACAACTGCAAAACCTCGCCCATACTCACCGGCTCGCGCGGCTTCAATAGCAGCATTTAGAGCAAGTAAATTGGTCTGTTCGGCTAAGCCTTCTATAACCTCTGTTACCCGACCGATCGCTTCACTCTCTTTACTTAGCGCATCGACCTGTTCACTGGCTTTTTCAATCGTAGCGTGGAGTAAACCGACGGTATTTTTGTTGAGGTCTAGCGCTTGAGAACCCAATTCAATTTGCGCTTGAGATTCTAATAGCTTACTCGCCGATTGTTCCGCTTGCGTTGCGGTATCGGTCGCGGAATGGCTCACATCCGTTACTTGATGCCCTACAAGTTCCATCGTGGACTTCTGACTTTCAACCTGCTGCACTGTTTTGGCATTCGCATCAAGCAGAGCATTCATACTGTCACTGACGGTTGAAGCCTTATTGCTGACACCTTTAACGATGGCTGCTAGCTCATCATTCATCTTATTGATTGAGTCGGTCAAACTTGCCAACTCATCGCTCCCTTCGATTGATAGCGCAACCTGTGATACATCACCATTGGCGATAGATTCAGCACGTTGAGAAATCGTTTTAACTCGGCGACCAATACTCTTACCCATAAAGTGTGCAGTTGTCGCAGCAACTATCAAAACAATGGCAATAGACGCAACCAACAACGAAATAACATTGGTCACGGAGCTGAAAATCCCCTGACCACTTTGGTCGGCAATCGCCTGCTGTTGGTTAATGAGTGAGTCTAAATTCGAATTAAGCGCCGTCACTGCTGGGACCAGTTCATCAGCCATCTTTTGGTTGGCGATATTCCAGTCGCTCGAGCGTCGTAGCTCAACCACTTGATCCGCCAACGGAAAATAGAGCTGTTGCATCTCTTTGAATAGATCCCATAAACCTTGATCGCTACTTGATAGTAAGGAAACCTTAGATTCGATCTCTTGAACAGATTTAGCGTGAGACTTTAAAAAGTCCTGATACTTGTCCAGGTGTTCCTGTTTGCCATATAGAAGAAAGTCACGCATAGACGAAAGCGCGTTGGCAAGAGAGGTATAACTGTCTGCATAGAGCCTGAACAAGCGTTTTCGCTCACCTCCCTCTTTGTTGCCCGCTTCATCATTAATTAGGCCTTGAAGCTGATCAAGCGCCACTTCAGCGATAGGAGCCGCTTCATTAATAAACAAAGAGTGGGCAGGAAGGTTGTCATCACTATGGCTAAGTTCAGCGATTTCATTTAATGATTGTGTCACTAACATCCACTGAGAGAGGATCTGTTGATAGCTTTCTTGCGCCAATAATGGCTCTAGAGTAGGTAAAGACTCATCAACTTTTAGAATTGATTGGTCCAGCTTCGCTTTTTCGCTTTCACCTGTCACTTCATTTCCTCCAAGTAGCATGTAAGCTCTAAGCGAGGAAACAGTAGCGTGAATTGATTGTTGAATAGAACGCCCTGCATCAACAGTGGGGAGATCCCGATTTAATAGCGACGCGGTATGTGTTTCAACGGTAATTAAGCTGCGATATATAAACAACGCAGAAACGATAAAAAGTACTGCAAGCGACAGAAAACTCAGCTGTAACTTCCCTGATATCGTGAGTTTCATCCTTTAACTCCTATAATTTATCAACCCTTACTATAGCGTTTTGGACATTATTGTTAAATATATGTGTTGGGTTATTTAAAACTTTTGTATTAGAAGGCTAGTCGGCAATCAAGTAATACCTTCATTCAATATCCCTTTGCAGCCCTTAAGTTAACAACAAGTAGAGCGCCGGATGACACTCTACCTGGCAATTGGGGTTAGTTAATAGTCGATATATCGGCTTGTATCGTCACACCTCGAGTATTGCCATGCCCTTTCGCGAGAATGAAATACCAGCCGACCGGTGGTGAGTCGATCCTCAAGTATTTTTGGTTGCCTTCATTGCTTGAGGAGAATGCAAACTGGTTTGGGGTTGGCCAATAAGGAGCGACGAACAAGTCTGTATTACCCTCTCCATGCTGAGTACGCAGTTCCAATTTGGAGTTAGCCTTTGGAATCTGCACCCAAAAGTACGCATAGTCCCCCCCAATACAGACAGGGCTTGCACTTTTTAGTTCCTGCACGCTACTCTCTGGTTGAGATAGGCATTGATCCACAATTGGTGTGGGTTCCTCTGTATACTCTTTTTGCGCGCTGTGTGACCCCATTGCGATAGAGACTCCCTGATAGGCTTGCTGTGCAATGACGCTGACATAGTGACGGCCTTTGTTCGCCGTGATAACCAAAACTTGCTCGGTTCCCTTCCCTGTTGATTGAGCGAAAGCGTTCGCTGGCGACGCCCAATCTTGTGAGTGATAGTAAAGCTTAATTTCGCCCTGCCCATCACGAGTGCTGACGTAAACCGTCGTGCTATCTTTTTCTACATCAAAATAAAAGTGTTGGCTAATACCAGAGATGCACTCTCCTTGATCCTGTTTAAGCTCTCCTCCCGATTGAATTGTGTCCCCTTCACGACACTTTTTCGGCAGATAAAGTGGTACCCCCTGGTAATTGACCGCGCGTAACTGCAGACCATCAGGGTCAAGCTCTTCAGGTTGAGGTATCCATTGTTTTAGGCAATCGGCCTGTTTGACACAAGGGTCCGTCAGAGCCTTAAGAAAGTTGACTAAGTCATCTTTAGACTGCTGGGTAAGGTTAAGCTTTTGTAAAACTGGCGCTCCATCTGAGATTTCATCATCGATGATCTTAGCCGCCTCATCGGTATGATGACGAGTATCAGGAAATAGAGACTGACAGTTTTCTAAGTCTTTGAACTGCGGTTGTAAACACCATCCTTGATTGTCAATATATTGGTCGAGAATACTGTGATAATCATCATAGTGTTCTATAACTTCCTCTAACGTATCGTAATTTCCAGCATGACCAAAAGGTCCTGTTACCTCTATATTGAGCAAAGTGCCAGACCTAAAGCTGTAAATATCACTTTCACTATCATTACGATGCATACGACCAAGATCACTGGTTTCAGTTCCACTTTGTCCAGTACCCGGACCTATCTGTGGAAAGGCCAAGCGATGATAGTTTGAGTCTTTGGTTTGGGCAAAGTTGTCGGTATTGTGACAACCAATACATTGGGTGGGAAGAAATTCTGGTTCGTTACCCCCATCAGAAGGAGGTGGTGGCATAAACAGATAGAGGTAAGCGCCACGTTTTTGCGATGTCGTCAGCGCCGACTTATCTCCTTTTACATAGCGTTTCCAAGGATTTTCAGTAAAGTTCATCGATTGCTGATATGACGAAAGTGCTTTGGAAATATTTGCAAAAGTGACCAGTTCTCGTGGATCTCCAGTTTGACCATAAGCTGCTGTAAACAGCTCGAGCCACTGATTATTGAACAACTCTCCTTGACCGTTATCATAATCACCAATCCTTGCAGCCAAATGGGTGCGCACTGCTTGATTAGATTCACCGACCATAAAGTCAAAGCCTCGCATCTCACTTTCGGTAATAGAAGGAAACCTTGCTTGCGCCGAAAGTAGCGTGTCCCCTGCATTGGGATCAGCTTCTCCATACGCGACATCAGGTGTGCTGATACCAAGACTAGGGTTTAGCCAATCAACAAATTCAACTCTAGCATCACGAAATAAGCTTCTCTTATATAGCCCGGCATTGAACACTGTTGGCGCATTTCGAGGCACGTAAAACTGACCAGTGCTTGTTCGTCGCCCTGGGCCTAGCAAATCTGGTTGTTCTGCTAAGGTCCCAACGGGAAGCGATAGGCCATCCCCCCCTCCTAGATAGGGGTGGTGGCAACTGGCACAGGCAACGTCCTTGTTGCCGCTCAATGCCTTGCTAAAAAAGAGCAATTTACCAAGCTTAACTTCATCTGACTTTATGTCGGGAATGTCCAACCCCGTGTTTGGATCACCGGTAAGCTTATGCTGGGAAATCAGTTTACTAAGTTCGCTATCCAGATCATCTGGTATGGGTATGGCCAACGCCTGTGTTGAAATAGATAAAACAAATGTCAGTATCGAAAAATAATAGGTGGCTTTCATCATCCAATTCCTTTGCACACCAGCAAGGTGTCATGTGTGTGAGTTACATCTATCCCGATAAAACTCATGGAGCACTCCACATTATGTGGGAGCCGAAAGTTAGGCACCTGATGCCCAACTGAGATCGATAGAAGCCAAGTTTAAAGTAGCGACGGTTAACGCAGGGTTAACACCTTTTTAACAAACCACACCTACAACCTTACAGAATCACTGATAGACACCTAGAACCAAAGCAGTACTTAAGAACAATGAATATTATTTGAAACAAAGTGATCACAAATTTTTCGTGCAACATTAGTGAATACTAAACTTTTGACAAAGTTAGCCTCCCAGCGCGTTTTGGTTCTCAGTCAGAAAAACATTCACTTCTTGAATAGTGATTCACTATTTAAGAATAACCACCATTTAGTCTAAAAATGTTGCATTATGCGTCATGTTTTACTGGTCATTTAGTAATCACACAGTTTTATATATTTGCCAACACGGCCAAATATCCGACTAATTTACTAAGATACTAGCGATCATTTACTTCAACTATAATCAGTAACCTAGTGAATAAGTTCAAAATGACTGCATAAAGTTAGTAAAAATCAGAATTGTTTGCTGGATCATATTTTCCGCCAAAGATGTTGCTTACGTATTTATAAAATGAATAATAGCAATCGTTACATAAATGTAACAAAACACAGCATCATATAAATATTATTCATATAAACACCTATTAACAGGCAGGAAAAGCATGACAAAGCGTATTTCGCTAGCCATTTTGGCGAGTCTATTTGCAGGTAGCGCTGCAGCATCCAATTTGGATGACAAAATCAACGAAGTCGTTGCACCTATCGTCAACCCTTTTGTAGGAATGATCTTTTCGACTATTCCGTTCCCTTTTACTGACGTACAGGTACCATGGATTGTTCTTTGGTTAGTTGTTGCAGCTAGCTTTTTTACTTTCTATTTAGGCTTCATTAACGTGCGTGGTTTCAAGCATGCAGTTCAACTGGTATCGGGGAAATTCTCTGATCCAAAAGCAAAAGCAGACGGTGAGGTTTCTCACTTCCAAGCTCTTACCACTGCCCTTTCAGGCACAGTGGGTTTGGGTAACATCGCTGGTGTGGCAGTCGCTGTGTCTATCGGTGGTGCCGGTGCGACATTCTGGATGATTCTTGCGGGCTTGCTTGGTATGTCGAGCAAATTTGTAGAATGTGCACTCGGTGTAAAATACCGCAATACCAACCCAGATGGCTCAGTATCCGGTGGCCCAATGTACTACCTGAGCAAAGGTCTGGCCCAGCGTGGTAATGCTGCATTTGGTCGTACACTAGCTGTTCTATTCTCTGTATTCGCCATTGGTGGCTCTCTTGGTGGCGGTAACATGTTCCAGGCGAACCAAGCGTTCAAACAAGTTGTTGGCGTAACAGGCGGTGATGCGTCATTCTTCGCTGACAAGGGTTGGTTATTTGGTTTAATCCTAGCGGTTATTGTAGGTATCGTTATTATCGGTGGTATCAAGTCTATTGCGAAGGTAACCGAGAAAGTGGTTCCTTTCATGGCAACGATCTACGTTGGTGCCGCTCTTATTATCATCCTAATGAACTTTGACCGTATTGATGATGCTTTCAGCGCCATCTTTAACGGTGCGTTCACAGGTGAAGGTATTGCGGGTGGTGTCATCGGTGTGCTTATCCAAGGTTTCAAGCGTGCTGCGTTTTCGAACGAGGCGGGTGTTGGTTCAGCGGCAATTGCTCACGCAGCAGTTAAAACTAAAGAACCGATGTCTGAAGGCTTTGTATCTCTTCTAGAACCGTTCATCGATACTGTAGTTATTTGTACCATGACAGCACTGGTTATCATCATTACAGGTTACCTAGATACAGACACTGGCCTGGCAGGTGTTGAACTAACCTCAGCGGCATTTGGTAGTGCAATTAGCTGGTTCCCTTACATTCTGGCGATTGCCGTTGTTCTGTTCGCTTTCTCGACCATGATCTCTTGGTCATACTACGGTCTGAAAGCATGGACTTACCTATTCGGTGAAAGCAAAACCGCTGAACTTATCTTTAAGGTGAAATTCTGTATCTTCGTTGTGATTGGTGCAGCCATGAACCTAGGCCCAGTTATCGACTTCTCTGACGCAATGATCTTCGCTATGGCGCTTGTGAATATCGTCGGTCTATACATCCTAGTACCAGAAGTTAAGCGTGACTTAGCAGATTACCTAGAGCGCTTTAACGCTGGCAAGGTGTACAAAGTACAACAAGAAACTAAACTTACTGAACAACCCGAGTAAACCACTCGTTGGAGTCAGTCATAAACAGCAGGCTTAGGTCTGCTGTTTTATTATCTGATAGCCGCTTATTTAAACATTTTTCCGCTCTAAACTAGCAAACCAATATTCCACTAAGCCTTCATTCAAAAGTATAAATCTCTAGTTTTTAACAAACGCTTTGAACATATCTGACATTTTTCTCCTCTTGTTTGCCGACTGTAAGCTCAGCTTTACTCATACATCCCGCTCCAAACAGGCGAAATTTAACATTTTGGTTACACTTATCTTTAAGCGTAATAACTGAAATTGATCTCTGGTTTATCTTGAGTTCGCAGCTTAAAAGAGCGTAACGGCTCCAAACCTCAGCAGGTTGTTTTAGTTTACGAAAATAAGTTGTATGAAATTTAGGTATCTATCTTGGCTCTAAGTACCGAAACATGGTTGCAGAGTCAAAACACGTTTCTCTTAGGTGCGATCCACTTATGGGAACATAGAGGAGATAGTAATGAATGTTCAGACACTACCCATGTTGCGCTTTATTGACCACCAAGGTGTGTCGCTAAATCAATTGCCAGCATGGGCAGACTTAACAACCTTGACCGCCTTTTATAAGGATATGGTTCTCACCCGTACGTATGACAACAAAGCGGTTGCCTTGCAACGAACAGGGAAACTGGGCACCTACCCCTCTCACTTGGGATCTGAAGCTTACGGCGTCGCTATTGGCCACGCCATGCATCCACGTGATGTGTTTATTCCCTATTACCGCGATATGCCCGCCATGTGGGTTCGTGGCATCCCTATGGAAAAAAATCTCCAATACTGGGGCGGTGACGAACGAGGCAGTGACTTTCATGTCACACCGACCAACGGTGAACCACCTGAGCATTGTCGAGACTTACCTTTCTGCGTGCCTATCGCGACCCAATGTACTCATGCGGTTGGCGTGGCATCAGCGCTCAAAATTGAAAACCAACATCATGCCGCTTTAGTCACTTGTGGGGATGGTGCGACATCGAAAGGGGATTTCCTAGAGAGCATTAACTGCGCAGGGACCTGGAACTTGCCATTAGTGTTTGTGGTGAATAACAATCAATGGGCAATCTCTGTGCCAAGAACACTTCAATCCGCCGCTGAGTTTTTATCTGACAAAGCGAAAGGCGCTGGCATTCATGGCGTGACCGTCGATGGCAACGATGTGGTCGCTGTCTATGACACCGTACTTGCTGCTTTGGATAGAGCAAGAAAAGGCAAAGGGCCAACCCTAATTGAAGCTGTCAGCTATAGGCTCAGTGACCATACAACCGCTGATGATGCAAGCCGCTATCGTAGTGACGATGAGCTCAACCAAGCGTGGCAGTTCGAACCTATCAAACGGTTAAAAACCTTCTTAATCAATCAAGGCGCTTGGAGCGACGCTCAAGAAGAAACTTGGCTGTTAGCGTGTAAAGAGCAAGTCGAGATTGCCGTTGACCACTACATGAACCTTCCACCACAGGCGCCGGAAAGTGCATTTGATTATCTTTATGAACACGCTCCTGCTGAGTTAAACCAGCAGCGAGACATACTGATCAACAAAGCAATGCGAATGCAAGGAGGCAAACATGGCTGAGTTGACGTTAGTAGAAGCAGTCAACCTTGCACTGCATCATGAAATGAACAAGGACCAAAGCGTGATTGTTCTTGGTGAAGATGTTGGCGATAACGGTGGTGTATTCCGAGCTACCGTAGGGCTAAAAGAGAAGTTTGGCTTAAGAAGAGTGATCGACTCTCCTCTCGCAGAAGCGCTGATTGGCGGGGTTGCTGTCGGGATGGCAAGCCAAGGTTTACGTCCCGTAGCTGAGTTTCAATTTCAAGGCTTTGTATTTCCTGCAATGGAACATTTAATGTGCCACGCTGCAAGAATGCGCAACCGAACTCGTGGACGATTAACCTGCCCTGCAGTGTTTAGAGCGCCTTTTGGTGGCGGCATTCACGCACCAGAGCATCACTCTGAAAGTGTTGAAGCTCTATTTGCACATACTGCTGGCTTTAAGGTCGTAATTCCCTCTTCCCCTCAAAGAGCTTATGGACTGCTTCTCGCTTCGATTCGTAGCAATGACCCTGTCATGTTCTTTGAGCCTAAACGTATTTACCGCACCGTTAAATCTGAAGTTGTGGATAGCGGAGAAGCCCTTCCACTCGATACCTGCTTTACCTTACGAAAAGGGCGAGACATTACTTTGGTGACATGGGGGGCCTGCGTTGTTGAGTCATTGCAAGCCGCTCAAACACTCTCCACTCAAGGAATTGAAGCTGAAGTCATTGATTTGGCCTCGATCAAACCAATAGATATGGACACGATACTTAAATCATTGGAAAAAACCGGTCGATTGCTGGTCGTTCATGAAGCAAGTCGTACTTGTGGCGTAGGCGCTGAAATTCTCGCCCGAACTGCCGAACACGCCATGTGTCTACTGAAAGCTCCGCCACGGAGAATCACTGGAATGGATACCATAATGCCTTATTACCGCAATGAAGATTACTTCATGATTCAAGAGCAAGATATCGTGCTAGCTGCGCGAGAATTGGTGGAGGGTTGGAAATGAAAAGCTTCTTATTACCTGACCTAGGCGAAGGATTAGCCGAGTCTGAAATCGTTGAATGGCACATTAGCGTCGGCGACTCTGTCGAGCTCGATCAAGTTGTCTTAACCGTAGAAACCGCCAAAGCTGTGGTTGAAGTCCCTGCTCCCTACTCTGGTGTCGTCGTCAGTCGGCATGGCGAGGCAGGCGATGTAATCAATATTGGTGCTCTACTACTAGAAATAGAAGAGCAACCTGAGCTGGTCGGCTCGACGGTGAGTCAAGCAAAACAACAAGATGCCGCAACTGTCGTGGGTAACGTTTCGCAAGCGGCTCATCATGTCGATGTCGATGATTTTTGGATTGGGAGCACACATAACCCTTCCGCTGATGAACTCATTACAGCACTTCCCTCAGCTCGACTCCTAGCCAAAAAACTCGGTGTAGAACTCAAGACTGTCAAAGGAACGGGCCCTAACGGCATGATCAACGATAGTGATATTTACAACGAGGCTCGCAAACAAAGCCCGGGGACTGAAGTGCTCAAAGGTGCGCGCAGAACCATGGTGTCAACCATGTCGGAGTCTCATCATCATGTTGCTGCTGTCACCATAACTGAGGAAGCAAACTTAGGCGACTGGCTAGCGAACGAAGATATCTCTGGTCGACTGATTAAAGCGGTCGTTTACGCCTGTCAGGAAGAACCCGCGCTCAATGCTTGGTTTGATGCCGAAACGATGACCCGCTGCGTACATAGTAGGGTCAATATCGGCATTGCCGTTGACAGTAGCCACGGACTCTATGTTCCAGTACTTAAACACGCAGATGAATTTGAAGGCAATCAAGTTCGTCAATGGCTTGATGACACCGTCAAAGGCATTAGAGAACGTAAAATCGGTCGAGAAAGCCTACAAAATGCAACTATTACACTCTCTAATTTTGGTGCAATAGCAGGTATCTTCGCCACTCCGGTTGTTTCTCCACCGCAAGTTGCCATCGTGGGAGCAGGCCGCATTATTGAACGTGTAGTGATGAAAGGTGACAAACCAATATCGGTCAAAGTCATGCCACTATCTATCACGTTCGACCACCGAGCTTGTACTGGCGGTGAGGCTGCAAGGTTTACTAAGAAGCTTGTCGAACACTTGCAGAAACCCAAAGGTTAGTTTGGCCTACACTTCTGAGCGCGACTTTCATCGTCGTGCTCTCTACTCACTATAAACCAAATCACACCACCATCGACTTGTCCCGCCCCCTAGGGACATCTAAACTTTTGTTAGTTGAAAAACAACAGCTATGATTATGGATATCGACCTCTGGGAGTGTTAGGTAGATGGGCTTGATAAAAAGTGTCTACAATCCAATTAACCCGTTTCTTTTAGTTGCACTAGCGCTGCTTCCTTTTTCCTCGTTTTCGAATCAAGTTCTTACCATTTCAGTTGGTAGTGATTATCCCCCCTATCATTCCAAAGAGCTGCCTGGATACGGAATCAACGCCCAAATTGTCACCGCAGCATTTGCTGAGGTTGATATCGACGTCGAGTACGAGCATTTATCCACCTGGGAAGAAGCTTTAGATTCTGCCGCTCAAGGTCAGTTCGATGCAACAGCGTTGTGGGAGTACAATCCTCAGCATGAGAGCAGTTTTCTGATCAGTGATTCTGTTTATGAAATAAACGCCCATCTCTTTCATAGCAAAGAGTTAAACTTCAGCTGGGACACGGTCAAAGATCTGCAAGGATACAAGATCAGTGCGCTGATTGGTGGGTACTATGGGCAGGACTTTGAAAATGCCGAGAAAACGAAATTGATTAACGTTGAGCGCGTCCATGATGAAACTGATAATGTGATAAAACTTGTTTCCGGAGCCATCGATCTCGCTCCACTCTATACAACACATTTTAACCTGATTATTAAGCAAGAAGGGCTAGGGTCGGAAAAGGCAAACATCACCTATCACCCACAGCCCCTATTTGTTAATTCACTCCACTTGCTACTGCCGATTAACAACCCAAATAGCCCGTCTTTGATCGAAAAATTCAATCAAGGATTAAAGATAATTAGAAAAAACGGCACTCTGCAGTCTTTACTCAATGAGCATCTCAAGTATTTGTAGTCATTACGGGAAAGGGAAAGAGAAAGAGCCCTAAACGGACTCGATCAATTCGGGCAAAATCTCAAATAGATCCCCGACTAAACCATAATCTGCAACTTCAAAAATAGCGGCATCAGGGTCACTATTAATCGCGACGATGACTTTTGAATCCTTCATACCTGCGAGGTGTTGAATTGCCCCTGATATTCCTACCGCGATATACAAGTTAGGCGCAACAATCTTACCCGTTTGCCCTACCTGTAAATCGTTAGTAACAAAACCTGCATCAACCGCCGCCCGAGACGCACCAATTGCACCACCTAACTTATCGGCTAATTTTTCGACTAAAGCGAAGTTTTCTTTACTGCCTAACCCTCGGCCTCCAGAAATGACTACATTTGCGCTGGACAATTCAGGTCGGTCACACTGCGCGCTTTCTCGGCTTACTAATTGAGTACCTTGGCTGGCGACAATGGTCTCAAGAGTCACCAGTTGGGCTGCTCCACCATCATCCAATGGCATTTTATCAAATGCCGTCGAACGTACCGTCATCACTTTTATCGAGTCTTCCGAGCGAACTCTGGCTAATGCGTTACCTGCATAGATAGGTCGTACTACTGTATCAGTACTTTCCATAGCCATCACATCTGACAGCATTTCAACATCAAGCAGTGCAGCAACCCTAGGCAGTAGATCTTTACCGAACGTATTGGCAGGCGCTAACACGTGGCTGTATTCGACACCAATTTGCTTTACGACTTCAGAAAAGTTCTCTGCAAGCATATCTTGATAGCATACGTTATCAGCGACAAGAACGCGCTCTAGCAAGGACGACTGCTTAATCAACTGTGCAACATTGTTACAGTTGCAGCCCACAACCAGAGCATCGACCGAACCGCTCCCTGCTAACTCAATGATCGATTTTGCCGCCGACAACGTGGCTAAAAAATCTGCGCTCGGGGTCTGGTTATCATGCTGTGCTAACACTAATACTTTGATATCACTCATTGCTATCCCCTATTCAATGACTTTCGCTTCATTTTTAAGTTTGTCGACAAGCTCAGTAACACTAGCCACCATAACGCCTGCTTCTCGCTTCGGCGGTGCAAAGACTTGTAGCGTCTGCTGCGAAGATTTTATCTCGACTCCAAGAAACTCCGCATCGACGACATCTAATGGTTTTTTCTTCGCCTTCATGATGTTAGGTAGCGACGCATATCTCGGCTCATTTAATCTCAGGTCAGTACTCACCACAGCAGGTAGCGATACTTGTAGCGTCTCTAAGCCACCATCAATCTCACGCGTCACAATCGCCTTATCATTTTCAATCTGTATGTTTGATGCGAATGTCGCCTGGGGGCATGCCATAAGAGCGGCCAACATTTGCGCGACCTGATTGTTGTCATTGTCGATGGATTGCTTACCCAGTAGAACCAGTTGCGCCTCCTCTTGCGCCGCAACAGCTTTGAGTAGTTTGGCAACAACAAGAGGCTGACACGTTTTCTCTGTATCAAGGTGAATCGCTCTATCTGCCCCAAGAGCTAACGCGCTTCTAAGCTGCTCCTGACACTGCGCTTGACCAATTGAAACAACAACAACTTCACTCGCGACGCCACCTTCTTTTAACCGAATCGCCTCTTCAACCGCGATTTCACAAAACGGATTAATGGTCATTTTAACGCTGTTAGTTTCAACGCCAGATTCATCCGATTTAATTCTGACTTTTGTATAAGGATCAATTACACGCTTAATCGCTACCAAAACTTTCATTACTCGCTCCGAGAACAATGTATGTAGTTTCAGCTTAGTAAAGTTTACGTTTACGTCAACTGCAACTATATTTACTGCAGACAACTAAATTGAAACTGAAGGTCAAAAAAGATGGAAAGAGAATGCATGGACTTTGACGTAGTGATCGTCGGCGCGGGCCCTGCGGGACTTTCGGCTGCCTGTCGACTTGCTCAACTATCCCAACAACAAGATGCAGCACTTTCTATCTGTGTGGTCGAGAAAGGACCAGAAGTCGGTGCACACATACTCTCAGGTGCCGTTTTTGAAACCACTGCGCTCAATGAGCTATTTCCAAATTGGCAAGGGCTCGATGCACCAGTCTTAACACCTGTTTCGTGCGACGATTTCCTTTACCTCACCGCCAAGGAAAACTACATTCAAATTCCTGAGTTTTTGACACCGCTTGCCATGAGAAATGGCCACCAAAACTACGTGATCAGTTTGAGTAAATTATGTCGTTGGCTTGCGCAGCAAGCAGAAAGCCTAGGCGTAGAGATTTTCCCAGGTTTCCCAGCCAAAGACATATGCTTTGACGAAAGTGGAGCCGTGACCGGAATCGTAACCGTTGATATGGGACTCGACAAAAACGGCAAGCCGAAAAACACCTTCCAAGCAGGCATTCAGCTTAATGCAAAACAGACTATTTTTGCAGAGGGGGCACGCGGCAATCTTGGCAAACGCCTAATTAACCACTTTAAACTGGCCCAATATAGTCAGCCTCAGCATTATGCACTAGGAATCAAAGAGGTTTGGAAATTGCCAGACAACGACGATCGCTATCGTCCTGGTTTAGTTATGCACTCAGCAGGGTGGCCACTTAGTGAGTCTGATAGCACAGGGGGCGGGTTTCTTTACCACCTTGAAGACCATTTAGTTTCTGTTGGGTTAATCACTGATCTTAACTACAGCAACCCTTACCTCAGCCCGTTTGATGAATTCCAACGGCTTAAACATCACCCTCGTTACTCTCACTTCCTACAAGGGGCTGAGCGTATCGCCTATGGTGCACGCGCCATCGCCAAAGGAGGTTTGCTCTCACTGCCAAAACAGCAGTTTCCTGGCGGGTTATTAATTGGTTGTGACGCTGGCACACTCAACTCGGCCAAAATCAAAGGTTGCCACACAGCAATGAAATCTGGAATGCTCGCCGCTCAAGCCTCATTCAACGCAATAAACGATAGAAATACAGAAGCAGACTACCACTCGCTGTTTATTGACTCTTGGCTATACGACGAGCTTAACCAACACCGAAACTTTCCAGGAGCGGTACATAAATATGGCTCACTTGTGGGCGGTGCACTCTCTTTGCTTGAGCAAAATATCTGGCACAGACTTACGGGAAACAAGTCGGCGTGGAATATTGAAGACCATCAGGCTGATTATGTCACGTTACATGAGTTATCCCGTTGCAAACCCATTGCCTACCCTAAACCAGACGGCGTGCTCAGTTTTGATAAACCTTCTTCGGTTTACCTATCCTCAACGTTTCATGAAGAGAACCAACCTTGCCACCTATTACTGTCTAATCAACAAATCCCTGTTACTCACCATATGACCTTATTCGACGAACCAAGCCAGCGCTACTGTCCCGCAGGTGTCTATGAAGTGGTCGAAGTAGGAGGGCAACGCAGGCTTCAGATCAACGCCGCAAACTGCTTACATTGCAAAACCTGCGATATCAAGGATCCATCGCAAAACATAACTTGGGTGCCCCCAGAAGGCGGTGGACCTAACTATACAACTATGTAAGCATTCTAGTGTGCAAATTCCTGCTGTACCTTATGATGGAACATCGAGATACGCTTGAGTACATTAATCAGGTTTTGCTGCTCTAAAAGAGTCAGATCATCTACGGTTAGCATATCGTTAATTTGTCTAAGGTCACTGTATTCAATGATCTGATTCATAAAGCGCAGATGCCAAATATGATCGAAAATATACACCATTTCTCGGTAGGTTTTGGCGTCAATCTCTTGGGCGGTATGCAACCCTTTTAGCCTTTCAATCGTGTTGCTTTCACGTATGTCATGCTTGAGTGCATAAAGACGACAGAAGATCTCCATCGGTCTTAAACAGTCTTTAAGGTTAATGGCGTCGCGGCCCTCATACTTTTCCGTTGCCAACTCACCTTCTTGAGTTACAGGAATAGAGTGGGCCAAACAGTTTTGCGCATAAGTACGAAGAAATTCAGGATCTTTGGTTAATCGTTTTTGAATATGAGCCTGGATTCCATCTGCTAACCTTGCCTCACCAAAGGTTGAGCGAATATCAAAGAACACGTTAAGCTCTAAGATGGTTTCTGGCGTAGCTTGTTCGAACCATTGGGTAAAGTTGTTTTGCCACTCTTTCTCGCTCAAACACCATTGGTGATTTGAAGCCATAATCAGGCCGTCACAGTAGCTGTAGCCGGCCTGATTCAACATCGCGCATACCTTCTCCGCCAAGTGTAAAAAGTAACGTCGAGTCGCCTTTAGATCCTGGTCATCAGGTGTCTCAAAAACAATCGCGTTGTCTTGGTCTGAGAATAAGGTCATATCATGACGAGCATTGCTGCCAAAAGATAAGAAGGAGAATGGCACAGGAGGTTCCCCAATCTCCTCAATCGTCAATTCGACAAAGCGACAAATAGCCGCATCATAAGTGTTTCCAATAAGCCCTCTTAAATGGTTCGGGCGCGCACCTGTGGCAATCATTTCACGTATTAAATCTGTCAATCGATTAAGTGATTCAATCACATGGCTATGACTTTCTCCTTGCTCAATGTCGGCAACGATGCTCGCACTGGTGTTTTGGTAATCCGAACTAGAAGTCGCTGAATTGAAACTCGCACCGTAAACCTTACGTACTATAGGACGGAATGAAATAACATGACCGAGTTTTTCAGAAAGAAAGATACGAGAGGTACTTAGGATGATGTCTATCTTTCGCCCACTTTTTGTCATAATCTGCGCTTCAAATTCAGCGGGTTCTGTTTCATGACAAAATAGCCGCATCAAATGCTCAAGCACTCGCTCATTTTGGTCAGCATTGGAGAATAGATCTTGCCAAATCGACTGGGATTTCAGTTCCGTATCGGTATAGCCAAGCAATTGATGAAGTCGAGTATTAGAAAATACAATCTTACCATCCGCTTCCAAGATGTAGCCCTCATTCGATGACTCCACCAAAGCTTTGTAACGGTTTTTCGCTTCATGCAGAGCAAGTTCAGCACGCATTTTTCTTTTTTCTATCATCTTAGATTGTGCGATGACATAGAGCATGATGAACGTTAATCCCAATGTGATTACGACAAATACCCGATAGAGAGTACTCTCTAGCTTATCGATCTCTTGCTGCACGTCCTGTAGGTACACTCCGGTTGCAACTATCCACTGCCACTCTTCTACACCTTCAGCATAAGTCATTTTAGGCGCGGTAATGGTGGCGTCATCTTTCCATTGCCAAAGATACTCCAAGTACCCCTCATGAGAGGCTGTCACTAGCTTAGCTAATTCAACAAAGATAGGGAAATCTGAGCTTTCCTCTCTTTCGTAATAATGCGTTAAATCCTGATTGGTCAGATCACTACGATAAGGGTGCATGATCATCCGAGGATGCATATCAGTGATGAAAAAATAATCTTTGTTCTCTGGGCCGTACCTCATTGACTTGATATCCATCACCGCTTTGGATTGAGCTTCTTCTCGACTTAAAACACCACTTTGTTCCAAGATCACATACCTGTCGACCACACTCACCGCCGTAGAGGTTAACTCCTTGAGCATCTGCTGCTTTTGCCCCACCATAGACGCTTCAACTAATGGCAGGATTACGTAGATGATGGCGGTCACAAACAAGATAATCGCGCTGATGGTCGGCAGTACAATGCGTAAGCCAAATCGACTTAGCGGCGAGTCCTGCTCACCTTGCTGGGTAGTCAGGCCATTGAAATAGTCAGCCAGTTCAGTCTCATCAAGAACATCGCCAAGCTGCGTTTGATGGCTTGTATCATGGTATTTTGCGGTAAAAGAACCGTTCTCAAAATCAGCCCGCGTAGGTAAGTAGCCGTGGTAGTCGTCTCGCACATGTGTTTCAAACACCTCTTTGATCTGCTGACTGGTGTACTTGCCTCCAAACTCCTGAATGGCTTCCGAGAGTGCTTCTTTACAGTGACGAAATCGGCGATGGGAATAGGGATCAAATTCCACCTCTTTCGCCATAGTTTCGCTATGTTCTTGCCCGTTGTAGTCAAAGAACCCGTCGATCCAGCGGTGAATTTCTTCTGCTCGAATCCCATATAGATGCTCTGTTCGATCTGCGTGTTCAGAAATTTTCATAAAACTTTGGTCATTTCCTTGCATATTAACAGTTAAGTCAAAAGTGTGCGGTGCGTAGCATTTTTATTACAAGCCAATCAACGCATCTATCACATCGAGGCGTTACTTAATCGAAATCAATAATTGGCTATAGGCCGTTTTCTAATATGTAGCCCATGTTTTGCTGCAGTTTTTGACAAGATGCCCAAGAGTTGTCTTGTCGTAATATACGAAGTGACTTAATGTTTTCCCGCCTTTTCAACAAGATAAGGCTCTTGGTAGCGTCTGGGATGTCGTCTCGTACTGATCGAAGGTCAGTATACCAAGTGTAAGCGGAGTGCTAATTGACATGGTTCAACTTCGTCTCATAACAAAGGAAGACGAAATGTCTAACAAAAGTAAAACCTTTTATAGGGATATGCGTAAAAAAGCGCATGAATTTGAGAATCGAGAAGAGTTTCTCAACCATGATCTAAAGATCATGAGTTTTCGCCGCTGGGGTATTCACTTACCATCACGCGACTACAGTGTCGAACTTGAGGACTTAGTGCCAGCATTGGCGGCCACTATCGGTAAAGTGGTCATGGTAACCGCAATGGTGGCAGTATTTGCTGCACAATTTGGCTTATCTCCAGAGTTTGTCGCAGAAAACGTGCGTTATGAACTACTGATAGCCGGTGCTCTGTTTGTCATTCTTTTCTCTGCCATTTTGAACCCAAACTCTAACCTAGCAGGTACTCATGGCCCAATGATCCCATTGATTCCCTTGATTGCAGCTGCAGGTGGACACCCTCTCGCTCTAGGTATCATGGTATGCATGTTCGGCTTTATCCTAGCTTATACCAAGGGCGGTTCAAAACTAATGACGCTAACTGGAGTTGGCGTTCGGGGTGGGCTACTGATCTATTTAGGTGCGGTTGGTTTGATTAGTCAGATCAACAAAACCGAGGCTTGGGCTGCTAGCAGCGATCAAGGCTATATTTCGTTTGCGGTCATTGGTGTGACCTTAGCCGTATATGCC
Source organism: Vibrio bivalvicida (assembly GCF_001399455.2). GTDB lineage: Bacteria > Pseudomonadota > Gammaproteobacteria > Enterobacterales > Vibrionaceae > Vibrio > Vibrio bivalvicida. Next base: position 102,440 of record NZ_LLEI02000064.1, read on the forward strand.
TACCTCGCAAAAATCAACAAGCGTTGGCTGGCTATCCCGTTATGTTCTCTTATTGCTGGTATCGTTGCTTATGGACTGGGAGCCGACTTCGCCTTTACTACCGAACCAGGACTACCACACTTTAGCCCATTCTATTGGTGGGGTGAAGACACAGGTTGGCAACTAGGCTGGCCAAACCTTGAACACTTTATTGCAGTTACGCCATTTGCTTTACTGGCTGTTGCAATGTGGTCTCCTGATTACCTAGGCCACCGTGTGTTCCAAGAGCTAAACTACCCGAAAGAAGCCAAAGGCGTATTGATGGATGTTGATGACACAATGATGGTTGCGTCAATTCGTCAAGGTATTGGTTCCTTCCTTGGTGGTGGTAACCTAGCATCCTCTTGGGGTACGTATATGATCCCTGCAGCCATCGCGAAGCGCCCGATCCCGGGTGGTGCACTATTAACCGGTGTGATGTGTATTGCTGCCGCTATTATTGGCTACCCTATGGATCTTGCTATGTGGGAGCCAGTACTGCGTGTTGCTCTCATAGTGGGTGTTTTCCTACCGCTACTCGAAGCTGGTATGCAGATGATCCACAAGCACAAAGATTCTCTCAGCGCTGGCATCTGTATTTTTGCCTGCGCTTTTGTTAATCCCGTGTTTGGTTGGGCGACCACTATGTTGCTTGATAACATGGGGCTAATTGGTGACCATGAACGCGCGAAGTCTTTGTCAGCAAAAGATAAATACCTAATTCCAGGTCTGGCGTTCATTATTTGTGTCGGCTCACTGGCGTTTGTAGGTCAGCTTCCGGGTATCCCTGCACTAATTGGTAACTAATCCAATCTCAACAAGGCGCAGAGACTTTTATCTGCGCCTTCTTCTCTATACATCTCCGTTCGAAGCCATTCACCCAGTCAATACATACAGTCTTATACTTACGCCTCTTCACTTAATCATCATTGTCTAAATATTTCTTTGAATACAAAAACTCAACAATTTTAGAAAAACACAAGAATTAGTTGAAAAAGAGATTCCAATCACATTTTATTCAGTTATAATCCGCGCCCATTGCGCTTTGTATTGATAAACGCAAACTTAATTTGAGCAAATGACCTGTTAACCGATCCTCTTTTTGAGGACAAACGAGAAGAAAAATGAGCAAGATTGATAAAGCTATGCGCATCCTCCTAGCGGGATTCTGTATCAACCTTTGTCTTGGCATCCTGTATGCTTGGAGTGTATTTAACAAAGCACTAGTGACTGAGTCAGGTTGGAGCGCGGCTGAAGCATCAGCGCCTTACGCCACTGCAACGATCACTTTCTCTATATGTCTTCTGGTTGCAGGTATCCTACAAGACCGTATGGGTCCTCGTCTGATCCTTATCCTAGGTACTGTGCTTACAGGCCTAGGCATGATCGCTTCTGGTTTTGTTGACTCTCCACTTATGCTGAACATAACTTTCGGTGTACTTACTGGTGCAGGTATCGGTTTTGGTTACGCATGTTTGTCTCCATCAGCGATGAAGTGGTTCCACGCAACGAAGAAAGGTATGGTTAATGGCATTATCGCAGCAGGCTTTGGTCTGGCGGCTATTTACCTAGCCCCTGTCACTTCTGCGCTTATCGACAGCATGGGCATCCAAACCAGCTTCCTAGTTCTTGGCGTTGGTATCCTTGCTATCGCTGTTCCTCTAGCAGCAACAATCAACAACCCACCAACGGATTACACGCCAGCTGAACCTAAAGTAAAACAAGGTCAAGCGCCTAAGGCTGTGAAGAAGTCTGACGACCTAACGTGGAAAGCAATGCTTAGAACGCCTCAGTTCTACTCACTTTGGATCATGTACGCGTTCGCTGCGTCTGTTGGTCTTATGATCATCGGTAACATTACGACTATCGCAAGCGTTCAAGCGAACCTACCAAACGCGGTTTATCTAGCGTCAATTCTTGCAGTGTTTAACTCAGGTGGCCGTGTTGCAGCTGGTATGCTTGCAGACAAAATCGGTGGCGTACGCACTTTGCTTTTAGCGTTCGTTCTCCAGGGCATCAACATGGTTCTGTTCGCAACGTTCAAGACTGAGTTCACGCTTATCATCGGTACAGCAATTGCAGCAGTAGGTTACGGAACACTTCTAGCAGTTTTCCCAACTCTAACCGCAGAGTTCTACGGTCTGAAAAACTACGGCACTAACTACGGTGTGCTATACACAGCATGGGGTATCGGTGGTGCAATCGGTGCTGCTGTGGTTGGATTCTCCATGACCCAGGGTGAAGGTTACAGTCTTGCATACACTATTTCTGCCGTAATGATGGCGGTTTGTATCGTGCTCGCTTTCATTACACGCCCTCTATCTGAAGCAAAAGTAGCTGAATTAAAGCGCGCTTAATACTAATCAGGATAAATTAGATGTTCAGATAATTGCGCAGGAAAAATTGCTTAGAGCAAGGCATAGATTGCAGCCAGTTAGTCGACCTACCTACAAAATCTATAACGACGCTATCAGCGATTTTAACCAGCAAGAATGAACAGATATTTGTTCTGGTTAGTATCAGAATTGAATTGCGGGTAAAAAGGCTTAATCTTAGGGTTAAGCCTTTTTTGTATTTAGCCATCATGCCTGATCCTATCGAACTTGCTCCCGACTATTACCTAAGCAATTTTATTAAGCTTATTGATCATGCGCGTGAGTGGTATCCAGATCTCCTGACAACAGAAGAGCATAAGTGGTTATATGACTTTGAGCAACTAGACAGGAAAGCGCAGTGCTTATTGGTACGCTTATTATCACGTAAAGGTGATTGGTTCCGCTCTGACAAGCTAAATTACACTGAGATAGGTGATACCACCCCTTGCCTTGAGACATTAGATCATAATGGCTTTGTCACCGTAAACAGTGACATCTGTGCTAATACCCTCGCCCGTGAATTACTGACCAAACCGGAAATTTGCACACTGTTTGCAATTCCGCATAGGTCCACACGCAAAGAGCAACTTTTAGACCAAGTCCCTGTCACACTCTTTACTCGTTTTGATCAAATCAGTTTTTTGGTCATCCATCTGCAACAGGCAAGGGTAATTGATGTATTACTGGCGCTGTTTTTTGCCAATACTCACCAAGATCTCAGTCAGTTTGTGCTTGATGATCTTGGCCTGCATCAGTTTGAACGCTATCAACTAAGCAAAGTTAGACGATTCTTTTCCACGCGCTGTGAGCTAAACCAGTTGTTACACCTTTCTGAACTGCACTCAAGATATTCAGAATCAGATAGAAAAAATCCGCACTGCCTAGTGACTCTACTCAACGAGATTGACATACCTATCACCCACTCTTACATAGAGCGAAAACGCCAACAGTTAGTCAATGATATCGCAAGAGACTTGGAGCGAGTCGGTGATTTCGAGCAGAGCCTAAAATGGTATAACACTACAACGCTTCCCCCCTCTCGCGAGCGACAAGCAAGGTTATATGACAAGCTCGACAATATCACCGCAATGAGTGACGTTGTCGCGAGCGTCATTTCACGCCCCTACAATATCTCAGAACTAGAAGTCGCCAATAAACTCGCTCAAAGAGTGAAACGAAAGCAAGGGCAACGCATTCCAAGAAAGGCTAAATTCAAGGTTTCTGAACACAGGTTAGAGTTAGATCTATCGCAACAAAGAGTCGAACTCGCGGCCAAATCGCATTATGAACAGCAGGGCTATCAGGTATTCTATAGCGAGAATGTATTGCTCAATGGGTTGTTTGGCTTAGCCTTTTGGAAAGTGATATTTGCGCCCATTGAGGGGGCATTTGTAAACCGCTATCAACACCGTCCGCTCGACTTATATCATCAAGATTTCTTCGCGAAGCGCCAGCTATTATTCGCTGAAACCTTCCAATCAATAGAACAATCTGGGTTAAGTGTCCTTCATTCGACCTATAAGGAAAAGTACGGCTTAGCCAATCCATTCGTTCACTGGACCGAATTCAGTTCAGATTTGCTTGAAGCCTGCATAAAACACATTCCAACCCAAGTGGCCCTCGCACTGTTTAAGGTCATGCTACAAGATCTCAAACTCTATCGAAGTGGTATGCCCGACCTCATTCTGTTTAAAAAAGGTCAGTTTGAGTGGGTAGAAGTCAAAGGGCCGGGAGACAAACTTCAAGACAACCAACGGCGATGGATTAAAGAGTTTCTTCGGCTAGACATTTTAGTCTCTGTTGCTTTCGTCAATCACTGTAAAGATTAATAAGCACTTATTTCTTCAGCATTTTCTACAAAACATGCAGAAATATGAAATCTGTTTTATATTTGCTACATTAATAGCTCATTCTCACTATCAGAATGACAATTCAAGTTGTTTGAAATTTAATCTAAGGAGAAGTTCCATATGCAAGACGTCTATTTGATTGGTCATGGATTCATGGATGCAAACGACACCATCAAGTTGTCTGTCCCCCTGCAAACATACGTAAAGGATGGTCGTATGCTGGATGGTCGAAAAACAGCAGCAGTTGTTGATGGTGGCCCCAGCGCTTATCGCATTACAACAGATGATGAAGAATGGAAAGTAACACCTCCTGGCGTTGATGCAAAAGAACACTACCTATGTGGTGATATGGCATCGTACGCAGATGTAAACAGAACACAAAAATGGTTGAATAAAGGCATGGGAGCACGTAAGGAAATCAACGATGGCATTTTGTTTACCCTGTCTGGGGGGGACTACTTGTTTTTTACAAAAAACAACCAAGCCGTCAGGTTATCAAATATCATCAATAACTTAAGAGCTGAACTTGGCAACAAGTTTCAAATTCATTGGACAGCATGTCGCTCAGTGATTGAAGGGAATAGTAATGCAGCCAAACTCCAAGCTATCAATGGTGGAGACTTGGTACAGGCGCAAAGTCTAAGGTAAGCGTCAACACCTGCCAGCAAGAACATTAGCACCCGATCGCTAGAAAGCCACCTGTCGTGGCTTTCACTTTCCCCTCGACAAGCTATTCCCCCTAACACCATTAATGCCAATAACGGATTATGGTTATATCTGGTAAAAAACGCGACAACGGACATTTTTCTTAACGTTTTTATCGTTTAAGCCCAACTATTGTTTGCCATTATCTATGCCTTCTGCTGCAATTAGTCCATTGAATAGTCAGTACAAGTATCCAGATGAATTTACGTACATTTTTGATGATGGCCGTGGTGTTAACGTTCGCAGGCTGTGCAACCTATGCAGGGCTAAATTACGACCAGTTATTTGGGGAACCACATGTACAAGAACGCCGCAGTGACCTCGGCAGTGTAGAAAGTGACTTTTTTCTTAGTGAAGTAAAACCCATTATTGATAGCCGCTGCGTGGTTTGCCACGCCTGCTATGACGCTCCATGCCAATTAAAAATGTCTTCTGTAGAAGGTATTGATCGAGGCTCTAGCAAAGAGCTGATTTATCAAGGTACTCGTCTGACTGCTTCTACACCTCATCGCTTGTTTGAAGACGCTCAAACAACGGCTCAGTGGCGAGAATTTGGGTTTAACCCAGTATTGAATGAGCGCGTGCAAAACCCAACAGCCAATCTTGAAGCAGGTCTGATTGCAAGAATGCTGACACAGAAGGAAGCACACCCATTGCCAGACCAGCAGCAGTTAGAAGGTTTTGATTTTTCGATTGATCGCTCTCAGGTTTGTCCGTCTATTGAGGAGTATGATCAGTACCTTCAAGATTACCCTACATGGGGCATGCCCTACGGAATGCCAAACCTCAGCTCGAACGAATACTCAACTCTTGTCAGTTGGCTGCAAGACGGGGCCAAGATGAGTCAACCACTGCCCTTAACCATTGCTGAACAGCAGCTCATCGCCGAAGTCGAAGTTCTGCTCAACAAAAGTCCGCGCAAAGTGCAACTTACTGCGCGCTACATTTATGAGCACCTGTTCCTATCTCATCTCTATTTTTCTGATTTAAACCAACAGAATCCACGCTTTTTTACTTTAGTCAGATCAAGCACTCCACCGGGGCAGCCTCTCAATCGAATAGCCACACGTAGACCTTATGACGATCCTGGCGTGTCCCGGGTTTATTATCGATTGGTACCAGAGCAAGGTACGATTGTTGATAAAACCCATATGCCATTTGCGCTAAATAGAGAAAGAATGAATCGCTGGAAAGAGTGGTTTATAGACTCTGATTACAGCGTTGCTACGTTACCAGATTACACTCCAGAGATCGCGGCTAACCCCATGACTGCCTTTATCGATCTTCCGGTTAAATCACGATTTAAGTTTATGCTCGACAATGCGCAAAACACCATTAACGCCTTTATAAAAGGACCTGTTTGCCGTGGTCAGTTAGCTCTTAATGTTATCAATGACCGCTTCTGGGTATTCTTTTTAGATCCAGACAAAGCCGACTTCCCAGAAGTGAACGAATTTTACCGCTCTCAAGCAGAAAACCTTAAATTGCCAGCAGAGCTGGAAAGTAATACCTTGCCAGTGACAAGTTGGGTTGCATACTCAAGGCAACAAGCGCAATACCTAGAGGCAAAATCTAAGTTCACTAATCAATGGTTTGAAGGGGGAAAGTACCTAACAACCGATGTGATCTGGACAGGTGAAGGAACTAACCCGAACGCAGCGCTTACCGTATTTAGGCACTTTGATAGTGCGTCAGTAGTGCGTGGCTTAGTCGGAACACCACCCAAAACAGCTTGGGTCTTAGACTATGCCTTAATAGAGCGTATCCATTATTTGCTCGTGGCTGGGTTTGACGTGTATGGAAACTTTGGCCATCAACTGATGACCCGTATGTTTATGGACTTCTTACGCCTTGAAGGAGAGAGCAATTTTGTTGCCCTCTTGCCGAGAGAAATACGTCATAAAGAGCATTCTAGCTGGTATGAGGACCAAAGCAGCCAGCTCAGTGATTTTTTACAACGTAATGTTAAGCCGTTTGACCAACCAACTCAGGTGCCGTATCAAACCGACGACCCAAAAGCGGAACTTTACGATATTTTGCAAACGCAACTCGCACCAATATTGACCAACCGATTCAGGATCGAGCAAACGGGCATGAAGCCTGAAAGTGAAGAGTTGCTGCGAAGCATTGATAGAATTAAAGGCCAAGGTCTTGCTTATCTACCGCAGATTATGATGCTTATGATTACGTCTGAAACGGGCGAAGATCAGCTTTACACTTTACTGCAAAACAGTGCACATACCAATATCTCAAGCTTGTTTGACGAAGCGAGTAATCGTGATCCTGCTAATGATGATCTCACCTTGGTACGCGGCGTGATCGGCAGCTATCCTGCCGCGTATCTAAATCTGCAAGAGCATCAAGTACCAAAACTGGTAGAAATGTTGAAAAATATTTCCAGTGAAGAGGATTACGTTAAATTATTGGATACCTTCGCAATTCGTCGTAGCTCTGACAAATTCTGGCCTTTTAGCGACCGAGTACATACTTGGTATAAAGCAGATCAACCTATCGAATTTGGCCTGCTTGACTACAATAGATTTGAGAATAGGTAGAACTGTTCAACTGCGCATAACACGCTCAGGGAGGTGATTATGGGTATCAATGACAGCATTAGAGCTCTAGAGCAGCAAATTTATGTCGCCTGCTCTGAAGGTGATTACGACACCGTTCAAATGCTCGAACATCAATTGGATAGTCTTAGAAATAAGGCAGAACATCCTTTTGATGACGATCCATATGCTCCTGAAGGGAAAATAATCCCTGAAGATGACTGGTACTAACGAAAACGCCCCATGGTAATATACATGGGGCTTTCTTTTGCTCCTGCCCCATGACACAGCTATAATCCACTCTCCTGCAACCAGCGCTTTACAAAGCAAATTTAATCGTTATTATCTGAACGCAAACGATTGCCTTGCTTTTTATATGTAAATTAAAAGGGTTTTATGCTGTCTGATATTGAGATCTGTCGCGAGACAAAACTACTGCCAATTGCTCAAATTGCCGAGCATGCTGGGCTGCATGCGAATGAATTCCATAGTCAAGGAAAATACAAAGCTAAAGTAAGCTTGCAAAGCTTAGAGCGATTGCATGGCAACACCACAGGAAAGCTCGTGCTGGTAACTGCCATCACTCCGACCCCACTCGGTGAGGGTAAAACAGTCACAACTATTGGCGTGTCTCAGGGTTTAGCTAAACTCAAATGCTCAGTCATGGCCTGTATCCGACAGCCGTCTATGGGCCCCGTTTTCGGCGTAAAAGGTGGTGCTGCAGGTGGCGGCTACTCTCAAGTCGCGCCGATGGAAGAGCTTAATCTGCATCTAACTGGTGATATTCACGCGGTGACTGCCGCGCACAACCTTGCAGCGGCAGCTATTGATGCTCGTATCTACCATGAACAACGCCAAGGTTACAAAGATTTTGAGCAACGTAGCGGTTTAACAGCACTCAAAATTGACCCGCAACGTGTTGTCTGGAAGCGCGTGATGGATCACAATGACCGTGCGCTGCGTATGGTCACAGTGGGGAAAAACGAAGCCAATAAAACCATCAATGGCTTTGAGCGACATGATGGCTTTGATATTTCAGCCGCGTCAGAGCTCATGGCTATTCTTGCCCTAGCGTCAGGCCTAAAAGACTTGCGCGTTCGAATCGGTCGTATTGTGGTCGCTTACGATATAAATGGTGAACCCGTGACCACTGAAGACCTTAAGGTTGCAGGCGCAATGGCAGTCAGCATGAAAGAAGCCATTGAACCAACATTGATGCAGACTCTTGAAGGTGTACCGACCCTTATTCATGCTGGCCCATTTGCCAACATTGCTCATGGCAACTCTTCAATTATCGCTGATAACATTGCGACCAAACTGTGTGACTTCACGGTCACTGAAGGTGGATTTGGCTCTGATATGGGGTTTGAAAAAGCCTGTAATATCAAGGCACAGATGTCTGGGAAATCGCCCGATTGTGCCGTAATTGTCGCAACGCTACGTGGATTAAAAGCCAACTCTGGTCTCTATGATTTAAAGCCGGGTCAAGCCATTCCAGACACTTTGTTCGAAGACGACCAAGACGCACTCGTTGCTGGTTTTGATAACCTAAAATGGCACATTAACAACGTCAACAAATATGGCGTGCCTGCCATTGTCGCAATTAACCGTTTTCCTCAAGACAGCGACCAAGAGCTGAACACACTTAAGACCATGATTGAAGCCTTACCCAACGATGTCGAAGTCGCCATTAGCGAAGGCTTTGCAAAAGGTGGTGAAGGCACACTTGAGTTAGCCCAAAAAGTCATCGTTCAATGTGAAAAAGCCGCTGAACTTAAGCCACTCTATCAATTTAGCCAAACCACAGAAGAAAAACTAATGTCTGTTGCCGAAGTAGGCTATGGTGCATCAGGCGTGACACTTAGCTACCAAGCCAGAAGACAGCTTGATGAACTTAAACAACATGGCTTTGACAACCTAGCTGTGTGTCTGGCGAAAACACCCTTGTCTATTTCGACCGATGGCAGTATTAAAGGTGCGCCCACAGCCTTTAACGTCCCTATTCGCGAACTCCGCCTTTGCGCAGGTGCGGGCTTTGTTTACGCTTTGTGTGGCAACGTAATGACAATGCCAGGTTTGCCGGAAAAGCCTGCTTTTATGAATCTCGATCTAGATGATCAGGGCAACATCATTGGCTTAAGCTAGTCTTTCCCTCAAACTGCAAGCTACCAAGGGGCTAAGTGATTAAAACTTAGCCCTTTTCTTTGCGCACATCACAGCAACCCATGAAGTTAATAGCAAGATCATGTAACATTGAAATATGACTCGCAAAGACTGGATGCTTTCATGGAAGCAGAGCTACTGGAAATTAAGAACTTCCTATCCCAACACCCACCTTTTGATGAACTCGAAGATGATGTTCTTAACTGCATCACCAAGCACGTAGAGATTTCTTATTATCGTGAAGACACACCTGTTATCCATTTTGGCGATGAAATTCACGACTTATATATGGTCCGAAGTGGTGTTATTGAAGTTTATCGACGCAAAGGTGAGCTATACAACCGATTAGATGAAGGCTCGCTGTTTGGGCAAATGGGGCTACTGACCAACAATAAGGTTCGCTTTCCGGCTAAGGCGATTAAAGATAGCCTACTGTATTGTATTCCAGAGGCCGTTTTCCAAGAACTTTATGACAAGCACGAAACCTTCGCAGATTTTGTTGAAGTTGAGGATACCGCTCGACTGCGTCAAACCGTGTCTAACAGCAACGAGCAAAATGACTTAACGACCTCTAAGGTGCGTACCCTACTGACGAGTGAAGCACCAACCATCCCTAAATCGGAGTCTATTCAAAATGCGGCAATTAAAATGGCCGAAGAGAATGTCTCATCTTTACTGATTATTGATCCAGATATAGCGCAAGATGATGAAGATGATAACAACCCACTGGTCGGTATTATTACTGACCGTGATTTGTGTACTCGCGTTCTTGCTCAAGGGTTAGACCCAAGCGATGATGTTTCAACGGTTATGACAACAGAGTTGATTTCACTCGACCATAACGCCTATGTTTACGAAGCCATGCTCACCATGCTGCGCTACAACGTTCATCATTTACCGGTTTTAAAAGACAAACAGCCGATCGGTATTATAGAAGCGACAGACATTGTACGTTATGAGTCGCAAAACTCACTGCTGCTAGTCAGTACCATCTTCCAGCAACAGTCGATAGAAGAGCTTTCCGCACTATCTGAGCAAGTAAAAGACAGCTTTGTTCGCCTAGTAAACGAAGACGCCAACTCTCACATGGTCGGCAGCGCAATGTCTGTGATTGGTCGAAGCTTTAAACAACGCATCATCGAACTAGCTGAGGAAGAACTTGGAGAGCCTCCGGTGCCTTACTGTTTTGTCGCTCTTGGTTCAATGGGACGTGACGAACAACTGCTTGTGACCGATCAGGATAATGCGATAATTCTTGATAACACCTTTGTTAAAGAGCAGCACGATACCTATTTTGCCGAGTTATCCAAACGAGTCTGTGATGGGTTAGATAAATGCGGCTACACCTATTGCACCGGCGACATTATGGCAACCAATCCTGATTGGCGTATGACACGTACCGAATGGGAAGATTGCTTTGCTGATTGGATTGACGACCCAAACCCGAAAGCTTTGCTAAACGCATCAATATTTTTCGACCTTGAAGGCGTTTATGGCCGACTAAAATGGGCGGAGCATTTAAACGGCTTTATTATTCGCCGCGCGCGTAAAAACAATCGCTTCCTAGCGTGTTTAGCGCGTAATGCCATGAACCGCACTCCACCTCTGGGTTTCTTCAAAGACTTTGTTATGGAGAAAGATGGTCAACATAAGAACTCTATCAACCTTAAACGTCGCGGTACTGCCCCTCTAGCTGACTTGATCCGTGTTCACGCTCTTGCGGTTGGCTCTCGCTCCAAAAACTCGTTTGAACGATTAGATGATATCCACGAAGCCGGTATACTGCCAAAAGGCAAAGCACGCGACTTAAGTGATGCCCTCGAATTCATCTCTATGGTACGCATTCGCCATCAAGCTCTCGATGTTGAAAATAAGATCGCTCCAGACAACAACATTGAGCCAGAAAATCTGTCGGACTTTGAACGTCGAAATTTAAAAGACGCTTTCCAGATCCTAAGTAATGCGCAAAACTTTTTGAAGTTCCGCTATCAAGCTAGCAATAACTTTAAGTGAGGCAATAATGTTTAATAAAATCATGTCGCCTCCGTCTATCGACTGGAAAAATAAGTTTAGCCGCAAGCTAGAGGTAGTCCAGAACGAGGCATTAAAAACCTATTATGATGCTGGAGTTCCAGATCCTTCAACACCTATAGATGAGGTGATGTTTCTCGCGATGGATTTTGAAACGACGGGGTTAGATTCTGACGAAGATGACATCATCACCATAGGTACGGTTCCGTTTAACCTTAACCGCATCTTTATCAATCAGGCACAGCACTGGACTGTGAAACCGAGTAAGCAGTTGCCGGAAGAGTCTGTTGTCATTCACGGTATAACCCACTCAGATGTTTTAGACGCGCCTGATTTAATTGGTGTTTATGAAGATATTCTTTCCCAAATGGCTGGTAAGATAATGGTTGTTCACTACCAAAGAATTGAGCGAGAGTTCTTCGACAAGGCCCTGAATGCAAGAATCAAAGAAGGTATCGAGTTCCCGGTTGTCGATACAATGCACATCGAAACTCAACTTCAGCAAAAAATCAGCGGTGGAATACTAAATAAAATTCGTGGCCGCAAGCCAGAATCCGTTCGCCTTGGAGCCAGCCGTTCTCGCTATGGGCTCCCTCTTTACACACCACATCACGCTTTAACCGATGCGGTTGCTACTGCAGAACTTCTTCAGGCGCAAATTGCCCACCACTATGAAAAAAATATTCCTATCAGCCAATTATGGATTTAGGACGGTACAACAAGCACAAAAAAGGGACGATAACCGTCCCTTTTTAAATCTTAGCTGAAATCGTTATCGCTTCTCGGTACGCATACCCATTAGCAAACTGACACACATCAGCAGCAATACAAAGGTAAATGGCAGTGCAGTTGATATCGCACCCGCTTGAAGCGCCTGAACCGCCTCTGAGCCACCAATCCAAAGAAGAGCAACAGCTATTGCACCTTCCATAAATGCCCAGAATACACGTTGAACTACGGGTGCATCCACTTTACCACCAGCAGTAATGCTGTCGATTACAAGAGAGCCCGAATCCGAAGACGTAATAAAGAAAACAAGTACTAGAATGACTGCAATGATTGACAGAATTGAGCCAAATGGCAACACATCAAACATTTGGAACATCGCCAGTGACACGTCTGTCAGTCCTTCAGAACCAAGTTCGCCTACACCATTGATCACTTGCTCTATCGCCATACCACCGAACGTCGACATCCATAGTAGTGTTACTGCTGTTGGTACTAGAAGAACCGCCGTAATGAATTCACGTACTGTACGACCTTTCGATACGCGTGCGATAAACATGCCCACGAATGGTGACCAAGAAATCCACCAAGCCCAGTAGAATACAGTCCAGCCTTGGAACCAAGCTTCGTCTTCACGGCCGTGAGGGTTACTTAAAGGTACTAGGTTCTCTAGGTAAGCCATTAACGTTGTACCAATGTTACCTACTACGATTGCATAGCCAATTAGTGCAACTAGAATCAGCAGTAAGAAAGCAACGATCATATTGATGTTACTGATTACTTTTACACCGCCATCAATACCACGCAGAACCGAAACCACAGCAAGCAATGTCACCACTGTAATCACGACAATTTGCAGGCCGAGACCAGATTCAACGCCAAATACGTGGTGAATACCACTTGCTGCTTGCTGAGCACCTAAGCCTAATGAAGTCGCAAGACCGAACAAAGTCGCCAATACAGCAAGAATATCAACAATATGACCAGCCCAGCCCCACGCACGATCACCAAGAATTGGATAGAAAATCGAGCGAATAGAAAGCGGTAGGCCTTTATTGTATGCAAAAAATGCCAGTGACAGTGCAACAACACCATAGATCGCCCAAGGGTGAAGACCCCAATGGAACATGGTGGCACCCAATGCTAGTTTAGCTGCTTCTGGTGTGTTGGCTTCTACGCCCAATGGTGTTTCATACCACCCAGTAAAATAGGCGACAGGTTCTGCGACACTCCAGAACATCAGGCCAATACCCATGCCCGCAGCAAACAGCATTGACAACCAAGAAAGGTAAGAATAGTCTGCCGTCGCGTCTGTCCCACCTAAACGAATTTTACCAAGAGGCGAAACAATCAAAGCTAAACAGAAAACTACAAAGATGTTACCTGACCAAATAAACAACCAATCAAAGCTGCCAATGATCTGCCACTTAATGCCATCTAGCGTCGCTTTTGCCGACTCCGCGTCCATAACTAGAACAGCAATCAAAAATACTGCTATAAGACCTGCACTCCAGCCAAATACTGGATTGTGCACATCGAATCCCCATTTCTGTACGTTATCTTGACCGATCGTATAGTCGGTACTGTCAATACTGTACTTATCTATGCCTTTAGTCATCATTCCTCTCTAGCATCTGATCCTTAATGCGTATCAGTAAATCACACTCAAATCATTAGAGTTAAAATTGATTTTCATAGCAATACTATCTGATACAGCTCTCAATATTGTACGCTTCTCGCTGTTTTGTTCCAGTAATAAGCTGTTTTTTCGCCACAATTTGGAAAAATGGTGACTTGTTCGGTTGGATATTAACCAATTTAAGTTACACTCAAAAATCCATATTGTTCGAGTACTAAGTAAGTACACCAATCCATAAAGAGAAGCAGGCAAAAACAGAGTAAAAATTTGTGATAATTGAGACTTTTTTTCGTCGACTATTTCCTGTATTTTTCGCCTACTTTTGTCCACTAACTCGCTAGGGTCTGTTGACCTAATACCAAGGAAACGCATTGGAAAAGCACGAAGAAGTTCTGGTCTCGATTCGCCAAATCATTAGAGCGATCGATTTACACTCAAAAAAACTCAGTAAGGAATCTGGTCTTACTGGCCCGCAACTGATCCTAATGCGTTCAATCAAAGAATTAGGTGAAGTCACGATTCGCCAACTGTCAGATCACACCAACATGAGTCAAGCGACGGCGACCACAATCTTGGATCGTCTTGAACGCAATGGCCTAGTGCAACGTGTACGTAGCGTTAAAGATAAGCGTAAAGTCCACGCTCATTTAACTGATAAAGGACAAGCGTTGCTACAAGAAGCTCCAACCCCTCTCCAACAAAGCTTTATTACTAAATTTCAACGTTTGGAAGAGTGGGAACAATCATTGCTGCTTTCGTCAGTTCAGCGTATTTCATCTATGATGAACGCAGAAGATATTGATGTCGCGCCTGTACTGGAGCTAGGCAGTATTACCAAACCTGAATAGCTACCTAGAAATTTGCTTTCATCCTGCTTTGAGCATACGTTTATTGATACCACAATAAACTCTCATGCACTCAAAGAGGTTGTAATGGGTAAGAGTGATATATTACACAAACCAGATGACGAAGCGATTCTCGACTTAACACAGCAAAAGAAGCTATTGAAAGTCATCGCTACCATCACCCTGCTTGTGTTTGTACCACTTGGTATAAAAAACATTATTGTTGGCGAGCTAATGCTAGGCATTGTATTACTCGCCTTTGAGATTTCACTGTTATTAGAAGTCGCTGCCATTGTTTATAACAAGCAGACTTTTTTCAGCTACTATTTACCTCTTTGCCTACTAGTCACCTCTTCCATACTGACGGTGGGCATATTTGGTACCCTTGGTACATATTGGCTCTATCCGGTCGTGATAGGCATAATATTTCTTCTACGTAAGCGAGAAGCTATCATTTCAAACGCTATAGTCATCAGCGCGTCTGGGTATGCGACAACGATGCATGTAGACTATTCGGTTAGCGCTCGATATGTCATCTCGCTAATTGTCACTGCTATTTTAGTTCATGTTGTTGTTAAAGCAGTGCGTAAACTTCAAGTCGACATGCATAATCTGCTAGTGCGCGACCCCATGACGGGAGCATTTAACCGTCATGAGCTTAATATCTCGCTAGAAAAGGCCATTCAACAATACACCACTTCAACCATCGCCATTATTGATGTCGATAGGTTTAAATACATCAATGATCGATATGGCCATGATGAAGGTGACAACGTGCTTATGATGATTGTAAGAACATTCAATCGCTTTACGGGACCTACAGACAAACTATTTCGTCTTGGTGGTGATGAGTTTCTATTGCTATTCCATGGTAGAGAACGTGTGCTGACAGAAGAAATCATGAACTACATTGCTAAGGAAATCAGACATACAGTTCACGCCAACTCTACAGGAGTAAGCATTAGCGTAGGTATCGCCGAGTCCGAGCCTTTTAAACATATCCGAGAGTGGATGAAACGAGCAGATCTGGCCCTGTACGAATCCAAACGTTTGGGGCGCGATAGAGTCTCTTGCTATACCCCCTCTATGTCAGCGCAGTTTGAGCAGCGAGAAGTAGAAATCTCTCGTCGCACTAACCTCCGTTAAAAATTGGCAATTCACTGCCCCCTTTCACTTGGCGAATCGCTAAATGGGTGTGAATATCTTTGACGTTTTCTAAACGTTGAAGCTTGCGGGTGAATGATTCATATCCTGCCAAATCATGACTTACCACCTCCAGAAGATAATCGTATGCGCCAGACACGACGTGGCAACTGATCACTTCATCCATTTCTTGGACTGCCAGTTCAAAGTCTTCAATGCTTGATGCTTGATGATTGTTTAGGCTGACTTCTACAAACACCGTCATACCCACACCAATCAGATCTTTATTAAGTCTGGCGCGATAGTTGGCTATGATGCCTGACTCTTCTAGCCGTTTAATTCGCCTAGCACAAGGCGAGGCAGATAGGCCGACTTTATCTGCAATGTCTGCAGTTGACTGACGAGCGTCTTGCTGCAGCAAACGCAAAATATGTTTATCAATTCTATCCATAACTTTAACGCTAGTTTCTAGCTCAATATCTAGGTATATTAATTGTTTTAACCAAAACTATTAGTAAACATAATAAATATTGCCAGATATCACCTCCAATTACGTTCCATAATGTTTACAACTTTCGCTTTGGTCACATATGGATATGCTTTCTGGATACTTGGCAATGATTGCCACCCTATTACTTTGGTCAGGTTTTTTCCTTTCGCTCAGAAGCGGCGCACACTCAGAATTGCTCACCGCTGATATCGCGCTGGCTCGTTTTATTATCCCCTGCGTGATCCTTCTGCCCTTAGTTGTTAAAGCCAAAGACGCAATATTGACTGTTCCAAAGCGATATCTGCTGGGCATGTTTATTGGTAGTGGTTTGCCCTACCTGCTTGTCGCAGGCACTGGAATGAGTTACGCGCCCGTTTCTGATGGCAGTGCATTGATACCTGGAACCCTTCCTTTATTTGTCTCAGGAATAGCAGTGGTACTTTTTAAACAGCCGCTTAGCTCACACAGAATTGGGGGCTTGTTCCTGGTAATAGGAGGAATTGCACTCTTTCTCATGCATAGTTTTGGCAACGCAGATTCTGAACTATTGCAAGGCCACTTACTGTTTCTACTCGGTAGCAGCATGTGGGCAACCTTCACCATTTGTGCGCGAGTTTCAAACTTAAATCCTTTAGCTGCTTCAGGACTTGTTTCACTGATGTCTATGCTTGCTCTGTGTATTCTCATCGCGACTGGGGCTTTGAACAGCTACCTTTATCAGCAAAACGTCAGTGACTGGCCGTGGGGAGAACTCAGTGGCCATATCTTGCTTCAAGGTGTCGGTGCTGGTCTCATTGCCGCCTTTACCTACCTCCACGCGATTTCAGTTTTGGGGGCGGAACGAACCGCAGCTTTTGGTGCAGCCACACCCGGTATTGCAACGCTACTGGCCATACCTGTATTTAATGAGAGCCCTTCGCCACTAAGCTGGGCGGCCCTAGCGTTAATCTGCATCGGCAGTTTAATTGCCAGTAATGTTCTACTGAAAAAAGATACATCTCTGCAGTATCAACCACCGTCATTTAAGAGCGATACCGAGTAAGGCAATAATACGGGTATTTTTGAAGTTGCGCGGTTAACTGGGTATAGTTCTACTTTACCTAACTTGAACGGAAACACGTTTTGAAGACACCTTGTATCGCGGCTTGCAAAAATAACGAAGGGATCTGTAGTGGATGTCACCGCACCATGGTTGAGATAGTAAACTGGTGTCATCTGTCTGATCAAAAACGGGATGAACTTATGGCGAACCTGAGTGGCGAGACGTCTACGCATACCTGCCCTTCGTGCAGTCAGCCTGCTCAATGTGATATCAGCCAAGGTAAGTCTAACTGCTGGTGTTTTGAGATTGAAAAGCGCGATACCTCCCTGCTACCAAACACTGGAACCTGCTTGTGTCGCCAGTGTTTATCTAAGCTGCCTACCGCATAAACCCAGGCTTTAACAACACACAAATAAGGATAAGTTTTTCTAATCCAAACCCGAAAATTTTATCTCGCTTAAGATCACACTTTTCGATTGCCACATAGCCCAACTCACTCTAATATCTCGCGCCTGAAAGCTCCCTTTATTTATTCTAGTTATTAGCTTTGCTTACGCAATGCTAGTGTTTTTTACGCGTTGATTTTAGGTGTTTAAGAAATGTCTGCGTCTTCTCAAGTGATGAAGTTAACCTTCTTGATTGCAATTTTGACCGCGGTTGGTCAAATGACTCAAACCATGTATGTACCCTCGATTGGTCATATGGCAAGTGAGTTTTTGGTGTCACCAGCCGCATTGCAAGCAGTCATGGCGTGTTACTTGATCCCGTACGGTTTGTCGCAATTTGTTTATGGGCCACTGTCAGATCGACTTGGACGTAAGCCAATCATTGTCGTTGGTCTACTGATCTATATTCTTGGAACCATCATTGCCCTATTCGCCCACAGCTATGATTGGTTCTTAGCAGGTAGCTTTATTCAGGGTTTAGGTATTGGCTGTGGTGGCGCCATGTCACGCACACTAACGCGCGACTTGTTTGAAGGAGCTGAGCTGCACAAAGTAAACAGCCTGATTAGCATGTGTGTGATCTTCTCACCTTTGGTAGCCCCAGTATTGGGGGGATACCTAACAGAAACGTTAGGGTGGCGCTCGAGTTACTTATTCCTCGCACTATTTGGCATCGCCGTGGTTATCACTATGATGACAAGCTTTATGGAGACATTGCCACGTGAAAAACGTCGCTATGAGAAAGTCACCAACAGCTACCGATATGTTCTGTCAGATCGTCGCTTTCAAGGCTATTTGATCTGCTTGGTTGCAACGTTCTCAGGCATCGCTATTTTTGAAGCAGCCGCTGGAGTTCTGCTCGGGGGTGTTTTACAGCTTCCTGCGACAACCGTAAGCCTATTGTTTGTATTGCCCATTCCAGGCTATCTATTAGGTGCAGGGTTATCGAGCTATATCGCAAGTAAGCGCAATGAGAAAAGCGCACTGATCGTTGGTTTAGTTGCCATCATGCTTGGCTCCATCATTATTTTGTTGCCAGGGTTACTTGGTGATACCAATGCCATGAGCTTAATTGGTGGGGCAACGATTTACTTCTTGGGCGCGGGCATACTGTTTCCGGCGGCAACCACAGGAGCTTTATCTCCGCTACCCTACCACGCAGGTACTGGTGGTGCTGTGTTAGGTGGTATGCAAAACCTTGGCGCAGGTTTGGCAACATTAGGCGCATCATTAATCCCAACTCCAGACCAAATGCCACTTGGCGTTCTAATGCTGGTGATGTCTGTACTGGCGTTAATCGGTTTAATTCGCGTTTACCGTAAGAAAGATCCGTCCAACGACGAAATGCCCCTAGCGATTTAGCCAATAAATAAAGGAGCTCACTGAGCTCCTTTATCGTTTAGCGATTACCATTTCTTCATTAATCGGCCAACCAAATTCGGGTGGTACGCCCAGCTATGGTCGAACATGGCCATAAGCTCCGGATTACCATACTTTGACAAGCAAATCGCATGAAAGCGGTTCTTCCTCGCTCTAAGCTCTTCAACTCTGACAAGTATCTCATCCGACTGCTTAGGGGCGATAAAGTCAGAAATCACCACCAAGTCAGCATTCTTGTATTTGTCACCACACATCAAATCAATCGATTTCATGATCACAGGGCCAATATCCGTACCACCGTGAAAGTTATAGCTCAAGAAGTCACTCGCTTCACGTAAACCATCTTGCTTGGTTAGCTCATAGGTAATCTGCTCTGTGGAAAACATCATCACATAACAGTCTCTGTCTTCCGCTAAGGCAATTTGCATTAAGGCGTAAGCCATTGCTTTAGCACACTGCTCTGGGAAACCATTCATCGACCCTGAAGCATCTACACAAATAATAAACGGCCCTTTTTCTACATCAACTTGCTTGCTATCTGGTTGCTGAGCACGAATTTTACGTAGCGTTCTTGATTTACCCTGCATTCGGTAATTCATCAAACGCTTATCTACTAGATGTTTATAGAACACGACTTCAAGTTCTGGATAAGCAAGAAACATGGTTTCATTAGGTAGAAGCTTATTGAGATCATCACTTTCATGGATACCCACTATGTCGTCAGTCGCTTCGTCTGACTTCTCCTCAACCATTTGCAATTCTTCAGCTGGAGTGCGATTTAGTTCAGGGTCATTGACTTGGCCCGCCATCCGACCTAGCTTCTCACTGATCTCTTGCAAACCTTTGTTCTTTTTCAAAAACTCGGCGTGACGTTTCATTACGTTAAGGTCAGATTTGCTTAATTTTGCAGATGCCATATCCCACAAACGACCAACACTACTTTCATCACCTTCTTCGGCGACCTTATCCATGTTTTTCATGGTTTCCATTCGTTGGTAGAGGTCTTTAAGTACTTTTTCTTTGTTTGCTTCCAACTCAGTCACCTGAGCTTGACGAATAGCATCTGAGAGACTTTGATACCACTGGTCACAGAAGTAGTGTGGGAACATGGGGTTATTTAGCCCTTTGTTCTTCTCTATTAGACGGCGAGCTTGCAAGTAGAAAGCAGAATGCCATTCTAGCTTCTTGATAACATCTGATATTTCGTTAAAGAATCGAGGTTCATCCCAATGAATCACTTCTTGATACAAGGCTAATTCTTGCTGGAACCGGTCGGTTTCACACACCTTAGTAATGCGCTTTTTAACGCTACTACGCCATTTAAGCAGGTGATTTTTTACCGAGCTTTTGACACCACGGTTTTCCGCCATCGCCATCACTTGCGTACGCGCTAACAGATCATTCACCGCAGAGTCTATTATCCCTGAATCTGCCACCGCTAACGCTAGATTTAAACCGTCTGCTCCTAACATGTCGGCTCCTTATGAGAAGAACTGATTTAAGTTCTTAAAACGGAAAACCGTACGCTCACACTCGGTTTTAGCAGACTCCAACACTTGCTGGAGATTTTGTAGGCTTGCTTCCATAACTCGTGGAAGTTCTTGATCTATAAAGCCATGTGGCAATGCACCATGAAAATTCGAACGCACTTTACGTAAATGATGCTCGGCGTGCTCCAACTGCACCATTGCTTGTTCAGACTTGGTTAACCACTCTTGATAGATTGAGTCGTCTAGACCCTTGTTAGTCACCACTGACACCAATACGCCACGATTCGCGATATCCTTGATCACTAAGTTGTTCGCCGCATCGACATCAAATCTTAAACGGCACATATTGGTATTTTGGTTAACATAGCCATAAACATCCCCTTGCCCATCTTTTATCACCCGCTCAAGTTCATTTTTCGGAACATATACCCAGCGGCTATCACCTTTTTCTGATTCAGAAACCGACATATTACTTTGTAATAGAACGAGCTTCACAAGGCCAAAAGTACTACCCACTTTGTAGCTCTTAGCATTGGAAAGATCATAGCTATTGATTTGCTTCTTGAGTAAGCCTGTCGTCGACTCCATCGAGAGCATGATACCGAACTCTGATTCAAGCTCTTCTTGAATGTCGCCCAGCTCTTCACGACACAATGTAATCTGTTGCTCGACTTCTTGCTGATCAAAAGCGTGGTTGAGAGCAAACTGCTTGATCACACTCCGCACGACATCGCGCGATTCGGGGCTATTCCACAAGCAGTCTTGGAGCAAAAGGAGATCAAGTGGGTTAATCGAATCTCGTCCGTTAAAGTACGCACTTGCTTTAAGCAACTTTACGGCTTTCTTCCAGCGGCGGTCTGAGACATACATGTCGGTATCTGCCACATCGACACCACTTTCTGCTGTTGCGGCACTTTCTAGCATACTCTTAAGCTCAAACAGCTTTTCAAATACCTCATCAGATAGCTCCAACTGTTCCAGCTCAGATTGCCACTGATGATACTCTTGATCGGTAATTGCTAGCCCCTCAGGGATTACTGCCTCTTGAGGTGTACCTACCGTCAGCATGGATTTGAAGTTTTGCTTGTTTTGGATTCTATTGACGAACACGCGCACTAGCATACGATCGTATAAAGCTTCTAGACCGCTGTCTTGATCTGGTAGCTCGTTAGATGCAGAAACTAACAGCCTCATTGGTACGCGCTCAATATCGCTACCATTCTTAAAGGTCTTCTCGTTCACCACTGTCAGTAACGTATTAAGAATCGCAGGACCCGCTTTCCAGATCTCATCAAGGAACACCACCTGAGCCGTAGGTAGATACCCTTTGGTCAAACGTAAGTAACGGCCGTTATCTTTCAGCTCTTGAATGCTCAAAGGGCCAAACACTTCTTCCGGTGTTGAAAAGCGGGTCATTAGGTATTCAAAGTAAGAAGAATTATCGAACGCTTGAATAAGGCGCTTTGCAATAAGGCTTTTTGCTATACCTGGAGGCCCTAACAAGAAAACACTCTCTCCGGCCAAAGCGGCAAGCAAACACAATTTGATGGTTTCTTCACGCTCATAAACGCCGTCAGATAATGCTTGCGCCAACTTGTTGATTCGTTCAGAGAGCAACGCTTTTTGTGAGTGAGACACTCGATTCTGGCTAATCATATTCGCGCTCTCCTAAGGCTAACTGGATGGTATGTATGTATAATTTTATACATTTGTTATCACTTTGTTACAAGTGCAATTTGCAAATTGGACAAATCTTTATATCAGATGGAGTTTTTACGTAACTGGCTGAAAACAATGTTTGCACTTTTGAGATATTCATCACTTAAGGTGCACATAGTTTGCGACCCATTCTCGAGATTGAGCTTTATCTCCAAAGCTTGAGACGTTAATGTACCTCCTGTCAGGAGCTAGGACTTAACAAATATCAAATGGAAAACAGTATAAAAACGATCCATTCATGGAAGCGTATCTCCCTTATCGAAGAGTCAATCCCTCTACCTAACGGCCAAGAGATCACCCATACAACGATATCTCATCCGGGCGCTGCAGTGATTCTACCCATCAACGAGCATGGCCATATCATTGTTATCAATCAATACCGCCCCTCCCTAAAGAAATGGTTATTGGAACTTCCAGCAGGTACATTAGAGTCTGATGAGCCGATTGAATTCTGTGCGCACCGTGAGTTGGAAGAAGAAACTGGTTACAGCGCGAAAAGAATGATATCTCTAGGGCAAGTAACACCATTGGCCGGGTTTTGTGATGAAATTCAATATTTGTTCGTCGCTAAGCAACTGACCCAAACAAAACGTTACCAGTGCGATGACGATGAAGTCATAGAAGTACTTTCTTTGTCAGTACAACAACTCGAACAAAAGATTATTGATGGCGAAATCACCGATGCAAAAACCATCGCGTGTTTGAGCAAAGCAAAGCTGTGTGGATATATTTAGGAGTTAAGATTATGGATTTTCGTTCAGATACAGTGACCAAGCCAACTGAAGCAATGCGTAAAGCAATGGCGGAAGCGCTTGTAGGGGATGATGTGTATGGCGATGACCCAACCGTGAACGAATTAGAACAATGGACGGCAGAGCGACACGGATTTGAAGCAGCACTGTTTACCACCTCAGGAACTCAAGCTAACCTGCTAGGTTTGATGGCTCACTGTGAGCGTGGCGAAGAGTACCTTTGCGGTCAACAAGCGCACAACTACAAGTATGAAGCAGGTGGTGCAGCTGTGTTGGGGTCTATTCAGCCTCAACCGATTGAAAACAATCCAGATGGAACGCTCGACTTTGCCAAACTCAAAGCGGCAATTAAACCTGACGATTCACATTTTGCTCGCACTAAGTTACTTAGCCTAGAAAACACCATCAATGGAAAGGTGTTACCACTTTCATACCTAGCTGAGGCAAGAAAGTTCGTTGACGAGCATGGCCTGTCACTTCACCTTGATGGTGCTCGCGTATATAACGCTGCCGCCGCACTCGATGTTGACGTAAAAGAGATAGCTCAACACTTCGACTCAATGACCATCTGTTTATCAAAAGGATTGTGTGCACCCATTGGCTCCCTCCTTCTAGGCAGTAAAGCCTTCATCGCCAAAGCTCGCCGACTGCGTAAAATGGTGGGTGGTGGTATGCGTCAAGCAGGTATTCTTGCTGCAGCGGGTAAACTGGCATTAACCGAGCAAGTTGAGCAGTTAGACGTCGATCATCAAAACGCTAAGAAATTAGCAATAGGTTTAAGTAAGTTGCAAGGCGTTCATGTCAACCCAGACTTTGTACAAACCAACATCGTGTTTGCCAAACTGGATGCAACCGTTCAAATCGAAAAGATTGCCAACCAATTGGCTGATGACGGTATTACCGTATCTCCGGGGAATCCGATTCGTTTCGTGACCCATAAAGATGTATCAAGCGATGATATTGAGCTTTTATTAGCGAAACTTGCGCAATACATCAAATAATAGACTTTGAGCTTCCCCTAGGGGGAAGCTTTATTGTTTGCGTATTGACGGCTAAACGAGAGGCAACAATGATACGCACTCTTCCCTTACTGCTCTTAATTCCTTCACTCGCCCTAGCAAGCAACCAATTTGGCGATCCGGAATTAGGTAAAATCAAATCACCTAGCTGCGTATTTTGTCACGGTCAGGACGGCACTGCATCCAATCCTGCTTACCCTCACCTAAAAGGGCAAAACGCCCAATACCTATTTCAATCGATGAAAGACTATCAAGATGGCAATCGGACAGGTGCACTGGCCGAGATGATGAAGGTTCAGCTTTCTAGGCTCAATAACCAAGATTTGAAAGACATTTCTGCTTACTTTTCTAGCCAAGAATAAAGAACACGAAACGCTTCGGAAAATAAATCGCGGTAGTTCTCGTTTAACTTAAGTTCTGTATAACACCTTCACTACATGCCAACCAAACTTGGTTTTAACTAAATGCGGAACCAGAGTTTCGCCAGAAAAACACACTTTATCGAATTGTGGTACCATCTGGCCTTTTCTGAACTCACCTAAGTCCCCCCCTTTTTTACCCGACGGACACGTTGAGTATTTCTTCGCAAGGGTCTGAAACTTTGCGCCTTTCTTTAGTTGCTTGATGATGTCTTCTGCTTGCTCTTTATGCTTAACTAAAATATGAAGTGCGTGCGCTGTTTTAGCCATAATGATGCCTCTGATAATGACTCTGTTTTGCGGGAATTGTACCCGAATAAAACGAGATCTTCACCCAAGCAATTGTCGTTCTAAATAACGAATGTCTATCTTATCAGCGTTTAGAAGCAAATTTGATTTGCATCCATTGATCATCGGGGTAAATCCGTTACCATTTATAAATATAGTCGCACATACGAGAAGCCCATGGCCAAACCAGCTAGTAAAGCGAATCAGTCTCAAGGCATGCTGATGTTTACTTTAACCAGCAGTAAACAGTTGTTCGCAATTGGCACTCTAAAAGTCAGAGAAATTGTGCCATTTCAACCGACGACTCAGATCCCTTACTCGCATCACCATGTCCTTGGAACGGTTACGATTCGTGATAAGACGATTCCGGTAATTAATATGCCCGCCGCGATTGGTTTTCGCCCAATCCAACCCGACGAGTACGATTCGTGCTATTTGATTGTCACGGACTGTCTACGCACCATTGTTGCCTTTATGGTGCGTTCAATTGAAAAAATCATTGAGTGTGATTGGAAATCGATCGAGTCTACTCCTGCAAGTGCTGGCTCTAATGTATTCGTGACAGGCATTACTCGCTTTGAAGATCACATCGTGCAGATGTTGGATGTTGAGCTGTTATTATCTAAAATCTATCCGCAGTACGAATCAACCAGTATCCCAATGCTTACAGACATTGAACGTGAGCGATTAAAAGCGCTCAATATTCTGTTGGTAGACGACTCTTCTATTGCTCGAAAACAGCTATCCGATGCGTTAGATAGCATTAATATTTCTTACCAAATCTGCAACAATGGCCTTGATGCACTTGAGCTGATGAGAAAAGAAGCATCTGCTGATCGGGCGATCGATCTTCTGGTGAGCGATATCGAAATGCCAGGGCTCGATGGTTATGAACTCGCATTCGAGACTCAGAATGACCCTGCCCTAAAAAACAGTTATGTAATTCTGCATACTTCACTTTCCAGTGAGATATGTGTTGATCGCGCCCAACAAGTCGGTGCTCATGAAGCACTCGAAAAGTTTAATGCCGGAGAGTTAATTCAAGCGATGTTGCGTGGAGCAAGCAAACTTGAGTCAGGTAATGTTCGCGAAGAAGTACCGCAAGGGGTTTAGCGCAATGTGATAGCTAGTTGTATCGTGATTCTGACCTTGCTATCGCTATATTTTGTCAATATAAACATATACATGTGATAAAGTTTATATAAACTATTAATTAATCGTCCAAAAGTGATACAAAGCATACATCCAGAGTAGAAATCCGCTACTCTTAATGTACAGGTGTCGAGATAAGAATATTCCTAAGAAATGACTGACAACGACTTCAAAAAATCGACGGATAATTTAAAAAGAGCCGTCCCATTAATGATGAAAAACCATGTGGCTGCCACACCTGCAAACTATGCACTCTGGTATACCTATGTGGACAACGCGATTCCCCAGCTCAATCGTGAGCTAGACAGTGTCGTTGAGAATTACGGTATCTGCCCACCAGCAGCAGGCGAGCAGCTATACAACAACTATGTTGCCAGTCGTTCAGAAACAGATATGCGTGAACTGCGCAACAGCATAGAAATCCTAGTGAACGAAGTTGCTAGCTCGATGAGTGACACCCTTTCAGACACTTCACAGTTTTCACAAATGATTGACAAAAGCTTCGACAACCTAGAGCGTGTGGAAGATCAAGCGATGTCAATGGATGAAGTCATGACTGTAATTCGTCAACTGGTCGCGGAGTCACGAGAAATCAGGCACTCAACCCGTTTTCTGAATAACCAGCTCGAAACGGCTTCCAAAGAGATCAGCCTACTAAAAACTCAGCTTGCAGAGGTTCAGCAAGACGCGCTATTTGATGCATTAACGAGCTTGTACAACCGCCGCGCCTTCGATAATGATATTAGCACCTTGTGCCGCTCTGAGCAGAAGATGTGTCTAGTACTGGCAGATATTGACCACTTTAAATCATTCAACGACACCTATGGTCACTTGTTTGGTGATACCGTCATCAAGGGGATTGCACGTAGACTTCAGCTAGGTTGCCGAGACGGTATCCAAGCTTATAGATTTGGTGGCGAAGAGTTCGCTTTGATAGTACCAAATAAGTCACTGCGCATTGCAAGGCAGTTTGCTGAGAGCTTACGCCGCACAATAGAGAAGCTCTCGATCAAAGATCGTCGCACTTCGCAGCAGGTTGGCAATATTACGATTTCTATGGGCGTTGCTGAGCTTCAACCAGGTGAAGCAGCAGAGTCTCTGATCGAGCGCGCAGACAAGCTTCTGTATGAGGCCAAAGAACTAGGGCGAAATCGTGTAATGCCGTTATAAGTCACAAAGCAAAAAATTGACAAGGCCCTAAGACATACTCTTAGGGTCTTTTTTATCCATCAGCAGTGATAGCGGTAATCAGCTCCTGCTGAACAATGTCGGCTTTATCATTGTCGATCTGACAAGTCCCCGCAGCTTTATGCCCTCCACCTCCATACTTGAGCATTAGCTCTCCTACATTGGTTTTAGAACTGCGGTCAAAAATGGATTTCCCAGTGGCGAACACCGTATTTTGCTTTTGAAAACCCCACATTTTGTGAATAGATATATTGCACTGCGGATACAGAGCATAAACAATAAAGCGATTACCTGCGTATATAACCTCTTCCCCGGTTAAATCGAGCAGGATAAGATTGTCATACACTGTCGCGCATCGTTGAATCTGCGCTTTAAATAAATTTTCATGCTCTCGATATAGCTCGATGCGTTCCTTGACATCAGGTAGCGCAAGCAATTCATCAATCGTATGATTTTTGCAATACTCAATTAAGTCCATCATCAAAGCGTAATTAGAGATACGGAACTCGCGGAAACGCCCCAGTCCAGTTCTTGCATCCATCAGGAAGTTCAATAGGTTCCAACCTGTCGAGTCCAACACTTCATCACGATTAAACTGCGCAGAATCCCCCTTATCTACCGCTTCCATCATATCGTCCCATTCGGTTGGAAAAACCTTATTCCCGCCATAATGCTCCCAAACTACGCGCGCGGCTGAAGGAGCATCGGGGTCGATGATGTGATTTTCATACCGTTCAGGGTTGCGTAACAATTCAGACAAGTGGTGATCAAAGACAAGGTGTGCCTGTTTTACATAAGGCAGGTTAGTCACAATATCATTAGAAGTAATCTCAATGATTCCGTCTTGCATGTCTTTAGGATGGACGAATTTAATATCGTCAATTAGGTCAAGTTGCTTAAACAAAACGGCGCACACTAGACCGTCAAAGTCGCTTCGCGTAACAAGTCGATATTTTTGCTCGGACATCTGGCACTTCCTATGCTTAGTCTTCTTATGTTAATACTCATTGGTCATACAAACGCATTTAGCTAAGTTATATAGCTTTGTTGTATAACTTCTTTTAATTTTAGACATCACTAACTTTTTAACAAATTCTAGACAGAGTTTTTCATACCTTACCCTATAATCGATATGCTACTCATTGATTCAATATAGGTTTTATTATGAAGAAAACGTGTTTTGCCGTCTCTATTGCTAGTGTCGCAATACTCTCTGGTTGTGCAACCAAAACAGACGAATACGAAGTCAAAGGCTACACTTCGATGGCAAACCCTGCTTCGGTGTACTGTGTCCAGCAAGGAGGTACACTAGAAACGGTCACTGAAAATGAACAACGTCTGACCTACTGCTTGTTGCCAAACGATGAGCGAATCGAAGAGTGGGATTATTACCGCCAAAACCATAAAGAGCAGTAAACGCCAACGAAGGAGAGAGTAAGTTAGCGACTTTGTAGTCTTCGTTTAATCACCTCGCAATTTAGACATCTATTAGGCTTTGTCTTTCGGGATCATAGCGGCGGTTCATTTTGGTTAAATGCTTATCCAGAAGTGCTAATTGCTGTATCAAATCTTCAGGTAAAGCTTCAACGCATGTCTTATTGATCGCTTTCTCTATCGTGCTCAACGAATACAGATCACTAGGGTCAGAAATAAGATCTTTCAGCGCTTCCAGTGCTTTACGCGCTGCTGCGTAGGGCTTTTCCCTGACTATCTCCAAAGGTCTGGCAAAGGCTTGGTTTTTCACCCCTTCAAGATAAACGCGATAAGTCGTCAGCTCATCAAGTAACAAGAATATCCGACCTAGAGTATTGTGATGTGGGTAAGGAACTGCGGTATGCTTGTCGAGTATTGGGGAGATAGCCAAATCCAAACCACTTTGAGCACATTGGTTTCTCAATGTGGTCAGTAGACCCTGTTCATCCATGAGTCGCTGTATTTCAAAAATTCGATTAAGGTGATAATCGTTTGATACAAGCAACACGTTGATTACCTGCCCTACCCGACACAACTTACTCGCGACTAGCTTATCTGCTGCGTTACAGATGTTCTCAATCGTATTGGTCGATTGGTCTTCGAGGATAATATGAGGCGGCATTTGCCCCTGATGAAAAGACTTGAAGCAATCAAACATAGCTTGAGCTTCAGTTTGCATTTGCCCTTCCGTCGCACCACCACAGAAAATGACTGCCGTTTGATCGAGGTTTAATGTATTTAACGTTGCGCTTAACGCTTGGACTCTTGATCTACCCTCTAACGTAAGCACATTGTTGACGAGCCGCTTACCCAGTATCAGTACAACATTAATAATGTTCATTATTTATCCATGTCTCAATTATTCCTACTGAGTAACGCTTAAACTGTACAAGCATCCACTTTATCGCTAGCTTATCAGAGGTTAATATTTTGTTAACAGGCCGCATGCGAGACGTTATCTCCACTTGCGTGCCATACTTGTAATTAAAAGAGCCTGAAAGACAGGCCACTACAACAGGAAGTAAAGTTTATGCTGTCGATATTTGATATCTTCAAGGTGGGAGTGGGGCCTTCAAGCTCTCATACCAACGGGCCAATGCTCGCAGGTTATCATTTTACGCGCTATCTCGCCTCATCAATCACAAAAGTCAGTCGCGTACAGGTTGATCTTTACGGTTCACTATCTCTGACTGGCAAAGGTCACCACACAGACCGAGCGGTTATCTTAGGCTTGCTGGGCAACAAGCCCGACACGATTAAAATGGGCAGTGCGAAACAAACACTGGCAACAACATTAGAAGAAGGCAACTTAGTTCTTGCTGGGGCCCACACTATAGATTTCAGCTATGAAAGCGATATTTTGTTTCATGACGACAACCTACCCCTGCATGAAAATGGGATGACCGTTACCGCTTATGATCCATTCGGCCATCAACTTGCACTTGAAACCTACTATTCAATCGGTGGCGGCTTTATTGCTACGGCAAAAGAGCTCGAAGAAGGTGGCTCGGCCAACAAAGTGGATGTTCCATTTCCTTTCACCAGTGCTGACGAAATGCTAGAAATGGCAGAAAACAGTGGCCTCAGCCTTGGCGGAATGATTCTGAAAAATGAGCAAAACTTCTTTTCAGACGATGAAATTACCCGCAAAGCAGAGCAAATCTGGAAAGTCATGTCGTTGTGTATGCAGCGCGGTTTTGAAACCGAAGGCATTTTGGAAGGCGGCCTCAATGTCACTCGACGTGCGCCAAACTTACTAAAGAAACTTGAGGCCAATGCCTCAATTGAAAACGATCCTATGGAAATCATGGATTGGATTAACCTATTCGCATTTGCCGTAAGTGAAGAGAATGCTGCCGGTGGGCAGGTCGTCACATCGCCAACCAACGGTGCTGCTGGGGTCATTCCTGCGGTATTAATGTATTACCATAGATTTGTTAAAGAACTCGACACTAAGCAGCTCAAAGACTTCCTTGCTGTGGCGGGTGCTATTGGTATTTTATATAAAACCAACGCTTCAATCTCGGGGGCTGAGGTTGGCTGTCAGGGAGAGGTTGGCGTGTCATCATCGATGGCAGCCGCAGGGCTAACAGCGCTTCGCGGTGGCAGCAACGAGCAAATCTGTATTGCAGCTGAAATTGCTATGGAGCACTCATTGGGGATGACCTGTGACCCGATCGGTGGATTAGTTCAAGTACCTTGTATTGAGCGCAATGCGATGGGCGCTATGAAAGCAATCAATGCATCCCGCATGGCACTCAAACGCACCAGCAAATGTTTAATCTCTCTTGATAAGGTCATCGCGACCATGTATCAAACAGGTAAGGATATGAATAAGAAGTACCGCGAAACATCACTCGGAGGTCTCGCTGTTATCCATATGTCCCCGCCTTGTGAGTAGTTTAATGGAAAGGCGCGGAATTGTCCGCGCCTTAGATCAACGATGAGTGTAAGACGATTAAATCTTATCGACCACTGCGAGAGTTGCCGTCAGCATATCGTGCCCGAACTTAACACTGCGCTCAGGTGACCAGCCGTATAAAGGGTCTGGGTACTCATTGTTGTCTTTAAATGGCATCTCTACCGTATAAGACAAACACTTAAATTGCTCACCAACCCAGTTTGAGCCTACTGTTAGGTTTGCCTTACCTGGCTCATCTTTGTCATAACCCTGCTCATCTTGAAACTCTGGGGTAACCGTAAGCAACGCTTGCTTAAACGCCGCCTCTAAATTCGCTAAACGCTCGTCATAAGAAGGAATGCCTTCAGAGCCCGCAACAAAGTTAAATGGGATCGCTTCATCACCGTGGATATCTAGGAACATATCAGCACCCGTTTCCAGCATTCGCTCTCGTACCAAATAGACTTCTGGGCTACGCGCCATAGACGGTGTTTGCCATTCACGGTTGAGGTTAACACCAATTGCATTACAGCGTAGGTGGCCACGAATCGAACCATCTGGATTCATGTTAGGTACGACATAAAGTACAGCCTTCTCTAACAAAGCACGCACTGTGGTGTCATCATCATCGAGCAGACGTTGAATTAAGCCTTCTATAAACCATTCCGCCATAGTCTCACCCGGGTGTTGGCGGGCAATCAGCCAGATTTTCTTTTTCCCTTCTTCAAATTCACCAAACGTCAGTAGACTCATATCATTACCATCTAACGTACCACCTAGTGTTTCAAGCCGACAATGATGAGCACTCTGCGCCATATGAAGCAGGTCTAGATGGCGGTCGTAAGTATAAGGGGCAAAGTAAGCAAAATAGATAGAACCACGTTCTGGAATAACCTGAAAGGTCAGCGTATCACCATCAAATTGTGCCGGAATACGGAACCATTCTTCACGGTCGTATGAAGCTACGATATCGTAGCCACTCCACCCTTCCGGGTAAGCTGAATTTTTTAGATCGAGCAATTGAATAGTATGTGACTGCTCAGCTTGCGTTTCTAGTCGAAAGTGGAACCACTGATAGAACTCTGACTGATTGTCGTTGGGAACCTTGAGTTGAATCTGATCTTTATTCTCGATACTCACGACTTCTATGCTGCCACTATCGAAGTTACTAAAAATCTTCATGCTTACATTCCTTAACTATTTAAAGAGCAAAGTAGGAGGCTAGCACAGTTCTCAGTCGATAATAAGTCTCTTTACCATGCTTTCTCGTACAGGTATTGCCGAAAAATATCCCACGCAAACGTTTTGGATCAAACTCATTATAAAAAATTATGCGAACTTGAGAAAATATCGTGCATAGAATAGTAATTCTGCGATAATTGTTTCAATTTATAACATAGCGCAAATGATAAGATAATCAGATATTAACTCTGTGTTATATCAACAAAAAGAGACTATTATGTGGAATAAACTCAATAAATCAATGATGTTCTGCCAAGCAATGTTTGGCCTATCATTCTATGGTGTGATGGTAATTTTGACCCGTTTCTTCTTAGAAGATCTAGGGTACAGTGAAGCAGATACCATGATGGTTGTCGGCGCATTCTCATCCATTGGCCCACTTTTTGCGATTGCCGGTGGCTTTATTGTCGACAAGTTTCTTGGGGCGTACCGTTCTTTAACTATTGCTTATGGTGCATTTGCAACTGGCTATACACTACTGGTTCTAGGCGCTTCAACAACCAACATTCCAATGAGCTTGGCAGGTATCGCACTTGCTAGTTATGCTCGTGGATTGATGTCCCCTTCTTACCCAAGTCTTTACAAACGTACCTTTGCTTCAGAAGAGGAATTCGAGAACGGCTACCCCGTCAACTACTCCGTCAACAACGTCGGCGCTTTATTAGGCCAATACCTTTTCCCAATGTTTGTATTGGTGATTGGCTTCCACGGCAGCTTCACCCTATCGGCAGTCATGGCCGCGTTCGCATTTGCGGTACTTGTTATTTTCAACAAGCAGCTAGTTGGTGCAGGGGCAGAAATTGACCAAAAACCAGTGAGCGCGAAAAACTGGGCAGCTTTCTTAACCGTCTCTGCCGTAATGATTGGCCTAGTGTTCTTCATGTTCTCTAACATGGATATTGGTCAGAATATCGTTTACGCCATCGGCGCTGCAGCGATCTTGTACTTCATCTCTCTGATGTTTAAATCCAGTAAGTCAGATGCACTTAAGATGGGCACTATTCTCATTATGACGGTACTGACAACCTGCTTCTTCGTTTACTACGGTCAAATGATGACATCAATGACGATGGTCACCATCAACACCATGCGCGGGGATCTGTTTAACCTGATCCCAATTGCTCCTGAAGCTTCAATGGCGATGAACCCTCTATGGTGTATTGTTGCTGGTCCTGTTATTGCGATGACTTTTTCTTCCCTTGAGAAGAAAGGCATTAACTTTTCAACAGCAACTAAAATCGGGTTTGCGTTTATCTTTACTGCGATTGCCTTTGGTATCTTAACCATGGCTGTTATGAGTATCGGTGAAGACGTCGTGATTCGCCCTGAAGTTTTCTTAGCCATTCACTTCTTCCAAGCTTTTGCTGAAGTAATTGTTGGCAGCTTAGTGGTCGCCTTTATTCTTTCGGTCGCGCCCAAGCATATCGAAGGTTTCTCGGTGTCACTTTTCTCAGTAGCTATCGCATTAAGTGGCATTGTTGGCGCAGTGTTTTCTACCTCTATCGCACTTGAGAAAGGCCAAGAAATCACGCAAGAAATCGTTCAAACCGTTTATGGCGACTACTTCCAACTACTGACTGTGCTAGCGGTTGTAATGGTGGCGATTGCTCTGGTTTCTTCACTGGTTATTCGTAAGATGCTTGAGGCGGCTCGTGCAGAGGAACAACCGGAAATGGTTGAAGCGGAAAGCTAATTTCTAAACACGTTTAACAAATAAAACCCAAGCAACAAGCTTGGGTTTTTTATTATTTGCTAGCAAAACGGTATTTCTATAATTAATCTCGATCACGAGCTCTGAACTCGTAGCTGACATTAATAACAGGTTGGAAAGCAATTTCACCTTCACTGGTTACAATTTCATTTACTGTTACGTGTGAACCCCGAAGTTCAAATGAATTAACATCGACAAGGTCGTTGCTTGGGTATGAGACCGCGCGGCTCAATTCATATGGAGATTTATCGTTGATTTCCATAATCATTGTTTTACCAGCAGCAAGAGCGGCTTCTTTTGATGCCATAGGGTTACCATTCATAGTTTCACTTTGAACCACTGTATTGTAAGCGCCACCCAAACCTGCCATTGCGACTGAACTAAACAACATTAAGCTTACTAAACTCACTACTTTAATCATAACTGACTCCTTAGCTACCTATCTTACTTACCTTAAACTTACTTAAATATTTTTAATAATCAGGCGTTATTCCATTGCCCGAGTACATTTATAGTACGTAACAGAAGACCAGTTTGAATTAGAAATAGTTGCACTTCTTATTCGAATAATTTGAAATAGGTAATGCAATAATCATCACATTAAATGTAAGGGAATATTGGCTTGTTTTATGCCGGAAATTAAAGTCGAATCCCTTCAATATGTTGTTAGTTCGATTCACAAACGAAGAAAGAGAAACCACTTCATACTTTAGAGTTATTTGTTATAATACTGAAAGAAAATATCATATAAATTTTATGAACTTTCCGATAATTTTGTCTTCTTTTTACGTTATACAACCGTGAGGACAAGCCCTACGAAGATTAACCCTGTACCTACACTTCGAGTTAACGCCAAACGTTCACCAAGCAAAACAACACCGAAAATCAT
Source organism: Vibrio bivalvicida (assembly GCF_001399455.2). Taxonomy (GTDB): domain Bacteria; phylum Pseudomonadota; class Gammaproteobacteria; order Enterobacterales; family Vibrionaceae; genus Vibrio; species Vibrio bivalvicida. The sequence continues at coordinate 137,588 of NZ_LLEI02000064.1, forward strand.
GCCAAACACGATACTTAACTGTCGAAGCGCCACAACATAACTGACATTCTCCGTCATTGTCATGGCGTACAGCACCAAGCCATAAGTGGTCGACATCATAATTCCCGCCACTGTGGATGTTTTCTTAATGCTCCAAGCTTGCGAGAACTCATTCCACTGCCGTGTTCCTATTACGTAGATGGTGATCACCAAAAATATTGTCCAAAATTGAATTCCTAGATAAAAGATGGCTGACTGTAGATTCGAGATAATCGCTGACAACTCGACATCAACAATATGTAGCGCTTCTTTATCTAAGATCGAGTAACCTGTTGTTCCGATTGCTGCGATCAGCGCCCATAAAACACCAGTATTCATATAATCAGAAACACTCAATTGTCTCAATGAAGTAAGCGGTACAAGTAGGCAACCGATGGTAATTAATATGAATCCCCCCCAGACTAGCGTCGTCAATTGGTAGCCGAGAATCGCCGTTCCTGCTCCCACCATCAGTACTGGCAACGCGCGTGCAATAGGATATATTACTCCAATATCACCATGTTTATAGGCATGGCCCAAGCCAATGAGATAAACAAACTGAGCCACCCCACTGATGAGCAACATCCACCAAAATGTCGAAGGAATATTAGTGACGCCAACCTGGCCTAAATACCAAATGACATAAGGGGCTAGTACTAACGAAGCGGCTGCACTACTGGACAAGAAAAATGCCGTTCCTGACGATTTATTGCTTTTGCTTAGAAGGTTCCATCCTGCATGCAGAAATGCCGATACGACAACCAAACATATCGCCCATACTGACATAGTCATTCCTTATTTTTAGAGATGCTGGAATATAAAGGGCTTCTGGTCACCGAACAGAAGCCTAAATAGAGGTTTCAATTTAACGTTGAAGCTGCGCCACTGACTCGATGCTGATTGCATCGTGTCTCCAATACTCGATATCACAATCAATTAACTCGCCATTTTGATTGTAGTTAATCCGCTCAACCACCATGGCAGGTGTCCCTGAGGTAGCGCGAAGCGCTTGAGCAGTGTTACCAAGTAAAGTACTGGTACTAATGCGGTAACGGATTTTTTCATACACAATACCGTAATGTTCTCGGTAAATATCGGTCAGAGACTTAGACAAATCGAAATCAAGTAAATTTGGAAACAGCTCAGGACGAATATAGTTCGTTACATACACCACTGGGCGATCTTCTAAATACCGTACCCTATCGACTCGATATACATCCGAGAATGGCTGTAAGGCAAGCAAACTGGCCGCTTGTTTATTTGCAAGTATGCCTTTCGCTGCAATTAATTCCGTTTTTGGTATCCGGTCTTGCGACTGTGCCATGTTAATAAAGTTGAGCGTTTGCGTCGGATCATATCTAAGTGGCTGCGGAGAGATAAACCAGCCACGTCGGTCTTCTCGGTAGATACGTCCTTCTGCTTCAAGCAAGGATAACGCCTCTCTGAGCGTGACTCGTGTGGTATCAAACGACTCTGCAAGCTTCCTTTCTGCTGGCAATTTCTGCCTTGGCGATAACATGCCTGATTCAATTTGCTCAACAATTGAATCTTTAATTTTTACGTACTGCACCCTTGTCCTTACCTTTTACGCCATGCTTGCGTTTTATTTTCTAGCCACTTACCTAGCGTCATATGCGCTATTTTAGCAACAGCAGCAGACATCATGATCATCACTGCCATCGCCGCAGCCGCACCAGTTTGCCCTGCATCATCCATATTCAATACCGACACTGAGGCAGGGATAGTTTCCGTAGAGTAGATAAATACTACCGCAGAAGTGGTGGTTAATGCATTAATAAACAAGTAGGTAGCGATATCTAGTGTCGCGGGGACGCATACTGGCAGCGTGACTTTAAAGAATAACTTGTATTGCGGAAGCTTTACCGAGGCCGCTGTTGCTTCAACTTCTGCTGGGATTTGCTTCAATGCTGTAACCGCTGTCATATGTCCGACAGTGTAATAGTGAACCACGGTGTTAATAACAAGAAACGCCATGCCGCCGTATAATACACTGAGTGGGTTGTTGGCATCATTAAAATAGAAGATATACCCCAACCCCAGTACCATCCCCGGCACTGCCATAGGAACAACACTGAGCATTTGCATAGCTTGTCGAACAGGCGCAAACGCCCGCCCTTTCTCAATACAGTACGCTCCAACAAAAATAATTGCTGTACCAATAATTGCAGTCCATGTTGCGAGTGTGAGCGAGTTAAAGTATGGAGACCACCCATAGGTACTCATTTCAGCAAAATTATAGTTGTTTAGAGTCAAAGCCTTATTCCAAGGCCAGAAGGTCACCAATGAGCCATATACTGCCATCCCAAGTACGACAATCACCGCTGCAGAAATCACCAAACAATAGGCAAAACAGATCCCATCCCTGACTTTATTAGGCTCTGGTTGGTAAGGTACAGAACGAGTATCAAATAGGCTTTTTTGTTTCTTTTGTACCCAGCGGTCAGCGATGAATGCGAGCAAAGCAGGCATTAGCAGTAATATACTGGTCACCGCACCCATAGAGAAGTTTTGCTGCCCCACAACCTGTTTGAAGATATCTGTCGCCAGAACGTTGTAATTCCCGCCGATCACTTTAGGTACACCAAAATCGCACACAACCAAAGTGAACACGACAATCAAGGTACTGATCAAGCCATACTTAGCAGCAGGAAGAGTGACAACAAAGAAAGTCTTAAACGGTGACGTTTTTAGCGCTCGCGCCGCTTCATACAATCTCGCGTCCGAGGTTCTCAATGAGGTGGTGAGTATCATCAGGGCATGAGGGAAAGTCCAAAAAATAAGGCCTAGTGAGATGCCCACCAAGCCGTAGACTGAATGACCACCGAGCATCTCTTTAGCGATACCTTGATTACCAAACAAAAAGATAAGACTGATCGCAGGAAGCAACGAAGGTGCCAAAATAGGAGCCGTCCCTAACATGTGGAACACGCCTTTCATTGGCATGCACGATCTCGTCAGTGCGTAGGCATAACCAAAAGCGAGCACACCTACTACGGCAGTCACCAGAAGCCCTAATGTAAATGTGTTGCCAACAGAGTACCAAAGGCTGTCATTGGCAAAATAGGTAGCAAAGTTCTCCAGCCCAACAAACTCGCCACTGTTGTTCTGAACACTTTTTGTCAGCATCGCCCATAGAGGCATCACAATAAAAATCGTGAGCGCTGAAAATAGAAATACCAATAAGCCAAATAGCACTAGGTTATCTTTACTGACCCTGTGTAAAAGAGATGAAGGGCGAAATGAGCGAGAGTTAACCCCAGAGTTGTACATAGTTCTGCTTTCCATTAGTGATACCTTAAGCCGCAATTGCTTTAGTGCCATTGGGGCTTAACGTTGGGTATGCACGTATTCCCTGTTTTGAGAACTGAATGTATCGAATATCGCCAATACGCAGCTTTTGCTCGGTGACCACTTCGCCAGCGACATCGATGAAGATCGGCGCGGCTTGTTTATCATGCTGAAGTTCACATTCAAAGCGGTAAAATGCTCCGAGGAACTCTCTGTCTCGGATCTTCACTGGTAGCGCATTATTAAATTGCTCGGCAAAACGAATACTTTCTGGACGTATAGCAAGATCAAAACAATCCCCTCTCACCACCTGTTTGTTTTCAATAACGGGAGCAGGAATCAGCGACTCTGCGATACGAAGTTGAGTATCTGTCGCTGCTGAGGCAGAAATAAAATTCATACTGCCAACAAACTCAGCAACAAAACGAGTAGCAGGGTGTTGATAGATCTCTTGTGGCGTGCCCACTTGCTCAATGACGCCATGATTCATCACAACGATTCTGTCGGCCATAGATAGCGCTTCATCTTGGTCATGAGTCACCATGATTGTGGTAATACCCAGTTTGCGCTGAAGCTTGCAAATCTCATCTCTTAAGTGAACACGAACTTTGGCATCAAGTGCAGAGAGAGGTTCATCCAGAAGCAATAACCCTGGAGACAAGGCTAACGCTCTCGCAAGGGCAACACGCTGCTGCTGTCCACCAGACAATTGGTTAGGGTATTTCTCACCAGAAGTCGGTAAACCAATCATATCAAGCCAATATTCAACCTTTTCTAAAGCTTCTTGATTGGTCATCCCTTGGTTCTTTAATCCGATGGCAATATTCTCTTGCACGGTTAGGTTTGGAAATAGCGCGTACGATTGAAAAACAATACCAAAGTCGCGTTTTTCCGGAGGGAGAAAGGTCGTCTCTTGTCCGTCTTGATAAATGCCACCTGAAGTCGGTAGGTCAAGTCCAGCGATAGCTCGCAGTAAGGTCGTTTTTCCGCAGCCAGACGGGCCAAGAAAGCAGACAAACTCGCCCTTCTCTATCGCCAGTGAAATTTGCTTTAACGCAGTGAACTGGCCAAATTGCTTCACTACATTTTCAATTTGTAAGTAAGGTTGGTTAGTTGACATAACACACTCTCCAAATGGTATATACCAACCTTAAATCTGGTTTATTTCAGTGGCATGACAAATTTATAGAGCAAAGATGACAATAAAATGAATTCACTCGGTTAGCGTATTGTCTGTGACCGAACAATTAGCTAGGTCAATTTACGCCCTAAACCTCACAGCTCAATAGACATCTTAAAGTACGGAATTTCCCCTTTGTAAAAGCGCTCACCTTGTTTACTCATACCGAATTTGCGATAGATACCCAGTGCTGATTCACGTGCATCACACCAAAAAAATGTCACTTGAAAATCTCGAACTTCACTTAGCATGGTTTCCAACATCATTGAGCCTATACCCTGCCCTTGATACTCAGGCAAAACAGCAAATTTGCGTAGTCGAGCTTCATCTTGCTCAACAAAGACCGATGCGACACCGGCTAACTGATCTCCGATAAAGCCTCCGTAGTGAAAGCCAAATTCATCTTCTGCCACGCGACAAAACTCTAAGCTCTTTGTCGGCCATAACACCGCATGCCTCAACGCGAGTGTTTGTTCTGCTGTAACTCTTTCTACTCTCATGATGCTCTCCTTGCCCTCCAGTTATCCCGTTATCCCGTTATCCTGTTATCCTGTTATCCTGTTATCCTGTTATCCTGTTATCCTAATTCGCACTTAACTTTGCTGAAAAGCAAAAAGGAGAGCAACCCTGCTCTCCTTTGTTATCTCAATGACCAATCAGCTTACGATTTCGGCTCTGATTTAGCGTCAAATTTCGCCGACCAAGCCGCTAGGATATCCGCACGCTTGCTGCCCATCTGAGCAAAGTCCATCCTAGCCATATTCGCTTCAACATTCGGGAAGTTAGACACCGTTGCTTTCACATCTTTGTGACCAACCACTGGGTACATCTCTATATAAAGCTCATTTGCTGCTTTCGAAATAGACCAATCAACAAGACGCATAGCTGCGTCAGACTCTTTCACTAAGCCGACCGCTTCTGATTCCCAACCGATGCCTTTAGGTGTAATCACCGCTAAAGGAGCGCCTTGTGTTTTTAGCTTAGCGCCACGACTTGCCATTGAAATACCAATCGCAACTTCACCCATGCCTGCTTGTACACATGGCTTAGAACCGGAATGCGTGTAGTGTGCAATGTTCTTATCTAGATCGCGCATGTAGTTCCACGCTTTGTCTTCGCCCATATTCTGCAGCCAAGCTGAAACTTGCATATAGCCAGTCCCTGAAGAAGCTGGGTTAGGCATTGCGATATGACCTTTGTATACAGGTTTAGTCAGATCTTGCCAAGACGTCGGCTTTGGCAGGTTCAGCTGCTTAGCAACCGCTTCGTTAAAACATACCGCGTTAAAGAATGCGTCGTTACCAAACCAAGCTTGGTTTGATTGCGGGTCATTCAAACTGGCATTCAGTTGATCCAGGCCTTTAGGCGTGTATGGCTGTAGAAGACCTTCTTCTTTTAGTAACGCCATTGAAGAACCAGCCAGGCCCCAAACAACCTCTGCACGCGGGTTGTTTTTTTCTGCAAGTAGCTTAGCAGTCATGATGCCTGTTGAGTCACGAACCCATTTGATTTTGATATCAGGGTTTTCTTTTTCGAAAGCATTTTTGTACTTTGCCAGAATGTCAGTTTCGAAAGCCGTGTAAACCGTCACTTCCTGTGCTGCCATTGCGTTTGTTGCCAGCAGAGAAACAAGTGCAGCTAGCGATCCTTTCATCAAACGGTTTTTCATCATCTTCTCCAATTAAGACTATTACGTTTGTTAAACCTTGCCGAATTAGCATTGGTCTGTACCAGTTGACGTAATACACCCTAAAAGCGCTTTATTACGATTAAATGAACAAAAAATGGCACTTTTTTAAATAATTGACGAAAAACTGCGCGGAATTTTGCCGACGAATTTTTCATATGAAAGTTTTATTAAATTCGATTTTCTGACCTTTACTGTTGTTTTTTCCTCTTGCTAAAGTAAATCTAAACTCTGGTGTAGACCACTTATAGTTAAAATGGAAATCGAGATGAAAAACGAATACCTACTGCTGACTCCGGGTCCTTTATCGACATCTGAAACCGTTCGTGAAGCCATGCTTAAAGATTGGTGTACATGGGATGATGACTACAACAAAGACATAGTAGAAGTTATTCGCACTAAGCTAGTAAAACTCGCAACAGAGCAAGATGGCTACACTAGCGTACTGATGCAAGGCAGTGGCACTGCATCTGTAGAAGCGACGATTGGCAGCGCGATTAGCAAAGACGGCAAATTGTTGGTTGTTGACAACGGCGCATACGGCGCACGTATCGCTCAAATTGCTGAGTATCTAAATATTCCATGCCATGTAGTTTCCCCTGGCGAAACATCACAGCCACACTTGAATGAGGTGGAAACTGCATTGGCATCGGATCCTACCATCACCCATGTTGCGATTGTTCACTGCGAAACCACGACAGGCATGCTTAACCCAATTGAAGCTTTTGCGTCGATGGCAAAAGCGCACGACAAAGTGGTGATTCTCGATGCAATGTCGAGCTTTGGTGGGATTCCTATCGATATTGCAAAGCTCAACATCGACTTTATGATCAGCTCTGCAAACAAATGTATTCAAGGCGTACCGGGTTTTGGCTTTGTAATCGCAAAACAAACTGAGCTAGAAAAATGCCAAGGTCAGGCACGCTCTTTAAGCCTTGATCTTTACGACCAATGGCATTGTATGGAAGCGAACCACGGTAAATGGCGTTTCACGTCTCCAACGCACACGGTTCGCGCTTTCTACCAAGCTTTGTTAGAGCTTGAGCAAGAAGGCGGTGTCGAAGCGCGTCACAACCGTTACCAGACTAACCAGAAAACACTGGTTGCGGGTATGCGCTCTCTGGGTTTTGAACCACTACTGAATGATGAGCTTCATTCACCAATCATCACCTCTTTCTACTCTCCAACACACAGTGACTACCAGTTCAAAGAGTTCTACACCCGTTTGAAGGAACAAGGTTTTGTGATTTATCCGGGTAAGGTATCGAACGCAGATTGCTTCCGTATCGGCAACATTGGCGAAGTGTACCCTGCGGATATTGAGCGCCTAATCGGTGCGATTAAAAAAGCCATGTACTGGCAAGTTACTTAAATAGCCTTCAGGAAGAGATAGTGTTATGACTGAAAATGTACAACCGACCCATTTCCGTAGCGAAGGGGACGTCAACACCACAGCAGCGCGCCAAGCATGGAACGCGTCTATGAATGACAAGCGCACACAAGCCTTACTGAAGCGAGATTCTGATGTGTTTCTTCATCAGGCAATGTCGACGCCTTGTCTCGATACATTAGAGGTAGCAGAAGGCATCTACATCCAAGATTCGACAGGCCAAAAGTACATGGACTTCCATGGCAATAATGTTCACCAGTTGGGTTACGGACATCCACATGTGATTGAGCGTGTGCAAGAGCAAATTGCTAAGTTGCCGTTTTCACCACGCCGTTTTACTAACCAAACTGCAATTGAATGTGCTGAGAAGCTAACGCAAATCTGTGGTGGTGAGTTAAATCGTGTCCTGTTTGCACCGGGTGGCACATCCGCTGTTGGTATGGCGCTAAAACTGGCACGCCATATCACAGGCAACTACAAGGTTGTCTCTTTATGGGATTCTTTCCATGGTGCGTCACTGGATGCAATCTCTGTCGGTGGTGAAGCCTGCTTTCGTCAAGGTATGGGACCACTAATGGCCGGCGTAGAACGTATACCACCAGCAGTATCTTACCGAGGCGCCCTTCCATCACCAGACGGCAGTGACGTGCATTACGCCGACTACCTTGAGTACGTGATTGAGAAAGAAGGCGGTGTCGGGGCATTTATCGCCGAAGCAGTTCGCAACACTGATGTACAAGTGCCAAGTAAAGCCTACTGGAAACGCATCCGTGAAATCTGTGATAAACACAATGTCATTCTGATTATCGACGACATTCCCAACGGAATGGGTCGCAGCGGCGAATGGTTTACCTATCAAGCTTACGATATTGAGCCAGACATTCTGTGCATTGGTAAAGGTTTAGGCGGAGGCTTAGTGCCTATCGCCGCTATGATAACCAAAGATAAATACAACACTGCTGAGCAAATCTCTATGGGCCATTATACCCATGAGAAAAGCCCAATCGGCTGCGCGGCGGCACTGGCAACCATGGAAGCGATAGAGCAAGACAGCTTGCTAGACAAAGCCAAAGCCGACAGCCAGTTCATGCGTGACAAGCTGCTACAAATGAAAGCCAAATACCCAGTAATTGGCGATGTGCGCGGCATCGGCATGCTGTGGGGTATTGAACTGGTCACCGACCATGAGAGCAAGCAACGCGCCTATGACGAAGCCGAAACTGTACTCTACCAATGCCTCAACCACGGTATGAGCTTTAAGGTGTCACAAGGCAATGTGATCCAGCTTAGCCCACCGCTGATCATCACTCGCGAACAATTGACAGAAGCCTTAGCCATCTTCGAAGAAGCCATCGCCAAAGTGTGCAAAGACTTTAACTACTCGTAATACGAAACCCATTATATCCGGAGCGTAAATACGCGCTGTAGCAAAACAAAAGGATTAAATATGAACAACTCACCAATTCAGGCAGTCATCTTTGACTGGGCAGGCACTATCGTCGACTTCGGCTCATTTGCGCCAACCAGCATCTTTGTTGAAGCATTCAAACAAGGCTTTGATTTCGATATCGACCTTGAAGAAGCGCGTGAACCAATGGGCCTTGGTAAGTGGGACCACATCCAGGCAGTGGGCCGAATTCCTGCGGTAGATAAACGCTGGAATGAGAAGTTTGGTCGCTCGATGACTAGCGAAGACATTGACGCAATCTACGCGGCGTTTATGCCTCTGCAAAAAGCAAAAGTGGCAGACCACGCAGAACCAATCCTGAATGCAATTGAAGTGGTAAACGACCTCAAAGATAAAGGCATTAAGATTGGCTCTTGTTCTGGTTACCCTCGTGAGGTGATGGACGTACTGGTTCCTGTTGCGGCTGATTACGGCTACAAGCCCGATTACGTAGTGGCAACAGATGATCTTCCTCAAGGTGGTCGACCTGCACCATTTATGGCATTGAAGAACGTGATTGAGCTGAATGTAACCGATGTTAATGCCTGTATCAAAGTCGATGATGCCGCACCGGGCATCGATGAGGGCCACAACGCCGGTATGTGGACTGTTGGTCTGTTGCTTTCTGGTAACGAAGCTGGATTGACGTTTGAAGAGTACCAAGCAGCCGATGAAGTAACGCTAAGTGCCGCTCGTGAAAAGGCGCGCACCAAGCTTATTCAAAGCTCACCACATTATCTAATCGACACAATTGCTGATTTTCCAAAAGTCATCGCTGATATCGAACACCGCCTAGAAGCCGGCGAACGGCCGTAATTAATTAGGCGACTAAACAAAGCAAAGGGCTCACGAGAGCCCTTTGCTGTATGTCTGCGTTAATACAACCGAAGCTGATAAATCACCTGTTGCAGTATCATCGCGCCTTCGTCGGTAATCATCCAGCAGTAAAGTAGGATGTTGATCACGAGTGTTGTCCAAAACAAGAACTTAAAGCCAATATCATGATACTTGTGGTGCATAAACGACTGAGCAAATAAAGCACCAATCCAGCCACCCAACAGATTGAGCGCGTGAAAACTCACCTCAGGAATGCGCCAACTACGCGTCATTTTGGCATGTTTGTCAAACGCATAAACGGTGTAGGTAACAGTACTCACAGCAAAGTAGAACAAACAAGCGACAACTGGAAAATCGAGCAGCACAACACTACCAACCAAAGCGCTACAAAACCAAATAGCAATAGCCAATGAAAAGTTAAATACGACTGGTCTTTTAATTTCAATGGCGCGCATCATTCCATTGCTATCTGCACCAAGCCTAAATATTACGGGTTCACTTACGCTGGGTATCTGAGATGCATTGGCTAAATCGCTAATATGAAATCGAATCTGAGTATCTTGATTCTCAACCGAAATATAGCCATACCCCTTATTCTGATCCCAACAAGCAATCGTTCCTTGAATTGACATGAAAGTCCCTCGCCCTAGCAACAACGTTAATTAGATTTTCATATTGTTAAATAAGCTATAGCACACATAATCCACCATGTGCATATTCTTGCAATTTTCTGTATTTTTTTTGACATGAAACACTACTGACAAGTTCTGACACAAGCTTTGCCTATTCTTATTCCGAATCTAAAACACAAAATAAGGAATATGATTATGAAAAGTGTCATCGAAATCGTTCGCTTCAAGCTATTAGAATCCGCAACGTCAGAACAACTCGTATCAGCTAGCGAACAAAGCCAAAAGTTTGTTTCATCCCTAGAAGGGTTTGAATATCGCTCACTAAGCTTTGACAAAGATTCGAACACTTGGACAGATGTTGTCTATTGGAATTCAATGGAAAATGCACAAGCAGCTGGCAAACAATTTATGTCATGTGAAGACTGCCAACCATTAATGGCATTAATTGACCCGGAGTCGGTCATCATGCAACATCAAACAATCATGATGAGTGACCTTGCGGAAAAATACCAATAGTCTCGCATCGATAGGTAGGGTGTCCTAGTTGGCCTCTACCTAATCAAAAAAACTCTATTGTTGAGAGGAAATGTGAGTAAATCAGAACGACTATTTGAACTTTTAACCTTACTTCGAGCCAAGCGTTATGCGGTAACAGCCGCTCACCTTGCCGAGCAGATGGAAGTCAGTGAAAGGACCATCTATCGTGACATTCAGTCTCTACTTAACTCTGGGGTTCCCATTCAAGGAGAAGCCGGTGTTGGATACATGCTTCAAGCTGATTCTCACCTGCCCCCTCTTATGTTTACTGATAAAGAGATGGTAGCGCTAGAGCTTGGAATGCGCATGGTTCGCGCTTGGTCTGACGATGAACTCGCGGCCGCTTCTAAATCTGCATCATCAAAGATCCTCTCGGTGCTACCCGATAAACTTAAGCAGCAAATTGAACGCTTTCCTATCTTAGTACCTGAAATCCATGCTTCAACAAGAAACGCCACCCGCGGTAAAATGCTTCGCCATGCAACTGACGCCAAATTGAAAATCGAAATTGATTATTGCGATCAAAAAGGTGATAAAACTGTACGCAAGTTACAACCGCTAGGACAGATCTTTTGGGGGAAAATATGGACATTGGTTGCGTGGTGTGAGCTAAGAGATGACTATCGGCATTTTCGCATTGATAGAATTGAGAAACTCAATATTCTTGATGAGGTATTCGAGACATCAACGGAAAAATGCCTCGAACACTATATTAAACAGCATGCACCAGATGCTTAAACCTAGTTCTACTTTGTCAGGGTTGGCAATATATTGAGAGCGAGCCGACAGCCGCTCAGATCACACTCAACATCGAACTCCACCAACTCATTTACATGGGGATCAATTGTTGATTCCGCTATATCTCTGACATGGAAAAATACTTTCCCATCTTCATTTTCTTGTTTAATAAAGCCGTAGCCATGACTTTCATCTAGATCAACGATTTTTCCCAATACCGACATCTTTAAGCCCCTTCAACACAAACTTTAATACTAAGTACTGGAAATTCGCGCAATGGGATCACTCATTAAGCAACTAATATATCTTTCAACTCATGCAACGAACTTACTGTGTAACATGGTGAAATTGAATCATCACTTTCAACATCACTACTATTCAGCCAACAAGTTTCAATACCAAAGTTGATCCCACCCAGAATATCAGAGTGCTGATTATCACCCACCATCAAAACCCTACTCTTGCAAGGCATGCCCATTTTTTCTAACGCATGACTAAAAATTGCCTTATCTGGCTTTGCCACTCCAACTTCTTCTGAGATAATCACGTGTTCAAAGTATTGGCTCATCCCCGTTTTCTCAAGTCTGATCGCCTGAAGGTCTGTAAAGCCATTGGTGATGATGCCCATCTTCGTTTTACCATGTAGGGCTTCCATCAATTCTTTCGCACCGGGCAATACCGTGCATATATCAGCCATCGCCTCCAAAAACGCAGAGTTTAGCTCAGATGTGGTCGTTTCAAGCTTGTCTGCCCACTCTTGAAATCGCGTGTGTTTCAACTCTTGCGCAGTTATCGCTCCATTTTGATAGTCCACCCACAACGGCTTGTTGACCTTTTGATAGTAATCAAAATCGCCTTGAGTGAAGTTTATTCCTTTACGAGAGAACATTAGCTGCATCCCTTTAAAGGCATCGAAGTGAAACAGGGTTTCGTCAGCATCAAACAAGATCCAATCGTATTTCATTATTATCTCCTCAAAATCTTGCTGCTAGTGTAAATTGTTTTCTTTTAGATGATAATACTGCCTATTAGAAACTTATTGTTTACTGGAGCTCAACCATGCAAGCATTCTCTGCCATCCCTATCTTCGTGTCTGTCGTAGAACGTGGCAGTTTTTCTGCAGCAGCCAGTAAACTCAGCATCACGAAATCTGCGGTAAGCAAACGCATCACGCAACTTGAAGATGAACTAGGTATTCGGCTCATCAATCGTACCACAAGAAAACTCAGTCTAACCGAAGCAGGACAGCGATATTATGATTATGTTGTTCGAGCGCTTGACCTCGCCCAGCAAGGTATTGACGCCGTCACTGAACTGCAAGGTAACCCAAGGGGAACTCTCAAAGTCACTGCTCCAATGTCTTTTGGTGTTTTACATATCGCGCCACTTATCTCTGAATTTCTGGCTCTCTACCCTGATATGGAGGTCGACCTAAACCTTGAGGATCGCATGGTGGATCTGGTTGAAGAAAGCGTTGATGTGGGGATCAGAATTGGTCACTTACCTCTATCAAACCTTGTCGCAAAACGTCTTGCTCCATGCAAAAGTGTCTTGTGTGCCTCACCAGCCTATTTAGCTGACAATGGGGTGCCATTGAAACCCAAGGATCTATCTAACCATAGCTGCCTACAATACAGCTACTACCGCGGGGGGAGCGAATGGTCTCTTAGCTCTTCAGGCAACGAGTTTAAAGTCATTCCCAAAGGTCGCTTGATTGTCAACAACAGTGAAGCGATACGCAGAGCCGTCCTCGGAGGAAGCGGTATCGCTAACTTGCCTACATTCATCGCAGGCAAAGATATTGCTGCTGGCAACTTACAGGTGGTTCTTACAGACTATGCTCTACCTAGCCATGCAGTCTATGCGGTGTTCCCCGAGCGCAAAAATATGCCGCATAAAGTAAGAGTATTCATTGACTTTATCAATCAGAAACTAGGCACTGAAGCCCCCTATTGGGATAGCGGTCTGATCTTACATTCTCACAAAAAGTGAGTGTGACACTAAGCTCATAATTTTATACTGGAATAGTTTCTCAGCCAGTTTATGACTTGAGACAAGTTATAGCGCCTATCATCCGTTCAGAATGGTCTTATCACTGCTTCTCTAGGAGACATTGCCAATGAAACGATTCTTCCCATCAAGTGTCATGCTTATTCCGTTTGTGGTTAAAAACTATTCTGAAGAAGATCGAGAAGATAGCTCAAAGCTGGAACAAGAATCTGAATCAAACCCTGAACTCGAACTAGAAGAATGAGATGTCCATCAGATCGTCTCAAAAGATTTTTTACTACCCTAATAGCGCATATTTATAAGGGAAAATGAAATGAAAAAGATTGCAGTTCTTCTCAGTGGCTCGGGAGTATTTGATGGCGCAGAAATTCACGAATCCGTACTCGCGCTACATGAAGTTGAAAAGCAAGGCGCAACATGGCACTGCTTTGCCCCCAATATCGAACAGCTTCATACCGTTAACCATAAAACGGGAGAAGAAATGGATGAGACTCGCAACGTTCTTGTCGAAGCTGCACGCATTGCGCGTGGTAAGATTGAAGACGTCGCTAAGCTTAATGTTGAAGAGTTTGACGCACTTTTGGTCCCTGGTGGGTTTGGCGCAGCTAAAAATCTTACTGATTTCGCGGTAAATGGTGCGGAATGCAGTATTAACACTCATGTCGCATCGGCATGTCGGGCGTTTGCGCAAGCGAAAAAACCTGCGGGTTACATATGTATTGCACCGGTTATTATTCCTATGATCTACGATCACGGTGTGATAGGTACTATCGGCAATGATGAAGCCACAGCCGCGGCTTTCAACGCATTGGGCGGTGTACATGTTGAATGCACAGTGGATGAGATTGTCGTTGATGAACAACACAAGGTGTTATCGACTCCTGCTTACATGCTGGCTGAAAGCATTTCACAGGCAGCAAGTGGTATCGAAAAACTAGTTATGCAATTAATCAAACTCGCATAAATTTCAGTCATTCTTAGCCCCCACCCACATTATGTGAGTGGTTTTTTTTTGTTTTTAATCGGAGATATGAACCTTAGTTAATCCCCATATGTGTTGATTAAACGATTGCTATAACTCACTAATATTTAACAACTTTACATGTAAAAAACAGGTAACAAGACTAACTTCACACTTCACGGCCGATCATACTACTTTTGGGTTAATTACTTGTCTGAGATCAAAATTTTCGACGGGATAGTTATGCGAATCTAATTGCACTTTTTAAATCTATAAGAATATGGAGCAATCCAATGACAAGTGCATTTTTCATCCCTACAGTTAACTTTATGGGTGCTGGCTGCCTAAAAGACGCTACCGATAGCATCCAATCTCAAGGCTTTAAAAAAGGCCTTATCGTTACAGACAAAATTCTTAGCCAAATTGGTATGGTTAAACAGGTTCAGAATTTGCTATCCGAACGTGATGTTGAGACTGTAGTCTTTGATGGCACCCAGCCGAACCCTACAATTGGCAACGTCAATGACGGCTTAGCTTTGCTCGCAGACAACGAATGTGATTTTGTTATCTCTCTAGGTGGTGGGTCACCTCATGATTGTGCAAAAGGCATTGCGCTGGTGGCTGCAAACGGCGGTAAAATTGGCGACTATGAAGGTGTAGACCAGTCAGCGAAACCAATGCTGCCACTGATTGCAATCAACACCACTGCGGGTACCGCCTCTGAAATGACGCGCTTCTGCATCATTACTGATGAAGCGCGTCATATTAAGATGGCGATTGTCGATAAGCACACAACTCCGCTAATTTCGGTAAACGATCCTGAACTGATGCTTGCTAAACCGGCTTCACTAACCGCCGCAACTGGTATGGACGCCTTGACGCACGCGGTAGAAGCGTATGTCTCTATCGCTGCTACGCCAATCACTGACGCGGTAGCAATCAAAGCGATTGAACTTATTCAAGCACACCTTCGCAAAGCCGTAGAAAATGGCGACGATATCGAAGCTCGTGAGCAAATGGCTTACGCCCAATTCATGGCTGGTATGGCTTTCAACAATGCCTCTTTGGGTTATGTACACGCGATGGCACACCAACTAGGTGGCTTCTACGACCTACCTCACGGCGTGTGTAATGCCATTCTTCTTCCGCACGTTCAACGCTACAACGCACAAGTTTGTCCTCAACGCCTACGTGATGTTGCCAAAGCAATGGGTGTTGAAGTTGAGGGTATGACAGACGAGCAAGGCGCTGAAGCGGCAATTGACGCGATTGTTGCACTGGCAAAAGACGTAGGTATTCCAGCAGGTATTCAAGAGCTAGGGGCAAAATCTGAAGATATCCCTACGCTTGCAGACAACGCACTAAAAGATGCCTGTGGTTTCACTAACCCGAAACAAGCCACTCATGAAGAGATCTCTGCCATTTTTGAAGCAGCGATGTAAATCGCTTGTTTTTCTTACAGTCAAAACCTCCTTCGGGAGGTTTTTTTACAGCCTTTTTTGGACATTGGTCAAGATCGTATACTCAATTTCAGGCCTGAAGTGCGTTACCTAATTAGAGAATTTACAATGTAAAGGGCGTTAATTACGGGGCTTAGAAAGCAAAAAAGCCCCAAAAAAATCATCTTGGGGCCTTCATTTTAAGTTCTGCTATTAGGGCGCAGTATCTATCTCCACGGGTAGATAATGTTTAGGCTCTAGTTTCAGCCATTCTGGTAACACGGTTCCCATCGATATTGACGACCAAGTACCAGACAAAATCCCTATGAACATCGCAATTGCAAAGCCTTGCAGCGCACTGCCCCCGAGAATCCACAATGCTGATACCGTCATTAGCGTGGTACCCGATGTCACCATAGTACGCGAAAATGTAGCTATTACGGCTTGATCATTGATCTCTTCTGTTGGCTGCGACTGTTTCGCAACAAGCAACTCACGAATTCGGTCTGCAATGATAATCGAGTCATTCAGTGAGTAGCCCAAAATCGCCAAGATCGCGGCAAATACAGTTAAGTTAAACTCCATCTGTGTCGCAGCAAAAAAACCTAACACCAATACCACATCGTGAATTAAAGCCAACAAAGAGCCACTTGCCAATCGCCATTCAAAGCGGAAACAGAGGTAACCTAAGATACACATCATAGAGATCATCAATGCTAAGCCGCCTTGGTCTACCAAGTCTTGACCTACTTGAGAACCCACCATGCTATTGCTGATCACATCCACTTGGTGAGAGATTGGCGACAGCGTTTTAGCAAGATCCGCAGATTGTTCTCCCTGCTCAGGAATCGGATAACGAATCACCCAGCGACCATCCTGATCTGAATGAGTCACATTGGTGAACTGCCCAAGTTCTGGCTGCAGCACATCAACGAGTTGTTGATGAGTAACATTGTTGTCTACTTTAACTTCAGTCACCATACCGCCAGTAAAGTCTAAGCCCATATTCAGGCCATTCAATCCAAGCGCAACTAACGAGATTATCATCAACGCGAAAGAGACAAAGTTAGTAATGTAGCGAATTCGACGAATATGCTGTTTAAAAAATTCAACCATGGTTACACCCTCACATCGCGACGCGCATCGCGTCCCCAAATTAAATTGATGATTGCACGTGACGCAAACACACCACTAAACATGCTGGTTAATAGACCTAGACCTAGCGTTAAGGCAAAGCCTTGAATCGGACCATTACCAATTGAGTAAAGTACGACTGCAGTGATCATGGTGGTGATATTGGCATCGAGGATGGTACTGAGTGCACTATCGAAGCCAAGATCAATTGACTGGGCAAACGAGCGCCCTTCAGCCAGCTTATCCTTGATACGTTCAAAAATAAGCACATTGGTATCGACGGCCATACCAACGGTCAAAACAAGGCCAGCGATGCCTGGTAAAGTCAGTACTGCACCAGGAAGTAGCGCTATTAAACCTAGCAAGCTCACCATATTGACCATAAGTGCGACGTTTGCCACCCAACCTAGTCGGCGATACCAAAGTGCCATGAAAGTCAGAGTCATCGCCAGGCCAAGTGCCAGTGCAGCAAAACCATTTTGAATATTCTCAGCACCCAATGAGGCACCAATTGTGCGCTCTTCTACGATAGTAACCGGAGCTGTCAATGAGCCCGCACGAAGCAGTAGCGCAAGGTTCTGCGCATCTTCCACTGAGCCTGCTCCTGTGATTCGGAATTGGCTGCCTAGCTGAGATTGAATCGTCGCAACACTAATGATGCGCTCACTACGCTCAGTCTCACCTTTCGCATTGGTTGTATACTCACGGTACACCGTCGCCATTGGTTTACCGATATGTCCGGCGGAAAAGTCACTCATCATCTTGCCACCTGCGTGGTCAAGCGAAATGTTCACTTCAGAAAAACCCATTTTATCGACACCTGCACGAGCATTGATAATGTGCTCACCTGTCAAAACAGGGTGTTTAGCTAACGTAACATCATGGCCATCGTTATTCTTTAGTACCACATCACCATAGGCTTTACCTTCTGACGGCGTACGTGACTCATGAAAAGCGAGAGTCGCAGTGGCACCAATCACGTTTTTAGCCAATGATGGATCTTGTACGCCCGGTAGCTCAATACGGATACTGTGTTCACCTTGACGCTGAACTAGAGCTTCTGTAATACCTAGCTCTTCAATTCGATCGCGCATGATCTTCAAGTTTTGCTTGATGGTGACCGACTGGAATTCAGATTTGCTCACTGGCGTTGGCTTAACTGCTAGGTAGTCAGAGTGACGCTTCACATCCCAGTTTGGGTAGTTCTGTTTTAGGAAGGTGTTGACCTTAGTTAGCGCAGTATCCGTGTCACTTTTAATATCAAAAGCTTCAGAACCTACAGAGGAAATTTGGATTCCACGTAGTCGCTCTTGACGCAAGAAGTCTCTTACTTCATCTACTAAGCTGTTACGCTGGTCTTCAAATGCTTTGTCAATATCGACATTTAGCAAAAACTGCACGCCACCACGTAAATCCAAACCAAGCTTGATTGGACTAAAACCCATCTCACCTAGCCATTTCGGCGCAACGGACACATACGAAAAGGTAATGGTGTCTTCTTTACCGAGCAGTTTATCTAGCTCCTGACGTGCCTGAGTTTGTTCAGTTTCATTTTCAAATACAAGTGTCGTTTTACTACCTACTTGCTCGATTTCGGCTACTTGAATGTCGCGTTGGTCAAGATATTGGTTCAGTTCAGTGACGTTATTAAGAATACTGCTTTGGACATCTAGTGACGTTGTCACCTGTATCGAAGGTTTTTCACCATACCAGGTTGGGATTGCACTCAGGGTTAACATAACCACAGTGGCAATAAGAACCACGTATTTCCACGCTGAATAGTGGTTCATCAGACGAGTAGACTTCGCCTGTTTTACAGGAATTTTTTTCATAAAATTTCTTAACTTAACTGGGAACAGACGGATCTGTGCCTAGGAATAAACAATGAAGGCGAAAGCACTTCGATAGAATAAGTTAGGAAATGGTTAGGTATTGCCCATTAAGCGCAACATAAAGGGTATTCGAGTCTTTCCAACCGGAAATTCGATAAGGAGAGCAATAGCGATTTGTTAAACCAAAGTTGGCTTCTACTTTTGGTAACTTATAGAGCCTAAACAACGCAATTGCGACGGGGTCGAAATCAAGTAGATTGAACTCAGAGGCTGAATCTCCATCATCCAAATAACGAGTAACATTTATGCCACGGTTAGCATTAACAATAGCAAGCCAGTTTTGGGAAAAGTCAGCTTTGGTGGCAGGCTCGGATTGACGCTCTTGCTTCACTTTATCAAATAAAGCTTGTTCGTCACTTTTTGAATGTGGAAGTAAGGTGCTTGCACGATAGTTTAGGCGTGCAGATGCTTCATTTTCAGCTTGCTGTAAATAGGCAAAAGCCTGCGTTGGCAAGGCCATCGCAAGAATACAAAGCCATATATAAGAAACAATTCGTTGAAGCATTGATGAACCAAATAATAATCAGCAACGAGATAGTAGATCTAACCTCTAACTCACACAACTAAAATAATCTAAAAGCTAACATTCCAAATTTGATAAGCATTAGCGATAGAAAATCTTACCCGTTTGCACATCCAAATAGATCTTATTGGCTTGCTTTAAACCACCGCAATAAACAAAGTACGCATCAATATCCTCAAACGTCACTGAGCGTATCCAGCCCTGCGTTTCCTCAAAGTCCTCTGGCGTACAGGTCCCTTCTTTCAGTAAGCTATCCGTTGTTTTAATGAATATCTCAAAATGCAGCTTAAAGTCATCTGAATTTTCAATATAAGTAGTAACGGTTTCAACACGCTCTTGCTTAGTAATGGTAGGGGCTACCTCTAAAAGTGCTTCCATCGGTACCCATTCTGCAACTTCAGGCCCCCCCTCTTCGTACACATAGTAAGGAGAGATTCTTCCCCAGCCATCGCGTTTTTCAAGGATATGAAGCTTGTCGCCACGATAGACCACATTTTCAACAAACGCAGAATAGTCTGGTGCTTCTCGAACCCCCAGTTTAGGTGGGCTAACGTAATAGTCTGTGATAGACGGCAGTGGCTCAACTTCTTCCTCTTCTTCGACTAAAGGAATCGGCGTTATTGGTTCTTCTTCCTCTGCCCCTTTCATCGCCAATGCGTCTTGCTGAGGTTTGTAATAGAAGATGTAATAGCCACCCGCTGCGCAGCCTATTCCAAGTAGCAGCAAAAGGATCATTATAACCTTTTTCATATCGCCTTAATTCTTTTCCTATACTTATGAGGTGACAAAATTCGCAACCATGATAATGAAATGGCACAGTATTAATATAACTATAGCGGCAGCAATGCTGATCACTTTACCTTCAGGGGTAAATAGTGCTCACTGTGACGCTAAATCTTGGAATCGTGCCCTCAAACTGCAATATGAGTTAGAGCAGCTATATAACTTCCATTCCAATCGATTCAATCAGTTCCTGCAAATACATCAGATCCAACCTTTTTTGTATCAAGAGTTCACTGCAAAAGAGTTGAGCAGCCTTTGGCAAAGTGGTAATCAAGCCTTTCATCAGCAAATGCGCTCTCAGGCTGAGGCCTCCGCGGCTGTAATAGAGAGGATTGAAGAAGAACAGAGTCTGCTTATTCCTTTGAGCAACCAAGCCCGAGCATTGGAGCAGCGTTGGATTACAATTAGTCAGCACTGTCAAGATACCGGAAACCAGCCGAACGTCATTAACAGTTGGCAGTATTCACAGCTCAACCAAGCACTAAATGTCGATATTGAAGACCTGATTAGTAAGCTCAATGTGCTCAAATCTCGCTATGGGAGAGAAATCGAAGCTTTAGAAAACGCCAAACCTCACGATACTCGGCCCGAAAACTAGAGCGATGTACGCAAATCCACAACAAGCACAGAAACCAACTCATTCGCAATGACAATTAAATCAACTCTCACAGTCACCCTAAAACTTAGCCCATTCAATATCAATTATCATTTGCATTAATATCAATTGCAGTTACCATTTATGTACACGTAACAGACTATCGCTGAAACTACCTTGAAACTCGCTTTGTCTCTTAAACATCTCGCACTCATTTGGTTGATTGGTACCTCCTTTGCAGCAGCAACCTACCTGACTGTTCACCATTACGAAACCCAAAAGCTCAATGCTCAGCTTGAAGGGCAATTGAATAACCAGGTACAAACTCTCCAGCAGTCACTCTACACTATTAAAAATCTACTCTATTCAACTAGGGCATTTCTATCCCATGGGAATCAACCAACCCCTAAGCAATTTGAAGCCTATTTTTCAGAACAATCGACTCAACTTTCAACCATTCAATCCGTTGTTTGGGCCCCTGTCGTTTCAATAAATGATGTCGATAAATTTGAACAAGTCGCACGAAAAAATGGATTTTTGGGCTTCAAGCTCGCGCCCCCTTTATCGAGTAACGGCTCCAAGGCGTGGTTTTTAGACAACGAGACTCTTCCAGTGTTTTACCTTTCTTCCTCTTTTGAAGGAAGTGATTACCTGGGCTTTCGATTAGAGAGTGAAGACACATTGGTTAACGCCATGTCACGCTCCATTACCACCAAGCGAATAGGTGCTGTCGACTTTATTAAAGAGGGACAGTTGGGCGCACACCTTGTTTTACCTAAGTTTTCGAACAATGGAAAGTTAGACGGATTTATTGTTGCTAAGGTAGTTTTCCATGAACTACTTGGCGAAATATGGCAAAGAGAAGTCAACTCCGCATCGTCAGAGATTGAAGTTTACACCCAGCCCGGCCATGAGCTTGCGTTCGAATCACACATCAATACTAAGCTGAAAGAAGAGGGGCTAACAACTCGACTTGTTTCTCTAACTCAGAACATACAAGTCCCTCTGTTTAATCAGGAGTGGATAGTCTCAGTTTCTAAAATGGACAATAGCGGAAGCACAGTACTCTACAGCACCGCATCTGTACTTCTTATTTTTCTGTTAACGGGCACCATCAGCATAGCAGCTAACTTTTACGCCACCCGACTGAAAGTCTCTGACCAACTAATCGAAGAGAAGACTCGAACACTTGAAATCCAAGCGGTGAGGGACAACTTAACTGGATTAAGTAATCGAACTGCACTCAACCGAGAAGTGGAGAATCAACTCCAACAGCTACGACAAGCCTCATCTTGTGGTTTTTCAATACTCTTTATTGATCTTGACCGATTCAAAGTCATTAACGATTCCATGGGACATCTACATGGCGACAAATTGCTCATGGAAGTCGCTTCACGATTAACAAGCCACTGCCGAGATGATGATATGAGTTTCCGATTCGGCGGTGACGAATTTATCATCTGCTTACCTCGCTTAACGTCACGTGGTGCACTCACTCACATTTGTCATCGCTATGCTAAAGTACTGAGCCAACCATATGTTATTGAGGATCAGGCGTGTCATATTGGCGCGAGTATCGGGATTTCTGTGGTAACCGACCCCAATCAAACCTTGGCAGGCATATTGCGTGAAGCTGACACCGCTATGTATAGAGCCAAAAACTCTTCCAATGAAAAAGTGGTATTTTTCCACGAGCAAATGTTTAACCAAGCCAAAAAGCGCTTTACGTTAGAGCAAGAGCTGACAGGAGCCCTTGCCTTCAAGCAGTTGTCTTTGGTCTATCAACCCATTTATTCGACCAGCAGCGATACCGTCGTAGCATTTGAATCCTTGCTCCGATGGAACCACCCTAAACTTGGTTTTATCTCACCTGAAGAATTCATTCCAATTGCAGAAGAGACAGGACAGATCATATTAATTGGAGATTGGGTAGCCCAAGAGTGCTGTAAAATAATAGACAGACTTTGGCACACGCATTCAGCAAAGCACGTCCCACGTTTTAACATTAATGTTTCAGCGAAACAGTTTGAGTCTGAACATATTTACCACACGCTATTACACCTTCTAGACAAGCACAATTTTCCAGCCCACCTAATTGGTATTGAGATAACAGAGTCTATGCTTTTGGCTGACGAGTGTACGGCAACTCAGCTACAGCGGATTAAGGATCTGGGCGTATCGCTCTATTTGGATGACTTTGGCACCGGGTTCTCATCTCTCTCAGTACTGAATGATTACCCAGTCGACGTCCTTAAAGTTGACCGCAGCTTTGTTAGCCGCATTGCACTAGGCCAACACAACGCCGACAGCCTTTGCCAGGCAATTATCAACATGGCTCATACCATTGACCTTGAAGTCGTCGCAGAAGGCGTAGAAACACCAGAACAGCTCGCTTTTCTCACTCAGCATCGCTGTAACTTCATTCAAGGATATTTAAAGTCTAAACCTCTTACAGTATGTGGGTTAGAAAGTGTGCTCAATAGCCAAACAAAAGTGTCAGCCTAACCTTATTCGAAAATTCTGAACAACAATAACGAATTTATATTATTTTTTGTGAGTTAATTCACACATATTATTTCTCTCAAGCGCACAAGACGCAGTTTACAAACTTAAACCTAACCAAGCGTTGAGAGGAATAGATTATGAGAACAATACTTAAAGCCATCGCACTTACAGCTCTAACTTCTACAGTAGCATTTGCAATGCCAGCGAAAGAGCAGTCAATTAGAATCAAAACGATTGAAAACCAAGCTATCGTGACAATTCTTGAAGGTGGAACTCCGGTCAGCGATGTAAAAGTTAGGGTTTTAGGCAATGGGGTAAAATACTTCACAACAGGTGAAAAAGGCACTTTCATGGCCGCAAACCTGCTGGACAATGGACGCACATTTACTTTCGAAATTATTGATGACAACGGTGACATTATCCGTGAGCAACGCTATCTTTCATCGTTCTAGTCACTGAGAATGAGTTTATAATGCGAAAGCCTGAGTACTGCTACTCAGGCTTTGTTTTTTACTAGTCTAATCTGTCGCACTTGGCAGCACATATAAAATCATTCTGATGCAGCCCTTTGATCGAGTGGCTCCACCAAGTAATGGTCACCTTACCCCATTCCAATAAAATTGACGGATGATGAAATTCGTCTTCAGCAAGTTCAGAAACTTTATTAGCAAACGCCCACGCCAACTTATAGTTCTTAAATTTATACTCTTTTTCAAGTTGAGGAATACCATCACGTTCCAATATCTGCCAGCCTTGTAACTCAGTAAGTAATAGCCGTCTTTCTTCTGCCCCTAATGCCACTGCACTACTAGTACAAGACTCACAACGTAATTCATCAAGCATGTGTCACTTCCTTTGGTTCAAATAATGGGGGTAATAGTCCCGCCTGCATGGCTTGTTTGACATGAAACATCAAATCCATTTTGCTGAGCTTGTACAGTTGTTGGATGTTGTCCAAAACAAAGTACTCAGGCTGCATAATGTCGATTCGGTAAGGAGTACGAAGCACAGTATGAATATCAAACTCTACTCGTTGTGTATTTGGATCATCGAGTGCGTACACCGTTTCACCAGGGGAAGATAAGATACCACCACCATAAATCTTGGTTTGATCGCCCTCTTTCACCAAACCAAACTCGACAGTAAACCAGTATAACCTTGCGAGATACACTCGCTGTTTATCAGTAGCATTGCAACCCAACGCACCATACGTATGAGTAAACTCAGCAAACTCGGGATTGGTCAGCATGGCACAATGACCGAAGATCTCATGAAAGAAATCCGGCTCTTGTAGGTAGTCGAATTCATCTCGATTGCGAAGAAAAGTGGCAACTGGAAACTTCTTCTCAGATAGAAGGGCAAAAAAACGGTCAAAATTGATCAATGCAGGAACAGGTTCTACCTGCCACCCTGTCGTGTCTTTAAGGACACGGTTAATATCAACTAACTGTGGCGCTCTATCTATAGGTAAATCGAGCAATTCGAGCCCCGCCAAATACTCTTTGCAGGCGCGCTGTTTTACCAAATGAAGCTGCCGTTCAACCAAATCACGCCAAACAGCGTTCTCTTCAGAACTCCACTCCACAATCCCGTGTTCATTCACAGGTTTAGAATGATACCGTGCCATACCTAGCTCCATTAACAAATCCATTACATTAAGCCTATCGTCATGCTAGGACGCTGACAATTTTCCAAGTAAACTCTCCCTCCGAACTCACCTGTAACATAAATTTTACATTTAACAGCTTTTTGCTTATTTTTCATGTATCTGAAGTCAGTCTATATGTTTGACTTTGGCTATATTTTCATCAAAGCTTATCTGAATAACGGAGAACAATACGACGAGGATGTCATGTCTAATTCAGAGCCAACCTTCCCTTCCCCTATCTGGGCGCCTAGTCTCGAACGAATTGAATCATCAAACTTAAAACAATTTATAAAACACATTAATATTCAAGGCGATGCGATAGAAAATTACGCTGATTTACACCGTTGGTCTGTCGAATGCAAAAAAGATTTTTGGTTAGAAGTTTGGCAGTTTTGTGATGTCATCGGCTACAAAGGTGACTGTATTTTAGGTGAAGGATTAGCAAAGTGGGACACATTTAGCCCAAGCAGAGACACTATATGGTTTCCACAATCGCAGCTTAACTATGCTGAAAATTTACTCGCCTACGCATTTCAAGCCCCTGACGATATCGCCATTTGGTTTAAGAATGAGCGTGGAGACTGCCGTAAACTTTCGTGGCAGGAGTTGTGTGATCAGGTGTCCGTTCTTCAGCAATGGCTAAAGCAAAATGGTGTCGAAAAAGGCGACGTTGTCGCTGGATATTTACCTCATATGCCAGAAACCATCATTGCCATGTTAGCGACAACCAGTTTAGGGGCAATTTGGACTTCAACGTCTCCTGACTTTGGTGCTGAAAGCGTCATTGAACGCTTTGGCCAAGTACAACCTAAAGTGCTTTTTTGTTGCAATGGCTACGACTTCAATGGCAAAACCTTTCATATGGAGGAAAAAAACCGCCAAATCGTCGATGCAATACCTAGTTTGATCAATACCTGTCAAATCGACTATTTATCTTCCCAATCTAGCAATCAGGGGCATAGTGACTCTTTCTCCGATTGGGAGGCCATTTTAGCCAGCTACTTGCCACGTGGTATGCGATACCAAAGAATCAGCTTTAATGATCCTTTGTTTGTGCTCTACTCTTCTGGTACTACAGGAAAACCAAAGTGTATTGTTCACTCCGTTGGCGGAACCATTTTAAACCATTTAAAGGAGCATCAACTTCATTGTGATGTTCAGCCTAAGGATCGGGTTTTCTACTATACGACTTGTGGTTGGATGATGTGGAATTGGCATGTTTCAGCACTGGCAAGCGGCGCTACCTTAGTCATTTATGATGGCAGTCCTATGCACCCTAATCCCAATACACTTTGGCAGTTATGCGAAGACGCCGAGGTGACTTTGTTTGGAACATCAGCGAAATACCTCGAAGCCTTAGAGAAAACACAGTTCAATCCAAGTAGCAGTTATTCGCTTAAGTCTCTTCGCACATTGTGTTCTACAGGTTCTGTCTTGTATCCCGAACAGTTTGACTATGTATATGCTAACATCAAAGTCGACCTCCATCTTGCCTCTATCTCTGGAGGTACTGATATCTGCGGATGCTTCGTCTTGGGTAACCCTATTTCGCCAGTTTATCGTGGGGAATGCCAAGGTGCCGGTTTGGGTATGGATGTCACTGTATTTAATGAAATGGGTAATGAGGTGATTGCAGAACGAGGTGAACTGGTTTGCCGCAACAGCTTTCCCAATCAACCGATCGGCTTTTGGCATGACAATGGTGAACGCTATCACCACGCCTATTGGGGCAAATTTACTAATACTTGGCACCATGGGGACGATGTCGAAATAACGCTACGAGATGGTATGATTTTCTACGGACGAAGTGACACTACTCTCAACCCTGGAGGGGTGCGAATTGGTACCGCTGAAATTTATCAGAAAGTAAACCAGTTAGCTGAAATTCAAGACTCAATTGCAGTAGGAAGACGCGTCAATGGGGATGAAAAAATTGTATTGTTTGTCCAACTGAATCCCGATCACACTCTGACTGATCAGTTAACGTCAGTAATAAAACAAACTCTGCGAGAGCAATGTTCTCCACGTCACATACCATCAGAAATCTATACCTTAAGTGAAATACCAAAGACCAAATCAGGCAAACTGGTAGAGCTCGCCGTGAAACAAGTTCTCCATGGCCAAGAGATCAAAAACAAAGGTGCTATCGCCAACCCGTGGGTGTTGGAAGAAGTCAAAAAGCACCAAAACACCCCTGTTACATAAACAAAAAAGCCCGACACATTCCATCGGGCTTTTATAATCTCATCAAGAGCTATTATTTCTTAGCTACAGCCATTAAAACTTTTAGTGAACCATCGGGTGCTTCAATATCGAACGGCGTCGTGACGACCACTTCACTGAAACCTACGCTAGACAACACTTGCTGCGCGTGCGTAATAGTCATACCACCAACTTGGTCTTTATCTGACAGCCAATCCCAATGGACAAAATAGCTACCTTCATCAAGCAAGCTAAAGACAATGTCTGCAGTATCAGAGTAACTTGGTAAGAAACTACACACCGAGGATGCAACTACCAAATCAAATTGAGCACGAAATGCTGGGTGCATAGCCACAAGACCACGGCTTAAGATATCAACCACTGGCTCTACGTTAGTTAGTTCTTTCATATCTAGCTGTT
This sequence comes from Vibrio bivalvicida, assembly GCF_001399455.2. Classification (GTDB taxonomy): domain Bacteria; phylum Pseudomonadota; class Gammaproteobacteria; order Enterobacterales; family Vibrionaceae; genus Vibrio; species Vibrio bivalvicida. The sequence goes on from NZ_LLEI02000064.1 coordinate 165,475, forward strand.
CGATCATGGCCTCTGAACTGTCTAATGCAACAATGTCTTTTGTAAATGGTGACAACCGCTGACTCAGCAAACCCGTGCCACAACCAAAGTCCAGAATATGCATTCCTTTAATATCGACAACTTTCTGTAACGATTCAAACGCCTTGTCTGCGTAATCATTGGTCGCGGTATCCGCATCCCAATTCGCTGCGACATCGTCCCAACTCTTAGCCATCATGATCTCCCTGTTACTACATTCATTTGGCGCTGCTCAAGAGTATCAAAACTGCATGAAATTCATAGCATTTCAATGCTGAAAACAGACAACTGCCTAGGATTAATATAATATCGACTTTAAGCTAATCAAATTGAACAAAAGATGAACTTAACTCAAGTCGAAGCTTTTTGTACGGTTGCTGATACCGGTTCTGTCTCGGAAGCCGCACGCCAACTTGAATGTAACCGTACTAAATTAAGTATGGCAATCAAGGCATTGGAAAAAGATCTTGATGTAGAACTTTTTGTTCGCAGCGGGAATAACCTTGTGCTCTCAGAAGCAGGCAAAGCCATCTACAAAGATTGCCACAATCTTTTGGTAACGGCTTCGCGTATTCGTCAGACTTGCGCTCAAGTTTCAGGAAAGTTTAACGCAGAAGTATGGATAGCACGGGATGATTCCTTACCAGATGAACTGTGGCACGACTTATCCCATCGACTAAACAATCACTTTCCAGCCACGACTTTCAATATCGTGCTTGCGTCCAGCGGTGACCTAGCCAATCTCGTTGCCACCTCTCAAGTCGACTTTGCTTTTGGTGTTGATTATGAACGCCTCGACGACCCACTAGTAACGTATCAGCCACTCGGAAAGATAAGGTTAATGTCGGTTTGTCGAACCAGCCACCCGTTAGCCCGGTTACGCCGCGTTTCCGACGATGTACTACGCAACGCCATGCAAGCTGTCATGGTCTACCTTAATGAGAAAGATAACCCTGAGCTACAACCCTTTTCTCTTCGCTATATCGGTTTCTCAAGTTTTGAATACATGCTCAATACGATTATGGAAGAAGACGCTTGGGGCGTGCTACCCGAACCTCTTATCCGCCATTTACTGAGAAAACAAGATCTTGCAGTCATTAAGCATACTTACGGTTTAACACAGGAAGACTATTGTATGTTTACCGCAGCAGGTATGACAGAGCACCCTGGAATGTCTTGGCTAGCCGACAAGCTCAACGAGTACCTGTTTGATTTCTAGCGCCTTGCTCAAGAAACAACCATCAGTGAGCGTCAATAATCATGACACCAAGAATCTACTCTATCTTGTTGAATTTTAATGACAAAGCAAAATAGAACAAAAATACACCATACTTAAAACGTATATAATGTTTGTGAAATGCTCTAGTTTTGAGAACACTGTAAGTGTCTATAAACAAGAGATTTCAGTATGTGTGCTAGGACAAGCTTAAATGAAAAACGAATTCTAACCTTCTCAGCAATACTCGCATCAGGTTTTGCAGGTGCAGGTTTAGTACTCGGATTGCTTGTCGGCTCATTAGTTATCGTCTTTGACGGTGTATACTCTCTGGTCAGCTTGCTGTTAACTTTATTGTCGCTGGCCGTTTCACGCTTTATTGAGCGTCCTTCAACCCGCCAATTTCCATTTGGTAAAGCGGTATTAGAACCTGTTGTGATTGCCGTTAAAGGCAGCGTCATCCTCGCTATTGTTAGCTTCTCGTTATATTCGGCAGTTTCGGCCATGTTTACTGGTGGTAGGGAGGTAGATGCCAGTATTGCGACACTATTCGGCATTGTAAACGTATTAGGTTGTGGCTATGCGTGGTGGCATATCGCCAATAAATCAAAACGCTTTTCATCTGGTTTAATTGAAGCAGAAAGCAAGCAATGGCAGATGGATACCCTATTGAGCGTTGCGGTAACCTTAGGTTTTATTGCTGCTTGGCTGGTGTCAGTGTCTCCATTTGCCAAATATGCCGTCTATGCCGATCCAACGATGATGATCCTAATGTCGTTTTATTTTATCAAAGTGCCATTTGATATGTTGATGGGCGCACTTCGTGAATTACTAATGATGAAGCCAGACGAAGTAATTTGTCGCGCAGTAGATAAAGAGGTTTTGGCACTAGACAAACTAATAACCCAGCAGCTAAAAGTCACAGCAGTCACCAAAGTCGGGCGTGAACTGCGAGTAAACCTTGACGTGTACTCTAAAGGCAAACAAGTCGAAGTAGCGGAGCTTGATAGAACAAGACAAGTGCTTAAGGATAAGCTGTCTAATTTATCGTTAGACTTAAACCTAACCTTGAATATAGCAAGTTAGCGAGTGTGGAAGCGAGAAAGCGTTCTTTAATTCTGCCCTCTCCTAATTGAGAAACTGCAAAGACAAGCACGCTACAAAGGCGGGTATACCGGCAATAAACAGAACAAATCCATCTTGGTAATTTTGACGATAGTTTTCTCGCTCATCTTTGTCAAAGTCGTGGTCTTTTACCATCGTATAAGCACTGTCTGTTTTGGCATTATCATAGCGGGTTACCTTACTGTGCATCCCGCCTTCCCACATCAATTTGGCGAAAGCCCAAATTATAATAACAATGAAAAACAGATAATCGATCAATCGCGTTGTTTTAAAAAACTCAACATATTGCGATAAGCCAAAGACGATAATCGCCGCAGTGAGATTAATTAGCAGTACTTTTTGAAGCAGAACAAACACTTTTTAATCCTTGTTTCATTAAGCTATAAGTGCAGTATCCCAGAAATGGTAGTACGTGCTGTACCACTTAACTTCACTCGGTTGCCTTCAACTTTAACTCCGACATATCCGCCACGGGATGATGCTTGGTAAGCATAAAAGTCACTTTTCCCTAGCTCCTGCTGCCAGTACACGGCTAATGCACAATGAGCAGAACCAGTGACAGGATCTTCGCTGACCCCCACCCATGGCGCAAAGTAGCGAGAAACAAAATCAGTTCCAGTATTCTTACTTTGCGCAGTAACAACAACTCCACGACCCTCTAGTTGCTTCAATGCATCAAAATTAGGACTCAATTGACAGAGCACTTCTGAATCCGATACATGTATCAACACTTTTTCATCAAACTGCTTTACTGCATTAACTTGATTCAGGTTGAGACCCAAAGCTTCAAACAGCTGCGAACTACAAACCTCATAACAAGATAAGCTCGCGATAGGAAAGTCAAGTTCAATGCAACTTTCATTAACTTTGGCAGTTAAAAGGCCAGACAGAGTATTGAAACTGATGCTCTCGCCAACGCTAAGTTTACCTTTCTGCTGAAGAATATGTGCGACTGCAAGTGTTCCATGCCCACAAAGGACAACCTCGACTTTTGGCGTAAACCATCTCAATTGCATGTTGCTTAAAGTCAGGAATGCAGTCTCTGATACGGCCATTTCCTCAGCAATCGAGTACATCACTGACTCTTCGAGAGGCTCTTGGGTAATACAAACGCCTGCCGGGTTTCCTTTAAAAGGCTGGCAGGTAAATGAGTCTACTTGATAAATGTCTAGTTCCATACTAATTCTTCAGCGCAAATAATAGAAGGTGGGCTTACTTAGCAACATCAAGCCACTGGCCGCCAGTCAAACTATCTAAGTCACTCACCTTAAGCCTAAATACCGTATTTGGCGTTCCCGCTGCGGCCCAAATCTCGCCGTATTGCTTTAAATCCTGATCGAGTATGGTTTGGACCTTCGACGTATGAGCAACGGGGGGGACGCCGCCAATCGCGTATCCAACTTTCTCACGAACAAATGTCGCATTTGCCTTTTCAAGTGGGATCCCCGTTTGCTGTTTAATTTTGTCTGCACAAACCATGTTGGTCCCTGAAGCAACAACAAGCACAGCCTCCCCTGTTTCGCCGTTTTTAAAAATTAGCGACTTGGCAATTTGGGCGACACCACAACCTATCGCATCAGCCGCTTCGAGTGCGGTACGGGTCGAGGCAGGCATTTTCTGAATGACAAAATCATGGTCACGACTTAATAGAAATTCCTGAACTTTAATTGAAGACGCTTTCAGCTCCGTTGACATGGTATTCCCTCTAACTGTTCGTTCTTATAGCTGTATATAAACTCAACTCACACCTTTGCCTGCTTCCGTATCCTGTATAACTTAAAAAGCTGCCTTTGTGACTCAAGGTTTAGTAGTTAAACTTGGGTTCTCAGCCAAAAAATTTTTCATCGGCAAAAACAATGGCTCAGGAAGTGAATCTACTGCAAACCATTTCCACTGCTTGCACTTATTCGGCTCCATAACCTTTGCGTCACCAATCGCGTTTTCTGCCACAACAAACAAAGTAATATAGTGCTTACCTTCTTGTTCGAACACGTCGTTGGTGAAACCCAGTTTCGTGGTAGCGCTAATCTGTAGCCCGGTTTCCTCAAGTACTTCACGCTGAACACATTCTGCAATTGACTCACCAAACTCTAAATGCCCTCCTGGTGTCGCCCATGTATTAGCCCCATGAGCGCCAATTCGCTCACCCAAAAGGATCCGATTATCTCGTTTAATAATGGCGGCTACGCCAACACGTACTTCTTGACTCATGCTTAACCTTTAATCTGGCAGTTGGAAAAATCTAAGCTCATTGAAGCTTCTCTACAATCAAATAGGTATGAAACTCTGGATATTGGTCAAATTCGAGGTGTCGAACCATACAGTCCAACTCAATAAACAAGCTTAGAAAACCGTTGGTTCCTAGTGACGAGTAATAGACTTCAGGCCCCATAAAGCTGTTAGTATGAAAGCCCTCTTCACTTGTTCCGCCAAATGAAAAAATAAAGATACCACCGATATTAAGAATATCGACTATCTTTGTCATAACTTGGCGCTGTTGATCTATAGGAATATGCCAAATACTGTCCCAAGCGGTTATAAAGTCATATTTGTCATCAAATTCGTGCTGACAGATATCAGCATTGATAAACTCTACCTTTGGGTGTTTCTCTTTGGCTAGCGCCAACATCTCACTCGATATATCCATACCTGAAGGAGTGAATCCTTCCCTAGACAACAAATCAATAAATCGCCCAGTACAACCGCAACCAATATCGAGTGCTTTTCCGCGTTTCTCCGTAAACGAAATGGCACGCTTGTGTTGATCAATGCCATTCTCTAAGTTGAAACTTTCACCTTGCCAAATGTGAGTAATTTGGTCGTATGCCTTGCCTATTTGTTCTGGCTTCATATCAGTATCTATCGTTCCCTTTGTTCGTCGTAGTGGCTATTACAGGTTCTCTCAGTCAACTTAGTTAAGCTCCAACTGCCAATAACCTACGGAAATATGTTGATCAAACTTGAAGCCAATGTTGGCAAACTCACCGACCTTTCTAAAGCCCAACTTCTCATGTAGTGCCACACTCGAGGGGTTTGGAAGTGCAATCGTTCCTATCGCATTCTTAATGCCTAGTTCGCGTAATTGAGCAATGAGAGAGCGATATAGCTTTTGACCTGCCCCTTTACCTTTCGCATCACTGGATAGGTATATGGATGGCTCAACCGTATATCGATAAGCACTTCGAGACTTCCATTTAGCTGCATAGGCATACCCAAGAGGCAGCCCCTCTTCTTCGAGCACTATCCAAGGAAGCTCTGCGGTGAGAACAGCATCGATCCTTAGCTCCATCTCCTCAACAGAAATTGGTTCTTCTTCGAAGGAAATCGCAGTAGTAGCAATGTAGTGATTGTAGATACCCACAATCCATCGAGCATCCGTGAGCTGTACTTGTCTTAGTTCCATTTGTCCTCCTTGACGAATAGCTAGGCTACTCATCGTACACTCGATTGAGCCTGGAGATAAGCCTAAGATTCGAATTCAAAAGCAGGGCAAGGCGTACCTTGATGATATTTAAGTTGCCAATTGCACCCAGTAAATGCCCAAATCGAAGAGCGTTTGGCATAATTGCTCACTTCGCCATCCACAGAGATTAGTGCGGATTTATACAAGAGAAGCTGAACAGAAGGTTCGAGTTGAATACATTCATAGTCCTGTGAATGAATGACAACCTCAGAAGTTTCTTCACCTTCCATCATTTCAACGATGGTCGCAAAGTCAAAACTGGTACCCGACCTCCCCACTTCACGAAATGTTGGGTGGATTAGTCGCTCTCGCTCAGTATTATCTTGTCTAACTGAAAACTGATGTAGCGCTTTTTCTTGTTCAATCAGTATATCCATATCAACCCTGTTCGCTTATTTTATTTTTGACCAATATGGTTCGATAACATCACAAGAAGTTTAAAGATATTGTGCAGCCTTACCCCTAGGCGCAAGGGCTTTGCGTTATCATTAATACTTACCGCCACTTTAATAACAGAGATTTTAGCGTAGATATTTTCAATCACTTGCTGAGTTTCCCAACCGTGATACCGTTCAAGTTGCTTGATCCCGTTGGTACTAGCAGCATCAATTTTAGAGCGATTGAGTGAGTTAAAGTTAAACCCTTGCTGTAAGGCTTGTCGATAGGCGGATTCTTTAATTTGTGGAATGAGTTGTTCATACCCAGAACGTGTCTCTACATACAAACGAATTAGTTCGATGTTTTCTTGCAGTTCAACTGCAACTGTTCTTTTAAGCCCGCGATTGCCTGCAATCCATTTGTACAACGAGCTCGCGACTTTCTCTGCACTACTTGCCGCTTCAAATGCTTCCTTTGCTTGCATACTACCCTCACTGTTCATCTAGCCTATTGTCATAGATGCATAATAGGTTGAATGCAAAATATTAAGTGATTTCAGTAGGTTTGCAATAGATGGAGTGACGATGAACGACTGGTTAATCGTATTTGAGTGGATAATTGAGCAAAGATCAAAATCTAGATACAAAAAGGAGAGCCGAAGCTCTCCTTTCCTTAATCCTAATCACTGACTCTAATTAAAGAGCAGCTTTCGCTTTTTCAACTAGAACTGCGAATGCAGCTTTGTCGAATACCGCGATGTCAGCAAGGATCTTGCGGTCGATCTCGATAGATGCTTTCTTAAGACCGTTGATGAAACGGCTGTAAGATAGACCATTCTGACGAGATGCAGCATTGATACGTGCAATCCATAGTTGACGGAATTGACGTTTCTTGTTGCGACGGTCACGGTAAGCGTATTGACCAGCTTTAGTAACTGCTTGGAAAGCTACGCGGTAAACACGTGAACGTGCTCCGTAGTAACCTTTAGCTTGTTTTAGAACTTTCTTATGACGTGCACGAGCTTGTACACCACGTTTTACGCGAGGCATTATGCTTCTCCTAAACTAAACGATTGATAAACTAAAAAGAATTATGCATATGGTAGCATACGAGCAACTGCAGCCACTTCACACTTAGGAAGGATTGCATTTGGACGAAGCTGACGCTTGTTCTTAGTAGTACGCTTAGTCAGGATGTGACGTTTAGTAGCGTGCTTAAACTTAATACCACCAGCAGTTTTCTTAAAACGCTTAGCAGCACCTTTGTTGGTTTTCATCTTAGGCATGATGAATAACTCCGCATTGTTGAGTTGTTTTAAACAATAGTAATTAGGGCGAACAAAACCCAGCCACCTTACGGCAGCTGCGTTCTATTACTTGTAAAGCCGTTAATTACTTCTTTTTAGGGGCAAGAACCATGATCATCTGACGACCTTCGATCTTCTTAGGGAAAGATTCCACTACTGCTAAATCAACAGTGTCTTCCTTAAGACGATTTAGAACGTCAACACCGATCTCTTGGTGTGCCATTTCTCGGCCACGGAAGCGAATTGTTACCTTCACTTTGTTGCCTTCTTCAAGGAAACGCGTCAGGTTGCGTAGTTTTACCTGATAGTCTCCAATATCAGTTCCAGGGCGGAATTTTACTTCCTTAATCTGAACCTGTTTTTGCTTCTTCTTCTGCTCTTTAGCAGATTTGCTCTTCTCAAAGAGGAATTTACCGTAGTCCATTACACGACATACTGGTGGCTCAGCGTTTGGACTGATTTCTACTAGATCCATACCCGCTTCTTCAGCTGCTGCTACTGCTTCTTGAATAGAGACAACACCAACTGATTCACCATCAGCGCCAGTTAAACGAACTTCACGAACGCCACGAATTTCACCGTTTAAACGATGAGCATTTTGTTTGGCCGGTACTTGGCCGCGTCTTCCGCCTTTAATAGTTTATTCCTCCAGATTGAGCTTACGGCTTGAGATCTCGTCTTGGATGTATGAAATAAAATCATCCACTTTAAACTTGCCAAGATCTTTGCCTTTACGAGTACGTACTGCAATTTCGCCTGCTTCCATTTCCTGGTCGCCACAAACAAGCATATACGGTACACGCTTCAAAGTATGTTCGCGGATTTTAAAGCCAATCTTCTCATTTCTCAAGTCCGCTTTGGCTCTAATTCCACATTTTTGTAGTTTTTGTGCCACTTCCTGAACATAATCTGACTGCTTATCAGTGATGTTCATGATTACAGCCTGTTCTGGCGATAACCAAGTTGGGAAGAAGCCAAAGTATTCTTCAATCAAAATACCAATGAAACGCTCTAGTGAACCTAGAATCGCACGGTGAATCATAACTGGCGTTTGACGCTCGTTATTCTCATCAACGTAGGTTGCACCTAGACGGCCTGGTAAGTTGAAGTCAAGCTGTACTGTACCACATTGCCATGCACGATCTAAACAGTCATGAAGAGTAAATTCAATCTTCGGACCATAGAACGCACCTTCGCCTTCTTGAATTTCGTAAGCGATGTTCATCGCTTCAAGAGATTGCTTAAGCGCATCTTCAGACTGATCCCAGATCTCATCTGAACCAACACGCTTTTCAGGACGAGTAGACAGTTTAACAACGATGTTGTCGAAACCAAATGTTTGGTACGTATCGTACACCATCTTGATACAGCTAGTCACCTCTTCTTGAATCTGACTTTCAGTACAGAAGATGTGTGCATCATCTTGAGTGAAGCCACGTACACGCATAATGCCGTGTAGTGCACCAGATGGTTCGTTACGGTGACATGAACCAAACTCCGCCATACGTAGCGGTAGGTCACGGTAAGATTTTAGACCTTGGTTAAAGATTTGTACGTGACCTGGGCAGTTCATCGGCTTAAGCGCGTATTCACGGTTCTCTGAAGAAGTCGTAAACATTGCTTCTGCGTATTTGTCCCAGTGACCAGAACGTTCCCAAAGAACGCGGTCCATAATAAGCGGACCTTTTACTTCTTGGTAGCCGTACTCTGTCAGTTTTTCGCGAACAAATACTTCTAAGTCACGGAAAATAGACCAACCATTGTGGTGCCAGAACACCATACCCGGTGCTTCTTGCTGCATGTGGAATAGGTCTAGTTGCTTACCAATCTTACGGTGGTCACGCTTCGCCGCTTCTTCTAGGCGAGTTAGGTGTGCTTTAAGCGCTTTTTTGTCGTGGAACGCAGTACCGTAGATACGCTGAAGCATCTTGTTGTCACTGTTACCACGCCAGTATGCACCTGCTACGTTCAGTAGCGTAAAGTGCTGACAGAAACCCATATGTGGTACGTGAGGTCCACGACACATATCGATGTATTCTTCATGATGGTATAGGCCTGGACGGTCATCACGAGAGACGTTTTCGTCCAAAATTTCCATCTTGTATGTTTCACCGCGAGCTTCAAATGCATCGCGTGCTTCCTGCCAGCTAACCTTTTTCTTGATAACTTGGTATTTGGTCTTGGCAAGCTCTTTCATGCGCTTTTCGATCTTCTCTAGATCTTCTTGCGTTAGAGAGTACTCAAGATCGATATCATAGTAGAAACCGTTATCGATTGTTGGACCGATCGCCATTTTTGCTTCAGGGTAAAGCTGCTTGATCGCGTGACCTAGCAGGTGAGCACATGAGTGACGAACGATTTCTAGACCATCTACTTCATCTTTTACTGTGACGATTTCAAGGCTTGAATCTTGTTCAATAAGATCACATGCATCAACACGGTTACCATCAACACGACCAGCAATGGTTGCTTTCGCAAGACCAGGACCGATAGATTGAGCAACATCAAGAGTAGAAACTGGGTTGTCGAACTGACGCTGACTACCGTCAGGAAGAGTAATAATAGGCATTAAAATATCCTTTACAGTGGTGTTGCACACCAAGCAACACATGCAATTTAAAACGAGTCTTTAATGAGAATTCAAAGATTAAAGACGAGAGTTCGTGTCCTTTTCTGCGCAAATACGGATGCACAACTCAGGAAAGAAGGAGCATTGTAACGAATTAATGTGAAATAACAATCGAAGTCACAGAATTGGTTGAGAAAAGTTCAAAAAGCAATCAGTTCAGCCAGCTATTGAGCACTTTCCTTGATTCGTCGATCACATCGCTGGCGAGCATGCCGATTTGCCCTTTGTGCTTTGCAATATTGTCTGCGGCAACACTGTGCATCAAAACCCCAAACTTCGCAGAGTTGGCTAACGACATTCCCTGAACAAGCAAAGCGGCAATAATACCAGTAAGCACATCTCCCATTCCTCCCGTCGCCATACCTGCATTTCCAGCCTGACAAAGATAGACGCTTTCTCCATCATAGATCAAAGTTCCAGCGCCTTTTAACACAACAACGCCACCGTATTTGTTGTGTAAATTTCGCACAGCTTGAAAGCGATCTTGTTCAATATCTCTGACGCTGCATCCCAAAAGGCGAGCCGCTTCTCCTGAGTGGGGGGTGATGACTCGCAAATCATCAACATGAGGTTGCTGAGCTAACAAATTCAACCCATCGGCATCGATCACTTTGTTTTTTTCTATGTTTTTTACATTGGAGTAGAGCACATGTGCCCAATCATCTGTACCCAATCCCGGCCCTAAAGCGATGACATCGGCAAATCTTAGGGACTCTTGCAAATAATTGACTTCGCTGCACCAACCAAGTGTCATCACTTCAGGGCACGCAATCTGTAATGGTAGAGCCGAGCTTGGATGACATAGCGAGCGTATCAGGCCAGCACCACACCGAGCACTGGCCGTTGCGCATAAACGAATGGCGCCCGCGTAACCTTGATTACCACCAAGGCATAACAATCGACCATTATTGCCTTTGTGGGCCGTCGCGATACGGGGCGGCATCGCTAAGCGAAATTGCTCCGTATCGATAAAACGGCTACTGGCTTCGACGCACTGCCTAAATTCATTCTCAACGCCTAAGCCCGCAAAGTGAAGCTCACCTGTATAAGCTCTCGCCTGTCCGGTTGTTAAACCCTGTTTTACGCCAATAAACGTAATTGTGTGTTTTGCAATGATCGCATTTCCCAAGATTTGACCACTGTCGGTACACAAACCGGAAGGGGTATCTATCGCGATAACCGGAACTTGGCTGTCATTGACCTTTGCGATTAGATCTTGAAGTGGTTGTCTGACTTCTCCCGTAAGACCTGTGCCCAATAGTCCGTCAATCAACACATCCGCGCTGGTTTTCGACCAATCCGACGAGTCGAACGCCTGAATCTTTCCACCGCACTCAGTCCACTCTTGTTTGGCTTTAGCCGCATCGCCAGATACTTTTGCCTCATCACCGTATAGATAAAGAGAAACTTCTAAACCATCTGATTTAGCCAACTTGGCGACGACAAACCCATCTCCTCCGTTGTTTCCTGTACCTACCATGATCATAATGCTCTTTGCATGAGGAAACTTGTCTCTCATCACTTGATAAGTTGCCAGCCCAGCTCGAAGCATTAGTGTATACATCTCGGCGCCAGCGAGCTTTGCCGCTTGCTGCTCACCCAATTTGACTTGTTGTCCGGTATAGAGTTCTAAAGGAAGTGCTGAGTTCATTGATACGAAGGATTGATGACTGATACTAAAAGCATATACAACAACGCCAAGGATTTCCTTGGCGTTGATTACAGATTACTGATTCTTGGAAACCAGTGCCTCGGCAGTCGCATCTTGTATTGATAAAAACATGGAACGAATTTCTCCAGTTGGGGTGCGCATCGGATTGAGGGTGATGTTCTGGTACATGAAGTCAGCTTGTTGGGTCACTGGGCGCACATTTCGGCACTTAAACAAATATGGGCGCTGTTGCCAAGTAATGAAGCTGCGACAACCTAAATCATAGACAGGTTTAGTTTTCAGTCTAAACCAATCTTGTGGAATTTCAGGAAATAGCTCAAACAGAGACTTACCAATCGCATCATGCGCCTGTATGCCACTATGGTGGGTCATAAAGCCATTCCAAACCTGAACATTATGGTCGGTATCAAGAACAACTAGCCCCAAATCAACGTTTTGCACCATGTCCACCATCCAGTGGAATTGCTCAAACTCAGCTGGAAGAGATAACATTAGAAGTCCTCCATTAGATACGAAAGTTTGTTGTCTAGGAGTGGCAATGATTCATCCACAAACATAAACAGTAAATCACAGCGTATTGACGTCCCATCAATGTTATAGCTGACTTCAAATGTCATGGTCTTTTTAAACGCCCCCGTCGTTGAAGAAATAACAGAATCGATAGAGATATGCTGCCCCAACAAAACTGGAGAGCTCTGAAAGAAACGCACCTCAGCTTGCTTACCCAAACCATTCAAGAATGACCCCACTAAGATATTTGACACATCCATTAATAGTTCAAGTTCTTCTAACTCTTCGCTATCCGCTGGTATCTTCATTAACTTTTTCAGGTCACACACGCTGGAATCACTCAAGAGCACCAGAGCTTCACCAGCAATTCCTTCTCCGCTGAACCCTTGGCACACGCCTGAGACTTGGTCGTTTTCCGCTAGGTCCCGAAGAGCCATGTGAAGCTCACTCACTTCTAGTATGTTTACGTTTGGTAAGGGTAAATGGACAAACACATCAAAGTGTCTAGCCAACGCATCAGCGGCTTGCCCAATAGACACGTTCGCCACTTCCATATAAATGTCGCGGCGGCGGAGTATCGGTAATTCAACAGAAACAGGGGTGACAATTCTTGGTTGAGTTGGGGGCTCAACTAACTCTTTAAGCACTCGATTAAGTGCATCTTTGTCGATTGGTTTCTGGATAAACGCCTTTGCTCCAAGCGTCATCACTCGTTCTTTAGCTTTAGGTTGAATATCCCCTGATACAACCACCACAGGAACACCAATACCTCGCTTGCCAATTTCTTCTAATGTTCCAAACCCATCCAACTCTGGCATGGTTAAATCCAAGAACATCAGCTTAAATTCATTTTGTTCTAGCTGCTCTAAAGCATCCAATCCATGGACGGCAAAGGTGATATCAGCGTTTAGCGAAGCAGGCAGTGAGCGAGCCATTTGCTTTCTCGCTAAAGCGGAGTCATCGCATATAAGTACCGGAAAAGACATGCGTACACCTACTCCTATATTTATAGTTTATTATTAGAGTGTAACAGAACGATAGCGCACCAGGCACGGCAGGCTGAAAATTCTTTTGAGTAAACAATAGATAAGACCACTTAACACAACTATCTGCTTACTCATCACCACTCGCTTTTTGGTTAAATGAATCTTCGTCAAACCCTTCATCACGAAATGTCGAGGCTATTTCTCTGAATTTATCTTCTATCGCTAGAAAAGTATCCACTAACAGTGGTTCAAAATGGGTCCCCGCCCCTTCGGCAATAATGCTTACTGCTTTGTCATGAGAGAAAGCAGGCTTGTAAACGCGTTCAGAGATTAAGGCATCATAAACATCTGCCACAGCCATCAAACGTGCACTAAGAGGGATATCGTAATCAGACAAACCTTCAGGGTAACCACCACCATCCCACTTTTCCTGATGACTATAGGCTATTTCTTTGGCGGTCTGGAGGAAATCACACTTAAAATCAATAGAGTCCTCAACTGTGAGCAATACCGCACGACCAAGCGTAGTATGAAATTTCATTAGCTGAAACTCTTCATCGGTTAGCTTACCTGGTTTGAGCAATACACTGTCGGGGATACCAACCTTACCTATATCATGCAAAGGGGCGGATTTGTAAAGCAATTCTATCGATTCTGGATTCAGCTCATCTGTATAATAGCCATTCAATAGCAGCTCTTCTGCAAGAAGTTTGACATAATTCTGAGTCCGGCGAATATGGTTACCCGTTTCGTTATCTCTGGTTTCTGCCAATGAGGCCATCGCCCCGATTGTGGCATCTTGTAGCATCTCTAACTCTCGGGTCCGCTTCCTAACCCGTTCTTCAAGGTGATCGTTTTGTTCAGACAACTCTTCCATCGTAAACCGTAATTTCAGATGGGTATTGATTCTAGATAACAAGGTAGGCGGGCTAATAGGTTTCAAAATATAATCCACCGCGCCCACTTCAAATCCACGTTGTTCGTCTTCAATCTGGGTTTTTGCAGTGAGAAAGATAACCGGAATGTGCTGTGTTTTCGGGTTGGCTTTGAGCTTTTCACATACTTCATAGCCGTCCATTTCAGGCATCATAATATCCAGTAAAACGATATCTGGTGCTTGCTTTTGACAAATAGAAAGCGCTTGTTGCCCACTTGTCGCCACAACCACTTTATGGTGCGGCTTAAGCAAACTACTCAATAGCACCCTATTTTCAGCGTTGTCGTCGACAACAAGAACACTCGATACCGATTCAGCCACTTGACTCTCCAAACACTTTATCTATATCTAACGGGTAGATACTGATAGCCTTCTTTAACGCCTTGCTCGCAGCAAGAAAATCACAATCATGAATATTTCGACAGCAGGCTTCAAAGTTCTCTGACTCTAGTAAAGTATTAAGTCGTAAGTAGTGCTCGTCAAGAAACTCAATTGCGCTTGAGTCAAATTCATTAAGTAACATATCTAAACGAGCAATTAGTGCAATACTCTCGTCATCCAAACTCTCTTTAACTTCAGTGGGATAAGGTCTCCCTAACCCTCTACATATTTCCATGAAAAATGGCTCTAGGTGAGATTTAAGTTCCTCAGTTAAGCTCTTCAGTTCTGGCTTCGGCTCACTCCCTTCAAATTGCAATTCTAATCTGGCTGCAATATCAGAGAGACGAGTAGCACCCAGATTACCACTAGATCCTTTTAGTGTGTGGATAAGAAGTTTCGCTTGCTGGTGATCGTTTTTCTCTAGGGCAATGTCTAAACGTTTGCAAAAATCGTGCTCTTTCTCAACTAGTTGAGAGAGCAGCCTTTGATACAGAACTTCATTCCCCGCGACTCTCATTAAACCGCTTTTTGCATCAAGTAATTCGATATCATAAATCGAATGCCCCCCCACTATTGCTGCATCATGGCTTATGACAGGGGATTCAATGTACAGCTCGTTCGACTCATTTCGCTGTATCTTGTCGATACAGCAACGTTTGATGGTAGAGTACAATACCTCTGGGTCTATCGGCTTAGAAACATGTTCATTCATCCCCAAGTTCAAGCACCTTTCTCGCTCTTCAACCATTGCGTGTGCCGTCATGGCGACTAACGGAATATCGTCATATATTTTGTTAGCGCGTATCCGGCGACTTGCCTCATAGCCATCCATGATCGGCATTTGTAAATCCATAAAAATAATATCGAAGTGACTTTCGCCCTTCTCGAGTGTCTCTAAAGCTTCTAATCCATTGTTAGCAACCGTGACTTGAATCGCTTTGTCTTCCATTAACTCAACCGCGATCTGCTGATTGATCTCGTTGTCTTCCACAAGAAGAGCCTTCAATCCATTAAAACTACTTTCATGTTTTGAATTTCTGCTTTTTATGTGAGATTTTGCAGTTGAGCGATTTGGCGCAAACAGGTCCACAAGCAGGTCAAAAAGAAAAGATTGCCCTATCGGCTTAGATAAGAACCCTGCAATATCCAAGTCGTCAAATTGTTCGGAGATATCATCTTTATCGTAGGCAGTAACAATGACCATTTTTGGCTGGTGTTCAGCGCTAATTTGCTGACGAATCAACTGTGTCGCTTCAATACCACTCAATTCAGGCATTTTCCAATCCATAAATACAAGGTTGTAAGGCTCTCCATCTTCTGAGGCACGCTTAAGCTCTTTGAGTGCTGTTAATCCACTATCAACTAACTTCGGCTTTTGTGGCAACACATCGAGCATGTCTTCCATGATCAGCAAGGCATGTTCATTATCATCAACAGCTAATGCTTTTACTGAGTGAAGCGTGTCAGGCACGATCAAATATTTGTCTTGGTTGGAATCGTCATAACTCACTAACACGCTGAAAGAGAAACAACTACCGAGATTTGGCGTACTATCGACTCGAATCTCCCCCCCCATTAGCTCCACCAACCTGCGGCATATGGACAGCCCTAGCCCCGTCCCGCCATACCGACGAGTAGTAGAACCGTCAGCTTGAGTAAACGCATTGAACAGCTTATCTGTTTGATCTTTGGACATTCCTATACCTGTATCTTGCACCTCGAGACACAAATAGGCGCTGCCAGTAGCTTCAGGTTCGACCGTGACGGTAACTGAAATTTCACCTTCTGCTGTAAATTTGACTGCATTGTTGACCAAATTTATGATGATCTGCCCTAAGCGCAAAGGATCGCCTTTAATCACTTTAGGTACATCTTTAGAAACCTTAAATAGAAGCTCCAAACCTTTTTCAAAGGCCTTTTGCCCCGTAACCATTGAAACGTTGTGCAGAACATCATCTAGACAAAATTCAATTTCTTCTATGGTCAGCTTCCCTGCCTCGATCTTACTGAAATCGAGAATGTCATTGATGATGCCGAGTAACAAAGACGCAGAGTTATGAATTTTAGTTAGGTAGTCATGTTGTTTAGGAGATAGTTCGGTCTTTAGAGCAAGGTGTGACATCCCTATGATTGCGTTCATGGGTGTACGAATTTCGTGACTCATATTGGCTAGGAACATCGATTTTACTTCAACCGCTTCTTCAGCCTTGGCTCGCGCTTTCGTTAACTCATCTTCCACCCGTTTTCTTGATGTTACATCACGTAAAAACATCGCCGCGCAGCACTGCTCATCAAACCAAAAAATACTTATCCCAAGGTCAATTGGAATCATCTTTCCTGTTTTGGTAAAGGTGTCTACTTCAAAGAAGCCACCACTGACTTTATCTTTATCATCTATCGAAAGTTCACCACTCAGAACCTCTTGCAGCTCTGTCGGAATCTCAATGTTCAGTAGTTCACAAAGGTTTTTTCCGACGGCTTCTTGTGAAGTAAAACCATACGTCTGCTCAGCCGTTTTATTCCACATTATGATTTTCTGAATAACATCAATAATAACGACACTAGAGGGTGCGCCATCAATGATGGTACTAGACAACGCCTCTGACGCTTTAAGGTCTTTTGTTCGGCGCTCAATTTCCGCTTCTAACCCTTGCTGATGCTCCGCTAACGCACGGTTCTTTAGTTGCAACTCTTCAAGCAATTCGTCGCGAGATTTCTCTTCAAGTATGGCTGCGATAGTAGAAAACTGATGCGTTGAAAGTGGTGACCTTAGTCCAATTCGCCATATCAGTGTCTGTCCAGAAACCCAAGTACCAAGCAAAGGGATAATAAGATTGGAAATCGGTTCATTTATATCTGGACAGTGCCATTTGAGTACGATTGCATCTTCAATTACCTTAGCAACCAAGCTAACGCGATCCGTTAGGCTGAATAAATGGCGAGGAATTTCGCCGCTAAGAAGCACCAATTGGTCTCGCTCGAATGCTGGATAACCGAGAGTGTCTAAAATAGACGCAAGCTTTCGGCGTAAAGCAATTCTGGACACATCACTATTCGCGACCATAATTTGAAACTGGCTAGTCATCACTGAACCTCACGACAATTACAGTGGCGTCATCGAAGGGCTTGCTAAAAGAGTGGATAAAATAAGAAGAGAGGTACTCGACGGCTTTCCCATTAGCATCTTCAAGTTCGGAATTGGATATGTTCTCTTTCACCCCATCGGTTGTGAATAAAAAGGTATCTTCGCCCTCAAAGTTAAATTCAAAGTGCTTAAGGTTGGGAAGCAGTTCACCCACAATACCCGCTTGCGCCTGATAGCTTCCTCCATTTTCACCTAACTGCCGTATCAGCGTATTGCCGACACCCAACCCGTAACCTTTTCGTTCTTCTACGTCAAAAAAAACTATCGTCATTGCCGCACCTATGGTGCCCAGCAAATACTGGTGAGCTTGACGCATTGTCCAGTCGATGTCTGCACTCGCTATTTCTTCGAGTTGTTTCTCTAGTTGCCGCGCTAATGCTGCCGCCTTTACACCATGCCCAAGAACGTCAATGATGGTAACAAACAAGCCGTTCTCTAATTCTGATATATAGAAACCGTCTCCTGCTTCCGGTTCATCTCGGTATGGAATACATTTCACTCCGTATTGAAAACCCATACTAATCTTTCCACTTGGTGATAGAGACTATCGTACCGAGTTCGGGTGAAGACTGAATATCAAAATCATCCATCATTCTGACCACTCCGGGAAGCCCCAACCCAAGAGATTTCCCGGTAGAGTAATTGTCCGTCAGAGCTCTAGATACATCCGCAATCCCTCCTCCAGAGTCCGCGGCAACAACTTTAATCCCAATGCTGTCATTCACCTCAAGTTGAAGAAGGGAAACCTCTCCTTCTCCCGCATACTTGACTATATTTGTGGCCAACTCAGAAACAGATGTTGCAATTTCACTGACCAAAGGAGCGCTGAATCCAAGTTTCTGGGCGATGGTATAGGTTGCCATTACTGCACTCATCACGTCCGCTTCGGAATAGATATGATGACTCTCAAGTATTTTTTCGGCTACAGAGCTAGCAAGCATGGGGCCCCCTTCTTACCGCAAGTAGTCCATCATCGATACTTTGTGCGCACGGTAGCTTTTCTGTGTTGTAACCGACATTGACCAGCGCCATTGCAATACCTGGCCTAATGCCGACGAACAAACATCGTCTTCCCATCACTTCAACGGTTTTGGCTATCGTATACAGTTGGTCAAAGTCGACCCTGTCTAATGTTTTGACTTCCGATAGGTCGATTAGAACCCCACTGATTGAGTGACTACCGACTTTCTCCAGCAAATGATGGCGAAAGTCCTCTAATATATTATGACTTAGGTCGACTTGAATGGTCGCCACCAATACATTCTGTAGCTGGCTTATAGAAATAGACTTTTTCATCCGGTACGACGCCGTGACTAAGAAAAAGTCTTAAGTGCTTGAACGTTAAGCCCCATCATTTCAAACGCGTTTTCTAGCGCATCCCTCAACGTCGCATTGGTCTGTACCTCACCGACATTGATACCAAGTTGGACCATCGTTTGAGCAATAGAAGGGGAAACACCTGAAACTAAGCAATCACACCCCATTAATTTCGTTGCTTTGGTAATCTTGATAAAGTGATTAGCAACAGCGGTATCGACAACTGCAACGCCAGAGATATCCATTATGAAAATTTTGGCTCTGTGTTCTGATATTTTATTGAGTACCGCAGACATGATGTCTTGCGCACGCTTCGAGTCAATAATGCCCACAATAGGTAACATCAAAATGTCTTGCCAGACCATAGTGACTGGTGTAGACATCGCAAGCAAGGCTTCACTTTGTTCAGCAATACGACGATTAATAAGGCGCGAATAGGTATCAACTACGATGGTAGTATCTAAATGGAGTAGTTTGGTAAATGCCGTAACTAACGAGCTGTACTCATCACTATATAAACTCCCGTCGTACATCCTTTTAGTAAAGATTACCATTGATATATTCATACCTGCGAAGTAGGTAGGTAGGGACAACCCGACTCTTGCATGTACCTCTCCGACAGCTCGGCGCTGCTTTACATACTCGTCATCAACTTTAGCTTTAAAAAAAGTGCTCCAATATTCAATTTGTGCATTTTGAACTCGTTTGAGCTTCTTATCATCGGCAAAAAACTGTTGGTACTCGGGTTGTTTCTCTAGCCAAGTATAAAAATGCCCCACGTATTCATGAAGCTTAGGTAGCATTAGGTCACCAAACTTCCGAATTAACGCTAAATCAGCTTCACTGAGGTCGTGTAGTTCAAGCAAGCTTGCTGCACTTGTGTATGTTCCAACCGATGTGCTGTGCGACATACTTGTCTCCTAGCTTCTATACGCGGAATTTGCCCACTTTAACTAGAGCATTAAACATTCATTATGCAATTAAGCTTAGTCCACATTATCTTTCTGACAAATAACAAAAGAATCAAAAAACAAAATAATCCCCAGTAATTAGGTCAAGTATTTATTTTGTTCATATACTGAATGAAACTCGGTCAATAGAAATCGTTTTAGAACAGGAAGTAATAGGGGAACCTTATGCGCGTAAACCAACCGGTAACTCAGAAGGAAGTCACGTATCCATCTGAATACAACCTACTTTCCATAACCAAGCCCAGCAGTCACATTACCTATGCTAGTCAGGATTTTTGCAAAGTCGCGGGATATACCCTTGATGAGCTGGTGGATCAACCACACAACATTGTACGACACCCAGACATGCCCCCTGCTGCATTTGAAAACATGTGGGGTTACCTTAAACAGGGTAACTCTTGGATGGGGCTTGTAAAAAACCGCTGCAAGAATGGCGATCATTATTGGGTTGATGCCTTTGCCTCTCCGATTAAAGAAAATGGTAGAACTGTAGAGTACCAATCTGTCCGTCTGGCCCCTAATCGCAAACATGTAAAAAATGCCGAACAAATATACGCACAACTTAACCAAGGAAAGACCCCCCTTCAACTCCAGTTGCCTCGCACCCGATTGTGGCAACGTATGTCAGCGGTGTTGCTATTGGCCGCTTTAGTGACCAGTGGTGTCGCTGCTTACTCCCCAATTGCGGCTATCTGGCTTTTCTTCATTCTCGGCACCATAACAGCCTATACGCAAACAAGGCGCTTAGAAGATCTCTCGGCGCAAGCGCGCAAAGTTTTTGACAACCCACTTATGGAACTAGTCTATAACAAGCGGGTCGACGACATATCAGAGATACAACTCGCATTTAAGATGCGCCAGTCGGAAATCAACTCCATCGTGGGTCGGATTCAAGACTCAAACCAACAGATATCTAAGGCCGCGAGTTCTTCAGCCAAAAACTGTGAAACAACCGCCGAGAATTTGGTCGGTCAAACCTCCGAAACAGAGCAAGTCGCTGCTGCAATCAACGAAATGCATTCTACGGCCAATGAAATTGCCCAGAATGCACAAAGCGCATCTGACGTCACTGATCAAGCCAATACAGCAGCTAATGAGGGTAGAGCCTCTGTCACACAAACGATAGACTCAATCAATGAGTTGTCTAAACAGCTTGGCGTTGCTTCAGAGGTTATCCAACAACTGGTTGAGCATGGTCGAACCATTGGTGAAGTACTGGTCATCATCCAGGGAGTGGCTGAACAGACCAACCTTCTTGCTCTTAACGCAGCGATTGAGGCTGCACGAGCAGGCGAGCAAGGTAGAGGATTTGCAGTGGTTGCAGATGAGGTTCGCCAACTTGCCCAGCGAAGCCACGAATCGACAGAAGAGATCCAGAACATCATCAAACTGATTCAGGTCAGTACCGAAAAAGCCGTTCAGGCTATGAACGAAGGCAACCAGCTTTCGGATGTTTGTGTCGACTGCGCTAATACATCAGGGGATAAGCTAGATTCACTGCTTCATCAAGTGACTGACATTTCGGATCGAAATAGTCAAATCGCTACTGCGATAGAAGAGATGGCGCGAGTGACAGACGATATGAACTCGAGTGTTCAGTCGATCAGTGATGTATGTGCGGCGACGAATATTCTAGCAAGTGACACTAAAGATGAGTGTGAAGGTTTAGTCGATAACTTAGGTTCACAAGGGAAACTTGTTACCCAATTTAGGAAGCTATAGTTAGCCAAGGCTAATGAAGACAAGTTCAAAAAAGCCTTCCGAAGAAGGCTTTTTCTATTTGACTATTGCGCCATACGGATAAGTGATTTACCAATCAGCCATTCAAGCTCTTTCGCACTACCCTCACCCAGTTTCTCTTGGCAGACCTTGTAAAGGCGCTCGATACCGTTGGTGGCAAATTCGTGCGTACTTTGAGAAGTAACAATATGGTGGAATAATAGACGCAAGATTGCGCGAAACTCTTCGTCATCTAACGCAACAACCCAGCTAGATGAAAATGCATCTAGCCCTTTGTCTAGTTCAATATGTTCAACAAACATTTTAAAAATTCGGCCATCAAGAGCGGCTGTGAAGTCCGTTTTCTTAGGAAAGTGGTGGCTGATCCCCGTTCTCGATACACCAGTTTGCTGGCTTAATGTTGTGTACGACATCTTGTCGTAACCTAATCGCAATAGCTGGTCTACAACCGCATCCATGATTTTCTGGATGGTGATCTCGGTATCTTCTTTACTACGCTTTGGCATGTTTAGGCTCTTCTCTCTGTATATCCGTCTATAATTATTGACGCCCTAATAGCTCACTTTGCTCTAGTACTATACGTCAACTATCAACGTAAACGACTCAGCCACAATTAAACAATACGGCATATTTAACTATAGTGCAGTGCAAGCTAATTCCCAATAAAATCCCATTGGTGACATTTATGAAATTAAAGGGCGTTATCTTTTGTTTATATAATAATAAGCGACCGATAATCTTACAAAATGTTGATGCTTACAACTAACTGAATAGCATTCTAACATGCGAGTGACATGAATTTTCGTAATTTATTGATCTAAATCACACTTAAGTGTGAAGCATTCGCGCCACCTATTGTTTGAGTATTTTTTGAACAAACAACATTTCATACTGCATTTCCGGCTCAAGGTAGCATAGTGCTTTTTATGGATTCACAGTCAAATAGTCGCTAATATAGCCCTATTAATTGTAAGAGGATTGATTTGAGATGAGCACCGAACCAGAACAAGTTTGCGAAGCATGTGGCTGTGCAGGAGAAATGGGTTTCATCATTAAAGAAGGTGATGATGTCGCTGAAGTAACCATCTTTGCGGCAGGCAAAACGTTACTAGAAGCAGAGCTAAATAAATACATCGAACTAGCAAAGCAAGTTTGTGCGGCTGCTGAGTATGAAGTGTCGCCATTCACTGAAGAGTCAACTGAACTGACTGCTCGTTTCAAGTTTGAAGTAAGCGCTGAAAAGCTTATTTTTGAACTAAAAACTCGTTCATTGGCACGATAATCAACTATTTGATTTTTCTCTAAAACGGGCTATTCAGCCCGTTTTTTGCTCTCAACCTTTCAATAATATTGATCAATTAAGACCTAGACTTAATACTAGGTATCAACCGTCTCAACACCAATTGTTATGCTGCGTATACTTGCTACTACTCTGATACTCGCCTGCTCACTGACTGCAAATGCTGTAGTGCTTGATCAGTTTCGTATTTTGAATCACCTAGATAACTACGGGAACTTGGATCTACGCAATAAACCTTACACTGAGCTACCGAGCGGTTTAGTGATTAAGGGAAATTTAAACATCGCTAAAACCTCTATCAAGCGCTTGCCAAAAGGAATAGACATACAAGGCAGCCTGACTGCGACAAACTGTAGCCTGAGTAAAATTGATAAAGGGGTGAAGATTAAGGGTTATGCAAACCTATTAGGCTCTCAAATGACACGTTGGCCTTCGGGTGTAAAAGTTGGCGGCTACATCAACTTAACCGATACGCCGCTCACTTCGCTCCCTCCAAGATTACGCGTCAAAGGCGATCTTAGTGTTATAAGAACCCCGCTAGAGCAGCTCCCTGAAGGAATAGTCGTAGATGGGAATCTATATATCGGCGGTTCAAAGATCACTAAGTTTCCCGATACAATGACGGTGAAAGGTCATATATTTCTTGGTGGAAACCAAATTTCCAAGTGGCCGACCAACTTAACACTAGGTGGCGCTGTAGCCCCATAGTATTAGATACATTACATAAGGTATCGGTTACGCTATGCTCTAGTGTAACGTAATGATACATCTGCTTCTGCTCAACTCTCGCACACCATGCAGTTATCGTGTATAGTCTAACGCTTAAATAAGCCGCAACAGTTCTGACTGAATGTTGACGAAACACACTGGATTACTTGCTTGCTAGTCTTTACACTGTGGCAGAACAAAAATCGAACAATGTCCGAGGTGCTCCACGCGTTCACCTTTTTCCCGTCTTCATATTCATAGACGTATAGTAGTGTACTTAATATGGAACAAGATAAATTCACCAATATTTATCGATTGCCAACGGCTGTACAGATCCGAATCGGCAAATGGCAACAGACGTTCAACGGCACTTCTGATCTTGTCATGCACCAAGCAATCGAAGTTAGAAACCAGCAGTACCGCAAGCCCAATTTTTTTCCGTCGGGTTGGAGTGTCCAACTTTTTGATAAAAACGATATCTCGATTACCAATCATGGTAAGTACATTCAAACGGCTATGCGCACCATGATGAACCGTAAGGTATCGTACAAGCGTATTTATCTATCGAGGTTGCCACTTGAAGAAGCTGAACCTGGATTAATTGCGTTCAAACAAGAGTGGATCGCTAAGCACAACCGAGTAGCACGCAAATACAATCAAATTAAGAAGAAGCAGTTTATTCGCTCTGCTCTTGAAGAGGCAGAAACGCTCTATCCTTCTATTGAAAAAGGCATGTTTGATCTTCAGCTATGGAACAAATTGGTCTTGTCTGAGCTGGGAAACCCTAAAAAATTCGATAACCCATACTTTGTTAAAAAAGCCAAAGTTTAAGTGAGCAAGGACAGCAAAATGCTGTCCTTAATATTTATTGAGTATTTGTTGATAGCGGCTGTTACCTGATTCATCTTTTTGTTTTAGCAGATCTAGCCCTTTTTGCAGTTTATCGACTATTTCTTTGTCCGTATTACGGTTGACAGCAAAGTAGAGATCCCCTTCTTTCACCACATAAACGGCTTCAAACATATCAGGATCTACGCCCACCTGTCGCGACCACCAATAAGCTGCACGTTCAGCGTATACAAGCAAATCAATACGCTTTTTCATTAGTTGTTCCGCAAGAACGGTTACGTAAGAGGCTTCTTGCATCGAGTTACGGGGAATGCCTAACTCAAGTAAGCTTTGCTCACCTATATCATCACGAATAACACCAATTCGGTACTGGGCCATATCAAGGGGGTCATCAACTTTGATATTGGCGTCTTTGCGCGCCAGAACTACAACTTTGATATCCACAATTGGACCTGCCCACTGAAACAGTTTTTCTCGGTGCTCAGAACGCGTCGTGGAGAACAACACGGAATTTTTGTGCGTCAATACTGTTCGATAAGAACGCGCCCATGGCTGAAGCGTCATCTGAGACAAAGTGACAGGCTCTCCGACTAAAGCGCTAGCCTCCATGAGTATCTCGACAGAGTAGCCGGTGATTATGTCGTCTTTCAGAAAATTGGCAGGTGGATATGCCTCTGTGTAAAACGAGACTTCGCGCAGATCGTTTTCGTTGCTCAGCACACTTGGAGAAAATAACCAAACAGCAAGCGCCACAAGCAAGTGGTGAATAGAGATACTGTGATTCACAATGTTCTCTCCCTAATTGCCATCTAATACTAAAGTTAGCCTACGGATGGCCAGTTCTAAAGGAGGAGGAGGAATTAAATTAGACCGTTTCGACTTAAGCCGCGCTTAACACTTGAGCACATTTTGCCAAATCGACGAATCTCATCGAACTGCGGAGTGATACCTCTATCTATCGCTGACTCCCAGTAACTCATCTCAGAGTCCACCATTTCTAACAACTTCTTTGGACAGCCGACGCAATTACCCTTGGTGCCACACACAAACGTTTCTGGCGCGTAAAGAGGTAAGGTATTTTTTACTTGCTCAATAATACCTTTCATTGCGGCTACTCGACCTGGTTTTCTACTTTCTTTCACACAAAAAGCTCAAACAACAATAAGGAGCGGGATTATAGATCCTTCACCAAATTTGCCAATACCTACAAAGTGTGTGGATTAGTGATTTTATCTTTTCTACGCTTGAAGATGCTAAACTCAGGCGCTTTGGCAACCAAATAAACCGCCAGAGCTGCAAAGGCAAAGCCAAGCACACCAAGTCCATCGAAAGACTCACCAAACATCAACCAAGCTTGGACTGCGGTTGTTGGCGGTACTAGGTAAAAGACGGAAGCCACACTGGATGCCGCCCCATGCTCTACCATATAGAGCAGCAGTAGAATCGCAACACATGAAAGTACGACCACTAGCCAAATCATGGTAAGAACAAATGAAAAACTCCAATCCACCTGCATGGATTCAAAACCCACCGCGTAAGGGATAAACAACAGGCTCGCTGCAAAATACTGAACCGCCGCACTACCCACCATGTCGACACCTTGGCAGAATTTTTTCTGATACAAGGTGCCAAGGGTGATACCAACCAAAGAGATCAAACAAAGGATGATCGCCGCTGTTTTGTGCGTTTCAGATTGCCAACTTACTTTGCCCATCAAGACTAAACTTATCCCGACAAAGCCAAGCGCCAATCCCAACCATTGAGAAGCCTTAAACGACTGTCCAACGAAAGAGACTAATATTAGCGCCGTTAATATTGGCTGTAGACCGACCAAGAGTGAACTTAGCCCTGCAGGCATACCTAGGTCTATGGCGAGGTAGGTTCCGCCAAGATAGAAGCCATGAATAAGTACCCCAACCACAGCACAATGCAGCAAAGCTTTACCTGCTGGTAATCGGCGACGTAAGAACACAATCAAAACAGCGAACAAGGCAACATTCAGCACCATACGTAAAGAAAGCAATGTCGCGGGCTCGGCATACTGAAGCCCAAACCTTGCGCCAACAAAGCCTGAAGCCCAAAGAACAACAAACACAAATGGGATGAGCCGTACTAACATGAACTTTCCTCTGGATCTAATTGTTAATATAGGTTTACTTTAATAGGTACAGAAAAAGCTTAAAGATACAGATTTGGATTATTTCTTGGGTACAGATTAATGAATGCGACTAATAAGTATCTGATGGTTGAGCAATACATCAGGCAGAAGATTGATACTGGCTTGTTGACTGATGAAGATAAGCTACCTTCGATTCGCTCACTAAGCGACACATTAACCGTGAGTAAAAACACCGTCATTCGTGCTTATCAAGAGCTCGAAGCACAAGGCATGATCTATACGGTTCCTAAATCAGGTTATCGCGTGTCTGCTCGTCACTCTCAAGCGCCGTCGGTACATGCACCGAACAACGTTGATTTGCTTTCGGTTTGTAAAGAGATCCTTACTTACTCACACCAACAGGAGCTCTTGGCGACAGGTTCTGCTCATCCAAATATAGATACGCCTGCGATTAAAAGTCTTTATGCAGAAATAGGTCGCCATAGTCGACGTCAAAGCCATACCCCAAGCCACTATCAACTGCCTCCTGGCAACGAGCTTTTACTCAAACATCTCACTAAGATTAGCCAAGATCTCGGCGTAAATGCTGGCAAAAATGAGATAGCCATTACTCATGGTGCCCAACAAGCCATCAGTTTAGCACTTCGCGCTTTGACCAAGGCAGGAGACATCATTGCGGTTGAGTCACCTTGTTACTTTGGCAACCTACTTTTGATGGAATCATTAGGGCTGAAAGTGGTCGAGATTCCAAGCTGTCCTCGTACTGGTATCGATACTCAGTCATTGCAAGATGCACTAGATAACTGGGATGTGAAAGCACTGCTTGTCACTCCCAACTTTACCAATCCGACCGGGGCGAGAATGCCTTTAGACAACCGTTTGAAATTACTAGAGGTAACCGGGTCTATTCCCATTATCGAAGATGACGTTTTTGGTGCACTTGCATTTGATGAAGGGATCCCGCCACTGAAGACTCTTGATACGCAAGATCGGGTCATCTACGTGAATTCGCTTTCTAAGATGCTTGATTCTCGCTTGCGTATAGGTTGGATACTGGCAGGTCAATACCAAGCGCAAATTGAAAAGTTCCTTGTGTGTGACAACATGGGCAGCCTGAATCTAATGCAATCTGCCGTGGCTGATTTCCTTAGTTCAGGAAAGTATCGCCAACACGTACAAAGAATGAAGCGTTTGTACCAAAGTAACACTAAACTGTTTTATCAGCAGCTAAGCTACTGCCTCAATCAATACCCAAGTTTGAATGGAAAGTTTAAGTTACTCTTGCCGCAAGGTTCGTTTTTACTGTGGCTCGCATTACCAATTAGTTTCGATAGCAGCGCCTTGTATCAGCAAACAAAGTCGCTAGGAATCAGCATCTTACCCGGAACTATTTTTGACACCTCAGGACAATACTCACATTGCGTCCGCTTTAGCTGCTCCAACTTTTTATCGAATCCAGACTGGAAACTTGGGGTTGAAAAGCTCGCCACTCTTATTCATCATCAGTTGACCACCTCATTACACGGATAGAATCATGAGTACACTCCCCAATGCAACAGACGTTCTGGATTTTTGGTTCAACGAATTAGAGCCAAAAGATTGGTTTGTCAGCAGCTCAGAGTTAGATAAGACAATAACTTCGCGCTTTGAAGATTTACTTAATAGTGCCGCCCAAAGTGAACTGTTCGCGTGGAGAGACTCTAGTCAAGGGCGACTCGCTGAAGTCATCGTACTAGACCAGTTTTCTCGCAATATCTATCGTAATACACTCAAGGCATTTGCCCAAGATCCTTTGGCTCTCGCCCTCGCGCAAGAGGCAATCTCACTCGGATTAGACCAAGAGTTAGAAACCAAGCAAAGAAGCTTTCTCTATATGCCATTTATGCACAGCGAGTCAGCGATCATCCATCAACAAGCGGTTGAGCTGTTTAAAGTCCCGGGAATGGAAAACAATTACGAGTTTGAACTGAAGCATAAGGTGATCATTGACAGATTTGGACGTTATCCTCACCGCAACGACATTCTAGGGCGGTCTAGCAGTCCTGAAGAGGTGGCGTTCCTTACACAACCTGGCTCTAGCTTCTAACAATGAGGGGCCTATGTAGCCCCCTACTATATTTGTAATCTATGTTTAGTAACTGCGACTGACAAACTCTACTTCTTCAACTTCATGAAGCAAATTGGTGTAAGAAGCCAATGTGTACATCACGTTAGCGAGCAAGTTAGCGTAGCGGAATAAAATTGGTGCTGGGGACTTTTTGCCGGAATGTTCAACAGCAACCAAAGCGCGGACTATTTTCTTTGCCTGAGTTCGGCATAGGTGCAGCTCTGCTGAAATGGGATGACCGCCGGGAAGGACAAAGCCTCGAAACCCGCCATCTAACTTATCTCGCAATAGGTTATAATCTTGATAGAGTTCTTGGACTTGCTGGTCATCAATCGCTAATCTACCTCGAACAGAACCGTTCAAGTGATAAACATTTGGCTGTATACGGCTTAAAATATCACGACACAGCGAGTCTAATTCCATGGTCAGTACTAAGCCGATTCGACTACACAGTTCATCAGCAGCAATTTCGAAATCACACACAGGGCTATCTTCATAGATAAACGGATAACAGATCTCTCCATGCTCTTTACTTACAGGGCGCATTATAAATCCTTGGCAAAAATAAAGGAGCCAATGTGGCTAATGCCAGTCAGTTAAGCTGACTGGCTTTTTTCTTATTAGGGTATTTTTTGCT
>NZ_LLEI02000065.1 GCF_001399455.2 Vibrio bivalvicida
GCACAGATCGCTGACCCAGTACCAACAATGCATACATTCTACACCGATGACGATGTTATCTTGGTAAGGCGTAATTATCTCAAGTAGCGCATCGGGATCGGCATCAATCTTCTTGTGCAGGATTTTATTGCCAAGTGAATCGAGAATACAGACGTAAAGTAAGCGAGCATGCAGATCAATGCCACAGTAATAGTTATGCTGGTTGTTATAGAATCTCATAGAGTCTTCTCCGTTTTGGGTTTCGTCGCCTTCCAGCTTAGTCGAGAGGCTAAGTTGGAGGAGAAGGCTCAATGAGTATCAAAGCATTTAAGAGTGATTCTCAACGCTTGGCATTTTTCTTTCCATCGTTAAGTTCAGTGTTTACGGTGGTAAGGTTAAGTTTCATGGTCGCGTTGTTCACACCTTAATGCGGCGTTAATAAGCTACTGTTAACGAATAGTTTTTGGAGTAAATAGTCCTTCATTGGCTGTGCCTTTCTCCGCACCAATTCTCGCTCTCTAGCGTGCTTTGAGTTCTGAAGTTTCTTTGACGTAAATGCCATTTGAAAACATCGAAAGCGCTAATATGCCAGCAACCATCTTCGCTCTCAAAGGTACATCGTTGTGGCAATTAACTGTCCGTGACTTCAGTGGGTGGCCTGTTCTCTGTCACTTTGGTTTGGCTACTTGCTCAAAGCAGGTTTCTGGAAAGGACAGTGGGTCAGTAGCCAATAAAAATCTGGTTAGTTTGTACTGTTGAGTTCGGTGGTCCGTTTGGTTGTAGAGCACGCGGAAAGTACTTTATTAACAAAGTGTTCAAGCTGGATTCTCAACGCTCGGCGGTTTTGGTTGCAAATTCCCGTGCAGTGATTAAGGTGGCTTTATTAAGTTAAGTGGGGCGTTGTTCACCACTTAACACAGCGTTAGCTAGAATTTGAGGAAACTATGGGTTAAATGCTCATGATTATTGGGTTCTAGCTTCACACTTAATAGCTCTAAGGCACAAACTATCTCGCCAGTGGCACTGTTCGAAACGTGGTTGAATCAACCAAAGTCAGTTTACTGAAGTGGTGCGTTTGTTTAGTTCTTTGGTGTGGCTTCTTGGGCGTTGACATTACCGTGACTAAATTAGTTTTGCACACTTGGTAGTGGGCTTATTCGAAAGCATTCTTTACCAGGCCAATTTCATCAATTGGGGCTTGGTTTGTGAGCTGTCCAATGTACTTTGTTACTCGAAAGCAATAATGTATTTCAAACTAGGCACTTGGGTGAGAATCTCAACCTTAATCGTAGCAGCTAACAATCTGCTTAAGACGGACTATCAACGTTCGGCGAGTTTACTTCAAAGTTTGTTCTGTGTTTACGGTAGCTTGTTTACGTTTTGTGTTATGTTGTCAGCCACTTAGCAGGGCGTTAGCTAGTATTTAAAGAAACTAAGGGCTTAAGTGCTCATGAATGTGGGGCTCTAACTTCACACTTGATAGTCCCAGGCCGCAAACTATCTCGCCAGTGGCACTGTTCGAAAAGTGCTTGAATTAACCAAAGTCAGCTTACTGGAGTGGTGTGCTTGTCTAGTTCTTTGGCGTGGTTTCTTGGGTGTTGAAATGTTGCCTCAGCTAAATTTGCTTAGCGTACTTGGTAGTAGGCTTCTTCGAAAGCATCCTCTGCCAAGCATGCTTCATCATCTACTGTGTTTTGGTTTGCGAGCTGTCCTATGTACATTGTCATTCAAAAACAATAATGTACTTCAAATTAGGAACTTGGGTGAAAAACGCAACCTTCTGCGTAGCAGCTAACAAACTGCTCAAGACGGAC
>NZ_LLEI02000066.1 GCF_001399455.2 Vibrio bivalvicida
TTAATCACTGCACTAAAATTTGCAACCAAAACCGCCGAGCGTTGAGAATCCAGCTTGAACACTTTGTTAATAAAGTACTTTTCGCGCGCTTTAGGCTCAAATAAACCACTGAATCCAACACTACAAACCTACCAGATTTATATTGGCTACTGACCCACTGACATTTCCAGAAAGTCTAGGTCAACGAGTAGCTAAACAGATGTGACAAAGAACGGGCCACCCACTGAAGTGACGGACAGTTAATTGGCACAACGATGAACCTTTGAGAGCGGAGATGGTTGTTGGCATATTAGCGCTTTCGATGATTTCAAATGGCATTTACACCAGAGAAACTACAAAGCTCAAAGCGCGCTAGAGAACGAGAATTTATGCGTAGATAGTTACAGCCAATGAAGGACTATTTACCAAAAAAGCTATTCGTTAACAGTAGCTTATTAACGCCCTGCTAAGTGGCTAGCAACGCAAACCACGACACTTAAACTAACCACCGTAAACACTGTACCAAACTAGAACTAAAATCGCCGAGCGTTGATAGTCCGTCTTAAGCAGATTGTTAGCTGCTACGATTAAGGTTGAGATTTTCACCCAAGTGCCTAGTTTGAAATACATTATTGCTTTCGAGTAACAATGTAAATTGGACAGCTCACAAACCAAGCCCTAATTGATGAAATTGGCTTGGTAAAGAATGCTTTCGAAGAAGCCCACTACCAAGTGCGCAAAACTGATTTAGCCACGGCAGCATTTCAATACCCAAGAAGCCGCACCAAAGAACTAAACAAACACACCACTTCAGTAAACTGACTTTGGTTGATTCAACCACTTTTCGAACAGTGCCACTGGCGAGATACTTTGTACCCTAGAACTTTCAGCTGTAAAACTTGAGCCCAGTTTTCATGAGCACTTAACCCATAGTTTCTTCAAATTCTAGCTAACGCCCTGTTAAGTGGCTGCCAACTTAACACGTAACTCAACTAAACCACCGTAAACACTATACCAAACCAGAACTAAAAGTGCCCCGTGTTGGCAGTCCGACTTGAACAGATTGTTAGTTGGCTAGCACGCACTGAAGTTTCCATTTTCCACAGTAGAGTCAGCGAGCGCCCTAAATTAGTAGACTAGACAACTTAAACACCCAAAGCTCCCTTTGCAAAGGCAAACTAAAAGCTACGATAGTCCATTGCATGCAAGAGTCACTGAAACCAGCAAACCTGATACGCTCGTTCTTCAAACCAGACACAAAACTAGAAAGGCAAGCTAGCCACCAAACCAATTCAATTACAGAGAAATTTCTGCTTGCCGAAGTACGGAGAACGGATGTAAACAACGCCTACTGAGCCCGTACCTAAAACCAAGAAACTATTGCCAACTAACGCCCTGCTAAGTGGCTGACAACATACCACAAAACGTAAACAAGCCACCTTAAACACAGAACAAACTTTGAAGTGAATTCGCCGAGCGTTGGCAGTCCGTCTTAAGCAGTTTGTTAGCTAATACGATTAAGGTTGAGGTTTTCACCCAAGTGCCTAATTTGAAATACATTATTTA
>NZ_LLEI02000067.1 GCF_001399455.2 Vibrio bivalvicida
AGAACTGAACAGTATTGGGCTATTATGTATTCTCACCTAATTAAGCAACAAAGCCAGCAAGAGTTAGCTTATTATGAATACAAACACACTTCAAAACATTAATGTCGGCGTTGATACTGGTAAATCACAATTAGACATTTATATCCGCCCTCTCGATATTTACTTTACTGTCCCGAACAACGAAAAAGGCATCAAGGAGGCTGTTAAAAGAATCAATAAACACCAGCCTCAAAGAGTTGTCATCGAAGCAACCGGACGCCTAGAAATGCCCTTCATCCTCGCCTGTGATAATGCCAAGCTACCCTACGTTATTGCCAACCCATTACGTATAAAGAAGTTTGCCGGAGCCATTGGTCAACGTGCCAAGAATGACCGTCTAGATGCCGCTCTCATTGCCCACTATGCTGAGAAAGTTCAGCCTGAACTCACCAAGCTAAAAAGCCAAAACATACGCCTTATGAGTGACTTAGTCACAAGGCGCAACCAATTGCTCACCATGCAGACCATGGAAAGAAATCGACTACAAATATTACCAAAGAATCTCTCATCGACTATTACCCCTATCCTTACCGCTCTGAAACATCAGATAGAAAAAGTAGAAGCAAAGATAGCAAAGCTGATTGATAGCTGCCCTGAGTATCAAACCAAAAATACGATTCTCCAAAGCATGCCTGGCGTTGGCAAAGTCCTTGCTGCATCCTTAATTAGTAATGTGCCCGAGTTGGGCTTTATTACTAATAAGCAAGCCTCTTCTCTCATTGGTGTTGCTCCAATAACAAGAGAAAGTGGCCGTTTTAAAGGCAAACGAATGATACAAGGAGGACGGGCTCAAGTTAGAACCGTTATGTATATGGCGATGATGTCCGCCATCCAGTGCAACCCGGTTTTTAAGTCAACTTATGAACGTTTACTTGCGGCAGGAAAGCCAAAAAAAGTCGCGATAGTTGCCTGTATGAGAAAGATGGTTGTGGCCTTAAATTCAATGCTCAGAGACGGTGTAATGTGGGATAACAATAGCGCCAAAAATTTACTATTGACGCCATAGTCTCTTGTTATGTGAATGTTACTTCAATATTGAAGCATATAGTAGGCTACAGCGGCCAGGAAATGCACTATAAGCAGGATTATCTGTAATCCCCAAATTTAACGGTCTTTGGGCTGCATGTGCAGCTAATAGAACTGCTAGCATATCTTTAAATCCAGCCCCATCGTTACGAGTTGTCAAATATTTAGTATCACAATTTAAACCTTTGAGATCAGCAATACCATTAGTTATCTTAATTTCAACGTTACCCGCTTTGTGACCGAATGAGTTTACATTTAGTACTGCAACACTGTCTAACATTACAGGGCCGATATGAACATCCTTTGCATGGACAAAATTGCTAATAAAAACAAAACTAAACACCGCTAAAATCTTACACTTTCTCATACTAGATACCTCAATTACATTTCTATATAAAGTGGGAATAAATTCATATAACGCCCTGCTAAGTGGCTAGCAACGCATACCACAACACTCAAACCAACCACCG
>NZ_LLEI02000068.1 GCF_001399455.2 Vibrio bivalvicida
CAATTAGACCCTAGGTCTAACTTAGTAAAGTGTCTACTAAACGTGGGGTACTCGGGCATATAACGCCCAATTAAGTAGCTGACAACGCTACCAATACACTCAAACTTAACACCGAAATCACTGAAGCTAAACCAAACTAAAAATGCCAAGCGTTGACAGTCTGCTTAAATTGCTTGTTATGAATATTTTTCAATGGCAGCTGTAGAACCATGCTTATTTCGAATTGTCATTAGGTAGAGTCCAATAGAAGCGGCAATTGAAATTGCAATGATACTAGACCAAGTAAAACTGTAGCCATAGCTGTCAATAAGATAACCGACCACGATAAAACTTGGCATAACTAAAACGCTTCGTAGTGTAACTAGAACCCCCTGAATACGCCCTCGGTGACTAGAAGGTGAGTTATTAGCTAAATATATGCCTTCTTTCGTCAATAAGAGAACCTCACCTGCTGATAGAAATAGCCAAGCTATAAAGTGTATGGGAATACTAGGAAAGAACATGACTAGTGCGTAGCCAAAAGCAAACATAAACCCGGCATATGCCAAACTAATTGTTTCAGCTTTACCTGACGTAAATTTCATTAAAACTGGCGTAATAAGAACAACAATTACACACGCATAAGTCATCAGTTGACCAAATACAATTGGACCTTTTTCACCAAATATATGACTTAAATATAATGGGCTTGCCATTGTCATTTGGTTTAATGAATACCACAACAACCCACAAAGGAATGTAAAGAATAAGAGTCTAGGTCTTGACCTCAATACTGCCCAGACAGAACCAGAAACGGGCATTTCTAACTCATTATCAGTTGTGTGGTCAATTTCTGGCTGCGCCTTAATAAACATAGCCACAATCACAACACCAAGTAATGCAGCAAAGCCATTACCAAAGAATATCCATTCTGTGTGGCTCCAAAACAAATACCCAGCCATAATTGGACCTAGAGCTGAGCCAAAATTATAGGCAAGATAGCTCAGCGACATGACTGCGTCGCGATTATTCTTATTAGATAAGTCTGCGACTAAAGCGTTACTTGCCGGTAATGCCAAACCAATAAAGAAATATGCACCAAATAAAAACGCTGGTACTAAAAAAGTATTATCAGGAAAGAAGCCACACCAAATAAGCAATAAAGCACCGGAAAATTCTCCAAATACCATGACTCGCTTATGCCCTAAAACATCAGATAATTTACCACCAATAAAGCTACCTAATAGATAAGTTCCAGTAACCCCCATAGCTAAAGAGCCCGCGACTGTTGCTGAGTAACCTAACTTATCTGTTAATAGTAAAACGAGAAATGGAATAATAAAATTACCCATACCTAAGATCATTCTAGCTACAGCTAGATAATAAATATTCGCTGGCAAACCTCGATAAATCGAAATTGCGGATGAAAAATTCTGGAACATGAAACTCCTAAAATATTGTAATGATACGTATATTCTGGTGTACCCCACAAAAAGTAGACAGTACATAACTACTTACTTTCGTACTCAACC
>NZ_LLEI02000069.1 GCF_001399455.2 Vibrio bivalvicida
GCAAACTTTGAAGTAAATTCGCCGAGCGTTGGCAGTCCGTCTTAAGCAGATTGTTAGCTGCTACGAAGAAGGTTGAGGTCTTCACCCAAATGCCTAATTTGAAATACATTATTAGTTTCAGATGATAATGTAAATTGGACAGCTCAAAAACCAAAATACTATTGATGAAACATGCTTGGCAAAGAATGCTTTCGAAGAAGCCAACAACACAGTGCATGAAACCAATTTAGCTACGGCAACGTTTCAACCCCAGAGAAGCCACACCAAAGAACTAGGCAAACACACCACTTCAGTAAACTGACTTTGGTTGATTTAATCACTTTTCGAACAGTGCCACTGGCGAGATAGTTTACGCATTGGGGCTATCAGGTGTGAAGTTAGAACCCCGTATTCATGAGCACTTAAGCCCCTAGTTTCTTTAAACACTAGCTAACGCCCTGCTAAGTGGCTAGCAACGCAAACCACGACACTTAAACTAACCACCGTAAACACTGTACCAAACTAGAACCAAAATCGCCGAGCGTTGATAGTCCGTCTTAAGCAGTTTGTTAGCTGCTACGATTAAGGTTGAGGTTTTCACCCAAGTGCCTAATTTGAAATACATTATTTCTTTCGAGTAACAATGTAAATTGGACAGCTCACAAACCAAACCCCAATTGATGAAATTGGCTTGGGAAAGAATGCTTTCGAATAAGCCAACTACCAAGTGAGCAAAACTGATTTAGTCACGGTAATGTCAACGCCCAAGAAGCCACACCAAAGAACTAAACAAACACACCACTTCAGTAAACTGACTTTGGTTGATTCAACCACTTTTCGAACAGTGCCACTGGCGAGATACTTTGTACCCTAGAACTTTCGGCTGTAAAGCTGGAGCCCGTATTCATGAGCACTTAACCCATAGTTTCTTAAATTCTAGCTAACGCCCTGCTAAGTGGCTGACAACGCGACCACAACACTAAAAATAACCACCGTAAACACTATACCAAACTAGAACCAAAACTGCCGAGCGTTGATAGTCCGTCTTGAGCAGTTTGTTAGCTGCTACGCAGAAGGTTGCGTTTTTCACCCAAGTTCCTAATTTGAAGTACATTATTGTTTTTGAATGACAATGTACATATAGGACAGCTCGCAAACCAAAACACAGTAGATGATGAAGCATGCTTGGCAGAGAATACTTTCGAAGAAGCCTACTACCAAGTACGCTAAGCAAATTTAGCCGAGGCAACATTTCAACACCCAAGAAACCACGCCAAAGAACTAGACAAGCACACCACTTCAGTAAGCTAATTTGGGTTTATTCAAGCACTTTTCGAACAGTGCCACTGGCGAGATACTTTATGCCTTTAAACTATCAAGTGTGAAGCTAGAACCAAGTAATCATAAGCATTTAACCCATAGTTTCTTCAAATTCTAGCTAACGCCCTGCTAAGTGGCTAGCAACGCAAACCACAACACTAAAAATAACTAGCC
>NZ_LLEI02000070.1 GCF_001399455.2 Vibrio bivalvicida
TAATGCCGATCAGTTAAGCCTAAAATGATCGGTTGAACGATCCTCCAAAGACGTTATAAAGGTCCTAACTTTTGATAGTTAGGACCTTTTCTTTTGCAACTCACAACCGCTCTTGCGATGGCTAACGGCTACGCACCTAATACCGATAAACTCGGGCAGCTTTCAGATATTCTTTGTCCCAACTTTATTAATCAATGCCTTGAAGCTACCGGTGTGGCAACGGTTAGAAAGCGCCGCATTCCTTTAGATATGGCCGTATGGACAGTCATCGCAATGTCCCTCTATCGACAAGAGCCCGTTTGGAGCATTGTGAGTAAGGCGCAGTTAATGCTGCCAGGCAAAAAGCCTTTAGTTGCCCCGAGCGCTGTGGTTCAGGCTCGCCAACGGTTGGGAGCTGACGCGGTGAAAGAGGTTTTTCATCGTAGCCAGCAGATGTGGCACCAACAGGCCGAACATCCCACCTGGTCTGGACTAAAACTCCTTGGTGTCGACGGTGTCGTTTGGCGTACACCAGACACCCCGGAGAACAGAGAGCGGTATAAAGCGCCTTCTAATCAAAATGGCGATGGTTCATTTCCCCAAGTGCGAATGGTCTGCCAGATGGAACTAAGCAGCCATATGATGATAGCCAGTGCGTTTGATAGTTATAAGACGAATGAGATGGTTTTGGCAGAACGTCTTATTGAAACAACTCCCGATAATAGCCTGACCATGTTTGACCGGGGCTTCTACTCTCTGGGTTTACTTAATCGTTGGCACCAAACCGGTAAAGAACGTCACTGGTTGATGCCAATGAGAAAAGACACACAATATACCGTCATCAGGAAGCTAGGGCGTAATGACAAAGTGGTTGCTCTGAATGCTAGCCCACAAGCAATGCGGAAGTTCCCAGACCTGCCAGAAACAGTTGAAGTTAGGTTATTAACCAAAAAAATTAAGGGAAAAGAGGTGAATATCCTAACCTCAATGACAGATGTAATGCGCTTCCCATCATCGGAGATAGTCGACCTGTATAGTCATCGTTGGGAAATAGAAGTCGGTTATCGGGAAATCAAATCTTCTTTGCTAAACAATGAGTTCACGCTAAGAAGTAAGCTTCCAGAGATGATAGAGCAAGAGTTGTGGGGAGTGCTGCTTGGCTATAATATCATTCGGTATCAAATGGTAAATATGGCTAAGACGATACCGGGTATCCATCCAAATCAGCTGAGTTTTACCACAAGCGCAACCGCGATAATCCATCTGATATATGGATTTTGGTTGGAAGCGGCAGGCACTATCCCGAAACGCATCAATCATCTACTCGATGAAACACCACACCATGTTTTACCACTAAAAAGAGAAGACCGAATATACCCAAGATGTGTGAAACCCAAGAGCAAAAAATACCCTAATAAGAAAAAAGCCAGTCAGCTTAACTGACTGGCATTAG
>NZ_LLEI02000071.1 GCF_001399455.2 Vibrio bivalvicida
TAGCAACGCATAACACGATACTTAAACTAGCCACCGTAAACACTGTACCAGACTAAAACCAAAATCGCCGAGCGTTGATAGTCCGTCTTAAGCAGTTTGTTAGCGCGCTTTTATGCCAAGTTCACTGCATTTATTGAGCAACTCACTTTGGCCTAGATTTAACAGAGGATGCACATCATCCCAGTTAGTTTTGCGCCCTTTTTCACCAGTTGTTTTTCCAGTAAGCAAACTAACTTGGTTCGATGCTTTATAACCAGCCTCATCTATCATTGATGCAATATTCTGGACCTTCATCTTAATTGAGGACAATGAACGACCACTAAAATCATTGATATCGCTTTCATCAAACTGGCTGCGACCAAATCTTGCAATATAAGTACAAAAGACAATCTCAGGTAACGTGTAATAGTTTCTTGGTGCCAAAATTTTAACCCTCACAAAAACATCAGAATAAGAATAGACCGACACCTTTTCCAATGTCATCCAGGATTTGACTGGCCCAGCGCGCTAACGCCCTGCTAAGTGGCTAGCAACGCATTACACGATACTTTAACTAGCCGCCGTAAACACTGTACCAGACTAGAACCAAAATCGCCGAGCGTTGATAGTCCGTCTTGAGCAGTTTGTTAGGTACAATTTTTAAAGCAGACTCTGTATTTACTTGGTTTGTTGTAAATTACCTGCCACACTTAGTCCGCATTTTATATTAGGCAACCATTATGAAACTTTTAGTTCGCAATTTAGAGCGTTCAACTACAGAACAAGAAATTCGAGTGTTGTTCTCTACTCACGGCACTGTAACTGAGTGCAACCTAGTACTAGACCAAGAAACAGGTCAATCAAAAGGCTTCGCGTTTGTAGAAATGCCTGACGAAAACGAAGCAAAGGCCGCGGTTGAAAAATTAAACCTTTCTACTGTAGCTAAGAGCAAAATCAGAGTTAAGTTCGCTCAAAACTAGAAACAATGAGAGCCAGTTTTTCATCCATTTTACTGGCTCGATTTCAAATTTTCCTGATTGTACCTAACGCCCTGCTAAGTGGCTGACAACGCGACCCCCGCACTCAACTAAACCACCGTAAACACTACACCTGACTTGGACTAAAATCGCCCCGCGTTGGCAGTCCGTCTTGAGCAGATTGTTAGCTGCTACGAAGAAGGTTGAGTTTTTTAACCCAAGTGCCTAACTTGAAGTACATTATTGTATTCAAATGACCATGTAAATTGGACAGCTCAAAAAACAAAACACAATTGATGAAACTTGCTTGGCAAAGAATGCTTTAGACAAGCCTGACAGCCCAGTTCGAGAAACTGATTTAGATATGGCGACGCTTCAACACCAGAGAAACCACACCAAAGAACTAAACAAACGCACCACTCCAGTAAACTGACTTTGGTTGATT
>NZ_LLEI02000072.1 GCF_001399455.2 Vibrio bivalvicida
AAATGCAAAGCCGAATCAGCAGGCAAACAAAAAGGAACCAACGGCAACAAGATTGTGGTGTACCCCACAAAAAGTAGACAGTACATAACTACTTACTTTCGTACTCAACCGGGCTGACATGCCCCAACGCTGAGTGTCTTCTTCTGCGATTGTAAAATACCTCGATGTATTCGAAGATGCCCATTCGGGCTTCTTCGACAGTTTGGTAGTCTTCTGCGTATATCAGCTCGACTTTCAGTCGACTGTAGAACGACTCCATCACCGCATTATCCCAACAGTTACCCTGTCGACTCATGCTCGGTACACCTCCATGCTTGCGCATGAAGTCTTGATATTTATATGCTCTGTATTGTACACCACGGTCCGAGTGGATAATGACGCCCTTAGGCGGCTTACGTGACTCAAACGCCATTTTTAGGGCATTGGTGATGAGTTCGACGGTCATCGTTGTACCTAGCGACCAACCTACGATGCGCCTTGAATGTAAGTCCATCACTGTCGCTAAGAAAAGCCAACGGCTCTTCACCCAGATATACGTGATGTCCGTGACCCACTTCTGATTTGGTGTCTCGGACTCAAAGTCTCGACGCAGTAAATTGTCGGCAACATTCGTCATAGCAGCCACATCCTTGCTGTATTTAAACCCTTTGCCATTTCGTGCCTTGATACCTTTTTCTTTCATGATATCAGCCACATAATTCACGCAGCAGGCATAGCCTGCTTCGTTTAGCTCTTCTGCTATTCGCACTGAACCGTAGCGTGCCCGATATTGGGCAAAGGTACACATGACGAGCTGTTCAAAGCGCTCTCGCCGCTTTGAACGCTCACTCGGCGTATGATGGCACCACTTATAGTAGCCGCCTCGACTCACTTCTAAGGTGCGGCACATTAAGCTAATGGAATACTCACCGACATAGCTTTCAATGAACTCGTACTTCACTCTTGCTGCTTCGCGAAGTACGCCGAGACCTTTTTTAGGAATTCCATTTCATCTTTGAGTCGCTTGTTCTCGCGCCTTAGCGCTCGAAGCTCTTCGGACTCTTTCTTCGAGTAATCGACACCGTCTAAGGTGTTAAACTGTTTATCAGATAGGCGTGTGAACTGGCGCTTCCAGTTCCGGATCTGCTGGGCACTGATGCCCAGCTCCTTGGCAACGGAGACTGCTGTTCGGCCAGGAAGACTGGCCAAGCGAACTGCTTCTTTACGGAACTCTTCGGTGTACGCTGGATTACGATGTTTAGCCATAAATCACCTCTCAATTAGACCCTAGGTCTAACTTAGTAAAGTGTCTACTAAACGTGGGGTACTCGG
>NZ_LLEI02000073.1 GCF_001399455.2 Vibrio bivalvicida
TGTAGTGGTCAACTAAAATTGGCCACGGTTTTGTAAGTTTTCCAGTAAAGCCTTTCCGACTCATTCGGGGTCAGACCACCGTTGTACTGGTGTGGCCTGATTTGGCTGTAGTATCTAATGATATAGCCAACGATGCTCTGCCAAGCTTCATCTAAACTGCGATAGCCACTGGCTGGCACCCATTCTGTTTTCAAGCTTCTAAAGAAGCGCTCCATCGGACTATTATCCCAACAGTTACCTCTCCGAGATAAACTCTGTTTAATTTGGTATCGCCATAGGGTCTGACGGTATTTTCGACTTGTGTAATGCGTTCCTTGATCGCTATGGAACATAACGCCTGTAGGCATTCCTCGTGACTCATAAGCCATCTTTAATGCTTTGACGGTCAATTGACTATCGGGCGAAAAGGACATAGCCCAACCAACAGGTTTTCGAGCAAATAAGTCGATGACAACCGCTAAATAAGCCCAACGACTCCCAGCCCAGACATAAGTGACGTCTCCTACCCATACTTGATTTGGAGCAGTAACAGCGAATTGCCTCTCTAAGTGATTGGGGATCTCTACATGTTCTAGGGGTTGCTTCCTATACTTGTGCTTGGGTAGTTGCCCGCTCACTAGGCCGAGTATTTTCATTATTTTACTAGCGCGATATCGACTCAGACTCATGCCAGAATTCGTAACGATGCCTGCAATAGTTCGAGCACCTGCTGAACCATTGCTTGCATTGTGAGCCTCTTGGACAAGCGCTCTTAATCGAATCTCATGCACAGGAATAGCTTGTGGTCGCGCTTTCCAGTATTTGTAACTGCTGCGATGGACACCGAATATGCTACACAGTTTGAGAATGCTGTAGCTCTGTTTGAGTCTTTCGATTATCGAGAATTTTTCAGTGAGTCCGACATCAACAGAGCTGTAGCCTTTTTTATGATTTCGTTGTGCTCTTCCAGCTCGGCAATCCGCTTTTTAAGCTCTCGGATCTCTATTTGTTCTGGTGTCAGCGGTGCTGCTTTTGGGGTAATACCCTGCCTCTCTTGTTTAAGTTGCCTTACCCACTTGTCCATAGCAGATTTGCTCACATTCATAGCTTGAGCTGCTTCGACCACGGAGTAACCTTGGTCAACAACGAGCTGGGCTGCTTCAAGTTTGAATTCTGGGCTAAAAGTTCTTCTCGTACGCTTTGTCATAGTTCCACCTGTTGTGTACGAGGTGCATCTTAACACCTCTAATCAGGTGGCCAAATTCACCGTACCACTACA
>NZ_LLEI02000074.1 GCF_001399455.2 Vibrio bivalvicida
AAAGGCTTTACTGGAAAACTTACAAAACCGTGGCCAATTTTAGTTGACCACTACATAAGAACCGATAAGAATACACATAACGCAACTATCCAGAACGCTGAAGATGCCCATAAATTATATATTTCTGTCATTTTTCGCCCAATCACCTAACGCCCTGCTAAGTGGCTAGCAACGCAAACCACTAATCTTAACCTTACCACCGTAAACACTATGCCTGATTAGTAATAAAATCGCCAAGCGTTGATAGTCCGCCTTGAGCAGTTTGTTATGTGTTAAATTTTAAACTCTAGCTTCTGCTTCTGAAGAACAGATTCAGCATGATTTAAAGGTCCATACTTCCATTTTGATAACGCTTGAACCGCAGCCTCATCAAAAACGCCTTCTGGATTTGATTCTACCACTGTAATGTCAGTTACATGCCCTTGCTGATTGACGTTAAAAGTCATAACTACAAAACCTGATAATTGACTTTCAACTGCTAATTTAGGGTACTTGGGAAA
The DNA here is from genome assembly GCF_001399455.2 of Vibrio bivalvicida. Lineage (GTDB taxonomy): Bacteria > Pseudomonadota > Gammaproteobacteria > Enterobacterales > Vibrionaceae > Vibrio > Vibrio bivalvicida. The sequence continues at coordinate 501 of NZ_LLEI02000074.1, forward strand.
TACACGCTCTATAGGTGTGAGTTCTTGATATGTGGGAGGGGCTGTATTTTCCTCAGGGCTAGCGCACCCGACCAGTAATAACACTAAGAAAATTTCTATAAATCTCATACTTACCCTTTTACACATAACGCTGTGTTAAGTGGTGAACAACGCCCCACTTAACTTAATAAAGCCACCTTAATCACTACATTAAAATTTGCAACCAAAACCGCCGAGCGTTGAGAATCCAGCTTGAACACTTTGTTAATAAAGTACTTTCCGCGCGCTCTACACCCAAACAACCCACCGAACTCAACAGTACAAACCAACCAGATTTTTATTGGCTACTGACCCACTGTCCTTTTCAGAAACCAACTTTGAGCAAGTAGCCAAACCAAAGTGACAGAGAACAGGCCACCCACTGAAGTCACGGACAGTTAATTGCCACAACGATGAACCTTTGAGAGTTAAGATGGTTGCTGGCATATTAGCGCTTTCGATGATTTCAAATGGCATTGTCACCAAAGAAACTTCAGAACGCAAAGTGCTAGAGAACGAGAATTTGTGCCGAGATAGATACAGCCAATGAAGGACTATTTGATCCAAAAATCATTCGTTAACAGTAGCTTATTAACGCCCTGCTAAGTGGCTAGCAACGCAAACCACGACACTTAAACTAACCACCG
>NZ_LLEI02000075.1 GCF_001399455.2 Vibrio bivalvicida
AGTCTAACCAGTGCGGAGCGGTAGTTCAGTTGGTTAGAATACCGGCCTGTCACGCCGGGGGTCGCGGGTTCGAGTCCCGTCCGCTCCGCCACTTATTCGAGAGTCGTCTCACTAAACACGAACAATAGGGGTGTAGCTCCAATTGGCAGAGCAGCGGATTCCAAATCCGCGTGTTGGGAGTTCGAATCTCTCCACCCCTGCCATATTTAAGGCTCTAGTCGAAAGACTGGAGCCTTTTGCTTTTTGGTGTTGAAGTATTCAATTGGCAGAGCAGCGGATTCCTCGACTTACCAAAAACAGCGCGTGTTGGAGCGAAGCTTTCGAATCTCTCCACCCCTGCCATATTTAAGGCTCTAGTCGAAAGACTGGAGCCTTTTTGCTTTTTTATATTGAAGTATTCAATTTGCAGAGCAGCGGATTCCCCGACTTACCAAAAACAGCGCGTGTTGGGGCGAAGCTTTCGAATCTCTCCACCCCTGCCATATTTAAGGCTCTAGTCGAAAGACTAAGGCCTTTTTACTTTGTCTTGGATGCACCCTTCGATCAGAATTGTATTTCCGTAGAACGACGAAGGAGTGAATAGGGCTCCTGTTCACTGGAAGAGATTCTTAACTCGTCCATTCTTTACTCACTATAATAGTCATAAAAACAAAATCTTGGCACCAAACACCAAACACCAATCCTCAACCGTCATGAAGGCAGGAGTGGATAAGCTTTCAAGGGCTTCTATACGTTAAGGAGTAGTCCTAACTTAGCCGTGTTTCGCTAAGGGGGACAGCGGTAGTCTCTGATTTGCCCCTCACAGCTTCGATGCGCAGGCATAAAAAAAGCCCACTCAAATGAGTGGGCTAGAAATTCAGCTGTGACGGAGCTTAAGATTATTTTAGTAGTGCTTCATTACCGTTTTCACGGATGTGCTTAAGCATACCTTTAACGCCGCGAGCGCTTGAAGCAACAACGTTACCAGACTTCATGTAGTCAGTGCCGCCTGCAAAGTCAGTCACGATAGCACCCGCTTCACGAGCAATAAGTTCACCAGCAGCGATGTCCCATGGCTTAAGACCAAGTTCGAAGAAGCCATCAACTCGACCAGCAGAAAGGTAACAAAGGTCTAGAGCTGCTGAGCCAGTACGACGGAAGTCTGCACAGTCAACAAATAGAGACGACATAATCTTGAAGTAAGATTCAGAGTGTTGCTTTTGCTTGTATGGGAAGCCTGTTGCTAGAACAGTACCTTGAAGGTCTTTTAATTGCTTAACACGGATACGAGCATTGTTTAGTTGCGCGCCAGCACCACGTTGTGCTGTGAATAGCTCGTTAAGCATTGGATCGTATACACAGGCTACTTCAGTTTTACCTTTGATGCGTACAGCGATTGATACTGAGAAGTGTGGCAAACCTTTAACAAAGTTTGTTGTGCCATCCAGTGGGTCGATGATCCATTGTACGTCTTTATCTTTACCTTCGATTACGCCGTTTTCCTCAGCAACGATTTCGTGCTCAGGGTATGAAGCTTTGATTGTATCGATGATGATAGTTTCAGCTTCTTTGTCTACGTTAGTAACAAAGTCATTCGCGCCTTTTTGAGTAGATTCGATCTTCTCAGCATTTTCTAAAGATTTGGCAATATGGTTGCCAGCTTTTCGTGCAGCACGAATAGCGATATTAAGCATTGGATGCATACTAATTTCCCAACGGATGTTAAAGAACAGAAAAACGGGCGGCAGTATACCAGATAAATGGTGAAATGGAAGTGGTTAATTTTTGCACTTTTAGTTTTATTAGTAGAAAGGGTCTGACCATTTTACTCAGGTATATGATACTATCTTGCAGCTCAATTTTTGTGTTCGGAAATCATCAATGCTTAACAATGTTAAAGTCGTCCTTGTCGGCACTTCTCACTCAGGAAATATTGGCTCAGCAGCTCGTGCTATGAAGGTAATGGGGCTATCTAATCTTGTACTAGTCGATCCTCAGTGTAGCATTGATGAACAAACTTTAGCTTTAGCGGCTGGTGCGGCGGATATTGCTCAAAATTCTCAGGTAGTTTCAACTCTGGCTGAAGCGGTAGAAGACTGCGCTTTAGTCGTTGGATCTAGTGCGCGCTCTCGTACTTTAGAGTGGCCGATGCTTGAACCACGTGAGTGTGGCCAGAAGTTTGTGGAAGAAGGGCAATCAGCGCCTGTTGCATTGGTGTTTGGTCGTGAACGTACTGGGCTAACTAATGACGAGCTACAAACCTGCCACTACCATGTGTGTATCCCTGCTAACCCTGAATACAGTTCACTGAACTTGGCAATGGCTGTTCAAACGTTGAGCTATGAAATTCGTATGGCTTACTTAGAACGAGAGCAAAGTCTATATGAGCCACAAGACGTGATTGAATATCCTAGACACAAAGAACTAGAATTATTTTTTGCGCACCTTGAAAAAGTAGCCAAGCAAACCCAATTTATCAGTGAAGAGCAACCTGGTAAGGTGATGATTAAGTTGCGTCGAATGTTCAACCGCGCTAGACCAGAATCGCAAGAGCTCAATATTCTGCGCGGTATCTTAACTTCAATTGAGAAGCGTATCTCTCAACCAAAATAACCACTATAAGCTAATGGTTAAATACCTGACTAAAATAGTCAATCAAATACTTGACCGATTTAGTCAGGTATGTGACAATTCATACCACATAAACGGTGTGGATATGGTGTTATATGAGACTTACATCTAAAGGAAGATACGCAGTGACAGCCATGTTAGATGTGGCTCTGCATTCGCAACAGAACCCTGTACCTCTGGCTGATATTTCAGAGCGTCAAGGTATCTCTTTGTCTTACTTAGAGCAGCTTTTCTCTAAGTTACGTAAAGCTGGCCTTGTGGCTAGCGTTCGTGGTCCAGGCGGTGGTTACCGTCTAGGTGAAGATGCTCATTCAATCGCAATTGGTACAGTGATTGCCGCAGTCGATGAGTCTGTGGATGCGACAAAATGCAATGGTAAAGGAGATTGCCAGGGTGGTTCTCGTTGCCTTACACACACGCTATGGCGTGACTTAAGTTCACGTATCAGTGACTTCTTGAATAACATCACTCTTGGTGAGCTGATGAAGGACAACGAAGTACTACAAATTTCAGATCGACAAGACATTGATCTTGCCGTTAATCATGGGTTCGCTACTAAAAATACAAACACCGCGCCCATCGGTGTAAATGTCCGCTCGTAAGCGGTTTGCCTGTTACATTGGAGTAGAAAATGAAACTGCCTATTTATTTAGATTATTCAGCGACCTGTCCTGTTGATCATCGTGTGGCTGAGAAAATGGTTCAGTACATGACTATGGACGGTACGTTTGGTAACCCAGCATCTCGTTCACACCGTTACGGCTGGCAGGCAGAAGAAGCAGTAGATACCGCTCGTGAGCAGATTGCAGACCTATTAAACGCAGACCCGCGTGAAATCGTATTTACATCTGGCGCTACAGAGTCAGATAATCTGGCAATTAAAGGCGCTGCGCGTTTCTATTCGAAGAAAGGTAAGCATGTAATCACTTGTAAGACAGAGCATAAAGCGGTTCTTGATCCATGTCGTCAACTTGAGCGTGAAGGGTTTGAAGTAACTTACCTTGAGCCAGAGTCAAATGGCCTTATCGATCTTAACAAGCTAGAAGCAGCAATGCGTGAAGACACTGTTCTTGTGACCATCATGCATGTGAACAACGAGATCGGTGTTATCCAAGATATCGCTTCAATTGGTGAAATGTGTCGTGAGCGCAAAATCGTGTTCCACGTAGATGCAGCACAATCAGCAGGTAAGCTACCTATCGATGTTCAAGAGATGAAAGTAGACCTGATCTCTATGTCCGCACACAAGGTATATGGACCTAAAGGTATCGGTGCACTTTATGTACGTCGTAAGCCGCGTATTCGCCTTGAAGCACAAATGCACGGTGGCGGCCATGAGCGCGGTTTCCGTTCTGGAACTCTAGCAACACACCAGATTGTTGGTATGGGTGAAGCATTCCGTATCGCTAAGGAAGAGATGCAACAAGACTTCGAACATGCTTTGGCGCTACGTAATCGTCTTCTTGATGGTGTTAAAGATCTAGAAGCGGTAACTATCAACGGTGACCTTGAGCAACGTGTTCCGCACAACCTAAATATCAGCTTTGCGTTCGTTGAAGGTGAGTCACTACTGATGTCGCTAAAAGATTTAGCTGTCTCTTCAGGCAGTGCTTGTACTTCCGCAAGCTTAGAGCCGTCGTATGTTCTACGCGCACTAGGCTTAGACGATGAGCTAGCACACAGCTCAGTCCGTTTCTCATTTGGCCGTGAAACGACTGAAGAAGAGATCGACTACGCAATCGAACAAATTCGTACTGCAGTGCTTAAACTGCGCGACATGTCTCCTCTATGGGATATGTACAAAGAAGGAATTGACCTAAGTACAGTTGAGTGGGCACACCACTAATACTGAGTTAGTCATTCCAAGGATAGAACTAGAGGATTCGAGGTAAATATCATGGCATATAGCGAAAAAGTAATTGATCACTACGAGAACCCACGTAACGTTGGTTCATTTGACAAAGAAGATCCAGCAGTAGGTAGCGGCATGGTAGGTGCTCCTGCATGTGGCGACGTAATGAAGCTTCAGATCAAGGTAACGCCAGAAGGTATTATCGAAGACGCGAAGTTTAAAACTTACGGTTGCGGAAGTGCGATCGCTTCAAGCTCACTGGTTACAGAGTGGGTCAAGGGTAAAAGTGTTGATGAAGCGGCGGCAATTAAAAATGCAGAAATCGCAGAAGAGCTAGAACTTCCACCAGTGAAGGTTCACTGCTCAATTCTTGCTGAAGATGCAATTAAAGCAGCAGTTGCTGACTACAAGAAAAAACACCAAGAATAAGTAATCTGTATATAATGGGGCTAAAATCCCCATATCATTCGCGAAAGAGACAAACTAAGGTGCAGTATGGCCATTACAATGACAGAAACCGCGGCAAGTCGCGTTAGAACATTCCTAGAAAGCCGAGGTAAAGGTATCGGTTTGCGCTTGGGTGTGAAAACGACCGGGTGTTCTGGCATGGCATATGTGCTTGAGTTTGTTGATGAGCTTAACGAAGAAGACTCTGTATTCGAACACGAAGGCGTCAAGGTTATTATTGACCAAAAGAGCCTAGTGTACTTAGACGGTACAGAGCTTGATTACGTTAAAGAAGGCTTAAACGAAGGGTTTGAATTCAATAACCCAAATGCTAAGGGCGAATGTGGTTGTGGTGAAAGCTTCAACGTGTAATTGATAAGGCCTGTGGGTTTGTGACTCACAGGTTTATTACCAAGGATAGAATTCTCCATGAATTACTTTGAATTATTTGGGCTACCAAGTCAGTTTAAGCTGGATGGTAGCCTTCTTGCTTCACAATTCCGTGAACTTCAAAAACAGTTTCATCCCGATAACTTCGCAACTGCATCTGAACGTGACCGTTTGATGGCTGTGCAAAAAGCAGCCGAAATCAACGATGCCTTCCAAGTTTTGAAGAATCCTATCTCAAGAGCAGAATACATCTTGTCTGAGAATGGTGTTGAGATACGAGGCGAACAGCAAACGATGCAGGATCCTATGTTCTTAATGGAGCAAATGGAGCTGCGTGAAGAATTAGAAGATATCTCTTCAAGTGCTGAAGCTGAAGATGCGCTGTTCGACTTTGAAAGCAAAGTGAGCAAAATGTTTAAGCAGCAACTGACTGCGACCGAGCAAGATTTGAACCATACAGACTGGCAGCAAGCTGCTGACCGAGTTCGTAAACTTAAATTTATTGCCAAACTACAGAACGAAATAGAACTAGTGGAAGACAAACTCTTCGGCTAGTGCAATACAAGGACCATCCATGGCATTACTTCAAATTGCAGAACCGGGTCAAAGCTCGGCACCACATGAGCATAAACTCGCCGCAGGTATTGATTTAGGTACGACTAACTCATTGGTTGCTTCTGTTCGAAGTGGCGACGCGGCAACATTGCAAGATGAGCAAGGTCAAAGCATCTTACCTTCCGTTGTTAATTACTCAGGAGAGACTCCCGAAGTTGGTTATGCAGCGAAAGATAGAGCAGAAGTTGATCCTATCAATACCATAATTTCAGTGAAGCGACTGTTAGGGCGTTCTCTAGAAGATATCCAAGCGCGCTATCCAAACCTTCCTTACCAGTTTAAAGCGAGTGACAACGGTCTGCCGGTGCTACAAACGGCAAACGGGGATAAAAACCCGATTGAAGTATCCGCTGAGATTCTTAAATCGCTGGGTCAACGCGCTGAGAAAACTTTGGGTGGGGAACTTGCTGGTGTTGTTATCACTGTGCCCGCTTATTTTGATGACGCTCAACGTGCCGGAACCAAAGATGCGGCTAAGTTAGCCGGTCTACATGTTTTAAGATTGCTTAATGAGCCGACAGCTGCTGCTATTGCTTACGGATTAGACTCAGGTCAAGAAGGAGTGATCGCTGTATACGACTTGGGAGGAGGCACGTTTGATATCTCTATCCTGCGTTTGTCAAAAGGCGTGTTTGAAGTATTAGCGACGGGTGGTGATTCAGCACTCGGTGGTGATGATTTTGACCACCTGCTCGCAGACTACCTGATCGAAAAATCCGCACTTACAGAGCCTTTAACCGCAACGCAAATGCGTACGGTACTGAACGTTGCAGCGGCGACCAAGATTGCTTTCTCCGAGCAAGAGTCTGTTGAAGTCGATGTTCTAGGTTGGCAAGGTAGCGTTTCTCGCGATGAGTTTGAAGACTTGATTCGTCCGCTAGTTAAGAAGACTTTAATGTCTTGTCGTCGTGCATTAAAAGACGCTCAAGTTGACGCCGAGGATGTGTTAGAAGCTGTTATGGTAGGCGGTTCAACGCGCACTCTGCTTGTAAGAGAAATGGTCGGCGATTTCTTTGGTCGTAAGCCGCTAACAAGCATTAATCCAGATGAGGTGGTAGCGATTGGTGCGGGTATTCAAGCGGACATCTTGGTTGGTAATAAACCAGATTCAGAGATGCTGCTACTTGACGTAATCCCTCTCTCCCTGGGTATTGAGACCATGGGTGGGCTGGTTGAGAAGATTGTTCCACGTAATACGACCATTCCAGTTGCGCGTGCCCAGGAATTTACCACTTTTAAAGATGGTCAAACGGCGATGAGCGTGCACATTGTCCAAGGTGAGCGTGAAATGGTTGATGACTGCCGCTCGTTAGCGAGTTTCTCGCTAAAAGGCATTCCACCAATGGCGGCGGGTGCAGCCCACATCCGTGTTACTTACCAAGTCGATGCAGATGGTCTACTTTCAGTCACGGCGATGGAAAAGAGTACTGGTGTTCAGTCAGAGATTCAGGTTAAGCCATCTTATGGTTTGAGCGATGATGAAGTGGCAAACATGCTACGTGACTCCATGACGTACGCGAAGGAAGATATGAACGCGCGAGCACTCGCGGAGCAGCGCGTAGAAGCCGATCGCGTTATCGAAGGTTTGATCGCAGCACTGCAAACTGACGGTGACGAGTTATTGTCTGAGCCAGAACGTGCTGATCTGCTCAAAGCGATAGAATCACTGATCGAGCTGCGTAATGGTGATAGTGCTGACGCGATAGAGCAAGGAATCAAAGATACTGATAAGGCGAGCCAAGAGTTTGCTTCTCGCCGTATGGACAAATCGATTCGAGCTGCTTTGTCAGGTCAATCAGTCAATGATATTTAAGAGAAAGAGTTATGCCTAAGATTATTGTATTACCGCATGAAGATTTATGCCCAGAGGGTGCGGTTTTGGAAGCAAATACAGGTGACACTGTTCTTGATGTCGCGCTAAAAAATGGCATTGGCATTGAGCACGCATGTGAAAAATCTTGTGCTTGCACGACATGTCACGTAGTAATTCGTGAAGGCTTTGACTCACTAGAAGAGAGTGAAGAGCTAGAAGATGACATGCTAGATAAAGCGTGGGGTCTAGAGCCAGAATCTCGTTTAGGTTGCCAAGCTAAGGTCGCGGATGAAGACTTAGTTGTAGAGATTCCAAAGTACACCTTGAACCATGCTTCAGAAGATCACTAATCAATAGCTTTTCTCATTCGAATTATCACTACCGGAGAGTAGAAGGAAGGTAAGCAATGAAATGGACAGATTCACGCGATATTGCGATAGAGCTATGCGAAAAATTTCCAGAAATTGATCCTAAAACTGTGCGTTTTACTGATCTTCACCACTGGATTACTGAGTTGGACGAGTTTGATGACGAGCCTAATCGTTCTAATGAAAAGATTCTGGAAGCGGTGATCTTGTGCTGGATGGATGAAATGGATTAATCCTCGGCGGAAAACCATCTCAGTTAACAAATTTTACTAAAAACAACGGACCTTATGGTCCGTTTTTTTATCAATTTCACATTAAAGTGTTAACATCCCTGAACGAATAGAAAAAGGCGTAGGCAGCGCCAGTTCGGACAAGGAGAAACCATGTCTACACAGATGTCAGTATTTCTAAGCCAAGAGGCAGCAGCACCGCATTGGGGAGAGAACGCAATTCTTTCTTTCTCTGAAGCAGGGGCAACGATCCATCTTGGTGACCATCATGATTTAGGCGCGATTCAACGCGCGGCTCGTAAGCTAGACAGCCAAGGTATCGCTTCAGTTTCTTTGCAAGGCGAACGTTGGGGTCTTGAGAGTGTTTGGTCGTTCCATCAAGGTTACCGTGGGCCAAAGAAGAAAAACCAACTGGTTTGGCAAGATCTTAAAGAACAAGATCAAGCAGAGCTTACCGCGCGTATCAAAGCAACGGACTTTACTCGCGATATTATCAACAAGCCAGCTGAAGAAGTCGCCCCGCGCCAATTAGCGACTATGGCGGCCGAGTTTATCAAATCAGTTGCGCCAGAAGGCACAGTTAAGGCGCGCGTCGTCAAAGACAAAGACCTGCTTACTGAAGGCTGGCAAGGGATTTATGCGGTTGGCCGTGGCTCTGAACGTACATCGGCAATGCTCCAACTTGACTTCAACCCAACGGGCGATGAAAACGCGCCAGTTTTTGCTTGTCTGGTTGGTAAAGGGATTACCTTTGATTCTGGTGGCTACAGTATCAAACCATCTGGCTTTATGACGGCGATGAAAGCGGATATGGGCGGTTCTGGTACGATTACTGGTGGTTTAGGTCTTGCGATCATGCGTGGTTTGAACAAGCGTGTAAAACTGATCCTTTGTTGTGCAGAAAACATGATTTCGGGCCGCGCACTTAAGCTGGGTGATGTTATTACCTACAAAAATGGTAAAACTGTTGAGATCATGAATACCGATGCGGAAGGTCGCCTTGTACTTGCGGATGGTCTAATTTATGCGAGTGAGCAAAACCCTGAGCTAATTATTGATTGCGCTACCTTAACTGGAGCTGCTAAAAATGCTCTAGGTAATGATTACCACGCACTAATGAGCTTTGACGATGAGTTGTCTCACCAAGCGCTGAATGCGGCACGCGAAGAAAAAGAAGGTTTATGGCCACTGCCATTGGCTGACTTCCACCGTGGTATGTTGCCATCTAATTTTGCTGATCTTTCAAACATCAGCAGTGGTGACTACTCTCCTGGTGCAAGCACTGCGGCGGCATTCTTGTCTTACTTTGTTGAGGACTACAAAAAAGGTTGGCTGCATTTTGATTGCGCTGCTACCTATCGTAAGTCAGCAACAGATAAGTGGTCAGCAGGTGCCACGGGTGTTGGTGTCCGTAGCCTTGCTGGTCTGCTACTTCAGCAAGCAAATAATTAAAAGCTAAGAGGCCGTAGAGCCTCTTTCAATAAAACAAATATATAACGAAAGGATATCCTATGGCTCTAGAAAGAACTTTTTCTATTGTAAAGCCCGATGCAGTAGAACGTAACTTAATTGGCGAGATCTACCACCGTATAGAAAAAGCGGGTTTACAGATTATCGCGGCGAAAATGGTTCGCTTAACTGAAGAGCAAGCGAGTGGCTTTTACGCTGAGCATGAAGGCAAGCCATTCTTTGAAGATCTAAAAGCTTTTATGACATCTGGTCCGATTATGGTTCAAGTGCTAGAAGGTGAAAATGCGATTGCGCGTTACCGTGAATTGATGGGAAAAACCAACCCAGAAGAGGCCGCTTGTGGTACTATTCGTGCCGATTACGCACTAAGCATGCGTTACAATTCAGTTCATGGCTCTGATAGCCCTGCGTCTGCAGCTCGTGAAATCGAATTCTTCTTCCCTGAATCGGAAATCTGTCCTCGATAATTGCAGGACAGCCTTAATAATAGATATGCTGTCTGTATAGCTTATAGGCAGCATTTTTATTCTGAAAAAACTTCGTCAATTCGTTGAAATGCGCCATTAAAGGGCAGATTAGCTGCTAGTATTGGTGAGAAAAGTTTTTTTTACATACAGCGCATGCAAGGGTATCAGTCTTGACAGATTGTGATATACTCTGCGCGCAATTTATACCTTATAAACAGAGTAAGACAATGGCAGATTTATCAAAGTACAGAAACATTGGTATTTTCGCGCACGTTGATGCGGGTAAAACTACCACCACTGAGCGTATTCTAAAGCTTACTGGTAAAATCCACAAAACTGGTGAAGTACACGACGGTGAGTCTACAACTGACTTCATGGAACAGGAAGCTGAGCGCGGTATTACTATCCAGTCTGCTGCTGTAACATGTGAGTGGAATGGCCACCGCCTAAACGTTATCGATACTCCGGGACACGTTGACTTTACAGTAGAAGTATACCGTTCACTTAAAGTTCTTGACGGTGGTATCGGTGTATTCTGTGGTTCTGGTGGTGTTGAGCCTCAGTCAGAGACTAACTGGCGCTACGCGAACGATTCAGAAGTTGCTCGTCTGATTTTCGTAAACAAACTAGACCGTATGGGTGCAGACTTCTTCAACGTTGTTGATCAAGTGAAGAACGTTCTTGGTGCAAACCCACTAGTAATGACTCTGCCAATCGGTCGTGAAGACGATTTCGTTGGTGTTGTAGACGTACTAACTCGTAAAGCTTACGTTTGGGACGAAACTGGTCTACCAGAAAACTACGAAGTTCAAGACGTTCCAGCTGATATGGTTGACGATCTAGAGCAGTACCGTGAAGAGCTAGTTGAAACTGCTGTAGAGCAAGACGACGACCTAATGGAAGCTTACATGGAAGGCGAAGAGCCATCTATCGAGCAACTAAAAGCTTGTATCCGTAAAGGTACTCGCGACCTAGCGTTCTTCCCAACGTTCTGTGGTTCTGCGTTCAAGAACAAAGGTATGCAACTTATCCTTGATGCTGTTGTAGATTACCTACCAGCTCCAGCGGAAGTTGATCCTCAGCCTCTAACAGATCCAGAAACTGGTGAGCCAACTGGTGAAGTTGCTACTGTATCTGCAGATGAGCCACTAAAAGCGCTAGCATTCAAAATCATGGATGACCGTTTTGGTGCACTAACATTCGTTCGTATCTACTCTGGCCGTCTGAAGAAGGGTGACACTATCCTTAACTCAGCAACTGGTAAGACTGAGCGTATCGGTCGTATGTGTGAGATGCAAGCTGATGAGCGTAACGAACTTACTGAAGCGCAAGCTGGTGACATCATCGCTATCGTTGGTATGAAGAACGTTCAGACTGGTCACACTCTATGTGATCCTAAGCACGAATGTACTCTTGAAGCTATGATCTTCCCAGAACCAGTAATCTCTATCGCTGTAACACCAAAAGATAAAGGCGGCAGCGAGAAGATGGGTATTGCGATCGGTAAAATGGTTGCAGAAGATCCATCATTCCAGGTTGAGACTGATGAAGAGTCTGGCGAAACTATCCTGAAAGGTATGGGTGAACTTCACCTAGACATCAAGGTAGATATCCTTAAGCGTACTTACGGCGTTGAGCTAGAAGTAGGTGCTCCACAGGTAGCTTACCGTGAAACTATCACTCAAGCAGTTGAAGATAGCTACACGCACAAGAAGCAGTCTGGTGGTTCTGGTCAATTCGGTAAGATCGACTACCGTATCAAGCCAGGTGAGCCAAACTCTGGTTTCACGTTCTCTTCAACAGTTGTTGGTGGTAACGTACCTAAAGAATTCTGGCCTGCAGTTGAGAAAGGTTTTGCATCTATGATGGATAACGGCGTTCTAGCTGGCTTCCCTACTCTAGATGTAGAAGTTGAACTATTCGACGGTGGCTTCCACGCAGTTGACTCTTCAGCTATCGCTTACGAAATCGCTGCTAAAGGCGCATTCCGTCAGTCTATGCCTAAAGCGGGTGCACAACTTCTTGAGCCAATCATGAACGTTGACGTATTCACTCCAGAAGACAACGTTGGTGATGTTATCGGTGACCTTAACCGTCGTCGTGGTATGATCAAAGACCAACAAGCTGGTACTACAGGCGTTCGTATTAAAGCAGACGTTCCTCTATCAGAAATGTTTGGCTACATCGGTCACCTACGTACTATCACTTCTGGTCGTGGTCAGTTCTCTATGGAGTTCGGTCAATACGCACCATGTCCAGCAAACGTTGCTGAGCAAGTAATCGCAGAAGTTAAAGAGCGTAACGAGAAGAAGTAATTCTTACGTTAGCTAGATAGCTTTGAAAGCCCCAGTCGAAAGACTGGGGCTTTTTTTGTGGGGAAGAATGGGAACGGAGTTCGTCCTATGGAAAGCTGGGACGGGCTACGCCCTATGGAACGCTCCGCTACGAGAATCGAGATCGGGCTTCGCCCTTCGAGAGGTGCTAGTGGAGGGCTCGTCGAACATGGCTAGTTGTAGCCATCTTCGTGAAACTCATCGTTTTTGAGAGGAAAGTGTTGAAAATTTACGTTATTCCTTAAAGACTTCTCGCTTCTCGCTTCTCGCTTCTCGCTTCTCGTTTCTCGTTTCTCGTTTCTCGTTGTTCCTCTCACCTCGGGCTGCGACTATCAATAATCTCCAAACCTAAATGATCTAACTTCTGACATTCTTTAGCTTGGTCAAAAATCCACTCACAGAAGCGTTTGATTTTCTCTCTTTTAAAGTAGGCACGCGGTGCGCACAGAAAATAGTTGTAGTCGGTGCGCTGCGCTAGATTGCCGATTCTCACTAGCTTCCCTTCATCAATATAGCGCTGAGCTAAAGTATGTTTCGCTAGCGCAACACCTTGAACGGCTAAAGCGCCTTCTAAAACAAAATGAGAACCATTGTATTTCAGAGTCGGTTTAGAGGCCTTGTGACCAACGTTGTTAAGCCAAATTCCCCAGTCTAGGTCACGCCAGTAATCTTCGATCAAATCCGCACCAGTTAGGTCGCTGAGTTGGTAAATGCCGTGCTGCTCTTGGTAGATGGGGTGACAAACGGGATAGAGCAACTCTTCAATAAGCAACTCTGAGGTGATGTTTGGATAATCACCGGGCCCATATCGAATACACAAATCGAGATTAGAGTTTTGAAAGTCCGCCAGTTCGCTGGTGGGTTCAATCATCAGTTCTAGATCTGGATTTTGCTGTCTAAAGTGGCCAATTCTCGGCACAAGCCAGTGTTGAGCGAAGGAAGGTAATGTCGAAATGGATAACTGGTTGGGATTCGGGTCTTGGTTGATTTGTCGGATACCGCGATGAAGATGCTCAAACCCTCTTATAGCTTGCTCATAGAGTATCTCACCTTCCATCGTTAGTGTGACTTTGCGATGCTGCCTTAGAAACAGTTCTGCGCCTAAGAAGTCTTCAAGTTGGCGTATCTGCTGGCTAATGGCTGCAGCGGTCACATAGAGTTCTTCAGCTGCGAGTTTAAAGCTGCCGAGCCTCGCTGCGGTATAAAAGTAATAAATGCTCTGCAAAGGTGGCAATCGATCTTTCACTTTAGTTTTCCTTAACTGAAGGTTAATTTGTATCGTTTGAGCAACATAGGTTCATGGTTAATTATTTACTCATCAAATGCAATAGAGGAAAGAAACCATGGAAACTTCAGAGTGTAGCTACAAACAGAAACTATATGAAATCTTCGTTTGGGATAAAAAAATCTTAACTATACTGAAGCGCTGGTGGCGGAATCATCGCACTCGAAAACAGTTAGAAAACTTGCCAGATCATTTACTCGATGATCTTGGATTAACTAAAGAGAAAGCTTATGACGAAAGCATTCGTCGATTTTGGGATGAGTAATCCGTATATAGGGTTACTCAGCAATCTCGTTGTGCAGCCAGTTGGCAAATGCTGCTATGCGTTGACGGCGAGGGGATTCGCTATCATAGAAAAGGTTGAATTGAATTCCCGGAGTCATTCCAATATCAAACGGCTTAATGAGTAGCCCCCTTTCTACGTAATCACTAGCCAACGAATCGGAAGCAAGGCAAGCACCATGGCCGGCCATCACGGCATTCATTGCGTGGTCAAAGGTGCTGACATCCATCCACTGTACGGACTCTTTGTTCATAGTAACACCTGCTTGAGCAAACCAGGTCTGCCAAGGGTAGCCACCAGATTCATAGTGAATAAGCCAAGTGTTCAGCAGTTGCTCTGGGCTAGTAAGTTCAATGCTCTTGGCTAGATTAGGTGAACAGAACGGGTAGATGGTTTCTTCAAAAAGAAATTCTTTATGCAGTTTTTGGTTACTGTTGATATCTAGTTCTTCACCTTGCCATATAGCGAGGTCCGCATCACCTAGTTTGAGGTTTGGTGCCTCACAGCTAGTGATAATTCGAATTGGAATACTTGGGTGCTGGGTAGAGAACTTCCAAAGTCTAGGCAGTAGCCAGCGAGAGGCAAAGGATGGAGTGGAACTTACACACAACAGGCCTTCTACAGGCTCACTTTGGATTTGATTGAGGCCACTGACAATATTTTCAAAGCCTTGAGATACATGTTTGAACAAGATTTTACCTTGCTCGGTTAGACGCATTTCTCGGCCATCACGGACAAATAACTTACAGCCTAAACCGTCTTCAAGTTGGCGTATTTTCTGACTGACCGCGGCTTGGCTGATAAATAGCTCCTCAGCTGCGCGGCTATAGCTGTTGAGCCTTGCTGCAACTTCAAAGTAGCGCAATCCCGCTAAGTGGTGCAGCCTTGCATCCATATCGACTTCCTGTGTTTTGTCCTAATGAGTTGGCATCATAATCGGTTTGGTCAGAAAAGCAAAAGGAGAGCCAATGCTCTCCTTTATATTTAGTAAGCTAAGATTATTCTTCCCACACCACAAGTTGCCCTTTTGGCCAGCTTTGGCCCACATCATGGTATTTCTGTTCCAAGACATGACGTTTAATCTTTAGTGTTGGGGTTAAGATCCCATTCTCAATACTCCAAGGGTCTTTGATCATTAGCACCCCTTTGATCTGCTCGTGAGACTCAAGATCTGCGTTCATTCTTGCAATGACTTTCTTGGTTGTTCTCTCGTAGCGTTCTTTATCAAAGTTAGGGAAATCGTGTGGAACCACCAGTAGAATAGGGGCCGGTAGACCAAGTCCGATTAAGCACATCATTTCAACGCGGCTGTACTCAAACAGTTTTTTCTCAATTGGGACAGGGGCGACAAACTTACCTTTGGCGGTCTTGAAGGTATCTTTTTTACGGCCTTGAATGGTTAGGTAACCGTCACTATCAATAAAACCGATATCACCTGTGTGCAGCCAGCCCTCGGCATTGAATGATTCTTGGGTTGCAATGTCGTTTTTGTAGTAGCCAGAGAAGAGGCCTTTACCACGAACCAAAATTTCCTCATCTTCGGCGATCTTAAGTTCGATACCAGGGCCTGCGTTACCGACACTACCGATTTTGTCTGCACGGAACGGATAATTGAGCGTGCTGTAGGCAAACGACTCTGTCATCCCCCACGCTTCCGTAATATGGAGGCCAACACTGTGGTACCACTCTAGTAGTGCTGGGGAAACAGGTGCTGAACCACAGCCCAGTACGCGTGCTTGGTCTAAACCTAATCCTTCAGCAAGTTTCTTTTTGATAAGAGAACCTACGAACGGTATCTTAAGCAGAATGTTGAGTTTTTTCTGCGGTAGCTTATCTTGGATACGTTGTTGGAATAGTGTCCATAGGCGAGGTACAGAGATGAACAGTGTCGGGCGCTGCATTTTTACATCTTCTATAAAGGTATCTAAAGACTCCGGAAAAGCCGTTTGAACACCACCCATGACCGATGAGCCAAAGATGTACACGCGTTCTGTGATGTGCGCCAGTGGCAGGTATGAGAACAAGCGATCATTTTCTTGAATGCCAATATGATCAATCAACTGTTGAACAGACCAGCTAAATGCACCATAAGTTAACATTGCTCCTTTAGGTAACCCTGAAGTCCCAGAGGTATACACTAGCGACATCAGCTTGTCGTCATAGTGTTCAGGCCTACTTTGGCTAGGCTCAGCAGAAGCTATCAACTGTTTAAACTGATGTTTGCAGTTTGGTGCGGTATCGTAAGGCAGTGAGATGGTGATCAGATCAGGAAATGAGTCTATCACTTGTTGAGTGGCCGCTGGATCATCGAGCTTACCACCGATTAACACTTTACTTTCGCTGTGTGTTACACAGTATTCAATCGTATCTGCTCCCGCTGTAGGGAAGATTGGCACGCTGACAAAGTCACCGAGCATCATTGCAAGGTCGCAGATAAACCATTCGGCACAGTTTTTCGAGACTAAAGCGACTTTATCTCGTGGTTGAACCCCTAAGGCATTTAAAGCACTCACAAGCTTTAGCGCTTGCTCTGCAACCTCTGCATATGTGTATTCAACAAACTTGCGATTGATAATTTGTTTAAGATAAACCTCATTTGGGCGCTCCTCTGCCCATTTTAGGATCATCTCATTTGGTGGTGGGAGAGCACAGGTTGGTTTGCTTAACTCGTTAGGCTGAATCATTCTCTAACTCCATGTTATTTGCAAAGTTATGGCTATGTTTTTATTGTTAATAGACTGTTAACTCTAACATGTTAATCCAAGCGGAGGAAAGCACTTGTCATGAATTTTCGTGCATCTTGTGAACAACATACCTAAATGTATTCACTTTGACTGGCTTATGAGCTTGCGGCTGTTTCGAGTCGTCTATTACTAGTGTAGTTGACGATAGATGGCAGGGCTGATTCCGGTTTTCTTTTTAAATATACGAGAAAAGTACGATACGTCGTTGTAACCACATTGGAAGGCAATAAATGAGATTTTCTCTTTCCTATCGTTAGTTAAAAGGTGTTTGGCGAGATTGATTCTTTTTAGTGTCAGGTAATCGCGAAAGCTGACACCTATTGTTTTGTGGAAAAACTTAGAAAAGTAAGTCACTGAATAGTGGCAATATTCTGCAACGTCCTCTTCTCGAATTGTTCTTGATAAGTTTTTTTCTATATATCGCAGCATTTCGACTAAATCTTTGCTGATATGTTTTTGAGATTGTTTCTCAACTAATTTATGAATGTCTAAAATTTCTTGATGCTTAGTAAACTGATAGTAAACCTGTTTATTTAGTTCATCTGACCATAACCTAACATCATCATGCTCAATGGAAAGTACAGAGAATATGACATCAAGGTCGCTAACGTCTTGTGGCACGTCATCATCACAGACAAGGACAAGCTGTTTATCGAGATTTTGGCAAAGTTTTATCGCAGTATGGAAAAGAGAGTCGTAGCGTGCTTCATAATAGAAAAAACAGAAGTGAATATCAGGTTCGCTTAAGACGGATACGTCATAGCCATAATCGAGAATATGGAAATACCTTTCTAAATCTCTTACCTGATCTTTTGGTATGTAAGTAACTGATTTTCCTAACCAGTACCCTTTATGTAGTACTTCCACTGTATGCAGTCCTTAGTTAATCTTATTTAGAATAATGAGGAACTATAATCTTGAGCTTAGTATGAGATAGAGTGGTTGATCAATGACGCTATTGAGCCACCCTTAAGTTAATTGATTATTTTTATGGATTCGGATCACGTTTTTTATTTCTTGGTATTTTGTCAAGTATCAAAAATGAGAATTTTAATATTTGTCTTGTTGTAGGCTCGTTTAAATTCAATCAAACCAAAGTAATTTAATGTTAATCAAGATTTTAGTTAAAGTAAAAAAAATAGAGCTATTATTTTAATTATCAAAATTGTGCGCTAAATAAGACAAGAAAGTCCAAATGTTAATTAAAGTATTAGCAAAAAAGTACAATAGATAGATAAAAAAATCCTAACTGTTATGCCCTAATAACTCTAAATTATCAATAAGCGCTACAGCTTAATGAACTTTGGAAGGAGACATATCATGAGCAAGCTTATTACAAACATCACTGCATTTATGAAAGACGAAGAAGGTCTAACGGTTGTTGAATACGTTGTAGGTGCAGGTCTACTCGTACTAGGCCTAGCTGGTATATTTGACCTATTTAGTGCCGAGTTACAAGCAGAGCTAAGTACTATTTTTGCTTAACTTTTTATCTGAAATTAGATAAGCAAACTATTGAAACCCGTCTAATATATATTTAAGGCTTGTAGAACTAAACTATAGTTTTACAAGCCTTAATAATATCTAGGGGGAAATTATGCAAACAATAACTCATATTAAAGATTTTTTTCAGGATGAAAGCGGTCTTACAGTTGTGGAATATGTAGTAGGTGCAGGCTTAATGGTGGTGGGCTTAGCTGGTCTTTTTGTTGCTTTTAGTGACATTTTGGTTGCGGAGATGGGTACCATTTTCGCTGGGTAGCAATGTTATGGATGACAGGTACCTATTATGAGTTATCTTATCTGGTTGGGGTTTATTGTCGTTGCCGTAACGGACGCAAGAGAGAACCGAATCCCGAATTTGTATCTGCTTCTAATTTTGGCAATTTGCATTGTCGATAAAGGGTTGTCAGCAGCGCCTGTTGAGAATCTTCTTTGGTCTGCTGTTGCTGGACTGAGTTTCTTCGTTTCCGCACTACTATTGCATTTTATACGAGTCATGGCTCCTGGTGATGTCAAATTACTAGGTGTCGTTGGCTTTTGGCTTGGTTGGGGAAACTTAATTGATGCCACTGTTTGGATTGCTTTATCTAGCGTTGTCGTCGGGGTGCTTTATGCGGTGATGAATAGGGCAGAGAGCGGCAGTTCAATCAAACAACTTGTTTCTAAATATTCGATGATAGCGGCCTATGGCTCGAGTTCTCACGCCGCGCTATCAGCAGGAGAAAAAATAGAGCGCAAGCTTCGCATGCCATTTGCCCCGGTGGTGGTCATTGGTTTAGCGATGTATCAATACTTTTAAACTTATAGACAAGGAGTCTATATGGTTCAATCTACAGCTAAAATTAGGCACAGAGTAGAATTGACACCGCAGGCAGAATCGCCCCCAGTGCCAACGTCCTTTGACGCTTTAGAAGTTCCCAAAGCGGTATTAGAAAATTTACTGCTCAAGCACTTAGCCGCTTATCCAAAGTCCGACATTCTCCAGTTGACTAAGTTGATGTGTATCAACAGTCATATGATTGAGGAAATGCTTAGTGACTTACGCGCTAAATCTCAAGTCGAAGTCTTTCAGGCACAGAGTTCTACCTTTGCCGCCGCCTCTACTGGGCATGTTCGCTATGGTCTGTCGGAGCAAGGCATGACAGAAGCCGATATTGCCTTCGCAAAGGACGCATATTTAGGTCCCGTTCCTGTCTCTCTAACTAGCTATGATGCCATGGTTAAGGCGCAAGATGTGCGCGCGCAAATGGTAAATCGACAAGACGTTACTTACGCCTTGGAAGAAGTGCTGGGCGCCGATCGTATGATAGGCAGCTTAGGCCCTGCGATTAACTCGGGTCGCGCGCTGTTACTTTATGGTGACGCGGGTACTGGTAAAACCTTTGTTGCGACAAGAATCTTAAACTCTCTAAACACGTCGGTTTATATTCCATATGCTGTTTACGCAGCGGGTAATATCATCAAGGTGTTTTCTCCTCAGCATCATAAACGTGTCACTAGTGCTGAAAATCAATCCATTACGTTTAAAGAACAGTTTGACCGCCGCTGGAGCCTGTGTGAACGCCCAAGTATCCAAGTTGGTGGTGAGTTAACTATGGATATGCTAGAGGTCAACCACAGTGAGCACAATCGGGTTTGGATGGCCCCTCTTCAAATGATGGCTAACAATGGCATCTTTATTATTGATGACCTAGGTCGTCAAACTATGCCTGTTGCAACGTTGCTCAACCGTTGGATTGTCCCAATGGAATATTTTTATGATTACTTATCATTACCTAATGGGCAGCAAATCACCATTCCGTTTATTTTAACACTGGCCTTTTCTACGAACTTAGATCCGGAAAAGATCAGTGACCCCGCATTTTTACGTCGTTTAGGCTACAAAATTCAGTTTGGCCCTCTACTGGAAACGGAGTATCGCCAGTTATGGGATATTTTCTCTCAAAGCCGCCAATTGGAGCTTGCAGAGGACTGTATATCATCACTTTTAGAGTTACATCGTCAGCATAGCGTTGGCTTCTATCCTTGTATTCCAAAGGATTTAGTAGGTATCAGCCGAGATATTATAGTGTTTGAAGAAGTTGCCCCGGTCATTACCTCCGAGATCGTCAGCCGCGCATGGGAAGTTTATTTTACTGCTGATGGCAAAGGAGGAGGAGCTCGATGAGTCGGAACCAAGTGATCTTACTATTCTTATTATCTATCGCTTTTGGGCTTGGTGCGGTTTTTTTCGCCAAGCAGTGGATGGATCGGCAGCTTACACCACAGACTGAAGTTGAAGTGGTTGAGCGTGAACCTGTCATTATTGCTGCTCAGGAAATTCCATCTGGCAGTGTGATTGAAGAGCAGCATATTAGCTCTAAGTTACTTGAAGTGTCATGGCGTGGAGAAACGCAGTTTGTTTCGGAAGAGGATCTCCTAGGTCAAGTCGCGGCGACCACTATTTACCCAGGTGAAATCGTTAATCGAAACCGTCTTGCCAATTCTGGTGAAGGCTCGACGCTTGCAGCTCTGATACCAGAAACGAAGCGAGCAGTGACGATTCGGGTTAATGACGTTATTGGTGTTGCAGGTTTTTTGTTGCCGGGTAATAGAGTCGATGTGTTGAACACCATTAGTTATAGTCCAACCTCGGCGACGACATTAACGGTATTAAAAGATATCAAAGTGTTGGCGGTAGACCAGACCGCGCGAACGAAAGAAAATAAACCCATCATAGTACGAGCAGTGACTTTAGAAGTGTCACCAAGACAAGCTGAAAAGCTTTTGACGGCGCAGAGTAAAGGCGAGATTCAACTTGCTCTTCGTAACCCTCATGAAGAGGAAAAACCAGTCAAAAGATACGTTGCACCGAGTGTCACCATCCTGAAAGGCACAGAGAAAAGCAACATCAGAGTCAAGGATTGAGGTGAACTATGCGTAAGATAATCATACTAATAAGTCTGTTTTTATTCAGTACCTTAACTGTACACAGTGCGACACAATCGGGAAAAGTGGTTAAGGTGCCACACCATAAATCAACCCATGTCACTTTAGCAGGCAAAGCTAAACGGGTTTCTTTAGGTGATCCTGAAGTGCTTGATATCGTGATGTTGAAATCAAACGAGGTGTTCCTTATCGGCAAAAAACTTGGCTCAACCAATCTAATGGCTTGGGATAGCCGAGGGCAGCTGATTGAATCAATCAATATTGAAGTCACCCACGATTTAAATAGTTTGAAGGCTAAGTTATATGAGTTTCTGCCTAATGAGCAGATAGAAGTCCATAGCGCCCAAAACCGCTTAATACTTAGCGGACAAATCAGTAACCAATCCGCAATGAACATTGCTCTTCGTGTTGCCGAAACATACTCCGTAGGT
The DNA here is from genome assembly GCF_001399455.2 of Vibrio bivalvicida. Classification (GTDB taxonomy): domain Bacteria; phylum Pseudomonadota; class Gammaproteobacteria; order Enterobacterales; family Vibrionaceae; genus Vibrio; species Vibrio bivalvicida. The sequence continues at coordinate 21,770 of NZ_LLEI02000075.1, forward strand.
CAGGAGGCCGATAAAGAGAAAGAGTCCCTCAGTGAACAAGTCGATAAAACAGGGGTAATCAATTTAATGACCATTGGCGGTGCACAACAGGTGATGCTAGAAGTCACTGTGGCTGAAGTGCAAAGAAGCCTCGTACGTAAGTTTGATGCCAATTTCCACTTTTTTCAGAAAAGTGGTGACTTAAGTTGGGGGGGAACTTCTGCCGGTGGTGTGATTGATGATTTGCCATCAGGCGCAATTGGACCGATTTTTAATGCACCTAAAATTGACAGTACAGGCTTATTGGGCACTTTTATTGACAGTAATACGCTGTTTACTTTTGCGCTTGATATCGCTAAGCAAAACGGGACCGCTAAAGTACTGGCTGAGCCCAATCTTACAGCACTAAGTGGTTCTAAAGCAGAATTCTTAGCGGGTGGTGAGTTTCCTATTCCTGTCCCAGACAAAGATGGTATTACTATCGCCTACAAAGAGTATGGGGTAGGGCTCAAGTTTATTCCGACTGTGCTTAGCGACCAAAAAATCAATCTCAATTTAGCCATTGATGTCAGTGAGATTGCAAACACCTCGTCACTGGTTCTTGACCCTAATTTCACTAACAGTACCTATATCATTCCACCTATCACGCGCCGAAGTGCGTCTTCGACACTAGAAATGGCAGATGGCCAAACCATTGGTATTGCAGGGCTGATTAGTGAAAACGTTCGTGATGTGGTCAATGAAATGCCGGGCTTTAGTGATATCCCGGTACTTGGTCAGATGTTTAATAGTCAAGAGTATATTTCAGGTGAAACCGAGCTAGTTATTTTAGTTACGCCTAGATTGGCGAAACCCGTTGATCGAAGCAGAGTCACTTTACCAACAGATTCTTTTGTCGAGCCAAATGACTTTGAATATTACTTGCTGGGTCGCGGCGCTTATCTGGCGCCTGCTAACTCTACCAAACCAAGCGAAACTGCTGAGCAAGAATATGTCGACCACTCCAAAGGTGGTACTGAAGGCACATTCGGGCACAGTCTATAGGGGGCAATATGAAACATATTAAAGTAACTATTGGCGTACTTTCTTTGTCATTGCTGCTTATTGGCTGTGTCAATAATGCAGAGCGGTTAGGCGCCCATGTGGCTAAACTTAAAACAGAACAAACATACAATCCCAATGCAACTCAGGACAATTTAGGGGTTATTCCGTCAGGTAGTGGTGAACGAATGGAAGGTGCTTATCAAGTTTATACTGGTAAAAAAGGTACAGAGTTGAAAGGGACTGAAAGTCAATTCTTAGAAGGAGGCTCTCAATAGCCTCTAAGGAAGCAACTATGTGTCGGCGAACAAATATCCGGACGGCGAGTAAACAAAAAGGCTTAGCGTTAGTACTAGTTACTGCGGCAATGTTATCTCTGATAGGCGTCGCTGCTTTATCTATTGATGTTAATCACGCCATGCTCAATAAAACTCGACTGCAAAACAGCCTTGATGCTGCAGCGTTAGCTGCGGCAATTGTGATAGATAATGGCGGAACGACAGCCGAAGCGACAACAGCAGCCAATACCACGCTGACTAACGTTGCCAATGCTACGGGTAATGATGAAATGGACTTTTCTACGGCGACAGTAGCGGTTCAGTATTCAAATGATGCCGATGTGTTTCCTGATGGCAGCTTTAATCCGGCCGAAGACACGTTTGTTCGAGTTTCAGTCACAGGGTTTGAATTAGACAACTTTTTTGCCCATGTCTTTAATGCTGACAAAAACTTAGATTCCTCAGCCGTCGCTGGGCCAAGCCCATCAGTTGGTTCCACGACTAATATAGTCCCGATTGCTGTATGCGAAGGTGAGGATGGGGGGACAAATGGCTACAACCCTGGGGAAGTGTACCCAATCAAAGTTGCTGATCATCATACTAGTGATATGGGGCCAGGCAACTATCAGTTATTAGACTTTGGTTCTGGTGCTACAACGGTTCGAGAAGCGTTAGCTGGTGATCCTGACCCAATTGAACAATATCAAACGACGCATGGTTCAATTGGTGTTGGCAGTACTGTAACGACTAAACCGGGTAATACGGTGGGGCCTGTCGGGCAAGGGCTCAATACTCGCTTTGGTTCCTACAGTGGAGGAGGCGTTAATGCTGCTGACTATCCCTCTGATGTTTATGTACGTGAGCCTGATACTTCCCCGACTACTGATAATGATGGCAATGTCACCTATGAAGATACCAGTGGTGCGGGAGGTCAGCCATGGGGCTATGATGACTACCTTAGCGCGCTACCTGATTGTACTGGTGATCCCGATTGCAGAATTGATTCTGGTGGGCAAGTTAATCGTCGTACGCTGGTATTGCCGGTGGTGGATTGCTCTGGTGCAACTGGAGGGACTACGAACTTTACGATTACAGCATTGGCATGCTTCTTCTTACTACAAGAGGCACCAACAAGTAATGGTAGTAAAGATCCTGTTTACGGAGAGTTTATTGAAGATTGCTCGGTATTGAGTGGCCCCCCCGGACAAAACTCTGACAGTGATGGACCCTATCGCATCGTTCTCTATAAAGATCCAAATGGAGACGAGTCATGAAGTCTGTATTGTTAAAACGTAAGCAGCAAGGCTTAGCGGCGGTTGAGTTTATTATTGCGATTCCTACCTTGTTGTTGGTAATGATGGCGATTACCGAGTTTGGTAATGCCCTTATTCGCTACAACACGCTAAACAAAATGGCGCAAAATGGGGTTCGTTATGCAACGACCGATATCGCTGGTTCAGCAAGCTATGATCAAATTGCTGATGTCAGTGAAATAAAAAATATCGTTATTTATGGACACTCGTCTGTCGGGGAAGGATCAACACCGATGGTCGCCGATGTTTCGACTTCGGATGTTTCCGTGTCCCACAATAATGGTTATGTCACCATAACCATCTCACATGACTACACGCCGGTAATGACCGCGTTTCATGCAGATTTCAATTTTACTGTGCCGCTCAATACCTCTGCCATGATGAGGACAGCGCCATGAAACGACAAACAGGCATAAGCGTTATTGAATTTACAATCATTTCCACCGCGTTAATGCTGGTTATTTTTTCTGTCATAGAAGTTGGGCGATACGTTTATTCCTTACAGGTTATTAATGATGTCACTCGAATAGCTGCGCGTCTTGCCGTTGTCTGCCGAGTAGAAGACCGTAATGACATCCCCGCTTTGTCTATCCCTACCTATGCGCCCGGAGGGCTGACAGCGGCTAATGTTGTGGTTGATTATCTGGACGAATCTGGAAATGTTGTCGTAGGAACTCTGACAGATGATGATGTGTTTTCTACAATTAGATATGTAAGGGCAAGAGTGGTTGATTTTAACTATCAATACACGGGGTTATTAAGTTTCGTTAATTTAACTGGATTGTTAGCTGTCCCCGAGTTTGAAACGATTCGTCCGCGAGAAAACCTAGGTCATCACCGAACCTCGGATGGAACCAACAGTAGTTCAGATTGCTAGGAGGCATGTATGGGAGAGGCTGTGAAGATTACGCCAAATGAAAGTGCTCCGCTTAGATTAAAAACCAATCTCACGATTTGGGTTTTTTATTCGTCGGATGCTTTTCATTTGCATATCAGTCACGAGCTGTCTAAGTGTCAGAGTATTAGCTATGAAATGATCTCGTTTCATGGCTTGGTTGTTAGTAATTTAGCCCACTTTTCTCCGCCAGATCTAATTTTTGTTGAGACTGGGCCTAATTGGGCACAAAAGATTGTCGAATTACAAAATTATGAGGCTCCGGACGGAAACAATGATAACCACGAGGCCTCATTGATCGTCTTCGGTAATGAAAGTGACAATGGTGCACTTAAAATCTCATTGCGTATTGGCGCGGCTGATTTTGTTTCCAATACGGCGCAAATAGAAGAGCTTATCCCATTACTAAAAAATGTCGCGGAAGAAAAAGTCGCCAGCCGGAACCTCGGTGAATTATTGGTGTTTATGAACACTAAAGGGGGCTCTGGTGCCTCAACGATTGCGCTCAATTCAGCCATTAAAATAGCCAGAAGAAATCCAGAGAAAGTGTTGTTACTTGACCTCGACCTTCAGTTTGGCGTGGTCAATGATTATCTTAGTATCAGCCCCACCTACAGCATGACCGATGCGTTAGCAAATGTTTCTGATCTTGATGAAGTGTCACTGAGTACTTTTGTAACCAAACATTCTAGTGGGCTGCATATTCTCTCGTTTAAACGAGAGAACAGCCATGAGAACTATGAGAAGGCCAAGCATCTTAACAAGCTGCTACCTTTGTTAAGAGAGCACTACCCTTATGTCATAGTTGATTTGTCTCGCGGTCTAGACCGCCTGTTTGCACCAGTGTTAGCACCGGCAAGTAAAGTGTTTCTTATTGCACAACAAAACTTAGTCGCGATCAAAAATACCACCCAAATGATTAAGCTCTTGTCGTTTGAGTTTGGTATCAATAAAGAGCAAATTGAGATTGTGATCAATCGCTATGAGAAACGTCAGTCAATAAGACTTAAAGATATTCAGGGAACGATCGGAGATATATCAGTCCATGTTGTGCCGAATGAATTTAAAGTGGCACTGGAAAGTGCCAACTTAGGTCGCCCATTCATTGAAGCGAAAAAAAACAGTTCAATTTCCAAGTCTATTAGCCGCTTTGTTAATTCTCTTACTCCACAACCCGATGAGAAAAAAGGTTGGTTTAAGCGGTTATTCTCATAGTTTTTCATGCACAGTGACAGAGAGCCATTATGTTTTTTAAACGAAAAAACCTGAATCCTGAGTTGCAAGAAAAAGTGAACGTTGTAGATCAACAACAGGAAACAGGAGTGCCATTAATCGACTCTGACTCCCATTTAAATGGGAGTGCTACTGATTCTAACTCTTTCAAAGAACGAAAAAAATTAGAAACAGAAGCAAAAGATAAAGTGATAGAAGAAACTCGCAAGCAACTCACTCAAGAGCAAGAAGTAAAGCACTATTATCACCAAAGGTTGCTCGAGACATTGGACCTCGGACTTTTGGCAAGTTTAGAGCCTGAAAGAGCGAAAGCAGATTTGCATGATGCGATTGTTCAGTTGATGGCCGATGACCAGACTCACGCGTTAAGTGCTGAAGGGCGCAAACGAGTCATTCAGCAAATCGAAGATGAAGTGTTTGGTCTTGGTCCTTTGGAGCCATTGCTACATGATGCCACAGTGTCAGATATCTTGGTTAACGGGCCTAAGCATGTTTTTGTTGAAAGGCGCGGTAAGCTTGAACAGACGCCATACACTTTTCTTGATGAACGTCATCTGCGTAATATTATCGACCGAATTGTTAGTCAAGTAGGACGCCGCATTGATGAGGCTTCGCCAATGGTGGATGCGCGATTGACTGATGGGTCGCGTGTGAATGCGATTATTCCTCCTTTAGCACTAGATGGCTCGTCAGTCTCTATTCGCCGCTTCGCGGTTGAAAAACTCAACATGGACAACCTGCTTGACTTCAACTCTCTCTCTCCGGAGATGGCGAAGTTTGTCGAAGCAGCCGTCCGTGGTGCGCTTAATGTCCTCATTTCTGGTGGTACTGGTTCGGGGAAAACCACCACTTTGAACATATTTTCTAACTTTATTCCTTCAGATGATCGCATTGTCACCATTGAAGACTCGGCGGAGCTGCAACTACAACAACCACACGTTGTTCGCCTAGAGACACGCCCCGCGAACCTTGAAGGTAAAGGGGAAATTACTCAGCGAGATTTGGTCAAAAACTCACTGCGTATGCGACCAGACCGTATTGTGCTAGGGGAGGTGCGTGGTGCTGAAGCGGTCGATATGCTTGCGGCGATGAATACCGGCCACGACGGTTCGTTAGCGACGATTCACGCCAACACTCCTCGAGATGCGCTTTCTAGGGTAGAGAACATGTTTGCTATGGCGGGTTGGAATATGTCGGCCAAGAATTTACGTTCACAGATTGCGTCTGCGATTCATTTAGTGGTGCAGATGGAGCGCCAGGAAGATGGTAAGCGTCGAATGGTGAGTATCTGTGAAATCAATGGTATGGAAGGTGAAATTATTACCATGTCGGAATTGTTCCGCTTCAACCGTCAAGGAATGGATGAAGAAGGCAACGTTCGAGGTTTTTATACAGCGACAGGGGTTGTTCCCCAGTGTCACGACCAATTGTCTAAAAAAGGTATGCAACTTCCATTTGATATTTTTAATGAGACATTCTCATAAGGGGGCGTTATGCAGCAGGATGCGACGTTATTCTTTATTCTACTATTCTTTGCTGTGGTGTTTATTTCTCAGGCACTCATACTTCCTGCTGCAGGGAGCAAAGCAAAACACAAAGAGCTGTCTCAGAGGCTAAAAGAGTCACAAACCAACCTTGACGAGGAAGCGCGTTCATTACTACAAGAACACTATATAAAGAGCTTAACCCCGCTTGATAGAAAGCTGGTTAAATTTGAAACCTTCTCGTCGCTAAAAAAAATGATTGAGTTGTCAGGATATGATTGGAGTTTAACCCAAACATTAACCGTTACCTTGATGTTCTCTGTAATAGGCTTGATCACTGCATTGATATTTAGGCAGCCTATTTATGTCGGTCTCGCCGCTGCGGTCGGGGTATGGTTTATCCTTTATTTTTGGTTGAACAAGAAAATATCCGATCGCCTAGCTGCATTTGAAGAACAATTGCCTGAAGCACTTGATATCATGCGCAGGATGCTTCAGGCCGGTCAGCCCGTCACCCAGGCATTTAATGAAGTAGGGAATGAAATGCCTGCACCGATAGGCATTGAGTTTAAGAATACCTTTAACTTACTCAACTACGGTTACGATATGCGCATGGCTATTATGCAGATGGCAGAGCGTACCCCCACCGTTTCCATGCTGGCATTTTCTAGCGCAGTATTACTACAAAAGGAAACGGGCGGTAACTTGTCAGAAAACTTAGAAAAAGTCTCTAGAGTGCTGCGTGCTCGTTTTAAATTGCAACGTAAAATCAAAACCCTTTCCGCTGAGAGCCGTTTATCTGCATGGATACTTGTTCTTTCGCCTTTTATCTTATTTCTATTCTTATCTTTTATTAACCCGGAATATGTTGAACCTCTATACCGAGACCCCCGAGGGTTGGATCTTGTTAGTGGTGGCATAGTGAGCCTATTTATAGGATCGATGTGGATAAGAAAAATTATCAACTTTGAGGTATAGATATGGAAGACCTCATTTACCAACTTAATGAACTACAACTAGATGAGCAGACTGCATTTTTAGTTTTGATTCTTATTGCAACCATTTTAATTTTCTTCACAGTTTTGATGTTACTACTTGGTTCGAAATCGCCATTGACTCAAAAACTAGAAGAAATTCGTAAAAGCACTGGTGGAGAAAGGCTGAAGAAAAGTCGACGTTTAGACAATACACTGGAATCATTAGCACCGGTAATGCAACCGTCGAACAGCAAAGAGAATGCAACGATTCGCAGTAAATTGATGCATGCGGGCTATCATGATGCCAATGCAATCACTATTTTTTATGCCTTTAAAGGTATGTCGATATTATTGGGTTTGTCTATTGCCGCTTCGCTGTACTTCTTCTTTCCTGATTTTGGTCAACTAAATCTTGCCATGATTGGTAGTGTTGGTGTTGGCTTGTATGTACCTAATATCACCCTGAACTATTTGGTAGATAAACGCCAATCTAGAATTCGTGGCGGTGTGCCTGATGCTCTTGATCTACTCGTGGTATGTACGGAATCTGGTTTAGGCTTTAGTGCTGCACTTCGCAGAGTTGCAGATGAGTTGACGATCTCTCATCCCGATTTTGCCGATGAACTTGATACCGTATGTGCAAAGATTAAAGCAGGTGTTGAAATGTCTGATGCTTTCAATGAATTGGTCGAACGTACGGGCTTAAAAGAGATTGCTGGCTTGGTTACTATGCTTTCACATGCTTCTAGAATTGGTGGCAGTTTGTCGCAGACTTTACGTGAATATACCGAAGATTTTCGTGATAAACGCAATCAAGAAGTCGAAGAGATTGCCGCCAAAATACCAACAAAAATGATTTTCCCATTACTGCTGTTTATTTGGCCTTGTTTTTTTATTGTTGCAATAGGCCCTTCAATGCTGTCACTGACAACGTCGCTAGGGAATTAAGGATTCTGCTATGAAAGGATTACGTTTTTTACTGCTGCTAATACCATTTTTCCTGCTCTCGGCTTGCGCGAGTAACGAACCTCAATTGGACACCTCTCTCTATGAAGGTAAACCGATAGATACGTTGTCGTTAGAAGAGCCACCAAAAACGGAAAAGGAGGCGATTCAGCGGGGAGATGTTGCTTTAAGTTCTGGTAATACGGATCTGGCTTTATACGAATACATTCGTTCGCTTGCGTTTGAGAATGGGCAGTACAGAGATCGTGCCCTATTTAATATTGGGCGTATTCACCAGTCACGAGACAACCTAGCACTTGCGGAAAAAGCCTATTTAATCGCGATTGAAGAGAACCCTAATAATATTAAGGTGCTTGAGCAATTGGGGATTCTCTACAGCCGTAATGGTGATATTGAACAGGGTAAAAGCTACTTTTTGCGTGCGGTTAATGCTGATCAGTTGAGGTTCAACAATGGCGAAACGCTCGAAGGAGAGGATTTAATGACGGTCAAATCAGTGGCAAGCCTAAAAGTCGACCGTTATTCACCCGAGTATGCTTTTATGGGGTTAGGCGTTGCCGCTGATTTGGGTAAACAGCACGAGTTGGCTCAGGCATTTTATAAACAAGCACTGAGCATTGAGCCTGAATCGGTCAAAACTCTGACTAATGTCGGTTACTCTTTCTACATGTCTGGAGATTATCGTAAAGCGCAACGATTTGTTTTGCAGGCGCTTGATATCGATCCTGATAACGAGAAAGCATTGAATAACTTAGCACTGGTTTATTTAGGAAAAGGAGAGATCAACCGAGCGCTCAATGTTTTCTCACAGCATATGGATAAGCCTGAAGCATTGAATAATGTCGGCTATTTCCTGACTCTACAAGGCAAGCCTGACAAAGCTATTCCCTATCTTCAGCAGGCGATTAATACCAAGTCCACCTACTACAAAGTCGCTAATGAGAATCTAGAAAAAGCGTTGGCGATGGTCAGGGAGGAGCAAGCGCAGCAGGCTGAATAGAAGCAAGGAGAGCAATATGCTCTCCTTGCTAACTTTAGGCAGATATATTTTTAGCTGAGATAGCCTGTTGCGAACCCTGCTGCCATAAACAGAGCAACCATCCAAACAATCGGTAGCTTGTGCTGTTTCATCAAGTAGAAGCCAACCAGTATCAGCGAGATGTCCAGTGGATTTATTACTGCACTGGTAAATACGGGTTGGTACAAAGCGGCAACCAATAAACCAACGACCGCAGCATTGACTCCATTTACAGCACCAGAGACTTTGTGATTCTTAGCTAACGATTGCCAGTTCTTTAGTACCCCTAGTAGCAGCAAGAAGCCAGGTAAGAAAACCGCTAAGGTCGCCATCAATGCACCCGTAATCGGGGCTGAAGGCATCAACTCGTAACCTATGTATGTCGCAAAGGTAAACATAGGTCCAGGTACCGCTTGCGCCGCTGCATAACCTGTTAGAAAAGCATCTTGGCTGAGTTGATCACCGACGATATTTTGCAGTAGTGGCAGAACCACATGGCCACCACCGAAGACTAAACTACCTGCTTGGAAAAAATCATTGAACAGCCCTATTGCAGGCAATGCTTGCGCCGCAAACGGCAATCCAACAAGTAAAGCGGCAAATAGGGCTAGAGGGGCAATAGAAGGTTTAAACTTGCTGGTGCTTTGCGCATCGTCATTACCTAAGTATTTCACACCGATCAAGGCCGCCACAATCAACACGCCCATTTGGGTCGCAATACCCGGTAGTAGTAAGAGAGCAACGGCCGTCATTACGCACAGTGCAACCGAGAGCTTCTCTTTACAGAAGTTTTTGTACATTCCCCAAGTGGCATCTGTAACGACCACCACCGCGAGCAGTTTTAAGCCATGCACAATGTTTTGGAACGTACTCGCTTCAGTGAGTTGGCTACTCAGCACCGCGAGCGCCAACATAATGATGACAGACGGTAGGGTAAAGCCGATAAACGCCATACACGCCCCGCCAAGGCCACCACGTTTATAACCTAAGGCAAAGCCAACTTGGCTGGAGCCGGGACCGGGCAAGAACTGGCTAAGCGCAACAATTTGTGCGTACTCTTTGTCGTCTAGCCAGTTGAGCTTTTCAACAAAGGTATTTCTGAAATAGCCAATATGCGCTGCTGGGCCGCCAAAGCTAATCCAGCCAAGCATAAAGAAGGTTTTAAAAATCGACAGCATGGTTAGGTTACTCTTTTGCTAGGTCAATAGACCTTAAATAGTGCCAATAATGTACGCAATGAACTAAAATGATTCAAATTGATAGTTTTAATGCAAACTATGAATCAAATGGGATTAGGTGAGTGAAAGAGTTTAATTGGAACGGGGTCGACCTCAATTTGCTGGTGGCTTTTCAAGCCTTGTTTCAGACCAACAGTGTCAGCGCGGCTGCAGAGCAGTGCTTTGTTAGTCAGTCGGCAATGAGTCATACCTTGCAGCGAATGCGTATGCTTTTTGAAGATCCTCTATTCGAGAGGGTTGGAGCGAAAATGGAGCCCACACAACACGCTCAAGAGATTGCTCCGACAATCGACAGGTTATTGGGCAGTATCAAGAACGACTTACTGGTTAAGAAGCATTTCACAGCCAATGGCTATTCGGGAGTATGGAAAATAGGCTTAACCGATTACGCAGAGCAGCTATTTGCTCCGGCTCTATATGATGCGATCAAGCAGCAGTCACCGAACTCGCAAGTGAACTTTTTTAACGTTAACCGCAGTAATTACGTTGAGATTGCAGAGAGTAAAGGCTTGGATGTTGTGATTGGCAGCATTGAAAACCTTAACCGTCGTTTCCTCTCAGAGCATCTTTATACCGAGCAACACCTGTGTTTGTTTGATCCTAGTTCCGTGACCACGAGTGAACCGATGAGCCTTGAAGACTTTGTTGGCTATGAACATGCTCTCGTTAGTCCAGACGGTAGCTTACAAACTCAGGTTGATAAGCGTCTCACTAAGTTAGGTTATGAGCGCAGAGTTGGGGTGGCTTCACGCAACTTTCTTACGATTCGGCGTTTGTTACTCGGGCGAGAGTTGCTGTGTATTGTGCCTAAACGCTTTGCCGAGATGGAAATGTACAGTCATGATCTGCAAGCGATCGCTAGCCCGATTGAGATTCCTGACTTTGATATTCGTTTATTGTTTTTAAAGGCAAATCAGTATGAAGAGAAGAGCGCTTGGATTAGAAAAATGGTAGCTTCGGTGGTGAGCTAGTGTATACAGGTATGAGTACTTTGAGTTAAGGGAGCCAAGTTGCAATTGGCTCCCTTTTCTAGACTATTTACTGTCAGTAAAGAAGTCGTTGTAGAGCATATACAGATGCGCCGCGCTCCAAGAAAAATTTGGTGCACCTTGTTGAGCGCCCGATAGTGGGTTGTAGTTCTCGCGGATTGGGCCATCTTCCACTAAGCCATCAGCGTGGTTAAAGAAGGCTTTAGCCATTTCAACCGCATCGTCGCGGTAGCCATACTTCTCCATACCCTTAAGACCAAAGTAGAACTGATCGACCCATACGCGGCCGCGCCAATAAATATCTGGACCAAAGGCTGGGTTGGTTAAAGCGGCTGTTCCCAGTGGAACGTAAGTGTTGAACTCTTTTGTATCTTTCATCACTTTGACGACTGCGTCTGCATGCTCTTGGGTTGCAGCGCCATTAAACAGTGGAGACCAGCCTTCTGGGCCCATGCCACGCTCTACGATAGGCTTACCCGCACAACCGTTGGCAAGCGGCTGATTTTCAATACGGATGTCGTAGAAGAAACCAGTGCTTTCGTCGAACATACAGGTGTTGATGTAATCGGCTAGGTGTTTCGCTTTCGCGCGGAACGCTTTTGCTTCTGCTTCTTTACCTAAGATGTCGGCCATTTCCGCTAGGTATTGGTTATCGCTGAACATGTAGCTTGCTTGGTCAACAGACTCTTGCAGCAATGAGTAACCCAGTAGAGTGCCATCTTCCGCACGGTTTTGTGCAAACTCAACGTCCCAATCACTACGCTTGCCACCGTCGGCAACATAAGCATCTAGCTGATCTTTGTCGATGAAACCGAACACAGCAGCGTCATCACGGCCAGATTCCCAAGAGGCAGCCGTTTGAGCTGGGCTCTCGATGTAATCGTAGTCGCCTTTCTCCATGACTTCAGCAAGTGCATTTTTGCCAATTATGGTCTCGTGCTCGTCGCCACGTACGACGGTGAAGTACATTTCACCTTCTGGTGTGTTATGCGCTTTATCGACAGCTGCACCGTACTCAGGAACGCCGTTACCATTGTTATCACGGTTACGTAGCCACCAGTCGTGGTAAGCCACTAGCTTAGGATACATTTCCTCGATCCACGCTTTATCACCAGTGGTCTTGTACACTTCCATTACAGCCCATGCCGCAAGGCTTGGTTTAGTGTTACGCTCGTTCCAGTTACCGCCATCACCACCACGTTCAGGGCTTAAGTTGTAAGCCAGTAAATCTGGCACATAGCCTTTATCCCATGGACGTACTGGATCATTGGCTTGAATTTGATAAGCGAACATGGCGCGAATATTGTCTTTAGCAACATCTGGGTTGAAATGAGCCATTGCATAGGCTTGTTTCCACGTATCCCACGGCCAAGTTTGGTTGCCAGAGAACCAACGAGCAGTAACAGAAGGTGTGACAGAGTCAAACTTCATTGCACCAGCTACACCACGCCAGTTACCGTTCAATGTTTCCATCGCTTTGACTGCCACACGTTCTTGCGCGGGTGTGGCATTTGGATTGCTTAGCCCTTTATCTAGGTAGTTTTCCCAGCGTTGCGCAGAGGCGTCTAGGTAAGATTCAGGGTTGTCTAGAATCGCAGCAATGTTTGCTTGCTCAGTTTGATTCTCTTGCGCGGTTAACACGTGTGTGTAAGTGGTGTAGATCGTCGTTGAGCCGTCTACGCTCGCTTTAGATGTAAAGCGATGGCCATCAACTTCCGTTTCCATATCAATGGATTTATGGATTTGATACTCAGACTCACCAGAAGTCAGTAGATCCCAAGTTGAGCGAACTTTGCCAAACGTTACTTTTAGGCCATTGTCTGTTGCGATAATCGTACGGTTGTAATCTGGGTATTGCTCATCAATGGTCTTATCTGATTGAGGTTCACCTTCTTTAGCATGGTATTTCTCAAGCAGTTCACCGTCCCACACAAGTTCTACAGGTGTGTCAGAGGTGATTTTTGTTTTTAATAAAGACGTGCGGTCTGAAGCGAAACGGATAGTCATTTCAATCGTCACATCTTTGGATATGAGTTTTTGAACCAGCGCACCAGGTAGGCTGTACGCTTCCATTTCGAACGCCACTTTCTGGCCATCTTTGTACACGCTTAGCCGGTCGAAGTTGTTAGCCATAAAATTAATGTATTCTTCGGTTAATAGCGCTGTACTTGGGAAACCGCCCATACCGTCTGCGTTATCTGGCAGCAAGTGACCGTGCCATGCACCTAAATCGAAAAATGGGTTGTAGCGTTGGTGATCATCAAAGTCGTAATCGCGCATGTATTCTGGCGAACCAGTACGATCAATGACGTTTTTGAATTCGTTCGCTTGTCGTTGCGCGTCTGAAGAAGTAAGCGCGTTACAGCCAGATAGCGTGACAACAGAACCAACGGCTAAAGCGATAAGCGTTTTACGTAAAGTCATGAATTAATCCTCGGTTTACCAGTAGAAGTATTGCATTGCGAAAAGTTGAGCGTCCCCAGTAACATTGTCGTTACCAACTGCGAAGCGGCTATCGACGGCTGTTGCCCATACACCGTTGCCGTATTCCCACCAAACACCTGCGTTGATGTAGGATGTGATTTCGTCTTCTGCAGTATCAGATTTGAAGTTTGCGTAGTTATAGGCTGCCGATAGATAGACGCCTGGAGTAGCTTCGTACCAAGTACTGGTCATGAAGCCAGATTCAGTACCGTCAGAAACTTGGTTGCCTTTATCGGTGTCGTGCCATACACGTGCTGCAACATTTTTGTATTCAGCACCCAATAGAAATAGCTCACCGCCATTGTTGTTACGAACTTCAGCACCACCTAAAATAGTGAGGTTTTCTGCGATATCATATTGAATATAACCGTTAACCATTGCGTTCTTGTCGATCCACTGATCAGCAAAGCGGTCGTATTTACCAAAGTTCACCCATGAGTCATCTTCAGAGAAGTCAGACTCAGGTGCCGCTGAAATGCTGTAGCGGAGTTTGCCTTCTATATTTTGGATTTTTGCACCTACAAATAGGTCGCGTGTATTAGATATTACGTAACCGTACTCTACCGTTGCGTCTCCCCACCATTGGATGTCATCCAGAGAAGAGTCCATACGACCAATCATAAATTCTGTGTTGCCATCTGTACGGTAGCCAGCATAGAAGCGGTTAAAACCACCTTCGAAACCTCCCCAGCCGTGACCAGTCGCCCAGGCGTTACCCTCAGAATCCGCTTGAACTGTCCAGCCTTCCATATAAGCCAGACCAAACCAGTTACCATATTCAATCGCTAAACCACCTTCAATATAAGTACCGTCGGCGTAACGGCCTTTGTCGTCACCCTCCAGAGCAACATGACCACCCATTCCCAATTCACCGTAGAAGTCGAAGCTCAGTTCTGGTGAGCTTGCTTGTGGTGGTTGAGTGGTGTTGTGGTTGGCTTCGCTTTCAGTAGCGTGCACGTTAACAGCAGCAAGAATTAACCCGGATAAAATAGTTTTAGTAAAATGTAATTTCATTTTAGTCACTTCTAAATTGTGTAGGAATTTGCTTAGTGAGATTGGTTGACTCTGTTGGGGTGTGCTCTATAGGCGTATGATCAACTTTGCGCACTAGCTGATGATAATTTTATCGATCAATCTAAGTAGCACTAAATGATCTTTAGTTAATGTGTGATGCATGTTTAGTAAAATTTTACTTATTGAGTTTTTTTAGATTTGAACGAGATTAGTGAGATACTTTGACAGGGAACAACTAGTCTTCGAACTGTTAATTAGTGTTGAGTGATACAGAGAACATAGATAATGGTAAAAGTAAACGAGGTTATATTGAGTGGCAAAATAACAGTTCGAGCATATAGCCGCTCATCTAATGGACATAGTCATAGCCATCATCAGGTGTTGCTGCCTTTACGTGGTTATATTGATTTGACCTTAGATGGGCAGGCGGCGACAGTCTCTTATGGCGATTGTGTGGTGATTTTATCCGGTTGCTACCATGAATTTCGTGCTCGTGAGGACTTTCGCTTTTTGGTGATTGATGTCAACGAGCTACCAAGTCCATTACTAGAACTAGAGCATCCGATTCTGGCACTGGATGAAGCAACACATCAGTATCTCAGTTTTATTGAAAAACAGCTTGAGCAAGATATTTCAGGAGAACTGGAAGAGAACATGTTGTCTCTGCTGTTTGAACTATTAGCCCGCCAGTGTTCCAGTAGCAAAATGGATATGAGGATCAAAAACAGTATCCAGTACCTTCATCAAGACATCGCTAAGAGTCATTCTATTGAAGAGCTTGCTAAAGTTGCCTGCTTAAGTGCGACTCAGTTTAAGCACCTATTTAACAAAGAAGTACAGCTCTCTCCACTTAAGTATTTAACTAAGCTACGTATGGAAAAAGCGCGTACCTTGTTAATCAACACCGATATGCCGATTGGCCGGATTGCTGAGGAAGTGGGCTTTAGTAACCCATCTTCCTTTACGCGTAGCTTTAGTGGTCATTTTGGCTTGCCACCGAAAGCTTATCGCGTCCACGAGTAAGTCTCGGCTGACGACGATATAAAACAATGCAAATGGCGACGATAGCCATACCAAGCATAGTCAAAGGTGTTAACGTCGTACCGAACAACAGATGATCAAACAGATAGGTTAGCATGGGGATTGCGTAAAATAGTATGCTGACTTTATCAGAGCTGTCCCGTTTTACCATGTACATCAGCAGTAAGAGTGCCCCGACGGAAACCACTAAACTCATCCACAACACTGAGAAAACAAACTCTGGCTGCCAATCAATATAACCTTCAGTGCTCACACTAAGCGCGAAAAACACAATGCTCGATAAAACACATTGATACCACATAGCTTGAAATGAATTCATTGTCACACAAGCTTGCTTGACGGTTCCCACTGTGAGGGAGAGGAGTGCCAAAACCGAAAACAGTATCCCTATCCATTCAACGTTGTTGAGGCTTTGCGCACCAGCAATGGCAATAGAGAGCCCAGTGAACCCAAAACTAAGTAAGACTAATTTAGTACGACTGACTTTTTGCTTGCAGAGCAATGGTGTAATTAAAGGCTGGATGCCTAAAACCAAAGTCACTAAGCCAGGAGACATACCTGTAGCGATCGCAAGAATATAGAATGCTAGGTATAGCACTTGTAGCAGTAAGCCGACCGACAAGACGATTTTTAGTTCTTCTTTGCTCGGCTTAAGAAATTGAGTATTGAAAAGATACTTGGCGATTAAACATATCACGCTGATACTCGCCAAAGAAATCACCGCACGTATTGCTAGAAAACTCCATTCAGAAGAGAACTGCAATCCAAGTTTTACAATAACCGCACCACTGCTCCACATCACCAGAAATAGGATCGGAGCGAGGGAATCTAACTTTATCATCAGATTTAACCTTATTAATTCGAATGTAGAGAAAGATGCGGTGGCCACCTACATGGGTAGTTACTATAGCTTGGCTAAATCGTAACAACTGATCCCATCGGACGGTTTTCTGTTCCTAGAGGTCGAAGTTGGCGGGCGAAGTTGGTGAAAGGAAGGAAAAGAAAAAGCACCTCACGGGAGCTTAGGGTGTCTATGACATTTATTGAGTGGTGTCACTTTGGGTGAGTTGAAGTAACCACTGCTGACTTGTGATTTGTTGTGTTCCACATTCGACCATATAAGGTTTACCAGTGAACCAACTTTTGGATGCGACTTCGCTAATGAAGGTCTCGATATCTTCGACCTCATCTTGGGCATAATCCCATTTATTTTTAATATGCTCAGCGGCTTCAGTCGGGGTATAGGCCTTTCCGTTTCGATAAAAAGTACAGGATGATTGCTCAATCTTGCTGATTAAACGGTCCACATCATTTTGAATGCTGGCAACTGCAGAAGTTGCCAGCATCGCTAACATTATGACTAGATACAACCGTTTCATCACTTCCCTTAATCCCCGTTTGGCCGCAATCAATACGACCACTAACCCCGTTATTCTTATAGGTTCCACCAAGGTTTGAGTTCTAGTGGCTCGTTGAGTTCAACACGTTGTCCAAACTCAGGACTGACCATGGTGACACCGCGCTCTTCACTAATCTCCATCGCTTGCTGCATAGGCTCGTTCCAATCGTGCATAGCGAGATCAAAGGTGCCGTTGTGAATTGGCATCATCACCTTACCTTTAAGATCAATGTGCGCCTGAACACTTTGCTCAGGGAACATATGGATGTCCGCCCATAAGCTATTGTAAGCTCCGGTTTCTATCATAGTGAAATCAAATGGCCCGTATTTGTCACCAATCTCTTTAAATCCTGAGAAGTAGCCAGAGTCACCACTAAAGAAGACTTTATTCTGCTGACCGTTAATCACCCAGCTTCCCCATAGTGTGCCGTCGCGATCAGTCAGTCCGCGTCCAGAGAAGTGTTGGGTTGGAGTCAGTACATATTCCACGCCATTGTGAACATGTGATTCCCACCAATTAAGCTCAATAATTTTCTCTTCTGGTACATCCCATTCCCTCAGTGTTTGTCCTATTTTTAACGGCACAATAAACACGGCCACTTTCTCTTTCAGCGCTTTGATCGATGCTTTATCTAAGTGATCGTAGTGGTCATGACTGATCAGAACGGTATCAATACTTGGTAGCTTTTGTAGCGAAATAGGTGGTTGATGGAAACGCTTTGGCCCTGCCCATTGTACTGGTGATGCTCGGTCACTAAACACAGGGTCTGTCAGGATTAGCTGCTGATCAATCTTCAGCGCGATACTTGAATGCCCTAGGCGGTATAGAACATCTTGCTGTTCATTAGCGAGTTGCTCTGTGGTAATCGTATGTACGGGTAAATCAAAGCTTGGCGCTGGGTTAAGGCGCTCAGTTGTGAAATAGGCTTTCGCGATCTTTAGGATGTCACCAAAGCCGCTTTTGTATTCAAGCTCGGTGTTGGCAAACTTCTCAGGATATTGCTTACCCGAAGCTTTATCTGAACTAGAACAAGAGATGATTGAGGTGGTCATAATTATCGCTCCTACAGTAGCTAACATTGTGCGTTTCATAGTGACTATCCTAAAGTAAACTATACGGTGTAGTTTACATGCTTTGCTTTTAAAGTAAACTGCTTGGTGTAAAATAGATCTCAGCGCAATGAAGTAGGATCGTTAACTCTATGAAAGTTAGAAAGAAAGGTCGTAGTGAAATAAAACGTGAGGCTATTTTGCTAGCGGCGAAACAAGCTTTTCAGGAATTTGGTGTGCAAAATACCAGTATGGATAAGCTATCTGCCATGGCTGAGGTCTCTAAGCGAACGGTTTATAACCATTTCGAATCTAAAGAAGCGATCGTAATGGAACTACTGGCTGAACTGTGGCGAACTTCAATGGCAGAGCATGAAATCGCAGGGCTTGTTGAACTGACTTTAGAACAGCAGCTTGTTGCTTTACTAGAAAGTGAAATCAATGTTGTGACTGAACCGCACTATGTTGAGCTGGCTAAAGTGGCTTTGAGTTATTTCTTCCACAAGCCCGATGAGCTGAAAGAGCAACAAGAGAAGATGTCTAAACAAGAGACGGCATTGTTTCGTTGGTTGCAAGAGCAGGCAGAGCAGCAGACGCTTGCGATTGATGATGTCGTTGTTGCGAGCACGCAATTGCACAGCTTGGTTAAAGGTAGTGCTTTCTGGCCGCAGGTACTTAGTATGAAGCCATCGCTGACCAAGCAAGAGGCTAGGGTTCTGGCAGAGCAAACTGCTAAGCTGTTTATGAGTCAGTATTGCGCTTAACTTCGTTTAAAAAGCCCATACCAATATGGTATGGGCTTTTACATTGTTAGTGATTTTACAACTAATCGTTATGGTTGTTTGGCGGTCTGTAACTTGACGTTTTTGTTTGCCTGTTTTTTCTCAAAGCGAGAAATCCACCACCACGCAAGGCCAGAGAACACTGCGGTCATAAACACGTTGATGAAGAAGGCACGTACCAAGTCAACGCCAGTTGGGAAGGCAGATGCTGTCATACTTACCACAAAGATAGTGATCAGTACCGAGACCACACCCATACCGAACTTGCGTGAGCCCATTCGGAAATCACGCGGCGTATCATCATGTTTGAGGCGGAAGACGAAGTAAGCCGCCATGATGAAGATTGGTGGAAGCATTGCTGTGCCCGCGGTTAAGTTGATTGCTTGGTTCATCATGTCTTGCACGGATTCTGAACCAAAGCCATTTACAACCAACATCACCACGACGAAGGCAAACTGCCACCAAGCTGCGCGAACTGGCACACCGTGCTCATTAAGCTCAGTGGTTTTCTCACCGTAGACGCCTTTTGGAATCTCTGAGAAGTGGATTTTTACTGGAGCCGCTGTCCACATCATCATAGAGCCAAACATCGCGATAAAGAGAATAATCCCAACAAAGCGGCCAACTACTAAGGTAGAAACCTCGAAGTATTGAGCCATACCTGTAAAGATTTCGACCATACCGCCGGCGTACGTGAGATCTTCGCGAGGGACAAAAACGTTAACCAGTAGTGAGCCAAGCGCATACATGGCACCGATCAGAACACCTGCCATGATGATCACCTTGATAAAGGCTTTCTGACCACCTTTGACATCTTTTAGGTAAGCGGCAGCGGTTTCCGCTCCACCAGCTGCTTGGAAGATCCAACACATAATACCTAGTGTCGCCCAATTGATGGTTGGGCTCATTGCTTCCATTGTAATAGGTTCCGCTGGCGTGTATTCGCTACCACCCAGAGCCATGAGTGCGCCCAATACATAGATAGCAAATAGAGCGAACACTCCGTAAGCGACGATCTCCGAAATTTTACCGAGCCAACTTGCCCCTTTGGTGGAAATATGGGTGGCCGCTGCAAATAGGACGATCGAGATAATCGAGGTCACCATAGGTGAGAAAGTGTACTCGTAGCCAAGCATCGCGTACGAAGCATAAGCGATGACGTTAGGCAGTAGGGATACGAACCAGAATAGGTTTACAAACCAGTACAAGAAAGAGCCTAAGTATGCCGCTTTGGAGCCTAATGGTTTTTTCAGCCAGTCGTACATGCCTGATTCTGAGTTCTTATTCGCTGAAACGAATTCAGCAATAATGAATACGAAAGGGATGAAGTAAACGATGGTTGCAAGTAAGAAAATAGGCGCTGAACTTAAGCCTAATTCAATATTGTTATTTACGATGTTACGGACGTTAAATACCGCCGCAAAGGTCATCGATAGCAGGGCGAACTTGCCAATGGTGCCGCGCATAGATTCAGACATAGAGTCCTCCGATGAATCACGTCAATTCCTTTGGTACTAAAAGTCACACTGCTATTGAGCGTTCTGTCATCCTGCGCGAATAGTATGTTATGCCGCGTTAGAGTCCAGCGCTATGATCGACTTCTGTGACTTTAGTACCTAAGGGTTTGTAGTCGTTATTGTCTGGGCCAGTTGTGTTGACCCTGTATATTGTGTTTATTTATTTAGGAAATAGCCGTCTTCGATGGTGACCTTTAGTACCACCTTACGAACTCGGTTATCTCCCTGAAAACGGTAAGCTTTGTTGTTGTCGAAAATGGTGACTTGGCCTTCTGTGAGCTCGCGTTTATCACCTTGGCCAGAGAAGTATTCTCGATCGGTTTCATCGCGGTACCTGTCGACCAAGTTAAGCTGAGATTTCTCAGCGAACTCTACGGTTTCTGTCCCTTCTAGGTAGTAGTGAACGTCGAAGTAGCGGCGGTTGCCTTCAAAGGTGTCTGTATGATGAGGAACACCATCTTCAATCATGTAAACCAGCGAGTCGCCAATTGAGTGCATGACACCGCTCTTGATATTGGATATGTTCTCAATCGCTTCGATACAGCGGTTCCACTTACGACCATCGCGGTAAATCTCTTTGAATTGTTCTAAGTTCTCTAACACGATCATGGGTTATGCCTCATTTGCTGTAGTTGAAGTAAAGAAACCTTGTTCAAAGCGGTGTTGTGCCATTACTTGAGCGCTGCAGTCACCAGCTTGTAGTGGTACTAAGGTCAGCCCGTAACGGAATTTGTCCATATATACTCGGTACGAATCGAGTACTTCGCTGCCCCAAGAATTAGAGCCAAGCCCCATCAGCTTGTGGTCTAGGTTTAGCGTGATGTAACCGCTTGTTTCTAGCTCAATCGTGTGTTGTGCTTGATGTAAATTTTGATTGGTATAGAACCAAGCACTGAAATTGATCTCTTGTAGCGGCTTCACAAGTAAACCTGTGCCATTGCGATTGGTCAGTGATGCCCAGCGAACGTGCTGACGATTACCGTTGTTTTGCGGGAACGGGTAGTTCTCAAACATGTCAGCTACCGTGCTTTGGTAAACATCAATCATGTTGGCTTGCTTGCTGTCTTGGTAGTTCTCTTCAGGGCCGCGGCCGTAGTATTTCACTTGGTCGAAGTCGCCATTAATGCCAAGGTCTAGGCCGATTACAGGAATAACATGAGGGTAGTCACCGTAACGCTCGCCGCTTAGTTCAATATTCAGTTGGCCTTCGGCATTGACTTGGTAGCGGTACTCACAACGCATGCCGAAATCAAATACTGGTGGCGCAATAATGCTGGTGGTCGTTATCTCTACTTTGCCATTCACTTGCTCAACATTTAGTGTGCGGAAGTGCTCTTGCATGATTTGCAGATGTGCTGGCTCCCACAAACCTTCATGTTCTTGCTTATGGTTGTCGATCATTGGTTTGAAGAAGTTCAGCTTAGGCTGTGACTTGATCAGCTCTTCACCATTGACAATCCAAGAGATCAGCTTGCCGTTTACCTTCGAGAAGTTAAGCGTAAAGTTGTTACCTGAGATTAGGTAATCGAGGCGAGTTTCTTCTAAGTTAAGTGGCGTAGCGTTGTGGTTGCTAAATACAGCCTCTGTCGCTGTGTTTTCTTTTAGCTGGTATTGGTACAGTGCAATGTCGTGGTTCGCTGCGCTGTAAAGCGTGCAAGAATCTTTGCGCACTGTGAAGTTGATGAAGACTTCACGTTCATCAAGCTCAGGAATCGCGATTTCAATTTCACGCTCAGAGTTAGCTGCAAGCTCTTCTACTTTGAACTGAACTGTGCGGAGTGTTTCACCTTCAGCGCGAATATCGGCCGTGATGGTGTAATCATTGAGGTTGGTAAACCAAAGCTTGTTCTCAACAATGAACTTACCGGCTTGCTCGTCAATCGCGCGGATTTTCACTGGCGCAATCACTTGCTTGTACTCTTTCAGACCTGGGCCCGGTGTTTGATCTGGGTAGACTAGACCATCCATACAGAAGTTGTAGTTGTTCGGATAGTCGCCGTAGTCACCACCGTATTTGTAGAAGCTTTCGCCTTTCTCATCGCGCGTAAGAATGCCATGGTCACACCATTCCCAAACGTAGTGACCTTGAATATGGTCGTGCTGGTAGAACACGTTCTGGTATTCGGTTAGACCACCAGGGCCATTGCCCATTGCGTGAGCGTATTCGCAGATGATGCGTGGCTTCTCATGTGGAAACCCACCGAAGTAATTCATTAGCTGAGCGCGTGAGTACATAGTTGAAATTACATCGACTACTTCGGCGTCACGGTCTTCTTCATAGTGCACTAGACGAGTATCATCAATTGCCTTGGTCGCATCGTACATAGAGCGAATGTTACAGCCGTAGCCAGACTCATTACCGAGCGACCACATGATGATCGATGGGTGGTTTTTCTGCGCCTGGATATGACGCTCGGCGCGCTCGACGAAGACGGCCTCCCATGCAGCGTCGTTAGTGATGCGGCTTAGATCGCCAACGTTGGCAAAGCCATGGGCCTCAACATCGGTTTCTGCCATGACGAATAGACCATAAATGTCACACAGTTCGTAGAAGCGAGGATCATTAGGGTAGTGTGCAGTACGCACTGAGTTGATGTTGTGCTGCTTCATCAACACGATATCTTTTTCAACGCGATCCATGCCGACAGCGCGACCTTTTAGATGATCGTTATCGTGGCGGTTTACCCCGTGTAGCATCACATATTGGTTGTTGATGTAGAACAGGCCGTCGCGAACTTTAATGTCGCGGAAGCCAACACGCTGCGGGATCACTTCAAGGGTTTTACCTAGGTTGTCTTTTAACGTTACAACCAGCTGGTAAAGGTATGGATTTTCGGCAGTCCAGTGAGTAGGGCTGTCCATTTCAATCTTAAAGTGAGTCTGCGCTTTGTCGTCGATAGTCAGGTTGCTACATGAGCCTTGTGCAACAACCTGACCTTTATCTATTAGGGCGTAATCAAGGGAATAACCTGAAGCCTGTAGAGTGGTTAAGTTTTCAAGCTCTACTTGGCAAGAAAGGGTCGCGGCAAGGTAATCGTCGGCGAAATCAGTGCGAACTGTCAGGTCTTGGACGTGAACTTGCTCTTTACCAACTAGGTAAACATCGCGGAAGATACCCGCAGTCCACCACATGTCTTGGTCTTCAATATAGGTAGAGTCAGCCCACTGCATCACACGAACCGCAAGAAGGTTATCACCTTGCAGCACAAACTCAGAAATATCGAATTCTGTGGTTAGGCGGCTGCCTTTACTAAACCCGACGTATGCGCCGTTTATATACACTTCAAAGTAAGTTTCGACACCGTCAAACTTGATGATGGTTTGCTTGTTGTTCCAGTTTTCACCCAGAGTAAAAGTACGCTGGTAAGCACCAGTCGGGTTGTCTGATGGGACGAAAGGGACGTCAATTGGGAATGGGAAACCTTCGTCGGTGTATTGAAGATCACCGTGGCCTTCCATTTGCCACATATTAGGGACGGTAATTTGACCCCACTGTTCCATTTTTTGCGAGTAAAACTCTTCAGGAACCAACATTGGGTTAGTGAAAAAATTGAAGTTCCATTGGCCGCTCAACAGCATAAAGTGGCTACTTAGCTCACGTTGGAATGTTTGGGCAGTCTTAACTGAGTCGTATGAGAAGAAGTAAGCACGTGGTGCCATACGATTCTCATGTAGATGAAGGAAGTTTTCCCAGTTGTTCACGTTTATTCTCCCTCGGCTAAAACGATCGAATGATCATGCCGACGTTGTAATGAAATAATTGCTCACTGAGCATCTAGGAAATATATTAGTAAAAGTTTTACTAAAATAAATTAATGAAAACGTTTTACTTTAACTTGATCACGATTTATTGACTGAATTATCTGAAAGCTGTGATCTGATTAAAAGAGTGATTATTAAGCAGTGAAAGTGAGGGAACTAAGGTAAATAGTAGAGTGATTAGAGCGAAAAAGAATAAAAAAGCGCTGAAAATCAGCGCCTTAATTATTGTGTGTAGGAGAGTTAATTAATGCTTTGTCGTATCTCGTAACTTGAGTTTACTTGGGACATAAACTTGTAAGGGTAGGGCGCGGCCGTCACGAGCTTTTTCGAGCAGCAAGTTCACCCCTTGAATGCCCATCATTTCAGAGTGAATTCGAACCGTAGAAAGAGAAGGGAAAGTAAATTTAGCGGTTGGAATATCGTTAACGCTGATAAGTGAAATGTCTTGCGGAATATTAAGACCATGCTCATGAATCGCGCGCAGCACCCCGATAGCAATCGAATCAGAAGCAATAAATAGTGCGTTAGGATAATTCGGCTTAGCGAGCAATTCTTTGGCTAAATCATACCCTGAAGAACTAGTGAAATCGCCGCGATAGATATCATCTAACGACACCACTCCTTTTAACTGGCCATATTCAGCAAACGCTACTTCACGGATATCGGCACTATTTGGTTCATCTTGACCACCGATAAAGCCGATACGTTGATAACCCTGTTCAATAAAGAAGTCGGTGATCTCTTTACTAATTCTTACCAAATCGATGTCGACGGAATCATACTCGGAGTCTGAGTCACTAAAGTCAACGTAACAGATATTTTCCGTGAGTTTCTTTACTTCAGATAAAACCTCAGGGTGGCTACGACCAACCAAAAGAACACCTGTAATTTTACTGCCTTCTAATGAAACTTCATTGTTATAACAATTAGTAAGCTCAATGCCTAGTTTGTCACATTGGGTCTCAATGCCGTGGCGAATCGACAGGTAGTAAGGGTCATTCACTTCTGCTTCTTGCTTGTAGTTGTAGATAGCAAGGAAATGGTGATTGTGCTTTTTCCCAAGTCCCGCACGTTTTGAGCTACTGCTTTTGTATTCTAACTTTTCTGCAATTTCCAGAATGCGGTGCTTGGTTTCTTCTTTGACACTTAGTGTCGGGTCATCGTTCAAGACTCGCGAAACCGTCGCTAAAGAAACGCCTGCCTCAGTTGCAATATCTTTTAGTGTTGCCATGTGTTCTTACATCCCTTTTTGAGCGGGCAATCTAACTATTGGTCTCTATTGTAAACAATCACACTGATGAAGTACTAATTTTTAGTAAAAATTGTTGTTAGCGTTGTCTTGGGTGAAAAGCAGTTAGCGAGGTTTGCAAAAAACCAATAAATACAGGGTTACAAGGCTCTTTAGTCCAAGGATTAAAATCACTTTCTTTTTGCTGCCTTCCCGTTTCTATTGTGCAAATTTGTGGAAACGTTTACACAATGCGAAGACGATCACGGATCTGTGTGCGGTTTGATTGGTAGACTTTTCCCAACATCAAGCATTGAGTATTTAGTGCTCAAGATTATCTGGGGAGCAAAGAGTGAAAGTTTTAGTAACTGGCGGGATGGGATACATCGGCAGCCATACCTGCGTTCAAATGATTGAAGCAGGGATGGAGCCAATTATCGTCGACAATCTATGTAACTCAAAACAACAAGTGTTGAATTGCATTGAGGTGTTAACGGGCAGACCCCCAAAATTCTATTTGGGAGATATCCGTGACGAGGCGTTTCTAGATTCTGTGTTTGCGCAGCATGATATCGATGCAGTTATTCATTTCGCTGGACTCAAAGCGGTCGGTGAATCGGTAACAAAACCCCTCGAGTACTACGATAACAATGTCAACGGCACCTTAGTCTTAGCACGTTGTATGCGTAAAGCTGGCGTGAAAAGTATTGTGTTTAGTTCTTCTGCAACAGTGTATGGCGAGCCGAAAACTGTCCCGATTACTGAAGACTCTCCGACGGGGGCCACAACCAACCCTTATGGCCGCAGCAAATATATGGTCGAGCAGTGTTTGAGTGATCTATTCAGTGCAGAAAACGATTGGAGCATTACCTTACTTCGTTACTTTAATCCGGTCGGCGCGCATCCATCTGGCTCAATGGGAGAAGATCCTCAAGGCATTCCCAACAACCTGATGCCATTTATTGCTCAAGTTGCGGTAGGTCGCCGTGAGTCTCTGTCTGTGTTTGGTAATGATTACCCAACTCCTGATGGTACGGGGGTTCGAGATTATATCCACGTAATGGATCTCGCCGACGGGCATATTTCAGCGCTAAAGGCAGTGGGTGAAAAGGCCGGACTGCATATTTACAACCTAGGCACAGGCAAAGGCTCAAGTGTTTTAGAAATGATCGATGCCTTTGGTAAAGCTTGCGGTGCCCCAATTGCCTATGAAATGTGTCCGCGTCGCCCTGGAGATATTGCCGAATGCTGGGCAAGCACAGATAAAGCGCAGCGAGACCTTGGTTGGAAAGCCATCCGCAGTGTTGATGAAATGACGGCCGATACTTGGAAGTGGCAGTCAAATAACCCTCACGGCTATTCCCCTGCGTAATTGAAGCCGCAGCGTTGTTATCTGCGCTTTCCAATTCCAATCACATAGAAGATCTATGCTCATGGAAATTGGAAAGCTTGCTGCCTAGCTACAACTCCAATTTCATTGGGGAATGCGGAAATATAATTTTAAAAGTTGAGTAACTAAGATGTCGAATGTTGAATTTAACCCAGTAGATCATCCACACCGTCGCTACAACCCGCTTACAGGGCAGTGGATTTTAGTTTCACCACATCGCGCCAAGCGTCCATGGAGTGGGGCTGATGAAACCCCGGCTATTGATGACTTACCAAGCTATGACGGCAAGTGTTTTTTGTGCCCGACTAACGAGCGTATTTCTGGGGATCTAAACCCTGACTACCAAGGCACTTATGTGTTTAATAACGATTTTGCCGCCTTGATGCCGGAATCGCCAGAAGCGCCCGAGTCTGATAATCCACTATTCAAAACTCAGGGCGTACGCGGATTGAGTCGTGTTATCTGTTTTTCCCCTGATCACAGTAAAACTCTGCCAGAACTGCCAGTCGACAATATCCGCGGTGTAATTGATACCTGGAACGAGCAAATCGAAGAGCTAGGTAAAGACTATGTTTGGGTTCAAGCGTTTGAGAACAAAGGTGAGACGATGGGCTGCTCTCAGCCGCATCCGCATGGTCAAATCTGGGCGAATAGCTTCTTACCAAATGAAATCGAACGTAAAGAGCAGAATCTAAAAGCGTACTACCAAGAGCATGGGAGCAACTTGCTGATCGATTACGTGCAAGCGGAACTAAAAGATGGCTCGCGTATTGTGGTCGAGACGGAGCACTGGGTTGCGATCGTGCCTTACTGGGCGGCGTGGCCATTTGAAACCATGCTGCTTCCAAAAACGCATATTCGTCGAATGAGTGAGTTAACGGGTGAGCAGCGTGACGATCTGGCTACTGCGATCAAAAAACTGACTAGCCGTTACGACAACCTATTCCAATGCTCTTTCCCTTACTCTATGGGTTGGCATTACGCTCCTTTCTTTGAACGGGGCACCGATATTGACCATTGGCAACTTCACGCATTGTTCTATCCACCACTGCTGCGCAGCGCAGCAATTCGTAAGTTCATGGTTGGCTACGAAATGTTAGCAGAAAGCCAACGCGACCTAACTGCTGAACAGGCAGCGCAGCGTCTGCGAGATTTGAGCGATATTCACTACAAAGAACAGTAGCCTCGGTCATTTTTCCGATAGTGAATAGATAAAAATTTGAGATTCCTGACATCTCGTCCCTCGATTCTGGAATGACAAACTCAATCATTAGCGAAGTGTCATTCTCGAGAGTGAGGGACGAACGAGTTGGGAATCTAACTAAATATTGAAGCTGAGAATTTACTATGTCTGATCTAATCCAAAACGTAAAAACTTCTTTTCAACAAGCGCTGGGCTATGCACCAAGCCATATTATTCAAGCGCCGGGTCGCGTTAATTTGATCGGTGAGCATACCGACTACAATGATGGTTTTGTTCTGCCATGTGCAATTGACTACCAAACGGTGGTAGCTGCGGCTAAACGTGATGACAACATTGTACGTGTCGTGTCTGTTGATTATGGCAATGACCTTGATGAATTTGATATCACCGAAGAGATTACCTTTCAGCAAGATAAAATGTGGCCGAACTACATCCGTGGTGTGGTGAAGTGTCTTATTGCGCGTGGTTACGAGTTTAGTGGCGCGGATATTTCTGTCAGCGGCAATGTTCCTCAAGGCGCAGGGCTTAGCTCATCAGCAGCGCTTGAAGTGGTGATTGGTCAGACATTTAAGGTGCTTTACAACCTAGAAATTTCTCAGGCTGAGATTGCTCTTAATGGTCAGCAAGCTGAGAATGAATTTGTCGGATGTAATTGCGGCATTATGGATCAGATGATTTCTGCTGAAGGTAAAGAGAGTCACGCAATGCTGCTTGATTGTCGCAGCCTAGAAACACAGGCGGTTTCAATGCCTGAAAATATGTCAGTGGTGATCATCAACTCGAACAAAAAGCGCGGATTGGTGGATAGTGAATACAACACTCGCCGTGAGCAATGTGAAGAAGCGGCGCGCATCTTTGGTGTGAAAGCGTTGCGTGATGTCACTATTGAGCAGTTCAATGCTAAGGCGTCTGAATTAGATGAGTTAGTTGCAAAACGCGCACGCCATGTAATCAGCGAGAACGATAGAACGGTTGAAGCGGCTGAGGCGTTACGCAATCACGATATGCAGCGCATCGGAAAGTTGATGGCACAATCCCACGCCTCTATGCGTGACGACTTTGAAATCACAGTCAAAGAGATCGACACCTTAGTTGAGATCGTTAAACAAGTGATCGGTGAGCAAGGTGGCGTTCGTATGACAGGTGGCGGTTTTGGCGGTTGTATTGTTGCGGTTATGCCACCTGAACTTGTTGAGTCAGTAAAAGCGGCGGTTGCAGCACAGTATCAAGCTGCGACTGGGCTGAAAGAGTCTATCTACGTGTGCCAAGCAAAAAATGGCGCGGGTGTGGTGGAGTAACTTAAATGATGGCTCATCCTCTTTTTGAGAGTATGACTAAGCAGCCTGCCTATGATGGGCAGCCTGCTCAGTTAATCGAATTAACCAATGCTAGAGGGGTTAGCATTGTGTTGATGGACATCGGGGCTACGTGGCTCAGTTGTCGTTTACCTTTGGCGTGCGGGGAGCAGCGTGAAGTCTTGCTTGGTGTAGGGGCTATGGCTGACTTTGAGTGCCAACAAAGTTACATGGGGGTAACAGTTGGTCGCTATGCAAACCGCATTGCCAATGGCCTTTTTGATCTCGAAGGGCAGAATGTTCAATTGGTAACTAACCAAGCTGGTAATTGCTTACATGGTGGCGTCACTGGCTTTGATAAGCTGCGCTGGGAAATTGTTGAGCAAGCAGAACAAAGGGTGACTTTCAGTCTCCAATCTGCAGATGGTGACCAAGGCTTCCCCGGCAATATAAGTGTCTCTGTAACTTATCAGCTCGATGACGAGGGCAACGTCTCGATCGAATACCTTGCTGACACCGACAAAGCGACGCCAATCAATCTGACTAATCACGCCTACTTTAATCTCAATGGCGCGGGCAGCAAGTTAGATGCGCGTCATCATACTCTGAGTGTTTGTTCTGATTACTATTTGCCAACCAACGATGTAGGGATTCCACTTGGCGGGCTTGAAAGTGTTAGCGGTACCGGGTTCGACTTTCGCGTGGCGAAAAGCATCACGCAAGACTTGTTGCAAGATGAACAACAGCAAGCGGCGAAAGGCTATGATCACAGCTATTGGTTTGAGCCAAACCGAGACAGAACATTACCCGTTGCCAGCCTAGTTAGTGAAGACAGCTTAGTGACTATGCGCGTGTTCACCGATAAGCCCGCAATGCAGCTTTATACTGGTAATTGGTTAGCAGGAACCCCTGCGCGCGATGGGGAAGAATATGCAGACTACGCAGGCGTAGCATTGGAGACCCAATTTTTACCTGATTCGCCTAACCATCCCGAATGGCAGCAACCAAGTTGTATTCTCTACCCAGATCAAGAATATAGGTATAAAACCACTTATCAGTTTGCTTTCTAATTTAGCTTCGAAAGCACCACCTACTAGGGTCTGTTGACCTTTTGCGCTGATTTTTGCAGCAGTTTGTGGGGGCTTAATGCAAGGCAGAGGCTTTGAATTGTAGTTGCCCTACCTGATAAGCCGATAACGCAGCAGAAAGGAGCCACAAACGCTGCCCGAAGGGTTCGGCTAAAAGCGTTTTACTCTTTGTTGAGAGGTGTTTTGCTTAGAATGACTAGGCTACAAACCTCTCGCCGCGATTAAAACGCTTTTATCTCGAACAAAATTTAACCTCAAAAGGTCAACAAACCCTAATAACGCCAGTCTGATGACTGGCGTTAAAACCCTTCAAATTCGTCAATCGCGGCTCTTGCTTCAGAGAGAGAACAGCCTGACTGAGTAATGAGCTGATTGACCGTGATATTCGGTGATTCAGCAATGATGGCTGACAGATCAACAGCGGGAGTGGGTAAGGCTTTATCGATCGCTTTTGCTATCCACAATGTGTCTTCCGTAACCAAGTGTTGTTTGAGTTCTCTTAACGCTTGTTCCTCTCCACTCAGCAACCAATGCCGAGAGCGTCGGATACGCTTTACTTGGCAGCTATTAGCGACAATCGCGCTGATAACCTGCGCTTTATCGTTAACGCGGTGAACAAAACTGTTTAACGGAACGGAAATCATGGTGAGTCAATTAAGGGTATTAATAGATGCCACTTTATCGCAACACACCTCAAATCGCCACGCTCTCTACTTCCATGTGGAGTTGATAGATTTTCTCTATCTCGATTGATAGTGATTCCCTATCAGAGCAATAGAAACGTTCAAATTTACCTATCAACCTGGTCAGGGCAATATAACTCCATCGACGCAAGGCAGCGTTCAAACACTAGATTAGAAAGAGAGTAAAATCATGATCAACACACAAATCAAACCATTCTCAGCAACAGCATTTAAAAACGGCGAGTTCGTTGATATCACAGAGCAAGACGTGAAAGGCAAATGGGCAGTATTCTTCTTCTACCCAGCTGATTTTACTTTCGTATGTCCAACTGAGCTTGTAGACCTACAAGAGAAGTACGCTGAACTTCAATCACGTGGTGTAGAAGTTTACTCAGTGTCAACTGATACTCATTTCTCACACAAAGCATGGCACGATACTTCTGACAAGATCGGTACTATCGAATACTTCATGGTAGGTGACCAAACTGGCACTATCACTAACAACTTCAACGTGATGCGTGAAGGTCAAGGTCTTGCTGACCGTGCTACTTTCCTAATCGACCCAGAAGGTACTATCCAAGCAATGGAAATCACTGCTGAAGGTATCGGTCGTGACGCAGAAGACTTACTACGTAAAGTTAAAGCAGCACAGTACGTTGCAGCAAACCCAGGTGAAGTTTGCCCAGCGAAATGGAAAGAAGGTGAAGAGACTCTAGCGCCATCTCTAGACCTAGTAGGTAAAATCTAACCTCATTACCAGGTTTGTACAGGTATGCCTTGCTCTGCTCCTATTGAGCTTGGCATACCGCCTTTAATGATAAAGCCATACCCGAATAGGGTGTGGCTTTTTGCGTTTGATTTTTTGCAGAAAACAATTCTGATGGCGTGGAGTTTTCGATAGGTTTTGCCTACCAAACTAATAGAAACGTTCAAATTTATCTATCTACGACGGCAGGGCAATATAGCTCCATCAGCGCAGTAGAGCGCACCTGAATCACAAATGAATAGTAGGTAATATCATGTTAGACCAAGCGATGAAGCAGCAGCTTAAAGCATACCTAGAAAACTTAAAAACAGACGTTCAGCTTGTATTGAGCCTTGATGAAAGCGAAACAGCAAGCAAGCTCCAAGCACTGGCGGATGATATCGCTTCACTGACAGACAAAATCCAAGTAACGCGTGACGACAACGCAAGCTCACGCAAACCGATTATGCAGGTTGTGAACCAAACACAAGGTACAACGATTGGTTTTGCAGGCTTACCAATGGGTCACGAGTTTACTTCACTTGTTTTGGCTCTTCTCCACAGTGGCGGTCACCCAATCAAGCTAGAAGCGGAAGTGATTGAGCAGATCAAGCAGCTAGACCAAGCACTAAACGTGGAAATCTTTATTTCACTATCATGCCAAAACTGTCCTGAAGTGGTTCAGGCGTTCAACATGATGTCTGCGATTAACCCTTTAATCAAAACAACCATGATTGATGGTGCAGCATTCCAAGATGAAGTGAAATCACGCGATATCATGGCGGTGCCAAGTGTCTTCATCAACGGTGAGTTGTTTGGTCAAGGCCGCATGTCACTGGCTGAAATTCTCAACAAAGTTGATTCTGGTGCAGCAGAGAAAAAAGCAGCCAGCCTAAATGAACAAGCACCATTTGATGTTTTAGTTGTTGGCGGTGGCCCTGCGGGTTCTTCGGCGGCAATCTACGCAGCACGTAAAGGCATTCGCACAGGTGTCGTCGCTGATCGTTTCGGTGGTCAAGTGATGGACACGATGGCGATTGAGAACTTTATCTCAGTCAAAGCAACAACCGGTCCTAAGTTGGTTGCGAGTCTAGAAGAGCACGTTAAAGAATACGGCGTGGAAGTAATGACTGAGCAACGTGCTGCCAACATTATCGATGCAGAGCAGACCGAAGATGGTTACATCCACGTTGAGCTTGAAAGCGGCGCAGTACTAAAAGCTCGCACAGTGATTACCAGTACAGGTGCACGCTGGCGTGAAATGAATGTTCCAGGTGAGCAAGAGTACCGCAACAAAGGGGTTGCTTACTGCCCACACTGTGATGGCCCACTATTTAAAGGCAAGAAAACAGCAGTAATCGGTGGCGGTAACTCAGGGATTGAAGCGGCGATTGATCTAGCAGGTATCGTTGAACATGTTACTGTTCTGGAGTTTGCAGACACCTTACGCGCTGACCAAGTTCTGATCGATAAAGCCAATGCGACAGCTAATATTGAAATCATCAAGATGGCGCAAACCACACAAGTGTTAGGCGACGGCAACCGTGTCACGGGCTTGGAATACCAAGATCGCAACACAGGTGAGATTAAGAGCATCGAACTGGCTGGTATCTTTGTTCAAATTGGTCTAATGCCAAACAGCGAGTGGTTGAAAGGTACTAAGGTTGAGCTCTCACCACGTGGTGAAATAGAGATTGATGCACATGGTGCAACCACGATGAGCGGTGTCTTTGCTGCAGGTGACGTAACCACAGTGCCGTACAAGCAAATCATCATCGCCATGGGTGAGGGGGCAAAAGCAAGCTTAGGCGCGTTCGATTACCTAATTCGCACACCAGCTCCAGCACAGGTTGCTGAAACAGTGTAGAGCATTTATCCCTGTCCATATTCATTTGCAAACATTTTGTCGGTAATTTCGACGCCACTTCCAAGCGATTGGAAGTGGCTTTTTTTGTTTGTATGTAGCGACTACTTATCTTCAAACCACTTTTGGGTGAAATCGATAAAAGCGGCAAGCTTGCTGCTGCTGCGCAGTTGCGGTGGGTAGATGAGATAAATATTGCTTCTTGCGATAAAGTAGTTCGGCAGTAGCTGTACTAATTGTCCGCTGTCTAAAGAAGGCTGCACCAAGTAGCTTGGCATTTTTATAACCCCCTTGCCTTGTTGCGCGGCAGTCAGAAGCAGTAAGTTGTCGTTTATCAGCATATCGCCATTCGTTTCGACCTCAATGCTCTTGGTACTATCGACAAACTGCCAGCGACGTAAGTTGGGATCGGATAAACAGTTGTGATTGACTAGCTCGTCTGGGTGACTGGGTAGGCCATGTTTTTCAAGATACTGTGGCGATGCACAGCAGATGTGTTGATAGGGAATAAGCTTTTTCGCCACCATATTATCTGGTGGATTGTTGGTGGCTCTAATTGCCAAGTCGAGATGACTTTTGGTTAGATCTTCGCGGTTATAACCAACATCAAGATCAAACTCGATTTCTGGGTATTGCTGCTGAAATTGATGACAGATATCGATCAAGAAACGATGGCTAAAAATGGTGGGCGCAGTAATTCGAAGTAGGCCACTGACATCGCATTTGGTGTGGTCGAGCTCTTTTTCTAACTCGACGATCGATGTATTAATAAACTGCATCTTAGCGAGAATTTTTTCTCCCGCCGCAGTCAGGCGCACATTACGCGTTGAACGAATCAGTAGACTTGTATCTAATTCTTGCTCTAGCTGATTGATTTGTGAAGAAAGGTAGCTGCGTGAAATGCCTAAATTTTCCGCGGCCTTAGAAAAGCTGAGTTGCTTTGCGACTTCACTAAATAACGCATATCGTTCAAAGCGTTTGTGCATCTTTTGCATATCTGACTCGCCTTCGTTGTTGAATCTATCGTCAATTATATCGTCCTATATAGAATATTAAACTTTGCTTATTGTGCTGTATATCGAATTATCTTTTCTTGTTAGCTAGTTTAATCCCTAGCTTTCATACCAGTATACTGGGCATAGAACAGATTAAACTCACGGCAATATTGCAATGGTGAGGTCTATGTATCAGGGGATAGAGATGAACAAGACACATCCGGTGTTTTCACCAATGATCCAAGGTTACTGGCGTATGGCTGAGTGGGGAATGAACACCCAACAGCAGTTGTCATTTGTTAAGCAGCACCTAGAGCTAGGCATTACGACGGTAGACCATGCGCCTGTTTACGGCCCAGACTCTGCGTGTGAGCGTATGTTTGGAGAAGTGTTAGCGCTAGATAGCGGTTTGCGCGACCAAATTGAGATTGTTTCAAAATGCGGAATTTATCGCGGTGAAGATCCTCAGGTTAATCACTACAACAGTGGTAAAGCCGCCATTGTTGAATCCGTTGATCAATCGTTAACTCGTTTGAATACCGATCATTTAGACGTGTTACTCCTACATCGCCCTGACTTACTCATGGATGCAGATGAAGCGGCTGAATCGTTCGCTCAGTTAAAAGCTGCGGGGAAAGTAAAGCATTTTGGTGTGTCTAACTTCACACCTGCTCAGTTTGCTTTATTGCAATCAAGAGTTGAACAGCCGTTGATCACTAACCAAGTCGAGATCAACCCAGTGAATTTGCAAGTGACGGAAGATGGCACGCTTGAACAGCTTCAGCAGCATCGCGTGCAGCCAATGGCTTGGTCTTGTCTCGCCGGTGGGCGTATCTTCGGCGAAGAGAGCGAACAGATGTGTCGTTTACGTCATACCTTGGCAGAAGTGGCGCAAGAAGTCGGTGCAAGCTCGATCGACCAAGTCATCTTTGCATGGGTATTGCGTTTACCGTCTAACCCAGTACCAATCTTGGGCAGTGGTAACATTGAGCGTGTCCACTCTGCAGTCGGCGCATTTGAACTGTCATTGACTAATGAGCAATGGTACCGAATTTGGGTTGCGTCTAAAGGTCATGGCGTGGCTTAAATGCTAAAACAATAAAGGCGTTATTCAAGGTAACGCCTTTGTTTGTTCTAACTGGTGCCACGTTTAGGTGACTTTCTCAACTGAATTTCGGCGTACCAAGGTCGGAGTAAACATTAATGCTTCATCGTTGGAGCTTTGTTCTTTGGCTAAATTCAGCGCTAAACGCGCCGCTCGTTCAGCCATCATGGCGATTGGATAACGGATCGTTGTCAGGCGAGGGCTGACATAGCGAGCGATCAAGCCATCATCAAAACCAAGCATTGAGATTTGATCCGGAACCTTGATGCCGTTTTCGTCTAATACCGACAGCGCACCCGCGGCCATATAGTCGTTGTATGCCACAACGCCAGTGATGTCTAACGACTTAGTCAGCAGGTTGGTCATGGCAACTTCACCACCGTCATTGTTCGGCTCACCATATTCAATATAGCTTTGCGGAAGCTCGATATTATTATCTCGCAGGGCTTGCAAGTAACCATCAACACGCTGATCCGAGTCTTCAATACGATGCGCTGAAGCGACGCAAGCTATCTTAGTGTGGCCATGGCGGATAAGGTATTCCGTGGCGAGATAGGCGCCTTTGCGGTTATCCAGTGCAATGCAGCGTTCGGCCATTTCTGGAATATGGCGATTGATAAAAACCAAGCCTTTGACTTCTTTGGCATAGCCTATCAACTCTTCATCTGACAAACCTTTCGAGTGAATGACCAGTGCGTCACAACGGTTGTTGATTAACAGTTCAATTGCTTTGCGCTCTTCATCAGGGCTATGGTAACCGTTACCGATCAGGATATGCTTGCCGTGTTCATGGGCAACATTGTCGACTGCTTTGACCATAGTACCGAAAAATGGGTCGGATACATCGCCCACTAGCACTCCAACTGTATTACTGCTTTGGCTTACCAACGCTTTCGCCGCGGCATTTGGGCGATAGCCAAGTTTCGCCATCGCCTGTGTCACTGAGGCAATAGAGGCTTTACTCGCTTTTGGGGATTTGTTTATGACCCGAGAGACGGTAGCGATCGATACGCCCGCTTCTTTGGCGACATCTTTAATAGTTGCCATGTTTGACCTCGATAAATATTCCTAGAGTTATTTAACCCTTTGAATGTAAATAAGGCAAATTGTATAGCATTCAGTTTCTTGAAATGCGATCTTTACCACTTGCAATATAAGTGGTTGCTGATAGTGTAAACGTTATCTTTTAGTAAAACTTTACTTAATCAATGTGCTGAGGTTTATCATGGAAACGATCGCATACACTGACTTCGCCAAACTGGAAATGCGTACAGGAAAAATCATCGAAGTCGCTCGCCACGAAAACGCGGACAAGCTCTACATAGTGCAGATTGATATTGGAGAAAAGACGCTGCAAACCGTCACTAGCTTAGTGCCTTACTACACTGAACAAGAATTGATGGGCAAAGAAGTGGTGGTACTGTGTAACTTGGCGAAAGCTAAAATGCGTGGAGAAACATCTGAATGCATGCTGCTTTGCGCTGAGACGGATGATGAATCACAAAGTGTACTGTTAACCCCAGAGCGTTCTATGCCTGCTGGGGTTCGTATTGTATAGAGCTCTCTTGTCGGCTGAGGGTTTTTAGTTAGGTTCTTGCTTCAGCCACCAGAGCATCAATTGTGTTGTGGTGCTCTGGTTTTACTCCTGCTAAATTGCCATATTTGGGCTGATGGCGATCATTCTCCAATGGAAAGTGCCAGCCAAAGGTATGTTCAACAAACTGCTGGGCAAACTGCTCGGAAATTTCTAGGCAGCCTGCCAGTACAGTATCGACGTAAGTCTGCAT
Organism: Vibrio bivalvicida; assembly: GCF_001399455.2. Lineage (GTDB taxonomy): Bacteria > Pseudomonadota > Gammaproteobacteria > Enterobacterales > Vibrionaceae > Vibrio > Vibrio bivalvicida. Next base: position 59,614 of record NZ_LLEI02000075.1, read on the forward strand.
TATTGGGCTCAATGAACAAGGTGGCTCTGGACTGTCTTTGATATAGACCCAAATTTGGTCACCTGTCGACAGCGATAGTTCTGCGTCTAGTTTATCCGTTGAGATTAAAATTCGGTGGTACCCACGCTCTCTAACATCAAACTCTTGTAGCCCAGTATCGCTGACCTCAAGCAAAACTCCATTCACTTGTCCTTGGCCTTTATCGACGACTAACGGTGACAGAATGTAGCTCTCATCAACTTTGCCCCAATAGCGCTTGAAGCCATGTATTGTGGCCGGAGTTGCGGTAGAGGTTTGGCCCGTCAACTGGCGTGATTCAGAGTTCATTAGACTGCCATAACCAAAGATATAGCTTGCCATTCTGTTCTCCTTCTTGATTGGCATGATCAGTAGAGTTCTAAACTAGCGACTTTTCGTGACAAAAGGAAGTGATACAAATTGTTTTATTGAGGTCATAATGACATGTGTTTATTGTGTCATTATGACTTTAAATTGAGTGATTAGAGCGCTGAAAGCAAGAGTCTATAACGCTTTAACAAACTGGAACACTTCTTGCGATAGTTAAACGAGTTAGAGATTTTAATTTGTTTAGGAGTCTTTCAGTGCTCAATATTACCGACAAAAAGGTTGAAGAAGCCATTCCGCCCGTTTTGCGTCTAGGGTTTAGACCTTTCTTTCTGCTTGGTTCCATTTATGCTGTTATTGCCATTGCTTTATGGGTATGGATGTTTCAATCTGGTCAGCCCAAGCTATTGCAAGTCCCTGCACTATGGTGGCATGTCCATGAGATGGTATTTGGTTTTGCGATGGCAATTGTTGTCGGCTTTGTTTTAACTGCAGTACAAAACTGGACGGGGATTAACGGCACCAAACATTACCGTTTAGCTATCTTGGCCGTGTTGTGGTTAGCGCCTCGTTTATTGTTATGGACCCCCGCTCCGTTGTGGTTAATCTCTTCAATTGAAGCGCTTTTTTTAGCCATGGCGGCATTCGAAGTTGGCACCCGAGTGGTGAAAGCCAAAGGGTGGCGTAATCTGTTTTTTGTACCACTATTCATCCTTGCGATTGCGGCTAACTTTGCCAGTTATGCGACTGTGAAAGGCATGCCACCATTCTCCTCATCTGCGGTTTGGCAAGCCATGCTGTGGTGGTTCACTTTACTGCTATCTGTAATGGGAAGCCGAGTGATCCCATTTTTTACTGCTCGCCGGTTTAATTTCGAAAAACCTCAACCTATAGTTTGGCTCGAGTGGGTGGCTAATTTGCCTTTGGTGGGGCTGTTTATTCTTAGTTTCTTCCCGATGACTTTTGCTGAACTTGGCCGGCCATTGATGGTCATATCGGGCGTGGCGCATCTGATTCGTGTAATGAGGTGGCAGCCATGGAGAACTTTAAGTGAACCGTTAGTTTGGTCACTACACGCGACTTACTTATGTATTCCGCTGAGTCTATTGTTACGAGGTTTACTAAATAATCCATTTGCCAGCCACAATATGCTACATCTGTTTGCTATTGGAGCCATTGGCGGTGTTATTTTGGCGATGATCGCGCGTGTGACGATGGGACACACTGGACGCGCGATTTACCAGGGGCCAAACATGAGTATTGCTTTTGTGGCAATTGTCTTAGCTGCTCTGATTCGTAGTCTTGGTGTCGCTTTCTTCCCCCAGTACCTGATTGAATCGGTTAACATCAGCGCTGCCTTGTGGGTACTCGCATTTGCTATGTATGTTGGATTATTTGGCAAAATGCTGATTACACCTAGAGTCGATGGTCATCCCGGATGAGTTATTAGACAAAGAAAAAGGCTTGGTATGCGCCAAGCCTTTTATAGGTAGGACAGTGGGGGTTAACCTACCTCAGAAAACTCAACGACAGTTTTAGGTTGCTTGCTCTTTAGGTAGTCACCTAGCACCTGTTGCTCTTGGTCATCCAGATACAAGCCCAGTTTGGTACGACGCCACAAAATGTCTTCCTCAGTTACCGACATTTCATGCTCAATCAAGTAATCGATCTCACGTTGATAAACGCCTTGTGCTGAGTCTGAGAACTTGAAGCCAAGATCATCGACACTTTTTACACCTTCGAGTAATTTCCAGCAATAAGTGCCAAACTGAGTGACATAGCGCAGTAACAATGCCTCAGAAATCCACGGATATTCTTTGCGTATGGATGCAGCAAGTTGCTCTCGTGAACAGCTAAAGTTCCCACCCGGTAACGCGTGGTGAGCAGTCCAAGCAGTTCCCATCTCTGGCAAATAAGGCTTAAGTTTAGTTAACGCTGCTTCACCAAGTTTACGGTATGTGGTGAGTTTACCTCCAAATACAGACAGCAGTGGTGCTTGGTCATATTTAGCTTCAAGTTCAAGCGTGTAATCACGTGTGATGGCTTGTGGCGAATCGGATTCATCATCACATAAAGGACGCACACCACTGTATGTCCAAACTACGTCTTCACGTTTAAGCTGGTGGATGAAGTGCTGGTTAACGATGTCGATGAGGTAATCGACTTCTTCGTCGGAGATCGCAACTTCTCGAGGATCACCCTGGTACTCCACATCGGTAGTACCAATGATCGAGAACTTATCTAGGTAAGGGATCATAAATACAATGCGATTGTCTTGGTTTTGAAGGATATACGCTTGAGGCTCATCATGAATGCGTGGCACGACAATATGGGAACCTTTAATCAAGCGAATATTACGTGGAGAGTCCTGCTCTAAGCCATCGTCGAAGAATTGTTTAACCCAAGGGCCAGCAGCATTGACTAGGGCTTTCGCTTGACGTTCAAATACTTGGCCAGTGCTTTCATCACGGATAGTGACGTTCCATATCGCTCCCTCTCTGCGGGCACTTTCTACGCGGCAGTAATTACGTATTTCTGCATTGTTTTCTTGAGCCGCAAGTACATTAAGTAGCACCAATCGAGCATCATCTACCCAGCAGTCTGAGTATTCGAAGCCTTTTTTCATTTCAGGCTTGAGTATGCCCGACTTGGCTAAGTCGATCCCTTTACTCGCAGGTAGGGTAGTACGTTTGCCTAAATTGTCATAAAGGAACAAGCCGCAGCGGATCATCCACGCAGGGCGTAAAAATGGACGGTGTGGTAGGCGAAAGCGCATGGGTTGAGCGACATGGGGTGCTTTTTTCAGTATTACTTCACGTTCTGCGAGTGCTTCCGAAACTAAACGAAATTCATAGTGTTCAAGATAGCGTAAGCCGCCGTGAATAAGCTTAGAGCTTGCTGAAGACGTTGCTGAAGCAAAGTCGTTCGCTTCATAAAGACCAACGGATAAACCACGACCAGCAGCATCGGCAGCAATACCTGCGCCATTGATACCACCACCAATAATGATCAAATCTAAAATTTTGTGCGAAGTAGCCGCATTCGGGTTGTTACTCATGAATATGACCTCGTGTTTGAGCGAACGAGCATTTGTGAACATGATTCAATCCTAGCCTAGGTTTCGTTTGTGGTCATTATTTATTTTCGTTTATGCTCGTTTGTGTGATTTAAACACAAAAAAACCTTTATCTAATGATAAAGGTTTCAATAAGGTTAAATACTTCTGAGTGGGGAGTAACTAATCTTCGTTCGCGACCACTTCAAGTGGAATGGCGTTTTCTTTAAGAATTGACAAGATTTCTTTAGGGGGCTGTTTGTCGGTAAACAACATATGTAGCTGAGATATATTGCCGAGCTTAACCATAGCGTTACGCCCAAACTTAGAGTGGTCAACAGCTAAGAATACGCTACGACTGTTTTCTATGATTGCTTGTTTAACCCTGACTTCATGGTAGTCGAAGTCGAGTAGAGAGCCATCAAAATCAATACCACTAATACCCAAAATGCCGAAGTCTAAACGGAACTGCTTAACAAAATCTAGCGTCGCTTCACCGACGATACCTCCATCTCGATTACGGACCTCTCCACCGGCAAGGATAACCTTGAACTCTGGGTTAGGCAGCAAGATGGTAGCAACATTAATGTTGTTGGTAACCACGCGTAGCTGTTTGTGATTTTTACTCAGTGCGCGTGCAATAGCTTCTGGTGTGGTGCCAATATCAATAAATAGAGTCGCACCATCGGGAATGTGTTTCACGACTTCGTCAGCAATGACATCTTTCTCATTGAAATTTAGGCTCTTACGTGTGTTATAAGAGGTGTTTTCTGAACTCAATGGGATGGTTGCTCCGCCGTGATAACGACGGATTTTATTCGTGTCTGCCAATTCATTTAAGTCACGGCGAATGGTTTGCGGGCTTACGTCAAACTTCTCGACCAGTTCTTCCGTGCTAACATAGCCCTGTTTTTGAACCAACTTGATGATCTGCTGATGTCTTGGTATCTGTTTCACTCATTGCTCCCTGAACGAGGTTGGTCGGCAATTTCGAAAAGCCGCATTCGATAGTTGTATTGTGACTATTGTGCTCGAATTTGACCATGGAAAGAAGAGGGAGTCATAAGGAACAAGGGCTAAGGCGCAAAAAGGGCGCTTGAATTGCGCCCTTAGTTGCTTAACGATACGGTGATCTAGTCTTCATCATCGTGCATTTGTGCCCAAGTTTGCGCACACTTCACTGCACGTTTCCAACCTTTATAGCGTCGGTTTCGTTTTTCTTCGTCATGGTGAGGAACGAAAGTGCGATCTAATACCGCTTTGTTTTGCAGCTCATCAATGTTGTTCCAGTAGCCAACCGCCAAACCCGCTAAATATGCTGCACCTAGCGCGGTGACTTCGGTAACTTGAGGACGATGCACTTCGGTGTCCAATACGTCAGATTGGAATTGCATAAGGAAGTTATTCGCAACTGCACCACCATCGACTCGAAGGTTTGCGAGTTTAATACCCGAGTCAGCTTGCATTGCGTCGAGTACATCTCGCGTTTGATAAGCAATCCCTTCTAATGTTGCACGTATGATGTGATTGGCGTTCACACCGCGAGTTAGGCCGACAATCGTACCACGAGCATACGCATCCCAATAAGGTGCACCCAGTCCGGTGAATGCAGGGACAACATAAACCCCATTTGACGAATCTACTTTAGTTGCGAAGTATTCAGAGTCTTTTGCGTCAGCGAGTAGTTTCATCTCGTCACGCAACCATTGGATCGATGCTCCTCCCATAAATACAGCGCCTTCTAGGGCATATGATGGCTCCCCTTTTGGTCCACAAGCTAATGTAGTCAGAAGACCGTTCTTCGACGTTACTTTTTCTTGGCCAGTGTTCATTAACAAGAAACAGCCTGTGCCGTAGGTATTTTTAGCTTGTCCTGCTTCGACACACATTTGCCCATAGAGTGCGGCTTGTTGGTCACCGGCAATACCAGCAATAGGGATACGAGTTCCGCCTTTACCACCAATGTTCGTTTGACCATAGATTTCAGAAGAACATTTGACCTCGGGCATCATGGATGCGGGGATGCCCAATTCATCGAGCATTTTTTGGTCCCAACAGAGATCATTAATGTTAAATAGCATGGTACGTGAAGCATTGGTGTAATCAGTCACATGAACACGGCCTTGCGTCATTTTCCAAACGAGCCAAGTGTCGACCGTACCAAACAGCAGCTTACCCGCTTTCGCGTCTTCGCGAGCACCTTCAACGTTATCAAGAATCCATTTTACTTTGGTACCCGAGAAGTATGGGTCGAGTACTAAGCCTGTGTTATCACGTACGTAATCTTCAAGGCCGCGTTGCTTTAAATCTTCACAAATATCTGCGGTGCGGCGACATTGCCAAACAATAGCGTTGTAGACAGGTTTGCCGGTTTCTTTGTTCCAAACAATGGTGGTTTCTCGCTGGTTGGTGATACCGATACCCGCTAATTGGTCGCTGCGGATACCCGACTTACCAAGAGCTTCAACCAGTGTTGAGCTTTGAGTTGCCCATATTTCGAGTGGATCGTGCTCAACCCAGCCTGCTTTAGGATAAATTTGTGTGAACTCACGTTGCGCAACGCTTACAATGTTTGCATCGTGGTCTAGGATTACGGCGCGAGAGCTTGTGGTGCCTTGGTCTAGGGCAACAATGTACTTTTGCTCAGTCATGGTAAGAATCCTTTTTGTTTCGTTACTTTTAATTTTAGTTAATTCAGGGTTGAAAGGTTATGCGCGCGCTTCTTGCGCTTCGTCTTCTTGTTCACATTGGTTGGGAATTGTGCAGCCGTGGCCTTCTTGAGGCAAATAAGCCGCAATGGCTTTCGGGTATAACCAACCACCAAAACATGCGCCAGCGATTGGGGCAAGTATAGGGACGATGAAGTACGGGATCTCTTTCGCTCCGGTTAGCGCGTATTCCCAGCCAGCAAAGTAAGCAAAAAGCTTAGGTCCAAAATCACGAGCGGGGTTCATGGCAAAACCCGTTAGCGGGCCCAGTGAGCCTCCAATCACAGCGATTAGAATTCCGATTAATAGTGGGTTCATAGCACCACGAGATGCTCCGTTGTTTTCATCCCCTAGAGCTAGAATGACAAACATAAGGACAGCAGTAATAACAAACTCCACAGCAAAGGCGCCAAAGAAAGAGAGTGAAGCATGTGGGTAAGTTGAGAAAATTCCAGCTGTTGCTAGTGCATCTTGGCTGCTGCGCGCGAAACCGTGGGCAATTTCATAGTCGGTGAATAAATTGCTGTATAGGGAGTAAACTAGTGCCGCTGAGCAAAAAGCGCCAAGTAACTGTGAAATGATGTAAGGAATAACTTTAGCTTTATCAAACCCGTGAAACGCAGCTAGTGCGATTGTTACCGCAGGGTTAATGTGCGCTCCGGATACGCCCGCAGTGCAGTAAATAGCAATAGCGACGCCTAAGCCCCACATAATGCTAATTTCCCATTGTCCGAATGTTGCCCCTGTTAATACCAAAGCAGCAACGCAGCCAACGCCAAAAAAGATAAGTAATCCTGTCCCGATGAACTCGGCCAAGCACTCACCTAAGAGTGTAGGTTGTTTGTTCGTTGTCATAGTAAGAGTCCTTTAATAATTATGCTTGTCTAGCACGGCTCTATTGTGCATATGTAAACGTTTGCGAAAACAAACGCGCATTAAAAGTGAGCGTTTGAGCATAAAATTGTTAATCAAAATGTTTGTTTTTGTTAAATGGCGCATCTTTTGAACAAAAAAGAAAACTAATAAAGTCGTCATCAAGGAGGTGAACTTATCTAGAAAGTTAAAACTACCGATGGAAAAATGATTTCACAAACTGGTAAGAGGAGTTTTGTGAGGCCGCGCCACTATTGATAATTGTTCGTTAGCGTTTAGAAAATATATCGACATTAAGAGAAAATAAACCACGACCGATGTATAGGCGTGATTGGTTTGTTTCGTTTGCACATTTGGTCGAAGATAACATCGTAACCAAATATGTGAAAAGTGGAATCACGCGCTAATAATTTAACTTTAATACACTGTATTTACTCAGATTTAATTCTTATGCAACATTTGTCACAGAAATAAATTGAATTCCTAATAGAATGCATTTGCTTTCGAACGAAACTTATTTTTTGCTCGTTCGAGTTTGTTAAGACCTTACCATCGCTCAAGTTATAATGAGGCCCCAATGTTTGGAATATTTAAACCTAAGGCGCATATCGATCGCTTACCCACCGATAAGATTGATAGCGCTTATTCGCGCTTACGCTGGCAGCTCTTTATCGGTATTTTTGTCGGTTATGCTGGCTACTATCTAGTACGTAAAAACTTCAGCCTAGCTATGCCTTACCTAATTGAACAAGGTTTTAGTCGGGGTGACCTTGGTGTTGCACTTGCCGCAGTATCTATCGCTTATGGTCTGTCAAAATTTTTGATGGGCAGCGTGTCTGATCGTTCCAACCCACGTTACTTTCTAAGTGGTGGCTTGCTAATGTCAGCGCTCGTTATGTTCTGTTTTGGTTTTATGCCTTGGGCAACAGAAAGTATTGCAGCAATGTTCATTCTGTTGTTCTTGAATGGTTGGTTTCAAGGCATGGGATGGCCAGCCTGCGGACGAACCATGGTGCACTGGTGGTCACGCAAGGAGCGGGGAGAGATCGTCTCTGTTTGGAATGTGGCACACAATGTCGGCGGTGGCCTAATTGGTCCGCTGTTTATACTAGGTCTATGGGCGTTTAACGATGACTGGCGAACTGCTTTCTATGTTCCCGCTTTCTTTGCCACTCTCGTTGCTATCTTTATCTGGTTTACGGTGCGTGACACACCTCAGTCTTGTGGCTTGCCTCCGATTGAAGAGTACAAAGAAGATTACCCAGATGACTACGACAAGTCACATGAGAAAGAGATGACAGCAAAGGAAATCTTCTTTAAATATGTCTTTTCTAACAAGTTACTTTGGTCGATTGCAATTGCCAATGCATTTGTTTATCTGATTCGCTACGGAGTGTTGGACTGGGCTCCTGTTTACCTCAAAGAAGCGAAAGATTTTTCTGTAGACAAGTCTTCTTGGGCCTACTTCTTATATGAGTGGGCGGGTATACCAGGCACACTGCTTTGTGGTTGGATTTCAGATAAGTTGTTCAAAGGTCGCCGAGCACCTGCTGGTATCTTGTTTATGGTTTTGGTTACTGTCGCTGTTCTGGTTTACTGGTTTAACCCTGCGGGTAACCCTACCGTTGATATGATGGCTCTAGTCGCGATCGGTTTCTTAATTTACGGCCCGGTGATGCTGATTGGTCTTTATGCGCTCGAACTTGCACCGAAGAAGGCTGCAGGAACGGCTGCTGGTTTGACGGGTTTGTTTGGTTATTTAGGTGGCGCTGTGGCGGCGAATGCGATTCTTGGCTACACGGTTGACCACTTTGGTTGGGATGGCGGATTTATTATCCTAGTCGGATCTTGTATCACTTCTATTGTTTGTTTGACTTATGCTTTTATTGGCGAGCGTGCACATCACGAACAAAAAGATCGCGAGAAGGAAGCACTAGCGTAACTACGGGCTTGGTATTTCAAGAGTAACAACGTTAGTTAAGAGTATGCTTATCGTCATATGCCAATACGTAAGCGAAAAAATCCCCCAGCAGGTTCCTGCTGGGGGATTTTCTTATCAATCTTATAGATTTAAAACTAAAACTGACGTTAGTTGTTGCTGTGAAGCTCTGAATTCAGCTCTACCGCTGTTTTGTTCGCCAGACATTCAATTTGGCCTGTTACTGAATTGCGACGGAATAGCAGATCAGAAACACCTGCTAGGTCGCGAGCTTTAACCACTTCTACTTCTTTACCTTCAGCAATCATGCGAACTTTAGACCCGGCTGTTACATAGAGGCCTGATTCAACAGTACAGCGATCACCAAGTGGGAAACCTAGGCCTGCGTTAGCACCAAGTAGTGAGTTTTCACCGATAGATACTACAACGGTGCCGCCGCCAGATAGCGTACCCATGATAGATGCACCACCACCGATATCTGAACCGTCACCAACAACCACGCCAGCAGAAATACGGCCTTCAACCATACTTACACCTGTTGTACCGGCGTTGAAGTTAATGAAACCTTCGTGCATCACTGTTGTGCCTTCGCCCACGTGCGCACCAAGACGTACGCGAGAAGTATCTGCAATACGAACGCCAGCAGGTACCACGTAATCAACCATCTTAGGAAACTTATCTACACAATCTACAGACAGTGCACGACCGGCTAGGCGAGCTTCAATTTGACGCTCAGCCAGTTCTGGCAAGTCGATAGGACCTTCGTTTGTCCAAGCGATGTTGTGCAATAGACCGAAGATACCGTCAAGTACAGTACCGTGAGGTTGAACTTGGCGGTTAGAGATAAGTTGTAGTTTAAGGAAGCCTTCTGCCACTGATGCTGGTTTCTCGTCAGTTGCTAAGACAACCAGTACAAGTGGCTGTGAAGATTCGGCTGCTTTTGCCGCGAATGATGCGTTTGTTGTGTCGCCATTTGCTTCAAATGCGCCAGCAAGCTCAGCACTTTGTACCGCAGAGATCTCGATAGCTTGGTTACCTTGTTCGTAACCTGCCACTTTAGCAACGGCATCGACAAGTGCGTCTGCTGGGTTAAGCACTGGGCTAGGGAAAAATGCTTCGATGATTTTTCCATCACGGTTTTTGGTTGCCGTACCAAAGGCTAGAGAAAAGTAAGCCATGTTGAATCTCCTTGTTTGAATTCATTTAAAGACACCCTTCACTTTGAAGCCGTCACTGCAACGGATTTGGGTATCGAGCATCGTTGCTCTCAAATTAAGTTAAAGTCATCATAAAGAGAGGTTGTGAGACTTTAAAGAGCTGAAATAGATAAAGTCTGTAAGCCGATATTTTTTGTCTCTTTGGCGATATGTTGTCTTTTTGCCTATATTGATGATTTCGCTAATCATCATTTGATACTAGGAAAAAAAAGAGCCCGAAGCGGTGCTTCGGGCTCTTGAGTAAGACTTTACTTATAACTGATTGGCGCTGCGCTTTTTGCGCTTATATAGCTTTATACTACCAACCGTTCATACCCGTGAGCTTGGGTATGTGAAACAAGTAATTACTTGCTTAGGTCTTCTGCGTGCTCAGATAGGAACGCTGCAACACCTTTTGGAGATGCATCCATTCCAGCTTTACCTTCTTCCCACTGTGCAGGACATACTTCACCATTTTTCTGGTGGAAGTTTAGAGCGTCAACCATGCGTAGCATTTCATCGATGTTACGGCCTAGAGGTAGGTCGTTAACTACTTGGTGACGTACAAGGCCTTCTTCGTCGATTAAGAAAGAACCACGGAAAGCAACGCCTGCTTCTGGGTGCTCAACGTCGTACGCTTTACAGATTTCGTGCTTAACGTCAGCAACTAGTGGGTACTTAACTTGACCGATACCGCCATCTTCGATAGCAGTGTTACGCCATGCGTTGTGTGAGAACTGAGAATCGATAGAAACACCGATTACTTCAACACCTTTAGCTTGGAAATCAGCTAGGCGGTTGTCGAAAGCGATTAGCTCAGATGGGCAAACGAAAGTGAAATCTAGTGGGTAGAAGAAAACTACTGCTTTCTTACCTTTAGTGAATTCTGCAAAGTTGAAGTTATCAACGATCTCGCCGTTACCTAGAACAGCAGCAGCAGTAAAATCTGGGGCTTGACGACCTACTAGTACCATTTTTTTGCTCCTAAAATATATGGTTAGTTCCAAACCAAGCTTGTTGTTTTTGGTTTGGTCCGTGTTTGTACGCGACAAACTATAGTACACATTGTAGTATGTAAAAAAGCGAATTAAATAGATTAAGTTAATCGAAAAAAGCGATAAGTTGGATTTTATTAACTTGGTCAATATCTACCCGGAAATTGTAAATAAATCTATGAATAAGTGGCCTAGCCTCAAACAGTTACATTATCTGATCACCTTGTATGAAACCCGCCATTTTAGTGATGCAGCTGAAAAATGCTTCGTTAGCCAATCGACCTTAAGTAAAGGCATTCAGAACTTTGAAGAGCTGATTGGGTGCCCTCTTTATGAAAAGAAAGATAAAAAGAGCCCGCTAGTCTTTACTAGGGCAGGAGAACTCGTTGTTCAGCAAGGGCGAGAGCTACTGGCTAAAGGGCAAGACTTAGTCGAGTTGGGACGCCTGTGCCAAGGTGGGGAAATGGAAGGGCAGTTGCGCGTCGGCTGTATTCCGACGATTGCTCCTTTCTTGTTGTGCGATTTAGTTCAGGAAGTCAACCAGCGTTTTCCACAGCTTAACCTTCTATTAAGAGAAGACACCACTACTAATTTATTAGATGCGCTTCGTCATGGTGAACTTGATGTGCTGATTTTGGCGTTGCCGGTTGAAATTGACGGTATGGACAGTCGAATTGTGGGTAACGACCCTTTCCGGATGATCATCAGTCAAAACCAAGCCGACGCAATTCAAACACCGATTAAATATGCTGACTTGCCAAATGAGTTCGTCTTTCTATTAGAGAAAGAACACTGCTTAACAGAGCATGCGGTCTCTGCGTGCCAGCTCACCGACAAAGAAAAGATTAATCCGTTTTCTGCTACGAGTTTACACACCTTGGTTCAAATGGTGGCCAACGGAATGGGCACCACCTTTATCCCGCAAATGGCGATTGATCACGGTTTGATTGAAAACCAAAATTTGGTTGTGGTCGATGCACCTGGGCAACAGGCTCATCGCCATATTGGCTTAGTTTGGCGTCCAAGCTCGTCTCGAGTGAATACTTTTAATCAATTAGCAGATGTTGTATCAGAGCTACTTTAGCGATAAGTCGTAGCTGATTACCTAGTTATATCCATAAAAAACGCACTGGGTTTTGTGCGTTTTTTAGCATTTTATTCTGTTGGTAAACTTTAACTTGTAAAATTTCACAAAGAAATCTTGATGAAGCTTTCATTAAATTGTGAAATTTCACAGTGTCAATTTTACAACCAGTCAAATTTTCCCTGTTTGATCTCTCCGTTGCATATCATCTATAAGCCCAGCCCTAATTGGGTTTTCTCTCAATCGCTGATAATCAAACGTTTGTTTAAAACGTTTTTACAAGCTTAATTTTACTGTAATTAAATTACGTAATTACTTACGTTTTGGTGACCCAAATCAATAGTTTTAGGCTGACCGAATAAAACTTTGAATTTAACGGTTTGTTTACTTTTGCTCTTTTACTTAAACGCATGTTGGTATAGCTTAAATGCAGGCTTAGTAAGACTTATGTCTAGATTGAAAAGCGGTTTCTGCTCAGTCAATCTAATAGCCGATGAAACAAAAAAAACCAAACAAGCGATGGTCAATGTGGATGTTTGATTGTTGTTTGATAGTTACAAATGTAACTTGAAATAGACCAAGCAATACCCGAGTGACAGAAACAAATTAAAGGTGAGTGAACAGCACCCAGTTTCAACACTCTGGATAGTTAAGGAAGAAATTATGCTTGCCAACACACCAGATAGAGAAGAAACAACAGTAGAAGCCCAAGAAACCCTACTAACCGAAGGCATGCTTGATGTCACTGGTACCCTTTCACCAGAGCATCAGGCGATTTTCCCTGTTGAAGCCCAAACCTTTTTGTCTCTGCTGTGTGACAAGTTTGCTGGCCGAGTTGACGAGCTACTGGCTACTCGTGAAGAGAAGCAGGCGCGCATCGACGCTGGCGAAATGCCGGATTTTCTTGAAGATACGTTAGATATCAGGGAAGGAAGCTGGAAGATCCAAGGGATTCCAAAAGATCTGCAAGATCGCCGCGTTGAGATTACAGGTCCAACTGATCGAAAAATGGTGATTAATGCACTGAACGCCAACGTAAAAGTGTTCATGGCGGATTTTGAAGACTCTTTGGCTCCGGCTTGGGATAAGGTGCTTGATGGTCAAATTAACCTGCGCGATGCGGTAAATGGCGACATCAGTTACACCAATCCGGTTAATGGTAAGCACTATGAGCTGGAACAAGATCCAGCAGTTTTAATCTGCCGCGTACGTGGTCTACATCTAAAAGAAAAACACGTGACATTTAACGGTCAGATTATCCCGGGGGCGCTGTTTGACTTTGCGCTTTACTTTTACAACAACTACACCAGCTTGTTGAAAAAAGGCAGCGGACCTTATTTTTATCTTCCTAAGTTGCAGTCTCATCACGAAGCGAAATGGTGGAGCGAGGTATTCCACTTTACTGAAGACTACTTTGGTTTAGACACTGGCACTATCAAAGCAACTGTACTGATAGAAACGCTACCTGCGGTATTTGAGATGGATGAAATTTTGTTCTCTCTTAAAGAGCATATCGTAGGTCTAAACTGTGGTCGATGGGACTATATCTTTAGCTACATTAAAACCCTAAAAAGACACCCCGATCGCGTGCTGCCGGATCGTCAGGTGGTAACAATGGATAAGCCGTTCCTAAATGCATATTCGCGTTTACTTGTTCGTACCTGTCACAAGCGTGGTGCTTTCGCTATGGGAGGGATGGCCGCCTTTATCCCAGCGAAAGACCCGCAAACCAATCAACAAGTGCTAGATAAAGTTCATAACGATAAATCGCTAGAAGCCAACAATGGGCACGATGGAACTTGGGTTGCTCACCCTGGGCTTGCAGACACTGCGTTAACGGTATTTGATTTAGCACTAGGTGAACGAAACAACCAGTTGAACGTCTCTCGTAAACAGGATGCACCAGTAACGGCTGAAGACTTGCTTGCTCCGTGCGATGGGGCGATTACTGAGCAAGGCATGCGTCACAACATCCGTGTTGCGCTGCAATACATCGAATCTTGGATTTCGGGTAACGGCTGTGTACCTATCTATGGATTGATGGAAGATGCCGCGACTGCAGAAATCTCCCGCGCTTCAATCTGGCAATGGATTCAACACGGTAAATCGCTCGACAATGGACAAACGGTGACTAAATCATTATTCGAGCAGTACTTAACAGAAGAGATCGAAGTGGTGAAAAGTGAGATTGGCCTAGAGCGTTATGACTCGGGTCGATTTGAAGAGGCTGCCAAATTGATGGCGAAACTCACCACCAGTGATGAACTGACTAATTTCTTAACTGTTCCAGGTTATGACTTCTTGGACTAAGTAAACCAATAACAACTCAACAATAACGTGAATGTTCTAAGGCAGAGATGGATGTACTGCCAAGGATAAAAGAAACATAGCGCCCATTTACCCATATAAGAAGCGCTCATCAAAAGAGGGATAGACCGATGACTAACTTAACTCGCCGCCAACAAATCGAAGCTCTGGAAAAAGACTGGGCTACTAATCCACGCTGGAAGAACGTTAAACGTCCTTACACGGCTGATGAAGTGGTAGAACTGCGTGGTTCAATGGTACCTGCAAATACCATCGCTCAACGTGGTGCAGACAAGCTATGGTCACTGGTCAATGGTGACGCTAAGAAAGGCTATGTAAACTGTTTAGGTGCTCTAACTGGTGGTCAAGCTGTACAGCAGGCGAAAGCTGGTATCGAGGCGATTTACCTTTCAGGTTGGCAGGTAGCGGCTGATAACAATACGGCATCAACCATGTACCCTGACCAGTCTCTATATCCAGTAGACTCTGTACCTTCAGTGGTTAAGCGTATCAACAACTCCTTTCGCCGCGCAGACCAAATCCAGTGGTCTAACGGTAAGTCACCAGCCGATGAAGGCGGCATTGATTACTTTCTGCCAATCGTAGCGGATGCAGAAGCAGGCTTTGGTGGCGTACTTAACGCATACGAGCTAATGAAGTCGATGATCGACGCGGGTGCTGCAGGCGTACACTTTGAAGACCAACTTGCTTCAGTGAAAAAGTGTGGCCATATGGGTGGTAAGGTTCTTGTACCGACTCAAGAAGCAGTACAGAAGCTTGTAGCAGCACGTCTAGCCGCAGACGTATCAGGTACCACAACGTTAGTGATTGCACGTACTGATGCTAACGCAGCAGACTTAATTACTTCAGATTGCGACGCTTACGATGCAGACTTCATTCAAGGTGAACGTACTCAAGAAGGTTTCTACCGCGTACGCGCCGGTATCGACCAAGCAATTGCTCGCGGCCTAGCTTATGCGCCATACGCAGACCTTATCTGGTGTGAAACTGCAACACCTTGTCTGGAAGAAGCGCGCAAGTTTGCCGAAGCGATTCATGCTGAATACCCTGATCAGCTGTTGGCATACAACTGTTCTCCTTCATTTAACTGGGAGAAGAACCTAGATGCTGAAACCATTGCGAAATTCCAACAAGAGCTATCGGATATGGGCTACAAGTACCAGTTCATTACTCTAGCGGGCATCCACAATATGTG
Organism: Vibrio bivalvicida; assembly: GCF_001399455.2. Taxonomy (GTDB): domain Bacteria; phylum Pseudomonadota; class Gammaproteobacteria; order Enterobacterales; family Vibrionaceae; genus Vibrio; species Vibrio bivalvicida. The sequence goes on from NZ_LLEI02000075.1 coordinate 75,332, forward strand.
GTTCAACATGTTTGAACTAGCGCATGACTACGCGCAAGGTGAAGGTATGCGCCACTACGTTGAGAAAGTACAGCGTCCTGAGTTCCAAGCAGCAGAAAAAGGTTACACCTTCGTAGCGCACCAGCAAGAGGTTGGTACAGGTTACTTTGATAAGATGACCAATACCATCCAAGGTGGTAACTCTTCAGTCACGGCTCTGACAGGGTCAACCGAAGAAGACCAATTTTAATCCCTAGCCAGTAACCTGATATCAGTTGGCTACAAATACAGGCTTTAGATGACTGATATCGGGATTTGGTATTTTAACTAGCATAAACTTTGACATGCTTTGAGCGGTGCAGACCGCTCCTTTTTATTCGCTTCTCGTTAGTTATCGCTTGGTGCATAACCGCTACAGAACTTAGGTTGACTTGAGCATTAAGCCGCAGGAAGCAGCCAACCTTTCACTCATGAATTACGCTGAACAACTCACAAATAGATGCTAGTTAGATAGGAATTCGAGCAGTTCCGTTTGACTCGGAAGCGCGCTCATTGCCCCTTTTTCGGTTGTTGCCAATGCGCCACATCCGTTGCCCCAACGAACCGCTTCCAGAATATTGAATTCTTGCTGCCAATCATCGCATTGTGATAGATAGGCGAGCAACCCACTGACAAATGCATCACCAGCTCCTGTGGTATCGACCACGTTTACAGAGCGTGATTTCACTTGATGCCTCTGACCGTTAGCTATTGCAAGCGCACCATCTTCACCTAATGTTATCAGTACAAGTGGAATTGAGTGGCGAGAGAGTGCAGCTAGTCCCTCGTCTAGAGACGATGTATCGGTTAAATAGAGCAGCTCTTGTTCTGAAAACTTCACGACATCTGCTATTTGAATTGCGCTCATCACGACTTGGCGGATCTCTTGAGGTTTTTGCCATACCTCATCGCGCAGATTTGGATCGAAGCTGACATAGCCTTTAGCATCCTTGATGGCGTTCATTGCTGTTAATGTGGTTGAACGGCTTGGCTCGTTGGCAAGAGCAATCGAGCAACAATGGAGCCATTGGTTAGCCTGAAACGTCGGAATATCGGTCAACTGAGTAAACTGATCAGCACTTGGCTTGACCATAAAAGTAAATGAGCGCTCACCTTGGTCATCAAGGTCAACTATGACCGTTGAGGTGCGGTGTTGATAATCTAGGGTGAGATGAGAAACGTCAATATTTTCATCGGTTAACACATCAGCCATAAAACGGCCCAGCGGGTCACTGCCCACACGACCAAAAAATCCGCATTGACCAGCAAGCCTTGCAATACCCACCGCCACATTTGCTGGTGCGCCACCAGGACATTTTAAGTAGCTGTTATCACTTTCAGGAATGAGGTCTACCACGGCATCGCCAGTCAGCCAAACTTTGTTCATTTTTCGTTCCTTACAAAAGTGCCCATCGGAGCATAGCAAGATGGGCAAAGACGTTAGTACACCTAGGGGGTGGTGTACCAACGAAAATAATGTTAATGACTATTTTTTACTGGGTTGTAGATTCGAGTCAGTACAAAAGAGGTTGCGAACGCACTGGCAATAACCGTCAAGTAGCCTAAAACAGCAGAGAATGATTGTGAGTATAGTAAAATGCCCGGTATAAATGTGATTCCCATGCCTGTCGCGCTGATATTGAGGATATAAGTAACTAATCCACCTACCGCGCCGCCAATCATGCCAAACAAAAACACCTTGCCGTATTGCAGATTCACGCCGAATAGCAGAGGTTCTGTGATGCCAAATAGTGTCGACATTGACGCGCTGTACGCATTGCTTTTCTTCAGTTTGTCTTTAAGCAGGGTAGCCACAGCAATAGCTGCCCCAAATTGGCCTGCCATGGATGCTGTGCCTAGAGGTTGAAGTGGATTTACGCCAGTTTCATTAAGCAGCCCAATTTCTATCACACCCAGAGCATGGTGTAAGCCGGTAATGACGATCATTTGCTGAACGGCACCATAGAGGATGTAACCTAGTCCCAGTGGCAAGTCGAGTGCCATACGAACGAGAGATGTGCAGCCGTGTTCAATGGTTTGCAGAATAGGGCCAAAGCCGAATAGAATCACAAACACTGCAATGGTAATCGTTAAAAATGGAGTAAAGACTAAATCCATGCTGGCAGGAATAAAGCGACGTAGGTTACGCTCTAAGTACGAGACAAACCAACCGGCAAATATCGCAGGCAGTACCGTGCCCTGATAGCCAACCAGTGGGAAGTTGATTCCAAGTAGATTAACCATCATCGGATCGGCGCCACCATTGGCGACAACCCAAGCGTTAGGTAGTTGTGGGGCAACCATCATCAAGCCAACAACAATGGCGATAATTGCATTGCCACCAAATTTCTTTGCCGCAGAGTAAGCGATTAAAACGGGTAGGAAGGCAAAGGCGGTATCAGTTAACATACTAAAGAGCGCAAGCGTTTCCGGTGAAAAATCGACACCAGAATGCAGCATCATGCCACGTAGACCCATCAACAGACCAGTGGTGACTAGTGCAGGGATCAATGGGATTAATATATCAGCTAAGGTACGAACGACTTTTTGGCTGGCGGTCATATCAGCGAAAGCGTCTTGTTTGAAGTCGGTAGTTTCAAACTCTCCTCCGAGTGCACGTTTTAGTGAATCATATACATGAGAAACCTTGCCTGTACCGATGATAAATTGGTGTTGCCCTGATTGGTAAAAGTAGCCACTTATCTGGTTAATCTCTTTCGCTTTATCTGTGTTGACCTTGTTATTGTCTTTAAGGATTAGGCGCAGGCGAGTCGCGCAGTGTTCTGCGTTACGGATGTTGCCTAGGCCCCCGATACTTTCCAGTATTTCGTTTACGGTAGCGTCATAATTCATTCTGTTCACCACTTTATTATATTGTAAGGTAGGTTAGTTGGGTATTGAGCTTCGCAACGTTTTCAACAGATATATTCAACTGGTGGCTTTCTTGCTTAGGGAAGAAAAGACAGGTAAATACATCTCGACCATTGTTAATATAAATTTCAATAATGCTCTGGTCGCATATGAAAGAAATATTGTTAATGTCGTAGTCTGTAAGGTGTTGACGTTTACAACCATATTTCCAATTTAGGGGGTGATGGTCATATAACTCTCTATCTAAAGTAATAGAGTTACTATTGATAGTGAGAGTTAGCTCGTTACCACTTTGTGTATTTAGTGATATGGTTAAATTCTGAGTATTAGATAAATTATCTAGTGTTAAAGAAAATGATAAACTTTCTAGTTTAACTCCTTGGTTAATTAACAAATGTCCATTTTGTTTGTTGAATGAATTTGAATTAATTATGTTCGGTTTTTGCAGCAGTCTATTGTTTTCGACCGCAAGTTCTCTTGTTAAGGTTAAGCAATTAATCCAACCATATTGTTCGCTCGGTAAGTGTTCATCAGTTCCAGCCCATGCAATTAATGTTTGTTGTTTTGGAGCATTCGCCAATGTCTGTGGTGCGTAGAAGTCAAAGCCTCGATCCAACTCATCCCAGTGAGATACTTCAAATGTTAGTTGCTCAAAGTCGAAACGACCTAAGCAATAGATAACATTGAATTTGTTGTGGAATCGAGTTCCATCAGCAGTAACGCCTTGCGGAGAGAAGATCAGTACGTCATTGCCATCGACCTGCAGAAGGTCAGGGCATTCATACATGTATGCGTCAAGGAACTTACCATCTACTTGAATGTCGAGTGGCCCTTTGTAGTGCCAATCTAAAAGATCTTGAGATTGATAAACAATGATCTCACCTTGTAAGCCTGCCTCTCGTTGAGCGCCGAGCAACATAAGGTAGTCGTTACCGTGTTTGATGATTTTAGGATCGCGTACATGGCCGCTGTAGCCTTGAGGCACGGATTCAATTACAGGATTGAGCGTGTGTTTGGTTACCTGGTTGTTATTATCCAAAATTGCTAAGCACTGATTAGCATCACGTTCATCACCTCGTTTTACATTTCCGGTATAGAAAAGATAAGCATGTTCGTTTTTAACTAGAGCAGATCCGGAATAAGCACCATGGGATTCATAACTTTCTGTTGGTGTTATTTGTGAACCATGTTCATGCCAATTTAATAAATCATCTGAGGTTAGATGCATCCAATGCTTTAATCCATGGTATGTGTCAAAAGGAAACCACTGATAAAACAAATGATATTGCTTATTGAAATAGCAAAAACCATTTGGATCATTTAATAACCCATGAGGTGGAGTTATATGAAACAAAGGTCGAAAGGTTGAGTTTGATTTTATTTTCTCAAACTTTTCTTTATCTGATTCAGTCGCCATACTGATTGTTTGGTATTTTTGTTGTTGCACTGCTCGTTACCTAATAACCTTGGGTTGAGAAAATCATAATGACGCTTAGAAATCGTTGAAATAGTGGTGAAGATTTAATGGCTAGAATTGGAGGGAAATTGAACGAATTAAGATTGTCTTGTGATGTAACACAAAGTCTTGTTACATGGTGTTGGTTAATATGTAGTGGCAAGTGATTGGTAGTTTGGATGAGTATGCAATGACAATTCGAGATGTAGCAAAAAGAGCAGGAGTCTCAATTGCAACTGTATCGCGAGTGTTGAATGGTAATGAGCGCGTTTCGGCAGAGGCGAAGCAAGCCGTTGAAGCAGCAATGAATGAGCTTAACTATCAGAAACCGCCAGAAAAGCGAAAGAGTCCGACTAAACTATTTGCGGTCATCGTGCGTAACATGTCTAATCCCTTTTTCTCACAGTTAGTCGATGTACTGGAAGAAGAAGCGTATAAACATGGACGCAGTTTGTTGCTATTTAATAGCCGTAATAACCTTCAGCTAGAGAAAACTTTCTTTTCTGAGTGTATCAATCATAAAGTGGATGGTGTGTTTCTTGTTCCTCGTTCTTTGAAGAAAGAGCACTTAGCACCGCTCAATGCATTGCCCTTTCCAGTGGTACTTTTAACTGCGACGTCCGAGAATACCATTAGTATAGGTACACACCACCAACATGGCGGCGAGCTAGCTGCAAAGCACTTTATCCAGCAAGGTTATCGTCGTGTAGGCTATATCGGTGCTAGCAATACGCAGTCTGATCGTTTGTTGGGCTATCGAAGTGCACTGAATCAATTGGGGATAGAGCTTGCAGAGTCGAGAGTTCTTGCACCGTACGACTTAAATAGTTTGCATCAATTTATTGATGAGCAAATCACCTTAAGTGAACAGCCGTTGGAAGGCGTGTTTTGCTCAGACGATATTTCAGCCAGTCACCTACACAGTGCCTTGCGAGAAAAGCAAGTGAAGCAGCATGTCGATATTATCGGCTTTGATGATACTTTTATTGCTCAGTCATTAGGTTTTTCTAGCGTTAAGCAGCCAATCAGAAAGATTGCCTTACTTGGTTTTGACATGATGATTGAAGTGATCCAACAGTCCTCTTTTCAGCAGCGCCTGGTGTTGCTTGAGCCTACACTTACGGTGCGCGATCAACCTTCGTTTAGAGTCATGCCCCGCCAGCCAGAAATCTTGCGAAATAATGAACCATAACGCTAAGGGCTGTGCGCCTCTTAGCGCCAATCATTCGTTGTAATAAATGCTCAGTCAATTTCTTCCGGTTCGACTTCTTCTTGTAATTCGAGCAAGTTAATTGCGATAGTGACAAAATCACTGTCGGTAATGATGCCGACCAACTGACCTTTTTCAACCACAGGTAAGCAACCCACTTTGTGTTTTTGCATGTAAACGGCGCTTTCTTTTAATCCTGCTTGTGGCGCAACTGACATGAGGCTAGTTTTCATCACTTCATACAGCGGCGTAGTAAATGTGTAGGATTGGCTTTCGGGGAGTTTTTGCAAGCTCGACTCTTGAGCGGCAAGGACATCTCGCTGTGAGACGACACCGAGCAGTTTTCTATCCGCGTCGATGATAGGAACATGACGGATATCAAGTGCTTCCATCATGTTTTTGGCATCAGCGAGATTGTGGGAGCGGAGAAGCGTATGCGGATTACGCGTCATCATGTCTTCTACCTTAATCATGGCTGCCTCCTGAGTTATTATTCTTGGCTCTTTAAATATAGTAATTTTCTGATTCAGAGTTTGAGAGCTAAACGAGTTTTTACTGCTATAACCACCACTTTTTTGCGATCAATCAACTGGTGAATCGTTCTACAACTGTATTGATTGGCTTAACAGTTATCAGGCGCAAAAGATTACAATAATTCACATCTCTTTCCTTGCTATTGCTAGCGCGCAGAATATACTAGTCGGCTGCGAAAAACTCGTCGTCTGTTTGTGACAGAACCAGTTCGACTTCCATCACGACAAGATAAACCACGACAAAAGATTTAGTGACATGCAAGTATCAGATTTCCACTTTGACTTACCTGATGAGCTGATTGCTCGTTACCCTCAGCCAGAACGTACAGCTAGCCGTTTGCTTCAACTCAATGGCGATAGTGGTGAGCTAAACGATGGCACGTTTACCGATGTACTAAACCACGTGCAACCGGGCGATCTCGTGGTTTTCAATAACACTCGCGTGATTCCTGCACGAATGTTTGGGCGTAAAGAGTCTGGCGGTAAGCTTGAGGTTCTTGTTGAGCGTGTTCTTGATGAGAAGAGTATCCTAGCTCATGTTCGCTGTTCTAAGTCACCGAAGCCGGGCTCAACCATTTTTATTGGTGAGAACGACGAGTACTCAGCGCAAATGGTTGCGCGTCATGACGCGCTGTTCGAGCTGAAATTCAATTCAGAACAAAACGTTTTGGCTGTATTGGAAGAAATTGGTCACATGCCACTTCCACCCTACATTGATCGCCCAGATGAAGATTCAGATAAAGAGCGCTATCAAACTGTTTACAATCAAAAGCCAGGTGCCGTTGCTGCGCCAACCGCAGGATTGCACTTTGATGAGCCTTTAATTGAAAAAATCAAAGAGAAAGGCGCTGAGTTGGCTTACGTGACACTTCATGTTGGGGCAGGCACTTTCCAACCGGTTAAAGTTGATAATATCAATGAGCACCACATGCACGCAGAGTATGTGGAAGTACCGCAACAAGTGGTTGAAGCGATCAATGCGGCTAAAGCGCGTGGCGGTCGAATCATTGCCGTCGGGACAACATCAGTTCGTTCTCTAGAAAGTGCAGCGCAAGATGCATTGAAAAAAGGCACTGAGCTAGCCCCTTTCTTCGGCGATACAGAAATTTTTATCTACCCAGGTTACGAATATCAGTTAGTCGATTGCTTAATCACTAACTTCCACCTGCCAGAGTCAACGTTGATTATGTTAGTGAGTGCATTCGCAGGTTATGAAAATACCATGAATGCCTACAAGCATGCTGTAGAGAATAAGTATCGCTTCTTCTCGTATGGCGACTCAATGTTTATTAAAAAGAAAACGGCATAGGTTACTTTGAGAGATTCCTGATATCTTGTCCCTAGATTCGGGAATGACAAATTTTGCTATCGCAAGGCGAACATGTCATTCCGTTGAGTGGGGAACTCAGACTCTGTCATTCCATAGAGTGAGGAACGAACGAATAGGGAATCTCTTATGTTCAGCATTGAGCTGAACGCAAATAATTTACGAGTGCTAGCAGTAGGCTAGGACGCAAACCAAAAAAGTTGGTTTGTATCTCGCATGGAAGGCGACCGCTCCTTTAATGGGGATAACCCCGAAAATATCGTCAGACTGTTTCTCTGACAACCGGAGGCTTCGTGAAGTTAAAATTCGATCTTAAGAAAAAAGACGGTGTTGCACGCCGTGGTCAACTGACCTTTGAACGTGGCACAGTTCAAACACCAGCATTTATGCCGGTAGGTACATACGGTACTGTTAAAGGCATGACGCCTGAAGAAGTAAAAGGTACGGGTGCTGAAATTCTGCTTGGTAACACTTTCCATCTATGGCTACGCCCTGGCCAGGAAGTGATGAAAATGCACGGTGACCTGCACGATTTTATGAACTGGCATGGTCCTATTCTTACTGATTCGGGCGGTTTTCAGGTATTCAGCCTAGGTAAGATGCGTACTATCACTGAGCAAGGTGTTCACTTCCGTAACCCGGTAAACGGTGACAAGATCTTCATGGATGCTGAAAAGTCGATGGAAATCCAAAAAGATCTAGGTTCAGACATCGTTATGATCTTCGACGAGTGTACGCCATACCCAGCGACACACGATGAAGCGAAGAAATCGATGGAGATGTCTTTGCGCTGGGCACAGCGTTCACGCGACCATTTCGATAAGTTAGAAAACCCGAACAACCTATTTGGTATTGTTCAAGGTGGTGTTTACGAAGATCTACGTGATGTGTCGGTTAAAGGTCTAACAGAGATCGGTTTTGACGGCTACGCGGTTGGTGGTCTTGCTGTAGGTGAGCCGAAAGAAGACATGCACCGTATTCTTGAACACACGTGTCCACAACTTCCGGAAGACAAACCTCGTTACCTAATGGGTGTTGGCAAACCAGAAGATTTGGTAGAAGGTGTACGCCGTGGTATCGACATGTTCGATTGCGTAATGCCAACGCGTAACGCTCGTAATGGCCACCTATTTGTAACTGGTGGTGTGATCAAGATCCGTAATGCGAAACATAAAACGGATACAACTCCGTTAGATCCATACTGTGACTGTTACACTTGTCAGAACTACAGCAAGTCGTACCTTCACCACTTAGAGCGTTGTAACGAAATCTTGGGTGCTCGTCTAAATACAATTCACAACCTACGTTACTACCAACGACTAATGGAAAGTATTCGTAAAGCGATTGACGAAGATCGCTTCGATGAGTTCGTTACTGAGTTTTATGAACGCCGTGGTCGTGAAGTGCCACCGCTAGCAAAAGAACAGTAATTACTGGTTAAAAGAATTAGAGCCTTTGGCATTACGCCAGAGGCTTTTGCTAATAAAGTAGGCAAACGCAGGTTATTTTTGAGAGAGCGATCTCTATTAGTCACTCTCAGACTTGAAACTAAAATGCGAAAGCCCAACTTGGATATTAATAAAAAATAATAGAGGACTTTTTAATGTTTATTTCTCAAGCTCACGCAGCAGCAGAAGGCGCTCCAGCAGGCGGCGGTTTTGAAATGCTAATCATGCTAGGTATGTTTGCGGTGATCTTCTACTTTATGATCTACCGTCCACAAGCTAAGCGTGTAAAAGAGCACAAGGGCCTAATGGCTTCGATGGGCAAAGGTGATGAAGTTCTAACAAGCGGTGGCCTAGTAGGTAAAATTACTAAGATCGCAGAAGAGAACGACTACATCTCTATCGAGCTGAACTCAAACAACGAAGTTGTTATCAAGAAAGATTTCGTTACTGCAGTGTTACCAAAAGGTACGCTTAAGTCTCTATAAAACAGCTAGAGGATCCTCGCTGTGCTAAACCGCTATCCTATATGGAAGTACCTGATGGTGGTGTTTACCATCGCTATTGCTGCATTGTATGCACTTCCAAATGTCTACGGTGAAGATCCGGCTATTCAAGTTACAGGGGCGCGTGGCGCCTCTGTAGATATGTCAACGCTGGATTCTGTCACTCAGGCTCTTGAAAAACAGGGCCTATCTCATAAATCCATTGCTCTCGAAAATGGATCTATTCTCGTACGTTTTAACGACACTGATACACAAATCAGTGCACGCGATATTATCAATGAAGCACTTGGTAGCGATAAAATTGTTGCTCTAAACCTTGCGCCTGCAACGCCAGATTGGCTTGAGTCTATTGGTGCTGCTCCAATGAAGCTCGGTCTTGACCTGCGTGGTGGTGTTCATTTCTTAATGGAAGTGGACATGGATGCTGCAATGGAAAAACTGGTTGGGCAGCAAGAGGAAGCCTTCCGAAGTGAACTTCGTGAAGAGAAAATTCGTTACCGCGCAATTCGTCCTTCAGGCAAAGATGCGGTTGAAGTTTTACTGCGTAATGAAGAACAGTTAGCTGATGCTGAGCGCATTCTAAAGCAAAACCACCCAGATATGATTTTTACACAATCAGACTCTGATGGTCGCTTTGCGTTAACCGCTACTTTTACTGAGCAACGCTTAACTGAAATTCGCAACTATGCTGTTGAGCAGAACATCACTATTCTACGTAACCGTGTAAACGAACTCGGTGTTGCTGAACCACTTGTGCAACGTCAGGGTGCAAGCCGCATCGTTGTAGAGCTTCCTGGTGTTCAAGACACTGCGCGTGCGAAAGAAATTCTTGGTGCGACTGCAACGCTTGAGTTCCGTGAAGTAGACTCTAAAGCCGATCTAGCTGCGGCAGCCAATGGTCGAGCGCCAGCCGGTAGTGAAATTAAGCAAGATCGTGATGGCCGCCCTGTGGTGCTGAAAAAGCGCGTAATTCTAGGTGGTTCAAGTATTACTGATGCAAGCTCAAGTGTGGATGAATATGGCCGTCCTCAAGTTAACATCTCGCTAGATAGCGAAGGTGGCAATAAGATGTCTGCGTTCTCGAAAAAGAATATCGGTAAGCTGATGGCAACCGTGTTTGCTGAGTACAAAGACAGCGGTCGTCGCACGCCTGAGGGCAGAGTTATCTTGTCTAAGCATGAGGAAGTGATCAACCAAGCAACGATCCAATCGGCTCTTGGTCGTAACTTCCGTATTACAGGCATTGACTCTGCGGCAGAAGCACACAACCTAGCGTTGCTACTTCGAGCAGGTGCATTGATTGCGCCTATCTCTATCGTAGAAGAGCGTACTATTGGCCCATCTATGGGTCAGCAGAACATCGATATGGGCATTCAAGCGTGTATCTTTGGTTTAGCAGCGGTCATGCTGTTCTGTCTGGTGTACTACCGTAAATTTGGTCTGTTTGCTAACTGTGCCTTGATCGCTAACATCATTCTTATTATTGGCGTGATGTCGATGATCCCTGGCGCGACGATGACGCTACCCGGTATTGCCGGTATCGTTCTGACGGTGGGTATGGCGGTCGATGCCAACGTACTTATCTTTGAGCGTATTCGTGAAGAGCTGCGTGAAGGTCGTAACCCTCAACAAGCGATTCACCAAGGCTACGCTAACGCCTTCAGTACCATTGCCGATGCCAACATCACTACGCTAATTACTGCAATCATTCTATTTGCAGTCGGTACAGGTGCGATTAAAGGCTTTGCGGTAACGCTGTCTATCGGTATCTTGACCTCAATGTTCACTGCCATCATTGGTACACGTTGTATCGTGAACCTATTGTACGGCGGTAAACGCATTAACAAACTGTCGATCTAAGGAAGTAATATGTTTCAGTTATTGAAAACAGAAAAAACGATCGACTTTATGCGTTGGTCAAAGTTTGCGTTTATCTTTTCGATACTAATGATTGGTGCGTCAATCTTTACTCTATCAACCAAATGGCTGAATTGGGGTTTGGATTTTACTGGCGGTACCTTAATCGAAGTAGGGTTCGAACAGCCCGCTAACCTTGAAGATATCCGCGGCGCTCTTGAGGCTAAAGGCTTCGGCGATGCCACTGTTCAAAACTTTGGTAGTGCACGCGATGTTATGGTGCGTTTGCGCCCACGCGATGATGTCGCGGGTGAGAAGCTAGGCAACCAAATCCTTAATGCAATCAAAGATGGCACGGGTGAAAGTGTTGAAATGCGCCGTATCGAGTTTGTTGGCCCGAATGTCGGTGATGAGCTAACAGAAGCGGGGGGGCTTGCGATCCTTGTTTCTCTAATCTGTATCCTTATCTACGTTTCGGTACGATTCGAGTGGCGTTTGGCGGCAGGTGCAGTAATGGCGCTTACCCACGACGTTATCATAACGCTAGGCATCTTCTCACTGATGCAAATTGAAGTTGATTTGACGATCGTCGCGGCGCTATTGACCGTTGTCGGTTACTCGCTCAACGATACCATTGTTGTATTCGACCGTATCCGTGAAAACTTCCGTAAGATGCGAAAAGGTGAACCCGCAGAGATCATGAACAGCTCAATCACGCAGACTTTGAGCCGTACATTGATTACTTCGGGTACTACCTTATTCGTGGTTATTGCGTTGTTTACTCAAGGTGGCGCTTTGATTCACGGTTTTGCAACCGCACTGTTACTCGGTATTACGGTAGGTACTTACTCTTCAATCTATGTTGCTTCGGCACTGGCGTTGAAACTGGGAATTACCAAAGAACACTTAATGCCACCTCAAGTAGAAAAAGAAGGTGCAGAGTTCGACGAGATGCCATAAAGCATATTGAACTCGCTATACGAAAGCCGCTGAATCTCAGCGGCTTTATTGTTTTGATACCAATTAGAATAAATATCTGACCACCTACTTATCCTGATTGGTCTAGGGAAAACCAATGAATCGTTGTTTTGTGTTTTTTATCTCTGTGCTGCTGAGTTCAACATTATGGGCGAACACGCTAGTCATATCAGGTGATACAGGTGATGAGTTGAAAGCGACTATACAATCATCGTGGATGCATTGTGAGGAGCAACGTTGGTGTGCTGATGAGCTGTATTACTATCGAGAGAGCTTTATTGCCGAAGCGCAAGTTACCGAGCAGAGCCTTACCGTTGAGTTGTTTGCTGAATACTCACCTCACTTACTCTCTCAATTACAGCTGCATCTGCGCCAAGATGGCTTTGAACTGCTTAGAGTAAAGATTGAAGGGGGAGAGTTTGATGTTGCCTCTGCGGTAAAAGAGTCGTCACTTGCTGAAGCTGATAAAGCGCTAATTCTGTTTCTTAATCGCTACCCCTCGAGTGCTGAACGGACACTTGATTGGCAAAGTCGAGTTTGGCATGCCCAGCTAAAAAGTGATGGCGAGCTAGTCTCGTTGACACTTACCCAGCGTCGCATTCAACCAAGTGGAAACTGATTTGCAAATCTGGACTTGTTTTAACAACAGTTTTCTTATCGGTACTTCATTAACAGTGCTTCACGTACCTTGGTCTGGTCCATATTCGCTTGAGTAGCGAAGATACTATCTGTCGGAATGTTTTTAGGAAAAGGGTTACCGAGAAAAGTTTGATACAAAGCGTACACACCTCGATAGCCCATCTCATAGGGTTGCTGTATCACGAGCCCATAAATTCGACCGTCAGATAGGGCTTCTACAAGAATTTTGTTCGAGTCGAAGCCAATGTGAACTAAATCAGTCGGTGTTTCGAGTGACCCTAAAGCGATTAACACAGCAACGGTTGTGGACTCATTCGGTGTGAAGATGCCATCAAGTTGTTGGATTTTTCCTGTAAGGATTTCTTTGGCATGTTTACGCGCGTCACCAATCTTCAACCCTAAATAGCGGTCTTCAACAATCATTAACCCCGACGATGTTGCACCATCTTCAAAGCCTTGCTCACGGTCGTCTGTTGAAACAACTCCCTTTTCCATTCTTAGTAGAGCTACTTTGCCTTGGTTGCCCAGTTTTTTAGCCATTTTTGTCCCTGCAAGGAACCCTGCGTGGTAGTTATCTGTTGCAATAACGCTGATAACCTCCGCCGAGCCAGTATCTCGGTCGATATAAACGGTCGGAATATCTAGCTCTTTTAGCCGTGCTACATCATCAGCTCTGTCTGCAGAGTTGGGTGCGAGCAATAGTCCAATACACCTGTTTTTTATCACTTGGTCAATGATCATGCGCTGAGCATCAATGTTGGACTCGTCCTTTGGGCCGCGAAAATAAATGGCTAACCCTAGCTCTTGTGCTGCTTTTTCACTGCCAGCTTTAACCGATAGCCAAAAGTCGTGAACAGAGCCGGCTGGAACAACACCAATACAATCTTGAGATAAGCTATAGGAACTGAAACTGAGCAGGAACGGTATCATTAATCGATATAATCCTCTGAGCATCAAGAGAACCTCCGTTAAATACCAATGACTTTATGTTTTCTACTTTCTATCAGTAAGCATAGTGCGCTTCGTCATTTAAGTCGCAATTGCGCTATTAAACAAAAATACGAGCCTGAAATTAAGAATGATCATTTAGAGAGACATTAATGAATATCTTGCTATGATGAGCAAAAATAAAATAGCAGGAAGCATGTTATGCCACATTTACGCTTTAGAGCAGTAGAGCCGCAAACGGTTCAAACACTCTCGAAATCACTTATCGACGATCTGCAGCCGTATATGGATTGCCCACGAGAAGACTTTACCTTTGAGTACATCTACACCACTTTTTATCATGAAGGAGAGGTCAGCCAAGCTTACCCATTCGTCGAAGTGTTATGGTTTGACCGTGGTCAAGAGACTCAAGATGCTGTGGCTAAGATCATCACTAGTCAAGTTCGTGGCATGATAGGCGAAGATGTCGATGTTGCCGTGATTTTTACAGCACTAGAAGCAAGCAGCTACTATGATAATGGTGAACATTACTAGCTAGGGAGTAGGGATGAGAATTAATAAAATGCGAGCTACGGTGCTCTCGTCCTTACTTTCTATGTTTATTGCTCCCGCTTTAGCTACGCCTTGGGAGCAAATCACAACGCCCTCCAAACAACCCCCTCAAGCCATTGGTAGTTATGCTAACGGCTGTTTAGTTGGTGGTTCAGCACTGCCACTACAAGGCGACGGTTATCAAGTTTTACGCAGTCAGCGCGCGCGATATTATGGACACCCGAGTGCGGTGAGCTTTGTTCAAAGGCTGTCCGAGGTGACTAAGCATAAGCTCAAAACAAGACTGCTTATTGGTGACATCTCATTGCCGCAAGGTGGGCGCTTTTCAACCGGTCATACTAGCCACCAAACAGGGCTCGATATTGATATTTGGCTACGCTTGGCAGACTCACCACTTTCACAAACGGATCTAGAGCAGCCAATGCCGATGAGTTTGGTTAACCTAAAGCAATATGCGCTGTTAAAAAACAGTTGGGAGTCACGTCATTTTCAACTGATAAAAATGGCTGCAAGTGACGACCAAGTCGCGCGGATATTTGTTCACCCGGTAATTAAAGAAAAACTCTGTACTACGGAAGGGAAAGTCGAGAGGGAATGGCTCCGCAAAGTTCGACCTTGGTGGGGGCACCACTACCATATGCATGTGCGCTTGAAGTGCCCACAGGGGAGCATGATTTGCAAACCTCAAGCCGAACCACCTCAGGGAGATGGTTGTGGTGCGGAGCTGGCGAGTTGGAAGCCACAACCAAAACCCGCAGCGCCCAAGGTAGCGAGCAACAAGTCGAAAAAGAAAAAACGTTCAATCATGCCAGTACAATGTCAGCAACTACTAAACAAAAACGCCGCTCGATGAGCGGCGTAATTTTTATTAAGCTAAACCTTGGATGATGACGAACTTCTCTAATAGTTCTTCATCAGTTTCAACGTGATTTGGATCTGTGATGATACATTTTGTTATCGGGCACACAGACTGACACGTTGGCTTTTCATAGTGACCTTTACACTCTGTGCAGAGATCGGGATCGATCTCGAAGATAGTGTCACCCATGGTAATCGCGCCATTTGGGCACTCAGGATCACACATGTCACAGTTGATGCACTTGTCAGTAATCAGTAGCGCCATTGCTTACTTACCAGTTGGATTGCGAGTATCCTGACCTGAGTTTAGGTTACGCATTAATAGGCCGTATTCTAGGTCCATATCCTCAGGAACTGGGATGAATACAAAGTGGCCGTTTCCTTTTGCGTCCTCAATTTTTTCTGACTTGCGGTTTTCCATAGCTTCAAGAGTGAAGATGACGTTGCCTCTTGGTGTCATTAGCTCAAGGCTGTCACCAACTAAGAATTTGTTCTTCACTTCAACTTCTGCTAGATCACCACGGCGTTTGCCCGTGAATTCACCGACGAACTGTTGCGCGTCAGAAACTGAGTAGCCGTAGTCGTAGTTTTGGTACGCATCATGAGTGTGACGACGTAGGAAACCTTCTGTATAACCACGGTGTGCTAGGCTCTCTAGCGTGCCCATTAGGTTTTCATCAAATGGCTTGCCTGCAACTGCATCATCGATCGCTTTACGGTAAACTTGCGCTGTACGAGCACAGTAGTAGAAAGACTTAGTACGGCCTTCAATCTTCAGTGAGTGAACCCCCATCTTGGTTAGGCGCTCAACGTGTTGAACAGCACGTAGGTCTTTTGAGTTCATGATGTAAGTGCCGTGCTCATCTTCGTAAGCAGCCATCTTTTCTTCTGGGCGGTGCGCTTCAGAAAGTAGAACCACTTCATCTGTAGGCTTGCCACGGCCGATCGTCGTTTCAGGACGCTCATCCTGAACTTCAACCGCTTGCGCTTGTGCAGGGTCAAATTTCTCTACGATGTCGCCAGTGTCGTTCTCTTTGCCTTCTTCAACTTTATATTCCCAGCGACATGCGTTAGTACATGTACCTTGGTTAGGATCACGCTTGTTGATGTAACCAGAAAGTAGGCAACGGCCAGAGTAAGCCATACATAGAGCACCGTGAACGAATACTTCTAGTTCCGTTTCAGGACAGTGCTCACGAATCTCTTCGATCTCTTCTAGAGAAAGCTCACGAGATACAATCACACGCTCAACGCCGTTAGCTGACCAGAATTTTACGGTTGCCCAGTTCACTGCGTTCGCTTGAACTGACAGGTGAATTGGCATTTCTGGGAACGCTTCACGAACCATCATGATTAGACCCGGGTCAGACATAATTAGTGCGTCTGGGCCCATCTCAACAACTGGTTTTAGGTCGCGGATGAAGGTTTTTAGCTTAGAGTTGTGCGGTTGAATGTTACATACCACGTAAAGCTTCTTGCCTTGGGCATGCGCTTCGTCGATACCGATTTTAAGGTTCTCGTGGTTGAACTCGTTGTTACGTACGCGAAGGCTGTAACGAGGTTGACCAGCGTATACCGCGTCTGCGCCGTAGGCAAATGCGTAACGCATGTTTTTAAGGCTACCTGCAGGTGACAGTAGCTCTGGTACGAATGCTTTCTCAGTCATGTGTAATTCTCTTAATCTGATCTCAAGTCAGGCCGATTCCACCACATGGGATCGGGGGCGCAAATTTTACGTCAAAATGTGACTTGTGACCAGAGTTGAATGTGAACGAAATTTGTTCGAGGCATGAATGACCAGAATAGCTACTGCTTTCCAAGTCGCTTGAGGGGAGTTTGATATTCGAAATGATGCGCAGAGCAATGTCTGCGCATACTTGTCACAATAGCTACACAGGTCACTCTTAAATGTCCTGTGACAAATCTTTATGCGTTAGGGTGAGGTAAGCCGCCTAAACACTCATAAAGATTTGGCAAGAATGCGCCAAGCTCACCACACAGTAGTGAGAAGTCAGCGTCAAAGCGTGCTGCTTGGTCTTCACGTGGGATATCATCATTTTGATCTTTAAGCTCGTCAGAGAACTTAAGACGCTTGATGCTACCATCCTCAGCTAAGATAAATTCGATACGTTCTTGCCACCAAAGCGCTAGTTTAGTCACGACTTTATCGGCATCAATATGGCTGCGGATCTCGTCTGCTGTCAGCTCTTGTTTCTTACAGCGGATCACGCCGCCTTCCTCAAGTACCGATTTCAGCTCTGCTTCATCAAGCATCTGCATGCCTACTGGTGTTTCACCGGTTTTCACCCATTCTGTTAGCGTTGTTTCGACCGCTTTCTCAGGGATAGCAGGAACCACGGGCAGACTGCCCATGGTTTTACGCAGCAGCGCTAAAACGTCTTCTGCTTTTTTGAAGCTACTCGCATCGACTAAAATAAAGCCTTCTTTTGGTAGTATAAGCACATACGTGTAGTTACTGCGGCTAAAGGCGCGCGGTAGCAAGTCGATCACGATGTCTTCTTTCAGGTTGTCTTTCTCTTTTTTCTTCAGAGGGCGACCTTCTTGCGCTTCAAGTGCTTCTACCTTGGCGTTTAAAGAGTCTTTGATCACTGAAGCCGGAAGCATTTTTTCTTCTTTTTTGGCGCAGATAAGAATGCGGTTTTCTGAAACGTGCGTCATCATGTCGCCATGTTTGCCCATCGCGGTAACCCAACCAAATTTCTGCTTATCTTGGCTACCACACGGGGTAAAACGAAACTCAGCTAATTGTTTTTCAAGTTGATCTGCGTTGAACTCGATATCACGGTTAAAACGATATACCAGACAGTTTTTAAACCACATACTCTTTCTCTATACCTTTAAAATAGTTGCCAATCATAAAGACTTTTGCCGCGCTTGTCTTACTGCAAACACACAATAGTGGGATGAAAGTTATATGAAAATTTGTTTTCAAAGGTCACAAAAGTGTCATAATTGCTAGTGATAATGCTTAGCGTTGCACAAGGGTCAATTACCCAAGATAACTTAACTTACATAAGGTTATTAGATTATGTCTAGAAGGATTCTGGTTGTTGAAGACGAAGCACCAATTCGCGAAATGCTTTGCTTTGTACTTGAACAGAAAGGTTACCAAGCGGTGGAAGCGGAAGATTACGACAGTGCGGTAACTAAACTGGCTGAACCCTTCCCAGATCTCGTGTTGCTAGATTGGATGCTACCTGGTGGCAGCGGTATCAACTTTATCAAACATATGAAGCGCGAAGAGCTAACTCGTAACATTCCGGTTGTGATGTTAACAGCTCGAGGTGAAGAAGAAGATAAAGTGCGTGGCCTTGAAGTCGGTGCTGATGACTACATCACTAAACCGTTTTCACCCAAAGAGCTAGTGGCGCGTTTAAAGGCGGTTATTCGTCGTGTCACACCAACGGCGTTAGAAGATGTGATTGACGTCCAAGGGCTTAAGCTAGACCCAGTTTCACACCGCGTGACAGCAAATGGAGAAGCTCTCGACATGGGACCGACAGAGTTCAAAATGTTGCATTTCTTTATGACTCACCAAGAGCGTGTGTACAGCCGGGAGCAGCTATTGAACAATGTTTGGGGCACCAACGTGTATGTGGAAGACCGTACCGTCGATGTACATATTCGTCGATTACGTAAGGCGCTTGAGGCTGCAGGACACGACAAGCTGATTCAAACCGTGCGTGGCGCAGGCTATCGGTTCTCGACCAAAGCGTAAAAACAGTACCATTTGGAGAGGTAAGTGGTAGAACGGTTAACTTGGAAAAAGCTAGCCTGGGAGCTGGCTTTTTTTTACACCCCTTGGGTGATTGTAGGTTGGATCTTCGGACATATGCCGTGGTTGCTTTTAGCTGCCACGGTTTTGCAGCTTGTATGGCATTTACATAACCAGATGCGCCTATCTGCATGGCTATGGGATGAAAAGCGTCTTACTCCACCTTCGGGTAGCGGCAACTGGGAGTCTCTGTTTAACGGTATTTACCGCTTGCAGCAGCGCCAGCGTAAAAAACGCAAAGAGTTGACCAACTTAATTCGCCGTTTCCGTAATGGTGCCGAATCGCTACCCGATGCCGTTGTGGTATTTCGGGGTGAAGGTAATATTGTTTGGTGCAACAAGCTTGCACAGCACCTGCTTGGTTTCAAATGGCCAGATGATTCAGGTCAGCCTATTTCGAATCTGATTCGTACCCCTGACTTTATTAAGTACCTTAATAAACAAGACTTTTCAGAACCCCTCGAGATGCGTTCACCACTTAATGTTGAACGCATGCTAGAGCTACGTATTGTGCCCTACACCGAAGGTGAGCACTTGATGGTGGTACGTGATGTATCTCAGCTCAAGCAACTCGAAGGGATGCGCCGTAACTTCTTTGCCAATGTTTCTCACGAGCTAAGAACGCCGATGACAGTGCTACAAGGTTATCTAGAGATGACCGAAGACCCTGACATGGTGGTGGGCCCAATGTGGACCAAAGCCCATGGCGTGATGACCGAGCAGCTTAATCGAATGAATAGCCTGGTCAATCAGCTCTTAACTTTATCTAAGATTGAAGCCGCGCCAATGCATGAGCTAGAAGATGTCGTTAATGTACCTGCCATGTTAGAAGTGCTGGAGAAAGAGGCCATCAGTTTGAGTGGGGATCTTGAGCACAAACTGTCATTTGATGTTGATAATAGTTTACGTGTACTCGGTGATGATGATCAGCTACGCAGTGCCATTTCTAATTTGGTTTACAATGCGGTGAAATACACGCCTGCGGGTGCAGATATTCGCGTACGCTGGTATCAGTCGGCTCAAGGGGCGCATTTAGAAGTGGAAGATAGCGGTGATGGTATCGAACCCCAGCATCTACATCGGTTGACAGAGCGATTCTATCGGGTTGATAAAGCTCGTTCACGTGACACCGGTGGCAGTGGCTTGGGTTTGGCGATTGTTAAGCATGCGCTAAGCCACCATGACTCCCATCTAGACATTCACAGTGAAGTTAGCGTCGGCAGCAAATTCTCATTCATTTTGCCACCAAGACTGGTGGTGAGCTGATGAAACAAAATGTCGCATTTGCAATCCTTAGCTTCTGCTTCTCTGTTTCTGCACTGGCCGTTGATGGGCAGGTGGCTGAGGAACTGCCAAGCTACAGCAAAAAGTCAGGCATCACGGGGAGCTTAACCACGGTTGGTTCTGATACCTTAGCGGGGATGACAACTTTATGGGTTGAAGAGTTTAAGCAACTTTACCCTAGTGTGAATGGCCAGGTGCAGGCATCTGGCTCTTCGACCGCCCCTCCAGCTTTGACAGAACGCACTGCACAGTTTGGCCCAATGAGTCGACCGATGCGAAATCGTGAAATTGAAGCCTTTGAAAGAGAGCATGGGTACAAACCAACCGAGCTGAGAATAGCAATTGATGCGATAGGGATCTTTGTCCATCGAGATAACCCAATCAAAGGGCTTAACTTCGCTCAGCTTGATAGTATTTTTTCTGCGACCCTTCGTTGTGGCTCTAACTCTCATATTAATTCTTGGGCTGATTTGGGGTTAGACTATCAATGGGCGAAGCGAGGCATGCAGCTATTTGGTCGCAACTCGGTGTCTGGCACTTACGGCTACTTTAAGAAAAATGCCCTATGCGGTGGGGATTTTAAAAACAACGTTAACGAGCAACCGGGCTCGGCGTCGGTTGTTCAATCTGTCAGCTCAGCAATCAACACTATTGGGTATTCGGGTGTAGGTTATCAAGTGTCTGGAGTAAAGCTACTGCCGATTGCTAAATCAGGTCATGACTACGTAGAAGCAAGTAAGGAAAATATCTTATCAGGTAAGTACCCACTATCTCGATACCTCTATGTTTATCTGAATAAGAACCCTATTAAACCCCTTAGTCCAATAGAGCGTGAATTCATTCGTTTTATCTATTCTAAGCAAGGGCAAGCCTTGGTGACTAAAGATGGCTACATTCCAATTTCTGCCGATATTGCACGTCGAGAGTTAGCCAAAGTGGGCATTGCTGAACCTGAATAAAGAAAGTCCACTTTCACGCAACCTTTGACAGTTGGAGTTATGCGCTTGTGTTTACTTCTAGAAACTCAACTCCCAGCCAGCAGCGAGCCAATACTCCTGTTCACTGCTTAAGTCCGCATCAAGCAATTTGTTTGACTCTAACCAGCTCTCATCTTGTGAAGTGAGTGTCCACTTATCGCCATCGATAGAAAGGGTCAGTGTTGGAAGTGGATCATCATTTCGCTGCCCGTTGAGCAAGATGGCTAAACGTAAGATGCGTATCAAGCTAACAATGTGCTTCTTTTTGAATAGGGTAAACTCTTCCATCTCATGCAGTTTGAGTGCTTTTCGTTGAAATCGGACCAACATTGCTAACACTCGTTGTTGTTCGCGGTTAAACCCCGGCATATAGGTATTGCGCAGAATATAAGCCGAATGGCGATGGAAAGCTTGCAAGCTGATACTCAGCCCTACTTCATGTAACAGGGCACTCCACTCTAGTAAATCGAACAGCTCCGAACTTTTCTTTATCCCCAAATCTTTATGTACTTGTTGTAAGAAATCAGTCGCTTGAGTTTTGATTTTTGCTGCATGGTCTAAATCAACTAGATGTTTGCTGGCTAGGTTTTCTGTCGTTCGCATGCGAATGTCAGAGCGCTTGAAGCTGTCTTCCATTTCAAACAGCAATCCTTCGCGTAGTGCGCCTTCAGAAAAGTGCATCTCCGAGACTTTTAGGCTGTTTATAATAGCCGATAAGATGGCGACGCCTGCGGCAAATACGGGTTTTCGTTCAGGTGCAAGTCCACTCAGTTCAATATCACCAATAGTCTCCCATTCGCACAATACGCTGATTAACTTATCAAGACGTTTAGCGGTGATCAGGCCATCTTCAAAGCCTAAACCAATAAGAACTTCACTAATTGCCTTGATAGTCCCTGAAGAACCAAATGCGATATCCCAACCTTTCTTTTTGTAACGATAGGCTAAAGACTCCATTTTTTGCTCTGCGGCCAGAACGGCTTTAGTGAAGTTTTTTTTCGACAGCTTGTCATTGGCAAAGTAGCGCTTAGTGTAGCTAACACAACCCATCTGTTTGCTGTTGATTAGTTCAGGGTTAAAGCCGCGACCAATGACTATCTCGGTACTACCACCACCAATATCGACCACAAGCTTAGAATCAGATTCAGGTTGAGTATGGGCGACACCCAGATAGATCAGGCGCGCTTCTTCAATGCCGGGAATAATTTCTATTGGAAAAGGGAGCACTTCACGTGCGCGCTGCAAAAAGATATGTGAGTTGTTAGCCTGGCGCAGGGTATGGGTCGCGGCGATACGAACATTTTGCTCTTTAAATCCTTGTAGGCGTTCAGCAAACATCGTCAAACATTCCAGCCCGCGCTCTATTGAGGCGTTGTCTAAATTTTTTTGTCCATCAAGCCCTGCTGCAAGGCGAACCCTTTGCTTGTGGCGGCTGACAAGTTGTAAATCTTGTTCAACGACTCGCGCAACCACCATATGGAAGCTGTTGGAACCTAAATCGATAGCGGCAACATCACGAATGTCCGGAGTTTGAGTCATTTGATACCAACCTAAGTAAGTCGTTGACCAGTCACTTATCCAGGTTGGTATGCAACTGTTCTTTACGTTTCTGATTCTTTGTTTGTTTTTCTATATTTTTAAGATAGTCGTAAATGGCAATTTGCGAGCGGACTTTCTTACGGTTTCCACGCGGCACATAGCTATTGCTCATTTCTTTATCGATCCACCTTGCCTTAACTGTATCGGTAAAATGGATGTTAATGATGTCAATAATGCGTTGTTTAAGACGTTCGTCACGAACAGGAGCTGCGACTTCAATGCGATGGTCGATGTTTCGGGTCATCCAGTCAGCCGATGAGATGTAAACCTGCGGGTCACCATCATTGTGCGCAATCACAACTCTTGGGTGTTCCAGAAAGCGGTCAACGATACTGATGATCTGAATGTTTTCGCTGATTCCTTCGATTCCTGGTACCAAAGAACACATACCGCGGATGATCATTCTAATTTCAACGCCAGAGGCACTAGCGCCATAGAGTTTATTGACCAGCCCTTTATCAACCAAGTTATTCACTTTTAAGATTAAGGCTGCTTTCTTGCCTGCTTTAGCGTTAGCGATTTCATTGTCGATTAAACGATACATTTGCTTACGTGAGTTGCGTGGTGAAACAATCAGATGCTCGAATCTAACCGGGCGATATGGGTTTTCAATATAGCCAAATACGTTATGCACTTCGCTGGTGAGTTCAGGGTCGGCTGTTAGCAACGAGAAGTCGGTATAGATACGGGCAGTTTTTTCATGGAAATTTCCAGTCCCGATGTGGGCATAGCGAACGATCTCTTCGCCTTCACGGCGGCTAATTAGCAGCAGTTTGGAGTGAATTTTAAGACCGGGGACACCAAAGATGACCTCAACCCCCGCTTCTGTAAGCACTTTCGACCACTCAATATTCGCTTCTTCATCAAAGCGTGCTTGAAGCTCGACAACGACAGTAACGGCTTTGCCATTATGAACGGCATCAATCAGTGAATTCATTAAGCGTGAATCTTTAGCCACACGGTAGATATTAATTTTAATGCTCAGTACCTTAGGATCGAATGAGGCCTGACGAACCCATTCACTGATATGCTCAAAAGTATGGTACGGGTAGTAAAGTAAAATATCCTGAGCTTTGATGGCATCGAACTTGTTGGCGTGGCCGTCAAAGTCTGCACATTGCATTGGTGGTAGCGGTTTGTTCTCTAGATATTCGCGCCCAACGTTAGGAAAGCCGATAAAGTCTTTGAAGTTATGGTAACGCCCGCCCGGAATCAAACTGTCGTAATTAGAGACTTGGAGTTTATCGCACAAGAAATCGAGCATCTCTTGCGGCATATCTCTTTCGTAGACAAATCGAACTGGCATCGCGGTTAAACGCTGGCTCACACCTTCGGACATCTGTTCTAACAAACTATGCTCAACCTCATGGCTTAAATCATACTCAGCATCCCGAGTCATTTTCATTGCGTAGCCGTAAAGCGTGTCATAGTTAAAGAAGCCGCTAAATAGCTCATCCAAGCAATGGCGTATGATGTTGTCGAGCAATATGATGGTTTTACGGCGTTTGCCTTTCTGCTCAGGCACCATGACAAAGCGAGGCAGGTGATCAGTTGGGATCTCTATCAAAGCGTACTGATTGCGTTGCTCGGTTTTTAGTTCAACCGCGATATAAGCGTATTCGTCTTTGAGAAATTGCAGAACATCGATGTCATCGCGCATCATCAAAGGGGTAATGTGAGGCAGTACTTCTTTGCGGAAATATTTTCTTACCCACTTTTGCTGAGTTTCACTGAGCTGTGTTTCGTTGACTAAAAAGATTCGACGCCTAGCCATATCACGGATCAACTCTGCATAAAGTTCGTCAAAGCGCTCGTTGAGTTTGAGTGCTTTGGTCTGCATCTTAGTCAGCAAGTGCTTAGAATTGTCGTTACCGCCTCGCTCTTGGTTAATTAGAATTCGGCGTTTCACATCGGCAAAGCGAACTTTATAAAACTCATCTAAGTTATTGGAAAATATGCCAAGAAATCGAATGCGTTCGATTAAAGGGACATGTTTGTCAGCGGCTTCTTGTAAGACACGTTCATTGAAAGAAAGCCAGCTTAATTCCTTTTCAATATACAGTTTTTCTGCGCTCATGCTCTTACCCTTTAATCAGACTGAGAAAGTCAAATATTGAGAAAACACTCAGATGGATAGCAACTTAAGGTGTTAGTATGACAGTTTTATTGCATTTTTTTATTGCATTGTTTTCAGTTGTTTATTGCGATCTGTAATATAATTGTCACCTAATAGAAATATTATACCCTCGGACGAAAATAGGTAAGAGCAACAGATGGGCAAAGCAGACTTCTCATTGCGAGAGCGTGATCAAAAGCGACTAATTAAAGATCGATTAGTGCGTCTTGCTGTATCCGCTGGTGGTGTGGGAGTTTTAGCCGCTCTGGTTTTGATTTTTGTTTATCTTGCCATGATGGTATTGCCACTGTTTAGTGATGCTAAAATTACTCCAAACGTACGCTCGATTCCGATTTCAAGTTCGCAGCCTGTGGCTTTGGGTATAGATGATACAGGAGAAGGCGCTTTTGTTATTTCTGCCCAAGGTAATATCGACTTTTGGTCGCTAAAGAATCCAACTAGCAAGCCCGTGTTATCGCAGAAAGTTAGTCACCCTAATGATTTGTTTGCGCAGTCGTTAGCCGTATATGGGTTATATGGCTTTGCTACACGAACGGGCGAGGTGAACATCGTTAAGCCAAATCTCAGTTTGGAAATTGAGCAAGGTGCGCGTAAGTTTTCGCCGAGTATCAGTGAATTGACAATACAACTAGATCTTCATCGTGATGGAAAAACGCTGAATAAATTCGCTTTTTCAACCCAAGATAATTTAACCTTGGTCGGGTGGTATGATGACCACTCGGTGCAAGTACGTTGGCAAGCTGAAGGAAAGATACACCAATACACGTTTTCTGAGCCATTGCCAGATTTAGAACAGTTAATTCTCACGCCTGATGGAAATACCCTCTACCTACGTTCGGGATCTGAGCTTATTGTTGCGCTAAAGCAGGGGGATAAGTTTCAAGTTCGAGAGCTAGTGGATCTTAGCCAAGACCGGCCTGAACATGCCGTGACCGATATTGATCTGCTTCCTGGCGCCTATTCGCTGTTGGTTACCCACCAAGACGGTCTTGTTTCTCAATGGTTTGATGTGCTGATGGACGGAGAACGATACTTAACACATATCCGTCAGTTTAAGCTTGCGTCGGAGCTTCAGTTCCTATTGCCAGATACCTACCGTAAAGGTTTCTACAGCTTTTATATTAATGGTACAGTTCAAAGCCATTACACCACCAGTGAAAAGTTGGTGATGTTTGAGCGTGCCTACACCAAAGCCCCTTTGCTAGCGGCGATGTCGAATAACGAATCGTATTTATTGGCTATCGATAACAATGCATTAAATCTCGCAGTGATTGATAACCCGTTCCCAGAAGTTTCTCTTTCCTCTCTTTGGCAGAAAGTCTGGTATGAAGGTTATCCAGAACCGGAGTTTGTGTGGCAGACGACTTCAGCTAGTGATGAGTTTGAGGCCAAATTCAGCTTGGTACCAATTGCATTCGGTACATTGAAAGCGGCCGCGTTCGCAATGCTGTTCGCTATTCCTATCGCGGTTTTAGGGGCTATTTATACCGCCTATTTTATGGCGCCAAAAATGCGCAGAGTAGTCAAACCTTCTATTGAACTGATGGAAGCGCTACCTACGGTTATCATAGGTTTCCTCGCTGGATTATGGTTTGCCCCGATAGTTGAAAGCCATCTAGCGGCAGTTGTGGCGTTGATGTTGTTCTTACCTTTATCGACCATACTTGTAGGATTCTTGTGGCATAACGTATCCAAACAGTGGTCAGGGCAGTTTTCTAATGGTTGGCATGCCGCGATTTTGATGCCAATTGTGGTTGTAATCTGTGCAGTCATTTTGTCGCAGAGTGGCAACATTGAAACGATATTCTTTAATGGTGATGTCAGAGTCTTCCTTGCTGAGCATGGCATCGACTTTGATCAACGCAATGCGCTAGTGGTTGGCTTTGCGATGGGATTTGCGGTTATCCCTACGATCTTTACTATTGCAGAAGATGCTATTTTCTCGGTACCCAAGCATTTGTCAGATGGTTCACTTGCCTTGGGGGCCACGCCATGGCAAACGCTGATTCATGTTGTTCTATTGACGGCAAGTCCAGGAATCTTTTCGGCAATTATGATGGGTCTAGGGCGCGCCGTTGGCGAAACCATGATTGTGCTTATGGCTACAGGAAATACCCCCATTATGGATTGGAATATCCTAGAAGGAATGCGTACCTTGTCTGCAACGATTGCGGTTGAGATGCCAGAGTCTGCGGTGGGGAGCTCTCACTATCGGATCTTATTCCTAGCGGCTTTATTGCTGTTAGTCTTTACCTTTGCGGTCAACTCTTTAGCTGAATGGGTGCGCGAACGTCTACGTGACAAGTATCGCTCGCTGTAAATCGAATTATTAGGAAACCTTCTACGTGTTTAAGTGGTTAAAATCAGGCTCTCCTTGGATATGGTTAACAGGTGGTGCAGTTAGCATTAGTCTGTTGTCTGTGTTAGGGCTGTTGCTGCTTATCGGTTGGAAAGGACTTTCCTATTTTTGGCCTGCGCCACTCTATCAATGGCAGACAAAGCAAGGTGACGTTTTAGTCGGCCAAGTATACTCACAAGAGTATGTGCCAATTAGCCATTTACGAGAAATGGACGTTGATTTACCTGCAGATGTCGTTGAAAAAGGCTTAGTAAAAAGAGTCAGCATTAAAATTGCTAATCGCGACCTTTATTCATCAGACTTTATATCGTTATTTGAAATTGACTTAGATGAACCGACAAAACCAGAAAACTGGGCGGTGATCGAGCGAGCGCGTAGTGGTGACTTCTATGGTCAACCAGTGGGCTATTTACACGCAGATGGGCGAGTAAGTCGCAATATCGCCCAAGACTATACTGCGGGAATTGCGTTTGCTGAAACTCTGCGTGATGAAATTGAAAACCTCATTGAACGAGATGTTCGAGTTATCAATGCTCAGGCAGAAAGGTTACGCTTAGAAAAGAGAAAGCGCAGTCTGAATGGCACGCTAGATGATGAGTTTCTTTCTCTGTATCAAAGCCAAAATACCAAATACACCCAGCTACTTGACGCAACCGAATTTCAGCTCGATAGTCTGCGCAGCCAATTAGCCAATCAAGGCTTAATTGTTGAAGATATGACAGGCCAACGAGTCACGATTCCATTGAATGATATTCTTGATTTGTGGTACCCGAACCAAATGAATCTAGCAGAGAAAATTGCCAGGTGGGGTAAGCAGGCGTGGAAGTTTTTATCTGATGATCCTCGCGAGTCTAACTCTGAGGGCGGTGTGTTCCCTGCGATGTTCGGTACAGTGCTACTGGTGCTGATCATGTCGGTCATAGTGATGCCACTGGGTGTGATTGCGGCTATCTATCTTCACGAGTACGCTAAGAACAATGCGTTCACCCGCTTAATTCGAGTGGCAGTGATTAATCTCGCAGGTGTACCTTCAATTGTATATGGTGTATTTGGATTAGGGTTCTTTGTTTACACGCTAGGCGGCTCAATCGACTCACTATTCTATGCCGAGAAACTGCCAACCCCGACCTTTGGTACTCCCGGACTGTTATGGTCAGCATTAACGCTTGCAGTACTAACGCTTCCTGTGGTGATAGTCGCTACCGAAGAAGGTTTAACTCGAATTCCGAGTTCAGTTCGTCACGGTTCTTTGGCGTTAGGCGCGACTCAGTTTGAAACCATGTGGCGAATTGTATTGCCAATGGCGAGCCCGGCGATTATTACTGGTTTGATTCTTGCGGTCGCTCGCGCAGCGGGTGAGGTGGCTCCGTTGATGTTAGTCGGTGCGGTGAAATTGGCGTCGAGCTTGCCTGTCGATAGCCAATTTCCGTTCTTACATTTAGAGCGTAAGTTCATGCATTTAGGTTTCCATATCTATGATGTTGGCTTCCAAACCACTAACATTGAAACAGCAAGACCTTTGGTTTACGCCACGTCATTTTTACTCGTGACAGTGATTGTAGGCTTGAACTTAACCGCAATCAGCATTCGCAATAACTTGCGTGAGAAGTACCGAACTTTAGGACAAGATTAACCATGTTTTCAGTCAATCAAACACTCGGCTATCAAGCCCCCTTGGATGTGAATAATCTGAGCGATGAGCAAACGGCGATTGCTATCGAAGGGTTAAACTTGTACTACCAAAGCAGCCAAGCGTTGCACGATGTTTCGATGAGAATTCCAAAAGGGCAGGTCACCGCTTTTATCGGTCCTTCTGGTTGTGGAAAATCGACACTGCTTCGCTGTATCAACCGCATGAACGATCTTGTTGATGGTTGTCGTGTCGAAGGCAAGGTCAAACTACACGGAAAAAACGTTTACCACCCGAAAGTCGATGTCGCTACGCTTCGCCGCCGAGTGGGTATGGTGTTCCAGCGGCCGAATCCGTTTCCCAAGTCTATCTACGAAAATGTGGTGTATGGCTTGCGTCTGCAAGGGATCAAAAATAGCCGCGCTCTTGATGATGCAGTCGAGCGCTCTTTGCGTGCTTCGGCGCTATGGGATGAAGTCAAAGATCGCTTACATGAAAATGCATTTGGATTGTCAGGTGGTCAACAGCAGCGTTTGGTTATCGCGCGTGCAATTGCGATTGAACCTGAGGTATTGCTACTCGATGAGCCAACCTCCGCACTTGATCCTATTTCCACTTTAACCATTGAAGAGCTGATCAACGACCTGAAAACCAAATATACTGTAGTTATCGTTACCCATAACATGCAGCAGGCGGCGCGAGTGAGCGACCACACTGCCTTTATCCATATGGGCAAGTTGATCGAGTACTCAGATACGGATTCCATTTTCACGTCGCCATTGAAAAAGCAGACTGAAGATTATATTACGGGTCGATACGGCTAATTCGTCGTATTAGAATTTTTACTTATCCATTGGGAGATTAACGTTAACTATGAATTTTGGACGCCACATATCAGGTCAGTTTAATGTCGAGCTAGAGTCGATCCGAACCCACGTATTGACTATGGGTGGTTTGGTCGAACAGCAGTTATCGTTTGCGATGCAGGCGCTGCACAAAGAAGACATCGAGCTGGCGAGAAAAGTGGTGCGCGATGATCATAAAGTTAACGCGATGGAAGTTTCGATCGATGAAGCCTGTACTCGTATCATTGCCAAGCGTCAGCCAACGGCAAAAGATTTACGACTGATTATGGCGATCATTAAAACCATTACCGATTTAGAACGTATTGGCGATGTTGCAACCAAGATTGCATACGTCGCGATTGAGAGCCCTTCATCGCAAGAGCGCCAGTTTCATGTTTCTCTTGAGCCACTATGTCGCCAAGCGATTGCTATGCTGCACCAAGTACTTGATGCTTTTGCGCGTATGGATGTTGATGCGGCAGCCGAAGTGTATAAGCTTGACGATAAGATTGATGCTGAATACGAAGCAGTGATTCGTCAGTTGATGACCTATATGATGGAAGATCCAAAAAATATTCCCAATATCCTTCAGGTCATGTGGTCTGCTCGTGCGATAGAGCGAGTCGGGGATCGTTGTCAGAACATCTGCGAATACATCATCTATTTTGTCAAAGGCAAAGATGTTCGCCACTTGGGCGAACAAAGTATTGATGACGCGCTGCGTTAATACTCTCTATCGTAGTTAGTATTTTTGTGGAACAAACGTTTGTTCTTCAAGTGGAGCTCGAATATAGCCTTCTTTGTTGAGATTAGGTAGATGAATTTCTGGGTAGGTGAGGTCTTGGTATTCTATCTGTTCGAGTAGGTGGCTAATACAGTTTAAACGCGCGCGTTTCTTATCATCAGAAGGTACCACCCACCAAGGACATTGTTTGGTGTCTGTATAAGCGAACATTTTATCTTTGGCTTCAGAGTATTCAGCCCAGCGGTTGCGCGATTCTAAATCCATTGGGCTGAATTTCCAGCGCTTAATGGGGGTTTTGATACGTTCTAAGAAGCGCTTTTCCTGTTCTTCATCGGAAACCGAAAACCAGTATTTGAGCAAAATGGTGCCAGAACGCTGCAACATACGCTCGAACTCGGGGCAAGAACGTAGAAATTCATCATATTGTTCTTCGTTGCAAAAACCCATGACCTTTTCAACCCCAGCTCGGTTATACCAGCTACGGTCAAACAGTACGATCTCACCAGCAGCGGGAAGATGAGCAACGTAGCGCTGGAAGTACCATTGGGTCTTTTCTTTTTCCGTTGGAGCGGGTAGGGCGGCAACTCGACAAACCCTAGGGTTAAGCTTCTCAGTGATGCGTTTAATGACGCCACCCTTACCTGCAGCGTCCCGACCTTCAAAGATAACAACAACTTTTAACCCTTCTTGCTTAACCCACTCCTGTAGCTTAACCAGTTCAATTTGCAGGCGTCGAAGTTCGTTCTCGTAGATTTTCTTATCAAGCTTGTTCTTGCCCATAATGCACTCCTTTGTTATCAAAAGGTTAGCACTAGTAAGCGTTTGATGAGAGTTTTATCGCTGAGAACTGAGAGTTTCTACGACCTTTTTAATCGCTGTCCTGTCTGTGACTGGAATGGTGAAATCATCGACATTTTGATTACCCATTTTGGCCGCATCTCGGATGCTAGTCATGACACTTGAGCGGGTACTCTTGCCCGAGAGATGAACTTCCCTGACGCCAGTTTGCTGAACGATGTTTTGAACATTGTCGGCTGTTAGTCCAGCACCTGCCATGATTGAGATTCTACCATCAGCCAGCTCAACCATCTGTTTTAATACAGGTGCGCCTTGCTCAACATTGGCAGCCAAACCTGAGGTTAGAATGCGTTCGCAACCGAGTGAGATAACTTGTTCGAGGGCTTGTCGCCAGTCACTGCTTTGATCGATGGCTCGATGAAAAGTGACGCCTAAGTTGTACAACTTCGCGCGCTGAGTAAGCTGTTCGGCTAGTGGCATATCGATATGTCCATCGGCACTCAGCACTCCCAGCACTACGCCTTCTAATCCAGCCTCTGCTGCCGCTTCGATGTCGAGTAACATGGCCTCAATATCATCTTGGTCGTACAAGAAGTCTCCTTGCCTTGGACGAATCATGGCGAAGATAGGGATAGGGGAGATTTGCGCCGCTTTTTTCATCATGCCAAAGCTGGGTGTTAATCCACCAAGCGCTAAAGAGGAGCATAGCTCAATGCGTGTTGCGCCGCCGCTAATCGCATTATGCAGTGATTCAAGATTATCGATGCAAACTTCAACGTGGTACTTCATTGGTAAAGCTCTCTGAAGATAAAGTTGGCGCTATTTTAACAGTAGGCGCGGAAGATATTAGGGTAAAGGTTGAGGATTTGATTTCCTCAAAACGGCGGAAGTAGATGTGTTGGATTGAAACAAAAAACCTCAGCATGAGCTGAGGTTTAAGATCTTGAGCAGGAGCTAGGTTAAGCGGCGTCGTCTTGTGCTTGTTCAGCGTCTGCGACTGCTTCAACCTTTTTAGGCTTCTTAGGTGCAGGTTTGCGTTTTGCACCCAGTGCGTAGAGCACTTCTTCTTTGTTTTGTGCTAGGAACATAGCCAAGTCTTCTTTCTTGCCTTCGTCTTCTAGCAGTTCACTTTTACCTAGTAGCTCATAAAGCTCATCAGCCATATCAAGCATTTTGTCATATGCGTCAGCTTCCGCTTTAGAGGTAAAAGTCATTTTCTCTTCTCCGTTGCGTTCTACCACGTACTTGACGATTACAGCCATGGTTGGTCCTCTAACTCAAATTATCAAAAATATTCACTGTCTGTTTATACAGCTTATTGGTGGCAAAGTCTAGGTAGCACAGGCTATCATGAGGTTGAGAACGGTAAAAACTTGGTAACGCGCTGTTCACTATGAAGAAGACAATGGAGTGCAGGACTGGAAAAGATGCTCAGTCGCTATCTTGGCAACGCTTTCTAGCATTTCTGGTGGAGGATTATCTATCGAGTGAATCTGCAGTCCATCGAGCATGGTAACTGCATAATGCGTCATTACTTGAATATCGGCACCTTGCACGAGCTGACCATCATTCTCGGCTCTTTCAAAACGATGTTGGATGAGCTGAATAAACTCTGCGCGCATCTTTAGAGCAGATGTTTTAACCACATGAGAATCATCACTGCAAGCCAGAGAACTTTGGATCATCAAGCACCCTTTGTTCTTCTCGTTGCTGCATTTTGCTTCAGCAGTGCGAGAAAAAATTGTCTCAATGACATCGCGAATTTGAGGCTGTTCTAATGCAGTGAAGAAAGGCGCTCCTTCACGATGTTTATACATTTCTACAGCTTGAAAATAGAGTTGCTCTTTATTGCCAAAAGTTGCGTACATACTTGGCTTGTTGATGCCCATTGCTTTGGTGAGATCTTTGAGCGACGCACCGTCGTAACCTTGTGTCCAAAAGACATCCAAGGCTTTCTCAAGAGCGACTTCTTTATCAAAGCTTTTTGGGCGACCACAGGTTAAACGGACCATAATTTCATTCAATAACTTCTCATATATGACACTCAAATGGTAAATCGCAGGGCGTGCGTTGTCCATATCGAAAATGCATTCATTTGGTAAATTTAACTTGATCAATATCAAAGCTTAGGATTATTATACCGATCGGTACAAAAATAATGTAAGGATAGCGAGATGGTAGGTAAACACCTTAAAACCCCCCTTCTACTTATCTCAATTGCAGCACCTTTGGTGTTGTCGGGATGTCAGGATTCACATGCAGAAGTGACTCAGTCCGCACCACCAGCTCCTGGTGTTGAAGTGGCAGAGGTTCTAGTTGAAACCATCACTGAGCTTGATGAATATACAGGTCGTTTAGAGTCACCTCAGACAGTATCGGTGATACCGCGAGTGTCGGGCTACGTTGAGCAAGTGCATTTTGAAGAAGGCATTATGGTTGAAGAAGGCGATGTTCTATTCTCAATTGATGATCGAGCATTTGTGGCAGAAGTGGCGCGACTAGAGGCGGAGCTAAGCAGTGCCAAAGCAAGTTACAACCAATCAATCAAAGATCACCAGCGAGCTCTAAAGCTCAACAAAAATAACGCTATTTCACAAGAAACGGTGGATGCTCGTTTTACCGCTAAGCAGCGCAGCGCAGCAAGTGTCGCGGCGATTAAAGCTTCATTGTCTCAAGCCAAGTTAGATCTTGCCTTTACTCAAGTCACGGCGCCGATTACTGGCAAGGTTTCGAGAGCTGATATCACTAAAGGTAACTATGTGTCTGCGGGTAATACTCAGCTCACCACGCTAGTATCGACTGCTCATATGTACGCTTACTTTGATGTCGATGAAGTGACGTTTCTGAAATACCAGAAATTGAACAAGCTTAAAGCGGGTGAAGGTTACGCGAAACAGTTGGTGCAGCTTGGCTTGGCCAATGATGCAGCTTACCCACGAGTAGGGCACATCGACTTCGTTGATAATGCAATCAATCAAGCTACAGGAACGATTCGAGTTCGCGCGGTATTTGACAACAAAGATCAGTCTTTATGGCCAGGTATGTTTGCTAAATTGCGCATTACGGGCTCAAGCAGCTACGAAGGTATGTTGATAGACAATCGTGCGGTGGGTACTGACCTCAACAACAAATATGTGTTGGTTCTTGATGACAACAATATCGTGCAATATCGCGCGGTTTCTCTGGGTGAAAAACTCAATGGCTTGCGTATTGTGGCAGACGGGTTATTGCCAGGCGATAAAGTGGTGGTGAATGGCCTGCAACGTGTACGTGCCAACATGCCGGTTACACCGAGTGAAGTCTCAATGGCGAATGAATTAACGTTATCAATGCTGCGTGACCAACAAGATCTGATTGACCAACAGCGCCAATCTCTTACCACAGCGGCATTAAACGAGAAAGGATAACGGGATGTTTTCTCAGTATTTTATTCGTAGACCGATCTTTGCTTCGGTCTTATCGATACTCATTTTTATCGCAGGTGCGTTATCAGTGTGGCAGTTGCCTATTACTGAGTATCCTGAAGTTGTACCTCCTACGGTCGTTGTTACGGCAACATACCCAGGCGCAAACCCTAAAGTCATAGCCGACACGGTTGCATCTCCTCTTGAAGAGGAAATTAACGGTGTCGAAGATATGTTGTACATGTCTTCGCAAGCCACCTCCGATGGGATGATGACCTTAACGGTAACCTTTGAAATTGGCACTGACGCTGACAAAGCACAAAGCTTAGTGCAAAGTCGCGTTGACCGCGCATTACCAAGGTTGCCAGAAGAGGTTCAGCGTTTAGGTGTTGTTACCGAGAAGTCGTCTCCTGACTTGACCATGGTGGTTCACCTTTACTCTCCAGATGAACGCTACGATTTGCTCTACTTGGCAAACTATGCGGCGCTTAACGTACGTGATGAAATTACCCGTATTGAAGGTGTTGGCGCAGTGCGTGTATTTGGTGGCGGTGAGTACAGCATGCGTATCTGGCTTGATCCTAATAAGGTCGCTGCACTTGGCTTGAACCCTACTGAAATCATTGCAGCCGTTCGTGAGCAAAACCAACAAGCAGCGGCAGGCAGTCTAGGCGCGCAGCCAAGCGGTAATTCTGATTTCCAATTGTTGATCAATGTGAAAGGTCGTCTCACCGATGTTGAAGAGTTTGAAAACATCATCATCAAAGTCGGTGAAAACGGTCAAATCAACCGCTTGAAAGATGTAGCTCGCATTGAGTTAGGTGCTGAAACCTATTCACTACGTTCACTATTGGATAACCAAGATGCAGTAGCGATTGGTGTTTTCCAAGCTTCAGGTTCGAATGCGATTCAAATCTCTGAAGATGTGCGCAGCAAGATGGCCGAGCTTGAACAGAGCTTCCCACAAGGTGTGGCATACGACATCGTTTATGACCCGACAGTCTTTGTTCGTGGCTCAATTGAAGCGGTTGTCCAAACGCTACTTGAGGCAGTATTGTTGGTCGTTTTGGTTGTGGTGCTATTCCTACAAACGTGGCGCGCGTCAATCATCCCGCTGGTGGCCGTTCCGGTTTCTTTGGTCGGTACGTTTGCTTTCATGCACTTGATGGGCTTTTCACTCAATGCGCTATCGCTGTTTGGTTTGGTGCTGGCGATAGGTATTGTTGTCGATGATGCCATAGTGGTGGTGGAGAATGTTGAACGAAACATAGCGGAAGGCTTGGCACCGATTCCTGCAACGGAAAAAGCGATGCGTGAAGTGACAGGGCCTATCGTCGCTACGACTTTAGTGCTTGCTGCGGTATTTATCCCAACCGCCTTTATGTCTGGCTTAACCGGACAGTTCTATAAGCAGTTTGCGCTGACGATTACCATCTCGACCTTTATATCTGCGATTAACTCTTTGACTTTGAGTCCGGCTTTATCGGCACTGTTACTAAAAGGTCATGATCAGCCTAAAGATTGGCTGACGCGTGTGATGGATTCACTGTTTGGACGTCTGATTTTTGCTCCGTTTAATAAGCTGTTTAATAAAGGTGCTAGTGCCTACGGTTACGTGGTGAAGAAAACCATCCGTCTCGGTGCCTTGATTGGTGTTATCTATGTTGGATTACTTGGCCTAACGGCTTATCAGTTTGATCAAACGCCAACAGGTTATGTGCCAGGGCAAGATAAGCAGTACTTAGTCGCTTTTGCTCAGTTACCTGATGCGGCGTCTCTTGAGCGTACCGATGCTGTGATTCGTGAAATGTCTGAGATTGCACTTGCCCAACCTGGTGTTGAACACTCGGTGGCTTTCCCAGGATTAAGTATCAATGGATTTACCAATAGCCCGAACAGCGGCATTGTCTTCACGCCATTGTCTGATTTTGAAGACCGACAAGATCCTAGTTTGAGTGCGGGCGCGATCGCGATGCAACTTAACCAGAAGTTTGCTGCGATTCCCGATGCCTTTATTGCCATCTTCCCGCCGCCACCAGTTCAAGGTCTGGGCACGATTGGTGGCTTTAGGTTACAAATCCAAGATAGGGGTAATCACGGCTATGAGGCTTTGTATCAGGTCACTCAACAAGTGATCATGAAGGCTTGGGCTGATCCTGCGTTGACAGGCGTATTCTCAAGCTATCAGGTCAATGTGCCACAATTAGAGCTAGACGTAGATCGCACTAAAGCGCTGAAACAAAATGTCTCGTTAGATGATGTCTTTGCGACACTGCAATCTTACATGGGCTCAACTTACGTCAACGACATCAACCGATTTGGCCGTACTTATCAGGTGAATGTTCAGGCTGATGAAGCGTTTCGTCAAAACCCTGAGCAGATTCGCCAACTTAAGGTAAGAAATGCCGATGGAGAAATGATCCCACTTGGCTCATTTGTCAATGTTGATAACGTTGCAGGACCTGATCGCGTCATGCATTACAACGCCTACAAAACCGCAGAAATCAACGGTAGCCCAATGCCGGGGGTTAGCTCTGGTGAAGCGCAGGCAGCGATTGAAAAGATTCTTGCAGAGACGTTGCCAATCGGTATGACCTACGAATGGACGGAGCTCACTTATCAGCAAAAACTTGCCGGTAATACAGCAACCTTAATCTATCCATTGGTGATTTTACTGGTGTTCTTAGTACTGGCAGCACAGTACGAGAGTGTGCGTTTACCTATGGCGATTATTCTGATTATTCCAATGACGCTGTTGTCAGCGATCAGCGGTGTGATCTTGTGGGGAAGTGACAACAATATCTTTACCCAAATAGGTTTGATTGTATTAGTTGGTTTGGCGACCAAGAACGCAATTTTAATTGTTGAGTTTGCCAAGGAATTGCAGGACAGAGGTCGTACAGTCATGGACGCAATCTTAGAGGCATCTCGCCTACGTTTGCGCCCGATTCTGATGACATCTATCGCCTTTATTATGGGCGTGGTTCCTATGGTGTTCTCAACTGGCGCAGGTGCCGAAATGAGACAAGCGATGGGCATTGCAGTCTTTTCCGGCATGATTGGTGTCACTGTGTTTGGACTCCTGCTCACTCCGCTGTTCTACTACGTACTGGCAAAACGTGGCCAACAGAAGAAACAAGCAGTTGAACACAATATTGCACTTGAACCTGCAAATGAATCCACTGTCTGATCCCGCTCATTAGGATTCTTAGGGCAACTCTGGTTATTGGAGTTGCCCTTTTTTTAATCCCATTGATGGCAATATTCGATAAAGGATTTGAGCAATGGGCTCTGATACTTTTCCTTATGTACAAGCAACCAGTAGCGCCTTTTCATATCCAAAGAGAGTTTAAGTTCTACAACTCTACCATCGGTTAACGCCGGCTGAGCCGCGAGTTTTGATAAGCAACCTAATCCAAGCCCAGCAGAGACACTGTTAATCAAAGCTTCTGTTGTGTTGAGCTGGAATGACTCATGCCACTGTTCAATACGCGGAGCAATAGCGCGAAGGAAAAACTCTCTCGAACCTGAACCTGGCTCGCGTAAAATCCACTCACTCTCTTCCAAATCACCAACACTAAACCTTTGTCTATTTGCCAATGGCGAATGAGGGCAGCAGATCACGCACATCTCGTCTTGGCTGAATTGGGTGGATATAAGCTCGGGGTGCAGTGTTTTACCTTCAATAAGTGCAAGATCAAGCTCATAGTCGACTAACTTCTGACAAATCAAAGCAGAGTTGGAGATAAACAAGCTTTGCGAGTGGTGATTAGTATGGCGGCGAAAATCACTAATTAAGTAGGGTGCAACTTGATTACCTATGGTGTCACTAGCCCCAATTCTTAGTTCACCAGTTAATGTTTGGTCATTATCAAATAACTGCTCGATATCTTGCGCCCGCTCAATGAGTTCGTCCGCTAAAGGCAGTAGTTTCTGCCCTTCTTGATTGAGGATAAGTCGATTATTGACTCTATCGAACAATGAATGACCGATTTGTTTTTCTAGCTCTGACAGCGCCATGCTGACTGCCGCCTTGGACAGAAACAAGGCTTCTGACGCTGCCGTTAACGTGTCATGTTGTGTAATTGAGATAAACACTCTGAGCTGTTTTAGAGATATATTCGCGGCCATAGCTTCGTTTAGATTGTCTGAACATATGTTCTAAATAATTAGATATTATCGAACACTTGGCAAGCGTAAACTAGCTCCATGGTAAGCAAACTAGGTAAATAAAGATGATTAAAGCAGCAAAAGCAAAAGTGATGGGTGCACCTACTCCTATGGCAGGCTTAGCGCTTGGTATTGCCAGTTTAGGATGGTGTTGGGAAAATGCTGCTCCATTCCATGGTTACGCTCAGTGGAGTGGTGCGGCAATCGCAAGTG
The DNA here is from genome assembly GCF_001399455.2 of Vibrio bivalvicida. GTDB lineage: Bacteria > Pseudomonadota > Gammaproteobacteria > Enterobacterales > Vibrionaceae > Vibrio > Vibrio bivalvicida. Next base: position 114,487 of record NZ_LLEI02000075.1, read on the forward strand.
TATTACTGGCTGTTCTAGCGGTAAAATTTCTCGTTCATAATCATCTATTGCGTGAAGACCTAGCTCACCCTGTCGTGGGTAGTGTTGTACCAACGTTTGCGATGGGCACTATGGTAGTTTCGAATTCTTTAGGGCACTTTTACCCTTTAGTTGGAGACTTACTTTGGCTGTTTGCGGTTGGTCTTCACATTGTGTTTCTAGTCAGCTTTATCTACCACAGAGCGCAAGAGTTTGAATTGCACCATATGGTACCGAGTTGGTTTGTACCACCTGTAGGCATCATAGTGGCTGATGTTTCTTTCTCAGGTAACCCTGTTTTGAGCCATATTGCAGACGGCGCGCTAATGTTCGGAATGGTCGCTTATGCAGTGATGCTGCCAATGATGATCTATCGTTTTATGTTTACTCATGAGATTCCAGACGCAGCAAAACCAACCATGGCGATCATGGCAGCACCAGCCAGCCTGTCGTTAGCCGGGTATTTAACGGTAACGGCCGATCCTTCACCTGTGATCATAGGTCTATTATTTGGCATTGCGATTTTGATGACAGCAATTATCTACTTGGCTTTCTTTAAATTACTCAGACTGCCATTCAGCCCAGGTTACGCTGCATTTACCTTCCCAATGGTGATTGGTTCAACAGCGTTGTTTAAACTTGCCACATGGATGGAGACCATCGGTGTTGCAGTAAAATACGTCACTCAAGTGCACTACCTTGCCGTCTTAGAGCTCGTAGTAGCGACTCTAGTGGTCAGTTACGTTGCACTTCGTTACCTGCATTTCTATCAGCCTCACAACTTAACAGTGAGCAATGCGTAACCTTTTAGCCTAGATATTTTCTGATACGATATGCACTTATGCTAATCTGAGCGCAATAGCGGCAATATTAGTGTGAGTGCATTTTGTTTACTGTCTACCATTCCAACCAAGTCGATGTCTTAAAGTCACTTCTTGTTGAGCTCGTTCGTCTCAATCCATTAGAAAACCCTTTCGATAAAGAGCAGATCTTGGTGCAAAGCCCGGGGATGTCCCAGTGGTTGAAGATGGAGCTAGCTAAAGAGTTTGGTGTAGCGGCGAACATTGATTTTCCTCTGCCTGCGACATTTATCTGGAACATGTTTACAGAGGTGCTGCCAGATGTACCAAAACGCAGTGCCTTTAACAAAGAGTCGATGACATGGAAGCTGATGCACATCTTGCCTGGGCTTTTGAGTCAAGTTGAGTTCGAGCCACTTAAACGCTATCTAGAGCAAGACGAAGACGGTTCCAAGCTTTACCAACTCTCAGAGAAAATTGCCGACATCTTTGATGGTTATCTGGTTTATCGCCCAGAGTGGATTGCCAGTTGGGAAGCGGGGCAAACCGTGTTGGAGCTGGAAGATGAGCACCCTTGGCAGCCGATTTTATGGCAAGCGCTCTACGATCATACCATTGCCTTAGGTCAGTCACCTTATCATCGTGCTAACCTGTACGAACACTTTATCGATACCTTGGAAAACTTTCAGGGCAGTTTTGAACATTTGCCTCAGCGCTTGTTTGTGTTCGGAATTACCTCACTGCCGCCACGTTATATGGATGCGCTTAAAGCCATTGGTGAGCATATTGATGTCCACCTGATGTTTACCAACCCATGTCGTTACTACTGGGGCGAGGTACGAGACAGAAAGTTCTTAGCGCGTTTAGCAGCAAAACACCGTAAACATGTGGTGTGGAATCAAGACCACTCAGAGCAACAGGGCGAGAGTGAGCAACTTAAAGGCTCGATTGAAGACAACGTGCTTGATGAGCTGCATACCGATGCGGTGGGTAATAGCTTACTCGCTTCAATGGGTAAGCTGGGGCGCGACAACATGTATCTTCTCTCGCAGCTAGAGTCCCATGAGATTGAAGCCTTTGTTGATGTCGAGCGAGACTTATTGCTCCATCAACTTCAAGCAGACATTCTCAATCTTGAAGAGCATCAAGATGATCATCAGTTAGAAACCAGCTCGCATAAACAAGTGGTGCAACTAGGTGATAAATCACTCACGCTGCATGCATGCCATAGCCCAATGCGTGAAGTGGAAGTCTTACATGATCAGCTATTGGCGATGTTTGATGCGGATCCAAGCTTAAAGCCGCGTGATATCATTGTGATGGTGGCGGACATCAATGCCTACAGCCCCGCTATTCAAGCTGTGTTTGGCAACGCACCCGGTGAGCGATTTATCCCTTACTCCATTTCTGACCGTACCGCCGATCAAGAAAGCCCAATTCTTAATGCATTTATGCAACTGGTTAACCTGCCAAACACCCGTTGTTTAGCGTCTGAGTTACTCGAACTACTTGAAACTCCAGCGATCTTGGCTCGATTCGGCTTAACGGAAGATGAGTTTATTTTAGCCAAACAGTGGGTAGAGGAATCGGGTATTCGCTGGGGATTGAATGCGACCACAGGACAAGAGTTTGATTTACCTGAAACCGCACAAAATACTTGGCAGTTTGGTATTGAGCGTATGTTACTTGGTTACGCCATGCCAGAATCAGCAGGGTTGTTTGAATCAAGGTCAGGGGCGCTTTCACCTTACAATGAAGTGCAAGGAATGGGCGCGGAGTTAGCGGGCAAGCTGGCGCACTTTATTGAGGCGGTCAGCGATTACCGACATAAACTGGTACAAACTCAATCAATTGATAGTTGGCGCGAAATATTAACCTTGTTGCTAGATGATTTCTTTAGCGTCGAACTGGAAGGTGAGGCGGCGCTGAAGTCGATTCGTGACACCTTAGCCAATTTAAAAGAGCAACTGACTGACGCAGCCTTCGAGCAATCATTATCTCCGGCGATTATTACCACCTATTTGAACAACAAGCTGTCAGGGACGCGGATCAGCCAACGCTTCCTTGCTGGGCAAGTTAACTTCTGTACTTTGATGCCGATGCGTTCTATTCCATTCAGAACGGTTTGCTTACTGGGCATGAATGATGGTGTTTATCCACGTTCTATGCCGCCAGAGGGCTTCGATCTGATGAATGGGCGAACCAAACCAGGGGATCGCTCTCGCCGAGATGATGACAGGTACCTATTTCTAGAGGCCATGTTGTCTGCACAGCAAACGCTATACATCAGCTATGTTGGTCGCTCAATCCAAGACAATACTGAGCGTGTGCCATCGGTGCTGGTTTCTGAGCTAATGGAGTATTGTCACCAAAATTACTGCCTAGATGGAGATGAGGCGTTAGCGAGTGATGAGTCTGGAGAAAAGCTGTTAGCAGTACTCATTGCTCACCACTCTATGGTGCCGTTTAGCGCAGCAGCGTTTGTTGGTGAGCAGCCAAGTTATGCTAAAGAGTGGCTGCCTGCGGTGAATAGATTAGGCCAGGTAAGCGGTGAATTTAATCGACAACTGCAAGATTACTTACTCGATGCCACTTACCCATTAGAGCTGGATTTAGTTGAGCTGCAACGCTTCTGGCGTTTACCGGTGCAATACTTTTTTAATCGCCGCTTAAAAGTGATGTTTGAGCCACCGCTTCCGGTTATGGAAGATGACGAACCTTTTGTGCTTAATGGCTTAGAAAGCTATCAAATGCGCGACAGTTTATTGGATTGCTTACTCAAACAGCAGCTTTCTGGTGGTCAAGATAGCAAGGGTGTGATTGAAAGCTTTGTTAAGCAGCAACGTGCGCAAGGGAAATTACCGGTTGGCGCATTTGGGGATATTGAATTTGAAACTAACCGAGTTCAAGCGCAGGAGCTGGTGGAAAAGCTGACCTTCTTATGTGGCAGCGAAGATAATGACCTCGAAGTAAAACTGACATTTGATGTCTTAGGTGAGGATAAAAAGATCAACCTAACTGGCTGGCTGACACAGTATTATCAGTCGGGCTTGATTCGCTTTCGCAGCGGTAAGATTCGCTCACAAGACTATCTGTCCGCGTGGATAGACCACCTAGCTATGTCGGCGATGGGCATCAGTAAGCGCACCCATATGATTGGTTATGATCGCAAGGAAGGGGTTGTTCATCTTATCTACCCTGAAATTGCAGACCCTAGCTACGCTCATAGCTTGTTATCTGAGCTGATTCGTTTGTTCTACCAAGGCATGACCGAGCCGTTGTGCTATTTCCCGAGAACCGCATTAGCTGGTGTTGAAGCGGGATTCAGTCGTGGCAATTGGGCAGATGATGAAGAGAAATCACTCAAGAAAATGGCCGATACATTTAACGATAGCTTCATGGCCGCAGGTGAAGGCAATAACCCTTACATCTCGCGTATCTGGCCAAGTTGGAACGACAGTTTAGCAGCGCAGGCACGTACTATTACAGCATTGGTACTGCAAACCCCTCGACTTGAGGTAAAGACGAGTGAAGATGCGCAATAGATCAGCTTAGTGGAAGACAGGTTGAAGGAAAGTAGGTGGCCGCCAGTAAATCATTATAGTGTAGGGCGTTCGCTGTACGGCCACAGGTCAGAGGGACCATTATTCTGTCGGTTTGTTGCAACTTGGCAGCTTAGACAAGCTCAGAGTTGCTCAACACATGGCGCGCATAGTAGCGGTTAGGTAACGATCCTGCCGTGAGAAAGATCGCATAAAGTCTCAAGTTTTTAGGGATTTATATTAATAACAATCGTTTTTAAGTCTGGATCACATTTGGATCTCGGGTTTTCATACAAAGGGCAAATATTTTATGACAGCAACGTCAATGGTTACTCCGCTTAATGCCATGACTTTTCCCTTGCACGGTGCACGATTAATTGAGGCATCGGCGGGTACGGGGAAAACCTTTACCATCGCTGGCTTATACCTAAGATTGCTTCTCGGTCATGGTACATCCGAGACCAAGCATCAGGTGCCGTTGACGGTTGATCAGATTTTAGTGGTGACATTTACGGAAGCGGCAACAGCAGAACTTAGAGACCGAATCCGCGCTCGTATTCATGATGCTCGTCTTGCCTTTGCCCGAGGTAAAAGTAGCGATCCTGTGATTGAGCCTTTACTTGATGAGTTTAGTGACCACAAACAAGCCGCGGAGATCCTTTTGCAAGCGGAAAGGCAAATGGATGAAGCCGCAGTCTATACCATCCACGGCTTTTGCCAACGTATGTTGACTCAAAATGCATTTGAATCAGGCAGTCGCTTTAACAACGAATTTGTGACCGATGAGAGTCATCTTAAAGCGCAGATTGTTGCCGATTACTGGCGACGTAATTTCTATCCTTTGCCGCTTAATTTAGCAGGAGAAGTGCGCCGAATCTGGAATGCCCCCTCTGATTTACTGCGCGATGTGACTAACTATCTGACAGGTGCACCACTTAGCCTGTCTGTCGCGGCGATGAGTGGCAGTTTAGCGGACTTACACCAACAGAATCTAAAGCGTATCGATGAATTGAAATCGTTATGGCGAGAACATCAGGATGACTTTTTTGCCCTGATTAGCGACTCTGACGTCAACAAACGCAGTTACAGCAAAAAGTCTTTACCGACTTGGCTCGACGCGGTCAATGTGTGGGCATCAACGGAAACAACGGGTTATGACTATCCAGACAAACTGGAGAAGTTTGCGCAAAATACCTTGGTTGAGAAAACGCCGAAAGGCACCGCGCCGCAGCACCTTGTTTTTGAAGCAATTGATGCTTTCCTTGCTGCGCCAATTAGCCTCAAAGCACCAATGCTTGCCCATGCGATTGAACATTGTCGTGAGATGTTGGCAAAAGCCAAACAGCAGAAACAGTGGCTCTCTTTTGATGACTTGCTGACCAATCTTTCTGCCGCTATTGATGGTGATGAATCTGAGCTACTTGCAGAGCGGATTCGAACTCTCTATCCAGTAGCTATGATTGATGAGTTCCAAGATACCGATCCACTTCAATACAGCATTTTTAGCCGTATTTATTTGAACACTCCTGAATGTGGTTTGTTTATGATTGGCGATCCAAAGCAGGCGATTTACGGCTTCCGTGGCGCGGATATATTTACTTATATCAAAGCGCGTAATCAGGTTTCGTCGCACTTCACTCTAGGCACTAACTGGCGTTCTAGCGCGGATATGGTTAGTGCGGTAAACCAGATTTTTGACTTGCCTTCGAGCCCGTTTATTTACGATAAAGATATTCCATTCTTGCCTGTCGACTCTAGCCCCTACGCGGATAAACGTATTTGGACTATTGGTGGTCAAAAGCAACCCGCTCTCACTTACTGGCTGCAAGATGCGGAGGAAAAGCCTCTGCCTAAAGGCGAGTATCTTAAGGCAATGTCTAAGGCAACCGCAGATCAAATCCAAACGATTCTCACTGCTGCGCAAAATGAGCAAGCGTTCTTTATGGATGGTAAAGAAGCAGATGGCAAAGATGGTCATCCTATTCAGGCGGGTGATATTGCGGTATTGGTGCGAACCGGTAATGAAGGTCGTATGGTGAAAGAGGCACTAGCAAAGCAAGGTATTGCGAGTGTTTACCTATCAAACCGAGACAGCGTGTTTACCTCGCTTGTCGCCCAAGATATTCAGCGTCTATTGCAAGCGGTGCTGACACCTGAAAATGATCGTGCCTTACGAGCAAGCTTGGCTTCTGAGATGTTTGCTCTCGATGCGGGCGGTTTAGACAAGCTCAACAACGATGAAAATGAGTGGGAAAACGCAATCAATGAGTTTAAAGAGTATCGTAAACTCTGGACTCAGCGAGGTGTGCTACCCATGTTGCGCAGTGTTATGAGCAAGAGACATATTGCGGAGCGTTTACTAGAGGAAGAAGGTGGAGAGCGTGCACTGACCGATTTGATGCATATCGGTGAGCTGCTACAGCAAGCAAGTCAAGAGCTAGACAGTGACCATGGTTTACTGCGTTGGTTGGCTCAAGCAATCAGTGATGCGCAAAACGGCTTAGGTGGCAGCGAAGACCAAATCCAGCGCTTAGAATCAGAGCGTAATTTGGTGCAAATCGTAACGATCCACAAATCAAAAGGTCTGGAATATGATCTGGTGTTGTTGCCTTTCGTTCTCAGCTATCGCGAGGCTAGCGAAGCAAAATACTATGATGAGCAACAAGACAAAACCATTTTAGATATTACTGGGCAAGATGCTTCTTTGGCGCAAGCTGATAAAGAGCGTCTTGCTGAAGATTTACGTCTAATCTACGTAGCGCTCACCCGCGCCGTTTATGGCTGTTTTGTCGGGGCTGCGCCACTGAGAAACGGTCGCTCTACTAAAGAGCCAACCGGTGTTCATCATAGTGCGATGGGATATTTGCTACAAGATGGTAAAGAAGGGGGGATCAATGATCTCACTCAGGCAATCCAACAGCATGTGGATGGACTTGAAAGTGTGCGATTAAGTGACCTACCAGAGCTACAACAAGAGGTCTTCGTGGCCCAAAGTTCGCAGCAACAAGATTTAACGGCAAGCGAGCTGAAAAGTGTTATTGATCGAGATTGGCGAATCACTAGTTACTCTGGATTGGTAAAACAAGGCTCTCATCATAGCTCAGATGCCTTTACCGACTTAATGCATCTCGATATTGATTCTTCTGATGAGCATGATGAAGAGGAGTTAGTTGAACCAGAGCAAACCATCTTCACCTTCCCGCGCGGCGCTAGACCCGGTACTTTCCTGCATACGATATTCGAAGAAGTCGAATTTACCGAGCCAAGTACTAGCGAAGCGAATAGTGAGGTTATCACTCATCTTCTCGATAGTGAGCAGTTAGACGCAAGTTGGCTACCGATATTACAACAGTTGATTGACACCGTACTAGCCACACCACTGGATGGAAAATCTCTGCTGCTCAACCAGAAAGGTCCAAGCCAACGTTTAGTTGAGATGGAGTTCTTACTACCAATTGAGGTACTGGCGGCGCCCGCATTAAATCGTGTAATCCAACGTCATGATCCTTTATCCGCTAAGGCTGGCGACCTAGGATTCTATACCGTTCAAGGTATGTTGAAAGGCTTTATCGACTTAGTGTTTGAGCATCAAGGCAAATACTATGTCCTTGACTGGAAATCGAATCATCTTGGTGACGAAGTCAGTTTCTATCACGGAGAAGCGCTAAAATCTGCCATGGCAGATCATCGTTATGACCTGCAATATCAAATCTATGCCATAGCGCTACATCGTTTCTTACGCAGTCGAATCGTAGATTATGACTACGATCAGCACTTTGGCGGTGTCTACTACCTATTCCTTAGGGGGATGGACGGAGAAAGCGAGCATGGCATTTTCTCTGCCAAACCAAGCCTAGAGTTTCTTACCGATATGGACAGACTTATCGATGGGCAAAGTGTCGACGGGAAAACGAATCAAGCTGGCCAGATGGAGTTACTTTAATCATGACCACACTTATTTCTGTGCTTAAACAACTGGCAAATAAATCCAGCATCAGACAACTTGATTATCAGTTTGCCCGCTTTATCGCTAGCCAGTCTCAGGATGATCAGATCGCTTTTATTGCAGGTGTGGTTAGCCACGAACTTGGCAAAGGCCATATTTGCTTACCTCTGTTTGACGCAGAAGGGCAGCCTACCGATCTCGCTGCGAAGCTGGGTTTGTTTGGCGAAGCAGCATTAGAGTTGAATCAAACGCTGGTTGCGATTGACTGGGTATCCTTGCTCCATGGCTCTTGTTTGGTGGCTAAAAACTTGGCTGAAGAGGGCGAAGCTCTACCGCTGATATTTGATGGTGAGCGACTCTATTTACACCGCTATTGGTACTATGAAGTGACGTTAGCTGAGCGTTTGAATAGCTTTGGGTCACCCATGATCCTAAAGCCTACTGAAATCCAAAAACTATCAAAGCTTCTTGATCATCTTTTTGCTCGCAACTATCGATATCTATTTGAAGTAATTAATAAATCTCAGCAGCAAGGTGATTCTACACCTGTGATGCGACAGCGTATGGTTTGTGACCATCTAGACGTCGTGGCAGAGGATAAGTTGGATTGGCCTACCATAGACCAAAAGCTCTTAGCAGCAAAAAACATTGACCAGCTCACTGTGCTCGATCAGCTAGTGCCATTGGCCGCTTGTGTAAACTGGCAGAAAGTCGCAGCGGCGGTTGCATTGAGTAAAAGGTTTGCTGTGATCTCTGGTGGTCCGGGAACCGGTAAAACGACTACTGTAACCAAATTGCTCGCCGCCTTGATCGAACAAGCACAAAGTTCGGATGCGCAAAGTGGCAAAGGTGAGCCACCAACGATCAAACTAGTGGCTCCCACCGGCAAAGCCGCCGCTCGATTAACGGAATCTATTGGCAAAGCCGTGGCAGAGTTACCTGTAGCGCCTGAACTAAAACAAGCCATACCAACCGATACCAGTACATTACATCGATTGCTCGGTGCATTGCCTAACAGCTCAGAGTTCCGACACAACAGAGATAACCCACTCCACTTAGATATGCTGGTGGTCGATGAAGCCTCAATGGTCGATTTACCAATGATGTACAAATTGATCGATGCGTTACCTAAGCATGCCAGATTGATTCTACTGGGTGATAAAGATCAGTTGGCATCAGTAGAAGCGGGGGCGGTACTGGGGGACATTTGTTCTTTCAGCCAGCTAGGTTTTAGTCATGGTCAAGCGGCTCAAATTGCTCGCTTAACCGGTTTTGAAACACTGGCTCATACGACGAATACGCAGCCCTCTATTGCTGATAGCTTGTGTATGCTGAAGAAGAGCTATCGATTTGATGCCCGCTCTGGTATCGGTCAACTGGCGCAAGCGATCAATCTTGGTTCAGCTCAGAAGGTCGATTGGGTATGGCAAAAAGATTTCGCGGATATTGCTCAGTTTCCAATTGATAGCCAGCACTACAATCAAATGATCCAGATGTTAGTTGCCGAATATAGCCACTATCTTAAACGTATTGATACACCGCAATTAGACTCAGTAACAGGCGAAGTTGAAACCATGCCGCAACGAGCCAAAGCGGTATTAGATCATTTTGCTCGCTGCCGCTTGCTATGTGCTATTCGTGAAGGTGACTTCGGTGTTGCTGGACTCAATCAGCGTATCGAAAGGGCGCTGGCAGCGAGAAAGCTTATTCAGACCCAAGATGAGCTTTGGTATCACGGTAGACCAGTGATGGTCGCGAGAAATGATTATGCATTAGGTTTGTATAACGGCGATATTGGCATTTGTATGCTTGATGACTCAGAAAGCCAGCCAAGATTAAAGGTCTTTTTTGAGTTACCGGATGGCAGTGTTAAATCTGTTTTGCCGAGCAGAGTGCCTGAGCATGAAACTGCATACGCGATGACTATTCATAAATCTCAAGGCAGTGAATTCGAGCACACACTAATGGTCTTACCGCCTGATTATACACCTATACTGACCCGAGAGCTGATCTACACAGGAATTACACGCGCGAAGAAGCGCTTGAGCTTATATATTGATCAACGGGTAATGAAGCGCGGAATCAAGGTTCGCACTCAGAGAGCTAGTGGATTGGTACAAAGGCTGCAGCGAAAGGGATAACCATCCGTGGCTACCGTGTTAAACGATTAAAGTGCTTTCGAGAAAGAAATACTGCGGATGCGGTACTTCTTTTGATAGTTCAAGATGAACGCTTTTAAGCCTTCTGTTACTGGGAAGACACAATGAACGTCTAGATCTTCTAGTAGTTCATTGTCTGCCATGTCCCAAAAACTCTGTACAGAGTTACAGATAATTTTCTTCATCGATAGTTTGCTCTTAGTGACGTAGTCAGTAACCTCAAGCAATCCTTGCGACTCAACTTAGGTAAAAGTTAAGTAGAGAAGTGAATCCTATCTAGCTCCCCACAGAGGGTGGGGAGCCGAAATATTAACCAATTAAAAATATGAAATAAAGCTAATAATGTAAGAAAAATTAGCAACAAAGTAGCAAGTATAAGAATTACAGTCAGTTAGAGAGTTAACGACAAAATCTTCGATTTTCTTTGATAGTTGTATAAGTTTTGTTTCTGCGAAGGTAAGAAGTCGACGTTCATCTCATGAAAACCTTGTTCCCTAAACCAGTGCAGGCTGTGGGTAGTCAAAACAAAAATATGTTCAATGCCCTGTGCCTTAGATTGCAGGCGCATATGATTAAGCAACAGTAATCCTCTGTCACCATCTCGGTATTCGGGGTGAATTGCCACACAAGCCATCTCTGCCATTTTCTCTTCTGGGTATGGGTAAAGAGCTGCGCAGCCAATTATCAGTCCATCTTTCTCAATGATGGTGAACTGATGTAGCTCTTGCTCTAGTTGTTCGCGCGAGCGTCTGACCAGAACTCCTTGCTCCTCTAGCGGTTGAATTAAATCTAGAATACCGCCGATATCATCAATGTTGGCAACGCGAACCTGCTCCGCACTTGCTTTCACCACTTGAGTTCCTATACCATCAAGTGAAAACAGCTCTTGAATTAGAGCGCCATCCACCTTGTAACTGACTAGATGGCTACGGGGAACACCAGCTCGACATGCTGCTGTCGCGGCACGTAAAAACCTTAGAGTGCCAGAGGAATTATCAACGCCTTCTACGCGGTCGGTTTCTAGTCGAGATAAGATTCTTTCTGCATCTTTAGGGAACAGTTCAGCGACGACTTCACCGTTCTCGTCAATGATGCCCTGTTCGGAACAAAAACCTATCAACTTGTCGGCATTCAATTTGATCGCGACTTGAGTAGCGACCTCTTCAGAGAGTAAGTTAAATGACTCTCCAGTCACTGAGCTTGCAATGGGACCTAGAAGAACAATTGATCCTTGATCCAACATGCGATTAATCCCCTCTACATCAATGCGTCGAATCCTGCCGCTGTGGCAATAGTCGATACCATCATCAACGCCAAGAGGTTGAGAAGTAATAAAGTTGCCACTGACAACATTAAGTTGAGTACCGGCCATCGGCGTATTACTCAGGCTCATTGAGAGCTGAGCAGTGATGGTTAACTGTAGCTGACCAGCTGCTTGCATGACATAATTGAGCAAAATCTCATCAGTAACTCGAATTCCTTTATGGTATGGGCTATCATGCTGATTTTGCTGAAGAAGGTGGTTAATTTGGGGGCGAGCTCCATGAACAAGAACAATTTTAACCCCTAAGCTATGCAACAGTGCAAGATCACTGATAATATTCGAAAAATTGCCGTCAGCCACGGCTTCTCCGCCAAGCATGACGACCATGGTCTTATCCCGGTGAGCATTGACGTAAGGGGCGGACTGTCTGAACCCTTTTACTAAAGCAGTGCTTCGAATCTTCACAATATCTTCCGTGAATTGAATTTATATACACTGATATTGCAATTTTATTCTGTGCGCGGCAAGGGTTTTTTCTGTGTGATTTGTGGGTTTCATTTAGTTGCTGGTTTGGTGAGTTCATTTTGCATATGAGATTTATGCGTCGCTATACATTTCTAAATGAGTTTGGAACTCGCAGTTAACACAATTTTGGTTAACACTTAATAGTAAAATTGTTATTACATTGGTGACAAAGAAAGTGAATGGTGTGAGCGGTAAGAAAAAAATATTTGAGCGGGTGATAGTGTTGGGGGCGCTCATTGCTGCAGTTATGGCCATCATGATGGCGAGCAGCCTGTATCAGCTTTACTTAGAGAAAACCTACCCCAAATCGAATGTGTATGGCACTTGGGTTGAGCAAAACGTTGCCTCTTATGCGGCAGAGGAGTTTGTGCTTAGTCCGTCTGGTGTGGCGATTAATGGTGGTATTGTTGATACTCAGTACAGCTGGGATGGATCTCACCTTAAGTACCGCCTTGGTAATAAGGTGCGTAAGTTTAAGGCTCTTAACGAAGAGTTCACCGAGCTTCAGTTAGTTTCTGAGCCTAATTATCAACCTGTCTATCGTTTGTCAGAAAAAGTTAAAAATAACATTCATTAACGATGACTCGATTGCGAATTCCTATCAAGTTTGTCATGCTCATGGCATCGCTTGAAAGGGATCAAATCAGTGTTCAAAAAATATCTTCCTCTTGCAGCCGTCAGCTTACTGTTCGGCTGTGCTCAACCTACTGACCGTGCTCAGCAATATGTCGATGATGAATTCAATGCCATTTTGAATAAAACTGCAGTTGTAGAGTCGAATAAGCCACGAGACTTTACCGAGTTTCACCGTCAGGCTGATCAAGTCGTGGTCAACTCGCCTTCGATGGCAAAGATTTATCAGCCGTTGTATGACCAGTTGAATGAATGGGTGCTGCAAAGTGGAGAGCCTACTGATTTAGCTAATTTCGGCATTCAAGCTGCTCAATTGGGTGGTGGTGATAAGCAAGGCAATGTGCTTTTTACGGGTTACTTTTCTCCGGTGATGGAACTGCGTCACGAATCGAACGAGAAGTTTAAGTATCCAGTATATGCAAAACCACAGTGTGAGAGTGATTGTCCCACTCGAGCGCAAATCTATGCTGGTGCATTAGAAGGTCAAGGACTAGAGCTGGGTTATGCAGCCAATAGGATTGATCCATTTTTGATGGAAGTGCAGGGTAGCGGTTTTGTTCATTTTGAAGATGATGACACCTTGGAGTATTTTGCCTACGGTGGTAAGAACAACAAAGCTTATGTCAGCATAGGTAAGGTTTTAATTGAAAGAGATTTAGTGTCGCGTGCCAAAATGTCGATGAAAGCCATCAAGCAGTGGGTGATGGAAAATGACGAAGCAACGGTGCGCGAGTTGCTTGAACAGAACCCTTCTTTTGTCTTCTTTGAGCCTCGCGCAGATGCACCAGTCACTGGCTCAGCAGGTATTCCGTTACTACCTATGGCTTCTGTCGCTGGTGATCGCGCTATCTTGCCAATGGGCACCCCGATCTTAGCTGAGGTGCCATTACTTAATCCTGACGGCTCTTGGAGTGGAGCTCATCAACTGCGCTTGTTAATCGTGTTAGATACCGGTGGTGCGGTGAAACAAAATCATCTCGATCTTTACCATGGTATGGGGCCGCGCGCAGGCACAGAAGCGGGCCACTACAAACACTTTGGTCGAGTGTGGAAGCTTGGTCTTGAAGGAAGCGCAACACAAGCACCTTGGGCATTACCGCCAGAAAAGCTACAATAGCTTCATCTAGACTTTTTAATTAAGAGTGCGTATAAATCGCACTCTTTGTTTTTGTACCCAGCGGAAAACCATATGCGTGAACTCGACACTCCAGCTTCTGATAATTACAACCAACGTTTTGGTGGCACACGCCGTCTTTACGGTAATAGTGAAGTTGAGATTTTGCGCGCTGCGCATGTGTGTGTGATTGGTATTGGTGGTGTTGGCTCGTGGGCTGCCGAAGCCTTAGCAAGAACCGGGGTTGGTGAGCTAACGTTGATCGATATGGATGACGTGTGTGTGACCAACATTAACCGTCAGATTCATGCAATGAGTGGAACGGTTGGTCAAAGCAAGATCGAAGTGATGGCGGAAAGGGTTAAGCTCATTAACCCAGAGTGTAAAGTTAATCTGATTGATGATTTTATTACGCCGGATAACCAACACGAGTACTTAACTAAAGAGTGCGACTACGTGCTGGATGCCATTGATAGTGTCAAAGCAAAAGCGTCATTGCTTGCTTACTGTCGCAGCAACAAAATCAAAGTCATTACGACGGGTGGTGCTGGTGGACAGGTTGATCCAACACAAATTAAAGTGGCGGATTTAACCAAAACAATCCAAGATCCATTGGCAAAAAAAATCAAAGATACATTGCGTCGTCATCATAACTTTCCAACTAACCCTGCACGCAAGTTCGGTATAGAGTGTGTATTCTCTACAGAGCAGCTGAAATACCCACAACCAGATGGAAGCGTATGTGGTGTCAAATCGACAGCCGAAGGGCCAAAACGCATGGACTGTGCTAGTGGCTTTGGTGCCGCGACGGTGGTAACGGCTACATTTGGTTTTGTCGCAGTATCGCGCATCGTAGAAAAATTAATTCAAAAATACAGTAAGTAAATTAGGTTAGAGAAAGAATGTCACCGTATCCTCAATCGCCGTTCGGCACTGAAATTACAGCCGATGATATCGCCCAAACCATGCAAGACTTTAAAAGCTGGGAAGATCGCTACCGTCAGGTGATTCAGTGGGGCAAGAAGCTTCCTGCCATGCCAGAAGAATTTAAGTCTGAGCAGGTAACCGTGTCTGGCTGTGAAAGCACGGTGTGGCTTGTGAGCAAGAACTTGGATGGCAAATGGTACTTTTGCGCAGATTCTGATGCACGTATCGTCCGCGGCCTAATTGCTTTGGTACTGGCGGCATTTGACGGTAAATCTTCGCAGGAAATCCAATCGTTCGACATTGA
This sequence comes from Vibrio bivalvicida, assembly GCF_001399455.2. Taxonomy (GTDB): domain Bacteria; phylum Pseudomonadota; class Gammaproteobacteria; order Enterobacterales; family Vibrionaceae; genus Vibrio; species Vibrio bivalvicida. The sequence goes on from NZ_LLEI02000075.1 coordinate 129,719, forward strand.
TGCTTATTTTGCACAGCTCGGTCTTGTTAAACATCTGAGTCCTTCCCGAGGCAATGGTTTGAATGCCATTGTCGAACAGATTAAGCAAATCACAACTAACTAATTTAACCATCTCCAACTCGGTGGTTCCTTTCTATCAGAAGTGACGATTTGTATCTTGGCTAGCGTGTATATCCAGTCACTCCCGATAGCAAAGAACGTCCGTAACCGGCAATCTATTCAGCGTTTATATCGCTTATGTTTGTGTTGTTTAATAAATAACCGCTTTGATATTAACGCCATAGTAAATACAGGGCTTTACAGGTCTTGTTGTCACTGCGTAAAGGCTGTACAATTCGCGCCCTTAATTAATGTTCCGTCGCTTGAGAGGCCACATGACCACTGAAAAAATCAATCTACTCGACTTTGATCGTCAAGGTTTGCGTAAATTTTTTGCCGATGAACTAGGTGAAAAAGCATTCCGTGCAGATCAGGTAATGAAGTGGATCTATCATTTCGGTGTCGATAACTTCGATAATATGACCAACATTAATAAGAAGTTACGTGAAAAATTACAGCATCGCTGCGAAATCAAAGCTCCTACAGTCGCTGAAGCTCAGCACTCGTCGGACGGTACGATTAAGTGGGCTATGAAGGTTGGTGACCAAGACGTTGAAACGGTATACATCCCAGAAGATGACCGTGCTACCTTGTGTGTATCTTCGCAAGTTGGTTGTGCGCTTGAGTGCAAATTTTGCTCAACCGCTCAACAGGGTTTCAACCGCAATCTGAAAGTGTCTGAAATTATTGGTCAGGTATGGCGTGCCGCGCGCGAAATTGGCTTAGAAAAAGAAACAGGTCGTCGCCCTATTACCAACGTCGTAATGATGGGTATGGGTGAACCACTGCTCAACATGAAGAACCTCATCCCTGCACTTGAGTTAATGCTTGATGATTTAGGCTTTGGTTTATCTAAGCGTCGAGTAACGGTATCAACATCTGGTGTTGTTTCTGGTCTTGATCAAATGACAGGTAAGATTGATGTGGCACTGGCTATTTCGCTACATGCTCCGAATGATAAGCTGCGTAGTGAAATTATGCCGATCAACGATCGTTGGGATATCGAAGATTTCTTAGCCTCTGTACGTCGTTACATTCAGTCTTCCAATGCTAACCGCGGTAAAGTAACGGTCGAGTATGTTCTACTAGACCATGTGAACGATGATATGGACCACGCTCGCGAACTGGCTGAGCTCATGAAAGACACACCTTGTAAGATTAACTTGATTCCGTTTAACCCGTATCCAGGTTCGCCGTATAAAAAACCAAGTAATTCACGTATCGATCGTTTCCAAAAAACCTTAATGCAATACGAACACACAGTGACGGTTCGTAAAACACGTGGTGACGATATCGACGCAGCATGTGGTCAGCTAGTCGGCGATGTTATCGATCGCACAAAACGAACTGCGACAATAAAAGCTGCCAAAGGTGAAACAATCCAAGTTAAAGCTGTTTCATAAAGAGAGCTATTTTCACCAAAGCCAGAGCCCAGCTCTGGCTTTTTTGTTACATCTGGTAGCGATCTCATGGTCAAAATAACGAAAAACCTTGAGCTGCTTGTAAATTATGCGTTTTGTTTGTGTTGTTTCATCTATGATATCTATTAGAATTGAAGGTTAACGCTTTCGAGGTATTTTTCCTCTGTTTATTGAGTGGAGCGTTAAATTAGATTAATTGAGGGTCATCCTCGACAAATTCAGAGTTTGGTTATTTTTCACGCAACAAAAATAAATAAATAAGCGATGAAGTGACGAAGCTTTAACAAGAAGAGAATTTTTACAATCATGACAGATGAACAACAACACCTAGCGAGTGACGAAAACGTAGAAAAAGTACAAGCAGGGACTTTGCTTAAGAACAAACGTGAATCGCTTGGTCTGAGCCAAAAGCAAATCGCCGACCGTTTGCGCTTGCGCCTTTCAATCATCGAGAACATTGAAAGCAACAATTTTGCCTCTGATCAAGTTGCTACTTTTACCCGAGGTTATTTACGCTCTTATGCAAGAGCTGTAGGGCTTGCTGAGTCAGAAGTGTTGTGTGCGATTGATGGTTGTGAAGAAACTCAACCCGAAGAGCAAGAAATGAAAAGTTTTTCGCGTAAAACTAAGCGCGAAGCTCATGATAGTCGCATCATGACCTTAACTTGGGGAATTATCATTGTTGTATTGGGGATTTCATCAGTTTGGTGGTGGCAGAACCAAGAAAAAAGCATGGAATCACTAACTTCTGACGCGGAACTTGAGCAACAGTTAGAGCAACAAGCTGAAAATCAACCGCTTGACTTTACGACACTTTCTGAGACCGACGTCGAACCTATGGCGAGAGAAGACGAAACTCAAAGCCTAGATTCAACCACGATGCCTACAACTGAAAACGTAGCGGTTCCTGACGCAGTAGAGACAGAAATCGTCGTCGAACCTCAACAAGCACCAGAGAGTAAGCCAGAACCTCAACCGCAAAGCACAAGTGAAGATAAAGCGGAACAGACTCCTGTCGTTGATGAACCTAAAACTGAACAATCTACCGCCGCCGCGAATTTGTTGTCTATGTCATTTGATGATGATTGTTGGATTCAAGTTAAAGATGCGACGGGTAAAACCTTATCTACCGGGGTTAAGAAAGCAGGTCAAAGCCTGAATTTAAGTGGCGATTTACCTTACAGTGTCATTTTAGGTGCTCCTGAAAACGTTTCAATGACATTAGCGAGTGAACCTGTCGACCTTTCTGGGTATACTTCAGGCAAAGTAGCACGATTCAACTTACCTTAAATACTATTATGCAATACGAATCTCCTATCAAACGTCGCCCATCGACTCGTATCTATGTGGGCGATGTACCTATTGGTGACGGTGCACCGATTGCTGTGCAGTCGATGACCAACACCAGAACAACAGACGTAGAAGCGACTGTTGCACAAATTAAATCACTGGAAAATGTCGGTGCTGATATTGTTCGCGTATCGGTTCCCACTATGGATGCTGCGGAAGCATTCAAGCAAATCAAGCAACAAGTGAATGTTCCTCTCGTAGCGGATATTCACTTCGACTATCGTATCGCATTAAAAGTTGCGGAGTACGGCGTTGACTGTTTGCGTATCAATCCAGGTAACATCGGTAACGAAGAGCGTATTCGTTCGGTAGTTGATTGTGCGCGTGACAAAAACATACCGATTCGCATTGGTGTGAATGGCGGCTCATTAGAAAAAGACATTCAAATGAAGTACGGCGAACCAACCCCTGCGGCGCTGGTTGAGTCTGCGATGCGCCATGTGGATATTCTGGATCGCCTTAATTTTGACCAGTTCAAAGTGAGTGTCAAAGCTTCGGATGTATTCCTCGCGGTTGATTCATACCGATTGCTGGCACAAAAGATCGATCAGCCACTTCACTTAGGTATTACAGAAGCGGGTGGTGCTCGCGCTGGTGCAGTGAAATCGTCGGTGGGTCTTGGGATGCTTCTCGCAGAAGGTATTGGTGATACGCTGCGTATCTCTCTTGCTGCCGATCCGATAGAAGAGATAAAAGTCGGTTTTGATATTCTAAAATCTCTGCGTATTCGCTCACGTGGTATTAACTTTATTGCTTGTCCAAGTTGCTCTCGTCAAGAGTTCGATGTGATTGGTACGGTGAACGCGCTTGAGCAGCGTCTAGAAGACGTGATTACGCCAATGGATGTTTCTATCATCGGCTGTGTGGTAAACGGTCCGGGTGAGGCCGAAGTATCTCACTTAGGTCTGGCGGGGAGTAACAAGAAGAGTGCATTCTATGAAGACGGCAAACGTCAGAAAGAGCGCTTCGACAACAACGACCTCGTTGACCAGCTAGAAGCTAAGATTCGTGCCAAAGCTTCAACACTAGATGAAGCCAACCGCATCGACGTTAAAGTACAAGATTAATCTCAACGTAACCCAAATTACGGTAACCATTTTTACGGTAAAAAAACTGTGGCAAAGAAAATCCAAGCAATTCGAGGCATGAACGACTGCCTTCCAACTCAATCACCACTGTGGCAGAAACTTGAAAACACAGTGAAGAACGTAATCAGCGCCTACGGTTACAACGAAGTGCGCATGCCAATCGTTGAGATGACTCATCTGTTCAGCCGTGCTATCGGTGAAGTGACCGATGTGGTTGAAAAAGAGATGTACACATTTGAAGACCGTAACGGCGATAGCCTAACGCTACGCCCTGAAGGTACGGCAGGCTGTGTACGTTCTTGTATTGAGAATAGTCTCATTGATCGTTCTGAACAGCGCCTATGGTATATGGGCCCGATGTTCCGTCACGAGCGTCCGCAAAAAGGTCGTTACCGTCAATTCCACCAATGTGGTGTGGAAGTGTTTGGTCTAAATGGTCCAGACGTTGACGCTGAGCTAATTATGATGACGGCGCGTCTATGGCGTGAACTAGGCATCGACAAGCATGTGCGCCTAGAGTTGAACTCCATCGGCTCTCTTGACGATCGTGCTAACTACCGTACCGCCCTCATTGCTTATCTTGAACGACACATTGATGTACTTGATGACGACTGTAAGCGTCGCATGCACACTAACCCGTTGCGTGTTCTGGATACTAAGAACCCAGATGTACAAGCTATTCTTGGTGATGCTCCGCGTCTATCTGATTATCTTGGGGAAGAGTCAAAACAACATTTTGCTGGTCTTTGTGAACTTCTTGACGCTGCAGGTATCGAATACACAGTTAACGAGCGTTTAGTTCGTGGTCTGGATTACTATAATCGTACGGTATTTGAGTGGATTACCGAAAGCTTAGGAGCTCAGGGCACTGTATGTGGTGGTGGTCGTTACGATGGTCTGGTTGAACAGCTAGGCGGTAAGGCAACACCAGCTGTAGGCTTTGCAATGGGCCTCGAGCGTCTAGTTCTTATGCTAGAAACGCTAGAGCTAACAGAAGTACGTCGCAGCGTTGATGTTTACATGGTCACAGCAGGCGAAGGTACAATGATGGCTGGTATGAAGCTAGCAGAATCACTGCGCGAGCAAGTATCAGGTCTACGTGTTATGAGCCACTTCGGTGGAGGCAACTTCAAGAAGCAGTTCAAACGTGCAGATAAAGTGGGCGCGGCTGTTGCGCTAGTGCTTGGTGAAAATGAAGTCGCTGACAACACAGTCGTATTGAAAGATCTGATTGGAGGCACTCAAGAAACCTTGAGCCAAGCAGATGTTATTACTAAGCTAGCAGAACTCGTTTAATATTAATGATTTATGAGTGGCAGTCTCGGCTGCCATTTTTGATGTAAGAGGACAGGAAGTGGAACTCTACGATACTGAAGAACAACAAGTAGAAGCGATCAAAGATTGGTGGAAAGAGAACGGCAAAGCAGTGATTTTAGGTGCTGTCGTTGGTCTAGGCGGCCTGTTTGGCTGGCGTTATTACCAAGATTCAGTAACAGCGGCTCAAGAAGCTGCGTCAGAAAGCTATACCAAAGCAGTTCAAGCTTTGGCTGAACAAGGTGCTTCAGCTGAAGGTGATATTCAAGCTTTCATCGATGCAAACAAAGAAACGGAATACTCAGTTTTAGCTGCGTTGCAACTGGCAAAAGTTCAAGTTGAAGCGGGTAATCTTGATGAAGCGCTAGCTCAACTTGAGTGGGCTAAGTCTGCGACTAAAGATGCGGCAGTTGCTGCGGTACTTGATTACCGTTTGGCTCGTGTTAAAACCGAGCAAGGTGAGTTTGATGCGGCTATCGCGCAATTGGCTAATATCAGTGACGAAAGCTGGGCTGGTCGTGTGGCAGAGCTGAAAGGTGACATCTTGCTACGTAAAGGTGATGCACAAGCGGCTTACGCTGCATACACTGAAGCACAGCAGTCAGGCGATGCGAGCCAGACGCTACAGATGAAACTGGATGATCTAGCCAAGTAAGGGCGTCGCATGAAGAATATGCTGAAAAAAGCACTCACAACAGCGATGTTTGTTGGCGTTCTGGCTGGCTGTGCTGGTGAAGAAGACACCATCATTATGTCACCAGTGCCTCAAGTCGACAGTGAATTTACCCCCTCTAGTCAATGGAGTACTTCTGTTGGTAACGGCGTTGATCAGTATTACTCAAAGCTGACGCCAGAGTATGCTTACGGCAAAATCTTTGTCGCTAGTCGCGATGGTGTGGTTAAAGCCCTTGATCCTGAAAACGGCAAAACCTTATGGGAAACAGAGATTGAAGCCGATGTTTCAGCGCGTTTATCCGGTGGGATTACAGCTGGCTACAGTCAAATCTTTATTGGTAGCGAAAACGGCCAAGTACTGGCATTCGATGAAGAAACGGGTGAAGTAAACTGGCAAGTTGAGGTGGATGGCGAAGTGTTAACGGCGCCAGCAACCGACAACAACTTTGTGATCGTTCATACCAATAGCGGTATGTTAGTCGCGCTCAATCAAGAAACGGGCGAAACTAAGTGGACCATCAGTACTGAAGTGCCGAACTTGACTCTGCGTGGTAACAGTACTCCAGTGACCGCATCTGGCGGTGTTTTCTGGGGAACAGCGAATGGTCGCTTGGCGGCGGCAATTGTTGAACGTGGTCAGCTAATTTGGCAACAGCCAATCGGTATGCCACAAGGAGCGACAGAAATCGATCGTTTGGTTGATGTCGATGCTGCGCCACTGATTTTGGGTAGCTCTTTATACATCGTTGGTTACAACGGACAGCTAACAGCAATTGACCTGCGTTCTGGCAAACCAGCGTGGAAACGCAGCTACTCTTCAGCAACCGATCTTGCTAGCGACGGCAGTCGCCTCTATCTCGTTACTGACAAAGATCATCTGGTCGCTGTTGATGCACGTAGCGGTACTGAACTGTGGACTAATGACCAGTTGGAGCATCGACTTTTAACTGCTCCGACTATGATCGATGACTATGTTGTTGTCGGTGATAGTGAAGGCTTTTTGTACTGGATTGATCGCAGCAGCGGTGAATTTGTATCAATGCAGGAAGTGAACAGTGCTGGATTTGCGGTTGCACCCATAGCTGTATCGGGTGGTTATGTCCTAGTGACGCGCAATGGCGATGTAAAGAAACTTACGATCAACGAGTAATCGTGTGATATAATTCACATTCGGCTCCTAGCTGGTAACAGTTGGGAGCCGTTTGTTTGTTTTAGAACCCATAGTTGTGTGTGGTTATAGGTAAAGTGCTCATAGTGTGAACTCTGCGGAGTTGTTACCTATAACTACATAAAGAAAAGAATATTGTAGAGGTTATTATGGTACCTGTTGTTGCTCTGGTAGGGCGTCCAAACGTTGGTAAATCGACGTTGTTTAACCGACTGACTCGTACTCGCGACGCATTGGTTGCGGATTTCCCTGGCTTAACTCGTGACCGTAAATATGGCCAAGCTAAGCTTGGTGAACATGAATTTATCGTGATTGATACCGGCGGTATCGATGGCACGGAAGAAGGTGTAGAAACCAAGATGGCAGAGCAGTCGCTAGCGGCGATTGATGAAGCCGATGTGGTATTATTTATGGTCGATGGCCGAGCAGGTCTGACACCATCTGACATTGCCATTTCTAACCACTTGCGCAAAATTGAAAAGCCTTCAATGCTTGTAGTAAACAAGGTTGATGGTATTGATGCCGACGCAGCGTCAGCTGATTTTTGGCAGTTAGGTGTGGAAAACATGTACCAGATTGCTGCTGCTCATGGCCGCGGCGTTGGTGCGCTTATCGACCGTGCACTTAACCCATTTGCAGAAAAAATGGCTGAAGAAGCGCTAGGTGAAATCGAAGACTTAACTGAATTCGTTGACGAAGAAGAAGAGAAACTAGACTACACCGAAGAAGAAGCGGAAGAAGAGTTCAAGCGTCTACAAGATCAGCCAATCAAACTGGCGATTATTGGTCGTCCTAACGTAGGTAAATCAACCCTGACTAACCGTATTCTCGGTGAAGAGCGCGTGGTGGTTTACGATATGCCTGGCACGACTCGTGACTCTATCTACATTCCTATGGAACGTGATGGTCGCGAATATGTTCTTATTGATACTGCGGGTGTACGTCGTCGTAAGCGTATCAACGAAACCGTTGAGAAGTTCTCAGTGGTTAAAACATTGAAAGCAGTTGAAGATGCTAACGTTGTTCTGCTGGTTATCGACGCTCGTGAAAACATCTCAGACCAAGATCTAAGCCTACTTGGCTTTGCGCTTAACGCTGGCCGCTCAATTGTGCTTGCAGTGAACAAGTGGGATGGTCTGGATATGGACGTGAAAGAGCACGTTAAGAAAGAACTTGATCGTCGCTTAGGTTTTGTTGATTTTGCTCGAATTCACTTTATCTCTGCGCTTCACGGTACAGGCGTTGGCCATTTGTTCGAATCTGTGCAAGAGGCATACAAGTCAGCGACAACTCGTGTAGGGACTTCTGTGCTGACGCGTATCATGAAAATGGCAACGGACGATCACCAGCCACCATTGGTACGAGGCCGTCGTGTTAAACTCAAATACGCGCATGCAGGTGGCTACAACCCACCAATCGTTGTGATTCACGGTAACCAAGTCAACGAATTGCCAGATTCGTATAAACGTTATCTGATGAACTACTACCGTAAATCATTGGAAATCATGGGTACACCAATTCGTATCCAATTCCAAAGCAGCGATAACCCATTTGAGGGTAAATCGAACAAGATGACGATGTCTCAGGAGCGTAAACGTAAACGCTTGATGAGCATGATGAAAAATCGTAAGAAGTAATCTGCCTAACATCAAATAGGAAAGATCGATTTCGATAAAAGCGCCTAGTTCTCTTGGCGCTTTTTTTATATTGGAAGAATAAATAGATGCAAATTACACCAACCATTACCCAATTTTGTCACCAAACTTGGCAGTTAGAAGCCAGTATTCAACTAATCAAGCAGGGGGAAGGGCATCTGTATGTGGTGACAGATGTTAGTCCTTTTCATCCCGTAAGCCATATTTGGCCAGATCATCCGGCGGACAAAGGCCGTATTAACGATATCCCTGTGCTGGATTGCCAAGTCGGCGCGGTTGAGCTGAACAGTGGCGAACTATACGTTGGCAAAGCTATTCCTGTGAAACGTGATGAGCCTGGTTGGGCATTTGTGGTTGTTCACTGCATTGCAGCGGCTGGTTCTGACTTCAAAGTAGGGCAAAGCGTGCATTTAACTGTTGATAAAGAGTTTCAGTTAGCACTAAGTCGAGGACATAGTGCAGGTCATTTGGCCTATCTTGCCCTTAATAAGGTCCTGACTGAACAAGGCTATTGGCGTAAAGATGCTGATCGCAAAGACCCTCACGGAAACTATGATTTTAACAGTTATGCGCAAATGACCAGTTTTGTCACCCCAGATAAGTGCTTAGATACTTATCGTTTAGGGAAAACACTGCGCAAACGAGGTTTAAATAGCGCTGATGTGCTTGCAGATTTAAGTCATATTGAGCAGCTAGTTAACATGCAGATGATCAAGTGGTTAGAGTTGAAATCTGATATCAAAGTTGAGTGTCATGGTGATGCTTTGACAGATTCTCGCTATTGGCAATGTGACTTAGAAGAGGCGCAAACCGCAGTAATTCCATGTGGTGGCACGCATGCGAGTTCGTTAAGCGATTACCGTACTATTGAAGTGCTTTTGCGGCTTGTAGATGAACAAAATATTGAAATGCATACTGATGTAATATCAATATAGTGAATCCTGATCTTTTTATTAAATTCTGAATATTGTTTTTTTAAGTCGAATATTGAAATTTTGCTCTGGTATAAATCCAAATGCAGCATATGTAACTTATGCTTTCGGTGTGTGGTTATATAAATGTTCTTTTTATGGCAGATCGCTGATCAAATTGGATTTTGCCGACGATCAGACTTGGATCTTTTATCATGTTAACGGTTTTTATTGGGTATATTAATCAACCGCAGCTATTAATGAGGTTACGATCGGGTTAAAAGCAATTTCTTTATGCTACTTTGTGAAGTGCAAATAAAACAAATAAAGAATCAGCCTTATGAGTCACCTTGAACTTCTCAATGCTCACAGAGAAGTAAATAAGTTGCTTGCTAAATTAGCTTTGGGAATGGGTAAAGAAGAACTAAACAGAAGAGTAGTTAACCTATCTGAGACCTGGTTTGGTGAGCGCAGAACTTCTATTCTTCGCTTAGAGCCGAAAACAAAAACGCTATATTTGGAGTACGCACCAAGCTTACCTCAGGTATATAACGATGCGGTAGAAGGCATCGAGATTGGTCCAAATGTAGGATCTTGTGGCGCGGCCGCTTTTCATAAGAAAACGGTTGTTGTAGAGGATATTAATCAGCATTCTAACTGGTTGCCTTTCACCGACTTAGCGCATCAAGCAAACCTACGTGCTTGTTGGTCTGTCCCTATTTTGTCAAGCGAACAGACTGCAATGGGAACCTTTGCTATTTATAGCTCGGAACCTTCTGCTCCCGCCGAGCATGAGCTGGAAGTGTTAGAAATGCTTGCAGCCCTATATGCTGTTGCTTGGGAAAAGTACCAACTAGAAGATAAGCTCTACTACCAGGCACGTTATGATCCATTGACCAAGTGCTTAAATCGTTTTGCCCTACTGCAGCAAGCTCAAGACTGTCTAAATACTGACTTGAAGTACATTTCTTGCTTTTTCGCGGATATCGATCAATTTAAGTTGATCAATGATCGTTATGGACATGAAGTAGGAGACAAGGTTCTATCGGCTGTAGGTGATCTGCTTAACCGAACTTTCAAAGGTTGTAGTTTAAAAGGGCGCTACGGTGGAGACGAGTTTGTCGTCTTTTCTTTCTCTGATAGTAAAGAAGTTTTCGCCAAACTCGAGGAGACGTTTAATCGACAGTTGAAAAGTCTTTCTCTATTTGAAGGTTTAACAATTAGTGTCAGTGTTGGTAGATCAGTCTGCGAGGTGAACCGACTTACCTCATTGCAGATTTTGATTAAACAAGCGGATCAGCAGATGTATCGAGTAAAACACAGTCGTAGGCATGATAGAGATCAAGGCAAGCTGATAGCAGAATATTAGAGTGACGGTTAGCGCTTAACTACTATCGAGTACCTTTATGAAAGAAAATGTCTGCCCAGTGTGTGAGGATGAACTAGAGTGGATGGGTAAGTATCATTGCCCGGCTTGTGATGAGAACTACATCAAAGTTGGATTTTGCCCAGACTGTGAAGCTGAGTTAGAAAAGCTACAAGCGTGCGGTGCGGCGAACTACTTTTGTAATAACTGCAATGAGCTAAAATCCAAGTCTCGCATCCGGTTTGAGTTTCAGCCGAGCTAATTATCTAATTGGCTATCGAGCGAATCTCACCATCAGATAAACGGGTGACCAAAGTGTCGCCCGATTTTATTTGTGACGTTTGAGTCACGACGTTGCCTTGCGCTGTTTGAGTGATCGAATAGCCACGCTTGAGTGTCGCTAGCGGGCTAACGGTATCGAGTTTTTCTGCAGCGATGGCCAACTGATGACGGACGTTGAGCAGTTTTCTATCCATAGCATCCAGCAACTTCTGTTCAACTCTTTGCAAAGAGCCTTTCTGCTCTGCGAGTCGCTTGGTGGGAGAATTGAGCTGAATTTTGTGCTGTTGACGTTCAACCTTCTGATTACGCACCGCAATATATTGCCCCATAGCGCGATGTAGTCTAGCTTCGAGTTCATCGAGCTGCTGACTTTGGCGCTGAAGCTGATAGCTAGGGTGTTGCCGCTCTAGACGGTGAAGCAAAGAAGCGGTGGTTTTTTTCTGCTCAGCCAAAAAGTAACGCATAGAGCTGCTTAGTTTGTGTTGGCGTGCTAGAAGCGCTTGGTCTTTATGGCTATTGTCTCTACTAACCAGTTCGGCTGCAGCCGACGGAGTAGGGGCACGCATATCCGCCACAAAATCGGCGATAGTGACATCGACTTCATGACCAACCGCGCTGATAATAGGAATCTGACTAGAAGCAATAGTGCGCGCAAGGATCTCGTTGTTAAAACACCACAAATCTTCCAGTGAGCCACCGCCACGGCCAACAATCAAAACATCACATTCATTGCGGCTATTGGCACATCCAATCGCTTGTGCAATTTGAATCGCAGCTTGTTCACCCTGGACCATAGTTGGGTAGATAACCACAGGAAGAGAAGGATCACGACGTTTGAGGACATCGAGAATGTCGAAAAGAGCCGCCCCGGTTTTAGAGGTGATAACCCCCACACATTTTGGATGCTCAGGTAATGGTTTTTTGCTGGTTTGGGCAAATAACCCTTCACCAGCCAATTTCATCTTTAGTTCTTCAAATTGCTGTTGAAGTCTGCCGTCACCCTCTGGCTGCATGCTTTCAATTATTAGTTGATAGTCGCCACGAGGTTCATAAAGCGATAAACGAGCTTTAACCAAAACTTGATTGCCGTTTTGTGGCTTGAAAGTAACGCGACGATTGTTACCACGGAACATGGCACACTTTACTTGAGCGCGTGAGTCTTTAAGGGTGAGATACCAGTGACCTGAAACAGGCTCAGAAAAGTTAGAGATTTCTCCCACTAACCAAACAATGCCCATTTCATTTTCTAACAACAAGCGGACTTCAGCATTAAGACGAGATACGGTGAAGATGTTTTGATTGGTCAGAGAAGACACAGCTAATTCCGTAGGCGTGGGTATGGAAGTTAGCGGCAATATAATACATAGCAAGGGGGTAAATGCAAGAAAAAAATTAAAAAAACTAGTGGTCAAGCGATTGCGTTAGCCGTATAATCCGTCCGCAATATCTAATCCAAATGCAGCCTAGCATCTCTGCTTACTGCCCTCATTATGCGAAACGATGAGATTGGATTGTTCTTTTTACTCCTCTAATTGTGAGATATTGCAAATGCTAAGAATTGCCAAAGAAGCGCTGACATTCGATGACGTACTACTTGTGCCAGCACACTCCACTGTTCTCCCAAACACAGCTGATCTTCGCACTCAGCTAACTAAGAACATCACCCTAAACATCCCAATGATTTCGGCGTCTATGGACACCGTTACTGAAGCGCGCCTAGCAATTGCACTAGCGCAAGAGGGTGGCATTGGCTTTATCCACAAGAACATGTCGATTGAGCAGCAAGCAGAAATGGTTCATCAGGTTAAGATTTACGAAGCAGGTGTGGTTTCTCACCCTGTGACAGTTAGCCCTGATGCCACAATTGCTGATGTGGTTGCTCTTACTGAAAAGCATGGTTTTGCAGGTTTCCCTGTAGTGACAGATAACAACGAACTGGTTGGTATCATCACTGGTCGTGACGTTCGTTTCGTAACGGACCTTTCTAAGAAAGTAGAAGTTGTGATGACGCCTAAAGAGCGTCTAGCGGCTGTTAAAGAAGGTGCAACTCGTGAAGAAGTTCAAGAGAAAATGCACGAAGCGCGCGTAGAGAAAGTACTGGTTGTGAATGATGAGTTCCAACTAACCGGTATGATCACAGCAAAAGACTTCCATAAAGCAGAGCGTAAACCAAACGCATGTAAAGACGAGCAAGGTCGCCTACGTGTAGGTGCAGCCGTTGGCGCAGGCGCGGGTAACGAAGAACGCGTTAAAGCTCTAGTAGAAGCAGGCGTAGACGTTCTACTTATCGACTCTTCACACGGTCACTCTGAAGGTGTTCTAAACCGTATTCGCGAAACTCGCGCGGCATACCCAGATCTAGACATCATTGGCGGTAACGTAGCAACAGGTGCAGGCGCGAAGGCTCTGATCGAAGCTGGCGTAAGCGCAGTGAAAGTGGGTATTGGCCCTGGTTCTATCTGTACAACTCGTATCGTTACTGGTGTTGGTGTACCTCAAGTTACCGCTATTGCAGACGCAGCAGAAGTTGCTGGCGAGTACGGCATTCCTGTTATCGCTGACGGCGGTATTCGTTTCTCTGGTGATATCTGTAAAGCAATTGTAGCGGGCGCATCTGTTGTGATGGTTGGTTCAATGTTCGCGGGTACTGAAGAAGCTCCGGGTGAAGTGATTCTATACAACGGTCGTTCATACAAAGCATACCGTGGTATGGGTTCACTAGGCGCTATGTCTCAAGGCTCTTCTGACCGTTACTTCCAGTCAGATAACGCAGCAGACAAGCTAGTACCAGAAGGTATCGAAGGTCGTATCGCATACAAAGGCCGCCTAAAAGAGATCGTTCACCAACAGATGGGTGGTCTACGTTCAAGCATGGGTCTTACAGGCAGTGCAACGGTTGAAGATATGCGTACTAAAGCTGAATTCGTACGTATTTCAGGCGCTGGCATGAAAGAGTCTCATGTACACGACGTTCAAATTACGAAAGAGGCTCCAAACTACCGTCTAGGCTAATCCTAATTCGATTAGTATAAACCTGACGGAAACGTTTGCTTTTTTCCTTGAAGCATTAATAAGAGGCGAGTAAACTCGCCTCCGTTTTAATAACCTAGCTTATAAGACTGCTCAAAATGACTAAAAATATCCATGACCAACGTATTCTGATCTTGGACTTCGGTTCTCAGTACACTCAACTTGTCGCGCGCCGCGTCCGTGAAATCGGCGTTTACTGTGAACTTTGGAGCTGGGATGTAGAAGAAGCGGATATTCGTGAATTCAACCCAGATGGCATCATCCTATCTGGTGGCCCTGAAAGTGTTACCGAGGACAACTCTCCTCGCGCTCCTCAATATGTATTTGACTCAGGTGTTCCAGTATTTGGTGTATGTTACGGCATGCAAACAATGGCTGAGCAGCTAGGTGGCAAAGTTGCCGGCTCTACTGAGCGTGAGTTTGGATACGCTCAAGTTAAAGTTTCTGGTGAATCGGCACTATTTAAAGATCTTGAAGCGACTCAAGACGTTTGGATGAGCCACGGTGACAAAGTAGTAGAAATTCCAGCAGATTTTGTCAAAGTTGGTGAGACCGAGACTTGTCCTTACGCTGCAATGGCGAATGAAGAAAAGAAATACTACGGTGTTCAGTTTCACCCAGAAGTAACGCACACTAAACAAGGACTGCAGATGCTAGAGAACTTTGTTCTTGGCGTATGTGGCTGTGAGCGTCTATGGACTTCTGAATCAATCATCGAAGATGCGGTTGCACGTATCAAAGAGCAGGTTGGTGATGATGAAGTTATCCTAGGTCTATCTGGCGGTGTTGATTCATCAGTAGTAGCGATGCTAGTTCACCGTGCAATCGGTGACAGATTAACCTGTGTATTTGTTGATAATGGTCTACTTCGCCTTAACGAAGGTCAGCAAGTTATGGATATGTTTGGTGATCAGTTTGGTCTTAACATTATCAAAGTTGACGCTGAAGAACGTTTCTTAGCTGCGCTTGAAGGCAAGTCTGATCCAGAAGAGAAGCGTAAGACTATCGGTCACGTATTTGTTGACGTATTCGACGAAGAGTCTAAGAAGCTTAAGAACGCTAAATGGTTAGCGCAGGGTACTATCTACCCAGACGTAATCGAATCTGCAGCATCTAAGACGGGTAAAGCGCACGTAATCAAATCACACCACAATGTGGGCGGTCTTCCAGATGATATGGAAATGGGCCTTGTTGAGCCATTACGTGAGCTGTTTAAAGACGAAGTACGTAAGATTGGCCTAGAGCTTGGCTTACCTTACAATATGCTTTACCGCCACCCGTTCCCTGGCCCTGGTCTTGGTGTTCGCGTACTTGGCGAAATCAAGAAAGAATACTGTGACTTACTACGCCGTGCTGATGCTATCTTTATTGAAGAGTTACATACTGCTGACCTATACAACAAAGTATCTCAAGCGTTCACGGTATTCCTACCTGTACGCTCTGTAGGTGTAATGGGCGATGGCCGCAAGTACGACTGGGTTGTATCGCTACGTGCGGTAGAAACTATCGACTTTATGACGGCGCATTGGGCACACTTACCATATGACTTCCTAGGCAAGGTTTCTAACCGCATTATCAACGAAGTAGATGGCATTTCTCGCGTGGTATACGACATTTCAGGTAAACCACCAGCAACAATTGAGTGGGAATAATTTTCCTGTTTGAATAGATTAACTAAGCCAGTCATCGGACTGGCTTTTTTTATACCACAAGATAATTAACGTTATTTTCTGTGTTTTTACCAAACGATGTTTCTATTAATTAAGACGTTTCTAGAACATTCGTTTTTTGAACCTACTAGACAGTTTTTATTAGTACGATAGTTTCAGATTCCGTTGCAACTTAAGAGTGACTCGCAACTTGACCTTAACGCAACATACTAGCCGTGAAGTTAGTGGCTGAGTTTTCTAGTCTTTGTTCAGAAATTCACTTAAGGACTTGTCTGATGAAGAAAACAAGCTACCTCGCAGCACTAGCCATGCTATCTGCGGCACCTACATCTTGGGCGACGATGAACATCCAGCCCGATCCTCAAAACCCTACTGGTTATGTCGTTTCACGTGCTGATATCCAAGCAGCAGAGAGTCAGCAGACGGCGGATCCTATGTATCACATATGGTCTCAAGCGTTACGAACGGCGCCAAACGCAGTGGTTGAAGCGATTGATTCGGGGTTAGCAACCAACCCAGGTAACGTAAAAAGAGCAGAGCGAGTATTTCCAAGAGCAGAGTGGGACTTTCTTACCCATATGGCTGCTCCAGAATACACCTATACGCGTTTCTTACGTGCTATTGGTAAGTTCCCGGCATTTTGTGCAGAGTACACCGATGGGCGTGATTCTGATGCCATCTGTAAACGTTCGATCGTGACCGCTTTTGCTCATTTTGCTCAAGAAACTGGTGGGCATATAGCGAAAGATAATCTCTCTGACAACCCACTAGCTTTAGAAGAGTGGCAACAAGCACTAGTGCATGTACGCGAAATGGGCTGGTCTGAAGGTCAGGAAGGCTATACCACAGGTTGTGGGCAGAATGATTGGCAAAACAAAAAGTGGCCTTGTGCTACTGGGCAGGGCTATTTTGGCCGAGGTGCCAAGCAGCTTTCTTACCACTTTAACTATGGCGCATTCTCTGAAGCCATGTTTGATGGTGATGCGTCAGTGCTGCTCAACAATCCAGGTTTAGTGGCAGACTCTTGGTTAAACCTAGCTTCTGCTATTTGGTTCTTCCTCACACCACAAGCACCCAAGCCGGCAATGCTGCATGTCATTGATAAAACATGGTCGCCTTCTCAGCGTGAAGTTGACGCAGGAATTGGTTACGGTTTTGGTACCACGATTAACATCATCAACGGTGGGATTGAATGTGGTGAGCAAAACAAAAACAAAGGGCAGCCAGTTAACCGTATTCGCTACTGGGAAGGTTTGTCGGCTCACTATCAGCTTCCTATTGAAGCCGATGAAAAGAACACCTGCTGGCAGCAAACGCCTTACGGCAGCCTGAATCTTAATGGCGCAACGGATGTGCTTTACACCAACTGGGATGGGAACTGGAAATACTATGCAGACAGACCGGGGGGGTACTCCTTCGAGTGTGAGCTGGTTGGCTTCCAAACCGCTTATTCAGCACTTGTTTCGGGTGATTACGAGAAGTGTGTAACCAATCTCTACGGCTCACACGCTAGTTGGCCTGAAGTCCGTGTGGTTGAGAAGTTAGACCCCGTCGATCCTAATCCAGACAATGGAACAGGCTGGAGCGCAACGAAGGTGTACAACGCTGGTGATCAAGTTACCTATAAAGGGGCCACTTACAAAGCGAAATGGTGGACGCAAGGTGATGATCCAAGCTTAGGTGGTCCATGGGAGTTAGTGGCTGGTACACCAGAGCCGACGCCTGATCCTACTCCAGACCCAACCCCAACGCCTGATCCGCAGCCGACACCAACTCCAGACCCACAACCAACACCGGATCCAAATACGTTTATTCAGTGGCAACCGGGTGTTTCTCAGGTCGCGAATGGCGATAAAGTGACCTACAACGGTAAGTGTTTTATTGCCAAAAATGGTCCAGGAACGTGGGATACACCAACTCAAGCAAACTGGTTCTGGGACGAAATTTCTTGCCAGTAAGTCTTTAAAACAAGATAAATCGATTGAATAGGCCCTGAATTTATTTCAGGGCCTATTTTTTCTTACTCGATGTTGTACGGATTTCACGTGTTTTGCATCCCTTATCGGCTCAAATACGGTCAAAGTTCTCATTTAATGATTTGCGCAACCTTAGATTGCGATTCCGAACACTATCTTTTTTATTGAACGTCACTAAAATTTGCGCGTAAATTTTATTAACTTTTTTTAAAGGTGCGCAAAATGTCAACAAAACTGGCGAACCCGGCTCCATTGGGCCTAATGGGTTTCGGTATGACAACCATCCTGCTAAACATCCACAATGCAGGTTTTTTCCCTATTGATTCAATGATCCTAGCAATGGGTATTTTCTATGGTGGTCTGAGCCAAGTTTTTGTCGGCATGATGTGTTTCAAGCGTGGTGATACTTTTGGTACTACGGCGTTTACTTCTTACGGCCTGTTCTGGCTAACATTGGTTGGAATTCTTGTTATGCCATACATGGGGCTACCAGCAAGCCCAGCAAGCTTTATGGGTTGGTACTTAGCGTTATGGGGTATTTTCACAGGCTTTATGTTTATTGGCTCACTATGCTACCCAGTAGCAAAGCAAGTAGTATTTGGCTCACTAACAATCCTATTCTTCTTACTAGCAGCGCGTGATTTCACAGGTAGTCAGTTCATCGGTACTATTGCGGGTATTGAAGGTATCTTCTGCGGCGCGAGCGCGATCTACTTCGCTATGGCACAAGTACTGAACAACGAATATGGCCGTACTATCTTGCCAATTGGTGAGAAAAAGCCAGCAGTAGAAATGCCTCTAGAGCAGGTAGCGGCATAATTAAAAGAATTTAGTTGATGATGTGCCTGAAGCAACATTGACTAAACCTAAGTTATCTAACTTAGTAAATTTTTGGGAACAATAAGATGAAAGGGGTTAGCCATTGGCTAACCCCTTTTTTTACCACTGCATTTTCTTATTTTTTATAGCGTGTCGCTATTAGGTTGAAGGTTGTTCAACCGGTTTGGACTCTGGTTCAGCCGTTGGCTGCTTGCCAGTTTTACGGCGGTACTTGTCTTCCCAGTAATCAGCACCTTTGATGCCTAGTTTTACTGGGTTGAACGTGTACTCTGTAACACCTTGTTTTTGTTGCTCTTCATAATCATTCAGAGCTTTCAAAGCAGGCTTAGACATGAAGAAGATGATCAAGATACCAACGATGTTTAGCCACGCCATTAGACCTACACCTACGTCACCCATTGCCCATGCAAGGTTTGCTGTCTTAACTGTACCGTAGAACACGACTGCGATTAGTGCCACTTTTAGTAGGAACATCAGTCCATTAACTTTGATGTGGCGACGGATGTAAGCCACGTTAGTTTCTGCGATGTAGTAGTAAGCAAGAATCGTAGTAAACGCGAAGAAGAACAGTGCGATTGCGATGAATGGTTTACCAATGCCTGGTAGTGCACTTTCAATTGCCATCTGAGTGAATACCGGGCCGTTTGCAGCAATATCAGCAGCAACGTTCTGTACTAGGAAGCCTTCAGCGCCATGAACGTTGTATGCACCAGTGATGATGATCATAAATGCAGTTGCAGAACATACTAGTAGTGTATCGATGTAGATAGAGAACGATTGTACTAGACCTTGTTGCGCAGGGTGATCAACGCTCGCTGCTGCCGCTGCGTGAGGACCAGTACCTTGGCCTGCTTCGTTTGAGTAAACACCACGTTTAACACCCCAACCGATAGCTGCACCAACACCTGCCATAGGTGTGAATGCATCGCCAATGATCATAGAGAATACGCGTGGTACTTCACCGATGTTGAGAAGGATGATGATGAAGGCTGTCACAATGTAAGCAAGCGCCATGAAAGGAACAACAATCTGCGTGAAGTTAGCAATACGTTTAACGCCACCGAAGATGATAAACGCTAGGATGACTGAAATCAGCGTACCTGTGAAGATCTTCGCAAAGCTGAATGTACCGATAGCTGTTTCAATCATTTCACCAGAACCGAATGCTGCTTCAACCGCATTACCGATACTGTTTGACTGAACGCCAGGTAGTAGGAAACCACAAGCAAAGATAGTCGCGATTGCGAAGATCCATGCGTACCAAGTTTGACCCATTGCTTTTTCAATGTAGTAAGCCGGACCACCACGGAACTGGCCTTCGTCTTCTTCCTTGTAGATCTGTGCCAGTGTTGACTCTGCGTACGCTGTTGCTGCGCCAAAGAAGGCCACAACCCACATCCAGAATACTGCACCTGGACCACCAAAACCGATAGCCGCCGCAACACCTGCAATGTTACCTGTACCCACACGACCAGATAGCGAAACCGCTAGTGCTTGGAATGATGAGATACCCTTAGTAGAACTTTTCCCTGAAAGAAGTAAACGCCACATTTCACTAAAGTGACGAACTTGAACAAATCGAGTCATGATCGAATAGAACAAACCAGCGCCAAGGCAAAGGTAAATCAATACCGGGCTCCAGATAATTCCATTCAGAAAATCAACTAATGACTGCATAAGTATTTTCCCTGTTTTGTTTTATAGTGGTTGTTTTCTGAACAGGATATTACCCTTTCTGTAATGTAATTGTTAATTTATTTATTTGTTAGTGTTAATTAGCGTGACCCAAAACACAAAGTGCTAAAAAATTGTTAAATAGTAGCGATTGATTACTTACTGAGCTTCAATTGGAACGCTATATGGTCGATTGGGGAGGTTTGGTGGTGGATTATACGTACGACAAATAACCCAAATACGTTGCTATATATTTTGTTAATAGAACGTAAATGAGTTAATTGTGTTGATGTGAAGAGTACGGTTTAGCTTAGCTTTTAGGCATACCTCTCCATACTGAGCTCTGAAAGAGGCTTCTGACCGTTTGATGCCATCAACTCGGCTAAGATATCGGCTGAACCACACGCCATCGTCCAGCCCAATGTTCCATGCCCAGTGTTGGTGAACAAATTGCTGAACTTTGTTTGGCCTATGATTGGCGTTCCATCCGGTGTCATGGGGCGAAACCCTGTCCAGTATTCAGCCTGAGAGAAATCAACGCCTTGTGGGAACAAGTCACTGACGACGTGGTTTAGTGTTGCGAGACGCTTGTCGGGTAAAGCAGGATCAAACCCGGCCAACTCTGCGGTGCCTGCGACACGGATCCTTTGGTCAAAGCGGGTGAGTGCCACTTTATAGGTTTCATCCATAATGGTGGACGAAGGGGCTTGCCGTTCGTTAGTGACTGGCAGGGTCAATGAGTAGCCCTTAACCGGATAAACCGGAATATCGATACCGATCGGGTTAAGTAGAGCTTTCGAGTAACTGCCTAATGCGACCACAAAGTAATCAGCACTTAACGTCCCTAGAGAGGTTTTAACACCCACCACCTTAGTGCCTTCCGTCAGCAGAGCCTCAACATCTGTGTTAAACATAAACTCAACCCCAGCTTGCTCTGCCATCTTATGCAGCTGTTGGCAAAACAGATAGCAATCTCCGGTTTCGTCATCAGGCAGGTAAAGCCCGCCAACCAACTCACCTTGCATATTGGCCAGCCCTGGTTCTTGATTGAGACATTGCTTGGCATCGAGTAATTTGAACTGGGTGCCACTCTCTTCTAGCAGCGCCATATCTTTTTCTACGGCTTTAAGCTGGGCAGAAGTGCGGAATATTTGCAGCGTGCCTTGAGTACGTCCTTGGTAATCGAGCTCAAACTGTTGGTTTAATGCGGCTAAACACTCACGGCTACGATTGGCGATGGTAAGCATACGAGATTTGTTGACACGGTACTTATCCAACTGGCAATTGCCGAGCATTTGACTCGCCCAGTGGAGCAAATCAGGGCTGAGGGAGGGCTTAATTTTCAGCGGGGCATGTTGTTCAAATAGCCACTTAATGGCTTTAGTGGGAATGCCAGGCGCAGCCCAAGGCGAAGAGTAGCCATATGAGATTTGGCCTGCATTGGCAAAGCTAGTTTCTTCTCCCGCTTTAGCTTGTCTGTCTATCACAGTGACATCGAATCCAGCTTGATTTAAGTACCAAGCACTGGTTAATCCGATGACCCCACTCCCTAAAACAATCACCTTCACGAACGTTACTCACAGTTTGAAATTTTGCTAAGGATGAATAATTTACATCTGCTTAACAATCGATAAGAATTGATATTGGGTTTTAGTTTTTCTAAAGGCTTAATATGAAATCGACCTTGCTGCATGGGGTGAATTTGATCTGCATTGTTGCTCGGCACCAGAGCTTAACGAGCGCAGCTAAAGAGCTGAACCTTACACTCGGGGCTGTCAGCCAACAACTTCAGCAAATTGAACAACGGTTAGGGTTTAGTGTATTTGAACGTCATGCTCGTGGAATACGTCTAACAGATCAGGGTAAGAAACTGGTTGATGCTACGAGTCACCACTTTGCTGCTATTGAAGAGAACGTTTTTCAATTAACACAAGTTTCTGAGCGCAAGCAGATTCGCCTCAAACTAACGCCTTCTTTTGCCTTTAAATGGCTGGTTCCAAGGCTAGAAAACTTCCACAAACTATATCCTGATATACAGATCCACACTTTTGCCGAGGGAGCCTTGGTCGATAGTGATAAGCGTAATTTCGATATTGCAATTGATTACGGGTCTTTGCCTTATAAGCACTCAGAAGCCGAGTTATTAATGGAAGAAATGCTCATCCCCGTGATGAGCCGAGAATATTTTTCTGTCCACTCCAAGCTGGTGGAAGGTAGCAGCGCATGGGAAGGAGTGACTTTACTCCATGACGTAATGCCTTGGCAGGGAGCCGAGAAAGACTATGAGTGGTTGTATTGGGCTTCACAACAGCAACTCGATTTCGCAACCAACCGAGGACACTTTTTTAACCGTACCGATATGGCAATGTCGGCTGCAGAGGCCGGAGTTGGAATCGCCCTCGCAAGAGTTGCTTTACTGGGAGATGAGATCGAGCAGGGAAAGTTGGTTGCGCCTTTTACTGCAATTGAAGCCAATGCGGGTTATTTTGTTCTCACTCATATCGATGATCCATACACCAGATTGTTCAAACAATGGTTAAGAGAGCAGGTGAAGGGTAACAAAAACTTTCCCAGCTAACTCAGCGACTAAGAAATAGTCATATTAATTAAATTATAAATAACAATGGCGAGCCCATATGCACCCACTACACTTAATATTGTGTCTAGCTTGGCCTTTGCCGAGATAGATAATGTTAGGGGCAGCGCATATGGAATCTCACCAAGGCCAATGCAGCTATCAAAATCCAGATGGCTGGTGCTGTGATCAACCGTGTGGGGAGTCAGGATTGTGTTACTGGCATGACCCAAAAGTCGATAAAAGCAAAGACAATATAAAAGACAAGGTTGAACAATGGGCCGCAGCAGGTAAACCTTTAGACGGATTTCAGTTGGCAAGAACAAACCTCGAAGACCTTGATTTAGTAAACCGAGGCTGTAAAGAAGGTTATCAATGTCGAGATGTGGATTTTTATCGAGCAAATTTAACGGAGGCTCATTTTTTTGGCTTAGATTTACGTGGCTCATCTTTGATGAAGGCTAAGTTAATTGGTGCAAATCTACACTGCGCCAAACTAGACAACTGTAACTTACTCGGTGCTGAACTTTCTCGTGCCAAGCTTGAAAATATCGAGTGGGGAGGGTGTCTTAAGCAAGAGTTGGAAGCGAAAAAAGCGCTGAGGCAGCGTGATCGTAAGAAATCAGTCATGCTATGCCAAGAGGCTGAAGAGGTGTGCCGCAATATTCGTAAGCAGTGTGAGAAGCAAGGGCTGTTTGAAATGGCGGGAGACTTCTTTAAGCGCGAGATGCGTTATCGGCGTTATCAAATGCCACTTCTGAGTGTAAAAAGGATGATCTCCAAGTTGGTAGATGTCTTTTGTGGCTACGGAGAAGATCCAATTCGCGTAGTAGGCTTTTCTATCTTTTTGATTTTGGTCTGTGCATTGGCTTACTTCTTTTTGGATACCACCGGAGCCCACCCTATTTACGAGGGAGTCACTGGGTGGAAGTTCTATGTACTTGAGTTCTTCAACTCGCTTTATTTTAGCGTAGTGACATTTACTACATTGGGGTACGGCGATATATCGCCCGTCGGCTTGGCACGCTTTATAGCGGCCTGCGAAGCTTTCTTAGGCAGCTTTACCATGGCGCTGTTTGTGGTGGTGTTCGTTAAGAAGATGACTCGTTAATGCAAAGCGCTATTCTGCCTTGATGTCACTTTTTAACCAGTCACTGAGGATGATTTGATCGTCTTTGTACTGGTTAGAAAAGTGCTCAATCAGAGCAGCAAGGTGCTCGCCCGTGTCACACATGGTGTCGGCAACTAAATCTTCAGAGACGGTAATCGCGCTGCCTTGAGGGCTAGCATTTGTCGCTATCTGAACAGGGACAATAAACTTCGACTTACTTTCAAAATGACACTTTTTTAGTCGCCTAGCTTGCTGGTGGATATTGGCTTTTAACTCTTCGGTGTAGTCTTGGTCAACAAGGTCAATGTCGACTGGGAACACCAAACCACGATAAAGAATAACAACCTCGATATCCAAATTAGAATCTGCTTGCGACAAACCCAAAACAATATCGCCCGCCAAATGTGGTAGTTGATTAAATTGCTGTTTAAGTAGGTCAATTTTTGTCTTCCAGTCTGAAGTCGGTTGAGAAAGCTGCGTGCAGATGTCTGAGTTTTCAGATTGGACAAAATCAAGAATTGAAGCGAAATATTGGGCGTGTATAGTCATCTTGGTTTATTGGCAAATAAGCGAAAAGCAGAGGCTAACCAAGATAGTAGAGTGAGGCTAGCGAGTTATCTGAATTGTTTGAACTTAGTGTCGCGGAAAACAAAAAGGGTCACCAGATGGTAACCCTTTATGCTGAAACTCTTGCTGATTAAGCGGCGTTGGCAAACTCGGCTAAGAAGCAATCTTTACGCGCGTTAAAGCGCTCTACTAGGTCGTCAACCGCTTCTTGATTATAAGGTTTTAAGCCGCTTGCCACCATGCGCTTAATGCCTTTGCCAACCACTTCGCCATCTTCTTTAAAGCTGAAGTTTAGTGTGACAACACCGCGCTTGCCTTCAACGTCAAAGGTCGCACCAGCGAATTCAACTTCAGGATGAGTCAGGTCAAGGCGATCAAATTCAACTTCCATACTTTCATAAATTACCAATGGACGCTGGCAGTTGATCATCATCTGTGCTTCTTCCATCAGTGGAACCATGATGTGCGGGAAATTCATGCCAGAGAACTGAACATAGCTCGTAACTACGTGCTCGATAAATGCAGCATCGCGGCTTACTTCACCTTCGTGAGACATGTGTAAGTATTCCTTCGCATTGTCATCGACTAGCGCACTTTCTTTCTCACATTTGTTCTCAATCGATAGCGAAATCCCATCGTTAACCATACCTGAGAAATCAAAGCGCATTTTCTGGCTAATGCCTTCTTTGCTTAGCAATACAGCAAATAGCAGATCGCCAGGTACACAGAAGCGTTTGTTATCTTCGTCGTGGATAGGGTTAAAGTCGCCCGCTACCTTTTTAGCAAAGTGGCTTGCTTGCTGGCGAGTGAACTGGAACTGATTGTTATCTTGTGAAAAATACGGTGACAGAAACATACTTTTATTCATGTGGCTATAACTGCCGCGCAGTATACATGAAGCTATGCAATTAAATGGTCTATCCAGATGATCTTGACCAAAGCTTAACCTTAGCACACAAGGCAATATTGAAAGTAAGGCGACTCTGAGTGTGAATGAATCCACATATTTGCGTAAATAATGAACAAGTTAATGCTAATTACTGATATGACAATACACAAAATTTACGTTAATCACGCAAGGAAGGCACATGAAAGACGAAACGCTCTCGATCCACTTTGGTTATGAAACCGACCCAACCACAAAATCAGTTGCGACACCAATCTATCAAACGGTCGCTTATGAGTTTGACAATGCTCAGCATGGCGCCGATTTGTTTAACTTAGAAGTCCCGGGCAATATTTATACGCGCATCATGAACCCAACTAATGACGTGTTGGAAAAACGCATGGCAGCTTTGGAAGGCGGGATTGCCGGTCTTGTTGTGAGTGCGGGTAGCGCGGCAATCAACTATGCGATCCTGACACTGGCTCAGGCTGGCGATAATATCGTTTCGACGCCTCAGCTATACGGTGGCACCTATACCTTGTTTGCGCACATGTTGCCAAGCCAAGGGATTAACGTGAAATTCGCTAAAGATGATAAGCCCGAGAGCCTTGCCGAGTTGATCGATGAAAATACCAAAGCAGTGTACTGCGAAAGTATTGGTAACCCAGCTGGTAACATCATTGATTTGGAGCGTGTGGCCGAGCTTGCTCATGCTCAAGGTGTTCCGGTTATTGTTGATAATACCGTTGCAACACCTGCGCTTTGTAAGCCCATTGAGTTTGGTGCCGATATTGTGCTGCACTCGCTAACCAAATACGTTGGCGGTCATGGTACCACGTTAGGCGGTATTATTATCGACTCTGGCAAATTTCCGTGGGCACAGCATAAAGACCGTTTTCCTGTGTTTAATCAACCGGAGCCGTCGTACCACGGTGTAGTTTATACAGAAGCTTTCGGTGAAGCAGCGTTTATTGGTCGTGCGCGTACTGTGCCACTGCGTAATACGGGTTCAGCCTTATCTCCAATGAATGCCTTCATGCTAATGCAAGGGCTAGAGACATTATCTCTGCGAATGGAGCGTCATACTGAGAACGCAATGAAAGTCGCCGAGTACTTACAGCAGCACGACAAAGTCAGTTGGGTGAGCTACGCAGGTTTACCAAGCTCTGAGTTTTACCCGCTGGCAGAAAAGTACATGAAGGGTAAACCATCTGCGATTTTGTCTTTCGGTCTAAAAGAGGGTTACAACGCAGGTGTTCGTTTCTATGATGCGCTGCAGATCTTTAAACGTTTGGTCAACATTGGTGATGCGAAATCACTGGCTTGTCACCCAGCCTCGACCACACACCGCCAGTTAAGTGAAGCGGAGCAGAAACAAGCAGGAGTATCACCTGAGATGATTCGTTTGTCCGTAGGTATCGAACATATCGATGATATTCTTGCTGACTTGGAGCAGGCGCTTAGGGCCTAGAGAGAACGGGCTTCGCCCTGCGAGAAACGAGAACGGACTGCGTCCTATAGAACGCTACGCTCCGAGATGAAAGCACTAAAGGTTGACGTTGTACGCCAGCCTATAGAATTGTTTCGTTTCTCGTTTCTCGTTTCTCGTTTCTCGTTTCTAATCTCTTTCCGTTCTTAAACTCACCCGAACCTGCAATATTCGGTTGTTCTGTACTTTTAGAATCTCAAACTGCCATTCTTGATAAGCAATCACTTCACTTTCTGCAGGGACTCGGCCGATTAGCCAGGTTAGAAAGCCATTGAGGGTTTGGAAGCCTTCACTTGTTTCCCCCTCAATGACGCTGATATTTAAACGGCGTTTTAGCTCACTTAGTGGGATCAGAGCGTCCATCCACCAGCTACCATCTTGATGTTGTCTCGCCCAAGTGTGCTGTGGGGCCAAGCCTAACTCTCCGGCGACAGATTCTAGAATATCGTAGTGCGTCACCAATCCTTGGATGTCTCCATATTCATCGACGATAAAAGCCATCTCACAGTTGTATTGCTGCATTTGATTGAGCAAAGGTAAGCCTTTCATTGACTCAGGGAAGTAAAGTGGCTTTCTGACCAAGCGAGCGATTTTTCCAATCGAAAGTGACTCATATTGGTCGAGCAGCACCTTAGATGAAATTGTGCCGATGATATTGTCTAAGCTTCCATGACAGACTGGCCAAACCGAATGCTGAGTATGACGTATTTGCATTAGGCATGACTCTATCGGCTGCTCGATGTCGAGGTAATCCATATCGCAGCGCGGGGTCATCAAAGAGGTCACTAGGCGATCATTCAAATGCAGAATATTACGGATCATCTGCTGCTCTTGAGGCTCAATCGCCCCCGATTCTGAACCTTCACTCACTACCGCAAAGATATCTTCCTCTGTGACTTGCTCGCTATCATCACCTTGTTGGCGAAACAGTTTGAGAAGTGCATCGGTTGATGTGCTCAGCAATAACACAAAGGGTGTGGTCACTATTGCCAGCCAATGAATAGGATAGGCGACAATAATGGCAATTCTCTCGGCATTACGCTGAGCAAAACGTTTAGGCACCAGCTCACCAACCACAATCGCGAAGTAAGTGATTAACACAACGACGCTTGCGGTTGCGACGATAGAAGCCAATTCGGCATCAAGTCCTTGTCGTGTAAGCCACAGAGCAAAAGGTGTAGAGAGGGTTGCTTCACCGAAAATACCACTCAAAATACCAATCGCGGTAATACCAATTTGGATGGTTGATAAAAAGCGGGTTGGGTTGTTTTTTAGCTCAAGAGCGAGCTGCGCTGAAGACTGAGTTTGAGCGAGCGCTTTTAATCGGCTCGACTTCGCAGCCACAAGCGCCAGTTCTGACATGGCGAACAGGCCATTAAGGGTGATAAGCCCCACCAGTATGAATATGTCCATAGAGAATTCCAGCGATAAACACTTGTTCAGAATAGCGTCTCTTTAACTGAAAAGATATGAGCGCAGTGGCGAATAGTATTTGTGGTTTCGATTACGATTATTGATGTCAAACTATTGGTTAACGTGATAACCAAGATCGTGAAGCTCACGAGCAAACTTGTCCTGAGTTTCGGGCTCGCCATGAATTAAGTGAACCTGTTTCGGTTTGTCGGCAATGCCATTGATAAAGCGCAGAAGATCGTGTTTATCAGCATGGGCAGAGTAGCCCGACATGGTATGAACTTGCGCTTTAACCTCTATCTCTTCACCATCAATTTCTACTTCCATTGCGCCTGTTTGTATTTCTTGACCCAATGTCCCTTGCGCTTGGTAACCTGCCAAAAGTACATCGGTGTTCTCTAGCGGCAGCAGCGCTTTGAGGTAGTCCATAATACGCCCCCCCTGACACATACCAGAAGCGGCGACCACTATTGCGGGCTCTTGGGTCGATTGCAGACGATTGACCAAACGCTGGTGGGTCCGATGATCTTCGACCGTAATGCATTGCTCAAAAGCCAATGGGTGACGGTGCAGTTCTAATCGTTGTTTGGCTTCTTGCCCCCACAACTGTTTGAAATGGCGATAGGAACGAGTGACACGCTGAGCCATTGGCGAGTCGAGAATTATAGGGATAGAAACATCTATTTGTTGGTGGTGGATGAGCTGCTCAATATCGAACAATAATTCCTGAGTGCGCCCAACACTAAACGCAGGAATCAAGATCGCTCCTCCATCTTCAAGAGAGCGTTCTATGATGGCTTTCAATCTTTCTGCTCGAGTTTTTATATCGTCGTGATTCTTATCACCATAGGTGGTTTCAATCAACAGATAGTCGGCACGTTCGGGTGATCTCGGATCGGGCAGAAGAGGGGTATTGCTTGGGCCTAAATCGCCAGAAAAGACCACCACCTCTTGATTGGCTAAGCGCACTTCGACAAAGGCAGAGCCGAGTATATGCCCCGCTGGTTGAAAACGTATCGTCATCGAACCAAGGGGGTTAATCTTGTCGAGGCAATGCCAACAATTGTAGTCCAATGGCTTAATCAGGCGACGTACCTTGTTTAACACTCGCTCGGTTTGTTTACGGTCTAAACCGAGTTGCAGCTTTAGGCTATCTTCGAGCATTAATGGGATCAGCTCGGCTGTTGCGGTGGTGCAGTAAATAGGTTGGTTGTAGCCAGTTGCGAGTAACCATGGCAGTCGACCTATGTGGTCAATATGGGCATGGGTAATGACAATCGCGGTCAAGTGAGAGGTTTCAAATTCAATATCCAAAGGCCGAGCATCGGCGCCTTGAAACAGCCCGCAGTCGATAAGAATTGCTTGAGCCTCTGATCTGAGCTCATGGCAAGAGCCAGTAATGGTTTGTTTGCCGCCATGGTGAATGATTTTCATGTTAATTCCTCGCAACCTTTCAAGCTGACTGTGCCGACAAAGCTATTTTACGACAACTAACCCACTCAAATTTGCGAGGATTGAACACCTTTGGCAGTAAGCTATAGAGTACTCAGTGGTTTATCTGCGACTGAGTTACTCTTTGATCGTATTATCTTGCGTGTTTACGCTAAAGCTATGCTGCGCTTCGAGAGCCGCCACTTCTTTATCCAGCTCAGCGATTTTAGCTTCCATTAACTGATGACAATGCTCTGCAAGAGCGCGGGCATCACTCAGGCTGTAATTGGTGGTATCAATTGGCTCAAGCATTTCAGTGATTACCACACCATTGTTGCGGCGGTTAAGGTCAATCTTGTTATGCGTGGTGCTCACCACCATAGGTGTGATTAGTACGCCGGCTTCAATTGCCATACGAAAGGCACCGGTTTTGAACGGTAGCAGTCCTCTCCCTTTGCTGCGGGTACCTTCCGGGTAAGCCCAAACGGACAGATCGCGTTGGTGGATGGCTTCCGCAACTTGCTTAATCGTATCGCGAGCTTTGGACTTATCTTGGCGGTTAATCAAAATATTGCCAGTGATCCAATACAGTTGACCAAAAAACGGTACCCAAAGCAGTTCTTTTTTACCTAATGAAACGGTACGTGGTCTTAGCATTCCCGGTGAGGTAACAAAGTCATACACGCTTTGGTGGTTAGATATATAGACACTGTTTTTCTGCGTAGGCGCTCGCTCTAGACCGCGTTGAATCAACTTTAAACCAACCAATTTGTGTAGCTGGTTAAACCAACGGCAAAAGAAATACACGTGCCTTGGGTTCCTTGGGCTAAACAGGCAATAAACCATAGCGAAGAGGGTCATAAACACAATATAAATAGCAGCCAATACAAGGCGAAGAATACTTAACAAAACGCGCTCCTTCCGTTATCCAATCCACAGGTATGTGGTCAATCTGGTTTACACAGTTAGAGTTTTAATTCTATTTAACTAAATTGCAACAAGTTTTACTGGCTCTTGGGGGGGAATCAATTATAAAGCCAATTACTATGCAGTAAGTTCCACTTCGGTAGCAAAGCTATGTCTTCAAGTTATTCTTTTTACAAGCAAAATGCGGAACAACTGTGCGCTCAATATAACAGCATTTCTGATGATTATGAGCATTGTTCATGGCAGCCTTACTGGTCTTTGCCAAATAATAAAGTACTTGATGTAGGTACTGGTAGCGGGTGAGTAGTGAGATCATTATCAGGTCTCATGAAACTGAATAATTATCTAACTTCTCTGCATTAATCGACTCTTGCTTGCCACTCGCCATTTGCAAAATCGTAGCTTGGATTGGGATGGCGAACTCGGCGTTGTTTTGTTTGATGATACGCTCGATGCTAAACAGAAGTTCTTGTTGCAGCTCCAGGAAACGCTCGCGGTTGGTGGTATCTAGGTGAGCGAGAATCTCTAAGTTGATGCGATAGTTATCGAATGTTGAGAAATGGACCCGAACGGGGGAATCCAGAGTGTCTGGATGAGCGACAAGCATGGCTTCAATCTCGTGTGTAATATTTGTTACGACGGTGATTGGGGTACCAAAGCGCAGCGCGATTTCTGCTTTAAATGGATATCGGTCACGGCGACTGTAGTTAATGATCTCCATTTTGACTAAATCACCATTGGCTATAGTGATTTGAGTTCTGTCTTTGGCGCGAATGCGGGTAGAGCGCACACCAATCCGTTCCACCACTCCTGACACTTTACCCATTTGGCAGTAGTCACCCACCGAGAGTGACTTGTCTAAGAACAGAATCACACCACCAATTAGGTTTTCCATTGTTGGCCGAATAGCGAGCGCAATTGCCATACCGC
Organism: Vibrio bivalvicida; assembly: GCF_001399455.2. GTDB lineage: Bacteria > Pseudomonadota > Gammaproteobacteria > Enterobacterales > Vibrionaceae > Vibrio > Vibrio bivalvicida. The sequence goes on from NZ_LLEI02000075.1 coordinate 161,567, forward strand.
CTAAACTCAGGCCAGTGACAATGCCATAGACAGGTACGCCGATCCGGCTCAGTCCGTAACCGAAAATGCTTACCGCTAGCGCAGAGCCAACAAGTGTCCCGATAATCTGAGTAATGCTCTGGCGCAGGTTAGAGGCGTCTGTGGTTTTAGCCATAGCAGAACATGTTTTGTAGCCAAGTAAGTAGGCAGCTTGTGCGATTAGCAGCCAGATAACCAACTCACCACATATCGACACGACAGACATTAATTGCCCGGTGAGATTAAGCTGGTGGTTGCTGATAGCGATAAACAAGCCTAAACCGACTGCCATTAACAAAGGGCGTAAAAGCGTTAGCCTGTTAGAGCGGTAAACCCAAACGCTATACATACAGAGCAAGATTGATAACGTTACTAATCCTAACCACTGCCACACGGCCTGTTCAGCCAGTTCTAGCATAAACACGGGGGGCAGGTCTTCAATCCATGCAAACCAAGCGGGAGGGACTAACTTACCTGCAGAAAGGGAGAAATAGCGATAGAAGTCTTTTTCTGTGCCATCCCGATTAGGCAGATGTTTAATTAGCTGATAGTTGCTATGTAAGCTGTCGACCGTTTGAGCAGAAAAAAGAAATTGACCGTTGGGCTGTTTTGTAATGACAAGTTGAGTATTGGGCACAGTCCATTGTTGTACCTGATTAGAGTCGGGAATGATGGAGGGATCGAAAGCAGGAATACGATCGAGAATCTCTTTCATTAACATCACTGATTCAAGTGAGATTCTAGAGTATTCAGATTTTGGTTGTTGCGAAAAATCAAAGCACTGTACCGCTTTATTGAACAAGGCATAGACAGATTGCTTGGTCGCTTCGCGTTGTTCTGTTGGTAACTCTGGTAATTGAGATAGTTGGTGGTTAGCAGTAGAGACCAAACGATTAAAACTATCGAATGTGGCTTTAGGTGTGCTGGTATCAGGGGGTGATAATGGAAATACCTCCTCTGCACTGGTGGCAAAGGCCATGAACAGCAAAAGAGTTGAGACAATTATGTGAGTGATTATTTTCATTGTTTTGTACACCGAGTCGATCCCTGACGTTACTAAGCTAATTCATATCTCTTTAATTGCATACCCAAGTCTTGTTATCTCAACTTGTTTCACTGATATATGAGGTTTTAGTCAAGTGCCTGTTATCTAGTGCTTTAGTTTATAAACCTGAGAGGCTTTGAAGTGGGGTGAGGCTACCCATTGGGCTAGGGGTTATGACCTGTTAAATATGAGAATTTGCATGCGGCGTGTTATTAAGTGATTGCTTTATAAGGAAATAAATAATCTATTGAATGTTCACCTTTTAGATGTATTTGGTGAGCTTGAGCGTAAAATAGAGCATTAACTTTATAAATTGTTGGCGGTTTTATAATCATCCTTTAATGCTAGGTTGCTTGTGAGTTATCACTAAGAATGATGATTCATGAGTAAAAAGTGAATAAAAATAGCTCAATAAGGAATAGAGCAGATGCACAACATAACAAGTAAAACCAAAGGGTTATTCGCCCTTTCAACTATCGCAGTGGCTATGGCCGGAATCTCAGTGGCGAACGCTTCGCCATCAATGGGGTTCAACGAGGCTGATTTACCAACTAAATACATTGTTAAATTTAAGCAAGATGCACCTATGCCGTTTACTCGAGCTGGCGAACCAGTGATGGCGCCAAGTGAAGTTCGTGAGTCGGTGCTACAGCAAGTAAAAGCTCGCAAGGTTGAAAAGCTAGGTTCTGAGCCTATCTACAGTGTTGAGATGGATGATAACGAGCTTTCTTCTTTGCGTACTAATTCACAAGTAGAATACGTAGAGGTCGATCCGCCGCGCTACCTGCTAAGTGAAACTACTCCGTGGGGCTTTAATGCGGTGAATGCGCAGCTTCTTAGCGACTCAAATGCAGGCAATCGCACGGTATGTATTATCGACTCTGGTTACGACATTAATCACAATGATCTAAGTGGTAACCGTGTGAATGGTACTAATGATAGCGGTACGGGCTCTTGGAGTTCACCGGGTAACAACAATGCTCACGGTACACACGTTGCTGGTACGATCGCGGCTATTGCCAACACCGAAGGTGTTAAAGGTGTTATGCCGAACCAGAATGTAAACTTGCACATCGTGAAGGTGTTTAACGAATCTGGTTGGGGTTATTCATCAAGCTTAGTGAAAGCGATTCAAACCTGTGCGGATAATGGCGCTAACGTCGTCAATATGAGCCTAGGTGGTAGCCGTTCAAGTGTTACCGAACAAAATGCAATGCAAGATCTGTATGATAAAGGTGTACTACTTATCGCAGCCGCAGGTAACTCTGGCAACACAGCGCACAGCTACCCGGCGTCTTATGATGCGGTAATGTCTGTAGCGGCGGTCGATACTAACAGTGACCACGCAGCGTTCTCTCAAGCAACGGATCAAGTCGATATCGCAGCACCAGGTGTAGCGGTACTTTCAACTGTGACTGTGGGTGAGGGTGTTCTGTCTGATATCACTATTAATGGTACGAGCAGCTTTGATCGTGGCGTTGTTCCGCACAACCGTAAAATCAAAACTTCAGGCAGTTACGAGTCAGCGCCTGTGGCTGGATCGTTCACCGCACCTCTTGCGGCGTGTGACATCTCTTCTGGCAGCTACAACTGTGGCGATATGACAGACAAGATCTGTCTGACTGAGCGTATTGAAAACCAAAGAACGGGTGTTCGCCCTGAAGTCAACGCGGTGAAAGCGTGTTCTGATGCGGGTGCTAAAGCCGCGGTTGTATACAGTAATCAAGATTTACCTGGTTTGCAGAACCCATTTGTGCTCGATGATAACGACAGCTACCGCATGGTTTCTGTTACGGTTGACCGAGCATTTGGTTTAGAGTTAGCGGGTAAAGTAGGCGATACCGTCACTGTGTCAACGGAAACGGGTAAAGACTACGAGTACTACAACGGTACATCAATGGCAACGCCACACGTAGCAGGTGTTGCAGGTTTAGTGTGGAGTTACCACCCAACCTGTACAGCAGCGCAAGTACGTAAAGCACTAAACGCAAGTGCGACAGATATCGATGCCGCAGGACGCGACGATCGTACTGGTCATGGTTTGATCAATGCTGATGCCGCGAAAACATACCTAGATGTAGGCTGTAATGGCCCTATTGACACCAGCACGGTTCTAGAAAATGGTGTGGCGAAAGGTGCGCTATCTGGAGCGAGCAAGTCGGGTACGGTTTACACATTTGAAGTTCCTGCCAGTGCAACAAAAGCGACATTCAAGCTGACTGGTGGTAGCGGTGATGCAGATATGTACGTGCGATTTGATGGTACGCCAACAAACAAAACTTACGACTGTCGTTCTTGGGAAAGCGGTAACAACGAATCTTGCACTTTGGATGTAACCCAAGCGGGAACATACCAAGTATTGATTGACGGTTACTCTGCTTATTCGGGGGCTTCTCTAACTGCTACGCATAATGGTTCTGATAATGGTGGTCAAACGCCTTCGAGCTACAGCAACACTAATGCTATCGCCATTCCAGACAACAGTACATTAGGCGCAACAAGCGAGATTGATGTACTGCGCAGCGGCGATTCTGGTACAGTAACGGTTGCGGTTGATATCAGCCATAGCTATGTAGGTGACCTGAAAGTAACCTTGACTTCACCAACTGGTGGCCAAGTGGTATTGCATGAAAATACGGGTGGTTCCGCGAATGACATTCGTACTAGCTTCCAAGGGAACTTCACTGGCTTTGAGTCAAAAGGTAACTGGAAACTGAAAGCAGTAGATAGTGCGCGCCAAGACACAGGTACGATCAATAGCTGGTCACTGACATTTCAGTAAGGGATGAATATGAAGAAGCAAGTGTATTATAGTTGCGCTCTAGCGGCGGTACTAACGAGTGCGGTGACGACATGGAGCTATGCTGATAACCCAGCGTTTCCACCTGTTGACGAAAGGCAGGCAGAAGCAGAGGCTCAAGCCCCCCGGTTCTTTGTTAAGTATCACAAAGGCGCAGAGCAGCAGACTCGCGAGCTTCTTCAATCCTATCAGCTGGAAGTGGTTGATACCTTAGACAGCCAGCATGTGCTGGTGGTGTCGGGCAGTCAGGATCAAGTCGATAAGCTTACTTCCAGTAAATTTATCGACTATGTCGAACCAGAACCGATTCGAAGTTTATATTCTCAATAACAAAACACCCCATCTCACGATGGGGTGTTTTCTGTTTAGGCCTGCGCTTAAAGCTTTGACTGTGCTCGACTTAATCGATCATGAACAGCCAACCACTCGTCTGAGATAGGTGGACGTTCAACCCAGATCTCTTCACAGCCCCATTTATCTGCTTCATCTAACGCGCGATAAAGGTCGTGAGAATAGTCAGCCACATCTGATGGCATTTGCTTCGACTTAAAGCTTTGGTTTTCAATCGCCGAAATATGTAGGCAGGCAATGTTACTCCCTTCAGCATTTTCAATCTCAGCAAGGTCAACCAAACGTACTCTGGTATTAGGTTGGTAGTGGCTAGTCACATTCCCCGGGACGGCAACAGTGTGTGCCTTCGGTGACAGGACTTCTTCGCCCAGCGTTTCTGATAGCTGCGCTGCTGTCACTGGACCGCTGCGCAAAATACTGAAAGGCTTTTGGGTTAGGTCAATGATGGTTGACTCTAAACCATGAGCACAGTTACCGCCGTCGAGTACAGCCGCAATTCTGCCCCCTAAAGAGTTGAGCACGTGCTCGGCTGACGTTGGGCTAAGCTTTTTATATGGATTTGCTGAAGGCGCTGCAACAGCCATACCTGAAGATTTTAGCAAAGTAGCAAACACTTCATGAGCGGGCATGCGAATGCCTATGGTGTCCAAACCACCGGTTACCACTGGTGTCGCTCGGTCAGCTTTATTGAGCAGTAAAGTCACAGGCCCAGGCCAGTACGCTTTGGCAATGGTGTACGCTTGTTGAGGAATGTCTTTTGCCCACTCAGACAGTTGCTCGACCTCTCCAATATGAACGATCAGTGGATGATTCGCTGGTCTACCTTTGGCAGCAAAGATCTTTTTCACCGCTTCTGGGTTTGATGCATCTGCAGCAAGGCCATAAACGGTTTCAGTCGGAATCGCAACAAGCTCGCCAGATGCGAGAATGTCTTTAGCTTGTTCGATATCTTTGCTGTCACTTGCCAAAAGGTGTTGCGTGTTCAATGTCTCTTCCTCAAACAACCAATAGGGTTAGAAAATCTAAGCGGGCTATTTTAACCATGTTTCACAAAGTTTCGACGTTTAATTGAGTATGAATTGTATCTATCGATAAGTTTTTTCTATATCAGTCGATCTTTCAATCGCTTAACGCCACGATTAATATTGGTGACTAGGGTTAGTTTGGCGGCAAGGAGCAATAGAGTGGATCAGAGTTACGATTACATTGTGATAGGTGGTGGGATAGTCGGTGTATCGACGGCTTGGCAACTACAGAATCGCTATCCAGACAAGTCTATTCTCTTGCTAGAAAAAGAGCAGCAACTCTCATCCCATCAAACCGGGCACAATAGTGGTGTGATTCACGCTGGTGTCTACTATGCGCCGGGAAGTTTGAAAGCGGAGTTTTGTAAGGCCGGAGTTGCCGCTACTATCGACTTCTGCAACAAACATGATATTAAGGTCGAGAATTGTGGCAAATTGCTGGTTGCAACAAGCCCAATTGAAGTCGAGCGTATGCAAGCGTTGTATACCCGTTGTCAGCAAAATGGCATAGAGGTTGAGCTGATTGATCAGCAAGAGCTTAAAAGGCGCGAACCTAACATTGTTGGGGTGGGGGCTATTGCCGTTTTAGCCACCAGTATTGTGGATTATCGCCAAGTTACTGAGGCGATGGCACAAGAGTTCCGCCAAGCGGGTGGACAGGTGTGCCTTGGAACACCTGTGGTGAACTTACAAGAGTACTCAGATAGGGTAGAGGTCTCGGTTGTCAGTGACGGCCGGGCGCAATTACTTCGAGGTCAGTTTTTGGTCGTCTGTTCGGGGTTAATGGCCGATCGCATGACCAAGATGATGGGGCTACAAACGGATTTTCAGATCATTCCTTATCGCGGTGAATATTACCGCCTTGCGCCTAAGTACAACCAGATCGTCAACCATCTAATTTACCCAATTCCTGATCCCGATTTACCTTTTCTTGGCGTTCATCTCACTCGTATGATTGATGGCAGTGTCACTGTTGGACCGAATGCGGTGCAAGGATGGAAAAGGGAAGGTTACGCTCGCATTAACTTTAGTTTTCGTGACGTGTGCGAAATGCTCTCGTTCAGTGGTTTCTGGAAAGTGACGGCTAAGCACCTAAAAACGGGGTTAATTGAGACGAAAAACTCTTGGTGGAAAGCAGGCTATTTGAAATTGGTGAATAAATACTGCCCAAAAATTCGAGTTGAAGATCTTGAACCCTATCCAGCGGGGATTAGAGCTCAAGCTGTGCTAAAAGATGGCACGCTAGTACACGATTTTCTGTTTGCACAAAGCCCACGTAGCTTGCATGTGTGCAATGCCCCTTCACCCGCAGCGACCTCTTCTATCCCAATAGGTAGCTATATTTGCGACAAGATTGAGCAGCAACAATCTGCGACATCAGAGCCATCAATATAGCTAAACGCTAGAGTTAAACAACGCTTTGTTCCATGTGGTTATTAAACTGTCATGAAAAGTTCATATTTATCCAGCTGAGAAGTTTTTCGTCAGCTTTTATTTTGTAAACCCATGATAAATGGCGTTTAAGAACAGGTGTGCGCGAGTACCTCTAAACTTTTTGCTTAGATTGAGTCTAATCGACTAGATTCTTCTCTCTTCACTGTATCGCGGATTTATCTCTCTGATTTCATTTAGCTTATAAAAAAGCTCAGCTGGTTAGATGAGAAATCAGGGGAACATTGAAATTGGACTGACGTTTGTCGGGAATTTTACATACCAATACTTATTGACCAAACTGTTATTAATGGCCAGTTGGATGCATTGGAGGGGCGTTATGCGTCGAGTGAAATTCATGGACTTGCAATTAAATCAGTTGCTTATTGTGTTGGTTTTTTTGTTCGCATCGCCTAGCTTTGCGCAAATCAACGATACCGAACCACTAAGACCTGGCACAGTAATTTATAAAATTAGTGCCAATGCATCACCGAGTGACCTAAAAGGCCTCAATGCTTTGCTGAAAAGTAACGGCTTGGTCTCAGAGCGGACATTAGAAGGCAGTCAAATTGTGATTGCGACGTTTGAGCATCACGGCCGCGAAAAAGCCATAGCTAAGATTTTAGATAAAAGTGGCTATGTAGAGTTTGCCGAACCCGATTATGCAATGGAACCGACGCTACAACCCAACGACCCACTGTTTGGTAATCAGTGGCATCACACTAACGTAAATAGCCGCCAAGCGTGGGATCTCACCACGGGTAATAGCTCAGTGTTGGTCGGAGTCTGTGATACGGGCTTTGATGTGAATCATCCTGATTTAGGCCCAAATCTACGTACCGATTTAGCTTTCAACGCCTATGATGGGTCCAACTATATTTTTGATGCCAACGGACATGGTACCGGGAGTGCTGGTACGTTAGGCGCTGTGGGTAACAATGGGGTTGGGGTAGCGGGCGCCAATTGGGACGTTGATATTATTCCTGTTCGAATTGCGATCAGTGATCAAAACAGCTCGGCCTATATCTCGACTATGGCAACCTGTATTGAGTATGCTGCTGACAATAATGCTCGTGTGGTCAACCTCAGCTATGGTGGTATTCAGTACTCAACGATCGATGCTGCGGCGCAGTACTTGAGAGCTAGAAATGGCCTATTGTTTATGTCGGCGGGTAATAGTGGTCAAGAGCACCCAACATACCCTGATTACACTAGCTTAGTTGGTGTCGGCGCAACGGATCGCAATGATAACAGAGCAAGCTTTTCCAGTTGGGGGGCTTACGTTGATATTACGGCTCCTGGGGTAGAGATCGCTACTACTTACCCTAATAATCAATACGTTTACTATAGCGGTACGTCCTTTTCGTCGCCTCTGACTGCAGGTATTGCGGCATTAATGGTTGCGGCTAACCCGGCGATTACACCAGATGAAATCGAAAATGGTCTGTTCTCTACTGCGGTCGATATAGGCGCAGCGGGAGATGATAACGTGTTTGGCCATGGTTTGGTTGACGCTTTTGCTGCCGTAACTTTCGCGCAGAATTTGGGTAATACTCAATCTCCTGTAGCGGTCATTGTTGCGAGTGACAATTCCGTGCCTTTTGGTACCTCGGTTAACTTTGATGGTACCAATTCAAGTGATCCTGACGGGACTATCGTTTCATATCAATGGGACTTTGGCGATGGGACAACGTCGAACAGTGCGATTGTCGACCATACCTATCAGCAAGCGGGGAGTTTTCAAGTCAGCTTGACGGTAACAGATAATGATGGATTGTCTGACGCAGAAGTAACCTCGATTCAGGTTACCAATGAATTGCCGACTCCCGTTATCGAGATCACCAATCCTCAATCAAGTTATGATATTGGTGAAAGCATTTTCTTCGTCGGATCAAATTCATCGGACTCTGATGGCTCGATCGTCAGTTACGCTTGGGATTTCGACAATGGCAACTCTAGTTCATCGGCCAATGTTGAATATGCTTATGCTTCAGCAGGTAACTACACAGTCACCTTGACGGTTACTGATAATGCAGGAGCACCAAATAGCACCAATGTTACCGTATCAGTGGTTGATTCATCAGTGCTTGTTGCCCCAAGTAATCTATCAGCGACGGTCGATGGATTGGATGTCTCACTGACTTGGCAAGACAACAGCCTAAGCGAGACGGGGTATTACGTTGAGCGAGGGGTTAAGCGTCGAGGCAGAATAAGCTTTGAGCGTGTAGCAACCCTTGGACCAGACTCGACGGGGTATGTAGATACCGTGCCAGACACAGGCGATTACAGATACCGTGTTACGGTTGAAAACGCTGTCGACCAAGCCACCTCAGAGACAATTAGAGTAACGGTCGATTCTTCCTCGGAACCAGAACCTGGCACTTTGCCAGCACCGAGTAACTTGCAAGTCTCGGGCGGAGGTAATAGCACAAGCTTAAGTTGGGTGGATAATGCTAACGCTGACAGCTTTGTTATTGAGCGAGGGTTGAAACGTAAAGGACAGTTCAATTTTGTTGTGATCGAGTCTAATCACACCGGAACCACCTCATTTACAGATACTGAGTTTGGCAGCTTACCGAATGGCAATTATGGCTACCGTGTCAAAGCGATCAAAGGATCAGAGGTTTCTGGCTACAGTAACATCGCGGAGATCCGTAAAAAGTAGTCTCCGTATCAATTTAAGAGTCTAAGAGCTAGCAAAGGTGCTAGCTCTTTTTATATTAAGCTCTATCTTGGCGGACAAAATCAGGGTTTTCATTGTACGGTTTCAGCTCTACCGTATTCCCCTCCGGATCTTGGATATAGAGCGAGCGCCCGTAACCTTGCGCGCCATATCGCTCCGTGAAGTTTGGTGTCTGTATCCCATTTTGGCTTAAGTATTCAATGAGTTCATTTTCGTTAAAGGCTGATACCTGAAGACAGAAATGGTCAATGTTTCTACCATTTTGCTGTGGCGCTTTGCCCCCCATTCGACCCAGTTCACTATCGACTGTCACGATGTCAATTAATGCGCTCCCCGCTCTGAGTTGGGTAAGCCCAATATCGAGCTTTTCTCGTTCAATCACGCAGCCAAGAATGTCTTGATAAAAGCGCAGCATATTATTGAACTGGCTAGTTCGCAGCACAATATGATCGAGTGCGATGATATTGATAGGCCGTTTACTCATTGATTGCTGCCTCCTCTAAAACAATAAATTTAGTATACGCAGTAGTGGAAGAGGTGATCGATTGAGAAACATAAAAAAGGGCGCTAGAAATAGCGCCCATTGAGTTTGTCTCGCTTAGAGTTAGGCAGTTACTTGTCGAGTCGAGGACTGATAAGCCGGTAGCTCTGAGCGCAAGCCTTTGATCAGGCTGACACACATTACGAGTAGGACAAGAGTGAAAGGAAGACCTGTTGCAACAACCCCAGATTGAAGCGCTTGCAATGCCTCTTTACCACCAATCCAAAGCATAACCGCTGCAATCGAGCCTTCGATACATGCCCAGAAGATACGTTGTGGGACAGGTGCATCAATTTTGCCACCAGCGGTGATACTGTCGATGACTAGGGAGCCAGAATCCGATGAAGTAATAAAAAATACCAAGATCAATACAATAGAAAGTACTGAAATAATCGAGCTGTATGGTAGTGCATCATAGACATGGAACAACGTCAGTGAGATATCAGTTAAGCCGTTTGCGCCAAGCTCACCAACATTATTGACGACTTGGTCTAACGCAATACCACCAAATACCGACATCCAGACAAGAGTCACAACGGTTGGAATAATGATCACAGCAAACAGGAATTCACGCACCGTTCGGCCTTTCGACACTCGCGCGATAAACATGCCTACAAATGGCGACCAAGATACCCACCAAGCCCAGTAGAATACAGTCCAGCCGTGCATCCAGTCGATGTCTTCTCGACCATGAGGGGTACTTAGCGGAATGATGTTTTGCGCATAAGCGAGTGTGGTATCCCACAGTGATAGCATTGCGGTATCAAAGCTAATGAAAATCACAAATGCCAATAGAGCAAATGCGATCAGCATATTTATGTTACTCAGCAGCTTGACGCCACCATCAATACCGCGAACAACTGATAGCACCGCGATAAAGGTCACGAAGGTGATAACAATCATCTGCATGCCAATACCGCCATTAAGACCAAATACATGATTGATGCCGCTGGTTGCTTGTTGTGCACCTAAGCCTAAAGAGGTCGCTAAACCAAATAGGGTTGAAAGAACAGCTAGAATATCAATGACATGGCCTAACCAGCCCCACGCTCTATCACCAAATAGTGGGTAGAAAGCAGAGCGTAGAGAAAGCGGTAGTCCTTTGTTAAAGGCGAAGAAGGCTAAAGATAAAGCTACTATCGCATAAATAGCCCAGCCATGAATGCCCCAGTGAAACATGGTAGCACCCATCGCAAGAGACTTTGCTTGTTCGCTATAAGCCTCGGCGTTTAGCGGCATACCATACCAGTCGGTAAAGTAGGCGGTTGGCTCAGCAACGCTCCAGAAAAGTAGCCCAATTCCCATACCTGCGGCAAACAGCATGGATAACCATGAAACGGTCGAATGTTCAGCTTTAGCGCTTTTACCACCAATACGAATCTTGCCTAATGGTGAGAGCAAAAGTGCTATAGCAAACAGAATAAAGAAGTTAGTGGACCACATAAAGAAGGAATCAAATTGAGCGATGATGCCGTTTCTTAAACCGTTCAGTGCATCGCGTGCAGTCGCAGGTTCAACAATAAGAAGAGAAAGAAGGCATAGGATCACAAGACCAGCGCTAATCCCAAATACTGGATTGTGGATATCGAAGCCCCACTTTTGTACGTTGTCTTGCCCAACTTGATAATCGGTGGTTTCGATACTGTATTTTTTTAATGCATTTTCCATAAATACAAGGTTTACGTTTTTATAGTGTGCTTAACTTTTTCAAGAAAAACACTAAAACCGCCCTCCATTTGTTTTGAGTTCAAAGTAATTTTTGCGACGCAACTATAACCTTTAGTGTGACTGACTGCAAATTTGACGCAAAAACGATCGTATCCATCTGCTTTCTTGGTTAGTTATCTAATGTTTTGATGTGTAAGTTTTCGCTGGTTGTTTGGATGTAGCTAGTGGCAATCAAAGTGTGAGTCACGGGCAAAGAGGAGGAGAACTGTCACTAGGTAGTGGCGCCAAGTGGTGAATTTTGTCGAAACAAAAAACGCCTATCTATAAAGATAAGCGCCTTTTAACGTGTAGTTTAGTAAATACAGTGAGCCACTCATGGTGAATTTTTAAACGAGTAAACCCTGTCTACCACTAGTGTCTAGGCATTAAAAGCTCGAGCCACACGACCTTCACTACAGATGGTGTAACGGCCAACGTAAGCGGGAATGAAAGCTGACTGGCCTTTGGTTAAAGTTAACTGTTCACCCGTTTCTGCATGTAATGTTAAGTCACCATCAATTGGCATTAGAATTTCGGCACTCGACATTTGAACTTGTTGCTGAGGCGCTTGATAAATAGAGAACTGAAAGTCGTGTACTGGTACAGGGAAATTGTGCTCACAGCCATTTACTTTAGCTTGTGTGAGCAGAGTGTTTATTGGTTTAGGCACAAAATCCGTGCATTTAACCAACTCTTCTATGTCGATGTGTTTCGGTGTTAGGCCTGCGCGCAGCACGTTGTCTGAGTTTGCCATAATTTCTAGCCCAGTTCCTTTGATATAGGCATGAGGTGTTCTTGCGCTTAGGAACATAGCTTCGCCTGGTTTTAGAGTCACGACATTAAGCAGCAGTGGCGCAAACAAGCCGACATCATTAGGGTACTGCAATGAAAGATCAAAAATTAACTCATAAATAGGGTCCGCTTGATTTGTCGCTGCGTAGCTCAATAGGTGGCTCAGTGCATTGTTTTTCCGCTCTTTTCGCATTGAAAGCAACTCGACAAAGAACGTACTCAGACCAACTTGATTGGGATTACGCTTAAATTGCTCCAAATACTCACTAATTTCAGGAATTTCACACTGCTGAAAAGCTGCAATGATCTCATCAAATGGGCGAAAACCGTTCATTGCTTGGTAGTCGGTTAATGCGTAAACCAGTTCGGGTTTGTGGTTGGCATCTTTGTAGTTGCGATTAAAAGCATCGAGAGGGACGCCAAGCTTTTGTTCGTTGGCGTAACCTTGCTCCGCATCTTGTTTATTTGGATGAACCTGGATCGATAGGGCTTTATCGGCAGCAAGAATTTTGAATAAGAAAGGTAAGTCTCCATAGACTTCAGCGGTAGCTTGAGACAAGCAAGCTATTTGATCATTGTTGATTAAATCAGACAAAGACACGGTCGAATTTTCTTCTTGAATCATGGAGCAACCATTTGGGTGAGTGCCCATCCAGAGTTCCGCTTGTGGGCGTTGTTCTGAGTTGGCAAAGCCAAACAGATCTTGGATAGCAGTACGACTTCCCCAATCATAGTTTTGGATTTTGTTATCCATTTTGAAGAAGTTTTTCGATGAAATAGTGTTCAAATTCATAAATTTTACCCGTAGAAAACCCTCCGAACTGAATCGGAAGCAAAAAGTGGAGGTTAGGCGGGTGAGGGGTTAGCTCACCCTAGAGTGTGTAGAGCAGCAGTTTCTACAATCGAAGTTTGGGAGCGAGAGGTTTGCGTGAAGGTTGTGCTTGGAGAAATGGCAGCAGCAGTAAGCCAATAACAGCAGCACATACCGAGATAGTGATAAAGAATCCAGTCCAGTTATACTGTTCAAGGATCAACGCTAGTGGGTAGCCAGACAGTGCTGCCCCCATGTAGGCAAATAAACCGACAAAACCGGTAGCAGCGCCCGCCGAGTCTTTATGGGAGCACTCCGCCGCGGCCATACCAATCAACATTTGTGGGCCAAATACAAAGAAGCCAATAGAGAAGAGCCCCGCTGCTTGGAAGGCGAAGTTGGTCAAGGGCATCAGCCACAAGGCGGCAACAGACAGAAAAATACCCGCAGCAAACAGAAGGTTCATAGGGCCGCGATTTCCGCCAAACAATTTATCTGACCCCCAACCAGCGACAAGAGAACCAACAAAACCGCCAATTTCGAACATAGACAACGCGGCGTTGGCATTGATCAGGCTGTAATGGTGTTGCTCTGTTAAGTATAGGTTTCCCCAATCGTTAATCGCAGTGCGAACGATGTAAACCAATACGTAACTAAAGGCGAGTAACCAGATGTATTTGTTATTAAAGACATAAAGTTTGAGGATTTCTCGATAGCTTAACCCCTGACCATGATTCTCCTGGGCCAGCTCCAGAGCATCATTTCGCCATTGACCAACGGTCGGCAGGCCTTGTGTGGTTGGTTTATCTCTTAAGCGCCAACAGACAATCACGCCGAGAATTACGCCAATAACACCAGGAATGATAAAGCCTTCACGCCAGCTATAGTGAAGGGTGAGAAAGCCAACGAGCAAAGGAATCAGCGCCCCGCCGACGTTGTGGGCCGTATTCCAAATGGCCCATAGAAAGCCGCGTTCAGAACGTGAATACCAGGTGGTGAGGAGCTTAGAGCATGATGGCCACCCCCACCCCTGAAACCAGGCATTTATAACCCACAGTGCGGCCAAGGCCACCAATGAACTTGAAAAGCCAAATGCAATGTTGATCAAGCCGGATGCAACAAGACCGACACCCATAAAGAAACGAGGGTTAGAGCGGTCGGATATGGTGCCGGAAATAAACTTAGACAAACCGTAAGTAATGTAGAAAAGCGTGCCAATTAAACCGATGTCACCTTTGTCTAAGCCAAGGTCGACTATCATCGCAGGTGCGGCATAGTTAAAGGTTTTGCGCGTAAAGTAAAATCCGGCGTAGCCCAAATACATGCCAAGCATGATGTGCAGTCGCCAGTATCGATAACGCCCATCGACTTCAATTTTGCTAAGCGGTGCTTGCGTATAGCGTGGAGATTGAAATAAGCCAAACATGCCCGTTATACCTTAGGTAGGGTGAAGGCAATTTGTGTGCCTTCTACATGATCGTTAAGAGAATAGATAAACATCTTTCCCCCCAATGCATGAACGCGCTCTTGCATACCACGTATGCCCATTCCTTTCATACACTCTTCGGTTTTAAAGCCGACACCATTGTCTGCAATGTTGAGCGATAGCTGCTCATCGATATATAGCTCGATAATGATGGATGTAGCGTTGGCGTATTTAGCGGCGTTATTGAGTGTTTCCTGGCATAGGCGAAACAGAGTAACTTTGAGCGTGTCACTTAATGATTCATAGTCACCATTCCAATCAAGTACCACTCGTGTGCCGTGGTTGTCGAACTCCATCTCACGAGTCAGTTGCTGCACGGATTCTTTGAGATCTAAGTCATCAAGCATTTTTGGTCTTAGTTTGCTGAGCAGGTTTTTAGTCGTGTCATAGACATTGAGAGAAAGGCTTTCAATCGTATTCGCACAGCGAGTATTCATTTCTGCGTTATCAATGCGCTTAATGATGCTTGCTTGTGTTCGAATTGCGGTAATGTTCTGGCCGATTTCGTCATGAAGTTCTCTGGCGATATCTTTTCGTACCGACTCTTCTGCTTGAATCAGTTGGCGAGACAAGGTCTGATTGCGAGACAACTCCCCCCGCAATTTGTGATTAAGGTCTTTCTGTTTTTGCACCGCTAAACCAAGCATGATTCCGGTCAGGGTTTGCGCCGAGAGAGATAAAAGCAGATCCGTTATTTCTAAGTTAGATACGCCACTGCGAGCAGCGATAAGGGCGATACTGTTTAACATGGTCGCTAGGAATGCACCTTGCCAACCGTAACGCAGAGCCAGAACAATGATAGGAATGGCCATACAGAAAGGAGCAAAGCGTTTAAGCTCATCGGGCAAACTGGTTTGAATTAAAATACTGGCAATTAAGAGCACGGTGTAAAGCACAATATGGCGGACTTTGAACTCAATATTATTGGCTAACAGGTTAGACGTCAGTGGTGACCAAGGACTTTGAAATAGATAGTTCCAAAGCAGGTAACACATCGGCAAGATCATTAAGCCACCAGCAATACTTGCCAGCCACAGCATATAAACAGACTGAACATGAAAGCCTACCGATATAACGTTAATGCACGATGTAACAAGGATTAACACCGCCATCACAGCTAGGTGCTGGTTTTGATCACCGTGGTAATATTTTTTAGCTAAGTAAACGACAGGGACACTCAAAACACTGGCGACGAGCACCATCAGCCACTGAGGCTGCTCAAGCAATAGCGCCAATGCAACTGTCAATCCCCATTCGGCAAGGTATACAATCGCCCAGTACTTAGTTCGCGTGTGTAGTGTGATTCCTAAACGTAAAGCAAATGGGAACAGCAAAATAGCCAGCTCTGCATCATTGACAAAATAGTAGGCGATAACCCACAAGCAAAACCATGCGCAGGCGGTCATGAAAAAGCCACAAATGGAGGTAATGGTGTAGCTACGCATTAAAATGACTCTTGGGTGAACAATTTTGCCAACTCGACGTTGTTCTTTACACCAAGCTTGTCTAAAGCATTTGCTCGATGGACATGTACCGTTTTATGGCTTAATCCAAGTTCAGTGGCGACAGATTTGACATCTAAGCCACGAGCAAGTAATTGACATACTTCACTTTCTCGGCGTGTGAGCTGAGTGAGTGTTTCGGCTTTGTCGCTAGGAGTCGCCAGTTTCAAAGCGATATCAGGTGTAAGGTAACAACCACCCGCAGCGCTGGTTTTGACCGCTTGAATCAACTCATCGGGGCCGCAGCGTTTGCTCAAGTAACCTTTAGCACCAAGCTTGAGCGCTTTTTCTACCATTGCTGGTGAGTCGTGTACACTTAGCATGACACAAGCTATGCCTGAGGGAATTTCGCTTAGTAGGGTAAGCCCACTTTCGTCTGCCATCGAGATATCGAGAATGACAACATTTGGCTTGCAGGCAGGTAAGCCATTACGAGCTTCTGCTACTGAGCTAAATTCACCAACAACCTTCATGTCTGTTTCTAAACTCAATAATTGAGCAAATCCAGAACGAACAATGATATGGTCATCTACAAGCGCTACGTTAATCATCTTAAATACCAAACTTCAGCAATACACAAACGAAAATGAGCTCCAGTGAGCTCAAAGAAAAACCAGTAATGATACTAAACAGAACAACTAAAATTAATGATCTTACGCGCTTTGGCTGGCAAAGCGCGCGAATTAATTAAGATTGGCTTTCGGCTAGTTGAAGCTTTTTCTTGTTTTGGCGGATCTTCTTCTCTTCTGCAATGGCAACGAAAGCAAGTAGAGTGATACAAATAACCGCTGAGGTATCTAGGGCGGCGAATGTACCTTTCCAACCAGTTAAACCAAAGATCGGCGTACCATCGGCAATCATACCTAAGCCCAATTTAGCGAAGCTGTCACCGATTAGGTAAGCAAAAGTACCTTTAACACCATCAGCTACACTGATTGCTTTTTTAGGAACAAAGCCAACAGCAGCGACACCGATAAGAAGCTGCGGACCGAATACCAAGAAGCCAAGTACGAACAGAGAGGCTAAGTACATAAACTCGCTGGTGGCGTGCTGGTAGAACTCGAGTGAAACAATGATCAAACCAAGCGAGACACAAGCAACCAAAGCGCGACGGCCATTAGCAAGATCAGATAAGTAGCCCCACATTAAGGTGCCGACGAGTGCGCCAACTTCAAACAGAGTGAAACCAGAGATTGCCGTTTCTTTTGATAACCCCAGTTCTTGGTATGCGTAAACCGTCGACCATTGGTCGATACCGATACGAACGATGTATAGGAAGATGTTGGCGAAGCAAAGTAGCCAGATAACTTTGTTTTTCAGTACGTACTCAACAAAGATCTCTTTCTTGGTCATTTGATTTTCTTCAGCCGCTTCGTCTTCTTCACTCACTGCTTCATCAAATAGCTCTTCAACTTTACCAAGACCGTACGATTCAGGAGAGTCGTTACCAAAGCGCATACCGATGAAACCAACGATGATCGCAATGATAGAAGGGAACACGAACATACCAATTACGTGACCGTCGAACAGGTAGTTGGCACCAAACAGAGCGACACCCGCCGCACCCGCACCACCGACGTTATGCGACATATTCCAAAGGCCTAGATACGAACCACGCTTGTTACGAGGGGTCCATTTAGTGATGGTCGAGTAACTCGAAGGGCCACCGGTACTTTGGAAGAAACCGCTCAGAGCGTAGAACGCAACCATTAAGAATAGGCTTGCGCTGCCTCCACCCATGCTGAAGCTGAAACCAAGCATTGCCAGACCAGAAAGGATCAGCATAAAAGGGAGGAACTGCTTGGTGTTCTTTCCGTCAGCGTAGTAAGAAACCACTGTCTTACCAATACCGTAAGTAATCGAGAAGCCAAGGCCGATCAAACCTAATTCTGTCATCGACAAACCGTAAGTTGATATCATGTCGTTTTGCGCGACGTTGAAGTTCTTACGAATTAGGTACATGGTTAAATAGCCAATAAATACCACTAGGTAAGATTGGATAAAGGGTTTGAACCACATTTTTCTACGCGCTTCGACCGGAAGGTCTAAGGTAGGCTTCCGGACCTGCTCAAGGAATTTTAACATCGTCAACTCTCTTGTAATTTGTGTGATGCACAGAGTGCTCTATTTCTATTTTCTAGCTGCGATTTTATAGAGTAGGTTTGTTAACCACATGAGAGGGCGGCCTAGATCGACTAGGAAAAATTCCTAGTAACGACTGAATAGCGTAGAAAGCGTGAAAATCATCACGTTCTTAGTGAGTGTTTTGTCGGAAGGAATGGAAACTGAACAGATTTCGGCTGAGGGATAGTCTCTAAAGCAACAAATCTAGTGTATGCGTATCGAAATGGACATGGTGTATTCAGTGATTTTGCCAAATCATTAGCGTGGTTTGAGATTGCTCAGGAAAATGGCGATGAGGATGCCGAAAAAGAAATCCTCGACGAAATTTGGTAAGTATACAAAAAAGGCGCTAACTCTAAGAGTTAGCGCCTTTCCAAACGTTTGGTGGGCTGGCGTAAGTTGATCTTAACTTTTAATGTATTGATTTTGTTTGTAATTGTCTGGTTTGATTTTAATTGGTGTACCTTGTGGTGTACCTATTGTTCTCAATAACGACGAAATTAAATCTTAGTCTTACTTCAGAAGAGGTCTTCCGAACAATGGTTTATTGCATATTTCATCATAGCTCGATTTCTTGCTATCTTTGTTTTGTCTGGGATTTGGGGTTCACAGCTCGTCTGTTGAACTACGTCACTCTCTTTAGCATCCTTTTGAACGGCTAATTCTCTGTCGATCAGCTCTTTCAATTTTGCCTTAATTTTGTTTTTTGCGTCGCTACCGGTGAGCTCGATGAGTTTCGTCCAGTCCGACTCGCTGAATGTTAGGGTTTTTTCTTCTTTTGTCGTCTTTGGTGCTTTACCTTTTGCTTTGTCCCTTTTACTTCTATTGAATTTCTCAACCAATTTGTTTTCTAACTGTTTAAACGTGTCTGAATCGTTCGTCGCACAAAGTACATCGAAAATACACATGATTGTTTGCTTTTGCTTATCGATATCCTCTGTCATGGATAACCCGGTGTATGAGTATTTTCTTGTTAAATATCGGTAATACCAATTGATTAACTCAGCGTCATCTGTTTTAAAGGCTTTTCTATCTGCATTTCTGTTAACGAAAACAGTCTCATATAGGTTTTCTAAACCCTCAAGTAAGCGGTATGTTCTTTGCTGTTCCCTTGGTGATCTTGAGGTGATGATGACTTCTAGTGCACTAACAAGATTCTCGTAGGTCGAGAGGCTTTTGTTTGGACAGATTTTGGTTAGCGGCTTTAGGTAGTCGGTGTCTTTAAGTAAGTATTTTGCTGCTGAAAAACTTTGTGATTTGGCTTCGAAAGAAATTTCAGTTACAGGGTAGCTAAGCTCTGTGTTGCCTGTGTCAACTATGGCACGAACGATAACAACAAAAAAGTAAAGGGCCCTTGGCTCTCTATCTAGCCATCCGATGTGATTGCTAAATTCATAACTAATTTCTCTTGATTGAGCAAAAAGCTCATCAATACAATCGCCTAGTTTATATTCTTCCCTCTCGGATAAGTGTCCGCTATCTAGATTTTCTCTCGCAATTCTTAATTTATTACTAATCAACTCACTTAATGTTAATTCAAGATTGGCTTTTTTGTGATTATTAAGGCTAGTAATTGTTTCGCTAAATCCAAGTTCTGATTCAATGATTCTAATATATCGTTTTAATTCATTTTCAGTTGATTTTTTTATTAATTCTAAATAGCGATATGAACTCATCCTGAATCCTTACGTAAGATTTTTGTGGGAATGTTGTAAGAAATATACAGGTTTTTTCACAGATTATCAGTGGGTGTTTGTTGTTTTTTTGGGATTAATTTGTGGTTTTTATGTTGGTTTTTGCCGTTTTTGTGTTTTCTCAATTAGTCAACTTTTTTTTAAAAAAAATGAGTGGGTAAGATTTATCTTTAAAATGTTAATTTTATTTACTTGAATTCTTACTGCTATGTCAATCATTAGATTAGCATGGTTTAAATTGAATGTAATATTAATGTTTAAGTTTCGAGTTGGTGATTTATGATGAAAGTGATATATGGGCAGTGAAATAGATGGTGTAAGTTGAGTTTGATATGATTATTGGTAGGTGAATCTGAATTTATGCTATGGTTTTGGTGTGGAAGTTATTTTCAACTTGTTGGTATAGGTAATATACATAACCCCACCAACTACTAAAATTAACGTTACTCCCTGTGTGTATGAGAGACACACGAATAGGGATAACAACACCATGAATGACAAGTACACATCTGAAGACAAGTTCAACAACTACGACCTACCTCAACCGACGAAACGAAAGCAACGATTCATCTACCGTAAGTTTCACCTCTACAAGATTTCTCAATTGATAGAGAAAGCTTTGAAGTATCACTCTAGGCTATCCGTGTTTCGGATAGACCTACACTTACCAGAAGATTTCGATGATGCAGATTCGAAAGTCATCACTCGATTCTTCAAATCTCTAAATGCCAAACTGAACGTAGATATAAAACGTAAAGAGAAAAGCTGGGGAAGGGGGTTGAGAAACAAGACCAGTTACATCTGGGCAAAAGAGAAGAATACCTCTGAGCAGTACCACTACCATGTTGCCCTCTTCCTGAACAAAGATATCTATTATCAACTCGGGGATGTAGGAGAGTCAGATGGCTCTCTAGCCGACTTGATTAAGCAAGCGTGGTGCAGCGCTATCAAACAGGAGAAACCAGCATTAGTTCATTTCTGCAAGAATGGTGTGTATCGCTTAAACCTGAATGCATCGGATATTGAACAATCGAAGAATGAACTATTCAAAAGGGTGTGTTATTTCGCTAAACCTAATTCAAAGGTATACGGAGGAACTATGAGAAACTTCGCTACTAGCTGTTAGTAAGCTTTAAAAATAACAGCAGTCACAGTTCCTGTGGGATTAACAACAAACTACAGGAACTCATCATGTCAAATCAATTCAAGATGGCTCTTCAAAGAACTCACACGTCTAAATACCTCACCATCACCCATGACCGAACGTTTAATGGAAAACCACTCTACTACCACAAGGATGGCCTTATCCTTGAGCATCTGGAAGAGATCGACCGAGTACTGGCTGAAGCACTAGGCCAATACCCAAAGCTTTGTGTCGCTCACTTTAATGTACGTCTACCAAGTGATTTCGATGGAGACCATTCTGAGGTATTCAGTCGTTTCTTTCGCACCTTGGAGTTGGAAACCAATGAGTTGTGCCTAATGAAGTACAGGCGTAGGCCTCACCAATATCACCAAACGGTCATTCGCCATGTTTGGTTCAAGGCGTGTGAGTCCACCAGCCAGTACCACCTGGTCTTATTCTTTAATAAGCGCCTTTATCTTTGTTTGGGTAAAAGTGGGGGCGAGAGGAGTCGCTACTTGTCCAGAGTCAGAAAAGCATGGGATAGAGCAGTCGAAACCAGTTGCGGTAGAAGGTGCTTGGGGTTGGCCTATTCCCCAGCTGATGATGTGTATGAGCTTCAAAAAGGGGATGAAGCGTTTCCATTGCAGTTAAATGAGCTTTTCTATCGAATCAGTCGTCTCGCGAAGCCCGTCTCCCTAAAGGGCGAGAACCGCAGCATGAATTTTGGTTGCAGTCATGACTCACCTTAAAAAAATACAGCGTGAGTAATTCCTATGTCATTTACAGACTTATAGGAATTGCTCATGTCTAACAATACTTACCTTCCCAACATTACCCATTCAAAAACGTTTAACGACTACCCCGTATTTTTCAGTGACAAGGGGTTATACGAATCGGCCTTAACCAGAATGACGGAAGTCTTTGAACAAGCAACGGAGGTGTTTGATGCGGTCTTGGCTACGCGCTTAGATTTGTTTCTACCAGAAGACCATCAAGATACCGACCTCAGCATCATTAACGATTACTTTAAGCTGCTTAAAGAAAAGCTCGATACGGAGTCTGTGTTCTATGTATGGCGTAAGCGAGAGGACAAGGTGCCGTCCCACAACTATCGCGTGATGCTGTTTACTGACTACAGCCAGCATTTTGGCCCCGCCATTTGCTGGGAAAAACGCAACGAATTGGTTGAGCACCTTAAAGAGGCTTGGCAAGAAGCGATAGAAAAGCACTACAGCGGCAAAGCGCGCTCATTGGTGTTTCTCAATGACCGAGGAAACTATGGCTTGGGGACACGCTGTAGGGAGCAAGACAAGAACATCAAGCGTTGTGTCTTTCATCGCATGAGCAGTCTTGCTGAAGCATGGAATGAGCAGCGTTACTTCTTTGGCTCTAGTGCAGATTAGACACGACTGCATTTTTTTACTGTAGCGGCTTATCTCATGAGTATATACACAGGAGATAATTCCCAATGACAATGAGGTTCTTAAGACTTAAAGAAGTGATGTCGCTAACAGGACTTGGTCGTTCAACTATCTACAAGTTCATGGCCGATGAAACCGACTTCCCAAAGAGTGTGCCACTCGGTGGACGAGCAGTGGCTTGGGTAGAAAGTGAAATTGAGGAATGGATGGAATCGCGTCTGTGCATGCGAGACAACCAACAACCCATTCAGTAATACAAACATCAAATCAAACCAAACCATCAACAGGGCGCTGGCTAAGTAAAGTCATGCGCCCTTTTTCATTGAGAGAGATAAAAAATGAGTTATTCAATTTACGTAGACGGCGCAGCACCAAACAATCAACACGGATGTACGCGAGGAGGCATCGGGCTGGTGGTCATGGATGAAGACAATGAGATAGTGCATGAAGAGAGCTTCACCATCAATCGAAAAACTGACAATGCCGAGCTTGAGCTACTGGCCTTAATTGAAGCCTTGGAATACGCAGAGGATGAGGATGTTATCTATTCGGACAGTGATTACTGTGTAAAAGGTTTCAATATCTGGATGGACGATTGGAAAGACCGAGGTTGGCGTCGAGCGGATAAGAAACCCGTTAAGAACCGCCAACTGTGGCAACAAGTGGATGAGTTGAGTTCTAGGAAGTATGTCGAGGTATTTAAGGTCAAAGCTCACTCTGGTATCGAAGGGAATGAGAGAGCTGATTTGCTAGCGGTTGAAGCCGTTACTGAATAGAAAGTACTGGGTTAAAAAGCGGAGTGTTGATGACAACACTCCGCGCACTCTTATATAGCATGTGAATCGAGGAGGATAATCAAAGAAGCATCAACCTTATGGTATGGAGTGGAACTCTTTGAGCCTTTTTTCATCCCTTTACTATGCGATAAACGATTGAACATTCCGCGGTAGTTGGATGGTTGCAAACATGCTCGAGCGATTAGGAAGAGCGATTGCTAATAAATTTACAACAACTCTTGCACGGTACAACATTCGCTCAATTATAGCAGAATAGCTTGGGGGGGGGCTGTAGCTCTGACGTCTAAGCTTTTTGTTTCCGATGTCAGTTCACTAAGTAATCTCGTCAAAGGGTAAAGAGGGAACGTTTGGTGTGAGCAAATGAGGAACTAATAATTTCAGAGCTCCATTCATCTAAGGAGTAAGATTCGTGCTTTGAGTGAGGCAAATACCTTAAACACGTGATGATTTTGGTACGACTTCAGAGAAAACATAGACGTATAATGTGAGTACCAACGGACCCAACAAGATGTTCCACATCTCTGTACCGACAAAAACACTAGGCTCAGGAAACTCAGAAGCTATTGCACCAATGACGATTAGCCAGCCTACTGATAACTCCAAAATCAGGGCAATAAAAGCAATACACAACACAACTCGTGATAAGGTAGACGAAATCACTTTTTTATCTCTAGCAAAATAAACAGTGATGGGGATTACAATCAACACTAACTCTAAAAACTTTATCATTGTGCTTACCTCGAACGCATCAACAAACATTGTCTGCAATATGCCATTGATAGCCTTTGCCATTTAGCTCTAGTCTCATACACTACAATCATAGTTGAATAATTTGCATTTTACCGCACTATATCGGTAAGGCTTAACATTTGGGAGGAAAATTGAAACTTAACTTTAACACCCAAGATGCTAGTCAGATCTTTGTTGGTGCATTCGCTCTAGCGGTGCCGATCTCTTTTTCTGAGGAGGCGTGGAAGTTGGGGGAAACCTTACCGAGTAGTAACTTATGGATGCTGTTTGGCTTATCATTGATTTTTCTATCACTTTATACTTATGAAAGCGTATTTCAACGAGATGTAAAACATCGACGGCTGGTGTTTATTTTTCGTATCTTAACCGCCTATTTTATGGCCGCTTTCATTGTGGCACTTGTTCTCTACAGCCTTGATAAACTGCCTATTTGGACTGAACCGTTCATCGCTTTAAAGCGCATAGTCGTGATCACAATGCCGGCTTCAATGGGAGCCATAGTTGTGGATAGTTTTGATAAAGAATGAGTTACCCAATGAGAGCAAAGTATTGGTCGTATGTATCATTACAGCAGAAGCTTAAATCGGTAAAAATGACTTACCCTATTTCTACAAGCAATACACATATGAAGAGACCTCGTACTTTTCTATGCTTCTTTTTGTTTAGACGACATTATGTTTATTTTTAACTTACTTTTTGTAACTTTCTGTTTTAAAGTTTGTTTTCTGTTTTGTTGTGCTTTACACTAGGTGTTATTGTTTAGTGCTCTAACTAATTTATTATGATCGCTTTATAATTGTCTAACTCTACAGGCTGGATAAGATGGAGAACGTATGCCCCATACGGTAGAAAAAGTGAGTGGTTCTTCAATGGCTGCTTTTGATGCGGTTTTGGACAACATCATCATTAAACCAGAGCCAGCAAGATACAACAGAATAGTTGTTGTGCCAGCATACCAGGGTATTACGGATGCCCTTTTAGAGTGTAAGAACATGAGCAAACCAGGAGTATATCAGTACGTTCTAGTGGGTGATAGGACATGGGAGAACAAGCTCGACAGCGTTATTCAAAGGTTATTGCTGGTGAATGAAAGTGTATTTGCCGATCCAATGCTTCGTCGAAAAGCCGATGATTTCATACTGGAGCGGGTATCCTCTACTCGTCAATGGATCAGACATTACTTAACTCTTGGCCCTGATGCAATACAGCACTTTTGGCGAAACGTTCGGGAACGGCTTGCATCCATTGGTGAGTCTCACAGCGCTTACAATACGGCTCTAAAAGCAAAGCGATATGGTGTTCAAACTCGGTTTATAGACTTAGCAGGGGCGCCTAATGAGCCACGTGAATCACTGGACAGTCAAGTTTATCGTCGCTTAGATAGCCTAGACTTAAGGCAAGAGCTTCCAGTCGTCACCGCTTATGCCTCGTGTAAAGTAGGTGATAATCATCATAATGATCGTCGTTATGGTGATTTAACCTTAAGCAGGATAGCAGCGTTAACAGAAGCGAAGCAGGCAGTGATACATAAATGTTCTCACCTAAGTTCAGGAGATCCGAGCTTAATTGGTGCTGAGCAAGTTAGTCCCATAGGGCAGTCAAGCTACCAAGTCGCGAATGAACTGTCAGCGCTGTCTCATGATCTCGTTCATCCTGCCGCCATTGAGGAGCTCTCCCAAGAGAATATTGACCTACAGGTTAAGTGCACTTTTGAACCTGAACACCCGGGGACTTTTATTAGTCACAGCCACCATGCAGAAAACCGAGAAGTTGAAGTTGTAACAGGTAAAGGTGATGTGTGCGCTTTGAAAATTGAGCGAACTGATCACATGGAAAATTTAGACAGCTTAACTGATGACTTCTTGTCATTACCTAGTATCAGTCTTTTGCACCACGATGTGTCTAGAGAAACACTTTATTATTATTTTGATTGTGCTACCTCTCATTTTGGACACATATTATCCCGAGCCAAGAAGCGATTACCCGATGCCAGTTTGACCGTTCAAAGAGTCGCGTTACTTTCAGTGCTTGGTACAAAAATTTATCCTAATCAGGTAGCTTTGATAGGTGATAGCGCGTTAGAAAGTCAGGGGATACGCCCTAGTAACATTCATTGTAATAATGATGAAAACAGTGTGAAGTTTGTTGTCGCCAATGCTCAATTCAAAGCAGGGTTGATTGCTTTGCATCATACTTTCTTAGATACAATGTCTATCTGACCTCCTCCAATCTACTCATATCGAATATGTACTTGCTCTCACATGTCTTGTGTTGTCGATATGGTATTTCTCCCTTTGTCCTTTGAAAGGTAAAGGGTAGCATCCACTGTTTCCAAAAACCTCTGCGGTGATACGTTTCTCTCTGGAACCGTTGAACCGAGCCCAATACTTAAGGTGATATGGGAGGAAATTGGAGAGTCAGGGTGTATTATTTTTCCTTGTTCTATCGCCTCTTGAACTCTATGCGCAACCGAGATGACATCAGCTAATGGTGTGTTAGGCAGTAAGATTACGAACTCTTCACCACCGTATCTAGCGACCATATCGCTGTTTCGATGAACCGTTTGGTCTAGAATGCTAGCCACTTGTTTCAAGCAAGCATCTCCTGCACTATGGCCAAGGCTATCGTTGAATCTTTTGAAAAAGTCGATGTCGATCATTATCAGCCCAAGATATGTACCATCACGGTGGCATCTGATCCATTCTTCTTCAAGCAAAGCATCGAAAGCTCTTCGGTTGCTAATGCCTGTTAAAGCGTCTTTTAACGACAATAACTCCAAGTCCCTATTGAGCCTCGCCAGGCTTTCATTTGCCTGAAAGAGCTCTAGAGTTTTTTCATTCACCCTTTGTTCTAGCACTTGGTTAGCATCTATGAGCTTATCAGCCATCTGGTTAAATGCATGAGCGAGCATTCCGAGTTCATCCTTTGTAAAATGATGAATTCTCTGTGACAAATCACCATTGGCAATCATAGATGCAACGTAAGTTAAATCTATGATTGGCTTGGTTATTGTTCTTGATAGGATAAGAACGACAATCCCACCAACTAGTGCGGTAGCCAGAGAAGAAACGATCAAAAACTGCCTTTGTTCACTGATAATCCCCAAAGCATCTGCGTGATCTATTTTATACACGAGCCCTAAGTTTAATTCTTTGAATGCATAAGCGACCGCAAGTACATCATGACCTTTATGATCGATATATGTGGTTATATCGTCATCTCTTTGTCTAACGAGTACAAATGGATCAACCCAAGACTTCTGCTCATACCCTAAAGTCAGAGCTTCAGGGTAAATTGGGGTAATGTGTCCGGTGTTTGGCTCGTGATATACCAGTGTCGTTTCTTCTGAGCTGCCAAGACCAAAACGCGTATCGGTGACCACAGCAAAATCACTTAAACCCATTTCGAGTATGACATAACCAATGAGGTGTCCATCAAGCAACAACCTTTGTGCAATGAACAACGTTGTGACGTCTGTTTCTTCATTTAACTCAAACGCGATAGCAAATCGTTTCTCTTTTGCAGGAAGTAACTGCCGTTTGATTTCTCCGTTGGCGTTAATATTGGAAGAGGAGGTGACCACTTGTGCATCTACGTTGGTCACTATGATGTTTTGAATATTTTTAATAGACGCTTTGGCGTCCGTAATGATTTTGTATATTTTTCCGATATGTGTGGCTCTTTCGTCCCTCACTTCAGATTGGGAAAATTTGTTTAGAGCGATTCTCATTTGAGTTCTTGAACTTACCAATGCAATGCGCTCTTGGTATTTTTTGACAATTTGAAAAACGGCGTTTCTTTTGTTGTTAGCAACCGTTTTGAGGTGGTTAACCACAACCATTTCAATCGACTTTTGGCTTTTGAAATGGTAAATCGAGCCCGTAATGACCAAAGAAAGCATAATGATAGTTAACAAAATGACGGTGATTTTTTGTCTGATCCCAATTCCGGTTGGCTTAAAAGTTTTATTGATGGGCATATTGTTGTTCTCAAACTTCTACTGCATTTCACCTAAGCTTAGAACTCTGGAATGTTATTAACAAATTTGTAATTAATGTAAATGTATGAATCTAATGTATTATGCATTGTTGTGCTTATTGGGTTCATTGTTTGTAGAGGGTAATAACCAAGCGTAGCACTTCTTTTTTGCTGTCCTTTTATACATGTTCAAACTCCTGTATGAAAAAATAGTCAAACCAAACAAGGAAAAAATGTGAAACTGAGCTCATAATAAAGGAGCTAGGTGGAACATTGAAGAGTATACCCATGAGAATTACAGACAAATCGCTGGTTGAGCAGCAAAAAATATCTGAAACGGAATTAAGTCAAAGGCTTCAGCTTTTTCGATTAACTCCGGACGATCTTAATGAGATTAGAACGATCAAAAACATGATTGGTCGAGAATTGGATAAAATTGTCAATCAGTTTTATGAGCATCAAACGCACACGCCAGATGTACAAAACTTGATTGGCGATTCTGGAACCTTGCAACGACTGATATCGGCACTAAGGCAATATATAACCGATCTCTTCAATAAAGAAATCGATCTTGACTATGTGGAGCACCGACTACGTATTGGACTTGTACACAAGCGAATTGGTGTGGATCCTAAACTGTATTTATCGGCAGTTAACTATTTGAAAGTCACGCTTTCAGAAACCATTAAAAAGAACATTAGTGACCAAAACTATGCCGTTGAATTGAGTGATATTTTAGAAAGGCTGATTGAATTTGACGTTTCCTATGTTTTTGATACGTACATTCGAAGCATGATGAATGAAATAGAAATTGAAAAAAACAAATCCAACATGTACGTCAATGATCTAGAGTCGCTGGTCCAAGAGAGGACTAAAAGCCTTAAGAAAATGACACGCTTGGACCCACTTACCAATTTGTATAATAAAAGAGCATTTGATGAGTTTTCAAACCGCCTGTTTTCGGATGCGCAACAGCGTGATGAGCCTATCTCACTGCTTTACATTGATGTAGATAACTTTAAAGAGTTTAATGACGAGCATGGCCATGAAGATGGTGACAGCGTATTGGTTGCCGTATCTGATAGTATGCGAGGAGTCTCGAGGAGTGTCGATTTGTGCTTTCGCATGGGGGGAGATGAGTTTGTTGTTGTCATGCCTAGCTGCACCAAAGAGGATGCTAGCCTAAATTACATTCCGAGATTAATGGAAAACTTACATACAATACGGAATGACATCTCTCTAAGCATTGGAGTCGCACAATCTGGACCTCAACATTATATCTCAAACACGGATACCCTCACCCGTGCAGACAAAGATATGTATTTAAAGAAAAAAAAGCATGCTGAAGCATCAAATAAGCAGCCGTTGAAGTGCGTTGTTACCAAAAAATAAGCTCTGTCTAATTCTTGGTGAACTATATGCTGGCTTTTGACGGCGGTGAGTGAACAATCGTATCTGCCTTAGAGAAGTTACCTACATTCGCTAGGTGTAGTGAAGGGGGCTTAGCACGTTGATAACTCTCTTATGTTGCTTTTGAATAGATGAAGAGTGGCAAAAAATAACTGGGCTCATGTTTACATTGAATACCGAAAGGAGAGGGAGCAAAGCAAACTTAGCACCAGTAAAACAAAGTCTGACTTGTTTGATTCTTGTCACTAAAGCAGCTTAGGTCCGCTTTTGTTTTTTGCTTGGTGGGTTATTGGTGCGACCTCCACCTGATGGATTCGAGGTGCCGTTTTTGGTCGGCCATAGCGGGGCGTTGTTTCCAAATTGTTGTTTATTTCCCATGGGTTGCTCCTTTTTGTTGAGGTTGCTGACGAATATTCGTCGACAACCATCATGTATGAATACGGAGAGCCATTGGGAGGGGGGAAGAGCGAAAGTTACTGGGAGTGACTAAGTGCTTTTTCGTTGATCTCTAATGTAGATGTGTACCGCCCCCGCTTGAGTATGCCTTCTGTCTATTTCAAACAGCTCGGTCGCCTCAATGAGCTGGCTCAGAGTGTTGAAGCCGTAGTTTTTTGAACTGAAGTCCGGGTATTGTCTTTTGATTAGGCCACCACATTGGCCCAGAAAAGACCAGCCGTCCTCGTCTTGGTATTCACTGGCAGCGCCTCGTAGGATATTCAACAGCTTCGTATCACCTCGTAGTTTATTGCGAGTCTCGCGAGGCTCTACTTTCTTGGGTTTTTCTGAAATGACGGCAGTGACTTCTTCTTTTGGAGCGTATCGCTCTTTAAGGACTTCAGTGTAAATAAAGTCATCACAAGCATTACGAAAGGCGAGTGGTGTTTTCTTCTCACCGACACCAAAGACATAAATTT
>NZ_LLEI02000076.1 GCF_001399455.2 Vibrio bivalvicida
ACTTAATAAAGCCACCTTAATCACTACATTAAAATTTGCAACCAAAACCGCCGAGCGTTGAGAATCCAGCTTGAACACTTTGTTAATAAAGTACTTTTCGCGCGCTCAACACCCAAACAAACCACCGAACTCAACAGTACAAACCAACCAGGTTTTTATTGGCTACTGACCCACTGTCCTTTACAGAAACCAGCTTTAAGCAAGTTGCCAAACCAAAGTGATAGAGAACGAGCCACCCACTAAAGCGACGAACAGTTAATTGCCACAGCGGTGAACTCATGAGAGCGATGATAGTTGCTGGCATATTAGCGCTTTCTATGCTTTCAAATGGCATTTACGTCAAAGAAACTGCAGAACTCAAAGTGCTAGAGAACAAGAATTTGTACGGAGAAAGGCACAGCCAATGTAGGACTACATACCCTAAAAAACTATTCGTTAACAGTAGCTTATTAACGCCCTGTTAAGGTGTGAGCAACGCAATGCCGATGCCGCCGCATACCACCTTAAACACAAAACGCAACGCATAGTAAAAATGCCACGCGTTGCGAATCACTCTTAAACAGATTGTTATGTTTGTATTACAATTGGAATATTTACATTGGCAAGTAAGTCTACAAATCTTTGTTCAACTCCAGAAATAAAAAAGTAGTCATCCTTAACATTCGCACCCGCAAGTAAGACACTACCCGAATAAAACTGCCATTCACTAATTCCCCACTCTAAATCTGCCTTAAAGCACATGAGGCCTCTTCCCATTGCTCTTGAAATAATAGGAATGGTGTCTCGATTAAAAGCATAATGTTCCGATGTTTCACTAAACCTGCAAGTCTTATGACTAAAGAAAAATACTTCCTTGGTAAAGCTACCGAGAGAGTAGTCAACAACGTCAGTTTTAAACTGTTTTTGTCGGTTAGAGCCACTTCCATCATATGATATGTTCAGTTGAACTGAGAAGTTATCGCACCCTAAATGCAAGAGCTCTTCGAGAATCAATATACTCGCTTTAAAAGTAAGCTCGCTATCTTCTATTGCGATATTCATAGCTCTCCTTAAAAACATAACGCCCTGCTAAGTGGCTAGCAACGCATTCCAAGACACTTAAACTAACCGCCGTAAACACCTTACCAAACTAGAGCCTAAATCGCCGAGCGTTGATAGTCCGTCT
>NZ_LLEI02000077.1 GCF_001399455.2 Vibrio bivalvicida
TAATTCCGAAGAATTAGTCGAAGATCTTAGCAACAACACCAGCACCAACTGTACGGCCACCTTCGCGGATTGCGAAACGTAGACCTTCGTCCATCGCGATTGGAGCGATTAGTTCAACAGTCATCTTGATGTTATCACCTGGCATTACCATTTCTACGCCTTCTGGTAGCTCGATGTTACCAGTTACGTCAGTTGTACGGAAGTAGAACTGTGGACGGTAGCCTTTGAAGAATGGTGTGTGACGACCACCTTCATCTTTAGACAGTACGTATACTTCTGATTCGAATTTAGTGTGTGGGTTGATTGACTTAGGAGCCGCTAGTACTTGACCACGCTCTACTTCGTCACGTTTAGTACCACGTAGAAGTGCACCAACGTTCTCACCCGCACGACCTTCGTCTAGAAGCTTACGGAACATTTCAACACCAGTACAAGTTGTTACTGTTGTTTCTTTGATACCAACGATTTCTACTTCGTCACCTACAGTTAGGATACCGCGCTCGATACGACCTGTTACTACTGTACCACGACCTTGAATAGAGAATACGTCTTCGATTGGCATTAGGAATGGCTGATCGATTGCACGCTCTGGCTCTGGGATGTAGTTGTCTAGCGCTTCTGCTAGCTCAACAATCTTGTCTTCCCACTGCTTCTCGCCGTTTAGTGCGCCAAGTGCAGAACCTTGGATAACTGGTAGGTCATCACCTGGGAAGTCGTACTCAGATAGAAGCTCACGAACTTCCATTTCTACTAGTTCTAGTAGCTCTTCATCGTCAACCATGTCACATTTGTTCATGAATACGATGATGTATGGGATACCAACCTGACGGCCTAGTAGGATGTGCTCACGAGTTTGTGGCATTGGGCCATCTGTCGCAGCTACAACTAGGATACCACCGTCCATCTGTGCAGCACCTGTGATCATGTTCTTAACATAATCCGCGTGTCCTGGACAGTCTACGTGTGCGTAGTGACGAGTTGGAGTGTCGTACTCAACGTGAGAAGTTGCGATTGTGATACCGCGCTCACGCTCTTCTGGAGCGTTATCGATAGATGCGAAGTCTTTCGCTTCACCGCCGTA
>NZ_LLEI02000078.1 GCF_001399455.2 Vibrio bivalvicida
GGCTTTGTTGCTTAAATCGATGGAACTAAATCAAGAAGCTACGATCTGATCGGCTACATCCATTAATCATCGTAGCCTCATGCCTAAACCTCGTTACAAAACAACTAACTGGAAACAGTACAACAAAGCCTTAATAAACCGTGGCTCTTTGACTTTTTGGATTGATGAGGAAGCGATAGCCGAGTGGAAGCAAAACAAACAAGGCAAGCGTGGTAGACCTCGCCGATTTAGTGACTTGGCCATTACTACCGCATTGATGGTGAAACGAATATTTTCAATGCCGTTGAGAGGTCTGCAAGGTTTTCTCGATTCCGTATTTAAGCTGGCTAACATCCCGCTTGTTTGCCCGCACTACACCTGTATAAGCCGCCGAGCGAAGGAAGTTGAGGTTTCATTTAAACCCAAAACCAGCGGGTCAATACAACATCTGGCCATTGATGCCACTGGTCTCAAGGTTTATGGCGAAGGTGAATGGAAGGTTAAGAAACATGGCACTGATGGGAAGCGCCGAGTCTGGCGTAAACTGCATATCGCAGTAGATACCAGCACCCATGAAATAGTCGCAGCAGAGTTGAGTTTATCTAACGTAACCGATGCCGAAGTGCTCCCCAACTTACTAAAGCAGACACGTCGTAAAATCATCGAGATATCAGGTGATGGAGCTTATGACACAAGGAATTGTCATGATGCTATACGAGTCAAGCGAGCGGCTCCGCTCATCCCGCCACGAGAAGGTGCAGCCTTCTGGGAGCAAGGACATCGTCGTAATCTAGCAGTAGGTTGTCAGAAGCTCCACGGCTCCAACAAGAAGTGGAAAAAGCAGTATGGTTATCATAAGCGTTCACTATCAGAGACAGCAATGTATCGGGTGAAACAGTTGTTAGGTGGGAAATTAAGCCTAAGAAATTACAATGCTCAGGTTGGCGAGACTTACGCTATGATCAAAGCGCTGAACAAGCTTACAGGGCTTGGCATGCCTGAAACTCAGTATATTGTATAAGAACTGAACAGTATTGGGCTATTATGTATTCTCACCTAATTAAGCAACAAAGCC
>NZ_LLEI02000079.1 GCF_001399455.2 Vibrio bivalvicida
GCCGAGCGTTGATAGTCCGCCTTGAGCAGTTTGTTAGCTGCTACGCAGAAGGTTGCGTTTTTCACCCAAGTGCCTCATGTGAAACACATTGTTGGTTTCGAATGACAATGTACATTGGACAGGTCGCGAACCAAAACACAATTGATGAAACTTGCTTGGCAAAGAATGCTTTAGACAAACCTGACAGCCCAGTTCACGAAACTGATTTAGATATGGCGACGTTTCAACATCAGAGAAACCATACCAAAGAACTAAACAAACACACCACTTCAGTAAACCGACTTTGGCTGATTCAACCACTTTTCGAACAGTGCCACTGGCGAGATAGTTTGTGCCTTGGGACTATCAAATGTGAAGCTAGAGCGCCGTATTCATAAGCGCTTAAGCCCTTAGTTTCTTTAAATTCTAGCTAACGCTGTGTTAAGTGGTGAACAACGCCCCACTTAACTTAATAAAGCCACCTTAATCACTGCACTAAAATTTGCAACTAAAACCGCCGAGCGTTGAGAATCCAGCTTGAACACTTTGTTAATAAAGTACTTTCCGCGCGCTCTAGACCCACACAAACCACCTAACTCAACACCACAAACCAACCAGATTTTTATTGGCTGCTGACCCACTTTGCTTTCCAGAAACCAAAAGCCAGCCAACACCAAATTTAAGGATTCATTGAACGAGCCACCCGCTTAAGTCACGGACAGTTAATTGCCACAACGATGAACCTTTGAGAGCGAAGATCGTTGTTGGCATATTAGCGCTACCGATGATTTCGAATGGCATTTACACCAGAGAAACTTCAAAACTCGAAGCGCGCTAGAGAACAAGAATTTGTGCGGAGAAAGGCACAGCCAATGAAGGACTATTTACCCCAAAAAACTATACGTTAACAGTAGCTTATTAACGCTGTGTTAAGTGGTGAGCAACGCACCACAACACTTAATAAAGACACCTTAATCACTGCACTAAAAATTGCAACCAAAACCGCCGAGCGTTGAGAATCCAGCTTGAACACTTTGTTAACGTC
>NZ_LLEI02000080.1 GCF_001399455.2 Vibrio bivalvicida
TTTGGAGGATCGTTCAACCGATCATTTTAGGCTTAACTGATCGGCATTAGCCAATTGGCTCCCTTTTTCTTGTTAGAATTCTACTTCTTCAGGTGGTATGGCATCGAAAATAAGTCCGCCGAGTATACTCCCACATTCTTGCTCCGCTTGGGTTATTGCTTCTCCAGGAATAAAATTCACATCATTATCCAAGAGGATATCGAAAACTCTCACATTTCCGTATGCATTTTCAATATCTCCATCACGGAATAGCTGGTAAAGCAGGATCCAATATGTATCGATAATGTAATTATCACGAGATGAAATTATGGTTTTAGCAAAATCAACGATTTCCTGATTGCCTTGTAACATAGAGTTGAGGATTGTTAGACCAACACAATCCTCACTTTCAATCACAGAATCAATAACGGCCTCGGAAGGCGCAATGCCATGTTTCTTCATGATGTATAGAGGCCAGCATATGCCATCAGAACGTCTTTGCTTACTATTTTCTAAGACCAGTCTACAGAGGTGTGTTTCAACTTCTTCCCGAACAATATGGGACTTGTCGAGGAGTGAATCTAAGTATGGGATAAGGATAGGGTAGTGCCATGCTAAATTGAGCACTGAGCTATAAACCGCTTCAGGAGCTCTATCATCAAGAAAGTTAATGATTAATTGCACCGCATACTTTAGAACGCTGCCATCAGGTGTTTGCCTATTGATGGTAATAGCATTATTGATAAAAGTTATCGCTTCTGATGCAGTTATTTTGGGCTCATCATCATGAGCTTTGTTCAATCGGCTAGGCAAGCTTGAAAGTAATTCAATGACCCACGCATCTTGGTCTGGAGTAGGTAATTCGACTATTTTTGTCTTTTGGATGTTTAGTGACAATTTATATTTTGCCAGAGACTTTCCGAGTTTAAGTATGAATCGGTGAGCGTCCTCGTTTGTTTCACAATAGCAACGGCTTTGTTGCTTAAATCGATGGAACTAAATCAAGAAGCTACGATCTGATCGGCT
>NZ_LLEI02000081.1 GCF_001399455.2 Vibrio bivalvicida
TTTATTAACAAAGTGTTCAAGCTGGATTCTCAACGCTCGGCGGTTTTGGTTGCAAATTTTAATGTAGTGATTAAGGTGGCTTTATTAAGTTAAGTGGGGCGTTGTTCACCACTTAACACAGCGTTAATAAGCTACTGTTAACGAATAGTTTTTTGAGGTAATTAGTCCTTCATTGGCTGTGCCTTTCTCGGCACAAACTCTCGTTCTCTAGCACTTTGAGTTCTGAAGTTTCTTTGACTTAAATGCCATTTGAAATCATCGAAAGCGCTAATATGCCAACAACCGTCATCGCTCTCATAAGTTCACCGTTGTGGCAATTAACTGTCCGTCACTTCAGTGGGTGGCACGTTCTCTGCCACTCTGTTTTTTCTACCCGCTGAAACAGGTTTTCTGGAAATATCGGTGGGTCAGTAGCCAATAAAAATCTGGTTGGTTTGTACTGTTGAGTTCGGTGGGTTGTTTGGGTGTAGAGCTCGCGGAAAGTACTTTATTAACAATCTGCTTAAGACGGACTGCCAACGCTCGGCGAATTTACTTCAAAGTTTGCACAGTGTTTACGGTGGTTAGTTTAAGTATCGAGTAATGTTGCTAGCCACTTAGCAGGGCGTTAATAAGCTACTGTTAACGAATAGTTTTTAGGGTATGTAGTCCTTCATTGGCTGTGCCTTTCTCGGCACAAATTCTCGCTCTCTAGCGTGCTTTGAGTTCTGAAGTTTCTTTGATGTAAATGCCATTTGAAAGCATCGAAAGCGCTAATATGCCAGCAACCATCTGAGCTCTCAAAGGTACATCGTTGTGGCAATTAACTGTCCGTCACTTCAGTGGGTGGCCCGTTCTCTGCCACTCTGTTTTTTCTACCCGCTGAAACAGGTTTTCTGGAAAGGACAGTGGGTCAGTAGCCAATAAAAATCTGGTTAGTTTGTACTGTTGAGTTCGGTGGGTTGTTTGGTTGTAGAGCACGC
>NZ_LLEI02000082.1 GCF_001399455.2 Vibrio bivalvicida
ATTTACCCACGGCAGCATTTCAACATCCAAGAAGCCGCACCAAAGAACTAAACAAACACACCACTTCAGTAAGCTGACTTCGGTTGATTCAAACACTTTTCGAACAGTGCCACTGGCGAGATAGTTTGTACCTAAGGACTATCAAGTGTGAAGCTAGAGCCCCGTATGCATGAGCACTTAGGCCCTTAGTTTCTTTAAACACTAGCTAACGCCCTGTTAAGGGGTGAGCAACGCAATACCAATGCCGCCGCATACCACCTTAAACACCAAAACCAACGCATAGTGAAAATGCCACGCGTTGCGAATCCCTCTTAAACAGTTTGTTAACTCACTTTCTCATCGTAATACACCAAACTACTAAGCTCACTCAAAATTACCTGCTTCATTTCCTTGATATCGAAATATGACCTAGGTGACCGCATTAAATCAATCGCAGCATAGTGACGCTCAGGCTCTTTCACCATCGGGCTTTCGTAGGCATTTGGGAAACCCTTGTGAATAAGTACATTTCTCATTGATACGAATGTCCATAGATATTCATGAGCTGTTTTTGACAAGTGGTTTTGCCCAAACGCGACCAATTTTTTATAAGGAGCGTCAAAATAGCTTGGTTCGTCTAGACTCATCGCTGCTTTTTGGCGGACTTCACTAAAAACGTATTCAAGCATTGCTATCAACCAAACCGCATAATTTGGAGAGTCATCGAATGTATCTAGTTCATGCTCTTTTAATTCTTCTATTCGAGACTCAATATAATCAATGTGCTTCATCCAAAAACACGTATTGCTATGTGAGCTTATACCATCCATGAAACTGACTTTTTTCAATCTGAAAAGCCTCCACTTTGTGAAGTGAGTTAACGCCCTGCTAAGTGGCTAGCAACGCATAACACGATACTTAAACTAGCCACCGTAAACACTGTACCAGACTA
>NZ_LLEI02000083.1 GCF_001399455.2 Vibrio bivalvicida
AAAGGCTTTACTGGAAAACTTACAAAACCGTGGCCAATTTTAGTTGACCACTACAGTATTGGGTAAGTGAGCCTCAAGGGCTTTGGGGTAACCTGTGATTGTATATTGAAAGTAGTAATTAAACTCAGAGAGTTGCGGCAAGTATTTTATTAGCTTTTCAGCGTTTCTGGTCCAAAATACGATGGCCCCGACATCTTGTGGTTCAAGCGAAACACGCCTGATCTGATTGGCGTTAAATGGGTTTCGAGTCAGTAGAAATCCTTCTCTAATTCGATTCATAAACCAGCGATGATAAAAAGCTGGTATATCAGTCCTTCGACTTGCACTTATAATCATCCTATTCACTGCCTAACGATAACGTCGACTTGTAGTGGCCACACTAATTTAAACTATAAGTGTTTAGCAATGCATTTTCGTTAACAGGCCAATACTTTTCACATCTATAGAGTACGAAATTAGGATTAGTACTGAGGTACTGGACAGTCCCTTGTTAGAATTTAGTATTGCCAGCCCAGACAGCGTGACAGTATCACTTATTTCTGTTAATAAGCGGCCACAAAACATAACGTTTTCCTATGCTTTTAAAGGGATTAAATAAGAACTTTAAATATCGGCCTATAAAAGCAGCTTAATAGTAAATTCATTTATATTAGATACTTAACGGACCTCTTATACAGTTTTCTCTAATATGAGACGCTTTGAGTCTATTCTTAGTTTAACTTTTCACAATCATAATAAACACTGATAGAATCCCACCTTCATATTTGTAAAGGTGTATTATGAAAAAGTTTTTTATCGCTCTGTTTGCCGTTCTAATTCTAGGTGGTTGTGCCACAAAAAAAGTGCCTGTAATGTCACAGGCTAAAAATGTCACTCCGATTTCCGAGTCGAGTGTTATAAGTCAAAAGTGTGATTTTGTTGAAGTTTATACTCTGGCGGATTCTCACCCTAACAATGTAGTGCCAGTGTTAAAGAATGAAGCATACTTAGCTGGTGCCAACCGTTACCTTATCAGCGAAGTTACGAAAACTCGTCGTAATCGCCCAAGCAGTGTTATTGCCGAGTTTTATCGCTGTAATCCACACCAGGCCAAGAAAAAGCTAACTATTGAGTCTCAGATAAAACTAATTCCAGGTGCTCAAAATGTCTCTCCAATTGCGTTTGCTGAAGTTGAGAATAACAGTTGTAAAATCTTAACAACCCACGTATTCAAGGAAGTATCGTCTGAGGATCTAGAAGTAGAACTAGCTAACCAAACGTATATGCTGGGTGGAAACAGATTCCATATTACTAAGCTAATCGACACTGAAGATGGTCAGGCTAAGTCTGTGGTAGCAGATATCTATCGCTGTAAACATAGAACCGTTAACTACTAATAAGCATTACAGACCAAGATTTTAAAAGGCTTCAAACTATGGTGTTGAAGCCTTTTTTCTTTTCATTTATCAATACACTTGCCTGCCTATATCTACCACGAAACCTGACTCGTTCTGCGGGAAACATAGCCACTTCTTTGTCGAACATTTTTCAACCTAAACTATCCTTGAATGCATTAACCTTACTCTAAATCACACAGTATTCGACACACTGTCACTTACCTAGAAGAAGTAACGCTGAGAATACCTAATCAGTGTATTCAATACGTTAATAACTTTGAAAATACAATTACCATCAATTGATTTAGTTATAGTGCGCTAATTAGGCGTTGTTTATTTTGATAGACCTACACGACCAGGATTGAGTTCTCGGATTACTTGCAACGCATCAGGAGGCATCTGAACGTTAGCAAACCAGAATGGTTTATGTTTCTCAATAAATGCATTGCTTCGATCTAGGGTGTCATACATTGCGTATGCTTGAGCCTGTGCCAATGCGGCCCCGGCATCACTTCGTTCCAAAACCGGCACTCCATTAAGATCTTCTTCTAACGCATTCCTCATTGGGATGGTAAATGGGGTCCACTCTATAGCATCAACAACTTTGCGTGTAAGCTCGAGTTCTAGATTGTGAATGACATGGGGCAGAATACTTAGGTCCGGTGCTACTTCACCACACGCGTAATACTCTTCTCGCAAGTTGTTCTCTCGATACCACTGCAATTTGGCAACTTGAGCATCTTCGAAAAGTAAGCTGAAGTGGTTGACGATGGCGAAACGACTGATTGTTCTCAATACACCTAATAGAATGCCTTGCTGGGGAAACTTACTACCAGTCTGCTCTAGGCGAATTCGTGTAACATTTGCCGTTAGCACCATATGCTGCCACAGCTTAGGAGCAATACTTTTCGTTACGGGGTCGTGCCATTTGAGCAGTGGCTTAGCCATCAATATTGGCAGTAGTAAGCAGCAATTATCTATGCCGATTGTACCTATCGCTACCTTAGGGTCTTGAATACTACGAGGTGACTTACCAATTCTCTGACAAAATTTGGGATTGTTGACGAGCTCTAATATGTTCGACTTGAGCTGATTGTCGTTGGTTGTCAGAACGGATAGCCTGCTAAATGTTAACGACGGTGAATAAGCAATACTTGAGAAATAGGAGAAATCTGGAAAGCGCCCAAAAAGTTGAAGTACTGACATTTCTTCTAGCTTCTGACACATATAACTTTGTGCATGTTCGGCAATATCGGACACAACCGACACTACGACTTTTTGCCTTTCTTCAACTGCCAGCCTGCGCTCCTCTACTCGCTCGCTTTCACATTTAAGTAGTATCCTTTGATTATCGGTAATTCGTTCCTCTTCTTTTTTAATTACACTGTCGCAAAACTCACTCTGTCGGCTTAACGCACTGTCGACATCAGATTGATCAAGTATATACTTCAAGCTTACCAACCACTTAGCATGACGCTCCGTTGTCATACGTGTGATTTTCTGAGCTAGAGCATTAGCTTCTTCGTTATACTTTTTGTTTGTTGTTAGTAAACTCTGCATACTCAAATCGCTTTAAAGCCATCAATGGAGAACCACTCACTCTCAATGCGCTAGGCAGTTGACGAGGCTCTATTAACTATAGCCACTGAATCCTGATGGTTCATCTCGATAGTTCGATTACATCTGTCTTGAAAGATTTGTGTTTGATTCTTATCTTGATTATTGACACTGGTGGGTTGCAAGATAAGCAATTGAGAATTTAACGGGTTACCTCCAGCTTCAAGGTGTGGGATATACAGCCTTATTGAGTTTAGAGGTAACAAAATTGAGGAAATTTACTTCGAAAGAAAAAGAATCGGCATCAACCTGCGTGCTTTTTGCCTTTGCTACGAAACCCTTGATGCGGAAAAACATTTCGTATGCGCTGCTGTACCTTTTTCGGTACTTGCTTCGACATGACTAGCTTAGTGCCTGTTCGTTGCTGATAAACCTTTAGCTCGCCGCTAAATGGAGTGCGCTCTGCAATTTCAACCACATTGTGCTTAAAACTCGGAGGGAAATGCCCTTTTTCCTGCGTGATTTTACCGTCAGAAAACTTAACCTTTAAAATCGGTCGGTCTACAGCAACTAACCAAAAGATAACGATTGACGCAATTAGAATTACATAAAGCATAGGCACTCCTTGTTAATCGAGTAACTTGGTTAAATCTTCCTTTAAGCTACTTACCGCTTTACTCGCCTTTTCGCTACGAGAGGCTTCTGACAGTAAATATTCTATCGCATCAGACAAAGTACAACCTAACTCATTGGCTCTGTGTGACAGCTTTTCCCAAACGCGATAATCCAAATCGATAGATTTCTTCTTGGTATGGATTTGCTCTGCATTAAAATGGCGTTTACGCTTAGCACGAATGGCCTGCTTGAGTTTATTATCAAGTTCTGGTGACATATGCTGCTCAATCCACTCTAGAACTTTTGTTGGTTGGTGTTCTAGCTGACGAAGCTCATTGACCGCGGTGTCTGCCTCACTAGTATCGATATGACAAGTGATGGCTTCACCAGCCTTCCACTTGTTGATCAAATAATTCCACTTCCAACCACACTCTAAGTTTTCAAGCTGTTGATATTTCATTGCAAAGCCATTCCGTTAACGTCCTAGGTGACAGCGTAACCCTAAGTGATAAAAGTTACAATCCCCATTGTAATCGAAAAGCGATCAAGATCATCAGATAAAATTATCTATATCTCCTGATGGGGTTTTTCTATATAATTTTCATCCATTTTAAGTATACGAACTGATTTAATGAACCAAGAAAGCTGGCACGCTGTCACGCCACAATATTCGCAATATGACACCCAGATCCAACGATTCAATGAGCTAGAACAAGTCGACTTCTTCAATATTCAACCTCGACTTAAACAATCATTGGAAACGTTAAGTGCCATTCAGGGCTTTAGCCGCTTACTTGTGATTAATTCTGCAGACAACGCGTTTTATCGTAACCTGATTAAAGATGGACTGAAAAAGTTCATTGGTCAAAAACCGGTATCAACGACAGAGTCTTTAAACATCGCGACACTACTGGGGTCATATACCTGTAGCGACTCAGGTGACATTGTCACTTCAAGCAAAGGCCTTATTGAACAAACTAACGGCGGTTATCTTGTAATCCCGGCCACTTTGTTGCTCGCTAACCCAGCAAGTTGGCAAACGCTTAAGTCCGTCTTATTAGGACAAGAAGTAAGCCCTATTAATGCCAATCCGCATAAAATCGCTACTAATCCACCAGCAAGCACATATGACATTAAAATCATTCTGGTTGGCGATCGCCACCAAATAGCTGACTTTGAGTATCTCGAACCAGAATTGTATACCGGTTTGGCAATGTTTACTGAAGTCGAAGATGAGTTCTCTTTAAGCACCAACACCATTGAGCAATATCTCGGTTTCCTATCTTGGATAGTCAATAAGTATAAACTGCCCACTCTTTCATTTGGTGCACTACATCGGTTGATGAATGCTGGAGCCCGTTACACTGAAGACCAGAATTACATGCCAATCGAAGTGCTTTGGTATCTTTCTTTGTTTCAGGAAGCATTACTGACATCAAATAACAAAGTACTTGACGAACAAGATCTTGAGCAGGCTTTAGAAGCCAAGTACCAACGCGAAGCTTACCTTCCAGAGCGAGCCCTTGCGGACATTACCGATGGTCAGGTGATCATCGAAACTCAAGGTGAATGCATAGGCCAAGTGAACGGCCTGACAGTGATTGATGTACCTGGTCACCCTATGTCTTATGGGGAACCCGCACGTATCTCGTGTGTCATCCACTTTGGTGACGGAGATATCTCAGATGTAGAGCGTAAAGCTGAACTTGGCGGAAACCTCCATGCTAAAGGTATGATGATCATGCAAGCTTTCGTGAGTAGCGCCCTACAACTCGACGAGCCACTTCCTTACTCTGCTTCAGTAGTGTTTGAGCAGTCTTACAGCGAGGTTGATGGTGACAGTGCAACGTTAGCAGAGCTTTGCTCGTTCGTCTCGGCACTATCTGAGTACCCTATCAATCAACAAATTGCCGTGACTGGTGCCGTCGATCAATTTGGTCGTGTGCAAGCCGTTGGTGGCCTCAATGAAAAAATCGAAGGCTTTTATCACGTCTGTAACCACCAAGGTTTAACGGGAGATCAAGGTGTCATTCTTCCTAAATCAAACCTTAAACACCTATCACTAAATAAAGACGTGGTCGACAGCATCAAAAAGAATGAATTTCATATCTGGTCTGTATCGACTGTGGACGAGGCAATTCCTCTTATTATGGGTAAGCCTTTCCGTGGTGAAGATGAAGAAAGCGTTATTAGTAAAATAGCGCAACGTATTGAAAACTTTGAAAGACACGAGCACCCGCAAGGAATTGTGGAGCGCATCAAAAACTGGTTCGTTTGAACAAAATTTCGCTCATAAATATACTGATCGGAGTTGTTTAGCGTACACGTGTTCACTAACATGCTGCTATCAAAAATCGGAGTAATTGATAATGCAAAACAAACGTGATTCTTATAACCGTGAAGATCTTCTAGCGTCTAGCCAAGGCGAACTATTTGGTCCTGGTTACCCTCAACTACCTGCGCCAAATATGCTAATGATGGATCGCGTCACCAAGATGTCTGAGACTGAAGGTGATTACGGTAAGGGTCTGATTCTAGCTGAGCTAGATATTACTCCAGATCTATGGTTTTTTGACTGCCACTTCCCTGGTGACCCAGTAATGCCTGGTTGTCTTGGCCTTGATGCTATGTGGCAGCTTGTTGGTTTCTTCCTTGGCTGGGTTGGCGGCAAAGGTAAAGGTCGTGCTCTTGGTGTTGGTGAAGTAAAATTCACCGGTCAGATCCTACCTACAGCTAAAAAAGTTACTTACGAGATCCACATGAAGCGCGTTGTAAACCGTAAACTTGTTATGGGTCTTGCTGATGGTCGCGTTCTGGTTGACGGAAAAGAGATTTACGTAGCAAAAGACCTTAAGGTTGGCTTGTTCCAAGACACTTCTGCTTTCTAAGCATATTGATTTTTTAAAAAGCGACTCATTCGAGTCGCTTTTTTATACCCAACATATTTAGTTATAGTGCGTTATATGGCGATTTAAAAGCCCCTTTCGGGGCTAAATTCCTTTGTTGTATGTGGAATGAGTGTTATTTGTAGAGACCAGAGTGTTTATCTTCTCTGGCATCGCGCCAACCACCAAGCCAATAAGATCGAACATCCATCTGCTGGTATGGACATGCCTCCATAGAGCGGCCATTAAGGCCTGCTTTATACCCTTGAGATTGAGCTCGCTCTAAGCGGTCACGCTTTTGTCTCTTCATAGTGTCGTCCTCATACATAAAATGTTTCTTAACGTACTACTTTATTAACCGATTAAATGCTGATCTTTGTCAGATCCGGATAACCGATTAATATGAAGCTTTTGTGGCTTCACCATTAAGATTCGATCAAAAGAACGTCAAATTCAAGATATAAAAAAAGCACAGATCCAAAACTGTGAACCTGTGCCCTTGTTTACAATTTGACCTATTTTCTACGGAACCCTAGCAGACCTAATACAGTCAATACCAAGAATCCTAAAGTACCACCCTGGCGCTCAACTGTTGTTTGAGTCACTGGGCGTGGTGAAATGTCGCTAGCTG
Organism: Vibrio bivalvicida; assembly: GCF_001399455.2. Lineage (GTDB taxonomy): Bacteria > Pseudomonadota > Gammaproteobacteria > Enterobacterales > Vibrionaceae > Vibrio > Vibrio bivalvicida. Next base: position 7,065 of record NZ_LLEI02000083.1, read on the forward strand.
TTTTACCTGCTATTGGTACTAGCTTAACACCCGCCAATGATGCGCCTGCGGCACATATCGCATCAATCGCATCACTCTCAAAACCACCAGCGCAGTAGTAAGCTGTTGCCGCAATTACACCTGCATCATTAATGTCTGCCGCTTGAATAATGCGATATTGGTTATTACTTGTGGTAGCACCCGAGCCATAAGTCAGATCATCTAAATAACGTGCTTGACCGCCAATTGGCGCAGAACCCGTTACTGTGCCTAGGTTAGCAATAAAGGCTCTTTGAGCACGTGGTTTACCATTGGTTTCTGAGTGCTGCTCATAATCTATAGTACCCACCACATCGTTATAGTTGTTGATATTGCCCGCTAAACCATTCGCACCAGTAAAGAAAATATTACCGCTGAATGCTTTGTATGCTGGTACATCTAGATTATCAACATAAAACAGCATATTGGCGTATGCACCGTTTAACGCTTGATTTAGCTTCGCCGTACCAATCGCAATTTTGTTATTGTTGACTGCTTTCAACGTTTGATTGGCGTATTCTGACGAATCATAAGGGAAACCGCTAACTAACGTTGAGGTCCAGCTCGTACCACCATTATTTTCTGATTTAAACACTGTTGCTTTAAGACGCACATCGCCATCAGAGTTATAGCCTACGGCGTACAGGTTATTGCCGTCTTTTACAATATCCCTAGCGCTAGCGTGCGCTCTGTTGTCACCGTTGTTCGTACCACCAACCCAAGATATCGGAGCTTGTAAAACACCATCGACCCAAACTGCCGCATATGAATTATTGTCACTTGTTGCATGGTTAGCCGTTCTACTAACGCTACCTACTGTATAATAGGTGCTTCCATCTTTTAGAGTTTTCCATCCATGCGATTCCGCATAAGTGGTCCCACTATACGTTCGGGATAGATCAGTTACTGATGACCCATCAGTGCTCGTAAACGCTACATTACGTGGTGTACCACCTATAGACCGGTTACCAGTAGAAAAACCATTGTCAATACTATTGACCACAGTGTTTTCTGAGTACAAAGAAGAACCATCGTAATACGCTATTGACCCAGCATAATCACCACCTTGCTCTTTAGCGTATCCATTTGTGTACTGAGCACTTGCCCAGTTTTCACATAGTGTCTCTGCGTATCTTAAATAATCTCTGCAGTAGTTCTTAAAGCCATCGTAGTTATCATCTAAATAATTCCAACCGAAAGGTAGGAAAAATGGAGCCTCATCTCGATAGCTAAAACCCTCTCGATAACGCTTAACCTCTGTGGCCATCTTAGAGGTAGAATCGTCACAAGCATTACTCCAGCACACTGTAGTCTCTGGTGAAATAGCCACACCATAAGTCTGAATGGCTGTGCTGGTGCCCTCAGGGGCTTCTAAATACACATTGTACAGAGCCGCATTGGCACCGAATGAGGCAGCGATTGTTGCCGCTACTGCTGAAATTCTAAAAATGTTACTACTCATTAGTTATTAACTTTCCTGTTGCATTGCTTCGAGCTCTTCCCAGCGTTCGAAGGCAATTTCAAGCTCCTGCTCCGTTGCAGTGAGCTTATCTAATACCAGTTGCGTTTGCTCTACAGGTTTTGAAAAGAAATCTGCGTTGTTGACTTGTTCTTGCAAGCTTTCAATTTCCGCTTCTAACTCTTCAAGTTTGGCTGGCAATGCTTCTAACTCTCGCTGCAGTTTATAGGATAACTTCTTAGGCTTGTTCTTTACTGCAGCCGTTTTGGGAGTTTCCTCAAGCTGTTTAACGCTTTTTGTTGGTTTTTCATTCGCGCGTGCTTTGTGCGTTTGAGCACGCTGCTGCTGCGCGTCGTGGTAACCTCCAACAAATTCCTCAATAACGCCTTCACCTTCAAAGATCCAACTGGTTGTCACTGTATTGTCGACAAACTGACGATCGTGGCTGACAAGTAAAAGCGTACCCTGATAGTTGGCAAGCAAATCTTCTAAAAGTTCCAAAGTTTCGATATCAAGATCGTTGGTTGGTTCATCTAGCACCAACAAATTATTTGATCTTAAGAATATTCTTGCCAATAGAAGACGGTTTTTTTCGCCGCCAGACAACGCTTTAACTGGCGTACGTGCACGTTTAGGTGCAAATAAGAAATCTTGTAAATAGCTCAACGCATGACGCTGACGGCCACCGACCATCACTTCCTGCTTACCGTCAGCTAGGTTGTCAATGACTGACTTTTCAGGGTCTAGCACCTCACGGTATTGGTCAAAATAAGCGACTTCGAGTTTTGTACCACAATGAAGCTTTCCTGATTGAGGTTGAAGCTCGTCGAGCAACAGCTTAAGCAGTGTACTTTTACCACAACCGTTAGGACCAATTAATGCAATGCGATCACCGCGCATAATATTGAACGAGAAATCTTTAACAATGGACTTGCCTTCAATATCATAATTAACGTTCTTCGCTTCAAAGACAATCTTACCCGAACGCGAAGCATCATCGATTTGAATATTGGCTTTACCCTGCACTTCACGTCGGTCACTACGTTCTTCACGCAGCTTTTTAAGTGCTCTTACACGACCTTCGTTACGAGTACGGCGCGCTTTGATACCTTGACGGATCCAAACCTCTTCTTGAGCAAGCTTTTTATCAAATTCGGCGTTTTGCATCTCTTCTACACGCAGCATCTCCTCTTTCTCAACCAAGTAGTTGTCATAATTACCTGGGAAAGATGCCAGTTTACCGCGATCGAGATCGACAATACGGGTTGCCATTGATTTGATAAACGCACGGTCGTGAGAAATAAAGATGATTGAACCACGGAAATCTTTAAGGAAGTTCTCTAACCACTCGATAGTCGTTACATCAAGGTGGTTGGTTGGCTCATCAAGGAGTAATACATCTGGGTCACGTACAAGGGCCCTAGCTAGGGCTGCTTTACGCTGCCAACCACCAGAAAGGTCAGTAAGCTTGGTGTGCCCATCTAAATTGAGCGCTGCTAATACGTTCTTAATTCGGTCTTCAAAGCGCCACGCACCTGAATGCTCAAGCTGCTCTTGGATACGCGCAAGCTTGTTGATATTCTTCTCTGATGGATCAACTGCAATCAGATCGAGTTGATCTTGATAGATCTTAATCTGCTTCCCGACCTCAGCCAGACCACCAGCAACATACTCAAATACAGTGCCATCCTGGTTACGTGGTGGGTCTTGTTCTAAACGCGAAACCACAACATCTTGCGTTACAGTTAATTTTCCATCATCGAGTAGCACTTCACCGGCAAGTATTTTCATTAGCGTAGACTTACCAGCACCATTTCTGCCAACTAAACAAACACGTTCGTTCTCTTGTAGAGCAAAATCTGCATGATCTAATAGAGGGTGATCACCGTAGGCCAGTAATCCATTATTAATTGTTAGTAATGCCATTTTCGTCTAACCAAAGCTGTAATTGTTGTAAATCAAACGGCCAATTAAGCTCGTTACCTTGATAATTGAGCACCGGAATGGTGACACCGTAACGAGAAAACAATTCATCATCAAAAGCTATATCGACAATTTTGACTTGATGAGAGATATTGAGCTGTTTTGTTAGTTCAAATGCCATCTCACATAGATGGCACCCTTCTGTACTGTATAAAGTGATCACGTGTGACCTATCAATCCTTGTGAGTCAAAATCCAGCAGTTATGAATATGCTTATTGCGCGCAAAGTCCATTGGCAATGTTTGGTGTGAAATGTTCTTCGCGGTTAAGCCAAGTTCATCTAAGCCTTCCATATCCATCTTAAAGTGACGCTTGTTGTTCGAGAATACAATCGTTCCACCCTGACGAAGCAATCGCTTCAAGTTTTTCATCAATTGAATATGATCGCGCTGGACATCAAAGCTCTGCTCCATGCGCTTGGAGTTCGAGAATGTAGGAGGATCAATGAAGATAAGATCGAACTGAGCAGTAGATTGCTCCAACCATTGCAGACAGTCTGCTTGTTCAAATCGATGCTGACGACCGACTTGACCATTGAGCTTCATATTCTCTTTTGCCCACTCTAGGTAAGTGTTCGACATATCTACCGTCGTTGTTGACTTAGCGCCGCCGCAGGCTGCATGGACTGTACCCGAGCCTGTATAAGCAAATAGGTTAAGGAAATCTTTACCCTGCGCCATTTCACCCAACTTGCGGCGAGTTATCTTATGATCGAGAAATAAGCCTGTATCAAGATAGTCATGCAGATTAACCTTTAGCTTCACCCCATATTCATGAAGGGTAAGCGTCTCAGACTCTTGAGACAGTTTTTGATACTGAGAACGACCTTTTTGCTTCTCGCGGACCTTAAGCACTACCTTATTCGCTTCTGTACCGGTTACCTGAATCGTTGCACGGATGATATCTGTTAAACGGCGTTTAGCTTTCTCTTCAGGAATGTTCTTAGGTGCGGCGTATTCTTGGATCACTAGGTGATCGAGGTAAATATCAATGGCAACATTATATTCTGGTAAGTCTGCATCGTAGATACGGTAGCAATCGAGCTGTTCTTTACGGGCCCATTTGCCAATTTTTGCAATATTTTTCTTTAAGCGATTCGAGAAGTCTGGAGCAATCAGTGACTCAGTGACATTGTCACCTTTATTTTCCACTGGACGGTCACTAATTGAGTAGTTTTTCTGGTGACACGGTAACGCACCATTGTTCAACTTAAACTGTTTGTCCGCTCGCATGCGTAAACAGCTCAAAAGCTCATCAGAACTTGAGAAAATAGATGCTTGGCAGCCTCCAAACTCAGATTTCAATTGGGCACCAAACGCAGTATAAAGTGCAATTAACCCTGGGTGTGTACCTAAACGCTCACCGTATGGCGGGTTTGAGACAATAACACCAGACTCAAAACCCTCAGGGCGTTGAACTTGCGCTGCATCACCAAGGTTAAATTCAATTAACGATTCAACCCCGGCACGGCGCGCGTTATCTTTGGCTGTTTTCAGTACGCGCGAGTCGTTATCAAAGCCGAAAAACTTAGCGTCAACTTTTTTGACGCCCTTTCTAGCCTGAACTGCAGCTTCAGATTTAATCTCAGCCCAAAGCTCAGGTTCAAAATCTTCTAGTGATTCAAAACCCCATTGCGTGCGATTAACACCAGGTGCCATATTGGCCGCCATCATCGCCGCTTCAATCAGTAAGGTGCCAGAGCCACACATAGGGTCAAGTAGAGACTTCTCTGCATCCCATCCGCTTCGTAGAATAATGGCCGCAGCTAAGGTCTCACGTAAAGGCGCACGACCAGATTCAGGGCGGTATCCACGTTGATGCAAGCCGCCGCCAACCATATCAACACCCAATATCGCTTTATCACGGTGTAAGCGTACATGGATGCGAAGATCAGCTTGATCTTTACTGATCGACGGTCTCGGTAGGTTCTTTTTCTCGAAGCTATCCACTACTGCATCTTTAACTTTCATCGCACCGTATTGGCTATTGCGGATTTCACGGTTTGTACCGTTGAAATCAACAACAAACTTCTTTGAACTTTGGAACTGATTAACCCAATTCACTGAGGAAGTTGCTAAGTAGAGATCCATATCATCGTTACATGTGAATTCAGAAAGCACACGGACGAAACGCGACGCCAATCGACTCCATAAGCAGCAACGATAGATTTGCTCATTTGATGCTTTAAAGCGAACCCCTGCCTGAACAGGTTTGGCATTGGTTATCCCTAGCTTGGTTAACTCTTCAACCAACAAGTTTTCCAAACCGTTGGACGTAACCGCAAGATATTGATGCATAGTGATGTTTTAATTCTGTAGAAAATGACCCCGCATTATACCTGACTCCATTAGTTATCGTTAGCTCAATCAGGTAATTCACCACATTTCTCCATCAATTGAATGAAATATCGACACTTTCATGCTTCGTCACTCGTTTTCAAGAACACTTCAAACTCCAATGCTAATTTTGCGTAAAAACAAAGGCCATAGACGAAGTGAATGCTTATTCACCTCATTTTTGGTCTATACCAAAAGGTGATTATTAAGTAATTTAATTACAAATTAAGGCCAAAAGAGGAATAAATGTTAGTTTTGAAGATTGAGCGGCGGTAAAAAAGTGGAAATTAATTGTGCTATATGATGATAAATTGAACTTGTCTCACAAGTTGGAGTGATATAAATAGAGCAAAAGTTGCCCTATTTTGCTTCGGGCAGGGTAAAAAAAAGCCAGCAGAGATGCTGGCGGGAAATGAAACAAAGGAACGATAACAGGTGTTAGCTCACCAGTGCGATTGGTTGAGCGTGGAATAGATGATTGGCGACGGTCAGACGGTCATGCATCACTTTGATTGCTTGTCCAAACCTGAGTGATTTTGAACTATTGAGCTCAAATCCGTCTAAACAAACAGACGCGCATAAACTCGCACTCTCACCCACTTCTAGAACAATGAAATAACCTTCACTCAAAGAGTTACTAAGGCAAATTAGATCACCTTCTTCTGGAGCTACTTGGCCGTCAGATAAACAATCGAAAAACCAGCTTTTTGGTTGGACGGGCTTGTGAAAGCGCTTGGCCGCTACACAATATAAAGAAAGCTCTGCCTGTCTTGGCTCGCTAAGCCCAAGTAACGTAATTTGTTCTTTATATGTTTGGTAAGCAGATGCATCATCTACTGAGAATTCATTAATGCCAATAGCGCAGTCAACAATCAGCTTACGAGGAAGGTTGGTCTTAAATACCATATCATTACCCAGATCGAGCATAAGGTGCTCTTCTGAGTCATCATAGTACCAAGTCCATTTGTCACTGGGTTTAAGCATCGTTCCATCTCTGAAAATTGATTTGAAGTTAGGTAAAACGCTTAATTACCTTTCCTAGCAATACTTGGATTTTATTAGTTCGTTGGCGAAAAAAAAGAGGAAATGAAAACTCATTTCCTCTTGCAATTAATCAGTTTTAATCAGAAATCTACCGTGTGACAATGTCACGATTTTTCAATTTCTTATCAATCAAAGATTAGATGTTTGTTACGATATCACGTACTAGTGTTGGGCCATGGTAGATAAATCCAGAGTAAACCTGAACCAACTTAGCTCCAGCCATCATTTTTTCTTTTGCAGCAACGTACGAATCCACACCACCTACTCCGATAACCGGAATTTGATCTTTTAGTTGTTCATGTAAGCATCGAACCACTTCTGTACTTCGGCTTTGAATAGGACGACCACTAAGGCCACCCGCCTCATTCGCATGTTTCATCCCTTCGACAATTGAGCGATCCAACGTTGTATTGGTAGCAATAACCGCATCAATTTTGTTTTTAAGTAATGAGTCGCAGATCTGTTTGATCTCATCATCACTAAGATCCGGCGCGATCTTTAACGCAAGTGGAACATACTTACTATGCTTTTCCGCAAGTTCCGCTTGTTTCGCTTTTAACTCAGTAAGCAATTCGTCAAGCGCTTCGCCGTACTGAAGTGATCGAAGCCCTGGCGTGTTTGGTGAAGAAATATTAACCGCGATGTAACCTGCGTATTGATATACTTTCTCCATACAAATCAAGTAGTCTTCTGCACCCTTTTCGATTGGTGTATCTTTGTTCTTACCGATGTTGATTCCAAGAATGCAGTTGTACTTGGCTTTCTTAACGTTCTCTACGAGATTATCAACACCTAAATTGTTAAAGCCCATTCGGTTGATTATGCCTTCCGCTTCAACAAGGCGAAACAGGCGTGGTTTATCATTACCCGCTTGTGGACGAGGAGTCACTGTCCCTACTTCAACAAAACCAAAACCCATAGCGTCAAATGCTTCAATACACTCGCCGTTTTTATCTAGACCAGCCGCGAGGCCAACTGGGTTACGAAAAGTTAAACCCATACATTCAACTGGACGGTGTGGCAGTTGTTGGCGGTATAAGAGATCAAGTGGAGTGCCAGTAAAGCGCTTGAAATTTTGAATTGCAAGATCGTGTGCCTTTTCGGCATCGAGTTGGAAAAAGCCAGTTCTGGCTAGACGGTAAAGCATTGTGCCTCCGAAAGAAAAAAGCCCCGTATAAACGGGGCTGTATTATTCAACGTTTTACCGAATAATTCAACGAATTATAGCAAACGTTTACTCATTCGCACTGCAATTAAGGTTAAGCAGCATAAGTTCACGTAGCGCAACGGAGAATTTTGCAAACTCATGTACTGAACCGACCTTGAATTCATTGAGAATATTTTCCCAACGATGCAAAGAAGTTTCATTGGTTTCGATCCAATCATCTAGCGCTTTCATCACATCAAGATCTTCCGGTGCACAGCCACAACTTAGGACTTGACCTGTTAGTTGACGCTGCTGCCAATCAAGATCTTCACGGAAAGCCGCTCTTGCCAAGGCTTGCCAATTGTTATCTACCGCCTGACCATTAATCTGCTTCAAGAACCAATGTAGCGATAAACGATCACCCAAGTTGTAGTACAACTTAGCGGTTTGCTCGACGGTTTTGCCTTTTTCACGAGATACTGTTGATATATCCAGTACTGAATAGAGACTAGACAAACGGGCTACATAACTTGCGACTTCAGCTTTAATACCCTGATCGATCCAAGCATTCGCCATTTCGTTATGTTCTTCCACTTCGGACGGTACAAGCATATCGTCTAAGTGTTCTTTTGTCGTATCAACATCTGCTTGGTATAGCTCAATCAAATCTTTGACTGATTGACGACCAGTACGATTACGCAACAACCAACGCGAAAGACGGCGAAGTGTTCTACGCACGTAGAAGATCATATCGTATTGCGCTTGCGTCGATGCCTCGTTGTCAAGCGAACGAACTTCTTCAAGAACATTGCCTAAACCAAAGATTTCACGTGATGCAGTATACGCATTGGCGATATCAACAACACACGCCCCCGTTTCTTCTTGGAGACGAGTGACGAAGTTACAACCCATCTCGTTAACCATTTGATTAGCAAGAGCCGTTGCAATGATTTCAGCACGCAGTGGATGATTGTCCATTTGTGAAGAATAGTTACGGCGTAACTCGGTTGGAAAGTAGCTAACAAGCTGCTGTGCATGAAACTCATCTTTAGCGATATCTTCATGGACTAGCTCTTCTTTCAGAACCATTTTACCGTATGCAATTAGTACCGACAGCTCAGGACGAGTCAGTGCCATACCCTGTTTTTCACGTTCAAGTAACGTTTCATCATCAGGAATGTATTCTAGCGCTCGGTCAAGGTGCCCCGCTTTTTCCATCGTGTGAATAAAACGAATTTGCTCCTTAACGAGAGAAACACCTTGCTGTTCCGTGACAGAAATAGACTCAGCCTGGCAGTACGCATCATCAAGAACGATCACTCCGACTTCATCTTCCATCGATTCAAGGATCTTATTCCGCTGCTTAACAGTAAGATCACCATTGGCCACTAGACCATTTAAGAAGATCTTAATGTTGACTTCGTTATCCGAGCAGTCAACACCACCAACATTATCAACAAAGTCGGTGTTAACACGTCCACCAGTAAGCGCATATTCGATACGACCAAGCTGAGTCATACCTAAGTTACCACCCTCTCCGACAACTTTCGCTTTCAGATCGCGACCATCAATACGAAGTACGTCGTTGGCACGGTCACCGACATCAGTATGTGTTTCAGAAGAAGCTTTAACGTACGTACCGATACCACCATTCCATAAAAGATCCACTTCCATAGACAGTAACATCTTGATTAGATCGTTTGGTGCGACTGAAGACTTCTTGGTACGCAGCATCTTCTGAATTTCAGGAGTCAATGAAATCGACTTGGAACGGCGAGAGAAGATGCCGCCGCCTTTTGAAATTAGTTTAGCGTCGTAATCTTCCCAACTAGAACGTGGCAGATTGAACAAGCGATTTCGCTCTTCCCAAGTCGATGCTGAATCTGGATTAGGATCGATAAAGATATGCATGTGGTTAAACGCAGCTTGTAAACGAATATGCTTCGACAAAAGCATACCGTTACCAAATACGTCACCAGCCATGTCACCAACACCAATAGCGGTGAAATCTGTAGTTTGGCAGTTGATGCCCATCTCACGGAAGTGTCGCTTCACTGATTCCCAGCCACCTTTCGCGGTAATGCCCATCGCCTTATGGTCGTAACCATTAGAACCACCAGAAGCAAAAGCATCGCCTAACCAGAAGTTGTATTCTTCCGACACTGAGTTAGCAAGATCTGAGAAAGTAGCAGTACCTTTATCTGCGGCAACAACCAAATATGGATCATCTTCGTCATGACGAACCACATTCTTCGGATGAGCCACTTCACCTTCAATAATGTTGTCTGAGACATCTAGTAATGCGCGGATAAAACGTTTGTAACAACGTTGACCTTCAGCAAAGATCTCGTCACGGCCACTCAACAAAGGCTGACGCTTACAGACGAAACCACCTTTTGCTCCCACAGGAACAATGACCGTGTTTTTAACCTGCTGCGCTTTCACCAAGCCAAGAATTTCTGTGCGGAAATCTTCTTGACGGTCTGACCAACGTAAACCACCACGTGCAACCTTACCCCCACGTAGGTGAACACCTTCAATATCCGGTGCATAAACAAAGATCTCAAATGCTGGTACAGGTTGAGGGATCTCTGGGATATCACTTGGTTTCATCTTAAGTGACAACCACGGCTTAGGTTGCTTGTTCTCATCTAACTGGTAGTAGTTGGTACGAAGTGTTGCCGTGATCATTTCCATGTAGCGGCGGAGGATGCGATCATCATCCAAACTTTCTACATGATCGAGCTGCTCGGCCATCTTAGCAATAAGATCATTTTGACCTTTTTGGCTGCCTTTAAATTTCGGCTCGAAACGCTTGGTAAATAGATCCACCAGCCCTTTTGCAAGGTCTGGGTAATGATTTAGCGTATCTTCGATATATTGTTGACTGAATGGGAAGCCCACTTGGCGCATGTAACGTGCATAAGCACGAAGAATTGAGATTTCGCGCCCAGTTAATGATGCACCCAGTACCAGTCGGTTGAAGCCATCACTTTCTAATTCACCTGCCCAAATCGCTGCAAAAGCCTGTTGGAAACGATCGCGAGCTTCGCGAAGATCGACCGTTTTCTCACTCTTATGCAGCATTGAGAAATCTAAGATCCAATAGACTTGACCGTTGGCCTTACGCACTTCGTAAGGCGATTCACCAATCACGCGTAACCCCAAATTCTCAAGCATTGGCATTACATCTGATAGGTGAATGGGTTCGTCACGGTGATAAAGCTTTAATCTTACTGATTTAGAATCTGCCCCTAGCTCTTGCGGACGATAGAAAAGCATACCAAGTTTATTGTCATCACTTAGCTTCTCAAGACGTTCAATATCTGCAACTGCTGAACCTGGCAAAACATCTTCTTTGTATGAACGAGGGAATGCACGTAGGTAATCTTTAGCAAGCGGTAGACCTTTACTCTCACCAAAGTTTGCCACGATCGCTTCTGATAAACGATCATCCCAATTTGAAGATGCTTCCATTAAGTTTTGCTCAATCGTTTTAACGTCGACGTCCATGTTGTTGTTGTCAACACGAACAATATAGTGAGTTCTAGCTAGCGGGCTCTCAGAGAAATAGGTGGTGAACTCAACTTCTTGTTCACAACCAAAGTACTGTTGAAGAATACGCTGAGTTTGACGACGCAATTCTGTGTTGTAACGATCTTTAGTAACGTAGACCATACAACTAAAGAATCGTCCAAATGGGTCTTTACGAACAAACAGACGCAATAGATCACGATCTTGCATCTGTACTACACCCATCCCCACTTCTAACAGTTCTTCTTCTTTTGCCTGAAGAAGTTCATCGCGTGGGTAGTTTTCTAGAATATTGTGGAGTGCTTTATAAGAGTATGACCCTTCGCGATAACCACTTGCTTCAAGGATACGTTCAACCTTTTCACGAATAAGTGGAATTCCGCCTACACTTTGGTTATAGACAGCAGATGTATAAAGACCAGTAAAACGGTGCTCACCGATGACTTTACCGTTCTTATCAAATTTCTTGATGCCAATATAATCCGTATATGCTGGGCGATGGATGCGAGATGCACGATTCCCTTTAGTAACAATAAGTAGGAATGGCTTTTTCGCCTCCAGACGAGCAGAGTCTGGGAAGTCAGATAACTTAACTGTGCGTACACGCTCTCGATTCGCAAACAGACCTAGGCCTTTGTCAGGTGTCGGGCGAAGTTCTGTGTCACCATCCACAGAAACAAGGTCGTACTCTTTATACCCCATAAACGTGAAGTTGTGATTCCCCAACCAACGTAGAAATTGGATCGACTCATCATAGCGATCACGCTGGATCTCTACCTTTCCTTGTTGCGCTACTACCTGACCCGTTACCTCTTCGAGTTTTTCAACCATTAGTAACCAGTCTTGAACAACTAATCCAGTGTCATTCAAAATACTAAGAAGCTCAGCTTTCAGTGAAGCCATCTCTTCTTTAGAACTTAAGCGGTCAACCTCTATATGGAACAGTGACTGAAGTGCACCTTCCCCTTGATTGATCGCTGTTATTTCGCCTTTTGCTGAACGGCCAATTTGTGTTGGTCCATGCAGCATCAAGTGTGATGAAAGATCCAAACGGCTTAACGCCATTTTTGTTGAGTCAACCAAGAACGGACCATCAGGCACAACAATCTCTACGATTGTATGGGTCGATTGCCAGCCTTGGCGACTTACAGTTGGATTGAATACTCGAACAGAAATATCGTCAGCTTTTTTCTCGTTGATATGGTGCCAGAGCGAGACTACGGCACCGTACAAATCGGATTCGTTACGCTCGACTAAATCGTCTTGAGAAATGTTGCTAAATAAATGTTGAGCTAGTTGGGTGACTAGGGGTTGATGAGCAAGCTCGAGTTTGTCTTGAATAAGCTGATACACTTTTTCAAGCAGAACCGGCATCAGTGTTTCACGCGCGGTCATAATCACACTCCACAATTAGAATTGTATGTTTTTTGGGGGTTGTTGTAAGCATAGTGCTTAACACGGGTAATGCCGCTTTATTGTAAAAGCTTTATTGATAAATAGTTAATTCTTTTGGGAGTGGTTGGAGGTGAAATGTTTGAGAATGTGACTAAGGTTCTATTTAAACTTCTATAAAATCAGTTGCTCACAGAAGTTCTAACTTTAGAAACTTATTATTTTGGTCAGTTGTTAACCTGAAGCGCCCTTTTAGCCCTATTTGACTAAGAAAAGGCCTGAAACGCGATGCAGGCAATTGTAAGCGTAACCCTTTGTCTGTAACGACTAAAACGTTACTAGCGGCACCGTTATAGTGTGCCAGAAAAGTTTGATAAGAAATGTTAAGACTGAAGTAATACTGATTCATACTGTGGTCAAAAATGTAACGATTATTGCAAGAAAACAAAACTACTGTACAAATAAACAGTAGCACTAAAAAGTGCTACTGTTCTAAACGATGTTGATTAAGACTCCAACGCTTTAGTCACTTTCTCAAACAAATCTTTCGCTAGATCATCCATTGCTTTGAGTGTCTCAAGTTCCGCTTTGATTAAAACCTGACGCTCTTCATCATATTTACGATACTTCAACAAAGGATCAATTAAACGCGATGCGACTTGTGGGTTGCTACTGTTTAATTCACGTAAAATCTCACCAGCGAACTTATAGCCTTCTCCCGATCTAGCATGGAAGCGAACAGGGTTCATATTCAAGAATGAACCAATTAAACTGCGAGTTCGATTAGGGTTTTTCAAGCTGAATGCTTCGTGATTCATAGTCTGTTTAATGACTTCTAGGACATTTTCCGCAGGGCTTGTCCCTTGTAGTGCAAACCACTTATCCATGACCAAGCCATCATGCTTCCACTTGTCGCTATAATCAGCCATCAGTGTTTCACGACATTCAAGCTGGGCACTATTTGCAGCGCTCATGGCTGCAATCGTGTCTGTCATATTATTTGCGTCAGAATACTGCGCCTTAACCAGAGTATTGCCCTGTTCTGTGTAAGCCAGGTAACCTAAAGCTGTATTACGCAATGAACGTTTGCCAATTGCAGCATGTTCAATTGTATACTCGTGCTGTTTATAGCTGTGATAAATTGCACCTAGTTCATCTTCAAGCTCAGTTGCCAAAGTTACTTTGATTGCTTTCAACACAGCTGCTACCGCATCCACATCAACCTGTTTGTACCAACCGCTCACTTCATTGTGGCTTGGTAACGACATCATTTCAGCGATAAATGCAGGCTCTAACTCTGTTGAAAGTAGCACTCCTCGGAATGCATCAATCACTTCTTGCGACAATTCAACTTTATCACCCGCTTGCACTTTTTCTACATTGCTAAGAATGTATTTAGCTAACAGCATCTGACCCGCGTCCCATCGAGCAAACTCGTTGCGCGAGTGCACCATCAAGAAGATCAGTTCGTTGTCAGTGTAACTATATTCCAATTTTACCGGAGCTGAGAATTCACGAAGTAATGAAGGGACTGGACGTTCAGGCACCTGCTCAAAGACAAATGTCTGTTTAAGCTCTGTCACATCAAGCACATTACCAACCTGCTTACCGTTACGGCGTAACTTAATCACATCACCATTTTGCGCGTACAACTCAACGTCAAATGGAATGTGAAGAGCCTGCTTTTGAGCTTGGTCTTGAGTCGGTTCAGTTGACTGCTCAATAGTTAAAGAATAAGTCTGCTCAGATTTACTATACTCACTGCTAACTTTAACTGTTGGTGTACCGGACTGGCTGTACCATAAACGGAACTGCTTTAAATCAACACCAGAGGCGTCTTCCATCGCTGCGACAAAATCTTCACAAGTAGCTGCTGTTCCATCATGACGTTCAAAGTAAAGCTTCATGCCTTTTTGGAAGCCGACTTCACCTAGCAAGGTGTGCATCATTCGAATGACTTCGCTGCCCTTTTCGTACACTGTTAGTGTGTAGAAGTTATTCATTTCAATAACTTGCTCAGGGCGAATCGGATGTGACATCGGGCTCGCATCTTCCGCAAACTGAGGACCGCGAATAATACGTACATTGTTTATACGGTTGACTGCGCGTGAACCTAGATCAGAAGAAAACTCTTGGTCGCGGAAGACGGTTAGGCCTTCTTTCAGGCTCAACTGGAACCAATCGCGACAAGTGACTCGGTTACCAGTCCAGTTATGGAAGTATTCGTGGCCGATCACCGCTTCAATACCTAGGTAATCAGTATCCGTCGCTGTTTTTTCGTTCGCCAATACAAACTTCGAGTTAAAGATGTTTAGACCTTTGTTCTCCATGGCACCCATGTTAAAGAAATCGACAGCAACAATCATGTAGATATCAAGGTCGTACTCTAAACCAAAACGCTCTTCATCCCACTTCATCGAATTGATAAGTGATGTCATTGCGTGCGGCGCGCGATCTAAGTTGCCTTTATCGACGAAGATTTCCAGCTCAACATTACGACCAGACTGAGTCACATATTTGTCGCGCAGAACATCAAAGTCACCAGCAACAAGGGCAAATAAATAAGCAGGTTTAGGATGCGGGTCTTGCCACTGAACCCAATGACGACCGCCTTCTATCTCACCTTCAGCAATACGGTTGCCGTTGCTAAGCAAAAACGGATACTCTGCTTTGTCGGCAATCACTTTCGTAGTGTACTTTGCAAGAACGTCTGGGCGATCCATATAATAGGTGATACGTCGGAAACCTTCCGCTTCACATTGCGTACAGAATGCTCCACCTGATTTGTACAGTCCTTCAAGGGCGGTATTCGCTTCAGGGTCTATCAAAGTAACAATAGATAATTCAGTTTGTTCAGGTAGCTGGTGGATCTCTAAAGCGCCTTCCACTTCTTCATAAGCTGTCCAAGCTTCACCATTGACGTGAATGCTTTTCAGTTTTAGAGCTTCGCCTTCTAAGCGCAGCGTTGTAGAGTCTTTGAGTTGTTTAACCTGCGAAACAGCCGTAACGGTTGTTTCGTTATCATATAGGTCAAACGTAAGATCAATATCAGTGATAGTATGAGATGGTGACTGGTAGTCTTTGCGGTATTTGGCTTGAGGAGTCTGAGCCATGTCTAAATCCTTCTGACTAAATGCATTTGGAAAACATACTAAACTTAAACGCTAGTATGCTAACAGCGCGAGAAAATCAACGCTGACGAATTGCGTGTTAGCTTACAACTCTAGATGAAAAAAAACGAGGCTCTGTTAAGAAATACCTCGTTTTTTGTCTATTGTTGATGTAGAACTCAAACAATTTGTCTAGATAGTCGTCAAACCTCACATTTATCTAGCGTATTCGATCGAGTACCGCATACAAAGACCCTTCTTCCATTTCTAATGTAAGCGTATCTTTGTTGAGTGTATAACGAGTTTCATGTTCGCCATTTTCGTATAAGAGAACAAGATGCTCACCTTCGGTATAATAGACACCTCGGTGTATTGCTTCATCCCCCTCGTCATTGCTCACTCTAAACATAAACACAAAATCGGGTTGGAGAATTAAGTCCAATCTGTGGACGTCATTCGACAAAGCTTCGTCACCTTCGAAATGGGCACTAGACCACATACCCGCTAAAGAATTTGATAGTGCTTTAGTGAAAGTCACACCGTTTAAGTTCAGTAGATTGTGATTTGCTGCATACTGGTAAACTTGGGGTTCAGAAGTGTCTAAGCCAAGAATGATGGTATCTTCATTTGCAGTGTATAACCCTTCCCAATGATCAACCGAATAGTCTCGTTTTTGGATATCAATTTTAAAGCTATAGTTTGAGTCAAGCGTTAACTTAATCGCCAAAAAGTTTTCTTGTGATTGCTCGGGGTCGGGATTAACCAAATACCAATCACCGAGTAAGAATGGGTGGTCGAACTGCGTCAAATCACTGTTGTCACGAACACCATTACCTAGCACTGAGAAGCTAAACATTAGCGATATCAAAACAATCAATCTCATAGCGTGCTCCTTACCCTTTTTCTTTAAGCTTAGGCACACAAAGTTTATTTGGCGAAAAAATTGATCTAAATCACAATAATTATTTGTATAAAAAAAGCGAACCTAACTAGGTTCGCTTTGCTAAAGTGATGATTAGTTTTAAGATTTAATCAAATCAACCATAATGGCGACCGACTCGTCCAAATATGCATCTGGCGCTTCATAGTCTTTAGGCACATCATCCAGTGATTTAAACAATTCTTTACCTTGCGCTTTTTGTCGTTCATTAATTCTTGCTAAGCGCCTTTTATCAGCTTGTTCACTTTCAGCCTGACGAGTTTTCTTATTCAAAGATAAGGTGTTGTCGTCTTTTTCGGCTTTGTACTTAGCAATGTCTTCAGCAATAAACCCAAACTCCATGTCGCTGGTAATACGTGCTTCATGTTTGGTCGATAACTGTTTAATTAATTCATCATTACGCTGTAACATTTCATATTTAGCTTTATCAATGCTATCCCACGGCAATGCATTATCTTCAACGCTTTCACCTGTTTCGCTTGGTTCAACCGCGGTTGGAAACGCAATATCAGGAGCAACGCCTTTGTTTTGTGTACTACCACCATCAATTCGATAGAATTTTTGAATGGTGTACTGAACGTAGCCAAGCTCTTTATCGAACAGGTCATAGATCTTACCAAGAGTTCGATGCTGTTGTACCGTTCCCTTACCGAAAGAGTTTTCACCAAGAATGATCGCACGGCCGTAATCTTGCAATGCAGCGGCAAAAATTTCTGAGGCTGATGCACTATTACGGTTGATAAGTACCGTCATTGGTCCGGCGTAACTGATTTGATCATCAAAGTCACCTTTCACGTTCACCCGACCGTAACTGTCACGAACCTGAACAACAGGGCCACTCTTAATAAACAGACCAGTCAAAGCTGACGCTTCAGTCAATGCACCACCACCGTTATTACGTAGATCAACGATAATGCCATCAACTTTCTTACCTTTTAGCTCAGTTATCAACTTATCAGTATCTTGGGCAAGTCCTACATAAAAACTTGGAACCTCAAGTACACCAATCTTCTTGCCACCTTGCTCAATGACTTCTGATTTAACTGCGCGATCTTCTAAGCGGATTTTATCTCGGACTAACGTAATCACCGTCGCTTTGGCATCTTTTCCTTCAGGCAAAATCTGCAAATTGACCTTGGTACCTTTCGGCCCTTTGATTAGTTGGACAACATCGTCTAGTCGCCAACCAATAACGTCTACAATTTCCTCTCCGTCTTGGCCGACTCCGATAATGCGATCGCCTTCACCCAGTTGCTTACTTTTAGACGCTGGGCCACCAGCGACCAAAGAACGTATAACGGTGTAATCGTCCGTCATTTGCAATACTGCCCCAATCCCTTCCAGAGACAGGTTCATCTCCGTTTGGAATTGCTCTGCATTGCGAGGAGAAAGATAACTAGTATGAGGATCAACTTCACGTGCGAAAGCATTCATATAAAACTGGAACACATCTTCGCTATGCGTTTGGCTAAGCCTTTTCAGCGCATTATTGTAACGCTTGCCTAGTACGTCTTTGACTTCGTCCCAGTTTTTACCTGTTAGTTTCAGATTAAGCGCATCGTACTTAACTCGTTTTCGCCAAAGCTCATCAAGCTCAGCGGTATTTTCTGGCCAAGCTGCTTCACTGCGATCAAGCTCAATACTTTCGTCAGTATCAAATTTCATCTCAGTGTCAAGGAGTTGAAGCGCATGAACGAATCGCTCGTAACGACGTTTCATCGACAAATTATACAGTTCAAAGGCAAGTTGAGTGTCACCAGACTTTAACTGTTCATCGACGGAATCTTGCCATTTTGAGATGGCATCGATATCAGCTTGAGTAAAAACGTTCTTGTTGTAGTCCAATGACTCTACATATCGCCAGAAGATCTTACGCGATAGCTCATCATTGAGTTTGATATGTTTGTAGTGGGAACTGGTAAGCTTTTCCTCGACACGCTTACTTGCAGTGGCGTGTTGTGCTTCCGGAGAAAGGACTGGTAAGTCCTCTAGGGTAATCTTTGCTTCTAGAGCATAGGCTGAAGAAGCTGCTAGCAATAAGCTAGCAGCGATCAGCGACATTTTTGAACGGCATTTCATGCGTAGGAGTATCTCCTTTATGCGCGTAGGTGCTCCGCTTTTACGACCATTTGTAGGCCGTTAGACAGTTGAACACGCACATCTTCCTTATTGATTTCAACGATAGTCGCAGCCATGTTTCCTTTACCCATATTTACGTTTACTTGATTACCAACTTTTACTTCGTCAGCAGTCAAAGCACGCGTTTCTACCGGCTTATTGGCTTTTTGTACTTTATTCTGTTGTGGGCGACGGCCTTGTGGCTTCTTCGCCGCAGGCTTAGCTTTCGCTTTACCTTCTTCACGAGCTTTCTGTGCTTGCTCTTTACGACGAGCTTGCACTTTTGCTTTACTCTCAGCCAGTGCTGTTTTCGCGTGTTCTACGTGTTCTTCATCTAGCTCACCTGCTGGGTTACCATCTAAATCCACACGCACTGCACCTGGCTTTACACCGTGAAGGTAACGCCATGATGAAGTGTATTGTCTTAACGCTGCGCGAAGTTGAGTTTTGCTTACTTTTGGGTCGTCAGTTAAACGCTCCGCAAGATCTTGAAAAATACCAATTTTAAGTGGCTTTGCTTCACCTTCTAAAGTAAAGCACTTAGGGAAACATTCAGCAATATATGCGATAACTTCTTTGCTGTTTTTTAACTTTTCAGTGTTTTCCATGAGGATTCCTGGTTATTGCGGCTTGCCCGCGAGCATTAAGAATTAAATATTTGAGGTATTATAGTGACCTGCAAGCGAAAAACCACACTCAATAGACAATTTATGTCTTGATAGCGTGTGAATTAAGCAGCTTTTCTACTTCGCTCATCAAAAAAATCAGTCCTTGCTCGTCAATTTCATTAAATCGTCCAACATTAGGACTATCAATATCGAGTACACCAGCAATTTCACCACCAATTGAAAATGGAATCACTATCTCAGAATTACTTTCCGCATCGCACGCAATATGGCCTTCAAATTCATGAACGTCATCGATGCGTTGTACCGTGTTGGTGGCTACCGCAGTACCACATACACCACGACCTATAGGAATACGCACACAGGCGGGTTTGCCCTGGAAAGGCCCAAGAACCAGTTCACCCTCATTCATCAAGTAGAAGCCAACCCAGTTTAGGTGCTCTAACTCCATATTAAGTAAGGCGCTGACATTAGATAAATTGGCAATCAGGTCTGTTTCTGATTCGATTAATGCAGCCGCTTGCTTGGTTAAGCGGTGGTAATGTTCTATGTTCATTATTACATCCTTTTCTCGTGACCTTTTTAAAATTAGAGACTTCTAACATAAATCTACGTACAATCGCCGCAAACCATAAATAGTAAGCATTCTCATTATAATGATCGATAATCCCAACACTATTAGCCGCTCTTGGTTGATAACTCAAGTAAAAAAACACAAGTCGAAACTGATACTTGCCAACATCGTCGCGCTTTTGGCGACGCTAATTAGTGTTCCAATTCCTTTATTGATGCCGCTTATGGTGGATGAAGTCCTTCTCAATCAGCCTGGCAAAGGCTTAGAAGCGATGAATTCACTATTGCCTAGCGAAATGCAAACACCCACGGGATATATCGCACTGACCTTACTCTTAGTCATCATCATGCGCAGCGCCAGCCAAGCGCTGAGTATTCTACAGAGCCGTCAATTTACTTTGGTATCAAAAACTATCACGTTCCAAATGCGCAGCAAAATGATCGATAAGCTTGGTCGCATTAGTATTCGTCAATACGAAACACGGGGAAGTGGTGGCATAAATGCTCATCTGATTACCGACATAGAAACGATTGATCAGTTTATCGGTTCAACTTTGAGTAAGTTCCTTATTAGCTTGCTTACTGTGGTTGGTACGGCGGGGGTGCTCCTGTGGTTAGATTGGCGCTTGGGCCTGTTCATTCTTCTAGTTAACCCTGTCGTTATCTATTTTTCTCGTAAATTAGGCAGCAAGGTTAAACATCTTAAAAAACACGAAAATCAATCTTTTGAGCGCTTTCAAAATCGATTAGTCGAAACGCTCGATGGTATCTATCAACTGCGCGCAGCAAATCGAGAACGTGAATTCCTTAATGAACTGAAGGATCAAGCTAACCAGATACGTGTTGATGCAGACAAGTATGCGTGGCAATCAGAAGCCGCGGGAAGAGTCTCATTCTTACTATTCTTATTAGGCTTTGAGCTGTTTCGGGCCGTAGCGATGCTGATGGTGCTGTTTAGCGATCTAACCATTGGCCAGATATTTGCCGTATTTGGTTACTTATGGTTTATGCTTTCTCCTGTACAAGAATTGCTCGGTATACAGTTTTCTTGGTACAGTGCCAAAGCCGCTTTGAAACGCATCAACGCCCTTCTCGATTTGGAAGAAGAACATCGGCCAATAAGCAAAGTCAATCCATTTACTGATGAGCGCGAAGTCGATATTGAAGTGAACAATGTTACCTTCTCTTACAATGAAGAAGTAAAGGTACTTAATAACTTAAACCTAACCATTCCAGCGGGCAAAAAGGTGGCACTGGTGGGTGCAAGCGGTGGCGGTAAATCGACACTTATACAACTTCTTATCGGCGTATATCAGGCCGACTCAGGTACAATACGTTTTAACGGGCAAACTACTGATGATATCAGTTTTGACATAATTAGAGACCAAATTGCTGTTGTATTACAACAGCCTATACTATTCAATGACACTTTAAGGCATAATCTGACTCTGGGCTCGACCTATGATGATTTACAATTGTGGCGTGCTCTAGAAATTGCACAGATGCAAGATGTCATTAGTCAATTAAGTGACGGATTGGAAACGCAAATTGGTCGTAGTGGTATCCGTTTGTCTGGTGGTCAAAGACAACGATTAGCGATTGCACGCATGATACTGAGTAATCCAAGGTTCGTTATTTTAGATGAAGCAACATCAGCGCTTGATACGGCAACTGAAGCAGCATTGCACAAAGCGTTAACCGAATTTTTAGAAGGGCGAACTACACTTATTGTAGCGCACCGATTATCTGCAGTGAAACAAGCAGACTTAATTTACGTACTAGAAGATGGACAAGTTAGCCAAGCTGGTACGCACGGAGAGTTGGTTGAACAACAAGGCTTATATCAGACACTTT
Organism: Vibrio bivalvicida; assembly: GCF_001399455.2. Taxonomy (GTDB): domain Bacteria; phylum Pseudomonadota; class Gammaproteobacteria; order Enterobacterales; family Vibrionaceae; genus Vibrio; species Vibrio bivalvicida. Next base: position 29,199 of record NZ_LLEI02000083.1, read on the forward strand.
ATGGCAACGTGCAATCACACAGTTAGCCAATACATCACCGTCTTATTTGGGGAGGAACAATGAGTCCTTCTCAAATGCATGCCCACTCTTCTAAACCGACTTCAGTTAGGTTATGTGATGGCTGTGAGCTACCCGTAGACCTTGTTGAGGTCGAGCGAGGAAAAAGTGCTCATTGTCCTCGTTGTAACACTCACCTCTACCGAGGAGGCAAGCCTTCTTTATCTGGCGACCTAGCACTTGCAATCACCTGCCTATTGCTTTTTGTCCCTTCGCATTTTTTCGATTTCATTAGCATCAGACTGTTCGGAGTCATGATACCCGCAACCCTACCCGCTGGCATATTCACCTTATTCCAAGAAGGCTATGCCATGCTCGCCTTGTTGATCTTTTTCTGTAGCTCTATCGCCCCTTTCTTGGTGTGCAGCTCAGTCGTAGCTGCCCACATTGGCCTCAAGTATCGCCAGTTCAAAGTACTTAAAGCATCGTTGGCGATCGTTCAGCATCTGAAACCCTGGGTGATGATTGATGTCTTTTTAGTCAGTATTGCCATCTCTTGTTTCAAGTTGCAGGACTATTCTGATATTCACGTAGGAGTTGGCCTAATTGGCTTACTGCTTTTACAAGTCGCGACCGTTTTGCTCATTACCCGCGTCAGCGTACGCCGGTACTGGGAGGCGTACGATCCTGAGTCTCACTATTCGCCTCACGAGAAAAAGCTACACTGTCACCACTGTCATCTATCTCAACCAGATGGTACAGTGTGTTTACGCTGCCTTAGCCCAATACATCATAGAAAACCCCGTTCAATACAAAAAACGTGGGCGTATCTCATTGCGGCCACGGTCGCAATTTTCCCTGCCAATCTAATCCCTATTTCGATTCTTCTCACCAATGGGAAAAGACTTGAGGATACTATTTTTTCCGGTGTCGCCTCTTTGGTAAAGAGTGGTATGACGGGAATCGCTATCATTATATTTGTCGCCAGCATTGTCGTACCTGTCGCTAAAATTCTTGGCCTATCGTATCTTCTATTAGCAATTCAGTTTAAACGTAAGGTCTACCACAAGCATAGAATGACCATCTACTTCATTATTAAGTGGATTGGTCGATGGTCTATGATGGATTTATTTGTTATTTCCATCATGATGACATTAGTTGATCGAGGCCAAATCCTTGATTTTACACCCGGGTATGGCGCTGTTGCTTTTGGTATTGTTGTCATATTAACCATGCTGGCAGCTGAAAGCATGGATCCAAGGTTGATTTGGGATAACTACCCAGATGAAAACAAAAACAATGAGTCACTAAATGAGTAATCCATCTCCGACACAAAACTCTTATTCGCCACATATCAAACGCAATAAAGGTCTATCACCTCTTTGGCTGTTACCTATATTGACGATGATATTAGCGGGATGGCTGGTGTTTAAAGCGGTTCAAGATGCCGGACAGCGAGTACAAATCTACTTTTCAGATGCGCAAGGTCTCATCGCAGGAAGAACAACTATCCGCTACCAAGGCTTAGAAGTCGGGATGGTCAAAGACATCAATCTAGCGGAAGATCTGCAAAGCATTTATGTTGATGCAGATATTTACCCTGAAGCGACCAAGCTCCTGACCAAAGAAACTCGCTTTTGGATGGTAAAACCTACGGCTAGCCTATCAGGTATTTCGGGATTAGACGCTTTAGTTTCGGGCAACTATATTGCGATCTCTCCGAGTAGTAACCCATCAGAGCCAGAAACTGAGTTTACCGCCTTAGAGCGCGCCCCATCAGATTTAATGGCCAGCGAAGGTCTAAATATCTCATTAAAGGCCCTTGATCTGGGGGGGATATCTGTTGGTTCGCAGATCGTTTATCGTAAGATTCCGATAGGCGAGGTGTACAGCTATCAATTACATTCCGATTCAAAGCATGTCCTTATTCAGGCTTCTATCCAAGATGAGTATCGACACATCATCACGGATGACAGTCGTTTCTGGAATGTGAGCGGCGTTGGTGCAAATATTGGTTTTGCGGGTGTTGATGTCCGCCTTGAAAGCTTAAGCGCACTGATTGGGGGGTCGATTGCTGTTGACTCCCCAGATGGTGGCGCACCTGTAGCTGATAACACGGAGTTTAGACTCTATCCTGACATTAAGACGGCTGGACGCGGTATCGCTATCAAAGTAGCACTGCCTGATGACAACAACATCAGTGAAAACGGCGCACCGATCATGTACCGCGGTATAGAAATAGGCCAAATCACCAACCTAGAGCTAAGTAACGGCCGCGAAAGCATCATTGCCTCTGCCGCCATTCAACCTGCGTTTAGCGACATGTTAAAAACTGAAAGTAAATTTGTCCTTGAAGAAGCAAAAGTGTCTCTTACTGGCGTTGAAAATATAGCCAACATCGTCAAAGGTAACTTCTTGACCATTGTTCCAGGTGATGGAGAACGTGCTCGTAAGTTTAGTGCAGTTCGTAAAGATGAGTTTAACCGACAGCAAGAGCGTTCTGTTGCCGTACATTTGATTGCGGACAATTCATTCGGTTTAGATCAAGGGGCACATATTCTATACCGTGGCATAGGTGTGGGCTCTGTTACTCAGGTTCGTCTAGTTGGAGACAAGGTTCAACTCGACGCGTTAATTGATAGCAATTATGCTCATTTAATCAAATCGCAAAACCGCTTCTTTGTCACCGGCAGTGCAAGTGCTGAATTAACCGAGTCTGGGCTAAACATAACAGTCCCACCGGCTAAGCAACTCCTTACTGGTTCGATTAGTTTTGTTAGTGAAGGGCAAGATAGCGCGCAAGAAGAATATCGCTTATATCCAAACAAATCTCTAGCTGAACTGGCAAAATACAATATATCGGGTTCTACAAAACTGACACTTTTTGCCAACGAGTTACCACCGATTAGTAAAGGTAGCCCGCTGCTCTATCGCAATCTGCAAGTTGGTAACGTATCGGACTTTTACTTGGTTGATGGCGGCGTGATCATTTCAGCAAGCATCGAGAACCAATACAAACACTTAGTGACCGAACAAACCGTATTCTGGAATCGTTCAGGAGTTGAAATTGATGCTAGCTTAGCAGGAATCAGTGTTAAAGCGGCGCCGCTAAAATCACTGATCCAAGGAGGTATCGCCTTTGACTCTCTACCTGGTGTCGACAATATTCAAAATGACAAATGGTTACTGTATAAAGACTTCAAAACAGCGCGGAAGTTTGGACAAGTCATAACTCTTACACTTGACGGTGAAAATTCTCTGTCAGAAGGCACGAGTATTAACTATAACGGTGTTAAAGTCGGTGAAGTCACTCTCGTTGTACCTAACTTCAATCGTAAGAGTGTTGAAATTAAGGCGCGTATCCTCCCAGAGTATACCGATACCCTTGCTGTTGAAGGGTCTTACTTCTGGTTGCCTAAAGCTGAACTTGGTTTACAGGGTGTGAAAAATATTCAAAACCTACTGGCGCAATCAATTAGCGTACAGCCAGGTAAGGGTGAGCAACAAAGCCAGTTTAAATTACATACTAATGAGAAAGTCATTCAGGGTGTTTCATTCACTTTACAAAGTGAATCAAAAGGCTCTATAAGTGCGGGAACTCCTGTACTTTATCGCGACATCGAAGTGGGTGAAGTCACTCTAGTTGAACTTGGCGAATTCGCTGATCGCGTTGTTTCAACCATTGTTGTCGATCCCAATTACGCCTATTTAGTTCGTCGAAATAGTGTGTTTTGGAACACATCAGGGGTTGATGTTTCTATCGGACTGACAGGTGCAAATATTAAAGCTGGTACGCTTGATAGTATAGTGCGAGGAGGCATCACTTTCTCTACTCCCGAACAAAAGCAGTTGGAGCCCGCCGCAGAGGATGGCCAGTCATTTTACCTATATGCGAAAGCCGAAGATGGCTGGAAAGAATGGCGCACGGCGATTCCTAAACCATAGATGCCCAAACAACCTCTACAATAATCCTAATAAAACGCAGCCTAATCGCTGCGTTTTTTATATTATTTGGCTATAATCACCGACCTTTAAGCTAGTCGAGACAGAGCCTTGCACCATAACGTTTATTTGCCAGAAGAGTTCCTCTCTGAAATTGAATCTATTCTCCCTAACCATTTGAATATGGATGATTTCGTAGCAGCTTGTCAGCGCCCTCTTCGCAAAAGTATTCGAGTCAACACCTTAAAAATATCCGTCGACGACTTTCTTGCCCGAGCTAAAAGCAAAGATTGGCAGCTTGAGTCTGTTCCTTGGTGTAGTGAAGGCTTTTGGATTGAAGCAGATGAGACGGACATTCCCTTAGGCAATACGGCAGAGCATATGTCAGGCCTGTTCTACATTCAGGAAGCCAGTTCCATGATGCCTGTTTCCGCTCTATTCAATCAAGATGATAAATTCAACAGCGTGCTTGATATGGCAGCGGCACCGGGGTCAAAAACGACTCAGATAGCAGCTTCAATGGACAATCAAGGCGTGTTGGTTGCCAATGAGTTTTCCGCTAGCCGTGTGAAAGTTTTGCACGCTAACATAGAGCGTTGCGGGGTTCGCAACGCCGCGTTAAGTAACTTCGATGGCCGTGTTTTTGGAGGCTGGCTACCTGAGCAATTTGATGCGGTTCTTATCGATGCTCCTTGCTCTGGTGAAGGGACAGTAAGAAAAGACGCAGATGCGATGAAAAACTGGAGCAAAGCTTCGGTTGTCGAAATCTCTGATACTCAAAAAGATCTTATCGAAAGCGCGTTTCACGCTTTAAAGCCTGGCGGGGTAATGGTTTATTCCACCTGTACTTTAAGCATTGAAGAAAACCAGCAAGTTTGCCATCACCTAAAAGAAGTGTTTGGCGATGATGTAGAATTTGAAAGCCTGAGCGATCTATTCCCACAAGCGGACGAAGCCCTGACAGAAGAAGGCTTTCTACATATTTTTCCACAAGTTTATGACTGTGAAGGTTTCTTTGTTGCACGCATTCGCAAAGTCGGCTCTGTTGAAGCACCGAAAGTGAAAAAACGTTTAGGTAAGTTTCCTTTTGAAAAGGCCAGCGCTAAAGTTCAATCTGATATCTTTACACAGCTCAAAGCAACACTTGATATTGAACTGCCACAACAATCTTCAGTGTGGTTGCGAGACAACGATGTGTGGCTATTTCCAACCCAGTTGGAACCAATGTTGGGCGAGCTACGTTTCTCGCGCATGGGCATAAAGATCGCAGAAGCACATAAAAAAGGCTATCGCTGGCAGCATCAAGTCGCGACGGCTTTGGCAAAAGGTAATGAAAAAACCGCCATAGCACTTTCAGTTGATGATGCCAGAGAATGGTTTATGGGTCGTGATGTCCGCCCTGAAGGTCTTTCAGGAAAGGGAGAAGTTATCGTGACATTCGGTAACGATGTGATTGGTCTCGGAAAATGGGTAGGAAATCGAATTAAGAATGGTTTACCACGCGAACTGGTAAGAGATAAAAATCTATTCTAATCCGTAGAACAATAGTATGAAATTCTATAAGAGCCTAGCTAATTCCGAATCTTGAACTACAATTTAGGTATTGATAAAGTTGGAAATTCAAACAGTTAGCGCAGGCTCTTATAGAGCCCTTCCCCTAGGCCCAAAGCAGGATCAGCGATGGGCCTTTTTTTTGGGAAGCGGTGTCTAGTATTAGCTAAGCGAGACGAATGCCTTCTTTGTCAATGATAATTTTGCCTTGTTTGTACAAACCACCGATAGTTTTCTTGAACGTACCCTTACTGGTGCGAAAAGCAGCAAAAATTGCCTCTGGTGAAGATTTATCATTAAGAGGAAGGAACCCACCTTTCTTCTCTAATAAATCTAATACTTTTTGGCTTAAGTCGTCCATTTTGCCAACACCGACTTTCTGTAATGAAAGATCAATCTTGCCATCTTCACGTACACTCTTAATGTAACCCTTAAGCTTTTTGCCAATAAATAGCTTACCGAAGACGTCTGATTTAAAGATCATGCCCCAGTGTTCACCTTCCACAATCGCTTTAAAACCAAGATCACTTCGTTCAGCAATAATCAGATCCACTTGCTGATTGCGGGTGTATTTAGCTGGCGTTTTATCTAACCACTTATTAAATTTGGTTGTGCCGACAATACGCCCTGAAGCTTTATCGCTATACACATATACCAAAACACTCTGCCCTGCGGCAAATCGTGCGCGCTGCTCACTAAAAGGAATTAGTAGATCTTTGCCTTTGATCCCCCAGTCTGCAAATGCACCGATTGAGTTAACACCTTCGATTTTCATCAAACCCCACTCACCCACCTGAGCAATTGGGGTTTCAGTTGTGGCGACTAACTGACTGTCAGAATCGAAATATAAAAATGCATCTAAAAAATCACCTACTTCGACGCCCTCTGGTACAAATCGATTTGGCAACAGTGTTGTACCGTAATCACCAGCGTCAAGAAATAGGCCAAAATCTGCTCTTTTTACTACTTCTAAGTGGTTAATCTGACCAACTTTAATCATTTCAACTGTCTCTTGTTAAATTTGCGGTGATTATAACGAATCTCTGTTATGCTTTCGCCTGAAATTTAGTAATTTTTCAGGAGCACTATTTGTTAACCGTTGATAAGCAGGACGGCATTACTCTCAAAATTTCCCACGCAATGGCAGCAACCAAAAAGTCAGATTTAGACTTGTACTTTTTCGTACCTGGTGAGCTTGGTTTGTCTCCAGATGTTTTGAAAGAGAGTGAATTCTATTATGAATCTATCATTCAAAAACGCGCTTATTACAGTGACAAAACTCTCCTCCCCCTAGTCCACAGCCGATTGGCAAAACGTGGCCGACTCTCGACCACCCAGTACCGTGTCAGTTTGAGTCTTTTTGCTTACCAGTATGTCATCGCACTGGACAAGGCAGTCAACGAACTTAACAAGCATAACAAAGAGACTGTCACCACAGATGAAGTCGACGAAGTCATTAAGCTTTCCCTAGATATCCTAAAGAAACTGCGTCGAAGTATTCCGTATGAAGAAAGCTTGAAGCGTTACTACGCTAACATCGACAACTACTTATCTTGGTATACCGGTCAACGGCTGATGTCGCTTATCGCCCATATGCCTAGAGATAGCGAATACAAAAGCTTAAAAGAGAGCCTACTTGCTATTGTTGAAAAAGAGGCCGCACATCGTAAGCTAAACAACTACAACTCGAAAAGTGTCCGAGACGACGTAACACGCTTGAGCAACAAAATGCGTCTCCTGCGGCGATTGATTGAACACCCCGTTGTGCTACAAGAAAAAACGCAATCGCTGGGTAAAAATATGAAGCGCGTTGTCAAAGGAGGCGCAACAGGTTTTGTCATGGTCTTCGTCACCATAACAGCCATACTTGCCCGTGATTACTGGGGAGAAATCACCGCCTCATTTATCATTTTAATGTCGTTTGTGTATGCGCTAAGAGAAATTTTTAAAGACGATCTACGTGATGTGATGTGGCGATGGATCCGCAAAGGTCGCCCTAAATGGCGCAAATTGTATCTGGATCCAACCACCAAGAAAGCGGTTGGGCAAAAGCTTGAATGGTTAGACTATAAAGTGTTGGAGAAACTCCCCGATAGAATAAAGTCTATCCGTAAAAAGCGCGTCGTCCAAAGAGAAGAGCAAGTCTTGCATTACAGTTCCCAAACCGAAATGTCGACATCTAAGTTTATGAGCGGATACGAAGAAACCCGCGAGTCGTTATTAGTTAGCATGCGGGAAATCACTCGACTAATGGACAAAGGCTCAAACAAAGTCTACACCCACAACAATGGGCAGGTCAGCCGTGAGTCGGTAGAAAAACGTCATTTGATCAATTTGATCGCCAAAGAAGATAACCACGATGGCGAGCCTAAGTTCTATCGTTGGAAAATCGTTCTAAACCGGAGCAAAATAGTCGCCGTCGAACAGATGGAAGTTGAAGATGTTAGTCACCCGTTTGCTTCAGTGATAGAGTAAGAAAAAATTCCGCCATAGGTTCATCACCGTGTAAGCTTGGACAGATGGCGGTTATTTTTACTGCTCTATTAACGCGCTTACCCGTTTTAAACACCTCTTCAAGCATTTCATCAATCAATTGGCCATCTTCGCATACAAAGTGTACGTCCGCCTCGGGTCGCTTTAGAAACTGACCTTCCACTGCTTTAAATGCCAACGACACCTTCTTGCCACAGTCCTGTGCCTTGCTCATTGCCATAAAACCACCCGCTACATCGGCACCTATCGCAAGTACACCAAAATACATACTGTTCAGGTGATTCTTGGTGCGTCTCTTAAGCGGAATCTTCACTTCAACTCGCTCAGAATCTAGTTGGAGTATCTTGGGTCTTGCTAACCAGATAAAAGGAACTTTGAAAAAACCAAAATAATTAAGATAGAAATTTGCTTTTGATAGCGCTGATAACATTTGAACTAATCCGACCAGTTGAATTTAATCCAGTTCATAACGGATGAAAACTTATGTCAACATTTTGTTAACATCAATCTTTCAAACAGTGATATGAAACAGACGTTTGATTTATCAGGCCGTTCTAGATAGCACTGATAAATTATGTCCAATATGCAATGTCTAGACGGAGTTTAGAGCAATGCTTGACCATAGAGAATGAACGTCGAATGTACTATGAATCTAGTTAAGCATCCGTTTTTTCACTTTTACACCCTTGTATAAAGAAGAATCTCGATAAGTAGTTTATTCCTAACGGCGTTTCCGTTATCTTTACCGCTTCGCAATAAGAGAACAGGCTGTGGTATGCCATTAAAAACCGATGAATTAAGAACCCAAGCTTTGGGTCCAATGCCGACACCGGCAGAGTTAGGAAACGCCCATCCGATTACGGACGAAGTAGCCCAGCGTATTGCACAGTCACGTCGTCAAATTGAAAATATCCTTACAGGGGAAGACCAACGCCTACTTGTGATTGTCGGCCCTTGTTCAGTTCATGATACTGAAGCTGCAATCGATTATGCAGAACGCCTAGCAGCCATTCAGAATCAATACAAAGATCAGCTATTCATTGTAATGCGTACGTATTTTGAGAAGCCTCGAACCATTGTTGGTTGGAAAGGACTCATTACTGACCCTAACCTAGATGGCTCATATGCATTAGAAGCTGGTCTTAACAAAGCGCGTAAACTATTACTAGACATCAATAAGCTCGGCCTTGCTACGGCTACAGAGTTTCTTGATATGATCACAGGCCAATACATTGCAGACCTCATTACATGGGGAGCAATCGGTGCACGTACGACAGAATCACAGATTCACCGTGAAATGGCTTCTGCGCTATCATGCCCGGTAGGCTTTAAAAACGGCACCAACGGCAATATCAAAATTGCTATTGATGCTATTCGTGCTTCACAGGCGTCTCACTACTTTTACTCACCAGATAAAAACGGTCGCATGACCGTATACCGTACCAGTGGTAACCCTTATGGTCACGTGATTCTGCGTGGCGGTGACAAAGGACCTAACTTTGACGCAGAATCTGTCGATGCTGCGTGCAAACAGTTGGGAGAAGTTGGCCTACCACAACGTCTTGTGGTTGACTTTAGCCATGCCAACTGCCAAAAGCAGCACCGTAAGCAGCTTGACGTTGCAAAAGATATTTGTGAACAGATTAAGTCTGGTAAAAATCAAGTCGCTGGTATCATGGCTGAAAGCTTTATCCTTGAAGGCAACCAGTCTATGGCAGACATCAACAATCTAACCTACGGTCAATCTATTACTGATCCATGTTTAGGTTGGGAAGATACCGCCACCATGCTTGATATGCTAGCAACAGCAGTTAAAGAACGCTCGTAATAATAAGGATTCCAACATGCCATCATTTGATATTGTCTCTGAAATCGATACTGTTGAGTTACGTAACGCGGTAGATAACGCAACGCGTGAACTTTCTACGCGTTTTGATTTTCGCGGTGTAGAAGCATCGTTTGAAATGCAAAAAGACGAGTCAGTACGATTAAACGCTGAAGGCGACTTCCAATTAAAGCAAATGCGTGACATTTTACGAAGCCACTTAGCAAAACGTGGCGTAGATGCAAATGCGATGGAAGCGAAAGGAGAAGAAGCTTCGGGTAAAAACTGGCATCAAATTGTCGTATTTAAGCAAGGCATCGAAACACCAATTGCGAAGAAAATCGTCAAGCTGATCAAAGACAAAAAAATGAAAGTACAAGCTTCGATTCAAGGAGAGAAAGTACGTGTTGCGGGTAAAAAGCGTGACGACCTGCAAGCGGTAATCGCCGTGATACGTGAAGCTGAGCTAGGCCAACCTTTCCAGTACGAAAACTTCCGCGACTAATTTATGCCTAATAGTTAAAAGCCCGATGCGATTAGTATCGGGCTTTTTCTTTTCTACTTACTTGAACCTAACCTCAGCAGTAAATCTTCACCCTGCAGGAAAGTAACTCCACTTGATCTAGGAGGAACAAATACCGTCACGCGCAGATCTTCTAACCTAGCCTTTTCTAGCATCCCGGCTAGCTCAGCCTCGTTGTGGTACTCAACTCGTTCAGCATCTCGACGTACCAAGTCAATAAACCCAAACGGGCAATAGCTATCAAACAATACTAGTTCAGCTTGCTGCATCAGCCTCATCGCCTTTAAAGTGAGAAGCTCAACATCATCACCGTACTCTATCCAACTCACGGAGCCTTTCTGATCAAAGCCTTGCTTAAGTAAGTCTTGATAAGCAAATTCTAGCGCTGAGTTTGCGCTAGCATGATCGACATCAGATCTTGCAAAAAACGCTTCCCAAAATTTACGTCGCTCATCCACTGTTGGCAGTATGCTCTTAATATCCCCACGCTTTGACGCAGCAAATTCAGCCTGTAGAGAGAGATTTTGAGGGAGTACAGCCTCAAGCTTTTCTCTTACATTACGAATCAATACTGGTGCCGCTCCCCCACTCGAGATTGCAAGTTGGATACGCCCGCGGTTAATCATAGAAGGGGTGATAAAGTCACAGTAAGGCAGGTCATCGACGACATTCACCAATATGCCTTTTTGCCTAGCGTCGTAGTGGACTTGGTGATTCAGACTTGGATTGTCTGTTGTCGCCCATACTTGAATGTACTTCTTATCAAGTAACTCGGCCGAGTAAAAACCCTGAACCCAGCGGCACTCTTGTTTATCGACCAATTTAGCGAGGTAGTCTTCGATTTTTGGCGAGACAATAGTGACGTCGGCTCCTGCCCTAATCAAGCTATCAACCTTTCTACTCGCCACTTCCCCACCTCCAACAACCAGTACTGGCTTGTGGTTAAGATCTATAAATAGAGGAAAATACTGCATTTCATTCCTTGAGTCATTGAAAACGTCTTTGCCTTCGATAGTAACAAAAATGGGGCATGAGATTCATGTGATTTCGATCAACCCCATAATTTATGACCAAATTTTAAACTTTCTTTGGTTTTTTTCACCACGTGGTGACATTCATTCAAACTTCAAATCTATTTGTATTGATAAATTTATTACACCATCCTGTCGCACCAGATTTGTGATCTGTTGCACTATTTACATTTTAGCAACATATTGCCATTCTAATGTCTGTCAGGGTTTGTGAGTTTAATCAAAAATCTTTCGAAATTATACATTTGAGAAATCGCAGATCCTTTCCTACGCTTATAACTGGTTGATTTAACTAAGACTCGATTACGAGCACTAGCAACCTAATAATTAATGAAACGCAACATTTTTTAATCGTTATATCAGGGTGAGCCTGAACAAACATGGATCATACAGGAAGGATACAAATGGCACATAAACTAACACTTCTTGCTTCAGTTGTAGCTGCATCTACTGCACTGATGTCTACCAGCGCTTCAGCAGCGGATAGCACGCTGGATAAAGTAACTAAACAAGGTTTCATTACTTGTGGTGTAAGTACTGGCTTGCCAGGTTTCTCTAACCCGAACTCAAAAGGTGAATGGGAAGGTATCGACGTAGAATACTGTCAAGGTCTCGCAGCTGCAGTATTAGGCGATAAAACAAAAGTAAAATACGTACCTCTGACAGCTAAAGAACGTTTCACTGCCCTGCAATCTGGTGAGATTGATGTACTATCTCGTAATACGACATGGACACTTCACCGCGATACCGCACTTGGCCTTAACTTTGTAGGTGTGAACTACTACGACGGTCAAGGTTTCATGGTTAAGAAAGATCTTGGCCTAACCAGTGCCAAAGAGCTAGACGGTGCATCAGTTTGTGTTCAATCTGGTACAACAACCGAACTTAACCTTGCTGATTACTTCCGCAACAGCGGTATGTCATATAAGCCAGTGGTATTTGATACAGCAGCGCAAACCTCAAAAGGTTTCGATGCAGGCCGTTGTGACGTACTGACAACTGACCAATCTGGCCTTTATGCACTTCGTCTAAACCTGCAAGATCCTTCTTCAGCGCAAGTACTTCCTGAAATCATTTCTAAAGAACCTCTAGGCCCTGTTGTTCGTCAAGGTGACGACCAGTGGTTCAACATTGCGAAATGGACACTTGCTGCTATGGTTAACGCCGAAGAATACGGTGTTACTTCTAAAAATGCTGACGAAATGCTTAAGTCCAAAGATCCAAACATTAAGCGTATCCTAGGTGTTGATGGCCCTAAAGGAAAAGGTTTGGGTATCCGCGATGACTGGGGCTACCAAGTGATCAAACAAGTGGGTAACTACGGTGAAAGTTTCGAACGTACTGTAGGTGAAGGTTCTCCACTACAAATTTCACGTGGTGTGAACGCTCTATGGAACGCCGGCGGCTTCATGTACGCTCCACCAATCCGTTAATAACTATTATTAGCTAGTTACTAAACAAAAAATTGGGCGGTTTAGGCCGCCCTTTTTATAAAAAATGGATTTGAGGTTATAGCTGTATGAAACCTACTAATGTTGCGGCGAATTCGGATAACGGACCGAGTTCAAACGCTAGCCTTATTTACAATCCCACCTTTCGAGCAGTTGTTTTCCAAATTATTGCGATAGCAGCGCTTGTCTTTTTCTTTTACACCATTGTCAATAATGCACTCACCAACTTAGAAGCTCGCGGTATCGCCACGGGTTTTGAATTTCTCGATCAAGAAGCTGGCTTTGGGATTGGCCTGACGCTGATTGAATACGATGAAACTTATTCTTACGGTCGAACATTTGTCATCGGCCTGTTAAACACGGCCTTAGTGTCTTTTTTTGGGATAATCTTGGCAACCGTAGTCGGTTTTGTCATGGGCATTGCGCGTTTATCGTCTAACTGGTTGGTTAGTCGTTTTGCTGCTGTCTATATCGAGATATTCCGAAACGTACCACTTCTGCTGCAAATATTCTTTTGGTATTTTGCGGTGCTTCAAGCACTCCCTTCAACTAGGCAAAGTTTAAGCCTTGGAGAAGCCATATTCCTAAACGTAAGAGGGCTATACTTCCCTGCTCCAGTTTTCGAAGCGGGTTCATCTATTGTGGTCGGCACACTTGTTGTGGGCATTATCGCCACGATACTTATTAATATTTGGGCAAATAACAAACAACGCCTAACTGGTCAGCAAACGCCTATGGGCAGAATTGCGCTAGGATTATGTGTTGGTTTGCCTGTTGTTGTCTATTTCTTAATGGGCTCACCAATTACAGCGGAATACCCAGAGCTCAAAGGCTTTAACTTCCGCGGTGGTGTAAGTATCATCCCAGAGCTTGCGGCTCTTCTACTCGCTCTAAGTATCTACACCGCTTCATTTATCGCCGAGATCGTACGTTCAGGAATTAACGCAGTAAATCACGGCCAAACGGAAGCCGCGATGTCACTAGGTCTCCCTCGCTCTCGAACGTTAAAGCTTGTGGTTATTCCGCAAGCACTAAGAATCATTATTCCTCCACTCACTAGCCAATATCTGAACTTGACCAAAAACTCATCGCTTGCGATGGCAATTGGTTACCCAGATTTGGTGTCGGTGTTCGCTGGGACAACGCTCAACCAGACCGGTCAAGCTATCGAGATCATTGCAATGACAATGGGCGTCTACCTCACGTTGAGTTTGTTAACCTCTGCATTGATGAACATCTACAACCGTAAAGTTGCTTTAGTGGAGAGATAGCATGAAAGTACATCAATTTCAGCCAGACCTTCCACCTCCAGCGAATACGGTTGGCGCAGTAGGTTGGCTAAGAAAACACCTATTTAACGGCCCGGTAAACTCTGTAGTTACCGTCATTCTCGCCTATTTATCATTTATGTTACTTTGGAACATCTTTGATTGGGCATTCTTAAAAGCTGATTGGGTTGGTTCAACTCGCGATGCATGTAGCCGCGAAGGGGCTTGTTGGGTATTTATCAGCGTGCGCTGGGAACAGTTCATGTATGGCTTCTACCCTCAAGAAGAGCTTTGGCGTCCACGTCTGTTTTACATTACTCTAGCCATCTTTACAGCATTGCTAGCGTATGAAAAAACGCCAAAACGACTATGGATTTGGCTGTTCTTTGTCAACATCTATCCATTTATCATTGCTGCGCTTTTGTATGGCGGTGTATTTGGCCTTGAAGTAGTCGAAACCCATAAATGGGGTGGACTGTTAGTTACATTAATCATCGCTCTTGTCGGTATCGTTGTATCTTTGCCAATCGGTGTCGCTTTAGCATTGGGTCGCCGCTCAGAGATGCCTATTATTCGCAGCATCTGTACTGTTTACATCGAAGTCTGGCGTGGTGTTCCACTTATCACTGTACTCTTTATGGCATCGGTGATGTTGCCACTGTTTCTCGCGGAAGGATCAGAGACAGACAAACTGATTCGCGCCCTGATTGGTGTAGTCATGTTTAGTGCCGCCTACATGGCAGAGGTCGTTCGTGGTGGCTTACAAGCAATTCCAAAAGGGCAGTATGAAGCAGCCGATGCTCTCGGCCTAACTTATTGGAAAAAGATGGGATTAATTATTCTGCCTCAAGCGCTTAAGATTACTATTCCGTCCATTGTAAACACCTTTATTGGTCTATTTAAAGATACCAGTCTAGTACTGATTATTGGTATGTTTGACGTATTGGGTATTGGCCAAGCAGCGAACACCGACCCAGAATGGTTAGGTTTTGCTACCGAAAGTTATGTATTTGTCGCGTTAGTGTTCTGGGTATTTTGTTTCGGCATGTCGAGGTACTCGATATGGCTAGAAAACAAACTTCATACCGGTCACAAACGATAATCAGAAAGCTCAAGGACGTATTATGACGCAACAACAAGATTACATGATCCAACTTAAGGATATGAACAAGTGGTACGGTGAGTTCCACGTCTTAAAAAACATCAACCTAGATGTTAAGAAGGGTGAAAAAATAGTTATCTGTGGCCCTTCTGGTTCTGGTAAGTCAACCATGATTCGCTGCATCAACCGACTAGAAGAACATCAAAAAGGACAAATCATCGTTTCTGGCAATGAGCTAACGGATGATCTTAAGAACATTGAAGCCGTTCGCCGCGAAGTGGGCATGTGTTTCCAACACTTTAATCTCTTCCCCCACCTAACCGTGCTTGAAAACTGTACACTGGCACCAATTTGGGTAAAAAAGATGCCTAAAGATGAAGCAGAAGCCATTGCGATGAAGTATTTGGAGCGTGTGAAGATCCCAGAACAAGCAGATAAATACCCTGGCCAGCTTTCTGGTGGTCAGCAACAACGTGTCGCAATCGCACGTTCATTATGTATGAATCCGCAAGTGATGTTGTTCGACGAGCCGACATCTGCACTCGACCCAGAAATGGTACGTGAAGTACTCGATGTCATGGTTGAACTAGCAGAAGAAGGGATGACGATGCTGTGTGTAACCCACGAAATGGGCTTCGCTAAAGAAGTTGCTGACCGCGTTATCTTTATGGATGCAGGTGAAATAATCGAAGAAAACAACCCGGTTGATTTCTTTGAAAACCCTCAATCAGACCGAACGCAAAACTTCTTGGCTCAAATTCTTCATCACTAAACTATGATATACGTAAAGGGGTGACTTAGGTCGCCCCTTTTTTAGTTGTTAAATTGTGTTACATATTTCAAAATACATAAGTTTTTATTTCTATTATTATTTTATCTACTACATCATTACATGGGGCTTGATCTTTTGATCATTCAACCTCATAAATGTAGATATAAACATAAAATCTTACGAGGAAGATTATGAACAGTCCTATGTTTACACGCACTTCAAGCCAAGAAAGTGCTCTACAAACCAACAAAGTATTGCGTAACACCTACGCTCTGCTTTCTATGACACTGCTCTGGTCAGCAGTTGTTGCGGGTGTTTCCATGGCGATGAACCTTCCTCGTCCGGGAATCATCATCATGCTAGTTGGTTTCTACGGCCTACTTTTCCTAACCGAGAAAAACCGCAACAATAGCATGGGTCTAGTGTTTACGTTCCTATTTACAGGTTTCCTAGGTTATACAGTCGGTCCAATCCTAAACGCATACATTGGCGCTGGTATGGGTGATGTGATACTCATGGCTCTAGGTGGCACTGCTCTGTCATTTATGGCGGCATCAGCTTACGCTCTGACAACTAAACGTGACCTATCTATGATGGGTGGCTTAATGCTGTCTCTGTTTGTGGTTCTTGTTGTAGGTATGATTGCAAGCTTCTTTATTCAATCGACCATCCTACATCTTGCGCTAAGCAGTTTGTTCATTGTTTTCTCAACAATGGCAATTCTGATGACAACTCAGGGAATTATCCGAGGTGGTGAGTCTAACTACATCTCAGCAACTATCACTCTGTATGTCTCTATCTACAACATCTTCATCAGCCTACTAAGCATTCTAGGCATCATGAACGATGACTAATTCGCGGTAGCTTAGTTAGAGTTTTCAAGCCCGAAAGGCTCTCCTTTCGGGCTTTTTCTTTCTTGCTATCTTGTTCAATCAATGTATGCTGCGCTACCCTATTGAATATCATAAAAATTAGGATCGTAAGATGTTTGAGTACAATGGCAAACAAATCGAAACTGACGCGCAAGGCTACCTATTGGATTATACTGAGTGGGAAGAAGGCATGATTTCAATACTGGCGAAGCAAGAAGGCATCGAACTCACTGAAGCACACTTAGAAGTGGTTCATTTTGTTCGTGATTTTTACGAAGAGTTCAACACCTCTCCAGCGGTTCGCATGTTAGTCAAAGCGATGGAAAAAGCGCACGGCCCAGAAAAGGGCAACAGTAAGTACCTGTTTAAACTCTTTAAGCAAGGACCTGCAAAACAAGCCACCAAACTGGCCGGCTTGCCAAAGCCAGCTAAATGTTTATAAACAATGAACTCCTGTAGTATCGGCTACAGGATCTTAAATCCTTTATACGGTTTGTAAGGTATCGATTCACGATGGAGGCTATCTACTCTCGCACTTCTTGGCCCTTGCTCTAACCATTTAGCCATCATTTCAATTTGAGCCGTGCTCCCACAAACGACAACTTCCACATCACCGTTTTCTAAATTCTTAGCATATCCTGTAGTGTCAATTTTAAGGCCCTGATATGAGGTGTGATAGCGAAACCCCACACCTTGGACAATACCGGATACTGTGAACCTCTCACAACTTTGATCCATTCTGTGTACCTCTGTTATTGAGTCAATGATATATTGAGCAGGTAATATTCTAGCCCATAATGGATATATGGGTCTCTTCATTGGACATACTAATTATGAAAGAAATACCTTTTCGCTGGATTGATAAATATCTCATTCATCTAAAAATTCAAGAGAAGTTCTATCTGCTTTTCTTACTGCCCGTTATCGCTTTAATCATTTTAACTCTCGTTCTCGATAACAGTGCCGATAAGATGCTCCACCACCTCTATCAGGATGAACTCGTTCTCATGCGCGATTTAATCGAAGCTGGAAACCTTTCGCAAGAACAAGTCGCCAATATCATCAAGGGTTCAGAGACTATTCAGTTTGGCGCAGGTGACGGTGCTGTTAGCGTCAACAGCGGAGCCTTTAGCTTAGCCGCTATCCATGAGCAAAATCTCTGGTCAGCAATGTCTACTACCCATGTTGCTATCATTTTGGTGACATTGTCACTCATTGCATTAGGTGTTTACTACATCATGACCTTTATTGGTGGCGCTATGTTTACCATGAATAAAGCATTGACTACCTTATCAGATGGTGACTTAACTAGCCGTATGAACTTCTTTAAGGTCAGAGATGAATTTAGTGAAATTGCCATTACCATCGACAAAGTCGCTGAGCGTGAGCAGAACATGGTGATTTCTATTCAAGAGTCTATCGCGTTAATGCAGCAAATTAGTTCAGACTTAAACCTGTCTAATCAACAGAGCGCCGAAGTTTCTGGCTCGCAGCAAGAGCATCTAAATTCACTTGCTAGTGCGACTGAACAAATGGCCTCGACGATTAGAGAAGTGGCTAACCTCGCCCACGAATCGAGTACTCAAACCGAAGATGCTCGTAGCGTTGCCACTGAGGGGCAAACTAAAGTAGGCCATACTTTGACTTCTATCTCTACTCTGTCACAAGAGATTCAATCGGCTTCTGAAGCTGTAGCGGAGCTAGATGCCAACGCAGCTCAAATTGATGAAGTTGTCACAACCATCAACGGCATTTCGGAACAAACTAATCTACTTGCCCTTAACGCTGCTATCGAAGCGGCACGCGCTGGTGAACAAGGACGTGGCTTTGCCGTAGTAGCCGATGAAGTTAGGGCCCTTGCGGGTCGTACTCAGCAAGCAACCGTTGAGATTCAAACTATGATTGAAGCGCTACAGCGTAACAGTCAATCGCTGACTCAGTTAATGGAGACAACGGTAATCAATGCATCTGAAGGTCAACAACGTATGTCTGAAGTTGATATTGAAATTGGAGCTCTCGCCGAGAAGAACCAATCTATTTCAGATAGTAGCATTCAAATTGCAACTGCTGCCGAAGAACAAGGTGTTGTTGCCGACAATATAGCCGCAAGTGTTGAAGATATTCGAGTTCAGTCTGATAGTGTCTGCGATATGATTAATGCGACAAATTCCAACATCGCTCAGCTACGAAATCAAAGCGATCAAATGGAAGCCCTGCTTACGGGCCTTAAAGCTTAACTCCGAGCCGCCTTGCGCGGCTCTTTTATTTGCTTTTCAAAAACACATCCTAGAAAATACCCCACCTTACAAAAAACAATCGAGTAAACCAATGACTCCAGCTATTTATCTAGTCAAAGGACGCGACAAATCCCTTCGCCGCAAGCACCCATGGGTATTCTCTCGTGGAATACATAAAGTTGAAGGCGAACCCAAATTAGGAGAAACGGTAGACGTTTTCTCTCATGACGGTAAATGGCTAGCTAAGGCAGCATACTCACCTAACTCACAGATTCGCGCTCGTGTATGGAGTTTCGAAAAGGAGTCAATCGACAAAGCGTTTTTTACCAAACGTATTCAAGATGCTCAGCTACTGCGCGAAGATATTATCGTGCGCGATGGACTCACGGGTTATCGTCTGATTGCCGCCGAATCAGATGGCTTACCTGGTATCACTATCGATAAGTACCAAGATTACTTAGTGTGCCAACTCCTTAGTGCTGGTGCGGAGTTTCATAAACAGACATTAGTTGCTGCACTTGTTGAGTGCTTCCCTGAGTGTAATGTGTACGAGCGCTCTGATGTAGCGGTACGCAGAAAAGAAGGCCTAGAGGAAACTACTGGAGTTCTTCACGGCCAAGAGCCACCAAAGTCAGTAGTCATTGAAGAGAACGGCGTGAAGATCAGTGTTGATATCGTTGGTGGCCACAAAACAGGTTTCTACCTTGACCAACGTGACAGCCGCCAACAAGCAATGAAATATGTGAAAGATAAAGAAGTCCTTAATTGCTTCTCATACACTGGTGGCTTTGGTCTGTATTCTCTAAAAGGTGGAGCGAAGCGCGTTATCAATGCCGATGTCTCTCAACCTGCACTCGATACGGCTAAGTATAATGCAGAGCTAAACGAGTTCGACATTTCTAAGAAACGCGCAGTTTTCCTCAACGCCGATGTATTTAAACTGCTGCGTGAGTACCGCGATCAAGGCACTAAATTTGACGTCGTAATCATGGACCCACCTAAGTTTGTTTCAAGCAAAAACAACTTAACGTCTGGCGCAAATGGCTACAAAGATATCAACATGTTAGCGATGCAAATATTGAAACCTGGTGGAACACTGCTCACCTACTCTTGCTCAGGTTTAATGAGTGGCGAGTTATTCCAGAAAGTAATCGCAGACGCTGCGGTTGATTCTGGCCGCCAAGTTAAATTTATTGAACGCTTTGAACAAGCAGCCGACCACCCGACAGATAGTGCCTACCCGGAAGGTTTCTACCTCAAAGGTTTTGCTTGTAAGGTGCTGTAAAACCAAAAAAATAGATGACTTTATAACAAGTGATCTGACTTCACTTAGCAGTTAATAGCTATTAAAAAAGGGCCTTTCGGCCCTTTTTTACTAGTTAGTTGTATCGTGCACTTTCAGCAAATCATTCAATATAGCGCTAGCGTTAGTTATTGAACCATCTGAAATGTAACTACTGTATTGAGCAGCTGCATCTTGCAATACGACTTCTTGACTACTATTTCCATCAGAAATAGTCAACTTAAGGTCTGCTGTTGCTAAGTTGTCACTACCTTCGATAGCGATATCAATTTTATGCTCCTGAAGCAGGCTGTCTACCGTATCATTGGCATCAGTATGAAGTATTTCTGAGATATCAATCTTATCTTCACCTTTAGTAAAGTCAGTAATAATATCTCTTTCACCATCTCTAATATCGATCTCAGAGTTAGTATGATCTTGGTCAACAAACTTAAAGATGTCATCATCAACACCACCAGTTAAGATATCATCACCCAAACCACCAATTAGGATGTCTTCTCCAGCTCCTCCTATTAAGCGGTCTTCACCAGAACCACCTCTTAGGCCATCATTGCCTTCGCCACCATCCAATACATCATTACCTGACGCACCATAGATAATATCGACACCACCTTGACCATACACATGATCGCTACCAGCTCCACTATGGCCAACATCAATATGTGCACTGCTAAACTGTGAGCTAGTCAGAGCGCTGTTTTCATCTGAAGGGTTCTGAAGATGTTCTAAATCCCCACCAGACATAAACGTTTTCATGTCATTGTTAGCAGCGTTAATACTTGCTGTAGAATTAGCATTATTGTCGAGAGAAGCATGACTGTCACCCAAATACAGGGTGTCATTCCCTTCGCCAAGGAACACATCATCCCCGGCAGCACCAACATCGACAACAAGGCCATCTTTGTGACCATCGACTATCTGGTTATCTGCACCTGCTGGATTTTGTGACCAGAGCAATTTCTCATGAGAGGTGCTGTAATGATCCAATCTAACGTGGTCAACAATATCCCCTTCAGATTTAATATCAGGAACAACATTTACACCATCAATTTCGAATGAAAGTAAGCTAGCGCTACTATCACCATCAGAATCAGTGATCGTATAGTAGAAGTCTAATTCGACTGGCTTAGTACCTGCCGCACCGAAGAACTGATAGCCGCCGTCATCTAGGTCAATCACTAAGCTATGTTTCGAGTCTATGTAAATAGTTAAGGTGTTCGTCTGACTATTAAAAGTATGAGAAATATCAGCATTGGTTAGGGTTGAAGAAATATCACTACCGTTGAAGTTGAACGTTACACCGTCAATAATGATCTGGCTAATAACGGGTTCATCAGCACCTTGGGTATTAGAAAGCAAATTCCCGCCAATCGGTTGTATCAACGATTGCAACAACACTGGTGGTAACTGTGTAACATCAGGGACAATAATCGCATCCGTATCCTGCTCGGTCAGACCATCATAGGATACAGGGTTTAGGTATTCTGCAGGAGCATTATTACCGATGCCATAAGACTGTGCCGTAATATCGTGCTGCTCGAGATGAGTTTTCCACCATCCTTCTTCAGTCTGGTTAATTCTATTTGAATTTCCGCGGTCTGATCCTGTTGGCTCCCCATCAGATAGGAAGTAACTCACATTGCTTGCATTTGGCAAGCGACCAGACGACGAATCCCATGTTTGGTTTGCAATCCAAACTGCACTATCGTAATCGGTACCGCCGCCCGCTTGTAGTTCTTCGACATAGGTAATTGCTGACGCAACTGACATCCATACAGTATAATTAGCAGGGCTCTGATTACTGTAATAATTATCAGAAAATGCAACAATCTGTACTCTAGTTTCACCAAGTGCTTGATACTGATTCAACATCTGAATCGTTGACTCTTTCATAACTTGCAGTCTTGACTTTCCATTACCTGCGTCATCCTTCATTGATCCAGAAACGTCTAAAATAAGCTGTACATTCGCACCAACTTTAGTTTCCGCAACCACATCATGATGAACACGTGAAGCTTCTGGCGAATCATCCTCAATAACGATCGTAGCCTTGCCATTGCTCGTTAGCCCTAAGCTGTTTTCCGCGATAAGAGGAACATCAATACCGATGATATCTTCACCATTACTATTTGGGTGATCTATTGGACCAGAAAGTACTGTCGAAACGTTACCAACACTGTCAACTGATACCTCTATAACCTTAGAGCCTTGAGCACTACCTACGAGCGTCTTAGCATCATTAGACAGTTGCCAAGTTATAGAACTCGAACCGCTAGTGTAAGAGCCCGTCGGAATACCTAAGCTAACATCTGTAACACCATTCGACATAGGCACAATATCACTATCCGACGGGTTATTTGTAGTATCAGAGCTACCAGCCAAAGCGTCATCGTCAAGTATACCGTTTAGGAGGCCTTCCTCAGACACTGTAAGCTGTACATCTCCAATTGATGGTGGGGCATATGGAACTACTGCAAAACTCGAAGTCAAGAAGTCCCCATCTGCATCAGTAACGCGAACCTGAAGATCGATGTCACCATCACCAATTGGAGTCTGCATAGATTCGTACTGGAAGTACTCCCATTTACCTGTAGCAGGAGTTAGCTGAACTTCAAATACTAAATTACCGTCGCTATCGTGAGCTAATAGGTGATTTGAATTAGATGAATCAATGGAAAGTGTAACTAGCTTTCCTTCCGCTGTACGTAATTGAGATTCGCCACTTGCAAGTAACTCTATCGAACCTTTGCCATCTGCGCCGTATTCAAAGTTGACAACACCATCAGCGCTTGCAATAGGTTGCGCTTCTGAGGAACCTGAGAAAGTAATTGACTTAACGGTAAAGTCGCTATTATCACTGTGGTTTGCTCCATTACCATTACTTGTCGCTTCTAACACAATTCTGTCAAAGCCACCCTCAGTAACACTAAAGTTCTTAGCATAATCACCGCTAGCAGCATCAGAACTAAATGGCTGGGTCGCAATTAACACGCCATCACGATAGAAATACGCGACTCCTGTTTCTTTTTCTCCACCATACATTTTGGCGAATTCTATTGAAGCACCAAATGCTACCTTGTCTCCGAGATCAATGATTAATTGCTCGGAAACGCCTTCACCATTTGCATAACGGTAGTCGACTTCGTTATTCAATGGGTGGCTGAAGTCAACACTACTGTGAACACCAATCCCTGAAGAAGATTGGTTGACCAAAGCATCACCTAGCTGAGCAGAACTAGAAGAAACAAAACCTTGAGCCTCAACCGTTACGCCGCCGATTGAAATTGATTGATGATCGCCAGCCCCTGAAAAATCAACTTTACCAACCAGTACATCCGGCACGTTTGATACCGTTACCATTACTGGTGTTGAATCACTGATTACTGGAGAGTCATCTTCGATGCTCAACGGGATCGACGATTTAGTCACCGAAGTGCCGTCATTCACAACAATGCCAAGTTCAATATTGATATTGTCTTCTTCAGTTGTCACTGGGTGATCAACTGGAGCAAGTAATGTTACATTGTAATCCCATTCACCTAACCCAGATGTACTAGGTTCAGTGAGAGCTACCTGAATTACCGCTAGTCCGGCAGTTGTCGAACCAGTTAGCGTTTTCGAACTACTATCCCAGCTCCAAGAAATTGTCTGGCCGTTTGAGCTAAGTGAAGAACTCGACTCTAGTGACACTGACACAGATGAGCTGTCGACATCGCTTACAACAAATGTACCTGATGCTGTTTTACTGTTTGTCGTATCTGTATTTCCATCAGTATCGACATTTGCATTCGTAAGCCCTTCTTCAGAAACGCGAGAGTTTGTTACTGCAGATATTTCCGCTGGCGCGTCATCGTCTTTGATGGTCGCCGTGCCTGTGTCTGTGCCTGTCGCGCCAGATGCGCCCTCAACGCTCACGCTGAACGTCTCGTTGCCTTCGTACACGTCATCCTGAGTGGTCGCCACGCTCACTTTCAGCTCGGTCTGACCCGCTGGGATTGTGTAGCTGCCGTCTGCGTTCGGGGTCACTACCGTCACACCATCTGCCAACGTCACTACCATGTTACCGATGTCGTCCGATTCCGCTGTATTAGCGCCTGCCGTTGAGCTCGTCAGGTTCACCGTCACTGCCGTGTCCGCCGCCTTATCTAGGCTCACTGTGAACTCGGCCGCTGAGCCTTCACTCACGCTCACGGTTTCTGTGATGCTCACGCTCGGACGATCGTCGTCGCCACCGTTCTCACCACCATCGGTGATGGTCGCCGTGCCTGTGTCTGTGCCTGTCGCGCCAGATGCGCCCTCAACGCTCACGCTGAACGTCTCGTTGCCTTCGTACACGTCATCCTGAGTGGTCGCCACGCTCACTTTCAGCTCGGTCTGACCCGCTGGGATTGTGTAGCTGCCGTCTGCGTTCGGGGTCACTACCGTCACACCATCTGCCAACGTCACTACCATGTTACCGATGTCGTCCGATTCCGCTGTATTAGCGCCTGCCGTTGAGCTCGTCAGGTTCACCGTCACTGCCGTGTCCGCCGCCTTATCTAGGCTCACTGTGAACTCGGCCGCTGAGCCTTCACTCACGCTCACGGTTTCTGTGATGCTCACGCTCGGACGATCGTCGTCGCCACCGTTCTCACCACCATCGGTGATGGTCGACTGACCAGCCCCGCTTCCCACTAATCCAGAAACTGACTCAACATTGAGAGTGAAAGACTCATCACCTTCATAGATATCATCTTGCGTCGTTGGAATTGTTACAGTGAGAGAAGTGGTACCCGCTGGAACTGTTACTGTACCATCAGCGTTAACCGTTAGAGTTTGGCCGGTAGAAGTTTGAACTTGAATAGAACCAACATCGTCGCTTTCGGCGGTGTTTAACTGATTAGTTAATCGTAACGTCGTATCTTGGGTAGATGGTTTATCATAACTAATTGTGTAGGTAGCATCACTGCCTTCACTTACGTCACCTCCTCCACTAACAGTGATTTCTGGGATAGGCGTAACTGTGACATTGACAACCAGAGTATCGGTTCCACCATTACCATCGTCCACAGTAACAGTGAAGCTATCGTCACCATCAAAGTTTGTGTTTGGTGTATACGTCCACGTGCCGTCAGGGTTTACAGTTGCCGTACCATTTGAGGGAACAGAGGCTTGGGAGAAAGTTAACGTATCTGTTGGATTTTGATCGGTAGCAGTTAAGGCACCACTAATGGCAGTATCTTCATCTGTAGTTACCGCAATACTTTCACCCAGTGGGTCGTTGTTAACGTCGACGAAGACAGGTTCAAACAAACGGAACTGCTCGAGTAGGGAAAGGCTTTGTGTTTCCGAAAGGCCTAAGGATTGAAAACCTTCAGTTGTAAAGTTGGTACTTGCGATAGTTTCTGTACCATCACGCGTTACAGATGCACTTGCAGCAAGACTTGAACCTGTTTGTCCCCCGGCAGCAGTCGCGAAGTCTTCACCTAATTCAGTTGGGTCTTGGCCTTCTTCTAAAGCAGCAAATATATCTTCGATTTCAGCGCTAATGTCCTGAGGCGCTCCGCCTTGATCAACGAGCTCCACTTGTAATTGTCTGCTGTTATCTGTCGCATCTGAATTCGATTGAACGATAACCTCACCAGGCCTAGGTAGTTCACCTTCGATTAGAACCCTTACATTACCGTTTACATCAATGACGATAATTTGGTTGGCTGCAAGATTACCCATTGCTACGTAAGTACCAAAACCCATATTTTAAGTCCTTAATCCTTGACTGCTTTCTTTTGTTATATTGCCAGTGACAAATAATTGGCAAAATATAAATTCACACTCTGTATAAATTATCATTTTTCATATCTTTCCTAAACCTGTTTTTTGAACAAAAGGCGCTACAAACACGACCCAAGTTGCATTTTTAGCCTTAAGAAACTGAACTAAGATCTCGATTTTAGCCAACAAAATTAAGTATGGCGTACCTTTAATCGCGCCTATTTGCTTGAATTAGTTCCAGGTCATATTTAACAGTTTAACAACAACTTAATTGTCAAATTGATTAGTTTTATACTTCCAATAGTGTTATTTTATTGGCGCTAATGATGGATATATCTCATTTTTGAGACGATTTTATTGAGTAATATCCTCACCTACGAGCACTTTCGAGGAGAGTCAGAGTGAATTGGAATAAGTTGAAAGTACTAAGTTGCGCGGTTGCACTTAGCTTTCCTGCACACAGTCAAACATTAGAACAAGCCGTCGCCTTTACTATTACGACCAACCCAGAAATAAAAGCTTCTTATAATGAGTTCAAAAGTAAGTATTTCGATGCCGAAGCCTCTGGTGGGGCTTATATGCCTAAATTGGATTTAGATGCTGGTATTGGTTATGAAGCAGTTGACCTAGCTTCAGGCACAGAAAACGAACTTACTCGAAAGGAAGCCACGTTAACGCTTACACAGCTGCTGTGGGATGGTTCGGCGACGCTCAATGACATGGATAGGACAGCAGCTGATGCTGAATCGGTTCGTTTCCAATTAATGTCAGACGCTCAGGACATCGCGCTGCAGGTAACAAAGATTTACTTGGACGCAACCAAAGCTTATGAAGTGTTGGCGCTTTCCGAAAGTAATCTTACGGTTCATAAAGAAATCTACTCCGATATTAAGAAACGCGTGGACTCAGGTATTGGTTCAACAGCGGATCTATCCCAAGTAGAAGCGCGTTTAGCTAAAGCTCACGGCAATTTACTAGCAGCACAAAACAACCTTTTTGACGTGCATACCCAGTTTAAACGTATAGTCGGTCAGTCCCCGCAAGGTCTAACCTTCCCTCGCGCAGATCAAACGGCAATCCCCTTTACTGTTGATGAAGCACTCGATACAGCATTTACTAGTCACCCAGTGGTGAAAGTCGCTCAAGCGGACGTTGACTCAGCACGTTTTCAATATGATCAAACTAAAGGTGTTAACTACCCAACCCTTTCAATTGAAGCTAACCAAACTTGGCGTGATGATGCAGGCGGTATTGAAGGCGGGAGTGACGAGTTTTCAGCGATGCTTCGCATGCGCTATAACCTGTACAATGGTGGTTCAGACTCAGATCGAACAGAAAGTGCGGCGTATCAGCTTAATAAAGCAAAAGATTTCCGTGACCGCACCTATCGTAGTGTAGAAGAAGGTTTGCGACTCTCTTGGAGCGCGTTAGATCTAACTGTTCAACAAAAAGATTTCTTGGCGGACCATGTAGATTCGGCATCAGATACGGTTATTGCCTACGAGAAACAATATAAGATTGGTAAACGTACTCTGCTCGATCTTTTGAACACAGAAAACGAATTGTTCGAAGCTCGTAAAGGCTATTTAGACGCAAAATACGACGAGCAGTACGCTAAGTATCGTGTTATGAACGCAACAGGTAATTTGCTTGCTGCACTGCGCGTTGATACACCTCAAGAGTGGAACGAAAAGGTAGAATACTGATATGAATAAATCACTCCTAACTATGATTATCGCGGCTACCGTATTCGCAGCACCACTGAAAGCTGAAGATGTGTACCAGTATATCGACACTCCTACACCAAATCAGGTCGACGATCTTCTTGATGAAGATAAAGATGGTGTTATCAATGCTCGGGATTTATGTCCACAGACACCGCTCAATGCCGAAATAGACAACGATGGCTGTGGTACTTACGTCAAGACACAAGAAGAGATGAGCTTACATATCCTGTTTGCCAACGATTCCGACGAAATTCAGCCAGTGTTCCTTGCGCAGATTCGTGAGATGGCTGACTTCCTTAAGAGCTACCCTTCTACTTCTATCGAACTTCAGGGCTACGCGAGCAAAGTTGGTCAGCATGAGTACAATATGGCTTTGTCCAAACGCCGCGCTATCTCTGTTGAACACGCACTGCTATCCAATGGCATTGATTCTAACCGGGTTCGTATCGTTGGCTTTGGTGACACCAACCTAAGTGAAACAGGCACTGATGAAGTCAGCCATGCCAAGAACCGCAAGGTAGTTGCTACGGTTATCGGTCACAAAGGTAACGTTAAAGAAGAATGGTCCATTTTTACCAAGATTAAAAAATAGCCACATTGATTCGAAAAAGGGAGCTTGGCTCCCTTTTTTATTTGGCTTTTTAACTATGAGTGTTAACCTAGCTGCGAATCCACCTATGAGATGAAACCAATGAGCAAATTAACTTCTGATATTCAGGCAAACCTCGAACTATTCGTTGCTGAAACGAAGCAATCCAAATTAGTTTGGGGAATGCGCAATGAAGAAGGCTGGCTGTCTTGCGACTCTACAGAGTTTGAAAACAGCGAAGTTATGCCTTTCTGGTCTTCTAAAGAAGATGCGGAAACTCACAATGTTGAGGAGTGGGCGGATTTTGAAATTCTTGAAATTCCTCTAGATATCTTTGTTGAAGATTGGCTGTTAACCCTTGCAGAAGATGGTGTTCTAGTTGGGACGAACTGGAATGATCAACTTGACGGTAGAGAGATGGAACCATCAGATCTGGCTAAGATGTATTTAGCCTAGCCTTATTAAAAAGTGCGCCTTCAGGCGCATTTATTCCACTCAGGTTTAAGACGCTCTAACTACTCGTCCCACAGGCATTCGCTTCTGAGGCGAGTGCATTTTTGGTAAATATAGGACGAGCCTATTTATCTACCGAGCTCTGCTTACGTACCAATTCAGCCATGATATTTTTGCGGTCAGCAAGATAGTCATTAAGCCCTACTTTTCTTAGTTCGCAAGACGGACAATCTCCACAACCATCACCAATGATGCCGTTGTAGCATGTCAGGGTTTTCTCTCTTACCAGTTGCAGTGCATCATATTGGTCTGCCAATGCCCATGTTTCCGCTTTGTTCAGCCACATTAATGGTGTAGAGATCTCTAATGGGCGATCCATACCTTGGACCAAAGCGTTATTCATCGCTTTCACAAAATCATTTCGGCAATCCGGGTAGCCAGAGAAGTCGGTTTCACATACACCTGTAATGACTGTCTGCGCACCGATTTGATAGGCGTAAATTCCCGCGAGAGTCAAAAACAAGATGTTGCGCCCTGGAACAAATGAGTTAGGCAGGCCGTTTTCCTGTAGCTCATGAGAAACCGGAATATCATCACGAGTCAAAGAGCTAATAGCCAGTTCATTGAGCAGCCCAACATCCATAGTTTTATGCGCTTTAACGCCAAGTTCATTCGCTAAACTTTGCGCCACTTCGATTTCTAGTTTGTGGCGCTGGCCATAATCAAACGTAATGGCATGAACTTCATCAAAATGTTTAATTGCTTGTACCAGACAAGTTGTAGAGTCTTGTCCACCACTAAATACAACAACCGCTTTTTTCATAATGAGTTCCTTTACGCAATGCTTAGATATTTATGAGTTTGAATTGATAAGCGCCAGTTCCTAGCAACACAGACATCAATACATAATTGAGTAGCGCGCGGTTTCTGACTAATAGGTTGCAGTGCGATCGTAGTTTCTTCCGATACACCTGCTCTAGTAAGCAGTTCATCTAATTGATCGATGTCTTTTTGAGTCGCGACTGGGTGTTTAATTTCATTCGCACGCAATAGTGCAGAGTCTAGAACTGGTAACTTGCCTTTCATTGCCACCTTAGGTGACACTGTCACCCAGGTTGTATCCGTTACGCAAACCTCTGAAGTGCCACTGGTTTCGATCTGACATTTGCAGCCATTATTTTCAAATGCTTGAGTCAGAAGCGTCAGGTCATAAATACATGGCTCACCACCGGTAATGACGATGTGTTTTGCCGTATAGCCTTGATTTTTGTATTCGTTAACAATGTCTTCAGCCGTCACCGAACACCAAGTTGGGGAGTCTTCTGTCTTCGCTAAAACCTCATCAAGAGATCTTTCATCTTGAGGAGTTGCGTCCCATGTTTGCTTAGTGTCACACCAAGCACAGCCAACAGGGCACTCTTGTAAACGAACAAACACAGAAGGTACGCCAGTAAACACACCTTCCCCTTGAATGGTTTCAAACATTTCGTTAATTTTATACAACTTAAACTCAGCCTAATTCATCGTCAAAATTCTGCAGGAACGAGACCTTAAAGGAGACGCCCTATAAGGTCAACTAAATCATAAATTGATCAATCGTTTCCGAGCGATTATTCTGCTTCTTTTGATTAATTTATAGTTATATTTTAGGTAAGTTATGTACAAACTGATTGCGTTAGATTTAGATGGTACGCTTTTGACGAGCGAAAAAACCATTTCGCAAAGAACCAAGAAGGCAATTGCTAATGCCCGAGCAAATGACATTAAAGTTGTCCTCGCCTCTGGTCGACCTTTAGCAGGTATGCAAAGTAAGCTTGATGAGCTAGACATCACTGGCGACAACGAGTTTGTCGTTTACTTCAATGGTTCCATGGTAAAAGAAATTGGTACAGACAAAGTAATCCACTCGGCAATTATTGATGGAAAGCATGCAAAACAAGTTGCTAAGTTAGCCGAAGAACTGGATTTAAATTGCCATGCCTTTAGTACTGAATTTGGTTTGATTACTCCATGTAACAATGAATATACCGATATCGAAGCAACGATTAACCAAATCCCTGTAACTGAATTGAACTTTGATCAACTTGAAGATAACCATCCGATCATCAAAGTCATGATTGTTGGCGAGCCAGCAAAACTAACCGCTGCAATAGAAAATATTCCCGCTTCCTACTACAACGAGTTTACCATTGTTCAAAGCGCACCTTTCTTCCTTGAGTTTCTAAACCTCGCTAGTAACAAAGGAGTTGGAGTCAAAGCAATTGCTGACCACCTAGGGATCAAATCGGACCAAATTATCTGTATGGGTGATGCTGAAAACGACCACCATATGATTGAATATGCGGGTTTGGGTGTCGCGATGGAGAATGCGATGGAGCAAACCAAAGCCATCGCTAACCATATTACCTTGAGCAACAATGAACACGGTGTTGCTAAGGTAATCGAAGACTTTGTTTTAAATTAATAGAACGCAAAGCTAAAGCTGATTAGTCAGCTTTAGCTAGCTTACGCACTGAAATCACAAATAGACAGATCAATATTGGATACCTCAACGTTTCTACGCTTAATGAAGCGATACTACTAGTCGATACTTGAACCGCTATCATACTTACTATCCCATTTGTTACCACCATCCCCGCACAAATCAAAACCAACGCTCTACCTGATGCCATATTCGCATCACGTTTTAAGGTAACAACAAGACCCAGCACTGTTAAAATAACCGCTAGCCAATAAGTAAAAATCGGTGTCGGCCAAAATAGAGTCATTAGCGCACATACAGCCAGAAGGATAATCCAAACTGACTTCGAGGTCATGAACGCATTTGAGTCCACCTCGGGTTTAGATTCGAGACGAACCAAATGCCAAGCGCACAACATTCCCAACAAAGCACCACTGACACTATCAATTAGAAATGCAGATCCACTGTAAAAATTCGCGAGACTTAACCAGAAGAGTATTACCAACAGAGACATCGACCAACGATTAATAGAGAGTTTCTCGCTTGCACTCAACACCAGTACCCCGACACACGACCACACTGCGATAGGTAAGCTAGGTAGGCTGAAACCATAACTTTTGGCAAGATCCAAAGCTGGTAAGTAGACGTGAGGCCTTGGAAAAGCAAAGCCTTGTTGTGCAACCAAGCTAAGCAATGAAGTCATAGTGACGGCAAAAAAGACTTTATAGCTGAATTCTTTACCAAATCGCCAATATAAAAGTGGGAAAAGAACCAGAATCAACGAAGGTTCAGCCAGCCAGTTTCCAGCGAGTAACAAAGGCTCGACAATATGCACTGTGCCACTGGGTAGCTTTAAGAAGAAGTGCTGAAGCTGAGTCATCCAGCTCAATTCAACTTGATGGAATGTGGGAGCCGCCTCAATAAGGTTATCGACGAACACCACTTTTTGATCAGTCGCTTGTTGTAAAACGGTACCAAGCCAATGAAGTTGCTCAGGGAAGCGGTACTCTTGACTAGGCACAACAGTAGGATCGATCAACATCGCAGAAGAGACTTCAATACCATAATGTGGAGCGAACCAGATAGGCAGTTCATATCCGTCTAACCTGTTGTTAAACTGGAATGAAACGATATCCGAGTCAGAAACACAATCGTAGAACACCGCTTTCTCGTTACGCCCGAGTTCCTCCTTAATGGAAACAACAAGTCCTGTTTCTTCCCACGTTTCTCGTTGCGCTGCAAGCTTTGGAGACTCCCCTTTAGCGACGCCTCCTGCGGGGAGAGAAAGCTTGTTGGTGAGGATTTCTTTTACCAATACAATCTTCTCACCAGAACGTATGACACACGCAGCTCCAGAGATTGACGAGTCATTCGCAACAGTAAGTGAAGAGGCAAATAGAGAGATAAACCCGAGTACGAGCGATAATATTTTAGTGTTGAGCTTCATTCTAAATTCTTGTTAATTGGTTACGGACTTTCGTAACCAATGGATATGATGTTCAAAGCCGAAATGACGGTAAAACTCAATTGCAGACTGATTAAATTCCCAGACTTCAACAAAGATCTCTTTTACGCCATATTCCTCAAAACGCGTTTCGATATGCTGACACAGTTCGACTGCATGCCCTTTGCCACGGTAGTCCTTAACGATATACAGTTCATCGATGCTGCCCATCTGAACTGGCTTACTTACTGTGGAAATCAGTTCGCAAAAGTGACCACTAATAAATCCTATGATTTTATCGTCTTCACATGCGACAAATACAAGACATTCAGGATCATCTAAATATCGTGCAATACTCTTTTCCTGCTCTATATCTACAGCAGTTTTGAAGTGTTCGGGGCATTGGCGATGATGCTCATCATGCAAGTAAAACATGAGATCATTTAACTGCTCTAAATCTTTGTCATGCGCACTACGAATGGTCACATTGTGCATAAATATTTTTGCGTTACGAATAAAGTAACAGTTTGGCGGTTTAACAAAATTTTTTCAATAAAAAAGCCCCTTTAGTTCAGGGCTTAATTTTACTATCAGATGAAGTATCCAAAACAGGATTAGGAATGCAGTGCCTTTTCGATCTCTTCAAGGCTCGTTGGGTCATCGATCGTCGAAGGCACTGTGTACTGCTCGCCATCGGCTATCTGACGGATGGTACGGCGCAAAATCTTACCGGATCGCGTCTTTGGCAAACGCTCCACAACGAGCGCATGCTTAAAGCAAGCGACTGCACCGATTTCATCGCGTACCTTACCAACCAGCTCACCTTCAAGCTGGACGTCGTCGACCTTTACGCCGTCTTTAAGTACCACTAAACCAAGTGGCAACTGCCCTTTCAAATCGTCATGAACACCAACAACCGCGCATTCCGCAATGGCTGGGTGGCCGCCTACGATCTCTTCCATCTCACCGGTTGATAGACGGTGACCCGCAACGTTAATCACGTCATCGATACGCCCCATAATGAATAGGTAGCCCTCTTCATCGAGATAACCACCATCACCCGATACGTAATAACCCGGGAACTGACTCAGATATCCAGACTCGAAGCGGTCGTGGTTACGCCATACCGTAGGCAGACAGCTTGGTGGCAGTGGACGTTTCAAAGCGACAAAGCCCTGTTGATTGGCTTCTACTGGCTCACCAAGCTCATTAAGGATCTCAACCTGATAACCTGGGATTGGTTTAGTCGCTGAACCTGCTTTCACTGGCATCAGCTCAATTCCGGTAGGGTTACCGGCAATCGCCCAACCTGTTTCCGTTTGCCACCAGTGATCGACTACTGGTTTGTCAGTTTTGCTTTCTACCCACTCTAATGTCGGAGGGTCTAGGCGCTCACCCGCCATAAAGATGGTTTTAAGGTTTGATAAATCGTATTGCTTGAGGCACTCACCTTCAGGGTCTTCTTTCTTAATTGCGCGGAAAGCGGTTGGCGCGGAGAACAGTACTTCGACTTTGTACTCTTCACACACTCGCCAGAATGCGCCCGGATCCGGAGTCCGTACTGGCTTGCCTTCAAATAGTACTGTTGTACAGCCATGAATCAGCGGCGCATAGACAATGTAAGAATGGCCTACGACCCAGCCCACATCAGAAGCTGCCCAGTAAACACCATCTTGTGGAACATTATAAATGGCGCTCATTGAGTACTTCATCGCAACAGCATGCCCACCATTATCGCGTACTACACCTTTAGGCTTACCAGTCGTCCCTGAGGTATAAAGAATGTAGAGCGGGTCAGTCGCCAATACTGGTACACAAGCGTGAGGTAGAGAGCCTTCAAGTGCAGTCGCCCAATCCACATCTCGCTTAGGCTGCAACTGAGCTTCACACTGGCTTCTTTGCAGAACAACCACTGTTTCAGGCTTCCATCGACTGTCCATAATCGCTGTATCGACCAATGGCTTGTACGGAATAACTTTATTAACTTCAATACCACAAGAAGCTGTCATCACCAATTTAGGTTCAGCATCTTCAAGTCGAATCGCTAGCTCGTTAGCCGCAAAGCCGCCAAACACAACGGAATGAATCGCGCCTAGTCGCGCACAGGCAAGCATTGCCATTGCTGCCTCAGGAATCATGGGCATATAGATAACCACTCTGTCACCCTTTTCAACGCCCTGTGCTGCGAGCATACCCGCTGTTTTCGCAACCTGATCACGAAGCTCGGTATAAGTATATTTTCGCTTAGTACCAGTCACTGGTGAATCGTAGATCAATGCGGTGTTATCGCCACGTCCTTGTTCGCAGTGATAATCTAGTGCTAACCAAGAGGTATTAAGCATTCCATCGGGGAACCAGCGCTCTATGCCATTTTCATCCTTGGCTAGAATAGTTTGTGGCTGTTTAAACCAGTCAATATTTTTCGCTTGTTCCGCCCAAAACGACTCAGGTTCTGACAGCGCCCATTGATACTCTTTTTGATATGCAGACATAGTGCTTCCTCCAGTATGTCCTGACATTGCTTTTCTGGTAATTAACCGGTGCTAATTACGCAAAGATATCGGAGGGTACGCGCACAAATCCCTCCATGATGATTCGAGCACTGCGGCTCATTACAGCTTTTTCAACGACCCAACCTTGTTCATCTAGCGTGGCGGCCGCTCCTACTTTCAGCGTTCCCGACGGGTGACCAAAAGTGACTGATTCCATTTCTCCGCCACCAGCAGCACGGTTGACTATAGTGCCGGGCACACAGGAAGCCGATGCAATCGCTACTGCTGCGGTTCCCATCATGGCGTGGTGCAATTTACCCATCGACAAAGCGCGAACTAATACATCCACCTCACCGGCTTCGACTGGTTTGCCACTAGAAGAAAGATAACTTTTCGGGTTCGCAACTATGGCGATTTTTGGCGTGTGCTGACGAGCTTCAGCCTCTTGTAAAGAATCAATCAAACCCATCTTCAACGCACCATAAGCTCTAATCGTTTCAAAGCGTTGTAATGCAGCTTCATCGTTATTGATATCTTCTTGAAGTTCCGTCCCTTGATATCTGAGAGCTTCAGCGTCAAGGAAAATCGTCGGGATACCCGCATTGATCATCGTTACTTCAAACGTGCCAACATCAGGAACCTCTAGCTCATCGGTCACATTCCCAGTAGGAAACATGCTGCCTTCGCCGTCTGCGGGGTGCATGAAGTCGACTTGAATTTCAGCAGCTGGAAACGTCACCCCATCGAGTTCAAAGTCGCCTGTTTCCTGAACTTGCCCTTCCACTATTGGCACATGAACTACGATGGTTTTGCTGATATTCGCCTGCCACACTTTGACGGTAACCGTACCATTGGTTGGGATACGATCTTCATCGACCAAACCAGCATGAATGGCAAAGGGACCAACAGCGGCAGATAGATTGCCACAGTTGCCACTCCAATCGACAAAAGGTTTATCAATCGATACTTGCCCGAATAGATAGTCGACATCGTGATCTGGCTTATCACTTTTCGATACAATCACGGTTTTGCTGGTACTCGACGTGGCACCGCCCATACCATCGATTTGCTTGGCATAAGGATCAGGACTACCAATCACTCTTAGCAGCAATTTATCTCTCGCCTCTCCGGGAGTTTGAGCTTGTTTTGGCAAATCTTCTAGACTGAAGAATACCCCTTTACTCGTCCCACCACGCATATAGGTGGCTGGTACTTTCATTTGGCTAGATGCTGTCATAGCGGCCACCTATTGGGATAAAAAGTCTTGGGCAAAGCGTTGCAAAACGCCACCAGCGTTATAAACACTAACCTCATCGGCGGTGTCCAAACGACAAGTCACAGGAACATCGAACTTTTCTCCATTAGCACGAGTTACGACAAGCGCTAGATCTGCGCTAGGCTTGATATCACCGATGACGTCATAAAGCTCACTACCGTCGAGCTGTAACGTTTTTCGGCTTGTGCCAAATTTAAATTGAAGTGGCAAAACACCCATTCCGACTAGGTTAGTTCTGTGAATGCGTTCAAAACCTTCGGCTGCAATTGCTTCAACCCCAGCTAGGCGAACCCCTTTCGCAGCCCAATCACGTGAAGAGCCTTGACCATAATCCGCACCCGCAACGATGATTAACGGCTGCTTGCGATTCATGTAGGTTTCAATTGCTTCCCACATTCGAGTGACTTTACCCTCTGGCTCGACCCTTGCCAGTGAGCCTTGTACCAACTCACCATTCTCTTTAACCATTTCATTGAACAGTTTAGGGTTTGCAAACGTCGCTCTCTGCGCAGTTAGGTGATCACCACGGTGGGTTGCGTAAGAGTTAAAGTCTTCTTCAGGTACATCCATAGAAGCGAGATACTCGCCCGCGGCACTGCTCGCGAGTATCGCGTTGGAGGGAGATAAGTGATCAGTCGTGATGTTATCGCCTAGTACGGCTAAAGGTCTCATCGCGGATAGCGTTCTTTTACCTGCTAGCGCCCCTTCCCAGTATGGTGGACGGCGAATGTAGGTACTTTTTGGTCGCCAGTCATAAAGAGGGTTGCTATTACGCTCACCTTCATCGAGTTTAAACATCTGAATGTAGACCTGATTAAACTGCTCGGGCTTAACATGCTTGCCGACAACCGCATCAATCTCTTCATCACTCGGCCACAAGTCATTGAGATAAATAGGATTGCCTTGTTTATCTTTACCTAACGAATCACGTTCAATATCAAAACGCATGGTTCCAGCTAGGGCATAAGCGACCACTAGTGGCGGCGATGCCAAGAATGCTTGCTTAGCATAAGGGTGAATCCGACCATCAAAGTTTCGGTTACCTGATAGCACTGCCGTTGTATAAACGTCGCGGTCAATGATTTCTTGCTGAATCTCTGGATCAAGCGCACCACTCATACCATTACAAGTAGTACAGGCATAAGCGACAATTCCAAAGCCTAGCTTTTCGAGTTCAGGTAAAAGACCTGCGTCTTCAAGGTATAACTTTGCAACCTTTGAGCCCGGAGCAAAAGAAGATTTCACCCAAGGTTTGCGAACGAGTCCAAGCTCATTGGCCTTCTTGGCAACAAGGCCAGCGGCGACCACATTACGCGGGTTACTTGTATTGGTACATGAGGTAATCGCCGCGATAATCACTGCCCCATCGGGTAATTGCCCCTCACTAGTATTAACCTCACTCTCTTTTGCTATACCTCGCTGTGCAAGCTCTGAGGTTGGCAAACGTCTATGAGGATTCGATGGCCCTGCCATGTTGCGAGAAACCTTGGATAAGTCGAACTCTAATACTCGCTCGTACTCAGCGGTTTCAAGATCATCGGCCCAAAGACCCGTCTGTTTGGCATATGTTTCAACAAGCTCGACTTGCTGATCATCACGACCCGTCAGTTTTAGGTAGTTGATGGTCTGCTCATCGATGTAGAACATCCCAGCCGTAGCGCCGTACTCTGGCGTCATGTTAGAGATGGTTGCTCGATCGCCGATGGTTAAGTCTTTTGCTCCTTCCCCAAAGAATTCAAGATAGGACGAAACGACTCGTTCGTTACGCAAAAATTCAGTAATCGCCAAGACAATATCTGTTGCAGTAATCCCAGGCTGGCGCTTGCCAGTAAGCTTGACACCAACGATATCTGGAAGTCTCATCATTGAAGGACGGCCAAGCATGACTGTCTCCGCCTCAAGCCCTCCCACACCAATCGCAATCACCCCTAGAGCATCGACATGCGGCGTGTGACTATCCGTACCGACACAAGTGTCTGGGTATGCGATACCTTGCTTAGCCTGAACAACAGGAGACATTTTCTCCAAGTTGATTTGGTGCATGATGCCATTACCAGCAGGAATAACGCTGACATTCTCAAACGCGGTTTTACACCACTCAATAAAATGAAAACGGTCTTCATTTCTGCGCTCTTCAATCGCCCTATTTTTATCAAATGCATCTGGGTCAAAGCCCGCGTGTTCAACAGCAAGAGAATGGTCAACAATCAGCTGGGTTTCTACCACAGGGTTGACTTTGGCAGGATCGCCACCTTGTTGGGCAATCGCATCTCTAAGGCCTGCAAGGTCAACCAACGCCGTCTGACCTAGAATGTCATGACACACAACTCGAGCAGGATACCAAGGAAAATCTAAGTCGCGCTTTCGCTCGATAATTTGCTCTAGACTTTGAGTCAGAGTGTTAGGGTCACAACGTCGAACTAACTGCTCAGCCAGCACTCGTGAGGTATACGGGAGTTTTTCGTAGGCACCTGGGGATAGTGTATTTACGGCTTCTCGGGCATCAAAATAATCAAGATGGCTTCCCGGAAGCGATTTTCTGTATAGGGTATTCATGCTCATATCTGCTTCCATTGAGGTAGATGTTTGCTCCCTAATCGAAGGGAGCAAAGTCGACAGTGCTATCGTTTTTCGATTGGAACCCAATCTTGATGATCAGGACCTGTGTAATCTGCACTTGGTCGAATGATTCGGTTATTGGC
Source organism: Vibrio bivalvicida (assembly GCF_001399455.2). GTDB lineage: Bacteria > Pseudomonadota > Gammaproteobacteria > Enterobacterales > Vibrionaceae > Vibrio > Vibrio bivalvicida. Next base: position 68,461 of record NZ_LLEI02000083.1, read on the forward strand.
TCGTTGCTCGTAAACGTGCGCAGCCCAACCTGTTAGGCGACTCATGACAAAGATCGGCGTAAACAACTTGGTTGGAATATCCATGAAGTGATAAGCAGAGGCATGGAAAAAGTCCGCGTTACAGAACAAGCCTTTCTCTCGCTTCATCACCGCTTCAACGCGCTCAGAAACCGCGTACAAATGGGTATCTCCTACCGTATCTGAAAGCTCTTTTGACCAACGCTTAATCAACGCATTACGAGGATCACTTTCACGGTAGATAGCATGACCAAAGCCCATGATTTTGTCTTTGTTCGCTAGCATCTTCATGATGTTTGCTTCCGCTTCATCTGGTGTCTGCCAGTTTTGAATCATCTCCATTGCAGCTTCGTTTGCACCACCATGTAAAGGGCCACGAAGCGTACCGATCGCTGCTGTAATACAAGAATGAAGATCGGAAAGTGTAGAAGCACATACGCGCGCTGCAAAGGTAGACGCATTAAACTCATGCTCTGCGTATAGAATGAGCGAACAGTGCATGACCTGCTTATGAATCTCAGTTGGCGCTTTATCTGTCAGCATTTTTAGAAAGTAACCGCCAATACAGGTTTCGGATTGATCGTCTGTATCTATGCGTACACCATCATGGCTAAAGCGGTACCAATAACAAATGATGGCGGGAAATAGAGCGAGCATTCTTTCTGTCGCGTCTAGCTGCTCTTCAAAGCTCATCTCTTGCTCTAGATTACCCAGTACCGAGCAACCTGTTCGCATCACATCCATTGGATGCGCAGAGGCAGGAATAAGCTCTAAAGCTTGCTTAAGTTCACTCGGTAGACCTCGTAAACTAATCAGACGCGTTTTATATTCATCTAGCTCTTTTTGATTGGGTAAGTGACCACGTAACAGCATGTGGGCAACTTCTTCAAATTGAGCATTGTTTGCCAAGTCAGTAATATCGTAACCTCGATATGTCAGACCTGTCCCCGTTTTACCGACAGTACACAAAGCTGTGCTACCAGCGCTTTGGCCGCGAAGACCTGCGCCACCTAACTCTTCATTCTTTTTCGATGATAGAGGCATTTTGAACTCCTTTTCTGTTTGATATAGCTCTCTAAGTGGAGCGTTATTTACCAAACAATTTCACGTTATTGGATTAATTCCGAATCGGTTTCCTTGGGCTTCCGTTTGATCCTATTTTCCTTCTGAAAACAACTGATCAAGCTTGTCTTCATAATCATGATATTTGAGGTGCGCATAGAGCTCTTTACGAGTTTGCATCGAATCCGTCAGCGCTTCTTGGTTACCCACTTCTAACAGATGCTTGTACACCATCTCTGCTGCTTTGTTCATTGCACGGAACGCACTGAGTGGATACAACACCATATCAACTTTGGATTTTGCCAGCTCTTCACAGCCGTACAGTGGCGTCTGACCAAACTCGGTAATGTTCGCCAGTATCGGCACATGTTTCCCTGTTGCACTCTCTAGCGCTTCAGAAAACTGAACATACTGCTCTAGTTTGTTCATTGCTTCTGGGAAAATCATGTCAGCACCAGCTTCAACGCAAGCAATCGCACGTTCGATAGCACTATCGATCCCTTCAACCGCCAGAGCATCCGTACGAGCCATCACCACAAAGTTGTCATCGTTACGCGCATCCACTGCGGCCTTAACGCGATCGACCATCTCTTGTTGGCTAACAATGGCTTTATTTGGGCGATGACCACAACGTTTTTGCGCTACCTGATCTTCCATGTGTACCGCGCCCGCACCCGCTTTCTCCATTGCCTTGATGGTTCGCGCGATATTAAATGCTCCACCAAACCCCGTATCGATATCAACCAGCAGTGGTAAGTCACACGCATTGGTGATTCTCTCGACATCGACTAACACGTCATTAAGTGTGGTAATCCCCAAATCGGGTAAGCCATAAGAGGCATTAGCGATACCGCCACCTGATAAGTAAATAGCTTGGTGCCCGAGATTTTTTGCCATCATGGCGCAGTATGGATTAATGGTCCCTACAATTTGCAGTGGATCGTTTTGCTCAACGGCAAGTCTAAATTTGGCTCCTTGAGATAAACTCATTGCTCTTTCCTCTAGTCCGTTTTGGGCTTTAGTCCCTAAGGATTTGTTGTTCGATTAATGTTCGGCTACCCGAGATATGGCGTCTCATCAGCATCTCAGCTAACTCTTCGTCTCTATTCTTGATAGCTTGTAAGATATACTTATGCTCATCTAACGCTTCAACGGGTCTCGACTGAGCTCTAGGTGATTGGTAGCGATACATTCTCAATAAGTGGTAAAGCTCATCACACAGCAATGAAATAAGCTTACTGTTACGGCTAGCGAGAATGATGCGATAGTGAAAATCGAAATCACCGTGCTGATGGAAATACGAAGCACCCTCAACTTCATCAATATGATTTGAATGTGTCGACAATACTGCTTCTAATCCTACAATCTCTTCTGCAGTGATATGCCTAGCTGCAAGTCGAGCAGCCATACCTTCTAGCGCCTCTCTAACTGCGTATAGCTCTATTAGCTTTTCAGGTGAGAAAGTAATCACTCTGGCACCGACGTGAGGGATACGCTCGATTAGGCCTAATCCTTCAACTCGCATTATCGCTTCACGCAGAGGCCCCCTACTTACCTGATACTTCTTAGCTAACTCTGGCTCAGATATCTTGCTGCCTGGTGCAATATCACCACTCACAATAGCCTCAACCAAGGATTCAGTTAAGCTCTCTGATTTGGTGTTTTCTTTTTCAGAAACGCCTTCTTTTTGTCGAGTTTTAAATTCGATATTCATTGTCAATACACTCGCCCTATAGCACCAACTTGTCTACAATTTCATCTTATGCATTTAAAATAGACTATAACATTGTCGACAATCAAGAAAATTGTCGACAATTTAGACCAAGGTAGTAGATGAAGTGGGTCTAAAGCGGTGAGATCAAGTCCATCAACAAAAGTGATATGTGATGTAGAACAGCACAATTTCATTTACAGCAATGACTTAACCCAAGTATGAGATTAATATCTTAGATACAGAAAGGAATCTTCTAAAATAAGAGGCTTAATGCGCTCTATAACTGCTAATTCGATCCTTGCAGGATTGATTACCGCTAATATTGCAGGATGCTCGCTCTTCTTTGCTGATGAACGCGAACCATACTACCCGTTGCTCAGAAACAGTACATACTCTGGCGACGATATCGCCGTGATAGAAACGGATAATGTCTTAAAGTCCGCAGTAAAACACAATGACTTCGTGCTTGTTGAAGATGGGGCTCGGGTTAATCAATCTGTCGACAAAGTCTTTGCTGAAGCTATTAATAACCACTCTGTCTCTGTAGAAGACTTGAAAGGTGAGGAGTTTCACCAAGGGTTAGAACTGATCATAAAGCAATTCACGTGTGAACTGTACGCAAGCCAACAGCCAGTTGACTCTATTCAACTATGCCCGCAATCGAATCAGGTTGTTGACAATGGGCTTGGTTACCTTCCTTTTGAGAAAGGTGTACGTACTGCTCAGCGGTTAAGCGCAATTGAACGAAACGACGAAGGTACCCTGCAACTCGAGCTCTTTCTTAAAAGTACCCACGAACGTCCATTAGAATCGCTATGGGGGGCTGTTCACGAACTTGGGCATTTTAAAGGAAGTCAGTTACCCCCCGAAAGCGTTGTACTCACCATAAATTTGAAGGCATATAAAAAAGACACGGACGCTCACAATTGGCGATATATGCATTCCGAGCCTCTGATCTTCTTTGTTGTCCTTCCCTCTGTTGACCAATTGATCAGCCGCCCCAACGAAGTAGAAAGTATGAAGTTTGCTTATCGCAGCGCCAAATTACTGGTTGTTGACAGTCGATAAGTCTTTATCACCCAAACCTTAGTTCAACTGCCAGTGGGTCTGGTCAGCAATTGGGACAGTGCTATTTATCCGGCACTACTCAAATAAGTCATTGTTTATGTTGAATGTGTGAATGCATATCGATTACATATGTAACTGATATTTTTAATAGACGAAACTAATTTGACCTACCTTCATATTTTATAAATCCAATTAAAATTAACATTTTTTTAACCTTGCATTTCGGCAACTATGTATTCGCTTATTTAATACAAGGAGTCACAAATGCAAGTAAGCATCACAACAACAAAAACTATGCTCGCCACTGTTATTAGTTCAACGCTACTAACCGGGTGTTACTGGGATGATCCCGAAAAAGCGGCAAAATACGTCAGCAGCAAAATCGATCGAGAAGAAGTCGTCGAACATCTTGAGGAGCTAGAAGCAAGAGCCTCTAAGACAACGGATGGCGCTTCGGTTACTCGCGCGGCAGGTACTGAAGGCTATGCACAGTCTCTCAATTACATCGTCGACACCATGCGCGAGCACAATTACGATGTCTCGATACAAGAATTTGATTTTCGCGCATGGGAAGAGCTTGCGGGAACGAAACTAAACGTCAATGGTCTGGATCTCATCGGCGTACGTAACGCCAGTGAAGGTGTCGAGCCTGACTTTGCAGTAATGTCTTACTCAGGCAATTCGAACGGTTCAATAACCGCTGAAGCCGTGTTCATAACGCCAGATTTTCGATTCGACGCCCCAGATTATGACAGTACCGATGGATGTGAATCGTCAGATTTCACTGGCAAAGATATCACCAACAAAGTCGCCATCATCCAACGTGGAGGGTGTAGCTTCAATACTAAAGTGGTCAATGCTCAAAACGCAGGTGCCAAGGGGGTTATCGTCTTCAACCAAGGCAATGGTGAAGGTCGTACAAGCGCCGTAAACGGCACGCTTGGCAGTGATAGTACGGCGCACATTCCTGCATTTGGTGCTCGCTACGCGTTGGGCAAACAATGGCATGATTTAAGCCAAACCACTTCAGTACCTGTCACGCTTGCCATTAATGTTCAAGATGACGTCGTCTTAACCCAAAATATTATCGCTGAGACCAAAGGTGGTAATGAAAATGAAGTTGTTATGCTAGGTGCTCACCTTGACTCAGTACCAGAAGGCCCTGGGATCAATGACAATGGTTCGGGTACTGCTGGCCTACTGGAATACGCGGTTACTCTGGCAGACTTAGACGCCCCAGTTAAAAACAAAGTACGATTTGCATGGTGGGCGGCTGAAGAAGCTGGGCTTGTCGGTTCTGAGTACTACACCAACGATTTGTTTGCACCTTTACGAGCTCAAGCCGAGCAGGAGATTCTTAAGGAGCTTGGGCTTGAAGACCCAAGTCAGCTGACTCCAGAACAGCTCGATCTTGTTGATGCGCGTTACTACAAACTGAACAAAGTTAAGCTCTATTTGAACTTTGACATGATTGGCTCACCAAACTACATCTTTGGTGTAATGGATGGCGACCTATCAGATACCAAGGACAGTCCTGATAACGCCTATACTGGTGACTTCAAACCGCCATATGGCACATCGCATATCGAATCAGTTTTCAATCAGTTCTTTACTGAGAAGTCAGAGTCCACTGTCCCTCAGGCTCTGTCTAAGCGCTCAGATTATGCAGGGTTCGCAGACTGGGGCATCGCGTTTGGTGGACTATTTACTGGAGCTGAAAAGGTCAAGTCTGCGCAAGAGGTTGAGCAATTTGGTGGTGATATCGATGTCGCTTATGATAAGTGTTATCACCAAGCTTGTGACGATTTAAACAACGTGAGTCAGAAAGCTCTTTACGTCAATACACAGTCACTTGCTTACGTTACAACCTATTATGCGTTTAGCGAGCCGTTGTTCCCAGTACAAGAGCCTGAAGCTAAGGCTGAGATTCGAACATTCGCAGTTGAAGAAGCACCAAGTAGTAAGCTACGCGTAGGACAGAAACTAAAAGCTGCTGACAGCGTTTCTGATCACGACCACTTCCATGGCGACTTCGATCAAGATCGCGAATAACCAGATTACCACTAATAAAGTCAAATCAAGCCGTACACTCTCCGTACGGCTTCTTTGTTCTTATTCAGTGACAGTGTTCGTTCACATTTTAAACACATCACCTCTTACCACCGTGCCAGAGCCTATAAATCAGGATGAATTTGATTTATTTACCAATGAATACCTGCTACTTTTTAATGAATTATTAACAGACATTACAACCCATTGTTTCGAATACATTTACTTGAAGCATGTTCGTCAGTTTTAAAGGAAGTGCTATGGCTGAAAAATATTCGGCGTCGGCGAGCCCAATTTCTGCTAAAGATAGTAAAGGGCAAGAACACAAGGTAAGCCAATTTTCTGTGACTCAAGCTATGTCAGAGTCTTTCTCTATTTCAGCGACCCTTGTCTCCAGTCATTTCGATGCACAAAGTCAATTAGGTCAACTTCTTACCATTAACCGTTACTCAAACCTCTCGGGCAGTACTACGCTGACTCGTTCTTTCAATGGGATAATCACTCGAATTGAAAGCTTGGGAATGGATAGCAACCTACAATACGTTGTGTACCAAGTCACTCTCAAACCTTGGCTAGACCTGCTCAAGCATACCCACGCTTTCCGCGTATATCAGAACCAATCGACCAAAGATATTGTGAGCGATGTTTTCGACAATGCTGGCTTTAAGGGCTGCTATAAAATAGCCAAGATGCCGACAACAAAACGTGAATATTGTTTACAATATAACGAGTCTGATTTTGACTTTGTCTCTCGCTTGCTCGCAGAAGAAGGCATCCATTACTATTTCACCCATTCAGATAAAGAGCACACTCTCGTACTGCAAGATGCGCAATCGCCTTTCGATAAAGCTGACAACGCAAAATTCGATATGGTAGAAACGCCAACAGGCTCTTTACCCCTACTCGAGTCTTGGTCACCTGCAGTCGCATTTCATGGCGCCAGTGTCGAGCTAACCGCATACGACTATAGCCAAGCCAAACTGATCTCCAGTAAGGCCCAGAAGAGCAGCCATTCTATAGCAAACAATACCAAACTGACCAATGTTCACTACCCACCTTTGGGCATTTCTGGTGATAAAACCGATCTAGCAAGTAACCTTGCTAAACGTCGCATCGATCAGTTGGGACAGAACTACCAGACCATTGTGGCGACAGCGAAACATGACCTGTTTGATATCGCTACCTGGTTCACTCTCTCTAGCCATCTAGATAAATCACAACTGTCTGACTACTCAATTGTTTCGATACAGACCCACTACTCTGAAGATGTTATATGTGACACTGAAGTCAAAGCGGTTCCTAAGTCGACTTCGTACTATCCAAAGCCACTAGACAAACAAAAAGTCCATGGATTACAGAGTGCCACAGTAGCGGGCTCAACAGCTGGAGAGATCAACCAAGATGAGCAAGGCCGAGTAAGAATTCAGTTTCATTGGGATACAGAAGCAAGTGGCGATAAAACCAGTTGCTATGTTCGTGTTGCTCAGATGATGGCAGGTAGCGGTTATGGGGCTCAGTTTATCCCTAGAGTTGGTCAAGAAGTTCTGGTCTCATTTATCGATGGCGACCCGGATCAACCCATCATCACAGGTAGTGTGTACAACAGTAAGAATGCTCCTCCGTATAAAGAAGCCAATTCAACCAAAAGTGGGATTAGTACCAAGCTTAGCGGACAGTCTAATGAGCTGTACTTCGATGATAAAAAAGATAATGAACTGATCTATCTGCACGCGGCAAAAGACATTACCCAAGAGATAGAAAATAATCATACTGAAACGATAAAAGGCGAACTAACACAGAAAGTCACCAAACAAATGGCTATCTCTACGGAAGATAACTACAGCCTAACCGTGACCAAAGCGATGTCAGAAAAAGCGAAATCCATCACTATCGAGGCTGACGATAGCATTGACATAAAAGTGGGTTCGAGCAAAATTTCGATTTCATCTTCTTCGATATCTATTGAAGCAACCAATATTGATATAAAAGCCAGCAGCGGCTTGAACCTACAAGGCACCAATGTCACTAGTAAGGCGACATCAGCCAACAAAGTTTCTGGCACAACCACCGCGTTAGAAGCCACCAGCTCAAATTCAATCAAAGGTTTAAGTGTCGCGATCAAAGCTGATACCACCCTTTCTGCAGAAGGCTCTTTAAGTGCAGAGTTTAAGTCTGGGCTTAAAGCAACATTTAACGGCGGCGTCATGGGCGAAGTGAAAGGGGCAATTGTCAAGGTAAACTAATGACTTATAAAAAAATTCCTTATCAGAGCTGTGGGCAACTACTGCCAAGATTCTCAGCATCTGAAGAAGCCAAAGAGTTACTCAACGAAGATTTGTCTATAGAAGAGACCATTCAAACGCTCCAAGACAACAAACTATACAATGACCTCGTTCAATTTCTTGCACACTCTCTACCAGTTCGAGAAGCGATCTGGTGGGCAAGCCTGTGTATTCAACTGCGTAACGATGTTTGGAACTCGACACAATCGCAATGTATTCAGACAGCGCAACAATGGGTGCAAGGCCCAGCAGAAGATCTCAGGCGCAAGGCAGAGCTACTCTCTAATCGACTTGACTTAAACTGTGGTCCGTCTTGGCTGACTCAATCCGTTTTCTGGAACGGCTCTGGAAGCATTGTCGCCCCAGATCTACCAGCCGTACTACCCGACCCTTTTCTGTATGCTAAAGCGGTCGCAGGGGCTATCAATCATGCTGCCGCGCTACCAAACTGGGACGGTTCAGAACAGTACTATACTCAATCGGTAAACTATGCACTTAACATAGCAAACGGTGGAAACGGTGGAACAGAATGACTTTAGCAGCTCGTCTAACTGACATGCACGTATGCCCAATGCAAACCCCTGCAGTCCCTCCTATCCCACATGTTGGAGGTCCGATAGCAGGTCCTGGAGTACCGACGGTGCTCATTGGCAGTATGCCAGCAGCTACTTTGGGAGATATGTGCGTGTGCGTTGGTCCACCGGATTCGATCATTAAAGGCAGCGCGACCGTTTTAATTATGAACAAGCCAGCGGCTCGTATGGGAGATACAACTGCACATGGTGGCACTATTGTGCTTGGAATGCCCACCGTAATGATAGGTGGTTAAAAAACCACCTCCCGAACAAGGGTTTAATAAAAAATGAACGTGCTCCGGCCAATTTTCTAGATGTAGGTCACTATTTTACGTAAATAATAAATTTGGACGAGCCTTTTTCTAAAATAAGCCTAGACTATCCTTTGTGAGCAAATGCTAACAAATTACTATTCTAACAATTGCTTACGTTTACTAAATTACAATAATTATATAACGGATAATACATGGTAGACATTGTTCAATTGTTGGCTCCTATCTCTGAAGAATCCCCGACAGGGAACTACCTGAAGCTAGATCGCTCGATCTACCGTGCACTACGTAATAGCTATAATGCCGCCCAATCTTCTTTTCGTCAGCTTATAGAAACGCCGGAGGCATCCAGCGACGAAACGCTACTCGATACCAATGAAACCAATTGGGCTCAACTGCGCAATAGCACTTATGAAGCTCTGACTCAATCAACCAAAGATTTGGAGTTGTTAGGATGGTACATCTCGAGTCAATTATTTACGGCGCAGCCCTATCAGAACCTAGCTGACTCAACTAAAGTACTAAAAGGTTATATCGACGCGTTTTGGGGAGACTTGCACCCTACTCTGCCAGAAAACAAAATCAAGAGTAACGACGAGCAAGGCAAGTTAAAAGAGCTAGCTGATTTTCGCATCAAACCTCTGCTTCAATTGGTCGGTGAAAGCAACGATTCAACCGCACTGTTTATGCCACTACAACTAGTCGGCTTGATAGAAGGTATTACATTTGGTGATTATCTCCGAGCAGAACGTTCGGGTGACCTAGAAGCGCTAAAAAAACAGGCACAACAGCTATACAGCAACGACGTTGAACGCACCGTATTATTGCTCTCTGAAGCCCACCAAAACTTCACCGAAGCGGAAACAGCTATCGCTCATGAATGCCAACAGGTAGGTGTGACACCAATCAGTTTTCGATTTGTTAAAGCGAATATTGCGGACTCTATCAACGCGATTCGTTTTCTCACTGAAGACAAATTTTTGCATTGGCCATTGGATGATACTTATCAAGTTCGCAAAGAAGAAACGGTAGAAAAGCACCCAGAAGTAAACAGTGAACAATTGCATGATCCGGCAGTAGAGTCTACTCCGACTCAGAAAGCGCCTCAAGCAACACTGAACAGCTCGCCTCAGACTATCGCACAAGTAGAAACCGAAGTTGCCCCTGTCCATGTGAGCGTTAACCAAGTTGCTAACCGCGATCAAGCATTTCAAGAACTAAGAAAGATTTCTGAGTTCTTTAAACAAACCGAACCACACAGCCCGATTTCGTTTTTGCTGGAAAGAGCAATACGCTGGGGCTACATGAGCCTTCCAGAACTCATGCAAGAAATGACTGCTGGTAACAGTGGCACAATGCAACAAATTAACCAATTAACGGGAATGGACAACTTAGATCAGCTCGATTTAAGCGATAAAGTTTTATCAGCCTCCGCTAGTGTTAATTCAACCGTGGTAGCAGCTAAAAGCGCTGCCACACCAACTAATCAGACTTCTCCTGTAGAAATTACAACTCAGGAAAAGACCGATACTAATCAATCATCACAAACTGAAGTAAGCTCCACCGAGTCATCAGCTAGTCTGAATGATTTCGAGTGGTAACCAAATGCTGATCAGCAAAGGAGAATAAAATGGCTTCTATTTTCATGAGAATCGACGGTACAAAACCTAAAGGCGCTGCAACAGTAGAAAAGATTGGTGGTAAAGATGGCTTCTTCGCTATCGATACTATCACTTGGAACGCTGTACGCGGCGTAGGCATTGATGTCGGTAACGCAAACAACGCAGACCAAGGTATGGTTGCACTAGGTGAAGTCAACGTAACACGTGGCTGTGATGGTGCAACACCTCACCTAACCACATTCTTATACGCTCCAGGTGGCGAAGGTAAAACTATTGAAATCGTAATGACCAAGCCTAACCGCGAAGGTTCTGGTGCTGATCCATACCTTATCCTGACTCTTAAAGCGGCGCGTATGTCTAGCTACAACATGGCGGCATCTGACGGCACGCTACCAAACGAATCTTTCAGTCTAACATACACTGAGATTTCTAAAGCGTACTACATCGAAGGCGAAGGCGGTAAGATCGAGAAAGGTCCTGAAGTAGGCTTCGATGCAACAACAGCTAAAGTGACATCGACAGCAGCGTAATTGAATAAGGAGATCCATTGTGGCACTTAATTCCCAACACAAACGCGTAAGTAAAAACCGCGTAAGTATTACTTACGATGTGGAAACTAATGGCGCTGTAGAAACCAAAGAACTCCCATTTGTCGTTGGGGTAATTGGTGACTATTCGGGTCATAAACAAGACAAAGAAGACGTTGAAGAACGCACGTTCTACAACGTCGATAAAGATAACTTCGACAACGTCATGAAGCGTGTTGGCCCCGAGCTAAGCATGAAGGTTGACAACGTACTGGCCGATGATGACAGCCAGTTCGAAGCAAACCTACAGTTCAACTCAATGAAAGACTTCGAACCTGAAGCGATTGTTGAACAAGTCGAACCGCTTAAAAAGCTGGTTGAAACACGCAACCAATTGAAAGTACTCCTTTCTAAGGCTGACCGCTCTCGTGACCTTGAAAAGTTGCTTAAAGAAGTGCTTCAGAGTGCAGACACCATCAACGCTCTTTCCGAAGAGCTAGGTATCAATAAAGAAGGAGCTGAATAATGAGCACAGAAGCTGAAAATCAAGCCCAGCCGGCGGAAGCTGCGGAAGGTACGCTTAGTTTTCTAGACAGAGCAATTGAAGCAACGACTCAGACTCCGGCTGATACTACAAAAGAACTCTTTTCTGTCCTCGCTGAGCAGGCGCTGACAGGTACTGTCACTTGGGATAAGAACTTAACCAAGACCATTGAAAACGCAATCTCTGAGATCGACAAAAAGCTTTCTAGCCAACTTTCTCAAGTTATGCAGCAAGATGACTTCCAAAAACTGGAGGGTTCATGGCGTGGTCTACAAAAGCTTGTCAAAGAGAGTGAATTGGGCCGTGACCTTAAAATTAAAATGGTCGATTTCACTCAAGAAGAGCTACTAGAGCAATTCGAAGATGCACCAGCTATTGACCGTAGCCCACTGTTTAATGCAGTTTACCAAGGCGAATTTGGTACAGCTGGTGGTGAACCTTACGGTACATTTATCGGCGACTACGAGTTCAGCGCAAAAGATGAAGACGTAGCTCTACTTCGTTACATGGGTGAAGTTGCAGCTGCGTGTCACGCTCCATTTGTTGCCGCTGCAAATGCACAAATGTTTGAGTTCAACGATTTCACTACCTTTGATGAAGGTAAGCCAGTTGCTGCTGGTTTCGATTCACCTGCTTATGCTGCGTGGAACTCTTTCCGCGAAAGTGATGACGCGCGCTACGTAACGCTAACACTGCCCCGCACTATGGCTCGTCTACCATATGGCGATAAAGGTCTAAGTACCAACCTGTTCAACTACGAAGAGCTAGGTACAGATATGGATGGTAACCCAAACCCTGCAAACAATGATGAGCTCGTTTGGTCAAATGCGGCTTACGACCTTGGCCTTAAGATGACGCAAGCTTACACAGCATCTGGTTGGTGTACGGCTATTCGTGGTCTAGACAATGGCGGTAAAGTAGAAAACCTGCCAAACCTAACGTACAAAACTGAAGCTGGTGACTTGGTACAACAGTGTCCAACTGAAGTTAACTTAACTGACGAACGTGAAAAAGAGCTAAGTGACTTAGGTTTCTTGCCTCTCGTTCACTACAAAAACTCAAACTACGGCGTGTTTATTGGTGGTCAAACGACACAAAAACCAAAAACATTCACCGACCCAGATGCAACAGCAAACGCCGCAATCTCTGCTCGTCTGCCTTACATCATGGCAAGTGGCCGTATCGCTCACTACTTGAAGGTTATGGGTCGTGACAAGCTAGGTTCAAACCTAGAGGCTCCGGATATCCAACGTGAACTTCAACTTTGGATTGACCAATACACCAACGCAGGTGCCATTGGTAACGAGCAACGAGCGAAAACCCCATTAGCTGAATCTCGTATCGAGGTAGTAGAACAGCCAGGCCGCCCAGGTTCATATTCTGCGGTCGCCCATCTACGCCCATGGCTACAACTTGAAGAACTAACGACCTCAGTTCGAATGGTCGCTAAGATTCCAGGCTAAACCAGAACAAAGGCCGGCTTCGTCCGGCCTATTTTTTCTCTTTATTCTTAGGACATGATGAATTTGAACATCAATTCAGAATGGCAACGGAATTTTGCCGGATTAGACACCACAGACAACGACTTTTTAAAAGAGTCGCTATCTCTGCTGTCTGAGATCGCTCCGCAAGCACTCGAAAGCAAAGGTAACCTAACGATTATTCTTGCTCAATTGATCACCGAACTGGATAGCAGTATCTCAAAGCAACTTGATCAGATATTGCACCACAAAGATTTTGAAGCTCTCCACAGCAGTTGGCTGGGCCTCGAAGGCTTGTCTAAACTTCCCGTCAACAAACAGCGCACCAAACTAAAGCTGCTTGATATGGATTGGGCGGAGGTGTCTAACGATGTCAACCAGGCTTATACTGTTAAAAGCTCCGAGCTATACAACAAAATTGGTAACAAAGAGTTGAATACCTTGGGTGGTCACCCATTTGGTAGCATTGTTTTCACACACAAAATCTCTCTTGATATGGATTTTGATGCGGATTACGACGATCTGTTTACCCTTGAGCTGCTAGGAAAGCTCGGTGAAGTCACTCTCTGTCCGATGCTATTTGCTCCTGACGACTATTTTTTCGTTCAACCGAGTGCCGATTGGATTTCGGATACGAATCGAATTGAAAAAATCCTCAGTGGAGACGACTACAAGCCTTGGCAAGAATTAAGACTGAAAACTTCGTCCAAGTTTGTTGGATTAGTCATGCCATCTATTCGCATGCGCCATCGCTACAAAAATGCCAAGGTTGGATTTATCTACAATGAATCTGGTCAAGGGCTGTGGGGTAACGCAGCATTTGCTTTTGCCGCAACAATTATGCGTGAGCACCACAGAGTCAATTGGTTTGGTTTTTTGAAATCACGTTGGAACGATAAAGCGCAAGGTGCCTTAGTCAATTTAGAGCACCACGAGAGCCAATACCTTTCTCATCCGGAAACCGATGTGGTTTTGTTTGGTCAGATTTCAACGTTTTACGCTCAGAATGGGTTTATTCCTCTGACTAAAAGTGCCCTTAGCGAAAAGTTTTACTTCAACGGCAATAACTCAATCTGGCAAAGTAACACTCAAACAGACAACGAAAAGGTTCTGACCCAGCTCCAAACAAGTTTGATGTCTTGTCGTATTGCGCACTACTTGAAGGTTCAAGTGCGAGAAATGATAGGCAACTTCAATACGGCGTCTGAATGTGAGCTGTTTCTGACTCATTGGATAGAAAAGTTTTCTAGTAATGTCTCTTTTGCTAATGAAGAAACACTTTCGAAGTACCCTCTTAGCTTTGCGAAAATCAGTGTCTCCGAATCTCCGCATCACAAAGGTAGTTTTTCTTGTACTCTGCGTATTGTGCCTCAGTATCAATATGATCATTTCACAGGTGAAGTCGTTTTAACGACCGAACTCGATGAGGTGGCGTAATGAGCTTTTGGAGAACGTTTGTGCAACCCCATGATGTTTCTGGGCCAAATGACGATATCGAAGACATCAAGTACAACCTGACGAAACTCCTTGAGTCAGAGGCGTCTTTGCTCGAAATAGATGATCGATTTATAGAGCTCCAGCGCTCTAACTTCCGTTATGGCATTGAAGATGTACAACTGCTGAGTGCAAGTCTCGATCAAGCTCAACTAGCGCTACGCCTAGAAAACTACATCAAGCACTTCGAACCTAGATTGACTAATGTCATGGTCGAGCTTGGTGAGCGTAAAGAGAACGAAAACGCCATAGCATTCAACATTGTTGCAAAAGCCAAAACCACTCAAGGAGAAACCGAGTTGGTATTTGACTCAAAAATTTCACTGAATGATTTAAGAACTCTAATGACGGAGGACAGTTATGAGTGATCCGTTGTTAAGGTATTTCGAACAGGAACTGACCCTTGTAAGACGCGCGTTAGGTCAATTTGGACATCAACACCCGACTCACGCCGATCGTTTAAACATACACCAAGGGCAAATAGAAGACCCAAGTCTTGCAAGATTGCTTGACGGTGTTGCGCTCCTTAACGCAACGGTAGAAAAAAAGCTGTCTGATCAGCTACCAGAAGTCGTCGAAGGATTACTTGGCGTTTTATACCCAAGTTATATTCAAACAGTGCCAAGTATCGCTTACCTTCAGCTTGATGAAAACGCTGAACTTGCAGAGTCTGTTACGCTACCTAAAGGTGCACAGTTTTCAGCAATAGCTCAGAATCAAAACTGCTCATTCACGACCATAGACGAGCTAAAAACCACCTCGTTTAAGCTGATTGATACAACGGCCTCAAGCGCCCCATTCAGATTCAATCGCCCCCAAGGTACAGAACAAACAACCGCCGTTATCCAATTGAGTTTCTCGACCAATGACCCAGATGTGCATTTCTCTTCTCTCGATTGTGATGACCTCGATTTTTTTGTTCAAGGTTTTGAAAACAATGCAGACTCTCTGGTTGAATTACTACTTGCAGAAACCCTAGCGATTTCTATTTCGGATGCCGCTTGCGAAAAACACATCGTGCTTGAACCCGAACGTTTAAAAAGCAGAATCAGCGATGCCAATTTCCAGTTTCTCCCACAGAAAGGCAATCAGTTTGCCGGCTATCAATTGATCAGTGAGTTCTTCTTTTTTAAAGAAAAGCGTCAGTTTTTCCGTCTTAAAGAGTTCGGCCGAGCCATTAAGCACTTCGATACATCAAAGGTTGTATTAAATCTGTTTATGCATAGCTTGCCAACTGAGTTCATGCGCCTATTCGACAACCAAGTGTTTAAATTGAATATTGTTCCAGCGATCAATTTATTCGAGCAAACTGGTGAGCCGACAACATACGACCAGCGTAGTTTAAGTATACCGGTCAATGCTGATGCACACAGTGACAGCGATATTGAGATTGTCGAAGTGAAAGAGGTGTTTGAAATTACCTCTATGGGAGAGAAAACCTTAACTCCACTTTTCAAAGACAGTTACCGCTCAGACCCAAAAGCTGATCATTGGCAGTGCACTCGCAGCAGCGACAATGAGTTTCGTCTCGCGATCAGCTTAAACAACCAGCAAGAACTCGAATTCAACAAGTTGTATGGAACGCGGTTATTGTGTACCAATGGTAAACGAGCTTGTGCGGTTCAAGGCAATTTTGAATGCTTAGAAAGTATCGATTTACCAGGTGAGTTCAGCCCAATTTATCCGCCATCGGCTCCTATTGCTAGAGAACAAGACCCGCACTTGCACTGGCAATTTATTGCCCTGCTTAACGCAAACTTTGTTTCTCTACTTCATGCAGAGCACCCAGAAGAAGCTTTAAAGAGAATGCTGCGCTTGTGTAGCCGAAGCCAGATCTCTGCAGATGAAATTCAAACCATCCGCAGCGTCAACATCCGTTCTCAAGTTTCAGCGTTAAGAATTCTTGGTAAGAATGTTTTCTCTCCTGGTACAGAAATCGAGATTACATTGGATACCACAAGTGGGTACTTAGCATTCAGCGACGTACTAAACCGCTTTTTCCAACAATTTTGTAGTTTCGATCGCTATATTCAATTGTCAATTAAGGTCTACGGCCGCGACGGTTATGTAAAGCGCTACCCAAAAATTCACGGCAGCCAGAATGCCATGTAAGGTGGGTTGAAGAAAATGAATGTAGTTAACGACCTAACGAACAACACTGAGAAATACGATTTTGCTCAAGCTATGAGGCTGCTATCGCACTTCATTACTCAGTCAGATCAGCGAATCCGACTGGTGCTCAAAGCTGAGGCGATGCCAACTGGGGATGCAAGCGAAATCCAGTATTTCTCTTTAAAAAATAATAACGCGAAACTACGACTGGCGAAACAGGCCTTATCTGGTGTTAAAGGGGTAATCCCCTACTACATTTACGAAGAGCTTCTGGCCGCGCTTCATGATGATGATCACGCACTTAAAGATTTTCTAGACGTGTTTAACCAAAGATATTTTGAGTTAATAGCACAACTCGAAACATCACCTTGGTTAGTGGTACAGAACGAACTTCATCCAGAGAAAACACGGTTGCTAAACCAAATAGCAGCGCTCAACGACCAACATGGCAACTTCTTCCAATACGCTTTTTTACTTGGGCAAAGCAGTAGAAACCTCGCTAGCCTAGAGCAGATGTTAAATGACTACTTCCCTTTCGACATCGAAGTGGCAGCAAAGCAGCAAGAACGTCGCCAACTGCCGGTGGACTCATTAACCAAGTTAGGCGTAAACCGAACTTATAACAGCCGCATTGGCCAAGGTTTCCTGATTGGTAAAACTTGTTTAACACACTTTAATCATTTGGTTGTGTCTATTAAGCCAGCCAATGAACAAGACCTTATTGATATTCAAAACGACCGAATGTTAGCAACCAGTATGCGTGAACTCATTCAGCATTATCTACGCGATAACACTCCCGTTTCGATTTATCTTAAGGTCAAACGCGAATACCTATCGCGACCAAAACTTTCCAGCAACATCAACCGTGCCGCCAAACTGGGAGAGGTAGATTGCCTTGCACCGGAACGTAAGCCGCACAAAATGATTAGTATCTTGCTCAAATGATGGAAACAATCCGTAACTTCGTTGTTTTGATGCTTCGAAATACAAGGAAAACAGTATGACACAAGTAACACTGACCAATTTAGTCGCCAAACTATCTCCCGAGCTGAAACAAGCTCTTGAAGTATCTGCCGGAGCCGCCATGAATCAGGGCGTTCCTTCTATTGAAATTGAGCATTGGTTGCTTCAACTCATCTCTCAGCAAGATGCTAACCTAAACAACTTGATGCAATCGCAAAAGTTGTCTCAAGATAGCCTTGTGAATGAGCTATCAACGAAAATAGCCCGCCTACCTAAAGGTAGTGAAGGTCAGCCTACATTGAGTCATGGCCTGACAGAGCTCATTAAAGACGCTTGGATGATCGCTTCTGTTAACTATGGACATGGAGAAGTGATCAGCTTGCACCTAGTTCAAGCTTTAATGCAGCAGAACGTTCTGGGTGTCAGTACGTTGCAACTTGAAAGCCTGCAGTCAGTGTCACTAGAATCATTACAAGGTCTTATTAACAAAACAGCGGTTGCTCGTAGCAAAACGACATCGATTGAAGGTGGCGCTGCCGCTGGCCAATCAACCGCAAATGATGCCTTAAGTAAATACACGATCAACCTTACCCAACAAGCTATTGACGGCAAGATTGATCCAATTTCTGGTCGAAACGCAGAGGTACGTAAAGCGGTCGATATTCTTTGCCGAAAACGTCAGAATAACCCGATCATGGTGGGTGAGCCAGGCGTTGGTAAGACAGCGGTTGTGGAAGGTCTAGCATTAAGAATCGCTGCCGATGAAGTACCCGGCGCTCTTCAAGGCGTTCAGATTCACTCGCTTGATCTCGGCCTGCTACAAGCGGGCGCGAGTGTCAAAGGTGAGTTTGAAAACCGCCTAAAAGATGTCATCAATGAAGTTAAAAACAGCGAAGTGCCTATTATCGTCTTTATAGATGAGGCGCACACATTGATCGGCGCTGGTGGCGCAGCAGGTCAAAATGATGCCGCAAACTTGCTAAAACCTGCTCTTGCCCGAGGTGAGTTCAAGACTATCGCCGCGACAACTTGGGCTGAGTACAAAAAATACTTTGAAAAAGATCCTGCCCTTACTCGTCGTTTCCAAGTAGTTTCGATTGAAGAGCCCAATGCAGACGATGCAAAGCAAATGCTTCGTGGTATCGCAGCATCTTTGCAAAAACACCACGGTGCATTTATTGCCGAAACAGCTATTGATGCAGCGGTCAACCTGTCTATCCGTTACCTACCTAGTCGTCAATTGCCTGACAAGGCAATCAGTCTGCTCGATACCGCTAGTGCTCGTATCGCCCTGACTCAAGGTGCTAAACCAGAAGTAATTGAAACACTAGAGCAAGCCATCCGCTACCAAAATAACGAGAAAGCAGCGCTAGAGAAAGAGAATGCGCTGTTTGGTATTGCGGAAGAAGAAATCGCTGAAATCACCACTGAAATCGAGGCCAATGAAACTGAGCTTCAGGCGCTGAATAGCCGTTGGGCACAAGAAGTTGAGCTAGTGGATCAAATCAAAGCGCTACAGGAAGATATCAGCAGCGCAGAAGGCGAAGAAAAAGGCAACTTAGCTAAACAGAAAGAGCTTAACGACACGCTTGATAAACTGCACGAGCTTCAGGGCGAACTTCCTTTAGTCAATGCCATGGTCGATGACAATACTATCGCGCAGATTATTGCCAACTGGACAGGTATCCCTGTTGGCAACATGATGAGTGACGAAATTGCACGCCTACTTTCTCTTGAGGAACAGCTGGATAAACGTGTTATCGGTCAGGATGTGGCTAAGCAAGAGCTTGCGAAAGCCATCCGAATTTCACGCGCTGGCTTGACTGATAGCCGTAAACCAATTGGCGTGTTCCTAATGTGTGGCCCAAGTGGGGTTGGTAAAACTGAAACCGCGATGGCACTTGCAGAGCAGCTATACGGTGGAAGCAATGATCTTACCGTTATCAACATGACCGAGTTTAAGGAAGAGCATAAAATCTCTATGCTTCTTGGCTCTCCAGCAGGTTATGTGGGTTTTGGTGAAGGCGGTGTCTTAACCGAGGCTATTCGACGCAACCCATATTCAGTGCTGCTCCTAGACGAAATGGAGAAGGCTCATCCGGGTGTTCACGATTTGTTCTACCAGATTTTTGACAAGGGCCAAATCAAAGACAGTGAAGGTCGTACCGTCGACTTTAAAAACACCATTATCATCATGACTTCGAATGCCGCAGACCAAGCGATTTGCGATGCGTGTGAAGATCGTGAAGAGCGCATGACCAACGAAGAGCTGTTAGAAAGTATTCGTCCTGATCTGCAGCACTACTTCAAACCCGCTTTCTTGGGACGCACAACCATTGTGCCATACTACCCTCTTAACGATGAAGAGTTAGCTAAAATTACAGAAATCTCTCTTAACCGCATCAAAAAGAAACTGGCGGAGCAATACCAAGCAAGCTTCACTTGGGATAAGGGCTTTGTTGACTTTGTCGTTAACAAAAACACTGACCCAACAACTGGCGGTCGAGCTGTAGAGCAGATCATTAACCGCTCGTTAATGCCAAAGCTCGCTGAAGAATGTATTAGCCGTTTAAGTCAACAACAGCCAATCACTCAGGTTTCTGTCGTTGCTGTCGCTAGTCCCGCAGGTTTTGAGCTAACTATCCAATAAAGTGTCGTAAAGGAAAGCAGTAAGTATGAGCCACAATCAAATCTCTACACGTCGTACGTTTTTCTCATTGCGGGTCAAACTTGTGTTGGCGATTTTCGCTGTCTTGCTGTTTTCCAATGGTCTAAATAGTACCCTCAACTACCTTAACTTTGAAAAGAGGCTTACCCAAACAAGCGACTCCACTTACCAAGTGGTGTTAAATGAAACTGATCACGACATTAAGCAAGCGATCAGTTTAGGTTTGCCTCTTTCTTCTATATCCAATATCCAATCACTTCTTGAGAGGCGCCTCTCTTTAGTCGACGGCATCAGCCGAATGCAAGTCGTCAGCAGCAAAGGCGACGTTCTTTATTCTGCCGGTGCTGCAACAGAGCATGAGCGAATGATAACAGCGGACATCAACAATACGTTTGATGTAAAAGAAGGTGCATTACAGCTTTACTACTCCACCGGTTACTTAGATAGCATCAAACATACACTATTGAAGCAACAACTCACTGATACTTTGATGTGGGTGCTCGTCGCTTGTGTGATTGGTTATTTCATCTTGTATACCGGCCTTAATTTCTTGCTACTAAAGCTCGAAAACATATCCAAAACACTTGAGCAGCCCGATCTCAGCGACAAAGAACTGATTGAGCATGCCAATCAACGATTTTTTTCTAAAAGTGGGAAAAATGGTTGGCAACGCTTTCGTGACAAGTACTTTCCGCTGCTTATTATTGCCTTAGCAATCGTTCTCACTGTAGCTTCAAATTTGGGTAGCTCATACCAAGCTTTAGATAAGTTTTCTACCATTTACGAAACACAGCTAGAACAAAAGTCGATGGTCATCGGTGACACGCTTAGTAGTATGATTCAAAGACTACTTAACCATGGTGTTCCACTCGATAAACTTTATGGGTTGGAAGAAGAGTTTTCAGAATATACCCGCCAACATAAAGAGCTTCTCTCCATAGAGTTACGACAAGCGGATAGATCTTTGTACCAATTTCCAGCTCAATTTGTGGGTAATGACCACTCATCTTCGGTTGACCTAAACATTGACCAAGAGTCATCGACATCAATTCGAATGACCACCGATATGAACATCATTCCTCAACTTATCGAAGATAGCTTGATGGATATGCTGACGGTGCTGATCGCTTCTGCCCTTGTTGTCATAGAGATCATATTGTTTGTTTGCAACTTTATGATCATTAAGCCTTGGCACCAGATCAAACAACTGCTTACCCACTCTAAGATTGGTGCTTCGTTATGGCTTGCGCATATTTCAGCTAAAGATGAATTAGGACGAGTCACAGGTGCTATCAACACGATTATTCAGCGCCAGCATGTGAGTAAGAAGCTAAAAGTACAAAACCTTCAAGATTATCGCTTTATTCGACTGCCGCTGTTCATGTTGGTCTTTGCCGAAGCCGCTTCATTGGCATTTTTTCCTAACTTTGTCGCAAGCTTATCACGCTCGCAGAATTGGATTCCAGACAGCTTAGTAACAAGTTTACCGATATCATTATTTATGTTCTGCTGGGCGATTTCTTTGCCTTTTGCTGGCTATTGGTCAGACAAAGTTGGGCGTAGAAAATCTCTAATTATCGGAGGCTTGATTACCAGCACGGGGCTAGCGCTGACTGCCATGTGTCAGACACTCGAACTTCTTCTTATTGCTCGCGCCTACACGGCAGTGGGTTATGGTATAGTTTTCATTTCAGCTCAAGGCTATATCACCGATACCACGACCGCTAAAAATCGCACCAAAGGCATGTCGACCTTCTTATCTTCGTTCTTTTCCGGTTCGCTTTGCGGAGCCGCAATCGGGGGAATTCTTGCTGACAAGCTCGGCTACAATGTAACCTTTATGTTGGCCTCTGTGCTCGCTCTAATAAGCGTAATTTTCGTAATGAGTTTCTTTAGTCATGGCAGCTCAAATGCGCAAAGTAAACCGGTTAGGCTGCATGACTTTAAAATCCTACTTAGCAACAAATACTTCTCTTTGATCACTTTTTTCAGCGCGATTCCGGCTAAGGTCGTGTTGACTGGTTTCTTGTATTACATCTGCCCTGTTTATTTGCAACATCTAGGCGAAAGCAGCGCGGTATCTGGCCGTGTCATGATGAGCTACGGTCTCGCCATTATCGTAATATCACCGCTGAGCGCTTTTCTGGTTGACCGCTGGGACAACAAGATTAAATTCATCGTGTTCGGTGGGCTACTGTCTGCACTGGCATTGGTCAATATTGTCATTTTGCCAGGGACCTTGGGCTTGCTGTTGATCGTGGTCCTAGTCGGTATTGCACACGGAATTAGCGTTTCTCCACAGATTCCTTTAGTCATGGATTTACTTGCCCATGAGGGCATTGATAAGGGAAAAACGATCGGCATTTTCCGTTTAACTGAGCGCATTGGCAACATTGCGGGCCCAATGCTAGCGGGCTTGTGTCTAAGTTTATTCGGCTTCGAGGACACCATTATTCTGTTTGGCATCACACTGTTCATCAGTTCAACAGTACTCGTGGGATTCTATGCATTTTTCACTAAGAAAGACAGACAACTAGAGGTAGCAAAATGAGAGTTTTCATCTTGATTTTGATCACCTTGGTCGCGCAGTTTTCAGTACCAACGATCGCACTTTCTGCAGAAAAAAAACACGTCGTCATGATCTTATGGCGAGGAGTAACCGACGCAGAAAAAGGGTTTATGGAGTACCTCTCTAGTAAGATGCCCGTCAGCTACACCTTGCTAGATGCCAAAAGAGATCGAGACACCTTGTCAGGCTATATCGCCGACATAGATTCATACGACGCCGATCTTGTCTATACATTTGGTACAACGACGACCCTATCATTACTTGGAACTGAGGATAAACCAACCTCATTTCGAACGCACAGCGAGACACCTGTCGTATTTAGTATTGTGACAGATCCTGTTGGCTCGAAAATAGTGTCTGATTACGCCTCTGAACATCGCAACTTTACTGGTGTTAGCCACATCGTACCGCATCAAGTGCAGTTTAACGCAATTCAAAAACTACCAAATATCTCAACAATGGGGATCGTTTTTAACCCCCTTGAAAACAACGCTGTAATTACCGCACGTAAGATACAAATGCTGTCTGCCAAGTTTGGTATCGATGTGTATTTGTATCCGCTGCGGACAAAAAATGGCAAGCCCGACTTAAGCTCTCTGTCCAAAGTGATTGATACTATGCTTGAAGATAAAGTGCAGCTCGCTTATTTGCCGCCCGATTCATACATTATCAGTCAAGGAAGGGGAATTGTAGATAGCCTACACGCACAAGGAATTGCTACTTTTTCAGCAACTGAATCCCCTATTCGCAATCACAACGCGCTATTTGGTATAGTTAGCCGTTATTATAACGTTGGTGAATTTGCGGGACATAAAGCGGAACAGATCCTAAGCAACAAAAGTAGAGCCCAAGATTTACCCATTGAACCGCTCAGTCAGTACTCGTACATAGTGAATGTGGGTGCGGCGCGCGCGTTGGATTATTATCCCCCAGTTTCAATTTTAAAAATTTCCGAGTTAATTGGAGGAAATGAATGGTCAGAATGATGCCAAGTTTTACTTTCTGCCTACTGATTATTATGGGGCTGTTAAACAGCACCCAGGCTTTCGCACAAACTAGCATTGGACCAGCTCGATTGTTGTTGACCACTCAAGAGTGGGCGCCATACCAAGAATACAAGCATGGACAGATGCAAGGACTAGCATTGGATAAAGTAAAGTGCGTCCTTGGAAAAATGGGGCAACCTTATCAACTTACAATGACCAGTTGGTCTGACGCTCAACTACGCGTTCATAGTGGTGCTCAACATGGGTTCTTTGTCGCAACACAAACCGACGAACGAGATGAGTATGCCACACTTTCGGCACCCATCGCAGAGCAGAAGTTGATGTGGTATTTCGGCCCTGGGGTCGAGCCTAAAATCGATGAATTGTCAAAACTTAACCTTAAATTCTCGGCCAAATTTGGGTCGAACAAGTGGTTTTGGTTAAAACGTAATGGCTATAACGTAGTCAAACAGCCTAGAGATGCTAAAGTATTACTAAAGCTTTTAAAACAAAGGGAAATTGACATCGCTTTAGAAGATGATTTGGTCTTCAAAAGTGAGTTAGATGAAGCAGGTTTGCCCAATGATTTTTTCCAGTATCAAGTTCTCGAAACTAAACCAATGGGCGTCTATTTTTCAAATCGTTTCCTAAGTAAGTATTCTGGTTTTCTGTCTGTATTTAATGCAGCCGTATCTAAGTGTGAGAGGTAACTAGTGGCCGTCAGTATCCATTTGATTTCTGTACCCACTGAAGAGGTCGTATCCTCAAGAGTTGTGTATCTTCCAGAATCAGGAGGCACTCTTGGTCGTGCTCCTGCGTGTGATATCTGTTTACCCGACCAAAGCAAACGAATTTCTCGAACTCACGGTGAAGTGCATCTAACTGAACGTGGGTATGTATTGATTAGCCGCGGACAAAATAGTGCGCTGCTCAATGACAAAGTCATGGTGAAAGATAAAGAGTATCCACTCAATGACGGCGACATCATCAAAGTAGAAAGCTACACCATGCTTGTATCTACCTTAGTCTCTTCCAATGTAGAAGTAGCTCAGCCAGAGAATAGCGACGATGTTTTTTCACAGCCATTTGAGCTGAATCTTAACGATGATGACACCGAGTTCTTAGAGCAAGCCGAAACGCCTAAGCCGAAAGAAAACAGCGGTACTTTTTCTCATAAAAATGTACTTAGTGATGACCCTTTCGCCTCAGACCCTTTTGAAGACTTAGATAGTGATGAAATAGCGGCACATGTCGAGGTGGATGAATTAGGGCAGGTGAAAACATTCGAGCCCGCCACTGATCTAGAATACTTACCTGTCGATACCCCCAATCAAAATACTCAATTGGAAGCGTCGATCGAGAAGCTTCTCACGCTCTCGGAAAAAAATCAGCAATACTTGCAAAACCCAATGCTTCATCATGATGCTTTGTTTGAGGCACTTGAGAAAACTGTTGATCAGTTCCTTAGTGAATTCGCTCCACAGGAGTTGGAAAGTCAGTTTAGCGAATACCTTTCAGGTGGGCTGTTTAGTAATAAAGAGAAGAAATATTGGAAGATTTATCGTAAACACTTCCAACACCGTCAGCAAAATGGGGACTTCCGTCGCCAGTTTAAAGCTTTGTTTTTAGAAAATATGCAAAAACAGAGAGAGGAAAGCTGATGAAAAAGTGGTATTTGGCGACAGTGCTATTCCTCGCTGGTTGTTCTTCTGATCCAGTGCCTGTCGTGTCTCAATACAACTTAACGATCAAATCAGATACTGCGATGAATCCTTCAGATTCTAACGCCGCAAACCCAGTCGTTGTGAGATTGTATCAACTCACAGATGTGCAGATGTTTAATCAACTGCCGTTTATCGACTTGTATTCCAACGATGTTCAGCTTTTAAGCGCCAACCTTGTATCTAAGCAAGTTCTGCCTGTTGTTCTTCCAGACGCGAATGTCGATCAAGTGTTGGACATAAATAAAACGACTCAATACGTGGCAGTACTAGTCGAGTTTGTTGATTACCAAAACAGTGAAACAAAAGCATTTTCAACGTTACCGTTGCAAGCAGATCAATATCTGCAACTCAACTTACAAGGCTCTAAAGCCACATTAGAAATAGTCACTCCAGAATCGAGCTGGTGGCAAATTTTTTAGTCAGTATATAGGGAATTTACGTGGACGCGTTTAAAAAAGTAGTATGGCAAGAAGGCATGTTTATTGCCCCACAACATTTTCAGCAACAAGATCGCTACGTTCAGAACTATGTTCGTCAAAACGTCGAGACGCTTGCTGGCTTTGCTCCCTTTTATGGTGTGACAGAACTCACCATCAACCACGAATTATTGAAAATTGGCAAGCTTTCGATTGCTAGTAGCGCCGGTATCTTTCCTGACGGCACTCAGTTTGAAATGAAGCATGAAGTGGCAAGAGATGTCATTCAAGGCAGTATTGAAACAGTGGTCTATCTTGCACTGCCTATCTCACTGCAAGGCAATAATGACTATGGTCAAGAACAGTCGGATCAAGGCCGCTACCTGTCTCGCTCTATCAACGTGTTCGACACATCGACATCAGAAAATGCTAGCGTAGAAATTGACGTTGCGCATTTAAATACCTCAATTAAGCTTGAAGGTGAAGACACGTCCGGCTTTACACTTATTCCAGTAGCCAAAATTCTAGAGTGCACTGAAGCGGGTGAAGTCATTCTTGACCGTGCGTTTATTCCGGCCTGTTTGCATTACGGTGCATCACAGCTTTTACTAGAGCGGCTTAAAGAAATACATGCCCTAACCTCTAACCGTGCCACCACCCTATTGCAAAGGATCCAAGCGGGCCAAGGTCAGAAAAGTCCACAGTCAATGATGCAAGACTATTTATGGCTACAGACGTTAAACAGTTGGCTTCCATGGTTTGATCTAACAATGGCTAACCCAAAGCTGCAAACGCACCAAGTTTACGGCGAATTACGCAAGTTCGAAGCACAGATCATGGCGTTAACCCCAGCAATTCCTGAACCATGTTTGCCTTTGCAATACCACAAGCTATATGAGAGTTTTAATACTCTATTTGCCTCACTGCGCAACATGTTGACACTTGTTCAGCAAGACTCTGTCCTTGAGTTTGCTTGGGATAGTTCTCTGTTTGAGAGACGCCGACTGCTAAGAACATTAATTAAGGACACCGCCAGCGTTTCAAATCGTCGCTTTGTACTCTCAGTCAAATCGACCATTAGCAGCGCCGAACTCAGCGAACTGTTCCCAATTGCCGCCAAGCTCAGCAACAACGCTCGCATTGTCGAAATCGTACGCAATGGCTTATCTGGTATTGCACTGTCTCCACTTCCTGTAGCGCCGAGCGAGCTAAAGCCAATGCAGGGTGTGTCCTATTTTGAGGTAGATACAGCCGACCGCATGTGGTTAGAGATGTTAGAAAACCGTGATGCGATTGCTCTCCACGTTGACACTCGAATTGCTGACCTTGAAGTCATGCTCTATGCCCTGAGATAACGCTATGAACTATTTGGATGAAGAAACCCTAGCCTGGGATGCAAAAGAGTCCGATTTCGTCGCTAAGGAGGAGGATAGCAGCGACAGTTCTTGGCTATCTGTTGACGCCAGCCGTGGGCGCAGTGAGTTCCTGCACTATTTTGATAAAGCTGAAAACCAGCTCCTTAATATAAGCAGCGAACTATTAGCGACAACCCTAAAAGTTTCGACACTTCCTGAACCAGAAGATGTCACTACCCTACGTCAGCAATTGGTTGATGGCATTAACGACATCAAAATAAAAGGGGCAGAGCTTTCGTACCCGGTTGCAGTAATCGATAAACTTTGCTTTCTATATGCTGTTGTCTTAGATGAACTAATCATTTATAGCCAATGGGGAGAGTCTAGAGGCTGGGAAAATAAAACCCTGCTTAGTGAGCTGTTTGGTATGCGAAATGGTGGTGAGTTGTTCTTCACTGTCTCAGACAAAGCACTCAGACAGCCGCACAAGATGATTGACCTGCTCGAAATTATCTACATTTTCTTGAATATCGGCTTTAAAGGTCAATACCGAGAAACAGGCAATGACCAGCTCAAAGCCTTTATCCATCAGCTAGAGCAGTTAGTCAGTCAGTACCGTCAGTCGAGTACAATGCACTGCCACACTCGCACTAAACTTCCCAAGGTTCGCAAACCGACTCGTCGTAAGCGCTATTTGATCACAACTATCTTCTTCTTGTGCCTAATCTTCACGAGTATTGGACTTACTTACTTTTGGTACAACAATACTCACTCTCAACGCGCAAGAGACTTTAACAACTTACCTGACTTCAGCACACGTTACGTCATGTCCGGCCAAGTGAACGATATTGTATTTATCAGTGACGATGCCGATTTAGAAACCTTGCCACAACGGGCAAGTAAAGTAGAACTTGTCGATGCCCCTGCGCCAGCTAATTTGGGGACTAGTCATTCCACTTGGTTAGTTCAGTTGGCCACCTTCTCTTCCAAAACCAATGCTGAAAACTTTACTTCTAAACTCGCTCCATCTAAATACGAGCCTGTAGTAGACGAGTTCGATTCTTACTTCCGCGTAATTGTTCGAAGTGAATCTTCAATACAAGCCAGAGAAATTAAGAGTTGGTATATTGAGAAAGACCAGCTCACACCAATCATCGTCAGAAATACGCAAAGCGACCATAAAAATGATAAAGAGGCACAATAACGATGAGTGACGCTAAACCCTCACAAAACACCAAAAAGCGCGGAATAATCTGGTCTATTGTGCTTGCAGTGCTGGTTATGCTGATCGGTGGAGCATTAACTTGGTGGCTAGATAAGCTGATGCTAGGTGGTGCATTAACCTTCATTTCAGGTCTGGTGGTTGGACTTATCACGTTTTGGCTAATGAGACGAAAAAGTGGCGCTAGCAAAGAACCCGATCAGCAAAGGCTATTGGTTCAAAAACGTAGCAAACTATTAGCACTACATTTTAAACGCATGCTTGGTGTTCAAAAACGTAAAAAACGTTTAAACAGCCGTTATGACCAGCCTATCTATCTTCTGTTGAGTGATGATCCATGTAAGGACAAAAGTATCATCACGCAGATGGGTTACGAGGCATACAAGGTAGATGATTTTGGCAATGACATTGAGTTCCCAATCCTTTTCTGGCTAAGTGAACACTCCATTCTTATTTCTATTAGCATGGGGGACGATCAGCAACCTCAATACCTTAAAACGCTTTCTAACTGTCTAAACAAATGGCGTCCACGCCAAGCCATTAACGGCTTATTGTTAACAACCGAGGTCGCGACATTACTGGGTAATAAAGAGAAACTCACTCAACGAGCAGATGATGTTAAATCGACCATCAAAACCTTCAATGACACCTTCGGTTTGAGTTTGCCCGTTTATAACCTCATCACTAACATGGGTCAGGTCAATGATTTTTGCCAGTTTTTCTCTGCTTTCGATGAAGCAAAACGCAATGATGTGTTCGGCGCGACTTCTCCGGTGATTAAAAATGGTGGTATTGATGCAGACTGGTTCCATGAAGAATATGACCATCTAATCAGTCAGTTAATCGCTAACACTAGTAGCGCCCTATCTTCACAGTTAAATCAGGAATACCGTAACTCTATATGTGCTGCGCCCTACCAATTTGGTTTGCTAAAACAGAGCTTGTGGCATTTCCTACAAAGGCTTTATCGTGGGGACCAGCTAAACAACGGGCTGAATTTTAGAGGATTTTACTTTACCCACAGTGGGGCGAGCGAGAAACAGTACGATCTTCTTGCTAATGTGGTCAACGAGTCTTTAGGCAACGAAAAATTCCAGCAGCATCAGCAAATACCTGTCACTCAGACCCTATTTGCTCAGCACATCATGAATCACGTCGTCTTGAACGAAAACGAATTGGTTGGGGTTAACCGACGCAAAGAAAACATGCTGATTTTCTGGCAAGGTGCTTACACCGTGTTCTGCGCTGCTTTCCTCATCACTCTTTTAGCCGTAATCAAACTTGATTTTGATTACCAAAACGCTCGTGAAACCCGCGCAGACAACATGCTTGAACGATACAAAGAAGCGATCGCGGCGTCTCCTTACGACATTGAAAACATGGCGGATAATATCCCTAACCTGTACTCACTCAATCGCATATACGCACTCTATCTCGAGCCTGACCCTTGGTACACACTTTCATTTATGCCGAGCTCAAGCATTAAGAAAGTCGTGGAAGCGGCCTATTTCGATGAGCTTGCTCGTGTTTTGATTCCTTCGATGGAAAACACGTTAGAAAAAGATTTGTTCGTGTACGTCAACCTTGAAGATCAAGCGAAGACCTTATCACTGCTCAATAACTACCGATTGTTGTTTGACCCTAAACGCACCAATATTGAAGAGCTAAAGAGTTACTTTATGTCTTCACTGACCGATCAGGGCGAAGCAGATAGTGTAAATCTTGCGCAGCTTAAAATCCTACTTGATGACGTTTTTGCCCAAGACATTGTACCAACCAAAGCCAATTTTGATCTTGAAAAACTAGCGAAGAAAGTCATCAATCAAACTGGTGTCGAAACGCTACTTTACGAGCATATTCTAAACTCACCGACTTACTCTAAACGGGTCGACGTACGCCAAGAGCTGGGTTCCAATTTTTCACAGTTACTCAGTTTCTCACCAAACTATGTTGGCTACTTAGTCCCTTATTTATACACACCTTCAGGTTTTAATGAACTTGACCTTTCTGTCGGTTCCCCTGCCCTGACAGAAGCATTGCAAGCCTATGAAGGTGTAGCGGGGAACTCACCAAGTGCCCTTGAGCTTTACCGAATTAGTCGAGATCTAAAACAGATGTATCAGAATGACTACATCAATTACTGGAGAGATTTTACATCTCACATTCAAGCTAATAGCGTAGATAGTGCTGATACATTAAAAAATGCCCTCTCTGTATTGACTAATGCATCCAACAATCCACTAGCACAGCTCTATGGCACGATCAGTAAATATACTTCGGTAGAAATCGAGGTCCCAAAGGCAGAAGAAGGCCAGGCGCAACCTCCAGCCCAAGATGCTGATAGAAAAGAATCGGCTCGCCAGATTTACATTGCATTTATGCCGTATCACAAACAGGTAAAAGCAGATGACCAAGGTGTCAAACCGATAGATACCATACTCACTCAGATAACAGAGATGGAGACTTATCTAGAGCAGTTTTACTCTTCAGATACCCCTCAGGAGCTTGCGTTCGCTACGCTAACAGCCGAACTGAAAGTCGGCAACCCTGTATCGGCCGTCGCAAAGCAGACTGAAAAACAACCACTGCTTTCCGTAAACATAATCAATGGCATAACCAAGCAAGCTAACGAGATGGTGATGCTGCTAGCGCATGGCTATCTCAATTCAACCTGGCAGTCAGAAGTGTTCCAAACCTATCAAAACACCATTGCAGCCTATTATCCATTCAATAGAACGGCGTCGGTGGATGCAACTACCAGTGATGTTGCCTCGTTTTTTAAAAGCAATGGTGTGTTGGATAAGTTCTATCAATCCAAATTAAAAAGCTTTTCTACCGATGAACGTTCGCCTTTCTTGCCAGGATTGCTACCAAACTCTGGACTCGCACTTGACCCAAATGTTTGGCAAATGATTGGCAAAGCCACAGATATTCGCAATGCATTGTTTTTGCAAGACCCGCAAAACCTGTCACTTCAGTTTCAATTAAAAGCAAAAGAGATGAGTTCAAACTTAACTCAGTTCTCGATCATTGCTGAGAAGCCTCTGTTTATTTATCAGCACGGTCCAAGACTGTGGAGTAAGCAATCTTGGTCAGCGACTGATGTCGACAAAGATGCCATTAGCTTCAAGTTGCAAGCGCAAAATACGCAGATAGCAGACGAAGCCTTCACCGGCAGCTGGGCTTGGTTCAAACTGATTGAACCAAGAGTGGTCTCAACAACCTCCCAAGATACTACCGTGAAGTTTGTTTATGACGATAGTCAGGTTCAACTAAGCATTAAGACGCAAGGACAAAATAACCCATTTGTTCCTAACTTCTTCTCTGCTTTCACTCTTCCTGCCAGTATTTAAGATGAGGGATGCTAGTTCATCACTGCATCCTAGCATCCAAAATTGTATGCGAGCTCTAGGGGTTTCCTATTGCTCGCATATTGGTAATCAAGTGTATCTCGTTGATAGCCCTTTATACGGAAAGGTTGCCCTCAAATTTGCTCTTTCTAAACTTGCCAAATCTCAACTCCACAACGAGGCTAATTTTCTAGCTAACTATGCTTCTAGCTATTGGCCTAGTTTTATCGATGCCGATAGCCATAATCAGACCAGTTGGCTGATGTACGGATTTGTCGAAGGTCAATCGCAGGCTGACTGTAAAGCTCAATCGAATAGCGCTTTGATATCAAAACTCGAAACTGGGCTTAGAACAATTCATGAGACGGGTTTTATCCACGGTGACATAAAACCTGCAAACATCTTAACTAGCCCAAACGGTGAGCCTGTCTTTGTCGATCTTGGTAGCGTACTTCCAATCGGGCGACGTTACTCAGAGCAAGCACACTCTTCTGTTACACCCAGCTTTGCATGTGTCAGCGCGCTAAAACGCCATGGCCTTATTCGCATTCAAGATGACTATACCTCGTTAGCACTGACACTTCAGGCTATGTCAGGCAAACACCCTTACCATGGGCAATCCATTGCGGAGTTCGTAGCAACAGAAAAACTCCCTAAATTGGGAGCTCTTCCTTCAAGATATCAAATGCTTCTCGACCAACAACTCAGAATAGCTAAGCAACTTGCTGCTCGGAAAAGTACTGGCTGATATCAACTTGATCAATCTGGCTTTCGGGAAGAAATGCCTGAGCGTAATCCAAATAAACACCACTTTCTAGGAATAGCAAGAACAGGTCCATATCAACATGTTCGTCTTGCGCCATCTTGTACAAAATGTCTATCGCAACGCTAATAGGTTTAGCTTTCTTATAGGGCCTGTCCGCTGCTGTAAGTGCTTCGAATATATCTGCAATAACTAACACTCGCTCTGGAATCGAAATGTCTTCTGCTTTCAATTTACGTGGATAACCCGTTCCTTTGAGAGTTTCATGGTGTGTGGATGCGTAGCGTGGCACACGACTGAGCTCTTTAGGAAATGGCAGCGCTTCAAGCATTTTAATACCACTGATCATATGCTCATTGATTTTGAATCTATCTTCAGCGGTCAACGTACCGCGAGAGATAGACAAATTATATATCTCACCGAGATTATATTGATGCTCAGGCACATCCACTTTAATCGCAAACTTATCATCAAACTCTAATGGGCGAATTCTCTTTTGGATATGTTCAGGTTTATCAGAGAGTAAAGACTCCGTCACAGGAAGAACTGTTTCAGATTTCGGTTTGTTTAAATCTTCAAATGGAGATAGGCCTAGCCGGTCATCAAAGTTCCGCTGCCAGGTTCTTTGGGCAATTTCTTTGATGCGCTCAACCTCTTCTTGGCCCATAAACTCGCCGCCTACATTGGCGCGAGCGACAAACTCAAATTCTTCTTGCAACGTATGCTTGATACTTTTTAGCTCTGCTAACGCAGTAGATTTGTCTTTGCTGGCTGCAAGCTGTGATGTTAAAAACATAATTTCTGCATCTCGCCAAAGCACTTCAAAGCGCATACGAATTTCGTGAATACGGTTGTAATTGGCTTCTAATTTTGTTCCTTTATCAACAATGTGCTCTGGGGTAGTGATCTTTCCGCAGTCGTGTAGCCAAGCCGCAATTCTGAACTCTCTTCTTTCGTCATCACTCTCAAACTTAAACGGTTTGAATTTGCCTTCTTGGCACTCTTCTACCGCTTTTGCCAACATCATCCCCAACTCAGGAACTCGGTTACAGTGGCCCGCTGTGTAAGGGGATTTGTCATCAATAGCCTGTGCAATCAACTTAATAAAAGATTCGACAAAGTCTTCTTGTTGCTTTTCATGCTGTTTGAGCGCCGCCCCCATCGAAGCGATAGATTCAGATAACTCTGATACTTCTTTGATTCGCGTATTAACCAGAGATACTGCGTCATAATCTCTCGCTTTTATTTTCTTGGTTTCTAGACGTAACGCTTTAACTGGAACAACAATTGGAGCGCTAAATTTCCACGCTAAAGGAAGCAAGACCGTCATTATTAAAACGGTCAGCCCGATCGAGGTCATCAGTTTAGGCCAAACTTGCTCATAAATGATGTCTTCAGGCAGCACTACTGCATAGAATTCATTGTGATTTTGTTCCGACAACAGCGGAGTCACATAGATAAAGTACTGTTGCCCTTGAATATCAATTTTAACCATCGAGTTATGGAGGCTGGGACTGCGCGATGCGGAAAAAAGCTCAGGGTAAGGTAAAAACGTTCCTCGCCATTGGCTGGTATCCAACCATTTTTCCTTCAAAGCGGTTCGTTGTTGTGGCGTGATAGCTAGTAAAGCTTTATCTAAAATATCGACTACAGAGCTATGCTCCCTTTTCATATAGAAATGAAAAGGGAGTATTTCAATACCGGACAACTTTGATACCTTGGCTTGTTCGGTATTAGACAGTTCATTTAGTTCAGATAACGTATGAAAGGTATCAATGATATAGTCATAGTGTTTCGTGGCAAGCCCTTGTTTGGCTTCATCTAAACTCGATACTTCAGTTAGGTTTAGAGTTGGTGCTTGCTCTAGTAACCACGATTTCATTCCATAGCCACCGACAACTGCAATCGACTCTTGAGAGAGGCTGGCCAGTGACGAGTAAACTGGCTTATCAGGATTGGAAGCTAGCGCCAACTCGCCACTAAACATTATGGCGCTTTTCACTCCACTCACCGCTTTAGTTTCAGGCACAGAGTGAAGTAAATCGAGCTCTCCTTGGTGATACATTTGTGACAGCGTCATCGAATTAAATCCATTAACAAATTCTAGCTCTATCCCTGTCATCTGGGACAGAATACTCAACAGATCTATCGCATATCCTTTTGGTTGTCCTGATTGAGCATAATCGTAAGGCCCCCAATCATTTTGATTGGAGACCATAAGCGAACCCACAGCTTCTATATCGGCTTTCTCACTCTCGCTCAGAGCTAGGGGCTTTGGGTTCGGGATACGCACTTCGTGATACAACTCAACGTTGGACGCAATCACCTCGCCCTTGTCATTAAAAACAAAAGACTCTGTACCACTATCAGGTGAAAGTCCGAGTTGCGTAGGCATCATCTTTTCTTTCATTGCCGAATGGACAATGTCCACTCCTATCACTCTTGATTGAGTGCGAATAGAGTATGTCTGTCCTGTAATCTTGAGGTGCTGAAATAGATAAGGCTCTGTTTTAAATACCTGCTGATGTTTGGGTCCCAAGTACCAAGGCCTTTGAGTAGGAAAATAGTTGCTGACTTCGGTTATTTTCTTGGTCAGCTTAAAATTTTTTGTGAGATAGTTGGTTGTACGAATTCGCTGATTTTCAGAGCCGGATATATTGATAATAACCCAACGATCATTGAGATCGGCTTCTATTTTTTCCCTTACAATCGAAGAGGATTCCAAGTTAATGATCTGATAAAAATCATCATTGTCACGCCCAACATACAGGCTATAAAAAAGTGGGTTATCTTCGAGGATTAAAGTGAATATATTGCGTATTTCGGTTTCAGCAAAAGTGTGAGTCGTTGATTCAGCAACGCTTTTGAGAATCTGCACGCTATTTGTCGCGTTTTTATCCACCAGTTCGAGATAAGATCCAATATCCGAAGAGGCGGAAGTAAGCTTAGCCAGTACATTTTCTTCCGACATCTGTTTACTGAAATAGTACTGTAGCCCAATGGCGACAGATGCGGTAAACAGAGTGGCACATAAGAACATGGTTCCGACCGTGAACTGTATAGAAAACTTCTTAGTCTGACGTGTGTGATCTTTCATTCTTTAACGCCCTCCATTGGCATTGACTGAACGAACTGAACCATTTTGTGGTGAGTATTTTTTAATTATCTTTGTACAATTCAGTATTAGAATATTTCCCCAACAATTCCACACTCCATCCCGTAAAATATGAGACAGATTGCATTATGTTTGCGCATTTGTACGTATTCATCTACCTGTGAACTTTATGAACAAAAACTCCACAATGACCATTATTCTTTTTATCAACGTATTGGAGACACAAATTTAACACATTGTTAACCTTGAACGCATCTACCAACAAGTTCCCTCCTTGCTAGTAGACAATTGATAACGATAAGCGTGTTCTCTATGAAGTACATGCTCATACATAAGGAACGTGAATCATGTTTAAGGTACTAAAACCAACCCTAGCCGCTTCAATTATCGCTGCGTCTTTTTCTTTCAACGCTTTTGCAGCTGATGTAGAGAAAATCCACTTCTTAATTCCTGGAGGTGCAGGAGGTGGCTGGGACATGACTGCTCGTGGCACAGGTGATGTGTTAGTTAAGTCAGACATTGTCGACAACGTCTCTTTCCAAAACCTGTCAGGTGGTGGTGGTGGTAAAGCCATTGCTCACCTAATCGAAACAGCCAAGCGCCAAGAAGATACGCTTATGGTGAACTCGACGCCAATTGTAGTGCGCTCTCTAACTGGGATCTTTCCACAATCTTTCCGTGATCTTACCCCTGTAGCAGCAACCATTGCAGACTATGGTGCAATCGTCACGTCGGTTGATTCTAAATACAACACATGGGAAGACGTCGTTACGGAATTTGAATCTAACCCGCGTAAAGTGAAAATAGCTGGTGGTTCCGCGCGAGGAAGCATGGATCACCTTGTTGTTGCAGCCGCCTTCAAAGGGGAAGGTTTCGATGCTAAGAAAGTACGTTATATTGCCTACGACGCTGGCGGTAAAGCAATGGCAGCCCTTCTATCTGGCGAAACACAACTCCTTTCTACAGGTCTAGGTGAAGTGCTAGAAATGTCGAAGTCTGGTCAGGTTAAGATCCTTGCAGTAACGGCACCTAAACGTCTTGAAGCGGCACCAGATATTCCAACGCTAACGGAATACGGTAATGAAACCGTGTTTGCTAACTGGCGTGGGTTCTTCGCAGCACCTGGCACTAGCCAAGAGAAGATTAACGAGTGGAATGCAGCTCTGACTAAGATGTACAAAACAGACGAGTGGCAAGTCGTTCGCGACCGTAACGGTTGGATTGATAACTATAAAGCGGACAAAGACTTCTATGCATTCTTAGAAGACCAAGAGAAACAGATGGGCGATCTGATGCGCGAGCTTGGTTTCCTAAAGTAACTGTTAAACCAGTTGTATGAGGGTGATTTTACACCACCCTCATCTCTTTTCGCCGTACATGAGCTAACTACACACAATCTCCTCTGTTTGTTTATAAACAGTTGTACCATTCAGTCAGATATTTGTTCTGATTGGTATACGGCCTTTTGACTAGCAGCAAATGGCTTATTCGTTGGTGAAACATGCTCATTAACTCTCGTGTACGGCTTTTTCTTTCCTTACCTGTAACGCAAATGGAGTTGGATATGTCGGACTTGCCAACGAACTCATTCACTAAAGGTAATTTTTTCTCAAAAGAAAACCTACTCTGTCGCGACCGTGTTGGCGCGATGATATTTTTGCTTGTCTGCCTATGTTATGGCTACCAGACAACCCAAATTCCTTTATTCCCTGGCGATGAATACGAACCCTTTACGGCTCGCACTCTACCAACGCTATTAACATTCGCTGGTATCGGCCTTTCGCTGCTTTTATTGGTAACAGGGCAACCCGATGTAAAAAGTGGAGCAGTCATTGATTTCAACTGGAAACTACTTATTGGTTTTCTAGTTTTGATGGCGCTTTACGGTGTTGGCCTAACCTACTTCGGCTTCGTCATTGCAACAGGTTTGTTTTTGCTTGCAGGATTTTATCTATTGGGGGAACGACGTAAGAAAGTGCTTTTTGGTGCATCTTTCCCGTTTGTCATCGCTTTCTACCTACTGCTCACCCAAGGCCTAGATATCTATTTAGAGCCAGGTGTTATTTTCACCATGTGGTCGTAATTTAAGGAAATAACATTATGTTAGACGGAATTTTACAAGGTCTTTCGACCGCAGTGATGCCAATGAACATCATAATGGTGATTGTTGGTTGTTTTGTCGGTACGTTTATTGGCATGCTACCGGGTCTTGGCCCAATTTCTGCTATCGCCCTGATGATCCCAATTACCTATGGTTTGGAGCCATCTTCAGGTCTTATCTTGATGGCTGGCGTATACTACGGGGCTGTATTTGGTGGTTCAACGTCATCGATCCTAATCAATGCTCCTGGTTGTTCATCAACCGTTGTTACCGCCTTTGACGGCTACCCTATGGCGCAAAAAGGTCAGGCAGGTAAAGCCCTTGCACTCGCGGCTTACTCGTCGTTTACTGGTGGTACGTTATCAGCAATTATGCTATTAGTTGCTGCTCCTGCACTGGCTAACGTCTCGCTGAGCTTCCAATCTTCAGACTACTTTGCCTTGATGCTACTTGGCCTTTCTGCTGTTGCTGGCTTTGCAGGTAAAGGTCAAGTGCTTAAAGCATGGATGATGACGATCTTAGGCTTGATGCTATCAACGGTTGGTATCGACAAAGGAGTTGGTGTTGAACGATTTACCTTTGGCTTTACTGACCTAATGGATGGCTTTAGCTTCCTACTATTGGCAATGGCTACCTTCGCACTAGGCGAAACCTTGATGGGAATCTTAAAGCCTGAGCAAGACACACGCTCAGACGAACAAAATAAAATGAGCAATATTGGCAGCATGAAAGTCACTAAAGAAGAAGTGAAAGAGGTAGCGCCAGTTTCAATTCGTTCGTCTATTCTTGGCTTCTTTACCGGTGTGCTTCCTGGTGCTGGTGCAACCATCGCAGCCTTCCTTAGCTACGGTATGGAACGTAACCTTGCGCCAAAGGAGAAGAAAGAAGAATTTGGTAAAGGCAGTATCCGTGGCCTAGTCGCACCGGAATCTGCTAACAATGCAGCTTCAAGTGGCTCGTTTGTTCCTCTTCTAACTCTAGGTATTCCAGGGTCTGGCACAACAGCCATCATGCTAGGTGCTTTGATTGCTTACGGAATTCAGCCGGGGCCACGTCTGTTTGTTGAGCACCCTGATGTATTCTGGTCAGTTATCATCTCGATGTACTTTGGTAACATCGTACTGGTGATCTTGAACTTGCCACTGATCCCATACATTTCTAAGCTACTTGCTGTACCGAGAACGGTTCTACTGCCTATGATCTTGTTCTTCTCGATCACAGGTGTATACCTTGTTTCTTTTAACACAATGGATGTCTTCATCATGCTGTTGATTGCAATGGGAGCAATCGCACTCAGGTTAGCTAACTTCCCGCTCGCCCCGCTACTCCTTGGATTTATTCTAGGTGGTTTGATGGAAGAAAACTTACGCCGAGCATTAATGATCAGTGACGGTGAGCTTAACTTTCTGTGGGAGCGACCAATTACAATGACATTCACTATCTTGGCAGTGCTTGTTTTGTTTAGCCCGTTATTTGTCAAACTGTTCCAAAAGCTAAAACCAGCGCCACAAAAAGTAGAGCAGTAACCACTACTCCTGTATATTTGGGTTTGACTTAACCTAAGCCAGTCGACACCGACTGGCTTTTTTGTCTCTAGCTTCGATAAACCATCTACCCATTATTGCGGTTACAACAGTATCTATCCATTAAAGCTCATGCCAATATCAATATTTATTCAAAATATGAATTATTAACATAAGTTAATGAGTCAACAGCGCGAGTCTTCTATTTTGTCCTCCAAGCATATAAGGAGAAAGATAATGCTAGAGTGGAGAATCAAAAAATTTGATCAGTTAAGCGTGCATGAGCTTTATGCTTTTTTACGCCAACGAGTAGACATTTTTATTGTCGAGATGGAAGAGCCCTATAGCGACTTAGACGGGAAAGACACGCACCCTGAGACGTACCATGTGATGGGGTTCGATGGTGAAGAGCTGGTTGCTTACAGCAGAATCATGCCGCAACAACTTGGTTACCCAAAAGAAGTGCTTCCACTAATTAAGGATGACGCTAACGATGTATCTATTGGCAGGGTAATTGTTAGTCTAAAATACAGAGGTAAAGGAGTTGGTAACGAACTAATGCGAGTAAGTTTCGAGTCAACAAAAGAGCTTTATCCGCAAGACTCAATTTTCATCTCTGCTCAAGAACACTTGAAAGAGTATTACGGTAGCTTTGGGTTCGAAGTCGTTACCGATCCTTACCTTGAAGATAATTGTAAGATGCTTGGACTGCGATACACACCTTAAAGCAATAAAGGCAGTTTATGATGATTCATAGGCTGCCAGTCACATTTTCTTTACTCATATAATTAACCACTTAGAGCAAATTCCGTACTTTCATTTCGATCAAGCAGTCACTTGAATGCTATGCATTTCTATCGAGTCCTGATCAATGTCAAACGCCATACTTTTTACAATTTAGTGATTGCCCGCACAGAAATTAGAGTATAAACTCTATTTTTTAACAAATAGAGTACATTACTATGTCGTTGCGTCCCATAGCGCTGTTGTTCGGTTTTCTTGGCGTCTACTCTCCCTTGTCCAACGCAGCTGCGATTAGCTTCGATCAAGCTTGGCAAGTTTTACAACAAGAAAACAATTCGTTAGCAGCACAGCGCTCAAATGTAGAACGCTACGAACACCTCAAAAATGCAACGGATAACCTTAACTTACCTTCAGTCACTGTTGGCGCTAATTACACGCGGTTAGATACAGACGTGAAGGTTTCCGGAAGTCAGCTTTTTGAAAGTACTGGTCAGCATCTTCCAAACCTTGGGCCTGTATTTAACCAACTGCTTGCGGGACTTGGTGGTGTAACTTCTACCATTACTGAAAGAGATATTTTCAGTTCTTCAATCCGTGCTGTTTGGCCTATCTTCACTGGTGGACGAATTAACGCGGCACAATCCGCTGCCGAAGGCCGTAAAGAACAAGCGCAAAGTGAGTTAGCAATGGAAACCCAAGCTCGCTTTGAAGACTTAAGCAAATACTACTTCTCTGTATTACTAGCCCAAGAGGTGGTGCAAACTCGCTTACTTGTGGAACAAGGATTAACAAAGCACAGAGATAATGCACTTAAGCTAGAGCAGCAAGGGCAAATAGCTCGCGTCGAACGCTTGCAAGCAGAGTCTGCATTGGATAAAGCGGTAATTGAACGCAAAAAAGCAGAAAAAAGCCTAGAGATCGCTCAATCTGCGCTCACCCAAATCCTAAACCAAACAACCAGTGTTGAGCCTGCCGACAGCCTATTTATCAACCAAAACTTACCAGAGCAGAGTTTATTCGTAGAACGTACTCTTGATACCTACCCCGGCTTAGCACTACTTGATGCGAAAGAGAAACAAGCTGATAGTTTGATTAAGGCAGAAAAAGGCAAATACTTCCCAGAAGTGTATCTGTATGGGGATTACAGCCTCCATGAAGATGACTCTCTCGCGAGCCAAATGAAACCCGATTGGTTGGTCGGTGTTGGTGTGAATATTCCTTTGATTGAGAATTCTGGACGTAGTGATCAGGTTAAAGCCGCGCACAGCGCAGTTTCGCAAGTCCGATACCTCAAAGCGCAAGCAAAACAAGATCTTTCCGTACTGGTTCAGAAAACATACCTTGAAGCGCAGCAAGCCCAAGAGGAAGTTCTGGGCCTAGAGTCAAGCATAGAGTTAGCGAGTGAAAATCTCAATCTACGTCAAAAAGCCTTCTCTCAAGGGCTATCCACCTCCACCGATGTGGTAGACGCGCAGCTTTACGTCGCAAGCGTTCAAACTCAGAAAGCAGCAGCAAGCTTTAACTACTTAATCTCCCTATCCAAGTTACTTGCACTATCGAGTGAGATGGATGCATTCAGCCAATACCAGCACAACGCTATCAATATTTCGAGCAAATAAGGATCTAAGATGAAAAATGCAAAACCACTTCTACTTACGGCTGTCGCATTGAGCGTTGCATCTTGGGTTGGCTATAGCTTTTACCAAGCCTATCAACCAAAACCGGTTCGCTTGCAAGGTCAGATTGAATCTCAGCAATACAGTATCTCTTCCAAAGTACCGGGAAGAATTGATCAGGTAATGGTGCGCAAAGGCGATCATGTCGAAAAAGGCGAGCTCATCTTTACGCTCCACAGCCCAGAAATTGAAGCGAAACTAGAACAGGCAAAAGCAGGTGAAAAAGCGGCGGGTGCACTTGCAATGGAAGCGGAAAAAGGTGCACGCGCTCAGCAAATCCAAGCAGCGAAAGACCAGTGGCAAAAAGCAAAAGCAGCATCTGCTCTAATGGAAAAAACCTACCTTCGCGTCAACAACCTCTATAAGGAAGGCGTGGTCGCCGAACAAAAACGTGACGAAGCAAAAACCCAATGGGATGCTGCTAAGTATACTGAGAGTGCAGCTTTCCAAATGTACCAAATGGCACAAGAAGGTGCGCGTAGCGAGACCAAGCTGGCAGCCGCCGAAAAAGCTCGTATGGCAGCAGGTGCAGTGGCAGAAGTCGAAGCCTACGCAGAAGATACCACGATTGAAAGTTGGTTTGAGGGTGAGGTATCACAAGTGCTACTTCAAAGTGGTGAGCTGGCTCCACAAGGGTTCCCTGTAGTAACGGTGATCGACACCGATGACTCTTGGGCGGTTCTGAATGTGCGCGAAGATTTACTTAGCCACTTTAAAAAAGGCCAAACCTTCTCTGCTTTCATACCGGCGCTGAATAAAGAGATTGAGCTTAAGGTTTCACACATTGCTGTGATGGGCGATTTCGCTACTTGGCGCTCTACAGATGCCGCTCAAGGTTTTGATCTAAGAACCTTTGAAGTCGAAGCAAGACCTACTCAGCCTGTGCAAAACTTACGTATGGGAATGAGCCTAGTTGTCGAGCTGAAAGGATAATTGGAAAGCGATATGACTGACCATAACGTTTCACAACTCACCATTATCCGACGAGACAAGTGGTTGTTGTCCAGCTTGACATGGCTACCTGTCATGTTGGCCGTCATGATATGGGCAGTCTTCTCGCAGGGGATAGCGCGAGACTTACCAATTGGTGTTGTCAATCTCGACTCGGGAAAAATGTCACAGCAGTTGATCCGGTACTATGACGCGACGTCAGCGATGAAGGTCGATAAACACTTTACTAGCGCCCTTGATGCCAAACAGGCACTGGTCGAAGGTAATATCTACGCCTACGCCGTTATTCCACATAACTTTGAGCAAGATACCCATAAACAGTTGCCCCCACAGGTTAGCGTATTTTACAACAGCCAGATGATCTTAGTCGGCAAGTTGATCAACTCCGCTTTCTTACAGGCTCAGGGGACGTTTAACGCTCAAGTAAGCGCTATGGGAAACTTAAGTCACGGTAATGCGACCCTTGCCTCTGCGATGAGCAAAGCTGTGCCAATTCGTAGCCAAATTACTCCGCTGTTTAATAAAAATTCAAACTACGCGCAGTTTTTAGTTTCAGCCGTTATCCCTGCTTTGTGGCAAATTGTTGTTGTCGTGACCACTATTTTAATCTTATCGGCCAACATAAGAGACAGAGGGCTGCAGTATTGGTTAGGAAAATCACCTGCGAAGGCTCTCTTCAATACGCTTGCACCTTATTCATGGGTGTTTGCTCTCCAAGGGTTTGCCTTCCTGTGCTGGTTTTACTTAGGGTTCAAATGGCCAATGAATGGCAGCTTTTTGGTATTGATCTTGGCTCAATGGGCCACCATCTTCGCTTGTATGATCATGGGCAGCCTGTTTTTCTTCTTAACACTCGATGCCGCTCGTGCGATGAGCTTTGCTGGTGCCTTTACCGCTCCGAGTTTCGCGTTTATGGGAATTACCTTCCCTGTTACGGACATGAACAGCCTTGCTCAAGCGTGGCGCAGCCTATTACCCATCAGCCATTATATTGAGGTGCAGGTTAGTCAAGTAAGCTACGGTCAACCTTGGACAGAGTCTTTGCTGCACTTGGCTCCAATGCTTGGTTACGGACTTCCTGCCCTATTGGCATTTGCTTTGGTTAAAAAACACATTGGCGCGCTGCAACTCAGTACCAATGATAGGGGAATATCATGAGTTTCTTTGCATTGCTTAAAGCCGAACTCAAAGCACTGTTAACTAATCCCGTGGTGACTCTTACCGTGTTTGGCGGCGTGGTATTTTATTCATTTCTTTACCCCCTACCATATAGTCACCAGACACCTAGAGAGCAAAAAATCAGTGTAGTTAACCTAGACAAGAGTCAAACCAGCTATCAATTAGAACGCATGGTGGATGCCACACCTCAAGTGCAGGTCATTCAACGCGACTACACCTTAGAAGATGCACACCAAGCCTTTCTTAATGGCGAGGTTAGCGGCATCTTGGTTATTCCTGAGCACTTTTATAAAGATCTTATGCTCGGAAAAAGCCCAACTCTCTCCTATGCTGGAGATGCTTCTTACTTTTTAGTCTACGGCACGATCGTGGAAGGTTTAGCCCAAGCTGGTGGCACTTTGGCCGCTCAAACCAAAATCGCTCAATTGCTGATAAATGGTCAACCACTATCCAAAGCCACTGAGCAATATGCACCGACCAAACTAAACCTAAAACCTACTTTCAACCCACGTATCGGATACGTAGATTATGTCGTTCCCGCTGTGTTTGTTTTGATTCTGCAACAAACTTTGGCAATGGCGGCGGGTTTAATGGTTGGCACGCAAAAACACGGAACAGGCTATTGGAGCCAT
Source organism: Vibrio bivalvicida (assembly GCF_001399455.2). Lineage (GTDB taxonomy): Bacteria > Pseudomonadota > Gammaproteobacteria > Enterobacterales > Vibrionaceae > Vibrio > Vibrio bivalvicida. Next base: position 113,218 of record NZ_LLEI02000083.1, read on the forward strand.
GTTTCACCGCTAAAACTGATCTCGACGCGTTTGCTTGTTCTTATTACCGTCTATTACTTGTTAAGCATGTACTACTTTGGTGCAAGCTTTACCATGCATGGTGTAAACCAGTTGGCTCATGCTACAGATCTTTTGACATTGCTGCTGCCATTCCTTTTGGCTTCCAGTGCTATTGGGATCTGGCTGGGAGCAATTACACCCAGACGTGAACTGGTTACCTTAGTGGTGCTCATCAGTTCAATGCCACTTATCTTCAGCGCAGGCTTCATATGGCCAGTTGAAGCCATCCCTGCACCTATGGTTTGGTTATCTGAACTATTTCCAAGCACGCCGGCTATTCAAGGTTTCCTTACGTTGAACCAAATGGGGGGGAGTTGGCAAAATGTAACCGTTAACTACACCCAATTGTGGTTACAAAGCGCACTTTGGTTAGTCATTGCCTACTGGTTCTACAAAAAAATAAGCGTGAAACCAACACTATAGGCATTGGTTATTGTGGATGTATCGATAGTCTGGCTTTTATATACTGTGCTAATGTGATAGCTAAGCTCGCAAAACAAGTGATGAACCAATGCACGATTTAACTACAACGGCGGTGACCGTTTTCATGGGCTTTTTCGCCATGATGAACCCGATTGCAAATACGGCTGTCTTTGTCGGGATGACAGGACAACAAACCGCCGAGCAACGCAGACAGACCGCTTTTAAAGCCTTAGCAACCGCTTTTGCTATCGTTGCTGCTTTTAGCTTTCTTGGCAAAGGTATCTTTGAAGTTATCGGTATTACCCTTCCTGCTCTTCGCTTGGCTGGCGGCATTTTAGTGTTTCTCGTTGGCTATCATATGCTGCAAGGTAGCTCTTCGAAAATGCACAGTCATGGAGGTGAAGAAGATTCACAAAGTGGTGATATCGCGATCTCTCCTCTAGCTCTGCCGATACTGGCAGGTCCTGGCACAATCGCAACTGCAATGAACTATTCTGCGTCAGGCGATATATTCAGTATTGTGGTCACTATTGCCGCCTTTGCACTACTCTGTTTCATCACCTTTATCTGCTTCTTATTTGGTCCAAAGCTAGTTGATAAACTCGGTGAGAGTGGCATTAATATTGTCACTCGATTGATGGGCTTGATTTTGACAGTAATCGGAATGCAAATGCTGATTCAAGGTGTACACGACGCTTATATTCTGTTTCAAAAGTAACGGATCTTTTTATAACAAGTCATCTGCGAAAACGGAGCACCATTGCTCCGTTTTTTTTGCACCAACCTTCTCATGCTCACTAAGACTGACTTTCTGAAAGCCCCATCACAGTGTTAGAAACATTTTCGGCTCCTTTGTGGATCTCATCCATCACCGTCGATACTTCTGTAATTTTGGCATTCCCTTCTTCCAATATCGACGACACTTCACTCATCATATCGGTGACTTCGTTGATCAACCCCTGATTCTCTTCAACAACTTTAACTATCTCATCCGTTGACTCCGAAGTACGCGAAGCCAGTTGGCGAACCTCATCTGCTACAACCGCAAAACCTCGACCATGCTCACCAGCCCGCGCCGCTTCTATCGCCGCATTAAGAGCTAAAAGGTTGGTCTGGTCAGCAATACCTTGAATGGTTGAGACAATATTCTGAATGTTTTGAGAACTTGCGTTTAACTGCTGAATTTTTTGCACTGTATCATCCGCTTTTTTAGAAACGTTTAAAGATACTTCGACTGAATCAGATAAAAGCTGAGCCCCCTCCTGAGCTATTTGCGCAGTTTCGACCGAAGTCGAGTAAGCAACTTCTGAGGCTTCTGCGATTGCTTGGTTGCGTTCAATACGGGTTGTAATATCACTAGCAAATTTAACCACTTTAACCACTTTGCCTTTCTCATCCTTGATCGGGTTGTATGTCGCTTCAATCCAAACACTTGCCCCATGTGAACTCCGCCGTTGAAAAAGACCTGATTTAATTTGTCCATCTTCAAGATCTCGCCAAAAATGAGGATTATCTTTGTAAAACTCATCAAAACAGAACATACGGTGATGCTGACCGACTACTTGAGAGGCACTGTATCCCAGTGTTCGGAGAAAATTGGGGTTTGCAGAAAGCACAGTGCCTTTAGGATCAAATTCAATGATGGCTTGTGACTTATCCAGTGCGGAAATAAGCGCATCATTCTTTTGGTTCTTGTGAAAAATTTGAGTGATGTCAGAGGCTATTTTGGCGACACTCGACACCTTACCTTGAGAGTCGTATATAGGGAAATAGGTCGCCTCAAGAACGATGGTTTCACCTTGTTTGTTTTTTCTCTCGAACGTACCTTCTTTCGTAACACCATTCGCTAAGTCACGCCAAAAACTCTGATAAACAGAAGAACTCACATAACTGTCGGTACAAAATATACGATGATGCTTTCCTTTTACTTCTTCTAAGGAGTAACCTACAACACTTAAAAACAGCCGACTCGCATCTTGAATAGTGCCATCAGGGCTAAACTCTATCCATGCAACATGTTTTTTGATTGCGGCATAGACATGATCAGAATGACTGGGGGTCTTAGCGGACTCGGTATCCTTAAAAAACAACATAAATAAACCTTCCTTGGGAAAATGCACTTACTTGTAGTGCTGTAATTATAGACACCCGAGGAATATTAATTGGCTAATCTCAAAGTTTATCCGGAACACCTGCGTCACTAACCTACCATTCAAGCTGTAAAGTAGTACGCAACATAAGAATTATTAAGCGAAAATCACTCGTGTTTACTTTCAAATCATCGTAACTAGATTATTCCCTTTAGCGCGATGATAATTTAGACTGCTTTGAGTCATTGATACATTTGAACCAAGGATAGATAGTACATGAGCTCAAGTAACATTCTCAGTCAGGCACTGATCGAAAGTGGCCGTGATATTCCACTTCAAGAGCTACTGTTTGCCAAAAGAGTGCTAGATAATTATCTAGCTGTGGCGCAGGAAACAAGCCCTATAGAGCTACTGGCAGAAATGCGTGATGCCGCGAAAGGCGTAGAGTACTTCAAAGCTAACAGCAGTCCATGTGAAGCACGTAACGTAATCAGTAAAATGTTTACAGCGATTGATGCCTCGCAATCATTTGAAGCTTACAAAGAACTCGCAGGTAGACCACGTCAAGCTCTGCATGAACTTATCGAAGACCGTGCGCAGTTAATAAAACATGAACGCGGGTTATTGCTTGCCGCTGGGTATGACTTTTCTCGAATCTAACTTAATTATTGTGAGTAAGGGGCGAACTCTGTTATTGAGAGAGCACCAGTCGCCCCTCCCTAATCAGGGTTAGCTTTTAGACTATCACCACTACTTTGAACTAAAAACCGCGTTGCTTCCAAAATTCACCTTCATCACGTGCATACACATCAAATGTTTTTTCCGCAATGATGTTGCCGTTCAGCGAGATCGTCATTCGCCATTTACCAATATTCGACTCAAACCCGTCAATAGGATCCAGAAGCTGTATTGTATCTCCGAGATAGAAGTCCCAATCGTTACTGCCTATGTGCAAATCACCAGTAAATGGTTCTAGTACTTGGCCTTTTTTACCCCTAATTCCCGGGTGAGCAATACAAAAGTCGATCACCTCGCCCTTGGCTTTTTTGATGTTCACAATAAAGCCAAATTCGATTTCTTCATCTGCAGGCACTTTTGTTGTGAATTCTTGAATCTTTGGCAGATGCTTCGATTTTGAATCCCACTCCTGATAAATGCCGTAAGAAGTCATTTCTACAACTGGGGTACGCTTTGCCATTCTTGCCACCGTTTTTTCATTGATTGAATAGTTTCCGCCGTCACGCCATGGATATTGCCATAGTGGTTATGGCACTCGATAACTTCAAATCTTGCGCTAAGCCGCTTAGCCAGTTTGAAATAGGGAACGATTTCCCAACGCTGAACAAAAGTGTTTGAAACCACGACACTTTTCCCACTGGCAAGGGTTTGTTCCGTCATTGCTTGGCACCACTGATGTGCATTTGCAATTTTCGTCGCGTCGTAAACATAAGCGCCACAGTCACTAATAAAAAACATATCTGCTTCATAGTGCTTGGCTGACATTGTTTTGGCTAACGTGCTTTTCCCTGAACCGGGCAGCCCGCGAATCAACGTAAGTTTTAAGGTCATCGTGAGTTTAACTAGTGAATGAGCGGACGAATATTAATATAAATTGGCTATCGACATCTTATTCTGATTGAGTTAAGTTTAGAAGTATAGACGTCCATAAACATGCTTAGGGAGTAAGCTGTGCCAATTAAGATCCCCGATCAATTACCCGCATCTGACGTATTGCGTACTGAGAATATATTCATAATGCCTGAATCTCGTGCGTCAACACAGGAAATTCGTCCGCTCAAGGTGCTGATCCTCAATCTTATGCCTAAGAAAATTGAGACGGAAACTCAGTTCCTGCGCTTGTTATCAAACAGCCCACTCCAAGTAGATATTGAACTGCTGCGTATTGACGACAGACCCAGTAAAAACACGCCAACTGAGCACTTAGATAACTTCTATCGCCAATTTGAAATGGTCAAGGGGCGCAACTTCGATGGACTGATTATTACTGGTGCTCCGCTAGGCTTGGTCCAGTTTGAAGATGTGATTTACTGGGAACACTTGCAAACGATTATGAGTTGGGCAAAGGAGCACGTTACTTCAACCCTTTACGTTTGTTGGGCAGCGCAAGCTGGACTAAAGCTACTTTACGACTTACCGAAACGCACGCGTAAAGAGAAGCTATCTGGTGTGTACCATCATAAGATCCACCAGCCATACCATCCGGTTTTACGCGGCTTTGATGACACGTTCCTCGCCCCACACTCTCGTTATGCTGACTTTTCCTCAGAGTATCTCGCCGAGCACACTGATCTAGATATTCTTGCAACATCAGACGTTGCGGGCGTGTATCTGGCAGCAACGAAAGACAAACGAAATGTATTTGTCACAGGTCACCCTGAGTACGACTCCCATACTTTACATAACGAGTATATTCGCGATCTAGGTGAAGGAATGGAGCCTGCGATTCCTGTTAACTACTATCCGAACAATAATCCAGATAACAAACCGTGCGCAAGTTGGCGCAGTCATGGACACCTGCTATTTGCTAACTGGCTAAACTACTGTGTTTACCAACAAACACCTTACGACTTGGATCACTTCAGCGAAGCAAATTTTACCAAAGACGACTAATGCTCTTTTACTTGGTCAGCAGCCAAAACTATTTGTTGAATCTGTTCAGAAATCAAAGGGATATTTTGCCAAAGGATAAAATGTCCCTCTTTTTCAACTTCGAGATATTTTTTTGTCTTACCAGTTAATTTTGCGATGGCAAAAGCAGAATTCTCTGGGTCTGCAATCGTATCTTCTTTGCCATGAATTAGGGTCACTGGCCGCTCGTCCAACACTGTCCAGTCTTTAGCACTTAGATCACTCAATTCTTTAGCCAGCGGCATCATTTCACCGTTTGACCTCTGCCAATCGCGAGACAGTAGCCAATTAATCAACCAGGTATCTGCAATCTCGTTGTACCACTTTGGCTCTTCAAGCTTGGCATCCAGTGCTGGTGCCACCAAGACCAATCCGTCAACCATGTTCGGTAGTTGGATCGCGAGAGCCAACGCAATAGTAGCGCCTAGCGAATGCCCAACCAAAATATTCGCTTTATCCTTGGCAAGCAATTGGCCTATTGCCGCTGCTTGTCGATCAAGGCTGGTCACCAAATTGGGGCTAGACTCCCCATAGCCTAAGCGGTCAACAGATATAAGCTCTGCTTGAGATTTCAGCATCTCGTCAGACAAATAATCTGTATAGGCTGCGTGACTGCCCGGAGAACCGTGAATAAATATTACCCGGCTGCTCGCTTGTGGATTAGCGACTCTCACAAACGCTAAACCTTCGGTTGTCTTCTCTATTTCAGCATCAAATTCATTTGCAGACGAAGGTTTGCCTGCCATACCAATAATAAAGCTTACTATCGTTGTTAGAACTGCCGCTTTGTTTGTCACTCTCCACCTCATCAATTTGCACCGCCTACTGCAAAACTTGTCGCATACTTTACGCCACTCGCTAATCAGACCGGATGAGTTGAGATATACATTCAACATACTCACAAAACTCATGACCTGTTATGCGCTTAATTTCACTCGCTCTAAGTCTAATCCTTTCCGGTTGTATGGCACCCACCCTTCATGAAATTTCAGATGCTCGGCAACGTTCTGAAGCACGAATTGCACTTGGAGTTGGTTATTTGGAAAAAGGAAATATGCTCAAAGCAAGAGAAAACCTAGAGCAAGCCATAGAACACGCCCCCAATTATTACCGTGCTCAACTCGCACTCGCCCACTATTACGAGCAAGTCGGTGAACTTAATTCAGCTGAACACTTCTATAACCTAGCCTTCAAGCTGCACCCTAAAAACGGTAATGTGCTTAACAATTACGGAACTTTCTTATGTAAACAAGGCCACTACGCTCGCGCCGATCAATACTTCAACCAAGCCATTGCTCAACCCTATTATTATTTGTCATCAGCGAGTTATGAGAATGCAGCACTTTGCGCCCTAAAAAATCAGCAGACGGCGCAAGCAATAAGATACTTTAAACGAGCCTTAGACTATGACCCTGCCCGACCACGTTCACTGTTGACGCTAGCCAAATTGGAAATAGAAGCCGGTTCGTTTAACGATGCGAGATTGAGATTATTGAAATTCCAACAGAGATACGGGCTACAAAAGCCATCGCTAAGGCTGCTAGTAGAATTAGAACGCAAAGCTGGAAACCCGATGTTGGAAAGACAATATAAGCAAAAACTAGAGAATATGAGCTAATGCTTTCGTTTTGAATGGTGGATATTTCGCCTACGCCGAACCCGTGAAGCACGCTGTATTTTTCGATACTCTTTGTAGAGAATATATATAAAACCGATAAGCCCCATTGCTAACAAAACGGTAAATAAGAGCAAGAAACTGTCGCAGATCCAAGCGGGTTCGCAGGGCATATAAATCTCAAACTCCATATACCCTCCGTAAAGCTTTCGACAAGATTAGCTCTTAAGTTTCAGCCACTTTTGGCGTTCAACTTCTGTTTTGAATGTCCAAGCGATAAAGCGACTTACTTTTTGTCCTTGGCTCATTTCAACCACTTTCACCTCTTTAGCACCCGCTTTTTCGAGGTTTTTTCGCATCCATCGCACATTCTCTTTTTTGGAAATAAGCGTAGAGAACCACAGTACCTGCTGTGCAAAGTCACGGCTTTCAAATGCCATGTTTTTTACAAACGCGGCTTCGCCACCTGGGCACCAGAGTTCTGCTTTTTGACCACCAAAGTTAAGTATAGGTGACGATTTAGCTTTCATTTGTCCGGTAGGTTGACCACGTTTACTTTTACTGGCTGATAAGTTTTTGATCTTTCTCTCTGTTCCTTGCTGTGCTTCTTCAAGCGACTTATGAAAAGGTGGATTACAGGTGGTTACATCATAAAACTCGTTTGGTTTGATGATGTCTTTGAAGAAATGACGGCTATCTTTTTGCAATCGAGCTTCAACGCGCCCACTCAGTAGCTTATTCGACTGGGCAATGTGATTAGAATTATCAACTGAAACAACATCAACATCCGACCCCACACAATGCCAGCCGTACTGTGTTGCACCAACGATAGGATAAATACAGTTAGCTCCGACTCCAATATCGAGCGCACGGACTTGTTTGTGATTAAGGCTTTTGCTCTCTTGATTAAGCAACTCAGCAAGGCGGTGAATATAATCTGCACGCCCCGGAATTGGTGGACATAGATACCCTTGAGGGATGTCCCACTCTGCCACTCCATAATGATGAGCAAGCAGTGCTTTATTGAGTAGCTTAACCGCCAAGGGATCGGAAAAGTTGATACTCGGTTCGCCCTTTGGGTTCTTTACCACATGCTTTTTAAGTTCAGGCAGTGCCGCTGTCAGCTTAGCGAAATCATATCGACCTTGGTGCAGGTTACGCTTATGTAAGCCTTTTTGCCCTTTTATGGTGACCACTTTCATTTCGCTCACTTTCGGCGATTCTTTTTTGTCGGTTTTCTTAGGTTGAGAGTATTTGTTTGGGCGAGTCATAGCGTTATTTTTGTTTGTCAGTTTCTAGGTAGATCATAAACAAGCGAGCATCTAACTCAAGTTGATGATAGTCAGGCTCCATATGGCAGCAGAGCTGATAGAAGGCTTTGTTGTGCTCTTTTTCTTTTAGGTGGGCAAGTTCGTGAACCACTAACATGCGAAGCAATGGTTCAGGTGCATTCTTAAACACACTGGCAATGCGAATCTCATTCTTTGATTTAATTTTACCGCCATGAACCTTAGCCACATAGGTATGTAGCCCCAGAGCATTGTTGATAAGGTGAATTTTGTTGTCGTAGATGACTTTGCTCAAAGGTGCCGTCTTCTTCATATAACGGTTCTTTAACGCCATCGCATATTCAAACAGCGCTTTCTCACTTTTTATGCTGTGATTGTCTGGGTAGCGCTTCTCAAACCATATGGCCAAACGCCCAGCCTCGACCATTTGAGTAACGGGAGTAACAATATGGTCTGGATAACCTTGAATATAACGGAGCGCTGGATTCATCTTGACTGTGAAGGCCTTAAGCATTAACAAAGGGGCACAAGTCTACTCTATTCGCACTTGCCATTCACGACCTTTTCATTAAACTCTGCGCTTAATAAACGAGTAGGAACAAACCATGAAACGACTTGTACTGTACGTAAAAGACAAATGCCCACACTGCAAAGATGCACAGCGCTATCTTGACTCAAAGGGCTATCAGTACCGATTAACCAACGCTAAGATGCAGCGTGGCCGTAAAGAGTTAGACGCAATTGGTGCTCGTTCACTACCCGTACTTAAGATTGGCGACCGCTATATGATTGGCTGGAACCCAAATAACTTTGAGAAGATGTATAAGTCAAAGGGCTAATAAAACAGCTTGCTGATGAAGTGAGGGTTATTCGTTAGCACTTCAAGCTCCGCCAGATCGTCGAGTACAACTAAGTGCTCGATTCCACTCATAGAAACCTTGATACACTCTTGCTTGTCTTCATTTCGAGCCGTATCGAGAGCTTCACCTTCGACATATACACCTGATTTGAGATGAAGCCGTACCGGATAACGATACATACACACAATCTCGATATAATCGTAGTCGTTACAACTAATCATAATCTCCCCCTAAGCATTTATCACATATACGCATTCTGTGTTCTAGTAGCATTAGATATAACAATAGACTTATGGTTCAACAGTTTTACATAACTCTGACAAAACTATTGTTCAAGATCAGCACGAACTTGAGGTTTGTAGCAGCTCGCACTGTCATCATAAATAAACTCAACTTCATTTCTAATGCTCTCAAGCTTGTCTTTCTGATAGTGCGACACGTAGAGCAGCTGGCTAAGGTTTTCTTGCGCTATCAGCTCTAAGGTGTTTTTAACTAACCTTCTGCCCAAATAGTCTAGCCCTTGATATGGCTCATCCAAAATGAGCAAAGCAGGTTGTTTCACAATCGCTCTGGCAATCAAAAGCAGTCTCTGCTGACCGTATTCCAATTGTCTAAACGAGGTGTTGGCATACTCACTCATGTGAAGTATCTCCAACCATTCTCGCGCGACTTGAATCTCTTTTTTACTTGGCTGTTGATATAGACCGATCGAATCGTAAAAACCTGACAAAATAACTTCAATAGCTTTGCAACTCACTCGATATTGAAGATGCAGTGCCGAAGAAACCATACCGATGTTCTTCTTAATCTCCCAAATCGACTCGCCTGATCCTCGCTGATTACCAAAGATTTGAATGTCGTTGGAATAACATTGTGGATGATCGCCGAATATTAGACCTAACAGAGTACTTTTACCGCACCCGTTCGGACCTTTGATCTGCCAGTGCTGGCCGTTATCGATTCGCCAGTTTAAGTCTGTAAAGATGGTTTTCTCGGTATAAGCAACCTTACCATTACGAATCTCAAACACTGGGTTGGCGAAGTGATGTGAGTGTTGATACCGGTGAATCAAATCCAGCATCTGCTCACTTTGCTGTTGAGATTGAGCTTTAATCTGACTAATGACCGGGTGAGCCTCCCACTCACTCCTGCCCATAACGCTTTCAAGCTTACCATGGTTAAACAGTGCGATTTGTTCAATCCAGTCAGGTATATCTTCCTCGCGATTGAAGGTCACTACCATTTGAGTTGATTTGGCAAGTTGGGTTAAATAATTGGCGAGCGAAGCACGATGAGCGATATCTAGCCCAGTGAAGGGGTTATCAAGAACAATCAGTTCCGGCTCAGTAGCGAGTGCTCGGGCGAGCATGACACGACGAGTCTCCCCGGTAGAAAGAACTCGAAATCCACTCTGCGCAAGGTGTGACAGATCCAAATCAACAATCAACTGCTCAGTAAGTGAGTCAGATTGGCATTGCTCAAAAATCAGTGAATATACGCTTGTGCCTTTATCGACCTTGTCGAGAAAATCGGTGTCATCTTTGGCAATTTCTTCTTCAAGCAGTCTCTGCTGCTCTACTAAAGAGACTTGAGCAATCTTGCCAGAGCCCACTTCCAACGACTCTGGAGAGACTTCATATTCTCCACAGAATAAGCACCCTAACGCCGAACCAATATCCCCTTCGGTACTAAATACCCCCCAAGATTGCCCTTCAACAATTTTCCATTGAGCAATTGCCAATTGGTTCGTGCCAGATTCAATGTCGAGGTTATTGATGCTTATTTGCATAGAATGGTTTCCCTACCCTTCAGTCTAAGTTTATTGAGTAGATCCAAACTACTCCAACTCTTGCCCAAGCGCGATAGAGAAACAACAAAATGTGATATTTGCAGAGACTTAGTAATGCTAGGCGTATTGCTTCACAAACTCGATGAAGGTTTTATCGGCTATTGATAGGTAACCATCTTTTCGCCACGCTAGCGCCAAATCAAGCCGAACTCGGTCATTAAAAGGGACAGCGACGACATCTTTCTCATGTTGTGTCACTAGCTCCAATAATGCAGTGATGGCGAACTCATGTTTGACGATACTCAGAATCATAGGCAACAAGTTAGTTTCAAACGAAAACTTCATCTCTTTACGGCATTGGGTCGCTTGGTTTTCAATAAAATCTCGATGGAAGTAACCAGGCTTGAACATCACAAGTTCATGATCAAAAAACTCCTCAAAGCTGATTGACTCCCGCTGAGCAAACTCATGCTCTTTAGACACCACCGCCACCATTTCTGACTGTAACAGATGGTCGGTTTCCAGATCATCAGGTACATTTTCATCGTTGATGACGCCAATATCCAGTTCACCATCGAGCAGCATTTGTCGAATTGAACGTGTACCAGCATCAACAAGAGTGAGCTTGAGATTTGGATAACGGCTCTTAAACGCCATCAAGACTTCCGGGAAGAAGTAGGAGCCCATCATGCTAGGAGCACCGAGCCTAACCTCTCCTTTTTCAAGGCCCTTTAACTCATTAATGGCTAACTGCGCATCATCGAGCTGCTGAAGAACCCGCTTTGCATGGTCATACAAAACAGCGCCTTCATCCGTCAATGAGACTTTTCTATCTTCTCGTCTAAACAGCTCAACGCCCAAGCTCTGCTCTAGCTTCTTAATTGAAATACTCAGCGCTGGTTGAGCGATGTGTAGTGCTTTTGCTGCATGAGTAAAATTTTCGTGGTCGGCAACCGCAACAAAATGTTTGAGATGTTTCGAGTCCAATCAAATCACCATATAAAAAATATATCAGGCTAATATTTATAATATATTTTATATATCATCAACGGACTGATATTTTGCTCACATAACTAGGGTCTGTTGACAAAACCATCTATGATTGAGCTAAAAACCAAACAATATCGGCAAGTTACCTTTAGCCTCGCTTTAGGCTCTTTTCTCGTTTTCTGTAATCTTTACTTGTTTCAACCCATGCTGCCCTATATGGCTCAGCACTTTGAAGTGACAGAAACACAAGTTAACTGGGTGTTCGCAGCAAGTACACTTGCCTTATCCGTCTCTTTAGTTCCTTGGGCGGTGGCTTCGGAATCCATTGGGCGACGTAATGTCATGCTGCTTGGTCTGATCGCTATGCCCTTTATTGGTTTAGCAATGCTCATCAGCGAATCTATTGTGATGCTTGTGTTACTTCGAGCTTTGATGGGCATTGCGCTGGCCGCTTTTGCGTCTGTTGCGGTGGCCTACATGGTGGAAGAGTTGTCAGTCAAAGCGTTCAGTCAGGCCATCGGCGGCTATATTGCGGCTAACTCTCTGGGTGGCATCACGGGGCGTATTGTCGGTGGTACCCTAACCGATGCGTTCGGCTGGCAACAAGCGGTTATCAGCATGGCGGCATTCACTCTGATTGGCGCACTTGTGGTCGCATTTAGCTTGCCTAAACAAAACAATTTCACTCCGCAACGGGGTATGCTTCGCTATCACAATCGCGCTGTGGTTAAGCATCTAAAGAACAAAACAATTTGGATCGCGATGTTGATTGGCGGAGTAAACTTCGCATTGTTTGTTAACCTCTATTCCGTGATGGGGTTCCGTCTCGTCGCAGCGCCACATAACTTACCGATCGGTTTGGCATCACTGATCTTCCTTTGTTACCTCTCTGGAACCTTAAGTTCTAAACTGACTTCAGTATGGAGTAAACGACACCAGAGCGTCTCTGGCATGGTAACAGGAACCGTAATCAGTCTATTAGGTATGCTTGTCGCCTATGTGGATTCTTTAGCCTTTATGATGATGGGATTGTTGCTCATTAGCTTCGGCGCATTTTTCACCCACACATTGGCATACGCTTGGGTCAGTCAGAAAGCCACACACGCAAAAGCGACCGCAACGGCACTGTATCTTGTTCATTACTACGTTGGCGGCAGTATTGGCGGTTTCTTCTTAATCTATTGTTGGCAACACGGTGGATGGAGTTATGTTATCGCAGGGGGTTCATTGCTCTACGCGACTATTTTTACTCTGTGCCGCAAGCTATCAAAATGGGAAGAGCACAAGCCACAACTTGAAGATTCTGCTATTCTTGCGCCAAATTCTAAACTGGAAGCAAAATGACCACCAATAGCTCAACCCGAACCGATGTCGAAGAAGTAAAAAGCGCCGTTAATCAATGGCTCAATGATGTCGTAATTGGTCTTAACCTATGCCCTTTTGCCGCAAAGCCGCAACGTAATAAGCAGATCAAGATCTTTGTTACTGAAGCGACCAAAGAAGAAGCATTACTTGAAGATATCCTAGCCCAGCTGATGGAGCTAGACGCAACCGAGCCTGAAGAACTAGAAACGACGCTTGTTGCCGTTCCTAATATGTTGAGCGACTTTTACGACTACAACTTGTTTATTGATTGGGTTGAAGCACTCATCCGACAGCAAGAGTGGGAAGGTATTTTTCAGTTGGCGACTTTCCACCCTGATTATTGTTTTGGCGGGGCAGAGCCAGAAGATGATGAAAACCTCACCAATCGCTCACCTTATCCGGTATTCCATCTGATTCGTGAAGAGAGCATGGAGAAGGTGCTTAAGCACTATCCAAATCCAGAAGCAATTCCTGATACCAATATCACCCGTGTAGAGTCACTGACTGCCGAGGAGCGTAGAAAACTGTTCCCCTATTTGTTCCGGTAGATTAATAGTCATCACTTGTGAAACTAAAAAAGCGCCTTTGGCGCTTTTAAGACTGTTCTCCATCTAAAAAGGAGTGGCACTTTATGTTTGCACTTCGCTCGATGTATTTCTCTGCTCACACCAGCTAGAGCAGACAGTCCTGTTACGACCTGTATCTTTAGCTGTATAGAGGTTATTGTCGGCAACCTGAATAATTTCATGTAACGTAGCAGTATCACTTTGGTCACTTTCTAAGTTGGCAAAATCAAACTCACATGATCCTACTGATACAGTCATCGGCCTACCATCAATTTCAATGCTGTTAACAGAAGACCGCACTTTTTCAACGATCTCTCGCCTAATTTCTACATCTCTTTCTGGCAGCCACACTATGAACTCTTCACCACCAAAGCGAGCAATAAAATCGCTTTCAACCAACTGCCCTTTAATTGCAGAGGCGACCTTTTTCAGCACCTCGTCACCAACTTGATGCCCGTGGGTATCGTTGACTCGTTTAAAGTGGTCGATATCGACAACTGCCAACGTCCCCTTACCACCCGCACGCTTCATTCGTTCGATGTCTAGGTGAACAGTTTTAAACATACTACGCCGATTGGCTACACCAGTTAGAGCATCGTGGTAAGCTTGGTACTCTAAGCGCGCATTAAGCTGCTGCAAACGATCTTCCTGTTTCCTTCGAATCAGTTCTACTTCTATCCACGACGCCATCAATTTGAGTGCGTCTACATCAATATCTTTAAATTTACGCGGATACGGAATTGCAGAGGAGAAGTTAAGAGTGCCAAAAATCTCATCATCAATAAAAATCGGCACACCAATATAAGACTCTAAGCCAAACGCTTGATATGCGGGATGAATCGCGTATTGGTCGTGCTCTCCCATGTTTTCGATCATCACCGGGCCAATTGAATGACAAGTGATCTCACAATAGGTCTTATCGAATTCAAAGGTATCACCATCATTCAGTTCGACTCCTTCAGGTGTCACACAATGAAGTACCGTATATTTGTTGCCGTCAATGTGAGATAAAATGCCAATATCAAGGTCAAAACGCTCAAGGCCCATCATAAGTAATTGGCTTATCTGAATGTCGAACCCTTTTTGGTAGTCATTAGTGATCTGGTACAGACTACGAATCACCTTCTCACTTTCACTCTCTACGACCATAACTTTTCCACCAATTAAAAAATCCTTATAATTAAGATAGAGTTAGCGAATTATACAATGCAACAATTTTCTTATTTCATCGCTCAATTATTTGTCTCTCAGCCCATTAATCTCTATCCCTACATGGCGAGACCCGAGTGGCTCTGATAGTATTGCACCATCTTAAAAACATCCGGGTTATTGGATATGCACCTTTCAAAACTGACCAACGCTATTTTTGACCACTTATACCGCGACATTTCAGAGTTTCGTAGTACTTTCGATTTACCTGTAGCCTCTCCTGATAGTTTAGACGATAAAGCCGATACACTGCATACATCTCTAGCAATCGAAGAGCTTACTGAACTGGCTGAAGCGGACCATAAGACTGAACAGGCGGACGCAATTATCGACAGCGTGTACGTTTTGATGGGTCGTCTGGTTCATCTTGGTCATGATAAGATTGAAGACAACCTAGCAATCAACTACCTCATAGACTTGCTGCTTAATGTCGCTGTTAACCGTGGCATAGACTTCCTACCATGCTGGGATGAAGTGCATTCAAGCAATATGAGCAAAGTGTGCCGTAATGAGAAAGAATACGCAGAAACCGAAGCCCACTACGCCAAGCAAGGTATCAAGCTAATGGCAGTACAAAAGGGTGATTATATCATCGCTAAGTGCGCCGAAGATTTTGTGTCTGACGCAAAGACTATTCGTCAAGGCAAAGTGCTTAAGTCGGTTTACTACCGCCCGGCCGATCTAGCCCAACTAACGGAATAGATAAAAAGACGCCACCTTTGGGTAAACCCTTAGGTGGCGTAAGCTGCCATAGTAAAAAATGACTTCATCAAACTTCAGTTCAGCTCCCACCTACAGTCACTAACCTCTGCTTGAATCCGCCTAACAAGAACGAGAATGTATCACTCTTACTCTTGCCAATTGTGTGCCAGTTTGTAAATAAAACTTAACTAATTGTTTTATAAGAATATATTTACACCATCTTTCATCACAGTACCCCAAAGTGATCAATTTAGGTGCACTGCGCACCAAACATAACCCTTTAGTGGTAGTTTCAATCGAATAATAAGACGGGGGAACCTTCTACGAGCACACGCTTTACTGGGGTTCTAAACACTCGAGATAACTCTGTGACGGAAAGCACTTGCTCTACGTCACCAACACCTTGTAATACCCCTTTGTCTAACAGCAATGCTTTGCCTGCATGCTTTAGAGTCCGATTGAGGTCATGGTTAGACATTAGTACTGTAATTCCCATTTCAGCGACACGCTGAATCAGTTTATATAGAAGTGTCTCTTGGCCGATATCGAGTGGTGCAGCGGGCTCATCAAGAATAAGCAGCTTAGCGTGAGGGTTGAGCGTTGGCCAGATCTGCAAACATATTGCGCACAGGCGTACTCGCTGCCACTCTCCACCAGATAGGTGATGAATAGAGCGATGCAATTTGTCATCTATTGCTAATAGGTGTGAAAGCTCTTCAAGTACACCAGCTATTTGAACCGAGTCGAACTGCACTGTCGCCGGCAAAGACAAGGATAGATAGTGAACCACATCGAGGTTGAATGCTGGACGATCACTTTGTGCCAAAAATGCTCGGCTATTAGACAAGGCTTCGATAGAGGCGAGTTTTACATTTTGCTCGAAAATCTTTGCCTCTCCGTCAAAGTCAAGCAAACCCGCTACCGCCGATAACAGCGTGCTTTTCCCACTTCCATTTGGCCCTATCACGTGCAATATCTCTCCCGGAGAAACATCAAACGAAAGAGGTAGTAGCCGTGAGCCAACAGAAAGGCTATTAACGTGAATCATGATTGCTTACCAACATCCAGATAAAGATTGGAGCGCCAATTGAGGTAGTCACTACACCTAAAGGTAGTTCAGCTGAGTTTAGTGCCGTTCTCGCAATCAAATCAGCAAACACCACCAGCATAGCACCGGCTAAAGCTGAAATAGGTAGCAAGTAACGGTTCTCACTGCCAAATGCAAGTCTAAGTAAATGAGGGACTACTAGGCCAACAAAACCAATCACACCCCCGAGTGCGACGGCGCCGCCAACTAGGATAGACACGGCAAAAATTAGCTTCCAACGCGCCTCATCAACATCAATACCCAGTTGCTTAGCGTGTTGCTCTCCCATCATCAACTTGTCAAGTAACATCCCTTTACAGCACAGCCAGACGAGAACCGGAATTAGTACCAATGTTAGCACATGGTGATACCAACTTGCCGCGCCAATACTGCCCATCAACCAGTACATAAGTTGACGTAAGCTAAGGTCATCACTGAAATAAAATGCCCAAGTAACGACAGCACCCGATAATATGCCCAAAGCCACGCCAACCAGAAGCAGTCGCGTTGTGGTTAAACGCATTTTTTTCGCAACAAATACCAGGAGCAAGGTAAATGCCAACGCACCGATTACCGCCGCAAGCATAAAACCTACTGGCGTTGCGAGTGCCGGAACAAAAAACAACACCAACACCATAAGTACACTGGCACCGCCCGAAATACCTAACACCCCTGGCTCGGCCAATACATTACCTAACAACACTTGAAGTACCGCCCCCGAAACCGCTAACGAAGCACCTACGGCAATCGCGGCCAGCAATCTTGGTAATCGGAGTTGAAGGATCAACTGCTCTTGAAGAGAAGAGAGTTCTTGGAAGGGTGAAATGAACACCTCACCAACGACTAAATACAAGCTGCTGATAAGCAAAAGAGAAACAATAAATACTAGGCCAAAGCGCATCCACCTTTGACGCCTACGCTCCAAGAGCTGAGTAAATTCCATGTTGTTGCTGAATTGCCTGATAAACCCGGAAAAAATAATGGCTTAACGATACCGTTAAGCCATTAAAATAGAAAGCCTCTATTGATTTTAATCGTAGACTATCTGCCCTTCCTCGTAGCGAGTCTTCACTGGGCAAACCATTAACGCGGCCCGTTGACCGATGGCAACGTGACGGTTTGGGAATACAATCGCCTCGCCTTCATTTTTCGCCATCAAGGGCTTATCTCCATCATGACCAAAGACTTCGCCATGTTTAAAAGCGGTAAAGTTTTCAACACCGTCATCAAATAAAAAGTCAAAATCATCATGGATGCGAACAATAGTTCGGCTCACTCGGTACATGATCGGTTTACGTGGCAAATGCTCGGGCTGACTACTAGAAATCAAGTCACGTAGTGCCAGATCAAATGCAACCAGCTTATCTAGCTCATTATCACCAATTCTTGCTACACGTCCTAACTCTACCGTTAACGCTTGAGCACCAAAGTTTTCAGCGCTAAACCAGCTAAAGGTACTTGAGGGGGCATTGGAGAACATCACGGCTTCAAGGTGAGCACTCGCAACAAACTCCATTAATGCTTCACTACGCACAGGGTGACGAACTTTTGGGCTTACGACAAAAGAATAATGCTTCGAAAGACGAATGGCACAGTGCAGATCGAGGTGCCAGCGCTGGGCCTGCGGTGTACCTTGATAGAATTCTGCCACAACGCGCTTTAGATCTTGTGCAATTTCAAGCTCTTTTGAAGGCTCATAGTCTTTGTTGTCAAATAGTCGATTAAGATTCGTCTCTATAAATCGTGTATGTGCATTCGTCGCTTCTGGGTGAGCGTTGATAAATAGCAGCCTATCCGTTACGGGTTGAAACCCCGTTTGAATATCTGCAATGATTTTATCGACAATTTCCATTGGTGCGGTTTCATCGCCATGAATGCCACACGAAATAATGATGTGCTTACTCTCATCAGAAAGATTCGCTGGAATCACCTCCAGCACACCACGTTGATGTAATTTAAAGACAGCTCCACCTGCAACTGTGATTTCATTTGCTGGCATTTCTTGTTCTAAGTCTAAGCTGTCAAAAAGAAAAGATTGGCGAAAGAGGTTTTTCGTCATGCGCTACTCCTTTATTGCACAGCGGGTATGTTAATGAATTGTTCCGACAAATTATGTAGAAGTGATCCCACTTATTGACACAAATCTTGTGCCTCATCGTAATTTATCAAATTCCTCACTAGGGGGAGGAAAAGAAGGCTCTCGCTGCACAAATTAGCCGAGTATCTACTCGGCTAACTGATAGTATCATGATTTTACGCTGTTTATTTTTGATCTAGCAACAATTCAAACTCATCAATCTTTGCTTTTACACGATCAATGCTCTGTTGCCAGAAATCTGCTTTTGATAAATCCATCCCCAAGTGCTTATCAACCACATCTTCAGCCATCATAGATCCTGTGTCGCGTAGTAAACTGACATAATCGCTGTAGAACTGCTCACCTTTACTTTCACGCTGTGCGTAAACACCGATGCTAAATAAATAGCCAAATAAATATGGGTAGTTGTAAAAACTCACCTCTGAAATAGAGAAATGCAGTTTGCTTGCCCAGAAGTATGGATCAGGCTCAGACATCGACTCTCCATACCACTCCACCCATGTTTTGCTCATCAGTTCACACAATTGAGGTGGAGTAAGTTCACCGTCACTACGCTGCTCGTAGAAACGTTTTTCAAACTCAAAGCGAACCGGAATATTAACCATCAATGCATAGCAGCTTGATAGCTCTTCCCACAACATTTCGAGCTTTTCTTCACGGTTTTGCACTTGTGCCAATAAGTAGTCACGGACAACGTTCTCTGCGAAGATCGAAGCCGTTTCGGCAAGCGTCATTGGATAACGAGTCTGACAAAGTGGCATATCACGCATAACCCAGTTGTGGAATGCATGGCCCAACTCATGCGCTAACGTAAGTAGATCAGAGCGGCTTCCACCCCATGTCATAAACACTAGTGGCGTGCGTGTCGCAGCGAACTTAGTACAGTATGCACCTAAACGGCGATTTTCTGTCGGCTCTGCATCAATCCAACCATTGACCACCATCAAATCAACAAACTCCGCCATCTCGATATCAACTTGAGCAAACGCAGCACGAATAATTTCAATGGCTTGATCAAAACTATAAATCGTCGGTTCAGCGTCGGTTAAACTCGGCATTCCCGCTAGGTGATTCCACGGGCGCATCTGCTGTAAACCATGCACTCGCGCCATTAACTGGCCAGCTTTTTGTCCAATACTGCGGTTATCTTTCGCTGTCGACATCATAGCCTCAAGCGTCGCAGCTTGAATGCGACTACCGTGCAAACTTGGATCTAAGAAATGTACATCTTGTTTGGCTGAACGCTTTTGGTATTCGGTCAGTCGCCAACCCGCCAAAGCATTTAAAATAGCCGCGAATGACTCTTGGTTATCTTTCATCGCAGACTGTATGCCACGCCAAGCAAGCTCTTGATTTTCAAAGTCTGTACCGTACAAAATGCTAGCCGCTTGAGAGAAGCCGACTTTGCTGTTTTGTCCATCCCCCAAAGTCACTTGCAGCGAACCAGTAATATTGTCGTAAAGCCTGCCCCATGCATCACGCCCATCGACTTCTAAGGCTGTCAGCAGTTGTTCTTGCGCCACACTAAGTTTGGTCTTAGCAAACCTGCGTGTACACTCAATTTGAAACGCTTGTCCTGCGACATCGGGGCTGGCATGACTCAGCAGCTCATTGATGAAGTTTTCCGATGCCATGGTCAGCGTGTTCTCGAATGGAGCAAAGGCTTGCGATAACTCTGAGCTTAGTTTAGCCACTCGACCAACGAGACCTTTGGCTTGGGTGTCCGTTGCGTCAATAGACGCATGACACTGCGCAAATGTATTGATTGTCGCAAGTAGCTTTCCTGCCGCTTCACTGGTCTGAATGGCATTCTGAGTCACAGACACCGACTCGCGATTATCGACATGTAGTCCTAACGCTTGAATACACTGTTTGATTAATTCGATATCTTGTTCGATTTTTGGGTCATTAAGATCTTGATAAGCAATGGATAAGTTCCAGCTAGGTGCGGTCATGATAATTCCTTCGCTCCGATTAACGGTTTTCCTATCATGCAAACCCGAAAATAGTTCTGATCTGCTTGAGTAATTTGAATATGGGTTAAAGATTGGTGAGCAATGCTCAATGTCGAATAAAGTGCGGCATTACCCCAATCTAGCGCAAGTAGTCTCGCAAGAATCATTCTAATCGTACCGCCATGACAGACGATTAATGTGTCTTTGTCGACAGTTCTAGCAAACTCGTCCCAAGTGGTTGAGATTCTGCTGTAAAAGTCGCTCAATGTTTCCGAATTCGGCAGTGGATTTTGCTTGGGGTCTTGCCAAAAAGCATCCAACAGAGGCCATGATGACTTTGCCTTTGCAAAAGGAACGCCATCTAAGTCGCCAAAGTATGCCTCTTTCCAATCAGCATTGACCATGAACTCAAGAGCTGGTCTATTTGCATAGAGAAGCTTTGACAGATCGTAGCAACGTTTAAGCGGTGAAGTTTGCAACGCAGCAAAACCGAGTTCTTGTTTTAGGAGAATACGGCAAATCTCGGCTTGTTTATCAGCAGCCACCTCAACATCGGTATGACCATATAAAGCAGGTTCTCCCACTGTTTTACCATGACGAAGAAGATAAATATTAATTGTCTTTGGCATTTACTTCTCTTTAGTTTCTTTCAAGGTCATTGGTAAACCAGCAGCCACAAACGTCACTTTATCCGCAACTCTTGCAATGGCTTGATTCATCCACCCCGCGTGATCCACAAACAGCCGAGAGACTTCGCCAAGAGGTATAACCCCCAACCCAACTTCGTTTGAAACCATTAAGATATCGGCTTTCGAGTGCTCAAGCGCAAGTACGAGTTTCTCGACTTGTTGCTTTATCGCGTGGTCATTGAGGGTGGCGCCATCATTGTAGATCACATTGTTAAGCCACAGTGTTAAGCAGTCAATCAGCACCACGTCTGTTGCTGTGAATTGAGAAATTAGACCGACAAGGTCAATCGGACATTCATGCTCGATCCAACTGTCACCACGGGAGGCCTGATGATGGGCAACTCGTTGTTTCATTTCATTATCAAACGCAATCGCCGTCGCGACATAATGTTTAGAATTACCAAGGCATATATTTTCTGTCTGGGCTTCTGCAAAACTCGACTTCCCTGAGCGCGCACCACCGAGAATCAAATGAATCGTCATTAGCTATTTATCTCAATCGCGATCAGTGTGAGGTAGATTAGCAGCTCTGCAATTTGTTGGCCTGCGCCAAGGCAGTCTCCAGTAAAGCCACCGATACGAGCGGTTAACCAACGCTTAAACACCCCTCTAAAGATCAACATCACGACAACCAACAACGCTGTGGTTGTCAAACCAAGCAATAGGCATGGAATCAAGCCGCTAACAATCAATACCACAAGTTCGGTGCTTGATTGTCGCTGAGCAAGAGGCTTGCTTTTGCTGGTATCATTATCACTAACATAAGGCATATCATAAATCAGCGAGGCTGCGACAGCTCGACTTAAGGTATAGGCCACTAAGATAAACAGTAAAATTTGCTCAAACTGAATCAATTCAGACAACAGGACAAACTTTCCAAGTAACACCATGACCAATGCACTGGCACCATATGTTCCAATGCGGCTGTCTTTCATAATGGTCAAACGGCGTTCGACCGTCATTCCACCCCCTATCCCATCAGCCATATCAGTCAAACCATCTTCATGAAATGCCCCAGTGAGCAGCAGACTGAACATCATCATAGTGAAGATGGAAACACTGGCAGGAAAAATAAGCTGAGAAGCCCATAGAACCAACGCACACAAACTACCGAGCAACAAACCAACTAAGGCAAAATATCGCCCTGCTTGGTTCATGCGTTGTTCACTGTAAGGCGTATTTTTTGGCATTGGAATGCGAGAGAAGAACCCCAAAGCCAAGATGAATAACTGATATTGATACTTAAGCGCAGGCATCAGTCGACAACCACTCCCGCTTGTTCAAAACTTGCCATAGTGTTGTAGAACTCAGCCGCTGCACGTACTAAAGGCATGGCTAAAACGGCCCCCGTTCCTTCACCCAATCTAAGTGAAAGATCGAGTAAAGGCCGGGCATCCAATTGTGACAATAAATATTGGTGACCCGCTTCATGAGACTGGTGGGCAAAAATCATCACGTCTCGACAACTTGGATCGATAAGCGATGCAGCGTAGGCAGCAGCCGAAACAATAAAGCCATCAACAATAACAGGGGTGTTGCTTTCTCCAGCGGCGAGGAATCCCCCGACCATTTGAACGATTTCAAAACCGCCGACTTCTGCAAGGACTTCAATAATGCCTAAGCCTGCACAGCGTGAAACGCCACTTTCTACAAGCTCGACTTTTTTCACCCACTGCTCATCACTGATCCCTGTCCCGCGGCCAACACACTCTTTAGCGGCTCGGCCACTCAGAGCACTTAGAATCGCGGCGGCACTACTGGTGTTACCAATGCCCATCTCGCCAAACATCACTATGTTTGACCCCGCATCGATAATGCTTTTGACTAGCTGCTTACCCAGTTCAATTCCCTGCTCTGCCGTAACTAGGCTCATAGCAGCTTGATTGGCAAAGTTGTTGGTTCGCTTACCTAATCGCTGCACAATAAAGTTGTCCGCATCTTGCTCGACGGGAATTAAAATGCCCGTATCCACGACTCTAAGCTCAACTTGATTGGTTCGACAAAAGCAGTTGATTGCCGCACCACCTGCTAGAAAATTAAGTACCATCTGTTGTGTGACTGCGCTCGGTGCAATGCTCACACCTTCATCAGCAATTCCATGATCACCGGCAAAGACAATTGCCATTGGCTTGCTAAGCTCAATACTTGTGACGGCGTCACTATAAACCTGACTTTGAATCAGTGCGACTTGATGAGCAAGCGCTTCTAACTGTCCTAACGCACCCAAAGGTTTGGTTTTTTGGTTAATACGATGCCAAATAGCATCCGAATAAGTTTGGTTCAACATAGTTTTATTACTTAGGTCTTGCAACAGAGAAGACGTTTTCAAGCGTGGCATATTGACTGCCACCTAAACGAGATAGAGGGTTTACTTTAAGTGCGTCAACCACCAAGCGATCACTGCGCTCACCGATAACATTAGGATCGACGTACACCTTTTCGATTTCTGCAAAAATAAGGCTTTGTGGCGCTTCGCCTATCTCTTTCACTTCGTACAATTTACACGCAAACGCGATTGGGCAATCTTTTACTCTTGGTAAATCAAAACCATCAAAATCGGCTAACTCTAACCCTGTCGCCTCAATCTCAGATTCGCCATGATCGAGTGTCGCAGCCGTTTGAGTCACCTCGTTGGCGGAGTCATGATGCGCAATATGAATGACCAGTTTTCCGGTTTCCAGCACATTGCGTGTTGTATCTTTCACCTCACCAGAAGGCTTTTTACCGACTGAAAACATCAATAAAGGTGGATTACTTGCAACAGCGGTAAAATAAGAAAATGGTGCTAAGTTGTAGTTACCTTGTTCAGAGTCAGTCAACACCCAAGCAATGGGCCTTGGTATTACAGTCTGTGTCATCAAATGATAAATTTGGGTTGGTGCAAGCGTACTAAGCTCTATGTTCATCCCTTACCTTCCTTAGCGGTTCCTATTGGAACGAGTGTAACTTGAAATCAAAGAGTTAACACGCTTTTCCAGCAAACCTTTGTCTTTCTGATTGGTAGAATAATCCGTCAAGTTGAGAACAAAACTGAAATTTTTCGTCAAAGCACCTATTCTCTAAGCTAGGGAGAGCGTTTATAACGGCACAAACTGTGCATTATTTTTCGTCGTGACAATATTTTCTCCCCATTGATAGTGCAAGGAGGTTTTATGATTGCCAATCAACAATCGAAAAAACAAAAACAGAACAAACCACAACGTAACCAAAAGAAAGTTCCTCTATCATTAACTTAACCACAAGAGCAGACCTCGCCTAAGTGCGAGGTCTTGTTGGTTTCCATCCACTGCTTTATCTGCGGTTTAGTTTTGCTTTTCAATGTATCAATATTGTTTCAGATCACAGACATCGACGTTTGATTGTAAGATGCTCAACCATTCACCCAATGTGTATTTGCAGATAGGTTTGTTCATCTTGGAAAACTCTAACAACATCACTGTAATTATTGCGGGCAGCACAGGCCTGATAGGTAACGAGCTGATCAAGCAGATGTTAGAACGCGACCCTATCAAGCACATCTATGCCCTGACCCGCCGCACACTGCCCTTCTTTCACCCGAAGCTTGAACAGCTTCAACACCCTGAGCTGCGCATCCAAGAGTGGGTAGAGGAGAAACCAAGGCCACAATTTGGTTTTATCTGCTTAGGAACGACGCTCAAACAGGCGGGATCAAAACAAGCACTAGAGAAAGTTGACTATCAGCTAGTGTGCGATATCGCTCAAGAGATGAAGCTGCTTGGTGTAAAGCAAATAGCCGTGGTTTCAAGCTATGGTGCGTCGGCTCGTGCTTTTTCTCATTACCTGCGCTGTAAAGGGCGCATGGAGCTAACCATTGAACGTATGGGTTTTGAGCGAGTGGTATTTGTTAGATCTGGGCCATTAAAAGGATTAAGAGAGCAACCGCGCCAAGATGAGGTGGTCGTCCAAACCATGTTGAAAGTCTGTCAGCCGCTTATGATTGGTCCACTTGCCAAGCTGATCCCAATTGATGCTGCTGATGTCGCATTAGCCATGCAATATTCGCTGTTTTCTCACTCGAACAAAAAATTAGAAATACTAGATACCGTTGCGATGCGAAACTTGATTAAAAAGTATCAATAAACTGCTCAGTTTCACCCTCATATGAACAACTTCCCCCCTATTGATGCATGTTAATAACTGTTCGCTATATTTCATGCTCTTTTGTAACTTCAATTAAGCATTTCAAATCATTACCCTTCATACCGAATAAAATTCCATAAGATATTATTTTTATCAATATCACCTCCAAAAACTAAAGGATATTCATATATGTCAGTAGTGGTTATCGCATCGTTAGCGATATTTGTTGGCATTCTCTTTTTCCTCTATGGACAACAGAAAAAAGAGAACACCCTATCGCGACTCGTCTTACTTGGCCTAGTTTTGGGCAGTGTGTTTGGATTAGCACTTCAGCTCATTTTCGGTGAAGGTGACCCTGTCATCGCTCAAACTCTTGAATGGGTAAATGTGGTAGGCCGTGGCTATGTTGGCCTACTAAAAATGGTAATCATGCCACTGGTCTTGGTTTCCATGATCGCTGCGGTAGTTAAGCTAGAGAAAGGTGGTGCTCTCGGAAAGATCTCTGGTATAACAATTTCAGTTTTACTTGCGACCACCGCAATATCAGCCTTGATAGGTATTATTGTTACTCAAGCGTTTGGTCTAAGCGCGGAAGGCTTAACTGAAGGTGCTCGTGAAACAGCGCGTATCGCGGCACTAGAAACGCGTGCAGATCACGTGAGTGATCTTACTATCCCGCAAATGCTGGTAAGCTTTATTCCAACCAATCCATTTGCCGATCTGACAGGCGCTCGTTCTACTTCTATCATTGCCGTGGTTATCTTTGGTGTACTAACCGGTATTGCTGCGCGTAAAGTAATGGCTGAGAAGCAAGAGCTGGAATCACCAATTCGCACTTTTGTAGAAGCGGCCCAATCTATTGTTATGCGCTTAGTTAAGATGATCATGGCACTCACGCCTTATGGCATTGCGGCTTTGATGGCAAAAGTAGTCGCCACTTCAAGTGCTTCAGACATCCTTAATCTACTCGGCTTTATCATCGCGTCGTATGTGGCTATTGCGCTGATGTTTGTGGTTCATGGTATCTTAGTCTCTTTCGTAGGCATTAGTCCTAAAGAGTACTTCCAGAAGATTTGGCCTGTACTGACCTTCGCATTTACCTCACGTAGTTCAGCAGCAACCATTCCTTTGAACGTTGAAGCGCAGATCAACAAGCTTGGTGTTCCACCAGCGATCGCTAACCTATCCGCTTCGTTTGGCGCAACCATAGGTCAAAACGGCTGTGCTGGCATTTACCCTGCGATGTTAGCAGTAATGGTCGCACCAAGCGTAGGTATCGACCCAATGGACATCAACTTCATCCTTTCTTTGATTGCCATTATTGTGATTAGCTCATTTGGTATCGCTGGTGTGGGGGGCGGTGCAACCTTCGCAGCCCTGATTGTGTTGCCAGCAATGGGGTTACCAGTGACTATCGCTGCGCTATTAATCTCTATTGAACCACTTATTGATATGGCACGTACCGCACTAAACGTTTCAGGCGCAATGACAGCGGGCAGCATTACTAGCCGCTTAATGAAGCAAACAGTAAAAGATGAAGAGCTAGAAACGCAACAAGCGTGATCTGGCTAAGCACTCAGCATATAATGGGAAATGGTCGGCAGAAACGGCCATTTTCTTTCATTTCACGACATACTAGACGAGTCATTTTTGGCTATCGCATACTCATAAAAAGCAACTAGCCCTTCACCACCATCGCGTTCGACGAAACCTAGTTTTTTAAGCAAATGCGCAGAAGCAAGATTAGAGCGATCTACTCCGCCTATCAGTTTATTCCAGGGCTCAGACATAGAGACCTCTTGGATAAAGCCTTTGAGCAGTTCACTGGCTAACCCCTTACCCCAATATTCTTCAGCCAGCAAGTAACCAATATGAGCATCTCGCTGATTTTCTATATGAATAAATAGAAAACCAATCACCTCGTCAGCGGCTGATTTTACTTGCAGTAAACGACTATCTGACAGCATTCTATCAAGCCAAACCTGCGCTAAGTCAGCTGAGCTGATCGCATGAAAATACGGTGGCAAATTTTCGACAACAGAGGGCGTTAAGATCTCAGGTACACGCATCAGCAAAGCGTGCCACTCCTGAGGTGAAACTTGACTCTCTATCTCAGCAATATGCATCCTTGCAGTGGTAAATGACATGACCATATAACCTACCTAACTGGTAAAATAATTAATAAACGCTGACTTCTATCAAATTTGAGTCAGGGTCCAAAAAGTAGACCGATTGGATTGTTCCATTGGCAAAGGTGGCTAATCAAACAATCCTCCTCAATCATTGATTACGATGCACAACCTACGATTGGAAAGATAGCCATCCAACACTATAATCTTCACCTAGCCCTCCTTGTAGTTTTAAAGTTTAATCCAATACGGGTCTAAAAAAGCTTCGCTCGTAGCTAATAACACAATCGGTCTCCTCGGCGAATTTAAATGCCGCAATGCACTCATCATCTTTAAAAGAATCGGTACGATACGATTCATACTCCGCCAGGCTTGGAAATGTAAACAGTGCTAAGGCGATATTATTCGCACCTTCAGAAGGTAAAAAGTAACCATGGTGCTGTCCGCCAAATTTAGCGACCAGCGGAATCCACATTTTGGCGTACCGCTCAAACTCACTCACTTTCTTTGGATCTATCACGTACTTAAGATAACAGGTAACCATCTTTTGAACTCCTTTTTAAGGTTTAAGCTATCGGTCCCGATAATTGTTAGCTAACGAAATACTGCTTGAACTCATCACTTGGCTCTCTACCTGAATACAAGTAAACCGAGTTGCCGTTAGAAACTAAAACAGATTCTGGCGAACAATTAGTCACCGAAGTTCTACTATACTGCGAGTTGGAAGATTATGTCTCTACCGTTTCTCAATCCAAAGTTAAAATAGTGAATAAATCTCGCTACTGAGATATTGCAAAAGCCACACAACCGCCCAAAACTCGACCTCTCGCCCTTCTAATCCCTTAACTCCATTGCCTTGTTGTCACGGCAGTGGTCTAATACCCAAGTGAATTTCAAACCCTTGGTAATAAAGACAATGCAGCAAGAGCATCAACCTACGTTTTTCTTTTTTGATTATGAGACGTGGGGAACTAGCCCAGCGAAAGATCGACCATGTCAGTTTGCGGGTGTTCGTACCGATATGGACTTCAATATTATTGGTGATCCTCTTGTTATCTATTGCCAACCGCCTGCGGATTATCTTCCGGCACCAGAAGCCGCATTGATCACAGGCATTACGCCACAAACTGCGGAAAGCCAAGGTCTTTCAGAGCCAGAGTTTATCGCTAAGATCCACGAACAACTGGCAACCCCAAACACCATTAGTTTAGGGTACAACAGCATTCGCTTTGATGATGAGGTAACGCGCTACACCTGTTACCGCAACTTTATCGACCCATATGCATGGAGCTGGCAAAACGGGAATTCACGTTGGGATCTACTTGATGTGATGCGTGCGTGTTATGCGCTTCGCCCTGAAGGAGTCAAATGGCCAGAAAACGATGAGGGCTTTATTAGCTTTAAACTAGAGCATTTGTCTGTTGAAAACGGCATTGAGCATGAGAACGCACACGACGCGATGGCGGATGTTATCGCGACGATTGAAATGGCCAAAAAGGTTAAAGAGGCACAACCAAAATTATTTGATTACTTTCTAAGTATGCGTCACAAGCGCAAGCTGAATGAGCTGATTGACATCGTCAACATGACACCATTGATGCACGTTTCAGGTATGTTGGGCAAAGAGTGTAACTACACTAGCTGGGTTGTTCCTGTTGCTTGGCACCCGACTAATCAGAATGCGGTCATTTGTGTTGATTTGGCGAAAGACCCTCAAGCCCTATTGGATTTGGATACCGAGCAGCTTAATGAGCGACTGTATACTAAGCGTTCTGAGCTTGCACCTGACGAGCTTCCAGTCCCTGTTAAGCTTATCCATCTCAATAAGTGCCCTATTCTTGCTCCGGCTAAAACCCTCACTGCTGAAAACGCCGAGAAAATTGGTATTGACCGTGAAAAATGCCTAGAGAACTTAGCTCTACTACGCAAGCACCCTGAAATTCGTGAAAAGCTGATTGGTGTATATGGCATCGAGCGGGAATATGAAAAGAGCAATGATGTCGATAGCATGCTCTACGATGGGTTCTTCTCTCCGGCAGATAAAGCAGCGATGAGCATCATTCGTGAAACTGACCCCAATAACCTATCTGCGCTTGATATTTCATTTAGTGATGACCGTATTGCGCCACTGCTGTTCCGCTATCGCGCGCGAAACTTCCCATGGACGCTCGATGAGTCAGAGCAGCAACGCTGGGCAACGCACTGTCGTGACTACTTCGAAAGTCGTATTGAAGACTACATGCTAAATTTGGAAAACTTAGTTCACGAACATGAAAGTGACGAAAAGAAAATCGTTATTTTAAAATCCATCTACCAATACGTACAAAAGCGAGTATCCTAGTAGTTAAAAATAACAATAATACCAAGTCCTGCACCCTACAACCTAGCTGAGCCCTATCATTCCTATTCACAATCAGGGTTGGCATTTGAATAATTCGAGCCTTCAGTACTCTGAAGGCTCAGCAGTTGGACGACCTTACACTATGCCGAAAACTTTGCTTCAATACGTCGTATCTATGGGGCTGATATTTTTGTGCCTTATCGCGGGCATTAATATTCAACACTTATTAGGTATCTCTATCCCTGGCAGCATCATTGGTATGCTGATTTTATTCGGTCTGCTTGCGAGCGGACTTGTGCCTTCTGAGTGGGTAAAACCGGGCGCTTCTCTTTTTATCCGCTACATGGTATTGCTGTTTGTCCCAATCAGTGTCGGTTTGATGGAGCACTTCGACATGTTGATCGCCAATGCTCTCCCTATCTTGGCCAGCGCAGTTGGTGGTACGTTGATTGTGCTAGTTCTACTTGGCCTGATGCTTGATCGAATGCTTAAAGGAGGACAAAAGTAATGTGGTTAATCGTCACTATTTTTGTTTTCTTTGCTGCCCGTTGGTTATGCCAAAAGATTAGAAGCCCTTTTATGAACCCTTTATTGGTAAGCCTCGTAGTGCTCATTCCATTGCTTACTTACCTTAAAGTACCGTTTGAAACCTATTACGCTGATAATCAGTGGATCAACTACCTACTGCAACCTGCCGTTGTTGCGTTAGCTTATCCTTTATATGAGCAACTACCGCAGATCCGCGCTAATTGGCGTATTATCATGTTAGCCTGCGGCGTAGGTAGTATTATGTCGATGTTTACATCAAGTATGATCGCGGTCTACCTAAAAGCAGATATTTCTTTGATCGCGAGCCTACTGGGTAAATCGGTCACCACTCCAATTGCGATGGAAGTCTCTAGTCACCTCGGTGGCGAGCCCGCAATCGCAGCAATTTTGGTGTTAATCGTTGGCCTGTTTGGCGCGATCTTGGCCTATCCAATCTACAACCTACTTAATATTACTCACCCTATCGCTAAAGGGTTAACCATGGGTACAGTTTCTCATGCGCTCGGTACTGCAACCTGTGCTGAGAAGGATGGTCAAGATGCCGCATTTAGCTCTTTGGCATTAGTCGTTTGCGGTGTGATTACATCAATCCTTGCCCCTTCTTTCTTTACCCTTGCAGTGTGGCTTTCAGCGTAATGGATTATAGTCGAGCTGCAATTTGTGGCTCGACGCATATCACTAAATTGTTTGCTGCAATCGTTATCATGTGTGACATCACTCAAATAATGCAACAAGCAATCGCGTTACAATCACTGTCGTGACACAGATCACCGAAATATTCTCTCCTTTACATAGAATGTAATACCAATATCGGAGTTTACACATTAGCTTCTGGCTCTAAACTCAAAGATATCAACAATGTTTATTAAAGGACTCACTATGAGAAGCCGCATTGAACAGGCGCTATCTGAAGTGCCAAAAAACGTAGCAGATTTCTTATCTCCTATTCTTCTTGCTGACGATTTTGACGCAACGATTTCTTCAGAGCAGTTTGAGCAACTACTCGCGATCTCTGGCCTAGATGATGCTGAACTTCGTGTTGCCCTTCTGCCATTTGCTGCGGCTTATTCGTATGCGCCACTTTCAAACTTCTATGTCGGTGCAATTGTACGCGGCTTGTCTGGCAAACTTTACTTCGGTGCGAATGTAGAGTTTGATGGTGTACAACTTGGGCAGACGGTTCACGCAGAGCAATCCGCCATTAGCCATGCTTGGATGAAAGGTGAACAAGGCGTTGCAGACATTACGATCAATTTTAGCCCTTGTGGTCATTGTCGTCAGTTTATGAATGAGCTATCGACCGCAGACAAGTTAAAAATTCAATTGCCACAGCGCGATAGTAAATCCCTTCAAGAATACTTGCCTGAGTCATTTGGACCATCTGATCTTGGTATCGAATCGGCACTAATGACCACGGTTGATCACGGTAAGCAAAGTAATGAGCAAGATGAATTGCTTCAGCTTGCAATTACCGCATTGAACCGAAGCCATGCACCATACACCCACAACCTAAGTGGTGTGGCAATCAAAATGAAAGATGGCAAAGTTTATCAAGGTGCGTACGCAGAAAACGCAGCGTTTAACCCTAGCTTGCCTCCACTACAAGTTGCTCTAGTTCAGCTTTTGCTCGACCGTCAAGGACTAAATGATATTGAGGCCGCAGCTCTGGTTGAAGTGGAAGCAGGAACAATCAGCCACCTAGCGAATACTCAAGCGACACTTGAAGCGTTAAACCCTGACATACCAATTACTTACTTGGAATTATAAATGAAGAAAGGCGTTAATTTGGCGCCTTTACTTTTTTGGTAGTGCTAGCATCATACATCGAAAAATGGTTTTGAGTCGACTTCCAATTGACTGGGCGCTATGCCTTTTTTAATCGTTAGCTTAGCTGTTTTCATATCAACAAAGCTAACGTCGACAAACCTGTGATATTTGCGCGAGTAAAAACACTTAATCTCTGGTTTTAACGGCTCATTCGCGTTCGACGTCCAAACAATACCAACTCGCCCGTCGCTCAGTTCAACCAAAGCCCCAACGGGGAACACGCCGATACAGTTAATAAACTTATACACGAGTTCTTTGTCTAGATGGCTTGGTGTTAAGCTCAGAATAATCTTAAACGCTTCTGCTGGACTCATGCCTTGCTTGTAACAACGATCTGCAGTCAATGCATCATAAATGTCGACAATACAGCTCATACGCCCGTGAAGAGGTATCTCATCACCTTTGAGCCCTGCAGGGTAACCGTTGCCATCGAGCTTTTCATGGTGCATTAAGCACACGTCTTTGCTTATGTCACTTAAGCCTGCAACGGTCGTGACTATGTGCTGAGCATAAACCTGATGAAGCTTCATATGCTCAAACTCTTCAGGCGTTAATCGGGCTGGTTTATGCAGAACTTTATCATCTACTTTGATCTTGCCAACATCGTGAATAATGCCGCCAATCGCCATTTGTTTAAGCGTATCTCGTGGTAAGCCAAGGTGCTTACCAAATGTCACCAGTAAAGTAGCAACGTTAACGGAATGCTCTAGAAGGTATTCATCCTTGCTACGTAGCGCAGATACACAATGTAGCGCGTCTGAATCAAGCAAAATAGATTCAATCATGTCATCAGCGAGGCTGTCCAGCTCATCGACATGTATCGGTTGACCGTCGAATGTTTGCGTCAAGATCTTGTGCGCAAGCCCCTTCGCTTCCTTGATTATCTTCTGTGCTTTTTTCTGTTGAGAAAAACGACTTACCTTTTTTCGCTTCACTGGAGTGGAAGCTTCTTGCGGCTCATCGACTTCTTCCACGACTTTAACAGGTTTAAAGACGCTTCCTTTTGCTGATAATCCCTTGTCTACCCACGCAAATTTAACTCCATTTTTAACTAGCTGTTTAACAGCTTGTTTAGATGGTACACGTCCCGCATTAGCAAGGTTTACACGTTTACTGTCTTCTATTGCAGTCACAAACATGCCAACAGTCAGCGTATCTATTGGGATTTTTATGGATTTTTCCGGGTCGAACTGCATTAAGTTGGTAGCCCTATAATATTAGGAATTGTTATTTCTATTGATTATAACTCCAAAGATGAGTATTTACGTAATAAGCGCATACAACTGCTCAATTAACACCCAAGTAGTGGCTAGAAAATTGAGCTTTGTCTTGATCCACGCAAAATAGCGGCTCTTTATATCGAGTTTAATCAGCGTTGGAAACTGCTATCACTTGTGGAAAACCCAAAAAGCAAACGTTTGCTTTTTGGGTTTTTATGAGTATCATGCTCGCAAAATTATCTATTCCTCTTCAAATTTTAGGGTTAATTATGTTCGGTACTGCAACTGCATATCATGCAACACGCGTTCTGCTCTTAGGCTCTGGTGAACTCGGAAAAGAGGTCGCCATCGAATGTCAACGTCTCGGCCTTGAAGTGATCGCATGCGATCGATATGAAAATGCGCCAGCGATGCAAGTCGCCCATCGCAGTTATACACTCGATATGCTTGATGGTGATGCACTGCAAGCGATCATCGAAAAAGAAAAGCCAAATTACGTAGTCCCTGAAATTGAAGCTATTGCAACAGATACTTTGGTCGAGTTAGAAACTCAAGGTTTGAACGTTGTACCTTCTGCAAAAGCAACCAAACTAACAATGAACCGCGAAGGTATTCGCCGCTTAGCTGCTGAAGAACTCAACCTCACAACATCTCCCTATCGCTTTGCAGACAATTATGAAGAGTTTGTGGTTGCGGTAGAAACGGTAGGCTTACCTTGTGTCTGTAAACCAGTCATGAGTTCGTCTGGTAAGGGGCAAAGCGTTCTCAAATCCGCTAAAGATATCGACAAGGCGTGGAACTATGCTCAAGAAGGCGGGCGTACTGGAGCAGGTCGTGTGATTGTTGAGGGTTTCATTGACTTCGATTATGAGATTACACTCCTTACCGTTCGCGCAGTCGATGGCGTTCACTTCTGCGCGCCGATTGGTCACCGTCAGGAAGATGGCGACTACCGTGAGTCATGGCAGCCACAGCACATGACAGACAAAGCACTATCATCCGCGCAAGAAGCCGCTGGAAAAGTCGTGAATGCACTTGGTGGGCACGGTATCTTTGGTGTCGAGTTGTTCGTTAAAGGCGATACCGTGATCTTCAATGAAGTCTCCCCTCGCCCTCATGACACGGGTTTGGTCACTTTAATGTCACAAGACAGTTCCGAGTTTGCCCTTCACGTACGCGCATTCACTGGAATGCCTATCTCAGACATCACTCACTATGGCCCAGCCGCTTCTGCGGTAATTTTAGGCCAGGGCACATCAACGGATATTCGATTTGAAGGTCTTGAGAATGCCCTAGCTGCACCACAAACTCAACTTCGCTTGTTTGGCAAGCCAGATATTGATGGTCGCCGCCGTCTTGGCGTTGCAATCACTCGTCGCAACTCTATCGAACAAGCGATTGAGGACGCTAAACACAGTGCAGGTAAAGTTAAAATTATCTACTAAGGTCTTTAGTCGATAGAAAAAGGCTTGGTCGTTATAACCAAGCCTTTATTATTTACATCGTCTCAATCAGGTAAACTTCTTCGACAAATCGTGCTGATTCGTGTTTGGTAATTTTTGGATGCTTTTCAGCCTCTTCATTGCTCTCTAGCTTAGTAATTTTGCAGCCTCGATAGAGCTCCTTCACCTCTGATTCAGGTACAGAAAATGGAGGCCCTGCCATAAGCTCCTGATCGTAATCGAGAGTGACAAGCAATATTCGTCCACCAGGCTTAAGCAACGATTTGAGCCGTTCTACATATTGCGCTCGCATTTCTTTAGGCAGAGCAACCAAAGAAGCACGATCATAAACGATATCAACAGGTTTGATTGGCGCAGAGAAATAATCTCCTACATAGATGGATAGCTCATCAAACTGAAACAGTTCATGCTGACCATTTATCGGCATAACCATTGGTGTGTAGAAGTGCTCTGCAAAGAAAGCGCGTACAGCAATATTGCTCAACTCTACCCCTTGCACATCCGAATGCTTAGTCGCAAGCCAGACTAAATCTTCTGACTTCCCGCACAAAGGAACAAACACATCATCGTCGTGACTTGGATTCGTGTGCTGCCAATACTTAATCAATAGCGGATTAACATCTTCTAGGTGAAAACCAATTTGGTTTGCCGCCCATTTACCGTGCCAAAACTCTGGGTCTTTCATGCTCTTTCTCTGTTACTGACTTTGTGGTGCATAGGCTACCTGAAAGCGATGGGAAGTGGTATATCAACTTAAACTCCTGTCTGAATACTTCATTCAGATTAGGTTCATTTTCAGTCTTTATACTTAGTTACATATTGAAGATGAACCTTTGAATAGGGCTGCACTCTAATTAAGCACCAAGGAAATGCGAGACTGTTCAAGCTTTTTTAAACAGTCTAAGGGAAAGCGATTGGAATCGCACAAAGAGCCCCCATTAACTATGTAGAGATGAGTAGCGCTAGTGATTGAAACCTTTTTCGACAACTTATTAGCTAAGCCCTACACATCTAAGGAGAGTGAATGAGCCTATTTCTGCGAACTACGGCCCTGATGCTTCTAATGCTCAGCCGTGCACCTGCATTTGCTGCTATTCCAACTGCGCCGGGTAACGAGGAAAACCGTTCTACGAACCAGAACGAAGTGTGTTCCAAAGCATTCAAACACAACCTAAGCGGCCTTTACGGCATTAAATCAATGTCGACGACTCCACTTCAGCCATACACCGATTTCGACGTGCTGTATAGCAAAGCGCACCAAGCCCAAGCTGAACTTGAAACCATCTGTAAAAGTACAGCCCTGCTCACTTCAACTGAATCTTTCTTCGCTGGCATTAAATCGTCTGACCGTGCAAAAGAAAAAGTTGCTTATGAACTTAATGGCCAAGCTGAGCGCATCACTGATCTAGCCCGCGCAACAATTGTCGCCGACGATATCGAAGGTTTGATGTCTGCATATGAAGTACTAAATCGCGAAACCACGGTTGTAAAAGTAAAAAACCGTTTTAAGAAACCCGCTGAGTCAGGTTACCGCGATTTGAACGTCTTAGTTCAGCTTCCAAAAACTAACTTAATTGCCGAAGTACAGCTTCACCTTAAAGCCATTGCTGACGTTAAAAGTGGTCCAGAACACGACATCTATGAACGCATTCAAAAGATTGAACGCGCCGCAGCAGTTGAGGCGCGAGACTACAACGAGTTTGAAATGGCACAAATTCGTAATATGCGCAGTGAGTCTAAAGAACTGTACCAAAATGCTTGGCAGCCATACATCACCACTCACCTAAGCGCGGCCTAATCACACTAAGCTTACCTGTTCGTACAGGTAAGCTTTTCCATTTAGCAAAGCTCTTCCTCTTAAACTATTGTTATCAAATAGATAATAAAAAAGTTGGGGGCAACCATGAGAGGAAAGCTTTGGCTATTGAGCTACTTAGTATTATTTCTACCTCTCCGCTGTGCCCTTGCAGCTGACGGCTACGGCCCACTACAAAGCTATACTCAATCCCCTCTCCATACCAATGTTCACTCCCCTCAGTTACGTTCTGGCTTCTCTTTAGATCCTGAAGAACAGGAAGTGTACATGTCTGGTACCATTGCTAGTGTCTGGGCGATCACCGCCACTTATGAACTCGATTATTACCAAAACCAACTCGCCATTGGCAGTAAATGGCAGCTCGATTCAAGTTGGCAAGTTGATCTACAATATCGTTGGAATTTCGCAGCCAACAATCACCTAGATAAACCGACGATGGCGTTTCATGAATTCGTTGGTATTGACCAAAATGGACGTGAAGATGTCGATCGACATAGGTTTGTTATCGATATGCCTAGCTATGGTGTTCAGGAAGAAGGATTTAGGGGAGAGACGTTAAGCAGCGCGTTAACAGGCTATATCCAGTATCAAGCTTTTGCCGATGACCACCACGGGCTATCATTTGGTGCTTCACTCTATTACAACGACACCAGTAATGGTCTATTTAGCGGTTCGAGATTTGAGCAAAGTGTACAAATTAATTATGGCTATGTTGAAGATAAACATGCTCTTGATACGACGGCTGCAATAACCATCAGAGATACGCCCACCGACTTTACACATATGCCCTATCGTAGCACTACCTGGACTCTGGGGTTAAGCTACCGTTACCAGTGGTTCGAAAACCACACTTTAATCGCTCAACTGGCGACACATCAAGGGCTAATAGATGATGGCGGAGAGTTTTCTAAACCCTCCACCGAGTTTACCTATGGCTATCGCTACACGTTACAAAACAGCGCCATCGAAATCACACTAGTCGAAAACATGTTTCACGCTGACAATAGTACCGATATCGCTATTGGCGTTGCGTATCGCTATCGTTTTGGCGCCAGTGCCTAAACCGAAAGAATGCGATTGACCGCTGAAGCAATCTCTGTATCTGAAGCATTTTGATTCAGCGAGAAAGAAATGTACTGGTCGCCACGCATACTCAACGAACGATCAACCTCAGCCAAGCAGTGCACCAATCCCCCTTCAAGCACAAACGAAAGCTCAATCTCTTTCTTATTGACAAAGCCATTGTTACGAAACTCAATTTCCTGGTAACACCCCGACTTAGAAGAAAAGTTACCACCGCGTAGAAAGCCCTTTTCCACATCAGCTTTCACCATACCAAATCCCGCTTGTTCAATTGCAGATAATACCTTAGCGACCACAGGTAGAGGTTTCACTTCAACAAAGTCTCGATCTTTAGGGTCAATGGCGAAATCAATATCTAACGTCGTTTCTAACCAAACGTGGCACTGATTTTTAGCAGCGTTTAGAGCCGTAATCGGCGTTTCATCATCTAAACTCAGCTCGAACGGAACCTGTTTGGTTTCATTCGGTTGGATAACAAATGGTTGGACAGCTTCAAGCTTAGCCAAGACAAAATCTTGGTAGCTGGTACTTTCATCGCTCTCAACCTTCATTTCAGTACACAACTTTAGATTAATTGCGTCAATCTGTTGTTCGACATCACCACCTTGAATATGGACGTTGCCTCTTAGTGTTTCACCTTGAAAAACAGACAAGCTTTCTAGCACTGTATCTACCTTCGCTGCACCAATTCCCAATGAAGCTTTTAACTTTCCAAACATACTTTATCCTTATGATTCTATTGCAGTGATGATTTTGCTTACTGCGATGTATTTGGCAAGCCCTTTGTTGAATACTCACAGAGAAAACGTGCGAAATACTCCAATTTGAAGCTCATTACCACTTAATTTCTTGCATTTATATAATAAATGTATAACCATTTGTATAGTCAATTTAAGAATCAGATCCCTATGAGTAATTCGCCTCTCTACCTGCAAATCAAAACCTACATTACTGAGCAAATCGAGCAAGGGATCTGGCCTATCGGTCACCGAATTACTACAGAGTTAGAGCTAACCAAACAGTTTAATGTCAGTCGGATGACGGTAAATAAAGCGATCCGTGATCTGGTTTCTGAAGGAAGGCTGGTAAGACGACCACGCCTAGGCACATTCGTTTGTGCTCCAGACGATAAAGCAGAATCTCCACTACTCGATATTCGAAATATCGCTAAAGAGGTCGAACAACGGGGTAAAGATTACAGCAGTAAAGTTGTAACGCAAGTAGCGCTATCTGCAGATGATAATGTCGCCATGAAGTTAGGTGTCATGTTAGGTAGCCCTATTTTTTATAGTGAAATCATTCACTTTGAAGACAAGTCGCCGATTCAACTTGAAATTCGCTGGGTCAATGCGAACTACGCTCCTAACTATCTAGATCAAGACTTTTCAGAAATCACCCCGAACCAGTATCTTTCAGAAAACTGCCCTTTAAGTGCAATTGAACATACCGTCGAAGCGATCGTCGCTGATGAATCGGTTCGCTCGGCACTTCGTATCGGCGTCAATGAACCGTGCTTACTTCTTAACCGACGCACATGGAGTGAAGATAAGCTCGTCAGTACGGCATTACTCTACCACCCTGGGGCTCGGTACAAATTAAGCTCTAAGGTTCTTCTCTGATATAGCATTACATACTTTTTACCGATCACATTTTCGCAACATTACGCTTGATCAAAATCTATACTTGAATCAATATTTGTATATACATTTAATTTTTAGTACGGATTTTGAGCCTTATGAGCGATTTGGTATTGGTAAATGCAAAGCTAGTCACGATGACACACGACGTGGGTGGCTATGCGATTTCGCCACTTTGCAACATTTCCATCAAAAACGGACTGATTCAATCAATTACTCAAGAATCCATAGATCGTGAAACAACCTCGTCTAATCGCTATTTCGACTGCAAAGGCAAACTTGTCACACCCGGTTTTATTGATTGCCATACCCACCTTGTCTTCGCGGGCAGCCGTGCTGACGAATTTGAAAAACGTTTGCAAGGTGTGCCGTATCAGGAGATAGCCAAACAAGGTGGCGGCATTCTTTCTACTGTTCGCGCAACACGTCAAGCTAGTGAACAACAGTTAACAGAATTAGCACTGCCACGTTTAGATGGTCTGATTCAATCTGGCGTAACCTCGGTTGAGGTTAAATCAGGCTATGGGTTGACACTAAATGACGAACTAAAAATGCTTCGAGCAGCAAAAGCGTTAGAAGAGCACAGAAAAATTCGTGTTTCTACGACTTTACTCGCTGCACATGCTCTCCCACCCGAGTACTCGGGGCGTGCAGACGATTATATTGACTTTATCTGTCAGGAAATTATTCCTGCTGCCGCCGAAGAGGAGCTAGCGACCAGCGTAGACGTTTTTTGTGAGTCGATTGGTTTCAACCTCGCTCAAACAGAGAAAGTGTACCAAGCAGCGATTGAAAATGGACTCGCAATTAAAGGGCACACAGAGCAGTTGTCAAACCTTGGTGGCGCAGCATTAACAGCAAAATATTCTGGCTTATCAGCCGATCATATTGAGTTTTTAGACGAGAGTGGTGTTGAAGCTTTGGCTCAATCCAACACTGTGGCAACCCTTCTACCGGGTGCATTTTACTTTCTAAAAGAGACACAATTGCCACCTATAGATTTACTTCGCAAACATAAAGTACCGATGGCAATCGCCACTGATTTGAACCCTGGCACGTCACCATTCGCAGATTTGACTATGATGATGAATATGGGTTGCATGTTATTTGGTTTAACACCGGAAGAAACCTTACGTGGCGTAACCAATCACGCAGCTCAAGCCCTCGGCTATGGTGAAAGCAGAGGTCAAATCAAACCAGGTTTTGATGCTGATCTCGCTATATGGGATGTGGCTCACCCAGCCGAGTTTAGCTATTTGCAAGGTGCGCCTCGTTTATCAGCTCGCCTTGTTACTGGAGAGCTCGATCATGTCTAATCATTTAACCACTAATCAAGAGTTTCATTGGCAAGGTCGCCACGACGCTGAGGATGGATCACAAGGTAAACGTGTCCATCATGTAATCAAACAAATTCAAGTGGATGAGCTTCAACCTTACCGTAATGCCGTTAGCATACTTGGTTTTTGTTGCGATGCTGGTGTCGTTCGTAACAAAGGCCGTGTTGGTGCCAAAAGGGCACCGGATCTGATTCGTCGTGCTCTTGCTAACATGGCATGGCATAGAGAAAGCGCATTGATCGATCTCGGTAATGTGGTTTGCGACGATGACCAGTTGGAGCAAAGCCAATCACACTGTGCCGACGTGATTGCTACCGCACTAAAATCTACACCAGTCATCATTCTTGGTGGCGGTCATGAAGTCGCTTGGGCGTCGTTTCAAGGCCTTGCTGAGTACTTCGAATACCTCAATCCTGCTAAACCACCTAAGATTGGTATTATCAACTTCGATGCTCATTTTGATTTAAGAGCATTTGAATGTGAACACACAGACATAAAACCTAGCTCTGGCACACCCTTCAACCAAATACAACATTACTGCGTGAAGAAAGATTGGCCATTTCACTACGCTTGCCTAGGTGTCAGCCGAGCCAGCAATACCGAAGCCCTATTCCAGCGCGCAGATGAGTTGGGTGTTTGGTACATTGAAGACAAAGACCTAGCGCACTTAAATCATGTTTACCACCTTACACAATTGCAGCACTTTATCGACAGGTGTGACTACATTTACCTCACTATTGATTTAGATGTATTTCCTGCTGCAACCGCTCCGGGCGTGAGTGCTCCGGCCGCGAGAGGAGTCAGTATGGATATGCTTGCTCCTTTTATCGACAGAATCTTACATTACAAACAAAAACTGGT
Organism: Vibrio bivalvicida; assembly: GCF_001399455.2. GTDB lineage: Bacteria > Pseudomonadota > Gammaproteobacteria > Enterobacterales > Vibrionaceae > Vibrio > Vibrio bivalvicida. Next base: position 155,018 of record NZ_LLEI02000083.1, read on the forward strand.
GATTGCAGATATCGCAGAATACAACCCTACTTATGACGTTGACAGCCAGACCGCTCGTTTGGCCGCTCGACTTTGTTGGGATATTGCGAACGCTTTCTCCGAAAAATAACTAACCAGAAACGGTGGCAATTGTGGGTGCTAGAAAGCGCCCTAGCCCCGCGTTTGTCTGGATAACGTGAACCAAAAGGAGTCTTACCATGACACAGCGCCAAGTTGAAGAGATGCGCCTCGATACAAGTAGAACTATTCGCGCCCCACACGGCTCGGAATTGAGAGCAAAATCTTGGCTCACAGAAGCACCACTTCGTATGCTGATGAACAACCTAGATCCTGATGTTGCAGAACATCCTCACGCTTTGGTTGTGTATGGTGGTATTGGTCGCGCAGCACGTGATTGGGAGTGCTATGACAAAATCATTGAAGTCTTAGAAAGATTGGAAGATGACCAAACCCTACTTGTGCAGTCTGGTAAACCTGTCGGTGTTTTCCCAACTCACAAGAACGCACCACGAGTTTTAATTGCCAACTCGAACCTCGTTCCTCACTGGGCAAACTGGGAGCACTTTAATCAGCTCGACAAAGAAGGTTTGATGATGTACGGCCAGATGACGGCAGGCAGTTGGATCTACATTGGCTCTCAGGGCATTGTTCAAGGTACTTACGAGACCTTTGTTTCTGTTGCTAAGAAGCACTTCGACGGCGAAGCAAAAGGTCGCTGGGTGTTAACTGGGGGTCTTGGTGGCATGGGTGGCGCTCAGCCTCTAGCTGCAACTATGGCGGGTTTCTCAATGATCGCTGTAGAGTGTGATGAGTCGCGTATCGATTACCGTTTGCGCACAGGTTATGTCGATAAAAAAGCCACAAGTCTAGACGAAGCACTAGCGATCATTTATGAATCAGAAACACCAGTATCTGTTGGTCTACTAGGCAACGCAGCAGATGTATTCCCAGAATTAGTAGAACGCAATATCACACCAGATGTCGTCACGGATCAAACCTCTGCGCACGACCCACTAAACGGCTACTTACCTATCGGTTGGTCTATGGAGCATGCCGCAGAATTGCGCCTCAAAGACGAAGCAATGGTTGTCGACGCAGCGAAAGAATCGATGGCTATTCAAGTTAAAGCTATGTTGACTCTGCAAAACCGTGGTGCAGCAACTCTAGATTATGGTAATAACATTCGCCAAATGGCTTTAGAGAAAGGCGTGGAAAACGCATTTGACTTCCCAGGTTTCGTGCCGGCATATATCCGCCCGTTGTTCTGCGAAGGTATTGGTCCGTTCCGCTGGGCAGCACTGTCTGGTGATCCTGAAGATATTTACAAGACAGACCAAAAAGTAAAAGAGCTAATTCCAGATAACCCGCATCTACACAACTGGCTTGATATGGCACGTGAGCGTATTCAGTTCCAAGGGCTTCCTGCACGTATTTGCTGGGTTGGCCTGAAAGATCGTGAGCGTCTAGGCCAAGCATTCAATGAGATGGTGAAAAACGGTGAGCTAAAAGCGCCAGTTGTCATTGGCCGTGACCACCTAGATTCAGGCTCTGTCGCCAGCCCTAACCGTGAAACCGAAGGCATGATGGATGGCTCTGATGCAGTATCTGACTGGCCGCTACTGAATGCTCTGCTAAACACGGCAGGCGGTGCCACCTGGGTATCACTGCACCACGGTGGCGGTGTGGGTATGGGCTTCTCTCAGCACTCTGGTATGGTGATCTGTTGTGATGGCAGCCAAGATGCATCTGAACGCATTGCACGTGTTCTGCACAATGACCCTGCCACTGGTGTTATGCGCCATGCTGATGCAGGCTACGACATTGCTAAACAGTGTGCCTCTGAACAGAAACTTGACCTGCCAATGCTCAACGAAGAACTGCGTAAGCTGAAATAAGGATTATGAAGATGTTAAACTTAACCTTACAACCGGGGCAGCTTAGCCTTCCTGTACTGCGCCAAGTGAGTCGCTCACCGATCAATCTAGCGTTAGACCCAGAAGCATTTCCGGCGATTGAGGAGAGTACTCAAGTCGTAGAGCAAGTGATTGCTGAAGATCGCACTGTCTACGGCATTAATACGGGTTTTGGTTTGTTGGCAAACACTCGCATTGCACCAGAAGATTTGGAAACACTGCAAAAGAGTATCGTCCTTTCTCATGCAGCAGGCATCGGCAAGTTTATGTCTGATGAAACCGTCAGACTGATGATGGTGTTGAAAATCAATAGCTTGTCTCGCGGTTACTCAGGTATCCGTTTGAAAGTCATCCAAGCATTGATCGACTTAGTTAACTCACAAGTTTACCCTTGTGTGCCACAAAAAGGCTCAGTCGGTGCTTCAGGTGACTTGGCGCCACTCGCCCATATGAGCACGGTGTTGCTTGGTGAGGGGCAAGCTCGTCACAATGGTAAAATTATCTCAGGTATTGAAGCGCTTAAAATTGCAGGATTAGAGCCTATCACACTTGCTCCTAAGGAGGGTCTAGCCCTTCTCAATGGTACTCAAGCATCCACTGCTTTCGCTTTAGAAGGCCTGTTCGCAGCAGAAGACTTATTTGCCTCAGCCGCTGTGTGTGGGGCGATGTCGGTTGAAGCCGCATTAGGGAGTCGTCGTCCATTTGACCCACGTATTCATCGCGTTCGCGGTCATCGAGGCCAGATGGATGCTGCAACCGCTTATCGTCACCTGCTTGATGTGAATAGTGAAATTGGCCAGTCTCACACCGCCTGTGAGAAAGTTCAAGATCCATACTCACTTCGTTGTCAGCCTCAGGTCATGGGCGCTTGCTTGCAGCAGATCCGTAACGCTGCTGATATTTTGCAAGTTGAAGCTAACTCCGTTTCTGATAACCCACTAGTATTTGCGGAAGATGGCGACATTATCTCGGGAGGTAACTTCCACGCCGAACCTGTTGCTATGGCTGCAGATAATCTCGCTCTCGCGATTGCAGAAGTAGGCAGCTTGTCAGAGCGTCGCATGGCTCTGCTGATTGATAGTGCGTTGAGCAAACTTCCACCATTCTTAGTAGACAATGGCGGCGTAAACTCTGGCTTTATGATTGCGCAGGTGACTTCTGCTGCACTGGCAAGTGAAAACAAAACGCTAGCTCACCCAGCCTCTGTTGATAGCTTACCTACCTCAGCAAACCAAGAAGATCATGTTTCGATGGCAACCTTTGCAGGCCGACGCTTACGTGACATGGCAGAGAACACCCGTGGCATCTTGGCTGTCGAGTACTTGTCGGCCGCTCAAGGGTTAGATTTCAGAGCGCCAAACAAGTCTTCTGCTCGTATCGAAGAAGCGAAGCAGATTCTGCGCGAAAAAGTATCGTTCTACGATAAAGACCGCTACTTCGCACCCGATATCGAAGCTGCCAACGCGCTTCTAAAACTAGCGGTGCACAATCACCTAATGCCAGAGGCAATTCTACCTAGCTTAACTGTAAACTAATCACCGTTATATAAGCTAAAGCCCTACTCATTTGACTCAATGAGTAGGGCTTTTTGTTTGTATAGGCATTATATCCAACGCCTAACTCGCTGTTTGTAATCTAAATACTCGGCGCCAAATAGTGTTTCTAATGCGCGTTCCTCAGGCAGGATTTGAAAACGATTCATATACAAGACAAAACCATAGCTAAAGACAATTGCCGCCAAATTTTGTTGCCAGTAAGCAAAACCAAACAGCAGAAGAAACAAACCGAGGTACATCGGGTTGCGGCTGTAGCCAAAGATTCCCGAATCAACCACGGAAGAGGCCGTTTCTACCTTGATCGGATTCACTGTGGTTTTCGCTCGCTTAAACTCATACACCCCGCCTAATCCCGCAATGCCTGCGGCTAAAAAACACAATCCGAAAATAATTGAATTGAAGGGCAAACCGACTTTAAAGGCCAGAAACTCATGACTGATATGATTAATCACCACAAAGAACAGCAAAAACAGAGCAACAGGGGGGATCTTCCTTTCAAGCATATCCATTAGTCTTCCTTGATTTGTACCGCTACAAGTAAAATAGCTCAGCCAATTGGACTGAGCTATTAACTTTAGACTATCTGCAGCAAAGCTTGCAGTGGGTGTTTCACTTTGACCTCTTCAAAGCGCTTTACTTGGCTTCGGCATGAGTAACCAGTAATCAAGCAACGCTCTTTGGGCAAGTCTTGTAAACTAGGCTTCCAGCTAAGGCCATATATATCTTTCGACATTTGCAGCTTATCGACTTCATGACCGAAAGTTCCTGCCATACCACAACAACCCACAGGTACCGTATCTAGCCTTGCGCCAAAGTGAGCAAATATCGCCCCCCACTCTTTCTCGGCATTTGGCATCTTGGTTTTTTCGGTACAATGAGCAAATAGATACCAAGGCTCTTGACCATTTGGTGGCTGTTTATCCAATTCACTCAACTTAGGTCCAAGCCATTCATGAACAGTGAGGACTTGGAAATCACCGCGCTTATCACCCAACACTTCTTGGTATTCATCGCGATAGCAGAGCACTAATGCAGGGTCTACACCTACTAACGGGATACCGATATCAGCTACCTGCTGTAAAAAGGCAGCGGTACTTTTCGCATTAACAGCAAACTGTTTTAAGAAGCCTTTAATGTGCTGGGCTTTGCCATTGGGTTTAAATGGAAGTAATACGGGCGTCTTCCCGAGTTTAGTAACCAAAGAGGCAAAATCTTCGACAACTTGGGCATCGTAGTAACTGGTAAACGGGTCTTGAACAATCACGACATGATCGGCTTTGTCTTCTTTTGACAACGCAGCAAGATCTTGCAGATCAAATGACTTAAGTGACGACAGTCTTTTAGAGAGCGTGGGCACTGAAAGTAAAGGAGAATCCACGTAACCGACTGATTTTGCGGTTAAATTTTGAACCAACCTTTGCTTCAACGCACCATTAACCAATTTGGGTGCTTTTGCCAATATAGGCAACAGAGACTCTATATTAGCGACCAAGTAATCTTTAGCAGGACGCTGATAACGCGAGTAATAGATATTTAAAAATCGCGAACGGAAGCTAGGCACATCCACTTTAATTGGACACTGACTTGCACACGCTTTGCAGGCTAAACAACCGTTCATCGCTTCATAGACTTCATGAGAGAAGTCATACTCATGTCGCTTGTTTATGTTGTTGCGCACTCGATCAATCATGGTTTTGATTGAAGCGCTTCCTTCAAGCACCTGCTTTTCTAGGTCAAGGATATCGATCTCCTGCTCTGTTAACTGACGTAACCATTCTCGAACTAAACCAGCCCGGCCTTTTGGAGAATGCCTGCGGTCTGCTGTCACCTTCATTGAAGGGCACATTGGTGATGACGTGTCGTAGTTAAAGCACAAGCCGTTGCCGTTACACTCCATCGCTTGCTTAAAGCTGTCGCGCACTTGAACATCGATCTGACGGTCAAAGTATCCGCGCTTAGTATCGGTGACTTTCACCAGCGCTTCGGTACTTTCTAGCGGCGTACAGATCTTACCCGGATTCATCTTGTTATGAGGATCAAACGCCGCTTTCACTCGGCGTAGCTCGGTAAACAACTCTTCACCAAAAAACTCAGGACCGTATTCGGAACGATATCCCTTACCGTGCTCACCCCACATCAAGCCACCGTATTTCGCCACCAGCTTAACCACCTCATCGGAGATTTCGTGCATCAGGCTTTCTTGCTTTGGATCGCACAGATCAAGTGCAGGTCGAACATGAAGGACACCTGCATCGACGTGACCAAACATACCGTAATTGAGAGATTTAGCATCAAGAAGCTCGCGGAACTCAACAATAAAATCAGCGAGGTTTTCTGGTGGAACACAGGTATCTTCTGCAAACGCCACAGGTTTTGCGCGTCCTTTGGCGGCACCCAGTAAACCCACTGCTTTTTTACGCATGTTGTAGATACGGCCAATACTAGCAATATCACTACATACTTGATAACCAATAATACCTGCTTCGCTGCTTTCAAGCATAGTTTCAAGGCGATCTGTCAGTGCTTTAACCTGTTGTTCAACTTCCTGAACATCTTGACCGGCAAATTCAACCATATTGATCCCTTGCATATCTTTGCCGGGAACATCGGTTAATAGATCACTGACTGTATGCCAAACAATGTCTTGCTTGGCTAAATTAAGCACTCGCGAGTCGACGGTTTCAACAGACAACGCATTTGCCTCAACCATAAAGGGGGCATTACGTAGAGCAGAGTCAAAGCTATTGTACTTAACGTTGACCAAGGTACGTGCTTTCGGAATTGGAGTCAGATTAAGTTTGGCTTCAGTAATAAAAGCAAGAGAGCCTTCCGCACCACAAAGTACGCGCGTTAAATCAAACTTATCTGCATGGGTATCCAACGCATTCTTTAAGTCATAACCGGTTAAAAAGCGGTTTAACGGCGGAAATTTTTCATCAATCTGAGGACGCTTTTCTCGGCAAACCTTTTCGGTGACGTGGAAAGCTTCAAAAGCGTTCTCCCCTTCCAGAGGCATTCCACTGGATAAGTCAGATTCTAAACATGAGCCATCGGCAAATACCGCTTGAAGAGAAAGAACATGATCAGACGTTTTGCCATACTTAAGAGACCCTTGACCAGAGGCATCGGTGTTGATCATACCGCCTAACGTCGCACGGTTACTAGTCGACAAGTCTGGCGAGAAGAAATAACCGAATGGCCTAACCGCATCATTGAGCTGGTCTTTAATAATGCCCGTTTGGACTCTAACCCAGCCTTCTTTCTCGTTAATCTCTAGAACCTTGTTCATATGACGAGACAAATCAACCACGATGCCCTTCGTTAAAGACTGGCCGTTTGTGCCTGTACCACCACCACGCGGTGAAAACTTGATTCGTTCAAACTGAGATTGAGTACTAAGCTTACCTATAAGTGAAACATCTTCGGTAGTTTTAGGATGCACAACTGCTTGAGGTAACTGTTGGTAAACGCTGTTATCGGTGGAGACAGCTAAGCGACTAGAAAACTGGCTTTCGATGTCACCACTAAACCCAGCGGCTTTAAGTTGTTCGAGAAAGGTGAGTACGATCGGATCCACATCCGATTGTGAATGTAATCTTGGTAACATTTGCTTCCTGCCCCCTACGACGCTGATCCAATCAGCAGTGGGTTTGCTTCAGTTTAAAAACTATTATTTGAGTCAGGTCACTTTACAACATTTAAAAGGGTGATCAAAACAGAAATGCAGTGTCAGAATGGAACTTATCGCATTTTTTTCCCACACTTAAAGAAATTGGATTAAATTTAAGTGTCTCTTATGAGCGAATCATCAATGAAAAAAAATAAAGTCATCACAACAGAAGATATTCTTTTGAAATTGTGCCAGTCCGTTTCTGGCGTTTTAACCTCTGCAACTAGCTCGCAAGTTTCGTACTCAGCAATGGTACAAAAGATTACCAAAACAAGCTTAAAGCCTGACTTTGGTTGTTTCGTACTATTTGATGGAGGATTTTCGGGCTTAGTCGTTATCAACTTCACCTCTAAAGCCGCCCTAGAGGTCTACACCAACTACATGCGCAATATGGGTATGCCTGAAGAAGAGCTTGCTGTTTTGCATACATCAGACGAAGTGGCAGATGTGCTCGGCGAACTGATGAACCAATTGGTTGGTCACTTCACCAACCAAGTACGTAAAGACCTTCAAACTCACATTACCCAGAACCAACCAAAGATGCTTTCTTTGAACAAGCAGGTAAACCTGTCTGTCGACACCAACCTAGATCGTCCTCAGGCGCGTCGTGTAACCTTCTCTACAGAGCAAGGCAACATTTTTTATCTAGAGTTAGCAATGGATAAAACCGAATTTATTCAGCTAGAAGAATTTGAAGCAACTGAAGATGAATGCCCGGATGATATCTTGGAGCAAGCTCAACAAAAGATGAAAGCAAAGACCGACAAAAAAGAAGAGAAACAAGACAGCAACGCTAACGACCTACTCGACGAACTAGGCATCTAACTTAGCGAATAACTTTTCACTTCAATAAGAATGTCATCGAACACTCGGTGGCATTCTCAATTCTCAATTGTCAATTGTCAATTCTCAATATCTTGAATTCTCAGCTTATAACTACAACTCATTTCCGTTTTGAGCCTGAAAGCGGTAAAATGTCCGACTTTGCTAAATTAGTGAGATTTGATGCGGTCGATGGATAAACAAAAAGCCCTCAAGAAAATTGCCAAATGTTTAGAGCTTGGTAACTCTGCTAACGTCAACGAAGCGGCGAATGCAATCAAGATGGCGCACCGCTTGATGCTGAAGTACGGCCTCGATAAAGACGATATCGAGTTTATCAAGATGGGCAAAACCCAGTCGACGCATCTACTACCAGCCAATGTTGGCTCAAACATCTTAAGAATCATCCGTGGTATTAATACCAAGTTTGGAGTCGAAGCCGTTTTGCTAAACCATAAAGGCTTAAAACGAGTTGAGTTCATCGGCGAAGCCGACCGAGCAATCTTTGCCGCGTTTGCCTTTGATATTGTTTACCGAGAAATGAACGAGCAAACGGGCCGCTTTCGCAATGGTTTTGCGGGCTCTGGCACACCAACGGCTGAAGTGACTCGTCGTGTTAACTCTTTCTTATCTGGCTGGGTTGAAGGGGCATTAGAGAAACTACCTATCATCAGCCCTGATGAAGAGTCGGCAAAAAAGATCGATGATTACATCGATAAAGAGTTTCAAAATATCGACCGTGAAACATTTAAGCAGCAACTAAGAGAAGCAATGAAGAACCTAACCGAAGATTATGAAGTCGGTCTGAAAAAGGGTCGCACTGTTTCTGTCAACCGTCCAATCAACGGTGCTCAAGCACCAAAAATGCTCAGATAGAGCAAGCTTTGTTCACCCACCGTTAATATTCAGTCAATTAATCTTTTCTGCGTTGACATAACGAATGCCATGGGTTTTATTCATGGCATTCAACGACCAGACTCTCTTCTCTGGCAAATAATAATGATACACGGAGATGTTATTGTGAAAATGATTACGGCTGCTTTAGCCATCGCAATTGCCCTTTCAGGCTGCCAAGCCACTCAACGCCAAAACGCAACAACTGGTGAAACCGAGACCAATTCAACAGCGCAAGGTGCACTCATCGGTGCCATCGCTGGCGCAGCGGTTGGACTGGCAACAGGTGATGATGCAAAAGAGCGTCGACAGCACGCTTTAATTGGCGCTGCGGGTGGTGCTGCGGTTGGTGGTGGTATTGGTTACTACTTTGATCAACAAGAAGCGGCACTGCGTAAAGAGCTTTTAGATTCTGGTGTGCAAGTCGAACGCGTGGGTGAGAATCAACTGCTACTAAGACTAGAAAATGGCATCGGTTTTCAGACCAGCTCATATCAGCTTGATCCAAGCATTCATAAAACCCTTCGCGGCGTCGCACGTATATTGATTGAGTACCCAGAAACTAGCCTTGTGATTGATGGTCATACCGATAGCACTGGTAGTGATACCACAAACCAGATCTTGTCAGAACGCCGTGCAGAATCGGTGCGCTCATACCTAATTTCACAAGGTGTAGCAACTGGTCGCGCCGTCGCTCGCGGCAATGGTGAACGCTACCCTTTATGTAGCAATAGCACTTCCGAAGGACGAGCTTGTAACCGACGAGTAGAAATTCAGATATTGCCCCTCAAATAGGACATTGACTCCTCTACTAGAAATGGCTTCAACGGAAGCCATTTTTTATTTGGCATGCGGAATTACGACAATAATTGTCTATTTTTTCTGGTCAATTGATATACTTAGCAAATACAACCATTTTACCTTAGTAACTAGAGGCTGATTTGCGAATCTTACCCCTTCTACTCCTTGCGTATTCTTCGATAAGTTTTGCTCAAACAGTAGAAGAGCTTACCCAGAGTGCCCGAAACAATAATGTCCATGCCCAACTAGAGCTTGCCGAACGATACTCAAAAGGACAAGGTATTGAACAGTCAGATTCCGAGGCATTCTATTGGTATCAGCAAGCTGCGGACAACGGGAGTGATGCGGCAGCTGGAAACCTAGGCCGAGCATACTATAAAGGACTAGGCACAAAAATAGACATCGAAAACGCGATATTTTGGCTTAGCAAAGCAGCAATATCTGGTGATAAGCAAGCCCCATTGCTACTGGGCCAGCTGTACGAACAAACCACAGAACAACCCGATAATCTCGATCTAGCCGAACTTTGGTACGAGCAAGCGGCGAAAGAAAACCCACAAGCAGAAAAAGATTATGCTCGCGTACTCGAGCAACAGTTTAATAATCGTAGAGCCAAGCAAGTTGCCGCTATCGATCAGTTAGAAGTCGCCTTTGATCACCAAGATATCGAGTTAAGCCCCAAAGCCAAGTCACTGGCTCACCATGAACAAACGAAAAATACGTCTTTATACGCTTTGTTGGCCATCATCGTTCTTTCTAGTGCCATCATATTTTGGCTGCTTCGATCCAATCGCACTTTAAGAGCACTGAATAGCACCTCTGATTCAGACGCCCAGAGGCAGCAACTCAAACTTGATAGAGAGCTGCGACGTAAAAATGACACCCTAAAACAGCAAAAACGTCAAATGGAAGCGATGTATCGGCATATTAAAAAGCTACAAGCCCAACCTAAACAAAGCGCCAAGCAGCCGGTTTCTGCGCAGGACAAGCCCATCGCTTTAGCTTGCACCCTATTTGGGTTTAACCCAACCAAAATTCCAGACGAGAAACAAATCAAACTGCGCTACAAGCAATTGTCGAAGGTGTATCATCCAGATCTAAAAGGTAGCGAAGAGGAAATGAAACGCTTAAACCAAGCGCTAAAAGTCATCCTAAAACACGTTAACAAATAGTTACACTTCCATTGGGGTTTAATTCTCAGTTTCCGACACGTCTTTAATTACGGGCTTACGCAATCGATCACCCTCCCATTACGCGTAACAAATAGTTAACCACCCATCGTAGTTCATGTCATAATCCGCCCCAAAAATAACACCTAGTACATTAAGGTGGGGAGAAATCTATGTTTACAATTGAAGGTGTATGCGATTGGTGCAAAAAACCAAGCATGCTAACCAAACATGAATACGTTGACGGCAAAAGTCATTGCGCGTGTATTGAATGCAATGACTTAGCGACATTGGATGTACGTCAGTTCAACATTGCAGAGTTGCAACAGCGTGAGCAACAAGTTAGCTCACTACGTTAGTTCGTGCTCTTTCTCCAAGGACGACACTAAAGCCGCCTTTTACGGTGGCTTTTTGTATTAATGTCATAAGCATCAGTTTTGTTAACACTTCATTTACATCATATTGAGATTAAGGTAGGTTCAAACTAAGTATTAGGAATGGTAGCCGCTTAATGAACCCAGATATTGCAATCGAAGTAGAGCGCAGAAAGCATCTTGAAATGATGGATGCCTTTCCTATGATCGCTCTTTTGCAAGGGGCTCTGGCCACTTTAGTGCTAAGTGTAACCGTCTTAAACTATGGGCTATCAGATCAAAGTATTGTCTGGGCATTATTGTTTGTTTGCGTTATTACAGCGCGCTATGCCATAGACCATTCGCTTCGGCCTCGGATAGATACTCATAGTATGACCAAGGTGCATTGGTTTGGCCTACTGACTACCCGCTCTTTAATTGGCTTCGTCTGGTCACTGGGCTCCATTTGGTACATTCAGATTGCACCTGAAGACAATTTACTTTCTACCACCATTTGGTGTACTGCCCTTGCCTTCGCTGGAACTATCTTCCACATTAATTCAATTTCCGCTCTGCAAATCTATTTTTGGTCACTGATTTTGCCCCTAGTGGCGTATTTTTCAGTTGGGCTAGAGCGATTGTTTGAAGCCTTTATTTTAGTGCTATGTGGCGTTATATATGTCAGCTTATATACTCGGTTCCTACACAATAAAGCGATCAAGAGAATTACAGAAGAAATTGAAAAAGAGCAGCTCATCCACCAGCTTTCCGAGGCAAACCTTTCAATCAAACTACTCGCTGAGCAGGATGCTTTAACTGAGCTGAAAAACCGGACCTATTTTAATCACAAGATAGAAGTGGTGTGGCAACGAACTCTAGAAAAACGCCAAGACCTTTGTGTCATCTTGTTTGATATCGACCACTTTAAACCCTTCAATGACAACTATGGACACATCGCTGGGGATAAAGCTCTACGCAAAGTTGCCAAACGGCTTAAACTTATCGATCTTGAAGCGGAATACAGTTTTTTTGCCAGAGTGGGTGGCGAGGAGTTCGTAGCAGTTCTACCCAACACAACTATAGACAAAGCGATTCAGCTTGCAGAGCGAATTAGATTAGACATAGAAAGTGCTTCGATTTCACACCAATATTCCTCTTGCTCAGATGTCATTACCATTAGCGCAGGAGTGGCGATTAGCTCACTAGAAGAAAGCTCTTCGATTATTGAATTGATGGAGCGAGCAGACAAGGCCCTCTATAAAGCGAAAGAGGGCGGTAGAAATCAGGTAGCGGCTAGCGAGCAACATCTGCATCCGGTTGAGCTTCAGGTTCAGCACTCTTGAATGTATCTAACTCATTTAGTGACGTTGTCACTCCAATGATATTTGGATATAGGCTTAGGTCGACATTAAAGCGTTTAGCATTGTAGACCTGTGGGACTAGGCAAACATCAACCAAACTGACGTTATTACCCACACTATACTTACCACTGCACGAATCAAGCCGTTTTTCTAACGCCGAGAAACCTTGCTCAATCCAATAACGATACCACTGGCCTTTGTCTTCATCACTAATCGATAGCTTACCCGATAAATATTGCAACACTCTAAGGTTGTTCAGCGGGTGAATGTCCACAGCGATATCTTGCGCCAATGCTTTAACCAAATAACGAGTTTCTTTGTCTTGTGGTGTTAAAAGCACTTGCGGATAGGTTTCATCAAGGTAATCAATAATGGCCAACGATTGATTGAGAGATACATCTCCATCAACTAACACGGGCACCAACTGGTTAGGGTTAAGCTTTTTGTATTCGGCGGAGTGTTGCTCTCCGCCGTTTTTCACTAGATGCACCGATCGCTGCTGGTAACTTAATCCTTTCAGGTTAAGCGCGATTCTCACACGGTATGCAGCTGAAGAACGCCAGTATCCGTAGAGAATACGATCACTCATATTTCACCACTTGCTGGTCAATAGCGCCAAAGATGGAATTGCCATCTGCATCTTTCATTTCCATCTTGATACGGTCACCAAACTTCATAAAGCTGGTTGATGGCGAACCATCGCGAATAGTTTCGATCATACGCACTTCGGCGATACAAGAGTACCCGACTCCACCTTCAGAAATCGCGGTACCAAAATCAGTGCCTTGTTTGTTTGATACAGTCCCCGAACCTATTATCGCCCCCGCTGATAACGGACGACTCTTCGCTGCATGAGCAATCAGTTGCGGGAACTCAAATGTCATATCAACACCTGCATTCGGGCAGCCAAAGGGATAGTTGTTGTAAAAACTTAGGAGTGGCAAGTTGACTTTACCACCATCCCACTCATCTCCAAGCTCATCTGGCGTCACTGCAACCGGTGAGAAGACTGAAGAAGGCTTAGATTGGAAAAAACCAAACCCTTTACCCAGCTCATTAGGAATAAGGCCGCGTAAAGAAACATCATTGACCAACATGATGAGCCTGATTGACTTCGCCGCCTCTTCCACTGAGACGCCCATAGGTACATCGCCAGTTACAACTGCAACTTCTCCTTCAAAATCTATGCCCCACTCTTCACTGACAACCGGAACATCATCATACGGTCCAATAAACGCATCGGATCCGCCCTGATACATTAACGGATCAGTCCAGAAACTCGGCGGCATCTCCGCGCCACGTGCTTTGCGAACCAATTCCACATGATTTACGTAAGCAGAACCATCAGCCCATTGATACGCACGAGGTAACGGAGATTCACACAATGAAGCATCAAAATTCATCTCACTGGTCAGTTCTCCATTGCTTAACGCAACATAAACTTCACTCAGTTGAGATTCAACACGTTGCCAGTTATCAAGCGCTTCTTGCAGCGTTTGCGCAATTTCTGGTACCGCGACACATTTAGATAATTGTTTATTTACCACAACCAATAAGCCATCGCGGCTGTCATTTTTTAGGGTTGCTAACTTCATACTAAATCCCTTTTTACTTCTCTTGCCAACTGTATACGTACTGTTCGTTTTCGACTTGCTGTGCCTCGTCACCAATCTGGAGCGCATGCCGAGTATCAATCATCACCGCTACTTCATCAGTGAATTTTTTCTTGTGCTCTTGACCAGCTTTGAATGCCTTCGGATGTGGGCCATGAGTAAAGCCTGCGGGGTGAAACGTCACCATACCCGCTTCAATGTTGTCGCGGCTAAAAAAGTCACCCGCGTGGTAAAACAATACTTCGTCATAATCATCGTTATTGTGATAAAACGGGACTTTAAGCGCTCCAGGATCGCTTTCAATCGGTCTTGGGACAAAGGTACATATCACAAACCCCTGTCCAACAAAGGTGGTATGCGCCGATGGTGGCAAATGATAACGGTGTGACATTAACGGTCTAATATCACGCCAGTTGACACGCACCACGGATAAGTCCCCATGCCAGCCAATCGCATCAAGCGGGTTAAACGGATAAGTTACGGCACTGACCTGTTCGTGGCGTTTGATATGGACTTGTGTCGACTCTTCCGAGTATTGAGCTTTAAAATGATCATCAATTTTTGGCACATCCAATACCGCCGGATCAAACACAGCGTGATTGCCCACCATGCCTTTCTCTGGAAGCGTGTAGGCAGCATCGGTGTTTTCGATCATCAGCACAAACATGGGCTCATTAGGCTCTAAACGCCAATTCGTCGAGCGGGGAATCATCACATAGTCCCCTTCAACGACTTCTAAATGCCCGTAATCACAGTAGAGATCCGCCGTTCCTTGATGAATAAACAAGAGTTCATCACCATCTGCGTTTCTGACTAAGTGAGACATAACACTATCAAGCTTCCACACGCGTACTTTGCAGTTTGCGTTGTGGAGAAGATGCGGTACAGACCAAGGAGAAACCTGCTGAGACGCTTCAACATGATTAAAGTTAAACGCGCGTGGTTTTAGTTCTCCTTCCCATTCACTCCAACCTGTCGGGGCATGTTGATGATGGAAATGAGCAGCAGGGCCAAAAAACCCACTGCGTCCCGCTTCGCGTTCATAAATTGCCTCTTCGGGGAAATCAGCGTGCGCCTGCTTGGAGCACACTCCCTCCCGATGAGGGAATGTTATCCATTTATGCATCGTCTAATACCCCGCGACGGATTTGATCTTCTTCGATCGATTCAAACAAAGCTTTGAAATTGCCTTCGCCAAAACCTTCGTTACCTTTGCGCTGAATAATTTCAAAGAACACAGGACCAATGACTGTCTGAGTAAAAATCTGAAGCAAAATGCCATCTTTCATTGGCGCACCATCGATCAAGATTCTTAGATCTCGCAGCTTTGAGACGTCTTCTTGATGGCCTTCAACACGCCCGTCAACTTTCTCATAATAGGTGTCTGGTGTTGGCATAAAGTCCATACCGCGATCACGCAGTGTTTGTACTGTTTGATAGATATCATCTGTGGTTAGTGCGATATGCTGAATCCCTTCACCGTTGTATTCACGGATAAACTCTTCGATCTGCGATTTATCATCTGAGGATTCATTGATAGGAATACGAATCTTGCCACAAGGTGCCGTCATCGCTCGGCTAACCAACCCCGTCAGTTTGCCCTCGATATCAAAATAACGAATCTCTCTGAAGTTTCCAATACGCTCGTAGAAACCAGACCATACATCCATATTACCCTGTTTCACATTGTGAGTTAGGTGGTCAATCTCATACAGGCCTACATCCATTTTCTCTAGACGCTGTTTTGCATCATCATAAAAACGGAAGTCAACTTCATAGATACTGCCGTCTTGGTAGCGATCGACAAAATAAAGTAAGCTCTCACCAATACCGTAAATAGCAGGAATACTCAGCTCCATCGGACCAATTTCAGTGGTGTATTTTTTACCACCGTTATCCAATGCTTGTTGTAAGGCAACAGCAGAGTCCTTAACGCGAAATGCCATGCCGCACACCGAAGGGCCATGGACTTTAGCAAATTCATGAGCCTGACTATGAGGTTGAGCATTAACGATAAAGTTCACATCACCTTGTCGATACAACCATGCTTCCTTTGAACGGTGTTTAGCCACTTCTGCAAACCCAAGTGAATTAAATAGGTCTTTAAGATCTTGAATACCTTTTGCATTTGCAGCTGTGTATTCGACAAACTCAAATCCATCTGTACCCAGTGGGTTGTACGCTTCGTTCATTTCTATATCCCTCGTTATTGATCCAACTACCGTGTAACTATCAATAACTTGGCTCAACTAAATGCAAATTTGAACCTTGCCAGCCCAAATCAAAGTTAACAGCATGTAGCTCAAAACTGTAAACACGTTCAATACTTTTTAGTTTAAGCGTTAAAAATCAGCTAGTTACAAAACAACTTAAAGTAACAATTAATTTACATTTAACCATGTATTATTACTTTCAACTTAACAGTAAGTATAGATTAGTCACGAGTTGCAAGCCGAAAGCTACAATGCACTACTGGAATGCTCACCACTAAATATTGAAACTAATTATTGCAATCACCACTCATATCCACCAAACGTATAGCTAACCGTAAATTGACATTAGAGTTGCTAATAGATTGATATAGCTCAGACTAATCTGACTACCTAGCCATTAAGGTATGCCTTCTGTTCCTTAACGAGGTTTAACAATGACTCAAATCAACCGCGAACGTCTGGTCGAGCACTTTATTCAATTGGTAAAAATTGACAGTGAATCTCGCAATGAAAAACAAATTGCGCAGGCGCTGGCAGAGCAACTCGGTGAGCTAGGCTTTACCGTTCATAAACTGCCAGTACCAGAAGAAGTCTCTAATGGTTATAACTTGTACGCTCGCCTCGAAGGTAAAATCGAAGATAGCGTTGTGCTGAGCTGCCATATGGACACCGTAACTCCTGGCATTGGTATTGAGCCTATTATCGAAGACGGCATCATTCGCTCGAAAGGCAACACTATTTTGGGTGGTGATGACAAGTCTGGAATTGCAGCAATTATGGAAGCAGTGCGAAGCATTAAAGCACAGAACCTAGAGCACAAAACCATTGAGCTGGCCTTCACAGTCCATGAAGAAGGTGGCCTTTTCGGTTCTGCAAACTTCGACATGTCTTACATTCAAGCAGACAAAGCGATCGTTCTTGATACCGGTGGTCCTATTGGCACCATAGTGAATGCCGCTCCAGGTCAACAAAAGATCGTGGCAAACTTTCTTGGTCGCCCTGCCCACGCAGGTTTAGCTCCTGAAGAAGGCATCAGCGCTATTCAAATAGCCGCTGACGCCATCACTAATATGAAGCTTCTGCGCATTGATGAAGAGACAACAGCGAACATCGGTATTGTTCAAGGTGGCAACGCGACAAACATCGTAATGCCAGAGCTAAAAGTGGTTGCTGAAGCACGTTCACTCAATGATGACAAGTTAACGGCTCAAGTCGCACACATGGTTGAGACTTTCCAAGCGGCGGCTGAAAACCACGGTGCTCAAGTTGAAATTGAATCGACACGTGCATACAACGCCTTTGTCATCGCAGACGATCATCCGCACATTGAATCTGTGAAAGCCTCTTTCGAAGCGATTGGAGCAAACCCTTTCACTAAAGGTACTGGTGGCGGCAGCGATGCAAACAACTTCAACGCTAAGGGTCTAACAACGGTCAATGTCTCGACAGGTATGGCAAAAGTTCACACTACTGAAGAGTTTATTGCCATTGACGATATGGTAAAAGTGACAGAATTTGTTGAGCACTACTTAACTCACTAGTGACCAGTTTACCTCGCAAAAAGCCGTACAAGGCGGCTTTTTGCTTATATCTTGACCACTACTCTTTAGATAACTTAACGACCCTCTTTTCACGTATCTGTTGGGTCATCATTGAACCAAACTCATCATGCGATAGAGGCCGTGAGAACAAATAGCCTTGGTATTGATCGCATTGTTCTTGAACTAAAATATCTAATTGCTCTTGAAACTCTACCCCTTCCGCAACCAACTTTATCCCCAAGCTATGTCCCATCTGAATAATGGTACGGACCAAAATACGATCGGAATGGTTGATCGCACACTCATCAATAAAGCATTTATCTATTTTAATCACATCAATGGGTAACTGCTTTAGATACTTGAGGCTCGAGTACTCAACACCAAAGTCATCAATCGCAATCGAAACACCAATAGCTCGAAGCTGACGGCAAATATCTGTGATGTTATCTGGATCGCTCATTAAGGTTGATTCAGTAATCTCTAACTGCAACAAATGTGATGGTAACTGAGTTTCTTTCAGAGCGTTGCACACCACTTCAAATAGGTCGGCGTGTGCAAACTGGACAGTTGAAACATTAACAGCAATACAGATTGGTAGTTTCTGATCGTAGTACTGCTTGGCTTGTCGACACGCTTCATGAATGATCCAGTGTCCAACAGGAACGATCTGAGTGGTTTTTTCAGCAATTGGGATAAACTCTGAAGGAGGGATTGGACCCAATTGCGGGTGATTCCAGCGTAAAAGTGCTTCTGCACCGACTATTTGGACACTATCGACATCAACTTTAGGTTGAAACAGCAAGACAAACTGATGATTAGACAACGCAGAACGAATCTCTGTCTCAATTTGATGTTGTCTGATTGTTTCACCAAGCAACTCGTCATCAAACCAACAAACAGAACCACCACCAACAGAGCGCGCCTTATAAAGTGCAAAATCCGCATTTTTCTCCCATACCTCTGGGCTACCAAGAGCATCGGCAGCATAGGCAACACCAATACAGTACGATAACCTATGCGAAGTGTTGTCTACATCAAACATCGCACGTTGATGGTGATTTAGTTCATCTACCAGCTCTTCCAGTTTTGGTTGAAGATCTTTGTGTTCGACCACTACAATAAACTCATCGCCACCAAAACGGTACACCTTCCCTGCAGTACCCACTATATCTTTGATATGTTTAGAAAAAGCCACCAATAGCTCATCACCATACCGATACCCCAACCGATCATTGACGTTTTTGAAGGCTTCTAAGCCAATATGAAGCATGCCAAAATGCTTGGCATTATGTTCGGTAATTCTCTCTATATCTTCTTTATACGCATTGACATTCGGCAGCTTAGTCAGGTAATCCGTTTGACTTTCTGTTTTAAAACTGGCGGCTTGCTGCTGAGTTTTGACAAAGAAGTAGGTCATCAGCGTGGCAAACACGGTAATCGATGTCATCTGGATTGATGTATCGACGAAGATATGAAAGTCAGACACTGTGAGTTGATATAGGTAACCATTGATTAGCGCAGCACACACTGCAATCGGCCATAAAGAACCCGGAAACAACACGATGTAGCATAATGGCAAAAAGAATAAGCATTCCTGGATAAGTTCCAGTGGAAAAGGCTGGACAAGCCCCCCGACTAAAAACAATGCGGTAGCCGAAAATGCAAAAACGTGTTTAAGCGATGAGTTGTTACTGTATAAAGCCAGTAACAATAAAAATGGGAATAAGTAATACGCCAGTTCCCACGGGTGCGGCTCTAGCAAGAAAGAGTGGGACATAACCCCAACCGCAACGATGTAGGCGATATAAGCGATAACTTGTACGGCTTCATTTACCTTGAATAGCTGCTGCATTTTGCGCCTTGCTTACTTGTTTCTTCTTATAAACAGTAGCGCATATTTTGTATCTTCGACGGACTCAAATAGATCTTCAGCCGCTCAAAAGTAAAAAACGCCCTAAAACTAAGGCGTTATTTTACAAAAGTGAGCCTGTTACAGACCTAGTTCTTCAGACAGCGCTTTCATTTGCTTTAAGTCCATTTGATGAACTCGAATCATTTGTTCTACCTGACTCAAACGTGACTGAGCTTCATCTTGTTTATCACAGGAGTCTGATTTTGCGTCCCATGACGTCCCTTCTAGATAGATATCGCACGCTTTTTTAAGTTCTGCAATTTTAGGCTGTAGCTCTTCTCGTTCCTTTTCGAGCGATTCAAGCTCCATCTTGACCCTTAGCTCCTGCTGAAACAATTCTCGCGAGCGTTCAAACATCGTCGCTTGCATATCAGCCTGACGATTGAGCTTACTATTCTGGCTATTAGCTGTTTGTATTTGCTCTTTCTGTTCCGCTACCTGCTCTTCAAGTGACAAATTAACCTTTTCAAGCTCCTTAACTTGCTGCTCTAACTTAGCCAAAGCATCTAGGTGCTCAGCCTGTTGGTCCTCTAACGCCTTTTGTAGCTTTATCTGAACCTCATCGTCAACTTTTGCCACCTTTTCTTCAACCTGAACAACCATCTTTTGCTTGTCTTCTGCAAGCGTTTCATATTGCTGCTCTAACGTTTGGTAGGTAGCCTCCCACTTTTTCGCGGTAAGCGTTGAACCCACTAAACCGCCTAATGCCAAGCCCAAAACCCCAGCGATGATAATATAGAGATGTGTTCGCTTATCACGCTCTTCGATAACAACTACGTCATCGTTCTCTTGGTTATCAGTATCTTCGTTCACTTATATGCTCCTGAGGGTTAACGCATCAGTTCAGTAATCATGAGTGTGGTTGTGTAAAGTAAAAAGCCAGAAATCAAAGTAACCACGAGGTATTTCTGCAGTTTTTCACTTGTTCTGTAACGAATCAAAACAAACGATAAAGCTATCAAAAATGCAATTGCTAGCAACCTTGTCATAACCTCTCCTTTGGCAGACTTGCTATTCATTACTTTATACCATTTTTGCGCTGTAATAGTCAGAAACACGTAGTTTTACTGCCTAGAACAGTAATTAAATTGATAGAATTGGTTACTTTGTTATCAGACTGAAAATCGATGGACAAAATGCAAGCACTTCTCCATGAACAATAGCATTTTGTTTGGTGCAATGGTGGAACTAAGGTATAAAGAGCTAATGAAAAATAGCGAGACAAAACGATGAAACCATACAAGTTAGACAACAAAAAACGTCGCATCCAGAAAAAACTGTTCTTGGGTGAATTTGCCATGCTGGGCTTCGAGCTTAGTTGTGAAACAACAATTACCGACTTCGATAAGTACGACGTATTTGTTGATGAATTCATTGATTACATTGATGAACTAGGTTTGTGTTTTGGCGGCGGCGGCTTGGAGCTATTTGAAGGCTTCCTATGCTGCAACGCGCGCTACGCCGATGCAACTGAAGAACATAAGTCTCAGGTGGTTACATGGTTGGAAGCTCGCGACGAAGTTAAGTCGGTACAAACAAGCGACCTAGTAGACGCAAACTATTTCTAGTTAACATTCCAAATGTAATAAATAGCGCCAATCACGGCGCTATTTTTCTCTTGCTTACCTCACTTCCAACCCAAGGTTGTACTGGGCTAGACAGCGCGTTACGTAACTTACCTTTAACAAAGCCGCTATCACAATCGTGCTTATATGTGCGGCTATCTGTTCACCTAAAGTAAATTTGTAAGCGTATGGGTAAGAAATGAGTACGCTGACAACCAACGCGATGAAGGTTAATAGCAGCGCTACATTCGAAAAATTCAGAAGTTTATTAAAAGTAGTATTGGTTGGTTGAGCAAACATATCGACCTCACTTAGATCATTCTATTGTATTATGCCTTCCATATTGCACATACCTTGCCAAAGTTAATAAACATTGATAATCAATAAATTAAGAACAAAACCAACAACAATACAAGTCTTTTTGACATAATTAAAATAATGTCAAAAAGACATATTCATGCCAATATGACAACAACTTTATAGTCAGTCAGATTTCTTCAATTCGATGCAAATCTGCTATTGAAATCCAAAAAAATAATGATAGAGTTCACACATCGGTAGCAACCAGTGCTATCGACTAACTTTTACTCATAATTTCGAGTAATTGTTCCGATGAAAACTGCAGGAGAGTGGTTATTTACCAAATATTAACATTTGGAAAGAATAACCTACCGAAGAAGTAAATCTTTCAGGTGCCACTTAGGTGGCGGGGACTGTAGTTGGAGGAGCCTCTGGAGAGAACCGTACTACTTTGTTGTAGAAAGCGGTCGCCGAAGGAGCAAGCCTATTTTAGGTGAAACTCTCAGGTACAAAGGACAGAGGAGTGGAAAGAATAATTCAGCTATTTCGCTATTCTGCTTATAGCTAATCAGAGATCAATGATCTCTGCGCTTTCACTCTTCTCCTTAAATAAGCATTATCACTTAAGGGGAAATCATGAATAACCTGCAATCTTTACTTAAAACAATCGACAGCTTTGTCTGGGGTCCACCACTGCTCATTCTTTTGGTTGGTACCGGTGTCTATTTCACTTTTCGCTTAGGCTTACTGCAGTTTCGACACCTACCAACAGCGTTGAAAATGGTCTTTAGTAAAGATGATTCACAAAAACAAGGCGATGTATCTAGCTTCGCTGCTCTATGTACTGCTCTATCGGCAACCATCGGTACTGGTAACATCGTCGGGGTGGCGACAGCCATCAAACTCGGCGGGCCTGGCGCACTATTTTGGATGTGGCTGGCTGCCCTGTTCGGTATGGCAACAAAATATGCCGAGTGTTTACTCGCAGTTAAATACCGTAAAATCGATGCCAACGGCCAAATGATCGGTGGCCCGATGTATTACTTGCAATACGGTGTGGGCTCAAAAGCACTTGCGATAATGTTCGCTGTATTTGCATTGGGTGTGGCGTGTTTTGGTATCGGTACATTCCCACAAGTCAACGCGATATTAGATGCTAGCGAAATCTCTTTTGGTATCTCTCGTGAAATCTCAGCAAGTGTACTCACACTTCTCGTTGCGTTCGTAACCCTTGGCGGTATTAAATCCATCGCTAAAGTTGCTGGGAAAGTCGTTCCAACTATGGCCCTGTTCTATGTGTTAGCGTGTTTAAGCGTCATCATCATGAACGCTGATAAACTGTTTGATGCAGTAGAACTGGTTGTTGTTTCAGCCTTTACATCGACAGCAGCAACAGGCGGTTTCTTAGGTGCAAGCATTATGTTGGCGATTCAGTCTGGTATCGCTCGTGGTGTGTTCTCTAACGAGTCTGGACTCGGCAGTGCGCCAATGGCTGCAGCCGCTGCAAAAACGGATTCGTGTGTTAAGCAGGGTCTAATTTCAATGACGGGCACCTTCTTTGATACCATCATTATTTGTACAATGACAGGTCTGGCCTTGATTCTTACTGGTGCATGGCAAAGTGACTTTGCTGGCGCGGCGATGACCACTCACGCCTTTGCAGTTGGCCTAAATGCCGACACATTTGGCCCTATGCTAGTATCTATCGGCTTGATCTTCTTTGCATTCACAACCATCTTAGGTTGGAACTACTACGGCGAGCGCTGCGTTGTTTACTTGATGGGCACAAAAGCTGTGCTACCTTATAAGATTATCTTCGTCGCATTAGTCGCTTCAGGCGCATTCTTACACCTTGATATGATTTGGATTATTGCCGATATCGTTAACGGTCTAATGGCGATTCCAAATCTGATTGGCCTGATTGCACTACGCCAAGTTGTTGTTGAAGAAACCAAACTGTATTTCTCTCAAGTTGCCTCAACACAAGGCGATCGCGCGATCGCCTAAAACATCATTACTCCAGAAACACCAAGTATACAATGCGAAGCCCAACAGCTTCGCATTTTTGTCTTTATCGTTTCACCACCTGAAACAAATACTTCACCCAATCTTAGTTCAATCAGTTCTAAACTTGTCCCAAACGGTTTCTGAGCAGCAAAATGATTGGACACATTCCTCGAGAGATTCAACATGTTGAACAATTAGCAGAGCTTTTCTCTGATCATGTACGTTTAACCCTACTAGATGAGGTTCAGCACCAGGGACAATCACAACCTCTTTATTGTATTGAAATAGGTACAAGAGACCGGCAGGCTCCATGCCTTTTCTTTACAGGGGCTATTCACGGTGTGGAGCGCATTGGTAGCCAAATCATTCTCGCCTTTGCTAAAAGCCTGCTTCGTCGACTAGAATGGGATCAGCAATTGCAAGAATCACTAGCGAGAGTACGAATAGTCGCTGTGCCTGTCGTCAACCCTTGGGGAGTTGCGTTAAAAAAGCGGGCCAATCATAACGGCGTGGATCTAATGCGGAACGCACCGATAGATAGCGCCAATCCCACCCATCAGCTTTATGCCGGCCAAAGCTTTAGCTCTGTACTACCTTGGTATCGAGGAAACCCCAATAAAATGGAGCAGGAGCTACAAACACTTTCACAATGCGTCTTAAGCAACACTCAACACGCAAGTTCAACCATCTTGTTAGATTTGCATAGCGGTTTTGGCACTCGTGACCGACTTTGGTTTCCCTATGCTTATAGCAAGCAACCACCGAGCCATTTAGCCCACTACTACCTACTGTATAAAAAGTTTCGGAGTAGTTATCCACACTACAAACTATACCAGTTTGAACCTCAATGGCATCAGTACACTACCCACGGTGACTTCTGGGATTGGATGTTAATTCAGCACAAAGCTTTATCAAGCAATCCTTTTTTGCCTTTGACTCTTGAATTAGGTTCATGGTTGTGGGTAAAAAAGAACCCGATACAAATGCTGAAATTTAGCCAACTTTTTCACCCTATTAAGCCCCACCGGATTCAACGGGTACAACGCCGTCACAGTGTTCTGCTAAGCTATTTAATTCAGGTACTCGACAATAATTTACTCACAAATATGTCGCAGAGTGATAAAGAAAAATATAGGGAGAAAGCCAAAAAACTATGGTACCGATAGTGTTAGTGAGAGGGTTATTAAGAGAAAGCGGCCATTGGCAAGATATGGCTGATGCCCTTGTAGAAGCGTTACCAGAGCTTGATATCATAATGCCCAACGTACCCGGAAACGGTGAGTTATATCAACAGCTCAGCCCCACCCGTATTGAGGACATGCTTGCTCCAGTACTTGCGCAACTACCCAATGAGTGCGAGCGCTATCATCTAGTTGCCATTTCTATGGGCTCGATGCTTGCCAGCTATTGGGCTAGCATCCTTCCCGGGCAGGTGGCTAGCTTAACTTTGATCAATCCAAGCTTTTCTCGCTACAGTCCATTTTGGCAACGGATAAACCTCGGTGCGCTAACTAGCATAGGCGTTACGAGTTTAAAAGGCAGTAACGCCTTTCAGAAATCAATCATAGAGTGGACAAGCCCAGCAAGCCTTCATCAACCGGACGTCATTGAACACCATATCCGTCTTGCGCGAAACCACCCCGTCAGCGCTCGTAACGCGACTCGCCAACTCTGGGCCGCTGCGCACTTTGAAGGCCAAAGCACGCCACCAGCCTGCCCCACTCAAATAATTGTCAGCACCGAAGACAAATTGGTTGATAGCCGATGCGGAGAAGCCATCGCACAAGCTTGGTGCGTAGAAATAAAACGCTTTGAATGTGATGCGCATGATCTGCCACTAGCCAAACCGCACGCGCTGTCACACCATCTATTGCATTGGCTAGCGAAAATCGAGCTCTCCGTTGACTAAGCCTGTGGCTTTTCGACAAGCAACTTTACGCCAAGCACAACCAAAACAGCCCCTGTAGACCCTTCCATCCAACGTGTAAATCGCGGGCTTTGTAGCAGGTTTTTCGCTTTAGTAAGCGCGCCGGCTAAGCCACACTGCCAGATCATTGCGATCACAAAATGAATGGTAGCCATTAGGCAAGACTGTATGAACGCTGAGCCTTCAGGGTTAAGAAACTGCGGCAAAAAAGCGAGGTAAAACACAGCGGTTTTAGGATTTAGCACGTTAGAGAGAAAGCCTTCACGTAATGATCGCTTTACATCAAGAGGCGTTGAACCCACCACAGTGTTCGCATTTAAACCTGAACTCTTTCCATTGAAAAGGCCTTTCAAGGTCATAACACCCAGCCATATTAGATAAGCCGCACCGACCATTTTTACTGCGCTAAACAGTTCTGCTGATTGCGTTAAAATCGCAGAAATACCAACCGCTGAAAACGTCGCATGAACAAACAAACCAAGACAAATGCCTAAGCTGGTTAAGAACCCGTCACTAAAACCGCCACGCGATGAGTTACGAATCACCAATGCGGTGTCTAACCCTGGAGTCAGGGTCAAAATAGTAATAGCGATTAAAAAGGCTTCAATATTGATAATCATGGATCGTCCTAAAACTGATTAGGGCCTGTTGACCTTAACTTGTTTACAATTTCACCCATGTTATAAGAAGCAGCAACTAAGGTTCAACTCTTGATTAAATTCACTTGGTCTCATAATCATTGATTGATAAGCTTTCGCCTTTACAAATCAATAGTCACGGAAGGCGCGCGATGAACGCATTCGAAAAACTTAAACAACATTCAAAAAAGATTTCGCACTTTAATCATCTAGCTGCTATTTGTGGTTGGGACCAAGCAGCAGTGATGCCCGCAGGTGGCAACCAAGCACGGTCTGAAGCCATGGCCGAACTCTCGGTGCATGTTCATGGGCTTCATACTCAACCACAGTTAGCAGATTGGTTTGCACAGGCCGAAACTGAACCACTAAACGCCCAAGATAAAGCCACATTACGCGAGTTAAAACGCCAATGGCAACAAGCGAATGTCCTGCCGGAGTCGCTAGTGCAAGCAAAATCGTTAGCGGGATCTAAGTGTGAACACGCGTGGCGTACTCAGCGTGGTGACAACGACTGGCAAGGCTTTGAAAGAAATTGGGCTGAAGTAGTAAAACTATCTCAAGAAGAAGCTCAGATCCGCTCTGAAATTAGTGGCCTTTCTCCTTACGACGCCATGCTTGATATCTATGAACCGGGTACAAACTCTGAATCTTTGGATCGCTTATTTAGCGAGATTAAAACTTGGCTACCAAATCTGATCAACCAAGTGATTGATAAACAGGCTTCCGAACAATTTATTCAGCCAGCAGGTATGTTTGATACCAATGAGCAAAAAGCGCTTGGCCTTGAAGTGATGAAGCTACTTCAATTCGACTTCAATCACGGCCGCTTAGATGAAAGTGTTCACCCATTTTGTGGCGGTGTGCCAACAGACGTTCGTATTACGACTCGTTACGACAAAAGCGAGTTTGTTCAGTCTTTGATGGGAATTGTTCACGAGACAGGTCATGCACGCTATGAGCAAGGACTTCCAAAATCGCTGTCTGGCTTACCATCTGGCGAAGCGCGTTCAATGGGTATTCACGAATCTCAGTCTCTGTTCTTCGAGATGCAAGTCGGCCGAAGTGACGCTTTTATCGAGCACCTAGCGCATCTTGCTGGTCAACACTTTGATGGGCATAATCCGCAATTGTTCTCGCAAGATAACTTCCATAAACTCTACACCCGAGTTAGAAAAGACTTTATCCGAGTTGACGCAGACGAGCTAACCTACCCTGCTCACGTCATCTTACGGTATGAAATCGAGCGTGACCTGATCAACGGTAAGATTAAACATACCGATGTTCCAGAACTATGGAATCAAAAAATGCAACAGTACTTAGGGCTTTCAACAGAAGGTAATTTTAAGAATGGTTGTATGCAAGACATCCACTGGACAGATGCTCAACGTAACCAATCACACAATTACAAAAACGGCTGTATGCAAGATATACACTGGTGTGATGGGAGCTTTGGCTACTTTCCGAGCTATACATTAGGAGCGATGTACGCAGCTCAACAAATGGCGACTATCAAGAAGTTAATGAACGTAGATGAGATTATCCAATCGGGTGATTTAACACCTATCTTTGACTGGCTTGATACAAACATCTGGAAGAAAGCTAGCTTGTTCACTACAGACGACCTAATGACACAAGCGACTGGTGAAGCACTGAATCCACAACACTTCCGCAAGCACCTAGAAGAGCGTTATTTGAAGTAGTTCAATGTATACACTTTACCTGTTAGTCTAGCTCTTCATTTTTGTTGTAGTGAGAGCGTTATGGGTAAAGTGTATTCTTACATTCGATTCAGTAAGAAAGAACAAGGAGCAGGTTCTTCCACTGCTCGACAACTGAAATATGCCGAAGATTATGCAAAAAAGCATGGTCTCGAATTAGACAGCACTTTAGTAGATGACGGCTTATCCGCATATCACGCAAAGCACCTATCTAAAGGTGCATTAGGTCTATTTCTAGCTGCTGTTGAATCTGGTGATGTAGAACCTGATTCTACTCTTATCATTGAGCGTCTAGACCGACTATCTCGCCAAAAACCACGTCAAGCACAAGCCTTACTCTCACAAATCATCGACTACGGAATAACGGTCGTCACAGCATCCGATGGCGCTGTATACAACGAACAAACAATCGATGATGACCCAATGAAGCTAGTCTATAGCTTGTTGATTGCTATTAGAGCGAATGAAGAGTCCGAGACTAAAGCACAGCGAAGCAAAGCCGCTATCCAGCACAACATCAATCAGTTTCAAAAGCACAAGATTAGAAGTCTAGGTGGTGCTGTTCCTGCTTGGTTCGATAGATTGAATGCATCTCAAGGTTGGGAATACAAACTCAATGAGAAAGCTGACACAGTTAGAAGAATTGTAGAACTCAGCTTAAATGGTACTGGTGCGAAAACCATCGCACGAATCATTAACTCAGAAGGACATACAACGTTCGGCAAGTCTGAAAACTGGGGAATGACTTCTGTTGTTAGTGTACTCAAGAACCCAGCTTTGTTTGGCCGTCGAGTCGTTAACTCTAATGGCTCAATAATGTTAGATGACTACTACCCTGCTGTTGTATCTAGAAAGGACTTTGATGCTGTTCAATATCGACTGAACAAACGCAAGAACACTAAAGGCTCCGAGAAGTTCGTTAATCTAATCACTGGTCTAGGTAAAGGCTTCTGTACATGTGGATATTGTGGCTCTGCTATAGCTACTCAGAATCAGATTTTCAAAACTAAATCTGGTGAACGAATCGTTAGACGAATGCATTGCACAGCTACTAAAGAAAGTGGACAGTGCCATAGCTCTAAGCGAATAGAGAAAGTAGAAGAAGCTGTTTTAATGTTCATGATGGAGCGTAATTTAGATACGCTAAAAACTGGTGATACTCAGTCTTATGAAATCGAGATTGACACAATTGATAAGAAAATTCGTAAGATGGTGAGCCTACAACTTGCGTTAGAAACAAGTGAATTACCAGATGATTTCTTAGATAGCCTTGCTCAGTTAAGAGCGCGAAAAGCCGAGCTTTCAGACAAAGCAGCTAAAGGTGGAATCGATATTGAGCTAAATGAACAATTCAAAGCTCTAGGCGAGAAAGCTATTAAACTTGAGAACAGTGAGGCACGAACCACTGTTCGCCAGATAATCCGTGACAGTGTAGCAAGTATACGCATTTGGACATGTGGCGTCGAATTGGTCAATGAACCCGATATCGCTATCGAGTTCAAAAACGGCACTCGTGGGCTAATCTCGATTCGAGGACAAGAGATTATTGCTCAGCAACTTTCATAGTCCACAATCTCTAGTTGGTAAGTATTTTCTTTTAAACGAGCCAGCTTAATTTGGATATCTGGATTGGCGGATTTAGCAGTATTGATAACTAGTGTTTGCTGGTCTTTCGGCATTTTTTCACCGATAACGATTTCAGCTAAACATTCAGGCGGGTATGGCTGAGCATTGTCTTTCTCCAAACTCAACAGCCGAAACTCTTTCTCATATGCCCATGCAGAAGACTTTGTACCAATTGTCTGTGTCACCTCTTCTATCATGTTGCTTGGGGTTGCGTTTAGTACCATATTCGACCGTACAAAGTCAGAAATAGATAATGTGATAGGAGTGTCTTGATATTTTACCTCTATCGGCCGAATCGATAGTTCCTGCTCATAGTGAAAAGTAAGTAAGCTATCTCTATCGAAAACCAAACAGAATCCACGTAATCCATTAGCATAATGAGACCACATTAAATTCTCATACAAAGGGTCTAAGTCTGGGTCTTCATCATAGTGAGATAGGCACACAGCTTTAGAATCATGAACTGTCCCAATGAGAGCTTTCTTGAAATCTCTCGACACTAACTTATAAAGGAACTCCTTCTTGTTGGCACCATCATCAGTAATACCAAGCTCAGCTAGCATTTTCTGACGCTCTTCCTTATCGACTGCACTTTTTGATTTTGGCTCAGTATGCTCTAGCAATAGCTTTCTAGCTGAATTGCTTATCTTACCATCTAGGATATAGCTACCCTCGAACGGGTCATTAAAGTCATTGAGATTAGAAAACCACAGAGTATTATTAGCCAGCCCAGCCAAACTGTATGTATCTACTTGTCTAAATTTGTACAGCTTCATCTACAGCCTTAATATATCGATATAGTGTAGCGACACCAACACCTACTGCTTTGGCCGCCTGTTGTTTGGTTAGCTTATCGCTACTAGCCAGTAAATCAATAGCTTGCTTACACTTGGCAACCGTTTTATCACTTTGCTGCTTACCAATAAACTTATGCTTATTACGCTCGATACCCTCAGCTTGGCGTCTTCTTCTATCTTCGTAGTCTTTACGCGCCATTGTTGCCAACACATCCAGTAGCATCGTATTCACAGCATTGAGTACTTCATTGACTAAACCACTCTCTGATTTCTGTAGAGCCGCATAGCTGGTGGGTAAGTCAACAGACACAATCTTGATTCGTTTATCTTCTATGATGCGCTTTAGTTTCTTCCAGTCCGACGACTCTAAACGACTTAATCTATCGACCTGCTCGACCAACAGGGTATCGTCTTCATTGCAACTATCTATTAAGCGAAACAACTCAAGTCTATCTAACTTCGCACCACTTTCATTTTCAATATAGAATTCTGAGATTTCTACATTATGCTGTTTAGCAAATGCTGTTAAGTAATCAGTCGCCCTACTCGCGTCTTGCTCTTCGGTTGATGCTCTCAAGTATGCTTTAATCATTTAGGCTCCAAAACTGACTTATCAGATAACTCTATCGTTTAACTTCTCACTAGAGGTTTATGATAAATGGATACCAAATGAACCTAAACAATCATTTCGGTGCACTTATATGAGACACAAAAAAGCCGACTATCAATAGTCGGCTTCTTTCTTTCGTCGGCTGGCGGATTCTTCGGCTGTACCTTCTCTTTTCATTAAATCGTAGGTACTACCAATGAATACTGTTTCGTCACGCTTTCTTCTCTCGCGCTCAATACGAGCTTTTAGATTCTTGTTCATTGTATTGATTCCATAGGTCTATTAGTGCTTTTAACTCATCTTCGTTAATGACTTCTCGACCAGCTTCGTATGCATCAGCTAGGCCTTGCACTGTAATTTCAGATAAAAACTCTTCACTGCCAAGCTCTTCAAGCGTGTAGTACTCATCATCGGAATTTGCGCTTTGCTTTAGCTCACCTAATTCACTCTGCACCAACATCTGCTCTACTTTATGCTTATGCTTTAGAGTTTCTTGATACTGAACTTTCATCAATTCAGGATAAAGAGATACCAATATCTCTTGCTTGGCCTGAATTGTTAATTCGCCGATATTGAATCCGTTGCTACCTAGTAACTCACTGATAGACATCGCTTTGACCAACGCCTTTATTTCATTCCGGCGCTTTGCATTGCGAGACCGACTTTCCGCGCTTTTTACTTGGTTTTCTACCGCGTTTGTTTTGTTTATGTTCATATTCCCTCTCTTTAGGAAACTTTCCTAGCTACAGACTAGCTACTTTGTTACTGGCATTTAATGCACCATTTATTTAAAACTACCAAATGCAATTTCACCGGAATCTAACTCACCTAGATTTTTAGTTAAGTTTTTCCAGTACTGAGAATGCACAGGGCGAAGTTCTTTAAATGTAATTTCTAAATCAATAGCAATAGGGTCTCCTGCTGTATTTGCAAAAGTCTGACTGATTTGTTCAGGCGTTTTATTAGTTCTCACATTAGTAATCGCGCATGGTCCCATAGCAAATTTAGGTGTGTGTCTTAGTTTAGAATCACCATCAATCTTATTCACACGCTCTTCTAAGAACCATAACGGAGGTACTTCTAATGCAGTAAAGCCATTACCTGTTACATCAAAGTCAATATCACCAACACTTAACTCAACGACTTCATGAGATACTGAGGAACTGCTGTAGATATAGAATGCACTGATAATCTTACCGACTTCTTTCAGCTCACTTAGATTTCGCGGCCTAAACGCAAGATTAATCACTTGAGTTCTTAGGCCAGTGCTTGAGTACATCGAAGCACTTCGACCGCCTAGTATTTTACCCTCTTTCTGAGCGTTAAAGTTTCCACCAGCTTCTGCGCCAGCGACTTTAATTTTATCCATCACTGTAGTTAAAATAGACCCAGCTAGTTCTGTTGCTTTGTCGAATCCTGTTTCACCAGCCAGCTCAGGCATATTAGACGCTAAATCATTTAGAAAGCCGCCACCGCTATCATTGTAACCATGACTAATATTCTCATTGAGACTTGGCATATAAGTCTGAATCACAGCAACAGTTTGTTCACTAAATTTGCCTATAACAGATTCATTAGCACGAGCATCTATAGATGCATTCAATAGATTTTTTGACTCTACAGCATAGAACATCAGTTTAGTTGGATGCCTTGTATCTAAAGTCAAAGGATATTGAAATGTATTGATATTACTAGTGCCAATTTTACTTTGAGTGTGGCCTAAATCATTTAGAATCCAATGAGACTCTTCCTCTAGCACTTTAACGCTCATAGCAACTCCAATACCTTAGCGTAGGTCTCATCGACTACATACATTTCCTCACTTTCTGAGTCTTCTAGTGCTTGCATCAGCTCAGTGTTTGTACCGATAAAGATAATTTCTTCCATTAGCTACTCCTTAGCTATCTACTTGGTTGTGCGCCATAATTAATTGATGTTTCTTGGTGTTTGAATCCAAAACCTTGAGGGAAGTTATTAACAGTACTGTTATTAGAGTTAATAACACTCGCGTTAGCTGCAACGGCATTATGGATTTGTTCTTGGCGTTCGCGCTCTTGCCTTTGAACTTCTGCCTCTGCTCTCTCTACATAAGCTTGCTCAGTCGAAATAGTTTTACTCATCGATTCGCCAGATTTCATCTCGCTTTTGAGCTGTTCTGCATATTTCGCATATGCTGAATTCTCTCTAGAATTCTCAGAGAATCGATTAACACTTTCCATCGCACTGCTAGCCTTTTCACTAAAAGAGTTATTAGAAACCGAATCAGCAAAATCAATAGCATCTTTAGCTAACATCACCCAACCGATACCGGGAACCAATCTAGCAAGCCCTTTACCTACGAACTTTGCACCCGTTTTTGCAACGGAAGTAAATTTAGAAGCTCTAGATGATGTTCTATTATTCGTAGTCTTCGAGTTTGTGATATTGGTGTTTGTAGTGCTTATCGTTCTTTGATTTTGCTGGTGATTTTTAGTGATACCACCACCCTTGATTCGAGGGGTCAAAGTGCCAAAAGCACCTAGCAATCTACCTAGTGTTTTATTAATGGTGTTCAATATAGCGTTTGACGCAAGAGACAGACCCTTCATTAGCAAGCTCATATCACGCCATTGCTTTAAGAAACCAAACATCTCTTTTGTCTCTTTAAGAGTATCGGAGCTTGTTTCTGTCTCTTTCTGCTGTAAAGCTGTGACCTTCTTACTTTGCTTTTCTTGCCTCTCTGCTATGAACTTACCGTTATTGTTCACGACAGAATTACTAGATTGCTTCTCTACACTTTCGAACAGTCTTTCCGATTGGCTATCACTTCTCTCAATAACAGCTCTTCTTTCTCTGCCTTCTCTAGCTATACCCATTTGCTTATTAACATGGTCATACGCTTTAACCGCCTGACCGACTACTGGTATAGACTCAAGACTGCTTTTGATGCTGTCTGAGATACTTTCTAGAGAGCCGCCGACTAATCGAGCGATACCAGACGTTTCATGATTCTTTAGACGTTGAGAGACTGATTGGGTTTTGTAGAATTTACTATTGAGGCTTTTTCGTTGTTCGTATTCATCGATAGCGAGTTTTCTAAAGCTTTCTTTAAGCTCATCTAACTTCACCTCTCTATCAATCGTGTAGTCGTGGATTTCACCACCGTATTTCTCTAGTTTATCAGCTAGTTTCTTAAGTCTTTTTTCTCGCTTATCATCTAAAGCTTTAGTCATTTCGCTATGCTTTGCTAGATGTTTACTTAGCTCTTGCTCATCCACTTAAAATCTCCTCAGCTCCATGAAGAGCCACTGAATCAGTAGCACCACACTTACAGCTCAGATTAAGCATCACAAGAGGTCTAGCTGGATTTTGAATGTATTCCACTAACTTAATGAAAGATGGCGCATCTAAGTAATCTAGAACCTCTACACGCTCTTCTATCGAAAGGTCAGATACTATAGAACCATTCAACATAATCTTATCAACACATCTGATAGTTAAATTCAACAATTCAGATTGAGTTTCACCATCATTGAATAACTTCAACTCACCTAGAACTGGGTGCCTCATGTAGATGGTCATTTGACCAAATTCAAATGAATTATCTAACTCTTCAGGCAAATGAATTTCATTTAAACTCACATCCGAAGAAACTAACTCACCGCACTCATTACAAGTAAATTCTTCTGATTTGATTACATCATTAGACAGCCCCTTGATTTTCAAATACAAGAACTCTGCCTCGGAAATAGTAATCAAATCAGGGTCCTCAACATCGGTACAGTTAGATAGAACATAGTTCATTCGCTCATTGTCATTCATATCAGAGATATTGTTGATATCTTTCATCGCAAGATTTGACACATTGAAAGTCTTGTCACCATACTTAACAACTTCACTTTTCTTAAGCTCGTTTTTTAGTTGCTCTAGCATTTCTTTTTTCATCTTTCTTCCTAAATTTCTTGAACGCCATAGGTCCTTTATTGACTATATTTCCACTTGGTGCACCTGCTGCTATATCATCAGCATCACCACCATGGTCACCAGCGATATTAGCCTCGGACAATAGCAATTTAGCAGCAAGAGCGGTCGACGCAGGACGACCACCTACTTTTTCAATTTGTTGCTTGATGTTACGCACCAGACTATGAAACTTTGTATAGTGCTGCGTTTCATTAGATTTAGGCTTTCTAATCAAATTACCTTTAGCGTCGATGATTCCGACTTTATATGCTGTCCAGCTCTTAAAATCTTGTCTGAGTAAATTCAGAAAGCGCGTTGTATATATTGCGTCTGTGGTTTGTTTAATCATCAGAGTACCTCAACTACTGGGTAGTTCCTTTTACTATCAAACTCAGACACAGGCTCAATAACAAATTTATCTAATTCATTGCATGGAATAGTGATGCCCAATGCATTTAGAGTTTCAACGTTATGATATTTCTTAACATCTTTCGATAGCCCTTTAATTACAAAAGCTTCTAATGTTCTAGTGTTTCTTAAAATCATTTTAAATTCCTTGCCTGAATACTGACTGGCTTTGTTTAAAAGCATTGTGAAAAGCAATTACGCTAGCTGTTTTGTGTTGAATGCCATCAACGGCTGTCAGGTCTAATTCTAATGCTTGGTCAACAGCGGCAATTGCTTGATACAAACTTGTTTTTAGTTTATTGAGTTCTATTTCAATAGAATTCTCATTATTTTTATTTTTCATATTTCTCTATGTTTCGTGGTCAATAAACTACCTTACGAAAAATTATCCTTATTAAATTAAATATAATAATTCGTAAAAGCGGCTTCGCCGCGTGCCGTAGGCACTGTTCATTGGTTTGATAATTAGATAGATAATTGTTTATCGTCTAGTTAGTCAGTCGTATAATATAGACATCAAACGATATACGTGACTGTAGAAAAGAGTCAGTCCATGAGTGTAGAGAAACTGCGACTTATCGTCACTGATTAACTAATCTCTATTACTACCATGCACCTAGAATTTCATCTAAATCGTTGATTTCTATATTCGGCCTTTCTTTATTTGTCATTTCAGTGTCGACTTCCTCTCTTACAATAGCCTCATCAAAACCGAAGACCTTTAGCCGCCCATCAATTTCACCTAGCAATTTATCCGCTGGCTTATCATTGAATCTATGCGCCGCTAACACACCATAAAGCAGGTTGATTTCGTGCAGCTCAAACAATTGCTCATGGATGTCTTTTAATGTCTGGCTTATCATCTCAGCAATAAGCACACCGTCAATAGATGATAAACCTACTGATAAACGAAACTCATTTAACTTATCTTTGTTTTTATTGCTGTTATAGAAATCATTGGTATCGCTACCGATAAACTCACAGTGAGTTAAATAGGATTTAAGCTGGATGGCTAAGTGGTTCAAGTTGAGGACTCTATACTCTATATCTGATACTGGCACTTCACCATATTCATTGAATTGTTTCATTTTAATAACTCCAACGTTTCTTCTAGTAAATTATTACTTTTAGGTACAGGAGCTTTCATTTCCATAATATTTGCTGCTTCTTCAATTGCTTGTCTCATCGCCTACCCCCTCGTGGTATTCATCGTTTTTATTTTTCCACCAGAGAACACATCTCTTTTACACGCTATCTTCACTGCCTCTTTTGCGCTAGCTCCCGCCATCATTGCGCCAATGGCAAAATCTGAACCACTACCAATTGCGGCTTTGTTGCTTAATTAGGTGAGAATACATAATAGCCCAATACTGTTCAGTTCT
>NZ_LLEI02000084.1 GCF_001399455.2 Vibrio bivalvicida
ACGCAGCCAACAGAATGTTATTGCCTATTGACAGGCAGAAGGCTCATATGTGTTATGTTAATCGCACGACACACTAAAAAGTGAATAGTATTTATTCGAAATGAGAGATGGACTCGAGTACATCACAGAGCAACGAACAAAGTCTGACAAAGGTGTTCCTAACTTCGCACTTCTGTACAGAGACTTTTCGCGTGGTGCCCAAAGCAGTCCATAATCGTAAGAGCTGTTTCTGAATACGAAAACCGGGCTGTCAGTTTCTGTTGGTGGAATTATATCGGTTAAAACAAATAGGTTGTACGGTACATCAAGCCCTAAACTATTTACTGCTGGATATGATGCATAGAATATTTCCTCAAACGAGGAAAATCTCGCCTTGTAGTTCGGTTCAAGTACTTTAAGTACTTTTATTCGACGATTTTTTTCCCTAGCTATATTTTCCTGAACTCGATAAGAACAGCTTTCGCTACTATACATTGAGAAGTTGCATATAGAGATATTGTAAACATCGTCAGGGACGGTAAGTTTTGTAGAAGTTTTTGAATCGTGACCAACAGTGTTTTGACAGCCACTCAACAAAAAAGCGATTAGTAAACATCTTTTCATGTCAAACCCAAATGAACCTAAGCTCATAAAAGTTTAGCAGCAACAGTCCAAATTAACATAACGCCGTGTTAAGTGGTGAGCAACGCACCACAACACTTAATAAAGCCACCTTAATCACTGCACGGGAATTTGCAACCAAAACCGCCGAGCGTTGAGAATCCAGCTTGAACACTTTGTTAATAAA
>NZ_LLEI02000085.1 GCF_001399455.2 Vibrio bivalvicida
ATGATAATGTAAATTGGACAGTTCACAAACCAAAACCCAATTGATGAAATAGGCTTGGGAAAGAATGCTTTCGAAGAAGCCCACTACCAAGTGCGCAAAACAGATTTAGCCACGGCAGCATTTCAACACCCAAGAATCCGCACCAAAGAACTAGACAAGCACACCACTTCAGTAAACTGACGTTGGTTGATTCAACCACTTTTCGAACAGTGCCACTGGCGAGATACTTTGTACCCTAGAACTTTCAGCTGTAAAACTTGAGCCCAGTTTTCACTAGCACTTAACCCATAGTTTCTTCAAATTCTAGCTAACGCCCTGCTAAGTGGCTGACAACATACCACAAAATGTAAACAAGCCACTGTAATCACAAAGCAAACTTTGAAGTAAATTCGCCGAGTGTTGGCAGTCCGTCTTAAGCAGTTTGTTATATGCAAAGCTAATCCCCTTGCGAAGAAACTCCTAAGCTATCGTTGCCTCCGCCACCGAACGAGCCACTACCGTCATTATTGTCCTCTTGTGTTCTATGAAACATCCATAACCCAATGGCGCCTATGAAAGGAAAAAGCCACACAATTATTATTTGAGCAATCTTTTGGAAAGCACTCAATGTCGAGCGCGTGCACAAAAAAGCACTAACAAGGATGTTGAGTATAACAAGTGTACTTCCTGCAATTTCCGTAGCTTCCAAATGAATTGTTCCTTATCTTTTGAGCAGGCATTGGTGTACCCCACAAAAAGTAGACAGTACATAACTACTTACTTTCGTACTCAACC
>NZ_LLEI02000086.1 GCF_001399455.2 Vibrio bivalvicida
TAACACATATGAGCCTTCTGCCTGTCAATAGGCAATAACATTCTGTTGGCTGCGTGAGCAGCCAATGCTCTTCGAACAACAAAGTTATCTACTTCGTTTTGTCATTTCGGTCATTAAGCATTGCTTACGACAAACACATATTGAGGATCTCTTATTGCGGTCTCGCCGCTGCCAACCATTATTGGTTGGGTCACTAGACATCTATCGGTTAACCCCAGCAGGCGCTATTCAAAAAAATGGTTAAACAGTTGTTTCCCAGTTATCTTCAGGCTCAGCCGAGGTGTAAGCAACTTTGCTGTTCGTTTGTATGCTATGGGTGCGCACCAATGAAGCGGCTAATCAAAGCAAGAGGGCTTGGACTACCTGACACAACTGACTTTTTCGGGCTTAAATCCCAGTAATTTTGAGTCAGTGACGTGTTCTCACTCAGCACCAGTTAGACGTTCAGCTCACTTCATTGTGCGACTTATTGGGGTAAAAATCGTTTCTCATCAAACACCGTTTTGTTCCTCAACATGAAGTAGACACACCTGCCTAATTTATGAGCCAGCGCCGACAGCGCTTTTGCTTTGCTCATGCGTTTTTGCAGGCGTTGAATGTATTTTTGGGCGGGTTCATTGCCCCTTAAATAAAGAACCGCGGCTTCCGAGAATGCCCATTTTAAGTGGGCGTTACCAATCTTGTTGCCGTTGGTTCCTTTTTGTTTGCCTGCTGATTCGGCTTTGCATTT
>NZ_LLEI02000087.1 GCF_001399455.2 Vibrio bivalvicida
CCGTAAACACCTTACCAAACTAGAGCCTAAATCGCCGAGCGTTGATAGTCCGTCTTAAGCAGTTTGTTAGGTGAAATAATTCTTAAGTAAGTCTCTTTGCCATTTTGTCGCGACTCTATTGGGTAATATGTATTCAGCTTTTGCACCTTCAAACGAAGAGCATTGATCCAGCCATCTTAAACCCTTCACCAAAATCAGTTCACTAATTTCTTTTCTATCTGTGTGCTCAAGAGCTGTTTCGTAATTCAGTAGCGTATGAACCAAGTTGGGATTAACTAGTGAATCGAGTCTTACTTGAATGTGACAATCACTTTCTGAAGGCCATTCTTTATCCCCAACTGCACTAATGTATACACCTAAGTTCAAGTAAAACTGTTTAGAGTACTGAGAACCTTGAATATTTATAACTTGAATATAGCCTTCTATGTGTTTCCACCAAGTACTTCCTTTCTTTCTAAAACCTTCCTCCTTCAAGGTTGGTTTTAAAATGGACTCCAAACATTTCTTTTCTTTAGAAACCAAATACTCCTCCTGACTTCATTTCACCTAACGCTGTGTTAAGTGGTGAGCAACGCACCACGACACTTAATAAAGCCACCTTAATCACTGCGCTAAAATTTGCAACCAAAACCGTCGAGCGTTGAGAATCCAGCTTGAACACTTTGTTAATAAAGTACTTTCCGCGCGCTCTACACCCAAACAACCCACCGAACTCAACA
>NZ_LLEI02000088.1 GCF_001399455.2 Vibrio bivalvicida
CAGGGCGTTATAAGCCTTGAAGTATTACATAGGATATTGAACATTGGAAAATACAGAGAAACAAAAAGGACCTGGTTGTCTTGGATTTGTAATTGGTGGAATGTCATTCATCCCTTTGATTGGCGTTGTATTTGGGATTGTAGCAATTATCTGGGGCTTCAACGCAAAAAATACAAAGCTGAAATTGGTGGGTCTTTGCGGTATTAGTTTTACTTTTATCTTGTATGGGACACTTGCGTACATGGGTTTTGTACAAAAGGGAGGAGTGTACGATGATCTGCGATCTGAGTTAGTAAAAGTACAATTGACAAGTGCAGTACAAGCTATTGAATTATACAAAGTTCAAAATGGTGTATACCCGGCATCATTAGAAGTTTTACAAAACTCTTTACCACAAGGCAGCTTGGTATCTCTAAACGATGCCGCACAAGTGAGCATTTCCGAAGAGAAACTGTATTACTATATTGTAATTGATGAAAATCACTATCATATTCGGTCATATGGAAGAGACGGAGTAATTAATACATTGGATGATATTTTGCCAACACCGATAGAAAATGTAGGGTTAATAACCGACTATCAAGTAGAAAACGGCTTATAACAAACTGCTTAAGACGGACTATCAACGCTCGGCGATTTTAGTTCTAGTCTGGAACAGTGTTTACGGTGGTTGGTTTGAGTGTTGTGGTATGCGTTGCTAGCCACTTAGCAGGGCGTTA
>NZ_LLEI02000089.1 GCF_001399455.2 Vibrio bivalvicida
CAATCTTGTTGCCGTTGGTTCCTTTTTGTTTGCCTGCTGATTCGGCTTTGCATTTGACTAACCGTGAGTAAGAAGCGAAGTTTTGAACCGACGGGAAGCGTTCAATATTGCCGATTTCGTACAAGATAGTGAGAGCGAGAATGCGACCAATACCAGGCACAGTTTGGATGAGAGAATAATCTTGAGCACTGTGCTGCTTGGCTGTCTTTTCAATAAAGTGTTCTACGCTCGCCAGTTCCTTAGTGTAGAAAGCGATAACGTTCAAATCCATATCAATGCTTCGATTAGTTGAGGGCTCATCGAATTGGTTGCGTACTTGTTCACGGGCGCATGGGTAGCGCAGTTGAACATTGTGGCTTTGCTGGTTGTATTGGCTAAAGGTGTTGGCAACATGCGCTTTGAGGTCAGCGCCATGGCGCATGATTTTGGTTCTTCGTCGCAGCAAATCTCGTGTAGCACGCATGGTTTTAGGGTAAACATAGGCGATAGGAAAGTTACCACCGCGAAGGAGTGAGGCAATTTTGTAAGAATCGATGCGATCGTTCTTTGTTTTACCACCGTGTATCGCTTTCATATACAGGGCATGACCGAGTACAAAGTCAAACGCATAATCAAGGCACAGATCGCTGACCCAGTACCAACAATGCATACATTCTACACCGATGACGATG
>NZ_LLEI02000090.1 GCF_001399455.2 Vibrio bivalvicida
CGAGAAGCGAGAAGCGAGAAGCGAGAAGCGAGAAGCGAGAAGCGAGAAGCGAGAAATATTGAAGGGTTGGCACATTGTGTCAACCCTTTACTTTTATATCCAGACAATTAGATCCTAAAAAAAGTATCACTGCCTGCAGTTTTCGACTCACTTACCGCGGCCACATCTCGAAGGGCGAAGCCCGATCTCGCAGCGGAGCGATCTCAAGGACGTAGTCCGCCCCCTACTCTGCGTCACCAAGAAGAACAGAGTCTAGAGCAATGATCATCATATCGTTAAACGTTGTTTGACGCTCATCTGAGGTGGTTTGCTCGCCAGTCTTAATGTGGTCAGAAACAGTACAGATTGTTAGTGCTTTTGCACCATACTCAGCACATACGCCGTAAATGCCTGCTGCTTCCATTTCAACACCGACAATACCGTACTTATCCATCACCTCAAACATTTCCGGGTCTGGGGTATAGAACAGTTCTGCAGAGAACATGTTGCCGACTTTCACTTCAATGCCGCGCGCTTTTGCTGCATCTTCCGCTGCGCGTACCATTCTGTAGTCTGCGATAGCGGCGAAGTCATGACCTTTGAAGCGAATACGGTTTACCTTAGAGTCCGTACACGCACCCATGCCAATCACTACATCACGCACTTTAATATCTTCACTTACTGCACCGCAGCTACCGACACGAATGATTTTCTTAACACCGAAATCTTTAATGAGTTCTGTCGCATAAATTGAGCATGACGGAATTCCCATACCATGCCCCATCACCGAAATTTTGCGGCCTTTGTAAGTGCCTGTGTAACCGTACATATTGCGTACATCACATACCTGAACAACATCTTCTAGGAAGGTTTCTGCAATGTATTTGGCACGTAGCGGGTCACCTGGCATTAATACTACGTCTGAAAATGCACCCATTTCTGCGTTGATATGTGGAGTTGCCATGATTCAATTTCCTTTTATTAAACTGCGTTAGTTTAAGCAAACAAAATAATAGAGGGCTAAGCCCTCTATCTAATTTAGTCGATTTTGATTACAAGAAGTTTTTACCGTAATCCATTGGTGATGTACCAAAATAGCTAGCCAAAGTTTGGCCGATATCAGCAAAGGATTCACGAAGGCCCAATGAGCCTGCTGGCACTTTCTGACCGTAAACAATCACAGGAATATGCTCACGAGTGTGGTCAGTACCTGGCCAAGTAGGATCACAGCCATGATCAGCAGTTAGAATCAGCACATCGTCCTCTTCCATCATCTCCATCACTTCGTGGATACGGCCATCAAAGTACTCTAGCGCCGCTGCATAGCCCGCAACGTCACGGCGGTGACCATAAGCAGAATCGAAGTCAACAAAGTTGGTGAATACGATAGTGTTGTCACCCGCCTCTTTGATCGCCTCTTTTGTTGCTTCAAATAGAGCAGGAATACCTGTTGCTTTGGTCTTCTTAGTGATACCGCAGCCTGCGTAAATATCAGAGATCTTACCGATCGAGTGAACTTCACCGCCCTTTT
This sequence comes from Vibrio bivalvicida, assembly GCF_001399455.2. Taxonomy (GTDB): domain Bacteria; phylum Pseudomonadota; class Gammaproteobacteria; order Enterobacterales; family Vibrionaceae; genus Vibrio; species Vibrio bivalvicida. The sequence goes on from NZ_LLEI02000090.1 coordinate 1,511, forward strand.
CATCCACTAATTTTTGCAAAATAGTCGCAGAAGGTGGCTCTACCGATAGGTCACGACGGTTACCCGTACGCTCAAATTGACCTTTACCTGGACCAACAAACGGACGAGCAATAACGCGACCAATGTTGTAATCTTCAAGTTCTTCACGCGCGATCTGACAAAGTTCAAGTAGACGATCAAGACCAAACGTCTCTTCGTGACAAGCAATTTGGAATACAGAGTCAGCAGAAGTGTAGAAGATTGGCTGACCAGTCTTCATATGCTCTTCACCCAAGTCATCAAGAACTTGAGTACCCGATGCGTGACAGTTACCTAGGAAACCGTCAAGACCTGCACGCTCAAGAATGCGGTCAGTTAGCTCTTTAGGGAAACTATTCTCTTTGTCGGTGAAGTAGCCCCAATCAAACAGTACAGGTACACCTGCAATCTCCCAGTGACCTGATGGAGTATCTTTACCAGAAGAGAGTTCTGCAGCATAGCCGTATGCGCCGATGATTTCTGTATCAGCCTCAAGACCCGGCGCAAAACTACCTGTCGACTCTTTGTGCGCCATCGCCAGACCAAGCTTGGATAAATTAGGCAGCTTTAAAGCGCCGCTACGATCGGCGTTATTCGCCAAACCTTTATCACACTGCTCAGCAATATGACCCATAGTATCTGAACCAACATCGCCAAAGTCTTTCGCATCAGCCGATGCACCGATACCAAATGAGTCTAAGACTAAAATAAATGCTCTTTTCATTGCTCTCTTCCTTTAACTGGCCGAGAGCAACAGCTCAATCGACCAATCTAATTAATATTATGTTAATCCCTAAATAATTGGAGTTGCAGCTAGGCGACAAGCAAATTCAGCCCTATGAGCATAGAGGCTCTATGTGATTAGGGTGAATTTGCGCCGTCAACAAAGCTGCAGCTTCAAGTATGACGGGATTAAAGATCTTCAGCGCGAATCTGACGATACACCTCTGGCGTTGATGTGTACTCACCACCAATCGTGATTGCGGCTTTTAGTGCATGCGCTGCTTCTTGCCACTGCTCTTCATTGCGAGCGTGGATAACCGCTAGAGGCTTGTCACTTGACGCCTCTTCACCTAAGCGGATGAAGCTGTCAAAACCCACGGCATAGTCAATAACATCTGTCGCGACGCGGCGACCACCGCCCATAGAAACAACGGCCATGCCAATCGCGCGAGTATCCATGGCTGATACAGTGCCGTTTTCATCAGCATATACTGGCTTGATGATGTCCGCTTTTTCTAGGTAGTTATCGTAGTTTTCAACAAAATCAGCAGGACCACCAAGACCAGCAACCATCTTGCCGAAACACTCTGCGGCTTTACCGTTGTCGAGCACTGCCATCAGCTTAGAACGGGCGTCTTCGGTGTTGTCAGCAAGTTTAGCCAGCACTAGCATTTCTGCACATGACGCCATAGTCACTTCGAGAAGACGAGGGTTGCGGTATTCACCCGTTAAGAACTGAACGGCTTCTCGAACCTCGACCACGTTACCCGCAGAAGACGCCAATACTTGATTCATGTCGGTTAGGATAGCCGTTGTCTTAGTGCCTGCACCATTTGCTACGGCAACAATAGATTTTGCTAGCTCTTCAGACGCTTCGTAAGTTGGCATAAATGCACCTGAGCCTACTTTCACGTCCATCACAAGAGATTCAAGACCTGCCGCTAGTTTCTTAGAAAGAATTGAAGCTGTGATCAGCGAGATGTTATCAACCGTCGCGGTAATATCACGCGTCGCGTACACACGCTTATCGGCCGGAGCGAGATCGCCCGTTTGACCAATGATAGCCACTCCCGCATCTTTCGTGACATCACCAAACACATCATTGGTTGGCGTAATGTTGTAGCCTGGGATCGACTCAAGCTTATCTAGCGTGCCACCGGTATGACCTAGGCCACGACCAGAGATCATAGGTACAAAACCACCACATGCTGCCACCATTGGGCCAAGCATTAGAGAAGTTACGTCGCCAACACCACCCGTTGAGTGTTTATCGACAATTGGGCCGCCAAACTCTTTGTGGCTCCAATCGATGACCATACCAGAATCACGCATTGCACACGTTAGTGCGATGCGCTCAGGCATTGTCATTTCATTAAAGAAGATAGCCATAGCAAACGCCGCTATCTGACCTTCAGATACGGTGTTTTTCGCTACGCCTTGGATAAAGAAGTTAATTTCTTCCGCGGTAAGCACTTCGCCATCGCGTTTTTTACGAATGATTTCTTGAGGTAAGTACATTAGATCCTCCCATGCTTTAGCAAGCAATGGTTATAAGGTAAAGAGGTAATGTGGAGCAGCGGTTCGCTACTCCACCAAACAGACTTTGTTTTTATCTACTCTCGAACGAGAGAATTAGTAAGCTGCTGGATCAGCAGTCTCGTCTGTCACTTCTAATGTATTTAGTAGGTTTGTTAGCAGGCTTGACGCACCGAAACGGTAGTGACGAGCATCAACCCAGTTATCGCCTAGGATTTCATCAGCCATTGCGAGGTAGTCCGCTGCATCTTCAGCAGTACGAACGCCACCAGCAGGTTTGAAACCAACTGTTTGTGCAACACCCATATCACGAATCACTTCTAGCATCATGCGAGCGTATTCAGGTGTTGCGTTTACTGGCACTTTACCCGTTGAAGTTTTAATAAAGTCTGCGCCAGCTTTGATACAGATTTCAGATGCTTTCTTGATTAGTGCTTCTTGTTTTAGCTCACCAGTTTCGATGATCACTTTCAGAAGAATATCACCACAAGCTTCTTTACATTGCTTAACTAGCTCGAAGCCCACTTCTTCGTTACCTGCCATAAGAGCACGGTATGGGAATACGACGTCTACTTCATCTGCACCGTAAGCTACTGCCGCTTTAGTTTCAGCAACAGCAATGTCAATATCATCGTTACCGTGTGGGAAGTTAGTTACGGTCGCAATGCGAACCTCTGGTGTACCTTGCTCACGAAGTGTCTTCTTAGCAATAGGAATAAAGCGAGGGTAAATACAGATTGCAGCTGTGTTACCTACTGCTGATTTTGCGTCATGACAAAGTGAAATAACTTTCGCATCAGTGTCATCATCATTCAGCGTAGTTAGGTCCATAAGTTTTAGTGCACGTAGTGCTGCTGCTTTTAAATCGCTCATTTCTATCTCCGATCAATATTCAAAAAAGTTACTGCCCTAAAAACATTTTTAGAGCTGCAGTCATTTATGAACGGACTTGGTTCCCTGAAGACTCGGCATATACAGCGAGTTTTAATATGCCAATTGCTATCCTTGTCACCGCACAGTACCAGTTTGGTCTATGGCACAACAATCTACGATTGCGGTGTCTAACGTATATGGGCAAACGCCCAAGCAACGGTGTCGTTGCTGCCAGCGCCAATCATACTCCTTGTATTAATTATCGCTAGCTGAAAAACTTCTCAATAATCCATTGATAAGTTACGCCACCAAGATAAACACCAACAATGCCCATTACACCTGCTAAAACAGGCGGGGCTGGTATCGGCAACTTGATAGCGGAAAACAGGACTCCAACGACAAAACCGGCTAAGGTTGCGAGGAAAACTTCATTCATAAGTTTTACCCTACTTTCTATAGATACCTACATTATAGATATTTATCGCGGAACTGTAGTGGCTCATAGAGCGCAAACGGTTTGTATCTCAAAAAAGATTCTGCTTAACGATTGCTCAATCTAATCAGTTGCTCAAACGTTATGAATCTTGTTGTCCGAACTCATTCCAGACCTTCGCACAATCCAACGAAAGCTCTCGTTGTCTTATGCTGAAGTTTTTTCAAAATAGTCAGTGTGAGAGCAAGGCAACGAGGATTTGAATCCCTGGGAGCTTAGCTCGCTAAGTGACTAGGGTGAAAACCGCAGTTAACGCAGCTATCGCACTTACTATGCTGAAAAAAACGAAAAAGCCCCGTAGTACATAGCAAGCTATGCAACTACGGGGCTTAATCAAACGGCGTCTATATAATCTTTCGCTTATTCAATTAGAAAGATAGGAAGAAGCCAGCGATTGTCGCCGCCATTAGGTTAGACAGTGTACCTGCACAAACCGCTTTCACACCCATACGAGCGATGTCGTGACGACGGTTTGGAGCTAGACCACCTAGACCACCTAGTAGAATCGCAATTGAAGATAGGTTTGCGAAGCCACATAGAGCGAATGCGATGATTGCTTGAGTCTTCTCAGACATTACTTGACCTGTTGCTGCAACAACTTGAGCGCCGTCACCAACGTAAGGTACAAAGTTTAGGTAAGCTACGAACTCGTTAACAACCAGTTTCTGACCGATAAACGAGCCAGCTACTGTTGCTTCTTCCCATGGCACACCGATTAGGAATGCTAGAGGCGAGAATAGGTAACCAAGTAGAATTTCTAGAGTTAGCTCAGGCATACCGAACCAACCACCAACACCACCTAGGAGACCATTGATTAGCGCGATTAGACCGATGAACGCCAGTAGCATTGCACCAACGTTTAGAGCTAGTTGTAGACCAACTGAAGCACCACCAGCCGCTGCATCGATAACGTTAGCAGGCTTGTCGTCACCACCGTCGATATCATCACCAAGATTCTCATCTGGTGTATCAGTTTCAGGCTTGATGATTTTAGCGAACAGTAGGCCACCAGGTGCAGCCATGAATGACGCTGCGACAAGGTACTCTAGAGGTACACCCATAGATGCGTAACCTGCTAGTACACCACCAGCAACAGACGCTAGACCACCACACATTACTGCAAATAGCTCAGACTGAGTCATTTTTGGTACAAACGGACGAACCACTAGCGGTGCTTCAGTTTGACCAACGAAGATGTTGGCTGCTGCAGACATAGACTCGGCACGTGAAGTACCTAGTGCCTTTTGTAGACCACCACCAAGAATCTTGATAACCCACTGCATTACACCAATGTAGTAAAGTACAGAGATAAGTGCAGAGAAAAAGATTAGCGTTGGAAGTACTTGGAACGCGAAGATGAATCCGATACCGTCAACTGAGAAGTTAACTAGGCTGCCAAATAGGAAACCAGTACCGTCTTTACCGTAGTCGATAACGTTCTGTACACCAGCTGAGAAACCAGCTAGTAGGTCGCGACCCCATGGTACGTATAGAACGAAACCACCGATGATGAATTGGATAGCAAATGCGCCACCCACAGTTCTTAGATTGATAGCTTTGCGGTTATCAGACAGTAGTAATGCAATTCCTAGCAATACTGCCATACCGACTAGGCTCATAAACAGGCTCATAGTTTATGACTTCCTTATATGTTATTTATTGGCGTGTTACAAAATGGAGCTCAAAAGCGGAGGCAATTATACTCATCCGTCCATTGATAAAGTAATGCCGTCCTCACAGTTTCTAATAAGATTCATCATGCATTCACTCAGTAACGTGAAGCCGGTCACCATTCACCACGTCTGTAATCATTAAAAGAACAATTTAATTAGAAATTATTCACAAAGACCGAATACTGAATGGCTATTTTTCCAAACACTTTCAGCAATCGTTTGCTCTGGTATCCCTTTCAGCAATGCGAGGCAAGATAAAATCTGAGCTAACATCTGTGGATGATTTGAGTTGCCTTGATATCCATAAAGGGGCATATCAGGCGAATCCGTCTCCAAGAGAATACATTCAAGCGGTAACTGAGACACTGCTTGCCGCGTTTTCTTCGCTCTTGGGTAAGTGATCACTCCACCTACTCCGATATAAAAACCCAATTCGACAAACTGCATCGCTTGCTGGTAGCTGCCAGAGAATCCATGTAATACACCTCCTTGCGAGAAACCATACTGTTTAAGCAATTGTAGTAGGCGATTGTGAGTTTTCCGAGCATGAAGGATAATTGGAAGCTGATATGATTGTGCAAGCTCAAGTTGTTGAATGAATACGCGCTCTTGAATCTGACTGTCAACTTTTACCATTGCATCGAGCCCACACTCTCCAACAGCAACGCACTTCTCATTATTTTGGCTCAGTAACTCATCAAGCTGCTCTTGATAGATATGGCTATCTGTATCGACGAAATACGGGTGTATGCCTACAGCGTAATATATCGATGAATATTGAGCAGCAAGCTGTTCAAGCCTGTTCCAGTTTGACGGCCCTATAGAAGGAATAACAAACCGCTCAACGCCGACTTGATTGGCCAATTTAATCTGCGCGGCTAGATTTGGCTTGAATGCATCAAAATCCAAATGGCAATGGGTATCAAAAAGGCGCATTACTTGTGCGCCTTATTGTGGCTATTCGGTGGAGAAGTAGGATCACTGCGATAGGGTACACAACTGCGTTTGTTCTCTGGTGTTAAGCCCATTGAGTGACACCAGGCGTCATATTTCGCTAGCCAGAGCTTAAACCAGTTGAGCATCCTCTACTCCTTACAACCTATGACTCGTTCATTACTGCTCTTCACGTTTAAAGACGAGTTCTGTTGGCGTCGACTCATCTTCAACAAAGTAATATCCCGCAGTATCAAACTTAGTCAGTTCAGCGACGCTTGAAATGCGATTTTCAATAATGTAGCGCGCCATCATGCCGCGGGCTTTCTTGGCATAAAAGCTGATCACCTTATATTGACCATTTTTGCAGTCTTTAAATACAGGTGTAATCACTTGGGCCTCGAGATTTTTGGGCTTAACCGCTTTAAAGTACTCATTCGACGCAAGGTTAACCAATACATTATCACCTTGATCGGCAATCGCCTCGTTAAGCTTATCGGTGATCACATTGCCCCAAAAATGATAAAGGTTGCTGCCTTTGTCGTTAGCAAGCTTAGTGCCCATCTCAAGACGGTAAGGCTGCATTAAATCGAGTGGCTTAAGTAAACCGTACAAACCCGACAGCATACGCAGATGCTTTTGCGCGTAATCAAAATCTTGCTCAGATAATGACTGCGCATCTAACCCTGTGTAGACATCGCCCTTAAAAGCTAAGATAGCTTGGCGTGAGTTATCTGAGGTAAATGTCTCGCTCCACTCTTGAAAACGGCCTACGTTCAGATCGGCGATTTTATCGCTAACCTTCATTAAGCTCGCAACATCAGCTGGTGTCAGTTTACGGCAAACATCAATAAGCTGCTTAGAGTACTCAATTAAATCGGGTTGAGTATATTTCTCTGTTGCCAGTGGCGATTCATAATCTAAGGTTTTCGCAGGTGAAACGACGATTAGCATGACTTAACTCTATCTGTTTAATTATGTTGTTAGATATAGGTTACAAAAAAAGCCATGCAATGTCTGCATGGCTTTTTGAATCGTTTTAATAGTCAAAAGTTATAACCTAAATAATTGGAGCTGTAGCTAGGCGGCAAATCAATTCAGCCCTATGAGCATAGTGTTCCTATGTGATTAGGGCGGCCGGCGCTCCGGGGGATTTATGCGGCCAACGACGCTACGGCTTCAAGTATGACGGTTATATTAATCTTTTTTGCTCTGATCCCAGATACCATCCTCAAGCTGAGACTTCAGCTCTGGGAAGTCGTTTGAATCAAACGTCGGCACTTTACCTTCGTCTAGCTGGCGGTTGTAGTCTTTCGCTAGCTTAATAACGATGCCAGATAGGAGAATAATCGCCACTAAGTTCACAATTGCCATCAACCCCATAGAAACATCCGCCAGCGCCCATACTACAGGTAGCGATGCCACGGCACCGAACATCACCATACCAAGTACGATAATACGGAAAATACCAAGACCTGCTTTATGGTTGTGCTCTAGGAAGATTAGGTTGGTTTCGGCGTAAGAGTAGTTTGCAATAATTGAGGTAAAGGCAAAGAAGAAGATCGCCACAGCAACAAAGATACCGCCCCACTCACCGACTTGAGAACTCAAAGCCGTTTGCGTTAGCTCGATACCTGTTACTTCACCGTGTGGTACATATTCACCCGACATTAGGATGATAGCAACGGTTGCTGAACAGATAACGATAGTATCCATAAAGACACCTAACATCTGCACGTAACCTTGTGATGCCGGGTGTGGTGGATATGGCGTTGCAGAAGCCGCTGCGTTCGGTGCTGAACCCATACCTGCTTCGTTTGAGAACAGACCGCGCTTAATACCGTTGATCATCGCCTGTGCGATTGCGTAGCCAAGACCACCAGCGGCCGCTTCTTGCAAGCCAAATGCACTCTTAAAGATAAGCGTCAGAACTGCTGGTAGCTTCTCTAGATTGGTCAGCATGACATACATAGCAAGCAGCAGGTAAGCCAGTGCCATAATCGGGACGATCAGCTCAGCCACTTTAGCGATACGCTTAATACCGCCGTAAATAACAATAGAAGAGAGTGCAACGACCACGATACCAACATAGGTATCTTCCCAGCCAAATGCGTTGTTCATTGCATTAGCAATAGAGTTCGCTTGTACGGCGTTAAATACTAGGCCAAAGGCAATGATCAGGAATACTGAGAACAGAACCCCCATCCAACGCATTCCAAGACCTTTCTCCATGTAGTACGCTGGACCACCACGATAGTTGCCGTCATCATCTTTGGTTTTGTATAACTGCGCTAGGGTGCTTTCGGCGAATGATGTTGCCATACCTAACATAGCAATTAACCACATCCAGAAAATAGCGCCAGGACCACCTGCGGTAAGTGCAACAGCAACACCTGCCATGTTACCCGTACCGACACGTGCAGCTAAACTTGTACAAAGAGCTTGGAAAGAAGAGATACCGGCTTTGTCTGCTTTACGGCTGTTCTTAAGAACAGAGAACATATGGCCAAAGTGACGAAATTGGATAAAGCCCAAACGGACTGTAAAATAAATTCCCACACCGACCAGAAGGTAAACAAGAATAGAACCCCACAAAAGGTCATTCATTAAATTGATTAAGTCTGTCATAACATCCTCATATTGAGTTTTCGCTGACCTCTGCTTCCAAGCCATCCATCTAACTGCCCAACTAAGTGTCAAGATTGCTTAGTATTGGTTTTGTTGTTTTATGCAGTCTAGACCTGTAAAACTCGCTTCGTGCTTCCATTTTACGTGTCAGCGTATTTTTTGACGGGCGGATAATGCAGCGAAGAGTGACAAAAATCAATATGAAAATAAATTGATATGGTTGTTATTTTTCACTATATGGTCACCACCAATTAACACAAGCCAGAACATATAACCAACACACAACAAACAACCAATACGAGAATTTGCAACATGCGACATTTTCAGAAACATAATTTCATAAGAGCTTCCAGATAAGCAGTTTTCCTTGCTAAATAAGGCATCAAACAGCAGTTACAAAACAACACCCCATATAATCAACACAACAGATAGTCATCAATAATCATATAGTGAGCCATCTATACGAAAGGCTATTATTTACACAGCCAATTAACATTCTCACCAATGCAATTTAATCGTTCTCACCAACTCAACCGTGCAAAAAATCGTCAACAGGGCAATTTTTTTTGTGACTTACACGCACAATATGCGTAAAAACTTCATTGAAACGTAACAAATGAGAAACGAATCAAAGTTACCTTCGTTTTGAATATGGTATTAAAAACTTGCCCCATCTAGAGGGATAAAAATCATAACGAGGTAGCTTATGGAAGGCTTAAACTTTGAAGAACTATTGGAACAGGATTTTCCCAAAGGGCGCGCGGCTCGTTCAAAACCCGTGAAGCGTAAATGGCGCGAAATTGAGGCGATAAAGGATCGTCAGCGTCTGCAAAAAGAGCTGATGGATATGGATATCGGCTTTGATGACCTAGATAAACTTGAATATTAAAAATTAGAAAAAGAGGCGATTGTTCGCCTCTTTTTTGTTTTCGCTAGATACATTCATGCTCAGTTTGATGGACTCGCTCTGCTAGCTGAGCATATTGCTCTGCGATCGTCTCACCAAATACTGGGTCGTCTTCACAGACGCTCCATTGCTCTTCGACTGCTTGCCAATCCTTTACAGTAAATTTCTCAATTAGATAAGGAAATACATTTTTCTCTTCGATCTCGAGATGTCGCTTCTGAGCATCTAAGAAAGATTCTAACTGCTCAATAAACATATCTTGCGGAATCACCGCATCTTGCAACACCATATCAACCACATTTAAGAATTCATGAGTCTTTTCTGATAAAGTTTGGTGTTCAAGTTCAAGATTGTCGATTTCGTAATGGTGGCCATAATGCTCAAGGTAATAGTGGTAAAGAATATCCTCTTTAGGGTGATGCACTTTCTCTGAATGATTAGCGAGATAGTCCACCAGTTCCCTCAACACAGCGTAGTTAACCTGGCGTTCACTTTTGAGCAAGGCCAACTTGTGTCTCAATAGCGCCAATAAGCGCACCATATAACCGTGCTCGCGCCTGATCCTTTCAATCATCATAGCGTTTCTCCTTAACACCTACATTCTTTAAGTGTATAAGAGAAGACCATATTACGCTTTGACATTGTTCGAAATTTGGGCAAATGCTCTGTAAACAAAGCTATGCATCTACCTCTAAAGGCAATCGCCACTCTATCTTGTCTTTTCCTTGTTGCTGTAAAATATCGTTGGTCTGTGAGAAATGACGACAACCGAAAAAACCACGATGAGCAGATAGCGGTGAAGGGTGAGGCCCAGCCAATACAAAGTGTTTACTGCGATCAATAAAGCGCCCTTTTTTCTGTGCATGAGCCCCCCAAAGTAAAAAGACCACACCGGACTGATGTTGGTTAAGTGCCTCGATAACTTTGTCTGTAAAAGTCTCCCAGCCAGTTTTTGAGTGGGAGTGTGCCTTACCTTGCTCAACCGTCAATACCGTGTTCAACAATAAGACCCCTTGCTCTGCCCAACTCTGCAGGTAACCATGTTGAGGGATTTCAAAGCCTTCAATGTCTTGAGCCAGTTCCTTGTACATATTAACCAAAGAAGGCGGCGTCTTTACTCCAGGTAAAACAGAAAAACACAGTCCGTGAGCCTGATTCGGGCCATGATACGGATCCTGACCAATTATCACGACTTTGACATCACCAAACTCAGTGACTCGAAACGCATTGAAGACATCTTTTGCTGGCGGGAACACGACTTTACCAGACGCTCTTTCCCCTTCAACAAATGCCAACGTCTGCTGAAAGTATTCCTGCCGTTTTTCCGCACCAATAACATCATGCCAAGTCATTGACTGACTCATAATCTGTTCCTTCTTCTATATAGGAAAATCAAATTGTCGCAAATATAGCAAAAGGAACAAAGAATTTAGTCATGATGGGCGTTATTTTTCTGCGGTGTTCGATAGTGTCCCTGCCCTGCAATATGACGGTTAGGAGCAGGCAAGCGCGCAGGACGGATAGTGGTATAGCAACGTGAAAAAGGCATAGTAGCACCCTCATATTAGTAAACTCATCTATTGCTATGAAAAAATGATGCCACCTTTGTCTAGCCAACAATTTCAACCAGAGCTTGTGCATGAAAATTACGTAACTGGTTGATCTCATCGGGCCAAGTTTCAGGCTCAATAGTTTCTAAGATCAATGGGATAGCGTCAAAACGAGGATCTTTTGCGATGTACTCAAAACAGCTCCAGCCAATCTCTCCTCTACCCAGTGCCTGGTGCCTATCGACCTTGGCACCTAAGGCAACCTTTGAATCGTTAATGTGCATTGCCCTTAAATAATGCATACCAACAATGCGGTCGAACTCAGCAAACGTTGCCTCACAAGCATCAAAACTACTCAGATCATAGCCAGCGGCAAAGGTATGGCATGTATCAATGCAAACACCGACCCGAGATTTATCCTCTACCTGCTCGATAATCTCCACCAGATGTTCAAATCGCCAGCCCAAATTTGTTCCTTGCCCTGCCGTGTTCTCAATCACAGCAATAACATTGGGCACAGTTTGATGAGCAAGATTGATTGACTCCGCTATTCGCGCTAAACACTCTTTCTCAGATATCTTCTTTAAATGACTCCCAGGATGAAAATTGAGCAGTGTTAACCCCAACTGATTGCACCTTTCCATCTCATCTATAAAAGCCGCGCGAGATTTAGCTAGTTTCTCTTCTTCTGGAGCGCCAAGGTTAATTAAATAGGAATCGTGGGGAAGTATCTGCTCACTACTGAAGCCTAACATTTGGCAATTTGCCCGAAACGCTCGGATGGTTTTCTCTTCTATCGGTTTTGCCACCCATTGGCGTTGATTCTTAGTAAATAGCGCAAACGCATTCGCGCCAATTTCCCTTGCTCTTAGCGGCGCTTGATCGACCCCGCCATCAGCAGAAACATGGGCTCCAATATACTTCTTACCAAACTGATTTTTACGCATTGTCATTTAATCACTTTACACTTTCAGACTATGAACCTACTTACAGTCACTTAGTTGATCCAGTTCAATTTCAAAACCCATTTTGTAGTAAATTTACAACACAATCGGTTATTAAATATTTTTTAAATTATCAAATATATTGTAAACATATTGTTTTCAAAGATTTTATTGATTTAGAACAACAAAATAACCTTTATAAAAGAAATGTTTTTGGTTGTTTTTTGACTTAAATCAATATTATCATAAGGGATATTCGCTATATAATACGTAGCTCAATAAAATTCGAAAATTAACACCAATAAACCACTAAAGTGGACTAGGAGATAGTGATGATCCAAGGTATTCAAATTACAACTGCAGCTAACGACGCTCTACTGAACTCAATTTGGCTTCTAGACAGCGAGAAGAACGAAGCACGTTGTATAGTTGCAAACTCTGGCTTTGAAGCCGATCAAGTAGTAGCGATCAACGAGTTAGGCGAGTACGAGAGCCGTGAAGTTGCTATCGAAACTGCGCCACGTATCGAAGGTGGTCAGCACCTAAACGTTAACGTTCTAAAGCGTGAAACTTTAGAAGACGCAGTCGCTAATCCAGAAAAGTACCCTCAACTAACTATCCGCGTTTCTGGCTACGCTGTTCGTTTCAACTCTCTAACTCAAGAGCAGCAACGCGACGTAATCGCACGTACTTTCACCGAAAGCCTGTAATCTATCCAAGAGTTAAATATAAAGGCGCTGTACATCAAGCGCCTTTTTGCTATCTATTGAACTAAGAAATCCTACAGAACTTGTTTTTCTCAACTCCCCACTCATAAAAGTCGCTACAGAGTTAAAACTCAAACGGGAGCCTCACCCAGTTTTCTCCTAAGTAAGAATCCAGTTTAGGGAGAGTAATGTCTTGACTCGAGATCTCAATAACTTCGCACTCATGAGTATGCCAGAGCGTGTTCATCGACTTCAGGACTGTATAGTGGTTCATTTGAAGCTAGCCTGATTGATACAGATAGCCGAACTCTTATGATAAAATCTTGTTACGAAAAACAATATTGCCCGCTAGAAGCACGAATTGTTCGCCTAAAAAACTGAGCAACCGACAACGTTAACGATCAAAAATGAAAGTTTGGTAACGGAAAATTTGTACTAACAGAAACTCCACCCACAATACACATAAGCAAGCCTAAGCAATATGCATGTTGAAATTTTTCGGTATTCAATGAGGCTGATAGTTGGCACCTTTAGCGGAGTAACAACATTTGCGCTGTGACGTGAGATGCAGAAACAATTTTAATTGAGGTATTGAATGATTTCTTTTGCAAATAAGCAATTTCCACCTGCAACCATTATCATGGCGCTTCGATGGCACGTGTATAATGAATTGAGCTATCGAGAAATAGAAGAATTGCTAAATCGACGCGGTATCAATGTAGATCACGCCACAGTACAACGCTGGATTTCGGAATTCTGCCCTAAATTTGAAGGTAGTTTTTTTGATGCTTCCCCACTTAAAACTTCTCCTTGGCGAATGGAACATAAAGAGATAAAGGTTAAGGGAAAAAAAGTATTTCTTTATGAAGCCATTGATAAAAATGGTGTTTTAATTGATTTTCTAATAACAAATCGTATTGATGAGTCGATGACGAGACAGTTCTTCCAAGATAGCATGCATCTCGCAGATAAAGAGCCTCCTATTGCTCCGAAAGAAGTCAATCGCAGAGAAAGAAAAAAGCAAATGGTGAGGAATGCTCTTTTAGAGGCTTCTTACCAACTTTTTGTGAGTAAAGGCTTTGACGAAACTCGAATAGAAGACATTACAGACATTGTAGATATTTCAAGTCGAACTTTTTTTAGGTATTTCTCTTGTAAGGAAGATCTTGTACTTGACTACTACGAAGTAGAACAGAAAGAGATTTTAGTTGCTTTGGCCTCTCGACCTATGAGTGAATCAATTTATACAGCGATTCGCAAAGCTGCAGTAGAAGTAACCAAAGGTTGTGAAGAGGGTAGCTATGGTATTGATCCAAAGCGATTCGCCACGATAAGAAATTTGATACGTAAGCATCCTATGGTATGTGCTCGAAAACTTTCCCGTTCGGAAAGCTATAACCAAGCTCTTAGCGATCTCATTGCCGCTAGAATGGAAGTATCGATGCTCAAGGATATTAGACCCAGAGTTCTAGCTGCAAGTATCGAGTTTGCATACAGTACTTCCTATGATCTATGGAAATCAGAGAGTCAAAATAATATGTCTTATTACGAAGTGCTCAATGATGTTTTTCTATTTTTGGAAAACAACGAATTGTGAATTCATAGTCATTGAGTTTTGATTAAGGAGAAATAAACTCTCCTTAATCGATTTAAATTAATGACTAAGCAACTGAAAGTAAATTGTAGCGTTTATTTTTTATCGCATTAGCTAAAACGTCGATTATCTGTAACGTATCATCCAAACATAAACAATCATCTGTTACTGATTGCCCTTTTATCAGCTCATTTGAATTTATACACTGTTTACCAGAAACCAAAAAGCTCTCAATCATCACACCTGAAACATTATCCTCTCCGTTGGAAATTTGCCAAGCAACATTATTGGCAACTATAGTTTGATTCTTTGCAACTTTCCCACTATTACCATGACTGCAATCAATAATAACCCTAGAGTTCAAGTTGTTATCCTTTAGTTTTTTAGTCGCATTTTTCACGTGCTTCTCTGTATAGTTTGGCTCTTTGCCACCTCGAAGAATTATATGCCCAAACTTGTTTCCTGATGTCGTTATTGCAATGGGGTTCCCCTTTCCACAAGAGGTATATAATACGTGAGGCTCTAACGATGAAACAATTGCATCTATTGCAATGTCAATATTTCCATCGGTACCATTTTTAAATCCTATTGGACAAGGAAGCCCAGAGGCCATCTGCCTGTGAGGTTGTGATTCTGTAGTTCTAGCGCCAATTGCACCCCAACAAATCAAATCAGAAATATACGGAAATAAGCCACTATCAAGAAATTCCGTGGCGGTCGGAAGCCCAAGATTTAGGACTTTCTCTAAGAAACTTCTCGCTTCATATATACCCTTGCGGACATTAATCCCATCGGTTAAATCAGGCTCAATAAGCAACCCTTTCCAACCAACTCTGGTTCTGGGCTTCTCAAAATATGTCCGCATTACTATTAGCAAGTCTTCACTATACTTATCTGATATTGACGCCAGTTTCTTTGCATACTCGAAGGCATCAGATGTATTATGAATAGAACAAGGGCCTACAATAACTAATAACCTTTCATCTTCACCGGATATTATACTTTCTATTTCCTGTCTCTTTTTTGAAATAAATTCCTGTATTTTTTCTGAGATAGGTAGTTCATCTATCACCTCTTCCAAAATAGGTAAATTTTGATAGTTTTCATAGTTAATCCGTTCAGCCAAACCACGCATTAAATAACTCCTCCTTTATTTTAGAAATAATTAATTTCACAAATCAGTTCCCTGGAATATGAGAGGCCAAATAATGATTGCTGTTTTTTTTCCTGTCAATAGTGAAGTGTCGCATAGTCCTATACATTTACTATTTCATCAAAAGTATTAATAAGAGATGGAGACATGTATTTAGTGGGTTTAGTGTGTTTTTTATCTCCAAGGTACTAATAAATATGTATAAAGTTAAAGTTATCGATATGTGACAAGTTTCACACATCAGCAATAAGCTAGGTAAATACTTCTTGAAAAAAAGTGTCACTAACATAAGTATGGCACCCAAAGAAAAGTGTCATGGACTGACACTTTGTGGGTTTTTAGTATTTGTAAGGGAAAGTAATGACTGGTATTCCAAAAATTTCACCGTATTCAATACCCAATAAAAATGAACTTCCAAGCAATCAAGTAGATTGGCAGTTTGATCCAGAGCGCGCTGTGCTATTGGTCCACGACATGCAGAAATACTTTGTTGAACCGTTTTCTGAAGAAATGCAATCTCTGTTGATAGATAGAGTCTATAAACTCGTGAGCTACTGTCATGACCAATCAGTTCCTGTGTGTTATTCCGCACAACCAGGCTCGATGACTAGTAAACAAAGAGGATTACTTAAGGATTACTGGGGAGAAGGAATGTCTCGTGACGCCTCTCATACATCGATCGTCGAACCGCTTTCTATTCGCGAGCATGATTGGCAAGTTGTGAAATGGAGATACAGTGCATTTCAAAAAACGAACCTCTCCCACATGATGCAAGAAGCCGGGCGTGACCAGCTAGTTATTTGTGGCGTTTACGCTCATGTTGGTGTGTTAATGACCGCTGTTGATTCATTTTCCAATGATTTTGAGACCTTTGTCGTCGCAGACGCTATTGCTGATTTTTCCCGTGAAAATCACCTGCTCGCTCTCGACTACGCGGCACGCAATTGTGCAGTGCTCACAACAACAGAGGAGTTTGTGTAATGGAAGTATGCGCTTCAACTCATGCTTTTAATCGAATATTAAAGGAAAGCTCTCAACCATTTGCAATCATACAACGGTCTGAAAATAGTAAAGATGGTCATATTGACATCATAACCGGAAAAATATCAGAACTTGAGGTTCTTTCCGATATCGATCAAACCATTAACAGCTCTGTTCTTTATTCCCAGCTGGTGCTCGTTCCTTATCGTCAAATAAGAGAAAAAGGGTTTGAGTATGTTGATGATAAGACGCCGTTACTCTCTCTTTCTATTCAAAATCATCATACGATGACGTCTAGCACTTTTTTGTCATTGGCACCGGATCTCGACATTGCTCTGGTAAATGAGCAT
The DNA here is from genome assembly GCF_001399455.2 of Vibrio bivalvicida. Classification (GTDB taxonomy): domain Bacteria; phylum Pseudomonadota; class Gammaproteobacteria; order Enterobacterales; family Vibrionaceae; genus Vibrio; species Vibrio bivalvicida. The sequence continues at coordinate 18,574 of NZ_LLEI02000090.1, forward strand.
TTCGATATAGAAGATCATGAATATCAAAACATCGTCACTCGGATCATTGAAGACGAAATTGGCATGGGCGCAGGTGCAAACTTTGTGTTGAAGAGGCATTTTCAGTGTCAAATTAACAACTTCGACCGGAACTTGGCACTGTCTTTGTACCGTAAGCTCATCGAAAATGAATCTGGGTCTTACTGGACATATATTGTTTTTACTGGTGAGCGCTACCTTATTGGGGCAACGCCAGAAAGACACGTCACTTTGAACAACCAATCTGCTGCAATGAATCCGATTAGCGGAACCTATCGCTACCCGAGTTTGGGCCCTGATAGGCATAGCTTTGAGCAGTTCTTAGATAACGGCAAAGAGAAAGACGAACTCTTCATGGTTGTCGATGAAGAACTGAAAATGATGTCTAGTATCTGTGAACACGGAGGCACTGTTCTTGGGCCCTTAATAAAGTCAATGTCTAAGGTCGCCCATACAGAATATTTAATACATGGGCAATGCCATCTCTCACCATCAGAGGTTCTCAAACAAACCTTATTTGCCCCCACAATCACAGGAAGTCCATTAGAAAACGCGTGTAGAGTGATTCGCAAATATGAACCGGAAGGGCGCGGATACTATAGCGGCATCATTGCATTGGTAGGAAACGACGCATCCGGCCTTGCGACCATGGACTCTGCCATCCTTATTCGCAGTGCAGACATTAGCCTTCAAGGCGAGTTAAAAATTGCTGTTGGTAGTACACTGGTTCGCCACTCTAACCCCAAAGAAGAGTCAGAAGAAAGTCGAGCTAAAGCTCAAGGTTTCCTCTCTGCAATTAAGAAGCAAACCAAAGGTAGACATACAGAGGACTTTCACTCCTTTTTTGAACACACCACACTTCAAGAGAAGTTAACGGCTAGAAATACTCTAATTTCACCATTTTGGCTCACTCATGCCGAGAGAAGACAGAGTTCACATCCAAACACGTCCCAGTACCGAGTGCTTATCTTAGATGCTGAAGACACATTTACTGATATGATCGCTCATCAGTTTCGCGCATTGAACTGCCAAGTTACCGTCAAGAGTTGTGAAGATAAATACGATACTGATGATTATGATTTGACTGTTCTCGGTCCCGGCCCAGGAAATCCCGCGGATTTTACCGACTTGAGAGTCACCGCGCTCAATAGAACATTAAACCATCTCCTTGAGCATCAAAAGCCTTTCATTGCCGTATGCCTAAGTCATCAAATCTTATCGATGAATTTGGGCTTTCAAGTTAAAAGAAAAGAGCAGCCGAATCAGGGCGTCCAGAAACAGATTGACCTATTTGGCTCTGCTGAAAACGTCGGTTTCTACAACTCTTTTTCTGCCTACGTGCCAGAAGATCACAGCAATAGATATTTTTGCAAAGGCATTCGCTTTAGCTACGACTTTGACTCCCTAGAGGTTCATGCGCTTCGTGGCGAACACTTCGCATCATTTCAATTCCACCCTGAATCTCTTCTGACTCAACGAGGTATGGAGATTTGGCAAGGTAGCCTAAAACGTCTTTTAGGCGATAACAACACAATAATCACTCACAACGCAGTAGCTTAGTTTAATTAAAACCGGAGATTAATATCAAATGGATGATATAGCAGTAAAGCACTCAAGTGCTTCCGATAGTGCAACCCAAAAAGCTTGGTTAGGCTTGCTTATGGTTTTAGGCCCTGTCGGTCTCGTCGCCATGGACGGCTCAGTCCTTTATTTGGCCATGCCCAAGATTACTACGGCACTGATGCCGACAGCAGACCAAGCCCTTTGGATACTCGATATTTACGGATTCATAGTTGGTTCCTTACTCGTGGCATTCGGTAACATTGGTGACCGCTTTGGCCGTTTAAAACTGATGATGATTGGGGCACTTATTTTCGGCTTAGGTTCTGTCGGTGCTTCATACTCTACCTCACCAGAAATGCTAATTGGATTTAGAGCGTTAATGGGGCTTGGTGGAGCGACTTTACTCCCTTCCGGTTTAGCTATCGTGAGTGAACTCTTTCCTAACCCAAAACAAAGAGCTCAAGCCATAGGTATATTCGCAGCAACATTTGCAGGCGGTTTTGCAGTTGGACCTTTAATTGGAGGGCTTTTACTTGGTAAGTTTGCTTGGGGAGTGGTTTTTCTTATCAATATACCCATAGTTGTACTGTTTCTGATTTTTGCTCCAATTCTACTAAAAGAAGTTAGAGATGAAGGTGTTGGTAAAATTGATCTACTAAGCCTCGTGCTCTCTTTTGTCGGCATGCTGTTATTTACTTATTCAATTAAAACCGCAGCGGCTGAAGGTTTTTCAACCGAGCAGATGTTAACAGGTGCCATTGGCGTGTTCGCGATGCTTTGGTTTATTCGCCGTCAACGAGTACTTGATGACCCATTACTTGACCTTTCGCTATTCAAAGATCGTGTTTTCACCGTAGCGATCCTGACAGGCCTACTTTCGCTCGTTGTTTGGTCAGCAACGGGCTATCTTGCTGGAATTTACCTTCAGTCAGTTCTAGGGTTGCCTGTTCTAACTGCCGCTTTGGTCACCATTCCGGGGGCTGTGGTCTTAACTGTCACATGTGTTATCACCAACAAAATTGTTGAGCGAACCGGAAGAAAATATGGCTTAGTTCTCACCCACTTTTTGATAAGTATCGGCTCATTTATTCTGTTGTTTACAACAACCGATAATGGGGTATTGCTGTTTATCGCTTCAACCATAATCGCTGGAGTTGGCTATGGCTTATCTTTTAGTTTGGTTGCTGATATTGCAGTTTCTGCCGCGCCACCAGAGCGAGCGGGAGCAGCCGCAGCGATTGCAGAAACAAGTAATGAAATTGGAAATGCGCTTGGAATTACATTGTTGGGCTCATTGGCAGCACTGACCTTTCGTATTTCAGGACCGGGTGAAGCAGGGACTTTAAACGAAACTTTAGATGTGGAAGGGATCTCAATTGACACCATTGCACATGCTCAAAATGCCTATATGGAAGGGATGCATCTAGCACTAGGTGCTGCCGGGATCATGACGCTTATCGTGGGTATTCTTGCCATTATTTGGGTTCCTAGAACACTCCCAGAATAACCTTTTCAACATCTACCTCTATGCCTGAACGAACTTATCTTCGTTCAGGCTCTATACACTATTCGGAGAAACACCACGATGCAATTGCTCCAAATTGTACGCTCTGTAATGGAAAAATATGCTCACCGTCCAGCTATTTCAGAACGTAGAAGACGCAAGCCTCTACCAAGCTCAAACCAAACAGCTCCTCAACCATCGCTAGATAACGAGTACTCTCATATGAGTTATCAGCAAGTATGGCAAAATGCTGAAAACACGGCCAAAGCACTTTTCTTTTGCTCTAAAGCTCCAGTTTTTAATCAAACTAAAGTGGCATTTTTATCCTTTACAAGCGGCCAGTATGCGGTCTTTGACTTAGCATGTATTCGTTTAGGTGCGGTTTCAGTTCACTTACAAACTAGCTCCAACGAAGAGCAGTTATCTCATATCATTAAAGAGACGCACTCCAATACTCTAGCTGTTAGCCACAACTACCTTAGCACTGCTCTCAGCCTTCTAGCACACTGTTCGTGCATAAAAAGAGTCGTTATTCTTGATCATGACCACAAAGACAAAACACACCAGAATAGCTACCAAGATGCACTTAAAACTCTGTCAAAACAACAAACAGATATCGAATTAACAAGCTTAGAACTGTTAATTGACGACGGTCACTCCCTCAGAGAATCAATACCGGATTTTGAAGAGCAAGATGATGAACTATCTATGCTTATTTATACTTCGGGTAGTACAGGGACTCCAAAAGGGGCAATGTACACCAAGAAGCTGGCGGCAGGAATGTGGGGAGGAACTTGGGCAAGCCTTTTTTCCGACCAACCGACTTCGACTTTTCACTATATGCCAATGAGCCACGTTGCCGGGCATTCTTCCTTAAAGAACACATTTGTTCGTGGCGGAAACTGCTTCTTCGCCTCTGAAAGTAATTTATCAAGTTTCTTCGAAGACATAGTACTTGCACGACCAACTGAGCTGTCACTAGTGCCACGTGTTTGCGAAATGATCTACCAAAAGTTCGTTTCAGAGCTGAACAGACGACGCCAAACTGAAAGCCTAGTATCGAAAGAAATAGAACAAGCACTCAAACACGAATTTCGGACAGAAGTTTTTGGCGGGCAGGTAAACTGGATCAGTTGTGGTTCGGCTCCATTGTCAGAGCAAATGAAATCTTTTATGGAATCACTGTTTGATCTGGAGCTCAACATAATATACGGCTCTACGGAAGCTGGAGCTATTGCAGTCTCTGGTCAATTATTGTCTCCTCCGGTAGAAAACTATAAGTTAGTCGATGTACCGGAATTGGGGTACTCAACGCAAGATTCTCCCTATCCCAGAGGTGAGCTATTAATTAAAACTCAGTCGATCATACCTGGATATTTTAATCATCCAGAGCTCGATAAAGAGCTGTTTACACTTGATGGATACTATAAAACTGGTGATATATTTGCGGATCATCAGAACGGAAAAATACGTTATATTGATCGCCGCAGTAACGTTATAAAATTATCACAAGGTGAGTTTGTCACAACTGCAAGCCTAGAAGCTATCTACACTTCAAGCCCACTAGTACGCCAAATTTTTGTTTATGGTAATAGCCAGAGATCCAGCTTGCTCGCAGTGGTTGTGCCTAAAGAAGAGCTACTTAACAAATACGAAAACGAACTAAATACGCTAAAGCGACTTATTTCAGAGTCTTTCCGCTCTCTGGCCAAAGCTTATACACTGAATGGTTATGAGATTCCTAGGGACTTCATCATTGAACCTCAAGCCTTTACGCATGGTAATGGACTACTTTCAGATCACGGCAAAGCACTGTTCCCTAAACTCAGATTAAAATATGAAGATAAGCTAGAAAAACTATACGAAAGCTTGGAGCAGCAAGAATCCAGCCTAGTTAGTGAGTTACATCAAAACAGTGCACATTTGACGGTAGAAGAAATCGTCTTAAGAGCAGCCACCAGCCTCATCGGTAACGATAGCCATGAGGTTCTGACAAGTGATAATTTTCGTGACCTCGGTGGCGACTCCTTATCTGCAGTTTCATTTGCGACCATGCTAGAGGAGCTGTTCCAAGTTCGCGTACCTGTCGATATTGTTATAAGTCCAGCCTATGACCTGAAATACATAATTGAATTTATCGCCGACAACAATCAAAACGGCAACGCACCCAGCTTTGAAGATATTCACGAAATAGGAGCAACTGATGTCTATGCCGAACAATTAAAAATAGATAAGTTTATTGATGAAAGTATCCTAAAAAAAGCCCACAACCTACCTAGTTCAGAAAAACCACAAGTGGTTCTATTGACTGGTTCAAGCGGTTATTTAGGGCGATTCCTACTATTAGATTTGCTTGAGAAAGCTGAGCAATCTGATGGGAAAGTCATATGCTTAGTTCGAGCCCGAGACAAACAGCAAGCCATTAGCCGTATTCGTGATGCCTTTTCTTACCTCGACGAAAAAATAAGCATAAGACTAGATAAACTCATTTCACAGCGACTTGAGGTTATTAATGGAGACTTATCACAACCCAAATTTGGTTTAGAATCCACGCAATGGCACTACCTTACTACTGAAGTGGATACCATTATCCATGCTGGTGCCTTGGTAAATCACGTACTGCCATACCGAGATTGCTTTGACGCGAATGTAGTTGGAACCGCTCAACTAATAGCTCTAGCTCTTGAAAATAAGATCAAACACTTCTCTTTTCTATCCAGTATTGCTGTCGCAGATCGAGGGGAGCGAGAACCAATTGATGAGTATCAAGACATTCGAATCATCGAACCAGTACGAGTCATAAGTGATAGCTATGCGAGTGGTTACGCAACGAGTAAGTGGGCATGCGAGGTGTTACTGCGTGAAGCACACCAGCATTACGGTTTACCAGTGACAATATTTCGCTCTAGCATGATTCTCGCTCACAGCAAATACGACAATCAACTAAACTTACCGGACATGTTTACCCGACTGCTAATTAGTTTAATTGAAACTGGGATAGCACCTAAGAGCTTCTATGCCAATCAAGGAGTACTTCCTCACTATGATGGCTTACCAGTCGACTTTACTGCTAGTGCGATCATTAGACTGGGCTCAGAAAACGAGTCTGAATTCCACACCTACAATCTAGTCAACCCTCACCATGATGGTATCTCGTTAGATACATTTGTCGATTGGCTAGAAGAGATAGGAGTAAGATTCCACAGAATTGAGCAATATTCCGCTTGGTATCAATTGTTTAAAGAGGCTCACCAACAACTAGGAGAAGAGCGTAAGGCTGAATCTTTGTGGCCACTTATTCATAGCTACCACTCACCGTTAGCTGCCGTTTCTGGCTCGCCTATTCCTTCAAAACACTTTGAATCAAAGGTAGCTAAAACCAAAATTGCTGATTTTGGAAATGGTATTCCAAGAATAGATAAAAATTTGATTAATAAGTACTTTAATGATCTCACTAGATTGAAAAAAGTAAGTATCTAATCACAAGTAGTATTTAGCTTCAGTCGGCGCTCATTGAGCGCCGCTTTTTTATTGGGTACAGTATCACACCTCTTCGACTCTCAGGGACATGATGGCATGCTGTTAGAAGGTATAGAAACACTGTTAGCGCTCAGTAAGGCCAAAACCATGAGCCGTACTGGCAGCCAGCTCTATATTAGTCAATCAGCGGTCAGCAAACGCATTGCCAACCTTGAGAAGAAGCTTGGCAAAAAGTTGATTGTTCCGGATGGAAGAAATGTTCAGCTCACACAAGATGCAATCAATCTTATCGAGAGTATTGGCCCAACCTTCAATGAACTAAGAGGCCGTATCTATGAGCAGCAATCGATGGAGGAGCAGAGCACAATAACCCTTGACTGCTCTGAAACTTTAGTGGCGAGTTACCTTGCAGATATCCTTGGTCAGCACTTTAGATCAGATCCTTACATTCGCATCACCACTAATCATACACCACGAATCGTTGAGCATGTTCAGTCAGGCAAAGCGCATCTAGGTATTTGCGCGGGTTTACTTCCCCCGCAGCATGGGCTAAAAACATTTCATCTAATCGACGAGCCGTTTTTTATTGTCGCCGATCGCCCTCTTAAGCAACTGCCAAGGACGATCATTACCAATGATCTTGCCAACACTGCCAATACGTACCAGCTAAAGATCCTCAAAAATCTTGCTATGACACCGGTTATGGAGATGGACTCTTATGCCGCGGCAGCCCAGCTTGCCCTTTCTGGGATTGCTCCTGCTTTGGTGCCCTTATCAGTCATCCAAACGCTAAAGATCGAGCAACAGCATTGCCATCACTTTGAGCAGTTACAGCCACTCTATCGCCCACTGCATGTGTGCCTGCGCGCTTCTTCGTATAAGAATCAACGAATCAAAGCCCTAGTTGATAAAGTGGTTGCTTCGGTAGCTAAGTCAGCAAATACATCACTTAATACTCACTAACTAAAACGCTAGGCAATAAAAGAGAGTAACCATTGTGAATGCTCTTGCCACAATAACTTTGCTGCCATCAGTATCGACATCGTAATCACCAATGGGCGAATCCACTGTTGTCCTTTGCTCACCACCACTTTAGCGCCGAGCCGTGCCCCAATAAATCCTCCGACGGCCATCACAAGCCCTAACTCCCAAATCGGCAATCCGGCAAAAATAAAGAACAGCAGTGCTGCAATATTGGAGGTGAAGTTAAGCACCTTAGTACGCGCTGTCGCATCCACCAGCGAGAAGTGACCTAATGCAACAAAGCAAACTGTGAATATCGATCCTGTGCCCGGGCCAAAGAAGCCATCATAAAAGCCGACACCTCCGCCAACCGAGAAAGCAAACATGGCTTCAGATAGCTTTGCCTCACCTTTATGCTGTTTCGCTTTAGGCATCATTAGGAAATAGAGCGAGATCGCAACCAAACAAATCGGAATTAGGCTCGTAAGTACCCCGGCATCTATGTACTGGACGGCTTCTGCACCCACCGCCGAGCCAATAAAAGTACAAACGATCGCAAGGCGCATCTCTTTAATGCTGACAATACCATTGCGCACGAAATACCAACTGGCAGAAAAGCTGCCAAATGAACTCTGAAGCTTGTTTGTAGCGAGCGCCTGAGTCGGAGGGACACCAGCCGCGAGTAGAGCGGGCAGAGTAAGTAGCCCCCCTCCCCCAGCCATGGCATCAATGAAACCCGCTGCGGTCGCCACGAAGAAAAGTATCGTCAGTAATTCGAGTGTCAGTTCCATTCTCAATCAATCGGTTATCTACTTATGTCTGTCAAAATACCACTAAGTTAACAATTCCCTTAGAGAAAGATTAGACTTTAATTCATTCCAACTATTCATCAATAAAACAAAAGCCCACTCAAATGAGTGGGCAATGATGTTGTCATATAAGCTCTAAGTTGAGCTTACTGATTTTTATTACGCTTCGTTCGCTTTCACCTTTGCGTGTAGCTCTTGAACTGAAGTTACCGACGTTTTCGCGTCAGCCGTATGTGCCATACATACTGCAAATGCAGCGTTCAACGTCGTTGTATAGTTCACCTTCTCAGCTAATGCGCCACGACGAAGTACTTTAGAGTCTTCAATCGCTTGACGGCCAGCAGCCGTGTTCACGATGTAGGTGTACTCGTTATTCTTGATACGGTCAAGAATGTGTGGACGACCTTCGTGTACCTTATTCACTAAACGTGGGTTAATACCCGCTTCACCCAGAATAACTGCCGTACCATGCGTTGCATCTAACTGGTAGCCAAGCTTAGTCAGCTTAGACGCTAGGTCAACAACACGCTGCTTATCACCTTCACGTACAGATAGCAGTGCACGACCACCTTCAGGGTAAACCGCTCCACAGCCTAGTTCAGCTTTAGAGTACGCTTCTGCGAATGTTGCACCTACACCCATTACCTCTCCTGTTGAGCGCATTTCTGGGCCTAACAGTGGGTCAACACCAGGGAATTTATTGAACGGTAGCACCACTTCTTTTACAGAGTAGTATGGTGGGATGATTTCTTTGGTAAAGCCTTGAGCTTCTAGAGATTGACCCGCCATAACACGTGCCGCAATCTTAGCGATTGGTGCGCCCGTTGCTTTCGATACAAACGGTACAGTACGTGCTGCACGAGGGTTAACCTCGATTAGGTATACTTTGTTGTTCTTAACGGCAAACTGTGTGTTCATCAGACCACGAACACCCAACTCGAACGCTAGCTTTTCAACTTGCTCACGCATTACGTCTTGGATTTCTTGGCTTAGGGTGTATGCAGGAAGAGAACATGCTGAGTCACCTGAGTGAACACCTGCTTGTTCGATGTGCTCCATGATACCGCCGATAACGACGCGCTCACCGTCACAGATAGCATCGATATCCACTTCAACTGCGTCGTCTAGGAAGCTATCAAGAAGAACTGGAGATTCGTTCGATACGCTTACTGCTTCGTTGAAGTAGCGACGTAAATCTTGCTCGTCGTATACGATTTCCATCGCACGACCACCCAGTACGTATGAAGGGCGTACAACTAGTGGGTAACCAATTTCACGCGCTTTCTCTACCGCTTGTTCCATTGTCGTTACAGTCGCGTTCTCTGGCTGTAGAAGACCTAGACGGTCGACAGCAACTTGGAAGCGCTCACGGTCTTCTGCACGGTCGATAGCATCTGGGCTAGTACCGATGATTGGCACGCCTGCGGCTTCAAGTGCGCGTGCTAGTTTCAGTGGCGTTTGACCACCGTACTGAACGATAACGCCTCTTGGCTTCTCAACGCGAGCAATTGCTAGTACGTCTTCCAGTGTTACTGGTTCGAAGTACAGGCGGTCAGAAGTATCGTAGTCTGTTGAAACTGTCTCAGGGTTACAGTTAACCATGATAGTCTCATAGCCATCTTCACGTAGTGCTAGTGATGCGTGTACACAACAGTAGTCGAATTCAATACCTTGACCGATACGGTTAGGACCACCGCCAAGAATCATGATCTTGTCTTTATCAGTTGGGTTCGCTTCACACTCGTCATCGTAAGATGAGTACATGTAAGCGGTATCAGAAGAGAACTCAGCCGCACAGGTATCTACGCGCTTGTAAACTGGGTGGATATCGTACTGGTCACGTAGGCGACGGATTTCACTTTCAGACACACCTAAAATCTTAGATAGGCGAGCATCTGCGAAACCTTTACGCTTCAGCTTTTTCAGTTCTTCTTTGTTCAAGCCTGCGAAACCTTTCACTTTAAGCTCTTGCTCAAGCTTCACGATGTCTTCGATTTGAACTAGGAACCAGCGGTCGATTTGCGTTAGGTTGAATACGCCATCTACTGACATACCAGCACGGAATGCATCCGCGATGTACCAAATACGCTCTGCACCCGCTTCTTTAAGCTCATGACGAATTGTTGTCAGAGCATCAGGAGCATCTAGGTCGACCATTTCATCAAAGCCAGTTGCACCTACTTCTAGACCACGAAGTGCTTTTTGTAGCGATTCCTGTTGGTTACGGCCGATAGCCATAACTTCACCAACTGACTTCATTTGCGTCGTTAGACGGTCGTTCGCGCCAGCAAACTTCTCGAAGTTAAAACGAGGAATCTTAGTCACGACGTAGTCGATTGTTGGTTCAAATGATGCAGGAGTTGCACCACCAGTGATATCGTTCTGTAGCTCATCAAGAGTGAAGCCAACCGCCAGTTTTGCTGCAATCTTCGCGATTGGGAAACCCGTTGCTTTCGATGCTAGAGCAGAAGAGCGAGATACACGTGGGTTCATCTCGATGATAACCATACGGCCATCTTTCGGGTTAATACCAAACTGTACGTTTGAACCACCCGTTTCAACACCGATTTCACGCAGTACCGCTAGAGATGCGTTACGCATCAGTTGGTATTCTTTGTCTGTTAGTGTCTGAGCTGGAGCAACTGTGATTGAGTCACCGGTGTGGATACCCATTGGGTCAAAGTTTTCAATCGCACATACGATGATACAGTTATCCGCTTTGTCGCGAACCACCTCCATCTCGTACTCTTTCCAGCCGATTAGTGATTCATCGATTAGAAGCTCGTTAGTTGGAGAAAGGTCTAAACCACGGCGACAAATCTCTTCGAACTCTTCTTTGTTATAAGCGATACCACCACCGGTACCACCCATAGTGAATGATGGACGGATGATACATGGGAAGCCAACCATATCGAGAACGCCGTAAGCTTCTTCCATGGTTTTCGCTGTATCTGCACGCGGACACTCAAGGCCAATAGACTTCATCGCTTTATCGAAGCGAGAACGGTCTTCTGCTTTATCGATAGCGTCAGCAGTTGCACCAATCATTTGCACGCCAAACTCTTCAAGTACGCCGTGTTTTTCTAGATCTAGAGCACAGTTAAGCGCAGTCTGACCACCCATTGTTGGTAGTACGGCATCTGGACGCTCTTTCTCAATGATCTTACGAACTACTTCCCATTGGATCGGTTCAATGTAAGTTGCATCCGCCATGTCTGGGTCAGTCATGATAGTTGCAGGGTTAGAGTTCACAAGGATAACTCGGTAACCCTCTTCACGCAGTGCTTTACATGCTTGAGCACCAGAGTAGTCAAACTCACATGCCTGACCGATAACAATCGGGCCGGCACCTAGAATTAGAATACTTTTTAAGTCAGTACGTTTTGGCATTCTCTACTACTCCGAATTAAGCGCTGTGTTGTTTAATGAGTTCGATAAAGTGGTCAAATAACGGTGCCGCATCTTCTGGACCTGGGCTCGCCTCTGGGTGACCTTGGAAGCTAAACGCTGGCTTGTCTGTACGGTGAATACCTTGCAGTGAACCATCAAATAGCGATACGTGAGTTGCACGTAGATTCTCAGGTAGTGTTGCTTCATCCGCAGCAAAACCGTGGTTCTGAGAAGTGATCATTACAACGTTACGATCTAAATCTTTAACTGGGTGGTTAGCACCGTGGTGACCAAACTTCATCTTCACAGTCTGTGCACCAGACGCTAGCGCTAGGATTTGGTGACCTAGGCAGATACCAAAGATTGGCAGGCCTTTTTCTAGGAATACTTTTGTCGCTTCAATCGCGTAAGTACATGGTTCTGGGTCACCCGGGCCGTTTGATAAGAACACACCGTCTGGATTAAGAGCCAATACTTCTTCTGCTGATGTTTCAGCAGGAACAACCGTTAAGCGGCAGCCGCGGTCAACAAGCATGCGCAGGATGTTGCGTTTTGCACCGAAGTCGTAGGCAACAACGTGATATGGCAACTCGCTGTCGTCTTTCGCTTCAGGAAGTCCACTCTCAAGCGTCCACGAACCTTGTTTCCATTGATACGCTTCTTTTGTTGTAACTTCTTTCGCAAGGTCCATACCTTTTAGGCCAGGGAATTCTTTCGCTTTAGCTAGCGCTAGAGCCTCGTCTAGGTTGTTACCCGCAACGATACAACCGTTCTGTGCGCCTTTCTCACGCAGAATACGAGTAAGCTTACGCGTATCGATATCAGCAATGCCGACGATATTTTGCGATTTAAGGTAATCAGAAAGGGATTGTTCGTTACGGAAGTTGGAAGCGATAAGAGGAAGGTCGCGAATCACAAGGCCTTGTGCGTGGATTGAAGAGGATTCTTCATCTTCGGAATTGGTTCCGGTATTGCCAATGTGAGGGTAAGTAAGAGTAACAATTTGTTGAGAATAGGAAGGATCAGTGAGGATTTCTTGGTACCCCGTCATCGAGGTGTTAAAAACGACTTCACCGACAGCAGAACCATCTGCGCCAATGGATTCACCGTGGAATACTGTCCCATCTTCTAGGACTAGCAGTGCTGACTTACTCAAGACAACCTCCGGAATAAAGATGCATTAAAATTGATTTAATTTGCAAATCTACCTTCCCGCAACACTCAAAAGTGCGTGTTTATGGAAATTAGACAAATTGGCGGTATTCTAATGATGGTTGTGATTTGTGTCAACAGAGTCGTTAAAATAAGTTGGACATTTAGAGCAGTTAAATCAAAAAAGGGTTTTAGATGGCTAAAAAACAAAGTTTAGTCAGGAGATTGGGGCGATGATATGAAAACTTTATGAAATGTGTCATTTTTTACTCATCACAGATCACAGTTTTGTTTATGGCTTTTGCGCAAACGTTGAACAAACAAACTTCACTTATACTTTTAAGCAATTGTGGTAAAAAACACATTCAAACAATCAAAATCAGCACTAAAAACCAATACAACTAGTGCACTTTACCATGTTTATTAAAGAGACATTATTAGCTAGATATAAAAAGCGCCGGGCAAGCCCAGCGCATAATTATTGATTTAAAGCTCATTGAGTCCTAACACATCGGTCATGGTATAAAAGCCCGCTGGCTTCTCATTTAGCCACACGGCGGCTTTAACAGCGCCGTTAGCAAAAGTCATTCGGTCTGTCGCTTTATGGGTCACCTCAACTCGCTCACCGATATCAGCAAACATTGCCGTGTGCTCACCAATAATGTCGCCCGCTCGAATCGTAGCAAAACCTATCTCATCTTTAGTACGCTCACCGGTAATACCTTCACGAGCATAGACAGCGACATCATTGAGCTTGTTACCCATCGCATCGGCAATCGCTTCACCCATGCCAATAGCCGTACCAGAAGGCGCATCTACTTTATGACGGTGGTGTGCTTCGACAATTTCAATATCGCAATAATCTCCCATCACCTTGGCCGCTTTCTCAAGTAGCTTAAAGACCAAGTTAACGCCAACCGAGTAGTTCGGTGCCATCACTACAGGCACTTCTTTGGCAATCGTATCTATGAGCTCTCGCTCTTGCTCAGTAAACCCCGTCGTACCAATAACGATGCTCTTACCGTGTTGACGACACAGCTCCAAATTTACAAGCGTGCTTGCTGGTGCCGTGAAGTCGATAATGACGTCAAAGCTTTCAATCTCTTTTGCTAGGTCGTCAGTCAGAACAACATCAAACTTACCTTCACCACAAAGTTCACCAACATCAACACCGACTAGTGAAGACTCAGGTCGCTCTGAACCCGCACCTACTTGCGCTTGTTGATTTAAGTAAGTTGCTTTAACTAGGTTACGGCCCATTCGGCCTGCTGCTCCTGCAATTGCAATACGTACCATTGCACTTCTCCGTTTCGAGTAATCGTTTTTATAGCCAATCCACTAAAACTAACAGTATTCACCACCTCTGGCTAGGGGGGCTTTGACGGGTTTAAGAAAACTCTTTTAGCACACGCTCTAAGATCGGCACATTAGCCTCTGGGAATGTATATTTGCCAAGGTCGCTGATATCAACCCACTCGCCTTGCTGCCCCTCTTTTCCATAAGGTTGGCCGCTAAATTCAGTAACGGTAATAAAATCAAACTTTAAAGACTTGTCAGGATAATCAAATTCAATATGTTCAAATAACGCTTGTTCAGTGGTTGTAATTCCAACTTCTTCTTCAAGCTCGCGAACCATAGCTTGCTCGATGCTTTCACCCTGTTCTACTTTGCCGCCAGGAAACTCCCAAAAACCACCTTTATGCTTATCATCTGGGCGCTTAGTAATAAACACCTGCGATTTATCTCGGTTGAAGATAATTCCCGCTACGATATGAATTCGTTTCATCAGACTTCCTATTTACTTTCCATTGTCATGCCCTGCATTGTGGCTGACGATTATTAAGATAACCATTAGATAAAAAAAGAGCCGCCTAAGCGACTCTAAAATTAATACTTGTTTGAGGCAAAGCATCAACCGATTTTGCCGTGGCATTGCTTGTACTTTTTACCACTACCACATGGGCAAGGCTCATTACGGCCTACTTTACGCTCTTCACGGACCATTGGTTGGTGAGCGCCTTCGTCTTCTTCTTCACCATCCGAAAGCTGGCTTTGCGCTGATGCATGCTGGGCTTGAGCATGGCGAGCCGCTTCCTCAGCTTGAGCACGACGCTGCTCTTCCATGCGCTCAACTTCTTCTTGTTGCTGAACGCGAACTTTAGACAGAATGGTAATCACATCTGACTTCAGTGCGTCTAGCAGTCCTTCAAATAGCTCAAACGACTCACGCTTGTACTCTTGTTTCGGGTTTTTCTGTGCGTAACCACGAAGGTGAATACCTTGGCGAAGGTGATCCATAGCTGCTAGGTGTTCTTTCCATAACGTATCTAGCGTTTGTAGCATCACTGATTTCTCGAAGTTGCGCAGCACTTGCTCACCAACGACTTCTTCCTTCTGCTTGTAAACCGTGATAGCCGTTTCGATAATCTTCTCACGAAGTGCTTCTTCGTAAAGTTTGTCATCCTCTTCGAGCCACTGCTTCACTGGCGCATCAAGATCAAAGTCATTTTTAAGGCGATCCTGTAGGCCTTCGACATCCCACATATCTTCAAGAGATTGTGGTGGGATGTATTCATCGATCACCGCTGTTAGCACGTCTTGACGGTTCTGTTCGATCATCTCGCTGATATCGTCAACAACCATCAACTCGTCGCGAAGTTCGTAAACAACCTTACGTTGGTCGTTGGCAACATCATCGTATTCAAGTAGCTGTTTACGAATATCGAAGTTACGGCCTTCAACTTTACGTTGCGCTTTTTCGATAGAACGAGATAGCATCTTAGATTCGATCGCTTCACCTTCATCCATACCGCTTTGAATTAAGCTTGCCATACGGTCAGAAGTGAAGATACGCAGCAGAGAATCTTCCATTGATAAGTAGAAGCGAGATGAACCTGCATCACCTTGACGACCAGAACGACCACGCAGCTGGTTGTCGATACGGCGAGATTCATGGCGCTCTGTACCAATAATGTGCAGACCACCTGCTTCTAGTACTTGGTCATGAATCACTTTCCAATCAGCTTTAATCTTATCGATCTGCTCTTGCGTTGGGCTTTCGAGCTTGTCAACTTGAGCCTGCCAGCTACCCCCCAATACGATATCAGTACCACGACCAGCCATGTTGGTTGCAATCGTTACAGCGCCAGGAGTACCTGCTTCAGCAACAATTTCGGCTTCTTTCTCGTGGAATTTTGCGTTCAGGACGTTGTGCTTAATCTTCGCTTTCTTCAGCGCATTAGACAGAAGCTCTGACTTTTCGATAGACACAGTTCCCACTAGAGAGGGCTGACCTTGTGCAACGCGTTCTTTAATATCCTCAATGATCGCATTGAACTTGTCAGCTTCGGTACGATAAACCACATCAGGCATATCGTTGCGAACCATTGGCTTGTTGGTTGGAATAACCACCGTTTCTAGACCGTAGATCGATTGGAACTCGAACGCTTCGGTATCCGCAGTACCTGTCATACCTGACAGTTTTTCGTATAAACGGAAGAAGTTCTGGAAGGTGATAGAAGCCAGAGTCTGATTCTCGTTCTGGATCTTAACGCCTTCTTTGGCTTCCACCGCTTGGTGTAAACCTTCAGACCAACGACGACCAGGCATAGTACGTCCTGTGTGTTCGTCAACGATAACCACTTCACCGTCTTCGTTAACGATGTAGTCAACGTTCTTTTCGAACAATACATGGGCACGAAGCGCTGCGTTCACGTGGTGCAATAAGCTGATATTAGTTGGAGAGTAAAGCGTATCGCCCTCTTCCATCAGGCCATTCTTGATCATCAATTCTTCAACAAATTCTTGACCTGTTTCGGTCAGATGAACTTGCTTAGATTTTTCGTCAACCGTGTAGTGACCATCACCACGGTATTCTTCTGAATCTTCTTGATCTTGTTGTTGTAGATGAGGAATCAGAGTATTGATACGAATGTAAAGCTCTGAACTATCTTCAGCAGGACCAGAGATAATCAGTGGTGTACGTGCCTCATCAATAAGAATCGAGTCGACCTCATCGACCACAGCAAAGAAACGCTCACGTTGCACACGGTCTTCAGCGCGGAAAGCCATATTGTCACGAAGATAGTCGAAACCAAACTCGTTGTTCGTACCGTAAAGAATATCCGCTAGGTAAGCTTCTTTTTTCTCTTGAGGCGGCATGTTTGGCACGTTGATACCAACCGTCATGCCTAAGAATTCGAATAGAGGTCGGTTAGTTTCTGCGTCACGCTTAGCTAGGTAATCGTTGACGGTAACAATGTGTACGCCCTTTCCTGGTAGCGCGTTGAGATAGGCTGGTAGCGTAGCCGTTAGCGTTTTACCTTCACCGGTACGCATTTCTGCAATTTGGCCTGCGTTTAGTACCATACCACCGATAAGCTGTACGTCGAAGTGGCGCATACCATATACACGCTTAGACGCTTCACGTACTGTGGCGAATGCTTCTGGTAGTAGTTTATCTAGAGTTTCACCCTGCTCTAAACGCTGACGGAACTCAACGGTTTTTGCTTTTAGCTCTTCATCAGAAAGTGCTTCAAACGCTGGTTCGTAATTATTAATCTCTTTTACAATTTTTCTCAGGCTGCGCAGTGTTCGATCATTGCGACTGCCAATCACCTTTGTCAGTAGCTTAGTTATCATTTGCTATGAATCTCTCTTTATTCAGATCGGGCCCGATCTACTTTTAATGCCTTCAGTCTCTAACAGTTTTGAACTAAGAATACTGAGATAAATCACTTTCCTCAGATATTGTGATGACAACTATAGATTTCAAGGCTTATATCACTATAAGTGGCGGATAGTTTATGGGATTTTGCCTCTCACAACCAATAACAAGGTGATTTGTTTGAAGCATTCTTTATTTTTTATCGTTATATGATTGAAGTTTATTCGTCTTAAGCTCTATCTTCGTTCTAGCCCATTGACTAAAATAGAATTGTCGACTTGATTAGAGGCTCAACATGAGAGACCACCGCCCGACTTTAGGGGATGAGATAATTGCTGATTCACGACTATCCCAACTGCAACAACACGCTCAAGAGATCATATTGATCAATCGAGAGCTAAAATCGATCCTGCCTAGAGGAACGGAAGATCATTGCCGGGTGGCAAACATTCGCGATAATCAACTGATCCTAGAAGTCGCAAGTGCCGGGATCAAAATGAAAATTGATTACGAACGGTTGAGTATCTTGAATCAGCTACGATCAAAAGGATTTGCCCGCTTGATTGCGGTGAGTGTCCAGATCAACCCTGAACTGTATCGAAGTAAGAACCGTAGCGAAGATAAACCAAAACCTCGTGATCCAATATCCGGTACAGCGGCGCAGTATCTAGAAATGATCGCCACAGGTGCATCGCCTAAAGTCAAAGCGAGATTAGAGAGCTTGGCAAAACTGGCGAAAAAAGATCAAAGTTAGCCGAGACAGGCAAACAAAGCCTAAAGCTTATTTAGGATGGGGCATAAAACAAAAAAGCCAGACTCTCGTCCGGCTTTTTCTAATCAATCTTGTTATGCCATAACCACGTTTGGTTCTGCAAATGCAACTGGTGATGTCGCTTCTTCTTCGAAAGTTACCCATTCCCATGCTTCTTGATCTGCAAGCACTGAACGAAGTAATTGGTTATTCAAACCGTGACCAGATTTAAACGCGCGGAACTCACCAATGATTGGGTGGCCGCACATATAAAGGTCACCAATAGCATCCAACACTTTGTGAGTAACAAACTCATTGTCAAAGCGCAGACCTTCTTCGTTAAGAATACGATATTCGTCTAATACGATGGCACAATCAAAGCTACCACCTAAACATAGGTTTTGCGACTGTAAGTACTCAATATCGCGCATGAAACCAAAAGTACGTGCACGAGAGATATCTTTGACAAAGCCTTGCGATGAGAAATCAAACAGTAGGTGCTGCTCGTCAGATTCAATGGCTGGGTGGTTGAACTCGATTTCGAAGTCCATACGGAAACCGTTGAATGGCACGAATTCAGCCCACTTATCGTCATCTTCAAAGCGTACTGGCTTTTTGATGCGGATAAAACGTTTTGGTGTATTTTGCTCTTCAATACCTGCTTGTTGGAGCAGGAACACGAATGGGCTAGCACTGCCATCCATGATTGGAATCTCTGGAGCATCAACTTCAACGATGATGTTATCGATACCCATTCCCGCTAGAGCTGCGTTTAAGTGCTCAACAGTAGAGATACGTACACCTTCGTCATTAACCAGTGCTGTACATAGCATTGTATCGCGAACGGACGCAGGATCCGCAGGAAAATCTACAGGAGGATTCACATCAGTACGGCGATAAACGATGCCAGTATTTGCAGCAGCAGGGCGCAGAGTAAGCGTGACTTTACGACCAGAGTGGAGACCCACACCAGTTGTTTTCACTATTTCTTTCAGAGTACGTTGTCTGATCATCTACTTTGCCTCAGTAAAAATGCTACAAATCACGGTCAATGGTGACATTGACCGTGCATGCTACCACAAAATTGAACAGTGTCAAATTGTAGTTATTTTAGTCAGCTTGACGACGTAAGAACGCAGGGATATCAAGATAGCCGCTTTCTTTATCTGCCTTAGGCGCTGCTGCACTTTGCCCCGCACCTGAACCAGACGGTGTTGATGTCGTTGGCTGAGGAGTTACCTGAGGTTTTTCTTGCAAAGTTGGTGCCGCTTTTTCTTCCACTTTATTGACAGTCTGCTGAGCAGGCGCTGTTTGTGGCTGAGTCTGCGGTTGAGCAACAGGAGCGACTTTCGCTTTGCCACCCGCAACTAAAGTAATATCAGGTTTCTTCTCGTTACCAATACCAGTCGCAACAACTGTCACACGGATTTCATCAGCCATATCAGGATCTAATGAAGTACCGATTACAACGGTTGCGTTATCTGAAGCAAACGCTTTTACTGTGTTACCCACGGTTTCGAATTCATCTAGACGCATATCTAGACCCGCCGTGATGTTAACTAGCACACCGCGTGCTCCAGCAAGATCGATATCTTCTAGAAGTGGGCTAGAAATTGCCATTTCTGCCGCTTCTTCAGCACGATCTTCGCCTTTAGCAACACCGCTACCCATCATGGCATGACCCATTTCTGACATCACTGTTCTTACGTCAGCAAAGTCGACGTTAATCATGCCTGGACGAGTAATCAGTTCTGCAATACCTTGTACTGCATTCTTTAATACATCGTTCGCGCTAGCAAATGCTTCAAGTAGTGTAATACCACGGCCAAGTACCTTAAGAAGCTTCTCGTTAGGAATCGTAATTAACGAGTCCACGTGCTTAGAAAGCTCTTCGATACCTTGCTCAGCAAAAGCTAAACGCTTTTTGCCTTCGAAGCTAAATGGCTTAGTTACAACAGCAACCGTTAGGATACCTAACTCTTTTGCCACTTCTGCAATAACAGGAGCTGCTCCTGTACCAGTACCACCGCCCATACCAGCTGCGATAAATACCATATCGGCACCGTTTAGCTCTTCTTTAATGCGATCGCGATCTTCGAGAGCTGCGTCACGTCCTACTTGAGGGTTCGCACCTGCTCCAAGACCTTTGGTCATATCACCACCAATCTGAATAACACTATTCACACTGGTTTTACGAAGCGCCTGAGCATCAGTATTAATACTAATGAACTCAACACCTTCGATGGATTCACGTACCATGTGTTCAACGGCGTTACCGCCACCGCCACCAACCCCAACGACCTTAATAACTGCGTCGTCAGACATTTCCATCATCGGTTCAAACATGTGTTATCTCCGTTTTTCCTGCTGCTCAGGTTAAAACTCTTTTTGTATCCAATTACGCAAACGACCAAACAACCCCGTTACTGACGAGCGCGTCGGCTCGTTGTACTCAGTATCGTCGTTAATTTGACTGTCTCTCGCATAATGAAGTAAACCAACTGCCGTAGAATGATACGGCTCTTTTACATAATCTGTTAAGCCGCTCACCTCTAGAGGTTTGCCGACTCTTACTTGGTTGCGGAATACACGTTCCGCACACTCGACCAGCCCTTCAATCTGTGCCGCTCCACCGGTGAGCACCACTCCTGCTGCTAGGTGATGTTTAATCCCTTCTTCGCGCAGCTTCTCTTGAACTGTATCGATAGTTTGGTTAACCAGTCCCATTAACTCAGTATAACGAGGCTCAATCACTTCAGACAAAGTCTGTCTTTGCAAACTGCGTGATGGACGCCCGCCAACGCTAGGAACGTTAACCGTGTCATCTTTGCTGACTAACTCACTTAGAGCACAGCCATATTTTACTTTTATCTCTTCCGCATCACTCACTGGTGTACCGAAAGCAAAAGCAATATCACTTGTCACAGCATTACCCGCGTACGAAAACACTTCTGTATGGCGTAAAGCGCCGCCAGTCCAAATGGAAACATCCATAGTACCAGCACCAATATCGACAACACATACGCCCAGTTCTCGCTCATCTTCTGTGATAACCGCATTACTCGCTGCTAAACCAGAATAAACAAGATGCTCGACTTTAAGTCCACATCGCTCGACTGCTTTTATGATATTTCTCGCCATATCATTGTGACAAGAGATTAGGTGTACGCTAACTTCCATGCGTACTCCTGATAAACCTAGCGGATTTTTAATCCCTTCTTGATAATCAATCGTAAATTCTTGAGGAATTACATGCAGAATGCGTTGTTCGTCACCAATTTTGATCGATTTTGCCGTATGGATTGCACGATCCATATCTTCTTGAGAAACCTCTTCATCAGAGATAGTTCCCATGCCTTTTTCTATACGACTGGCAATGTGACGCCCTGACAGCGAAATAAATACATTGCTAATTTGGCACTCTGCCATCAATTCGGCTTGGTCAACAGCACGCTGAACCGACTTAACCACCGATTCAAGGTCGTTAACACCACCTTTGTCCATCCCGCGAGACGGGCTACTGCCTGCGCCAATAATGTTAATTTGACCATCAGGCAATACTTCGCCTACGAGAGCCGATACGGTAGCAGTGCCTATATCAAGACCAACAATAATGTTGTCATCAGCGGTCTTAGTCATCTGTAGTCTCTTGTTCTAACTCTTGTTCTGGGAACCATCCAATTGATGCTCCCGTATCATACCTGAGGTCGATGTAGCTCACTCGCTGAGTATCACTACCCAAATTCTTATAAAGCGAAATAAAGCGTTCTATCCGCTCTTCCAACGACTCTTTGCCTAGTTCTAAACGAATACCATTATCGAGGATGATTTGCCACGCTCGACGATCATTTAAAACCAACGATGTCATCGTTAGATTAAGTGCCTCAAATCTAGGGCTAATGCCGCGCCATACCTGAAGTACTTCTTCACTTGTACCTTTCGGTCCATATAACTTGACCCGTTCTTCTTCTAACTTGCCAATATCACCATCAAAAACCTGACCGTAATCATTGAGCAATGCATTACCGTTCCAGATGGCTTCTGCATGATGTTCGGTAAGAAAAACTTTAACCGTGTCTGGCCACTGTTTACGAATCGAGGCATGAGATACCCAAGGGATCGACTCCGCCATGTTCTGCAACACATTCACATCCTGAGACATAAATGTTCCAACATGTTCAAGGCGAGCAAATACGCGTTGAACATCTAAAGCAGAGACATAGTGTAATTCACCCTGAAGCACTATTTTCGAAAGGGGGAGACGTTGGTCATCCCACATCCAAGAGATCGTGGAGTAAAGGAGAGAGCCAATTAACAACAAGACCACTAGCAAGAAACTGCCACCAACGACATGTTCTTTTACCAGTGGCATAGCGGTTAAACGACGGCCTTCATTAAAAGCACTTTTAATCAAAGTCCATAGTCCTTGCCATTAGCTCGCTTATTCTTTCCCTATCTCAATTCGTACAATAGAGGCAAAAGCACTTACTTTAACCTTCGGATTATACTGGCGTCCAAGAAAGTATCAAACACTGAAAGTGATAAATCACTACTTAAAATTCAATAAGTGACGCAAATACCCAAAATTCGATGTTTTAAACTATGCCTGTACCATCTTATCGATATTTAACTCAAAAGCCGCGAGCTGTTTCGCCACTTTACCAACATCACCTGCCCCCTGAGTGAGCACTAAGTCACCGTCTTGTAAAACATTGGCGAGAACTGAAGGTAACGCCTTGCTTTCTGGGACAAAAATCGGGTCAAGCTTACCACGACTACGAATCGTGCGACATAGAGCGCGACTGTCAGCCCCCGCAATTGGCTTTTCACCCGCAGAGTAAACATCTAACATGATCAAAACATCTACTTGCTCTAATACGTTAGCGAAATCATCATAGAGATCGCGCGTTCGACTATATCGGTGCGGCTGGAAGATCATCACTAAGCGCTTCTCTTTCCAACCATTGCGTGCTGCTTGAATTGTCACATCGACTTCTGTTGGGTGGTGCCCGTAGTCATCAACTAACATTGCCTGACCATTACCTGTATCAAACTCACCCAGATGATCAAAGCGACGCCCAGTCCCCTGAGTGCCCGCCATTGCATTCAAAATCGCTTCGTCGGCAATATCATCTTCTGTTGCTACGGCAATCGCTGCTGAGGCATTCAGAGCATTGTGGCGACCTGGAATATTCAAGGTAATATCTAAGTCTGCTTTGCCCTGACGGATAACCGTGAACTTACCTTGCTGCCCTTCTTGACGATAGTTATCGATACGAACATCAGCATCTTCTGCAAAGCCGTAGGTAATCACTTGACGACTGATCTTTGGCACCAGTTCTCGTACAACAGAATCGTCAACGCAAACAATCGCTTGGCCATAAAACGGTAGATTATGTAAGAAATCGATAAAAGTTTGCTTTAAGGTCTCAAAATCACCGCCATAGGTATCCATATGGTCAGCTTCGATATTAGTAACAATGCTTACCATGGGTTGGAGGTGTAAGAAAGATGCATCACTCTCATCCGCTTCAGCGATCAGAATCCGGCTTGAACCTAAACGCGCATTGGTCCCTGCACTCTTAACCAGACCACCATTGACAAAAGTAGGATCGAGGCCTGCTTCAGAATAGATCTGAGTGACTAGCGCTGTGGTGGTCGTTTTACCGTGTGTTCCCGCAACTGCGATACCATGACGAAATCGCATCAATTCTGCCAACATCTCTGCGCGGCGAACCACTGGAATACGCGCTGCTCGCGCCGCGATAATTTCTGGGTTTTCTTCATTGATTGCAGTAGAAACCACTACCACACTCGCCTTGGCAACGTTCTCTTGCGCGTGACCGATGTAAACCGTGGCACCTTTTTGAGTTAAACGCTCTGTCACAGGGTTCTCGGCTATATCAGAACCCGATATTTGATAGCCTTCGTTAAGTAGTACTTCTGCAATACCACTCATTCCAGCACCACCGATACCAATAAAGTGAATACACTTCACGCGGCGCATTTCTGGCACCATAGCGCGAATTTGAGCTAAATCTTGAGTATGTTGAATTGTCATGAATCTTCTCGTTATTTCGTCAGTGCAACAATGGCTTCAGATACCACTTTATCTGCATCTAACTTAGCAGCCTTGCGAGCTTTATTTGCCATCGCTAATAGATTGCTACGATCTAATGCCTGAATTTCAGACACTAACTTATCGACCGTCAGCTCTGGCTGCTCAATCATTTTTGCTGCACCACATTCTACCAAGTGATCAGCATTTAAAGCTTGTTGTCGGTCTTTATGCATAAATGGAACAAAGATTGCGCCCACTCCTGCTGCTGAAACTTCGGAAACCGTTAATGCCCCCGAGCGACAAACCAGTAAATCAGCCCAGTCATATGCCTTGGCAACATCATCAATAAACTCGGTTACATCTGCATTTTGCACATTGTTGACTTGGTATGCCTGTGCAACTTCGTTATGGTTATTTTTGCCCGCTTGATGACGAATCTCATATTCACCACCTAGCTTGGCCATTACGTCAGGTAAGGTGCGATTAAGTATTTGTGCCCCTTGACTGCCTCCCATGACCAAAATACGCACTTTGCCATCACGCTCTGCCATACGTTGATCTGGCTCACTAATCGCAGCCACATCTTCCCTCACTGGGTTGCCAACAACCTCTGCTTTAGAAAATGCCCCTGGGAATGCTTGAAAAACTTTCTTGGCGATTTTGGATAGCCACTGATTGGTCAAACCTGCCACTGCATTTTGCTCATGCAGTACAACAGGGATGCCCAATAGCCACGCCGCAACACCACCCGGTCCACTAACGTAGCCGCCCATGCCAAGTACCGCATCTGGTTGCCAACGCTTCATATGCGCTTTGGCCTGTATAATCGCATTTAAGATCTGAAAGGGTGCTTTAAGTAAGCGGGCAATGCCTTGACCTCGTAGACCTTTTACCTTGATAAAATCGATCTCTATTCCGTGTTTGGGAACCAGATCAGCCTCCATACGATCCGCAGTACCTAACCAGCGAATCTCCCAGCCTTGGGATTGGAGTTGTTTGGCAACCGCGAGACCAGGAAATACGTGACCACCTGTACCACCGGCCATCACCATTAGTCGTTTATTCTTTTTCATCGCTATCTATAATTTGTTGTATTTCTGCACTGGATAAGCGGCATTCATGGTCAATGCGCAATAGTATCGACACCGCTACCGCCATAATAATCAAACTTGAACCACCATAACTGATCAAAGGTAAGGTTAAGCCTTTGGTCGGCACCATTCCTGCGGCGGCCCCCACATTGACTAACGTTTGAAATGCGAACCAGATTCCAATGCCGAACGCTAGGTAACCGCCAAACAACTGGTTGCTATCGAATGCTTTACGGCCAATAAAAATCGCTTTAAGAACCAAGCTAAAAATCAGTATCAGAACTAAAACAACACCGACATAGCCTAATTCTTCAGCAAGAACAGCAAAAACAAAATCGGTATGTGCTTCAGGTAGGTACTCTAATTTTTGAATTGAGTTACCAAGTCCTTGACCAAACCACTCACCGCGCCCAAATGCCATTAAAGACTGAGTCAACTGATAACCACTGCCGAAAGGATCTTCCCAAGGGTCTAGGAATGAAGTTACACGGCGCATTCGGTAGGGTTCGATATAAATCAATGTTGCAACAGAGAGCAAACCGACCACCATTAGTGCCAAAAACTGAGTCAGCTTGGCCCCAGCAATAAACAGCATACCAAATAGGGTCACCAGCATCACGACTACAGTACCTAAGTCTGGCTGCAACAGCAGTAAACTGGCTAAGGTGGCAAAGACAATAATAGGTTTGATAAAACCACCGAAGAAGCTCGACCTGACTTCTTCATTTTTGCGCACAAGATAACCTGACATAAATATAAACAGCGATAACTTAGCCACCTCTGCAGGCTGTAAGTTAAACAGCCCGAGCGGAATCCAACGCGATGCACCATTGACCGATTTCCCGGCGACGAGTACAACAAATAGTAAGAATATCGACAGTAACAACAGCCAAGTACTGAACTGCGCCCACCGCTTAGTTGGCACTTGTAATATCACTGCCGAAGTAGAAAGCGCTAATACGAGGAAGATGGCATGGCGAAACATAAAGTGGAATGGCTGATCCGTCAGGCGTGAGCTGATTGGGAACGAGGCAGATGTTACCATCACCAAGCCTGTTAGCATTAGACCCAGTGAAATCCATACTAATTGACGATCATACAAAACCTCAGGTGATGCGGTGGTCACCCAACGTTTAATACTGCCAAAAACGTTTCGAATTTGCATATTTCTCGGTTTATTTAAGCGTAGGCTTTTGCAAGCTCAGTAAATGCGTCGCCACGGGCCATAAAATTATTGAACTGATCAAAACTCGCACAAGCTGGTGACAATAGCACCATATCACCACAAGAGACTTGAGTGGCAAGCCATTGGATGATTCCGTGCATAGTGTCAAAACGTTTCGCACTGCTATGTAGTGGCATAAATTGTTCGCCATCCTCTCCAAAGCAGCACAGCTGAACATTGAGCGATTCCAAAACTGGAGCAAGCTCAGAGAAGTCAGCACCTTTACCGACCCCACCAACAAGCAAGTAAAGCTTTCCGTCAAGCTCTAGTCCTGCAAGCGCCGCTATGGTGCTAGCAACGTTGGTTGCTTTCGAGTCATTGACCCACTTGACCCCTTGATTATCTGCAACCACTTGGCACCTGTGTGTCAAACCGCTGTAAGACTTAAGTACGGAGAGTCCTTTGGTGACATCCACCTCCGCTTCCGTCAACAGGGCTAATACCACTAAAGCATTGGCTACATTATGACGACCTACTAACGATAACTCACCACTGGCACAAATCGGCACACCATCAATTGCAAGATACTCAGTATCATCTTGAACAATGACAGAATAGCGAGTCTTCTGTTTGAGGCTAAACTCGGCCAAATTAGCCGCATGAACAGGATAGGTTTCGCGGTCATCTGCATTAACAATACAAGATTGAGCATGATCGAAAATACGCAGTTTTGCTTGTCGGTAATCTTCCATTCCTTGGTAACGGTCCATATGATCTTCAGAAAGATTGAGAAAGGCCGCTGCTTTCGGAGCTAATGACGAGGTAGTTTCAAGCTGAAAGCTCGACAGCTCTAACACATAGAGATCTGCCTGCTGCTGAAGTAGGTCTAATGCTGGAACACCAATATTTCCACCAACTCCCACTTTTAAGCCTGCTGCTTTAGCTACTTGACCTGTCCAGTCGGTAACTGTGCTCTTGCCATTAGAGCCTGTTATCGCAATGACAGGCTTATTGACTTGCCAAGCAAACAGTTCGATATCGCCCACTACAGGAATTTTAGCTTCAAGTACCTGTTGTATCTCTGGCAGGGCAAGGGCTATGCCAGGGTTTGTCACCACTAAATCTGCGGACATCAACCATTCTTGATTCCAACTCCCTGAGTGTAGCGCGACATCTTGAGGCAATTGGTCACTACCCGGAGGGTTATCGCGTGTGTCAATTACACGGATTTCAAGAGCCTTGGATAATTGTTGCAAGTGCTTAACGACAGAGAGCCCGGTGATACCGAGCCCTACAACCACCACATTCTCAATACCTTGCCAGCGGTCCATGGTCATGATGCTGATTTCCTTATCGAACTTTAAGAGTCGCTAAACCAATAAGAACGAGAACAATCGAGATGATCCAAAAACGCACAATTACTCGTGGTTCTGGCCAGCCTTTTAGCTCGTAGTGATGGTGGATTGGTGCCATACGGAAAATACGTTGACCACGTAGTTTGTATGAACCAACCTGAAGAATAACAGACAAGGTTTCCATAACAAAAACGCCACCCATGATGACCAGCACAAACTCTTGGCGAACTAATACTGCAATTGTGCCTAACGCACCACCGAGAGCCAGTGAACCGACATCACCCATAAACACTTGAGCCGGATAAGTATTAAACCATAAGAAGCCTAGCCCTGCTCCGACAATCGCGGTACAAACAACCACCAATTCAGACGCCTGAGGTATGTGCGGAATATGCAGGTAGTTAGCAAAATTAACGTTACCCGTCGCCCATGCAATCGCGGCAAAACCTGCAGAAACAAGTACTGTCGGCATAATGGCTAAGCCATCAAGACCATCGGTTAAGTTTACCGCGTTACTAGTACCAACGATAACAAAATAGGTAAGGACGATATACATCAGACCAAGCTGAGGCATTACCTCTTTAAAGAAAGGCACCACCAATTGAGTCGCTGCGGTATCGTTACCATATACATACAGTGCAAATGCGACCACTAAGGCAATCGCCGATTGCCAGAAATATTTCCAGCGTGCAATCAAACCATCGGTATTTTTACGAACCACCTTACGGTAATCATCGACAAACCCAATTGCTCCATAGCCAAGAAGAACGGCTAACACCGCCCAAACATATGGATTAGATAGATCGGTCCAAAGTAATACCGTGGTCACTATCGCCGTCAGAATCATGATGCCGCCCATTGTTGGCGTTCCACGTTTACTGAAATGAGACTCTGGGCCTTCATTACGGACAACCTGTCCAATCTGCAACAATTGCAAACGTCGGATCATAATCGGCCCCATCCACAGCGAGATGCCTAATGCGGTTAAAACGCTGACAATCGCACGAAACGATAGGTATTCGAATAATCGGAAGAATGAAAAATATGGCTGTAGCAGCTCGGCGAGCCAAATAATCATGTATACATCTCCTTGACAGCAGCAGCGATTTTACTCATTCCGGCACTGTTTGCCCCTTTGACTAACAGTGTTTGCGGTTGTTGATGCTGTTCAATCTGCTGTTTTATATAATCAATCATGCTTTGGTGATCTTCGAAGTGAATACCACCACACTCTTCGCTGATCGCTTTTGCGTCAGCACCAAAAGTGAGCACGTGTTCAAATTTGAATGGGGCAGCATGTTCCCCGACTTGACGGTGAAGTGCAAGACTTTCGTTACCTAACTCGGCCATATTGCCCAAAATTAGCCAACGTTCACCACTAAAACCAGACAAGAGATCAGCAGCCGCTTTCATAGCAGGTACACTCGCATTGTAACTGTCATCGATTAGCTTGATATTGGAACTAAGCTCGACCAGCTCAACACGACCTTTTACTTTGCCGAGTTGAGCCAAACCCGTTTTCACCATCTCAAGTGATGCGCCAAGCTCCAGTGCAAGCGCTGTTGCCGCTAAAGCATTGGAAACATTGTGCTGACCTATAATGCCGAGCTTGACATCGATACTGCCAAGCGGTGTTACAAGAGTAAATTGCGCTTCGCTAATCTCATTGAGTGAAATGTTCTGGGCAAAGTAGTCTGCTGAGGCATCATTGAGCGAGAAAGTCTTCACTGTTTTGTCTGCCAGCACCGCCTGCCAATTATCACCACCATTGCTGTCAAGGTTGACGATTGCTACCGCCCCCGCTTTTAAACCTTGGTATATCTCACCTTTGGCTTGCTTTACTCCATCTATAGATCCAAAACCCTCAAGGTGCGCAGCAGCCACGTTGTTGACCAGCGCGACATCAGGTTGAACAAGTTGCGTGGTATAAGAAATTTCACCAATATGGTTGGCGCCCATCTCGATCACGGCAAAATCGTCTTCAGGTGTTGAGCGCAGCAGAGTCAAAGGAACGCCAATATCATTGTTGAAGTTTCCAGCAGTAAAAAGAACGCGCCCTTCTTGTTCCATAATGCTGGCAACCATCTCTTTCACTGTGGTTTTGCCACAACTACCGGTAATCGCAACAGTCGGAGTAAGGCAGGTTTGATGAACCAAAGCGCCTAACTGACCTAACGCAATCTTAGTATCTTTAACCAACAGTTGAGGAACATCGGCTTCTACTGGGCGACTGACTAGCAAAGCGCCTGCGCCAGACTCAACAGATTGGGAAACAAAGTTGTGCGCATCAAAGCGCTCACCGATCAAAGCGACAAATAGTGCGCCTTTTTCAATTGCACGTGTATCAGTCGAGACCGAGCTGATCACTATATCGTTACCAATCAGTTCAGCATTTAGAGCTTCAGCAAGCTGACTTAACATCAGAGAAATCATAAGCCTTGCTCCAAAAGTTCAATGGCAGATTCACGATCCGAATAGTGTACCGTCCGATCAGCCATCACTTGGTAATCTTCATGCCCCTTACCAGCGAGAAGAATAATGTCTTCTGCTCGGCTGTTACCTAACGCGAATTGCAAAGCAGCGAAACGATTATGCTCTACAACGGCTAGGTTTGGTTGTTTCATTCCCGCAAGCATGTCCTGGACGATCGCGACTGGAGATTCACTACGTGGGTTATCATCGGTGAGAATAACTTTATCTGCCAGTTGTTCAGCGATACTCGCCATCATAGGACGTTTACCCTTATCACGGTCTCCACCGCAACCGAAGATAGTCCAAAGCTTGCCTTGGCAATGAACACGCAAGGCTTGAAGCGCTTTTTCAAGTGCATCTGGCGTGTGAGCATAATCGACCACAACTTTAGCCTTGCCCTGGGCAGAAAACAGCTCCATACGACCAAGAACCGGGGTTAGTGAACTTGCCGTTTCGATGAGTTTCTGTTTATCAATACCCAAGCATAGTAACGTCACCATAGCGAGCAATACGTTGTTGGCATTGAACTCACCGATTAACGGAACAGTAAAGCAACCAGCACCGAAAACACCATCAAAACTGAGCGTGATACCCGATTCAGAATAATTGACTTGCTTGGCCCACATCGCGCGCGGGTGATCACAAGGTTTTAGGCTAACAGCAATAGCGGAATCTAGGCGATCAAACCAATCTGCACCAACAGGATCATCAATATTGATCACCGCCTGTTTACAGATATGGTGGCTAAACAGAGAAAATTTCGCCTCGGCATACTCATCCATCGTACCGTGATAATCTAAGTGATCACGACTTAAGTTAGAGAACGCTCCAACTTCAAACTCCAGAGCTTTGACACGCCCTTGAACTAAACCATGGGAAGAAACTTCCAGCGCGGTATAGTCAGCCCCCTGCTGCTCTAATGAATGCAAGGTTTGCAGAATTTCAATCGCGCTACCTGTGGTATTTTTTGTAACTTGTAGATCGTTTAAAAAACCATTGCCTGTGGTGCCCATCACTGCTGCTTTGCGCTCGACAAGCTCAAGCCACTGAGCGATTAACTGAGTAATGGTTGTTTTACCATTCGTGCCCGTTACACCAATCAGCTTATTATGCTTTAAAGGGTAAAGTCGTTGCGCAAGATCGGAGAGATGACGACCTAAATCCACCAAGTAGATCACCGGTATCGCGCCAATAAGTTCAATCTTACCGTGCGGATGAACATCGCACGCTTGGGCGATGACCGCGTTTGCGCCTTGCTCGATAGCTGTGGGAATAAAGCGTCGCCCATCCACTGCGTGGCCCTTTACCGCGACAAAAGTTGTGCCTTTCGAAACATTCCGGCTATCCAGTTCAAGGTTCTGTATCACTACATTCGCTTTATCATGGCTAGAGATATCTAACCAAGGTGCAAGCAATAGCGCTAAGGTCAGCTCCTTCGACATAGTAAACTCACTTAATCTTGTTTAAATCTGTTTTCATCAGGTGCAACGTTGAGAATTTGCAACGTGCCCTTTAAAATTTCGGCAAACACAGGTCCTGCCACTGAACCGCCATAATAGTTATCCCCCTGCGGCTCATTAACCACCACCACAAGTGCGACTCTAGGATCACTAGCTGGTGCAACTCCAGCAGTATAGGCGAAGTACTCGTCACCATAGCCACCCGCAATCGCTTTACGTGAAGTGCCCGTTTTAGCAGCGACACGATAACCAGGTACCGCAGCCTTAGTCGCAGTGCCGCCTGGTTGGGTGACCGTCTCAAGCATATCCAACACTTTTTGCGCGTTGTCGTGACCTATGACCTGCTTTGATAAATCTTGCTGGTTGTTTTCGATAATATGGATCGGTTGATACTCACCTAAATTACCTAAAGTAGCATAAGCATGGGCAAGCTGAAGAGGAGTAATGGTGAGTCCATAACCAAATGAAAGTGTCGCTATTTCAAATTTCGACCAACGACGTCGATTAGGGAAAATACCTTGCGTTTCACCTACAAGGTTCAACCCAGACACTTCCCCGAAGCCAACTGAACTGTACATGCCTAGTAGGGCTTCAAGTGGCATATCTAGAGCAAGTGTCGCGACACCAATGTTACTCGATTTTTTCAATATGGTGGTTAAGTCAGCCTTGCCCACTTTCGATGTATCACGCACGCGACTACCGCCAATCTGCATAATACCGTTGCCAGTATCTATAATCGTATCATCGTCTGCGATACCATTTTCTAATGCAGCTAAAACAACAAAAGGCTTCACTGTTGAGCCAGGTTCAAAAGCATCGGTAATCACTCGATTACGCATTTTGGCTGATTGCAGATCGGCACGGTTATTTGGGTTATACGATGGCGCATTAACCATTGCCAATACCGCACCAGTTTTCACATCAAGGATAACCGCGGAACCAGAAGTAGCACGGTAATCTGCCACCGCCTGTTTGATCGCACGGTAAGCGATTGCCTGAATTCGCTGATCTATGGTCAGTTCTAATGGCTTACCTTCTTCTCGCTCTTCAAGAGAGATGTTTTCAACTACACGACCATAACGATCTTTACGGATAATACGCTTACCCGCTTCACCAGTGAGCCACTTATCGTAACTGCGCTCAACCCCTTCTAAGCCATGACCATCTATTCCTGTCACTCCCACTAAGTGAGCACTAACTTCTCCTGCTGGATAGTAACGCCTTGATTCAGCTTTCAGGCCAACACCAGATAGCTTTAACTCACGAATATAATGCGCCATCGCCGGGCTAACTTGACGTTGCAAATAGATAAATCGTTTGCTCTTATTCCGATTAATTTTGTCGATTAATCCTTGGCGTTTTAAACCAAGCACATCCGCAAGTGCGTGCCAACGATCTAATTCGACCAACCCACCTGCTTTAAAGATCGCTACTGGGTCTGCCCACACAGCCTCAACAGGCACACTCACGGCCAAAGGCTCACCATTTCGATCAGAAATAATGCCGCGTGCAGAGTGAAGGGTTTTCGCTCGAATGGAGCGTAAATCTCCCTGCTTAATTAGGTTGTCTGGCTCAACAATTTGGATGTATGCAATACGGCCTACAAGTGCAGCAAAAGCACAAAAGACAAAAAACAGCACTAAGTAGAAACGCCAACGAATCAAAGTCGCTGGCTTGTGTTCAGTTTTAGACTCTACAGGTTTAACTTTTTTGCTCATGGCAGGTTGATGATGACTTCTTTGTCTGAATCAGGGCGTTTCATCTCTAGATCTTTCTTAGCCACAGCTTGCACACGGCTATGCTCGGCCAATGCTGTTTCTTCGATAAGTAAGTTACGCCATTCATTGTCCAATCGTTCACGCTCAACAAGTGCCTGGTCTTTTTCGGTAATTGCCTGACGTGTGTGATGAGTAATAAAAACCACTCCCATCGCGCTACTAAAAATCAGTACCAGTAGAATTAGCGGTACTCGGCCAATACTTAAAAGGTCGAGTGCAATCACCTTGGCAAGATTTGGAGCAGACTTACTCATAGGGTTATAGTTTTTCTGCTAAGCGAAGCACAGAGCTGCGTGAGCGAGCATTTTCTTCGACTTCTTGTTTAGAAGGCTTGATCGCTTTACCAACAGGCTTAAGGTTGGCACTGCCTAGCGCTTTAATTTGATCTTCCGTCATTGGAATGCCATGAGGAACCTCTGGTCCTTTGCTCTCTTTACGAATAAAGCGCTTCACCATTCGGTCTTCTAAGGAGTGAAAGCTGATCACAGATAAACGGCCTTGAGGAGCCAAAATACTAGCAGCCCCTTTTAGCGCCGTGTCGATCTCTTCTAGTTCACTATTGATGTAAATACGAAACGCTTGGAAAGCACGCGTAGCTGGATGCTTTTTCTCTTTAAAACTCTTTGGCGCTGCCTCAGAGATCAATTTTGCCAGTTGGCCAGTGCGTGTTAGAGGTTCGTTATCTTCGTTTTCACGGTAAGCTACTATCGCTTTAGCGATACGACGGGCATGTTTATCCTCACCAAACTCTCGAATAACCCAAGTAATATCGTCTAGGTCTGCTTCCATTAGCCATTGAGAGACTGGAATACCTGACGTGGGGTCCATGCGCATATCAAGTGGGCCATCTTTCATAAAACTAAAGCCGCGTTCTGCATCATCCAACTGTGGAGAAGAGACTCCAAGATCGAGTAAAACACCGTCAACCTTACCGATAAGATCGTAGTCAGCGGCATATTCAGCCATGCCTGAAAAAGGTCCATGGATGATAGTAAAACGTGGGTCGTCAATTTTACTTGCCTCAGCGATAGCTTGAGGGTCACGGTCAATACTATATAGGCGACCATTTTCACCGAGCTTTGACAGAATTGTACGGCTGTGACCACCGCGACCGAATGTACCATCAATGTATATACCGTCGGGTTTAATCGCTAAACCCTCGATCGATTCATGAAGAAGTACAGATATGTGTTTAAAGGATTCGGTCATAATTATCTCATGTGGCTGACGCATTGACGAATTCAGACTCTCCAGTGTACTGATTTAATGGCTTATCGCCACCACTAGCGAGTGAGAACACGTGATTTTGCGCTAAGTTTAATGGTTCGAAAATAAATTTGGTCAATAAAAAGCAAAAAACCCATCATAACAAAGTTACGATGGGTCTCGAATAGGTGGAGCCGACACATAAGCCGGGTTCTGTTCCGCTTGCGCGGCGGTAGCCATTCGTCTAGGCCAGCAATCACTCACTGGCTCGAGCAACCTACCCGCCTCCTTACGCGAGCAACGCAATGTGGAGGCCTATTTGGTCTTGCTTCAGGTGGAGTTTACCCTGCTACGAACTATTACTAGCCGTCCGGTGCGCTCTTACCGCACCCTTTCACCCTTACCTGTTCCCTTACGGGCCATCGGCGGTCTTCTCTCTGCTGCACTTGTCGTGGGCTTGCGCCCCCCAGGCGTTACCTGGCACCTTGCTCTATGAAGCCCGGACTTTCCTCCCCTTTGTCAGTCTCCCGAAGGACGTCAACGTCAGTCTCCTAAAAGGACCTCAACGTCAGTCTCCCGAAGGACATCAACAAAGCAGCGACTACCCAGTCGACTCCGAGGGCGGATTGTATAGAGTTCAGAGAGAAGTGTCTAGCGAGATCACATAATTGCTGAAAATGAACGGTTAAGCGGTTAAGGAATAGTCAGAACGCTGCGCTATGGAGAGCATGTTCGGGCTTCACCCTGCGAGAATCTGAAACAGACTTCGTCCTTCGAGAGTTGAGAAGTAGATTTTAGAGCCAAGAATACATCTTCTCGATTCTCGACTCTAATTTCTCGATTGTTAGTCCAAATTCTCTAAACCCCACTTATAGAGTGCATTCTTTTTCAGGTTGTAGATTTCCGCCGCCATCGCTGCTGCTTTCTTTAATGGCAGCTCTTTGGTCAAAATAGTCACTGTACGCTTGACCTCTTCTGGAATAGAGTCATCTTCTGATGAGCGGTAGCCATGGATCAGCAGCGCCATTTCACCACGCTGCTGGTTAGAGTCCGACTTGACCCATTCAACCAGTTCACCTAGTGGCATACCCTGGATGGTTTCGAAGGTTTTAGTCAGCTCCCGAGCTAATACCACTTCTCTGTCTGGGCCCAAGATTTCAAGCATATCGTCAAGAGAGTCTAAGATGCGGTGCGGTGATTCATAAAACACACAAGTACGCTCAACTTTGGCAATTTCTAAGAATTTGTCTTTGCGCCCTTTACTCTTAGCTGGAAGGAACCCCTCGAAGCTAAAGCGATCAGATGGCAAACCTGACGCACTGAGTGCAGTAATAACCGCACAAGCGCCAGGAAGTGGGACAACTTTGACTCCCGCCTGACGACATTGCGTCACAAGATGGTAACCTGGATCACTAATTAATGGGGTACCAGCATCAGAAACTAACGCAATTGAGTGCCCAGCCAGTAATTTATCGACTAACACTTGCGCTTTTTGCTGTTCGTTATGATCATGAAGAGCAAAAGTTTTAGTTTGGATACTGAAGTGAGACAATAACTTACCAGTGTGGCGCGTATCTTCAGCAGCCACGAGGTCAACATTGGATAAAACTTCGATCGCTCGTTGAGTAATATCACCTAAATTGCCAATTGGCGTAGGCACGATATAGAGAGTTGGAACCTCAGTTGGTAAGGTTTTGTTATCTGTCATTTGTTTACCATCACTTCAACGATTAATATAGACACAATCTTATACGGAATTAAAAAGAACTCATGGCCATGAATAACCACAAGCGTCTAAGTGTAACACGCTTACTGACTCCTGTAGCACTTGCTGTCACATTGGCAGCGTGTTCTTCTGCTCCTAAGACGCCGCGAAGTGTCGATATTACCTTAGATCCCAACCAGTCAGTGCAAACTTACTTGATGCGAGCTGACAGCAGTCAAGGCAGCTTGCAAAATGATTGGTTGATCATGGCATTAAAAGCATCCATTGATACAGGTGACACGGCTCAGTCAGAGCTTCTTATCAAACGCCTAGCTCGTCAGTCACTAAATGAAATGCAGCAAGCTGAGTGGCAACTTGCACGAGCGGAACTGCTCATTTCTCGTGATAACCACGCAGAAGCACTGCAGATCCTAAACTTCAAACCGTCGTGGCAACTAGGTGAAGACCAGTGGCTTAACTATCACCAATTGCGCGCTTCCCTATTTACTAAGCAAGGTGACTTCTACAATGCGACTCGAGAACTCTCTTTAAGCAGCCGTTACCTAGCCGAAAGTGAACAAGCCTTTGTTGCACAGGGGATCTGGAACAACCTAAATCAGTACTCGGCGCAGCAATTAGAAACGTTGAAGCAGCAAGAAACTGATCCTGTGGTATCTGGTTGGCTAGAACTAACTGGCTTAACTAAGACTCTAGCAAGCAACCTTCCACAACTTAAAGCCGGGCTTGAACAATGGCTAACAGATAACTCAAATCACCCAGGGGCTATCTATACCCCACAATCGGTGACAGATATTCTCGCTCTAGAAATTACCAAGCCAGTCAATACCGCACTATTGCTGCCACTTTCTGGTAAATTTGCTAAACAGGCTCAGCTCATTCGTGATGGCTTTATTCTCGAAATGATGAACGATAGCGAGCGAGATGAAAGTGCCACGCTAACCGTCATCGATACCAATGCAGCTTCGCTAGAAGAGCTTGAATCGGTATTGGTCGAAAAGCAGATTGACTCTGTTGTCGGGCCACTGTTAAAAAGTAACATAGAGAAACTTCAGCAAGCTCAAGCTAACTTTGTAAATCCGCTGCCAACGCTGGCTCTAAACATCCCAGATGAGATCCAAGCTGGTAACAGCACTTGCTACTTAGCACTATCTCCAGAGCAAGAGGTGGCCCAAGCGGCAAAACATTTGGCACAGCAAGGTTACCAATACCCTCTGATACTTGCACCTCAAGGGCGTCTCGGCTCTCGAGTAGTTGAAGCATTTGACAAAGAATGGCAAAAACACAGCGATACCAAAGTTGCAATCAATCTGTTTGGCGACAAACGCCAGCTTCAACGCGATATTAACAAAGTATTCGGCCTACAAGGCAGCCAGCAACATATCGCGCAGATGGATTCGTTACTCGATATACCGTTAGAAAGCCAACCACGTAGCCGCCGTGATATTGATGCAGTTTACATTGTGGCAAACGGCTCTGAACTTACGCTCATCAAACCGTTTATTGAAGTCGCGATAAACCCAGATACAACGCCACCAAAACTATACTCGAATTCGCGAAGTAATAGTGGTCGCCAGCAATATGAAGATCTATCGGGCGTAATATACAGCGATATACCGCTACTAATTCAACCAGATGCGGCCTTAAAAGCCCAAATGGAACAATTGTGGCCCAAAGACTCTAATGCAGAAAAACGTCTGCAAGCTCTGGGGATGGACGCTTACCGCTTGATGGAACATCTGCCACAGATGAAAGTGGTCCACGACTATACCATTAGCGGCAGTACCGGAGTGCTAAGCATCAATGATGACTGTATAGTACAACGTGAGATTAGTTGGGCGGAGCATAGTGCTAATCAATAAACGAGCACAAGGGCAACATTATGAAGTTGCAGCTGAAAAGTATCTTATCAGTTGCGGCTTGTCGCCAATTGAGAGAAACTTCCTAGTTAAAGGAGGCGAACTCGACCTGATTATGAAAGATGGCGAGACGATTGTTTTCGTTGAAGTTCGCTATCGTAAAAGCCAAGCTTATGGGCATGCTGCGGAAACCGTCACTACGAGCAAAATGAGAAAGCTCATCAAAGCAGCAACACTGTGGCTGAGCAAGAATGGCTTATCTGTATATTCAACTGATTTCCGCTTTGACTTAGTGGCAATGCACCAACAAGGTCAACAAATCGAGTGGATCAAAAACGCAATTACTCAAGGATAATCGATGCTAGATAGCATTAAAGACAGCTTTACAGAAAGTATTCAAATTCAAATCGCGGCAGCCGAAGCGTTGCCAGACGCTATTACCCATGCCGCTCAAGCCATGGTAGCTAGCCTACTCAATGGCAACAAGATCCTTTGCTGCGGAAATGGAGGCTCTTCTTCAAACGCGCAACAGTTTGTTTCCTGTCTTTTAAATCGTTTTGAGACTGAGCGACCTAGTCTACCCGCCATGGCTCTTACCGCTGATAATACCACGCTAACTGCGGTGGCTAACGACTACCACTATGAAGAGATTTTCTCCAAACAAGTTCGCGCCTTTGGCCAAACTGGCGATATCCTACTTGCAATCTCAACCAGTGGTAACAGCAAAAACATCATCAAGGCGATGGAAGCCGCAGTAACGCGAGACATGACCATCATCGCACTGACTGGTAAGGACGGTGGCGAGATGGCAGGTTTACTTGGCGAAAATGACGTTGAGATCCGTATCCCCTCTCACAGAACGGCGCGAATTCATGAAGTTCACATGGTGACTATGCACTGCTTGTGCGATCTTATCGACCAAGTATTGTTTCCCGCTCACGAAGAGTAAGTTATGAAAATATTTAAAGGCTTATTGCTGTCCTTATTTGCCCTGAGCATGACAGGGTGTGCCGGCTTATTTGTTGCGGGTGCCGCAACCACCGCGAGTATTGTCATTGATCCCAGAACCACTCAAGAGATATGGGACGACAACAACATCGAGTTCGAGGTTGCAGGGATTGGTAACAAGACCCCGTTCAGAGGTAATGCACGCGTAACCGCAAGCTCATACAATGGAACGGTTGTTTTGATGGGCCAAGCGAATACCGAGCAGCTAAAACGTGAGATTGAGAGCCGAACCCGTGATATTAAAGGTGTGGAACACATCCATAACCAACTACGAATTAAACCACCCTTATCTGTTGGCGCAATCAGTCATGATAGTTGGATCACGACTAAGGTCAAATCAGCCTTGATTGCCAATTCAGAGTTGAGCGGTACAAAAATTAAAGTGATCACTGAAAATAAAGAAGTATTCTTACTCGGCTACGTTTCTGAGGAGCATGCAAAAATTGCAACTGATGTTGCGCGTAATGTTTCCGATGTAAAACAGGTAGTAAGGGCTTTCTACCAAGAGTAATCGTTAGTGATAATCTCTAAATACAAAAAGCAGCGCTAGGCGCTGCTTTTTATTATTTGACGACTCTCAGGCTTGGTCTGCCTTTAGGCCTAGGTGGTTCGTCTCCAGCAACGTCTGACTCAACGGTTTCTTGCTCCGTTTCTGTTGCTACTGATAGTGGCTGAAGGTCATCAATGACCTCATCAATACCTTGTTCTTCCTCATACTCAGCCATATAAGCCTCTTCAGGCTCAAACATGGTACCTGCGCCGTTTTCACGTGCGTAGATAGCCTGTACTGCATATAGAGGCACAATGATCGACTGAGGACGACCACTAAAGCGCGCATTAAACGTAATCGCTTCGTTACCTAACTCTAAATTACCCACTGCTCGTGGAGCAATATTAAGGATAATTTGGCCGTCTTGAACAAACTCCAGAGGCACTCGAACACCAGGTAGTTCTGCTGCCACAACCAAATGTGGAGTTAAATCGTTATCCACCAGCCAATCATAAAATGCACGAAGCATGTATGGTCGGCGAGGTGTCATGTTTGCAATATCCATCTTCTCGCCGATTAACGAGTTAGACGCATTTCACGTTCAGCTTCAGTTAGAGAAGCTAGGAATGAATCACGTTCAAATACGCGGTTCATGTAAACTTTCAGCTCTTTAGAACCAGGGCCTACAAGCTCAATACCAAGTTGAGGTAAACGCCATAACAACGGTGCTAAGTAGCAGTCAATTAGGCTGAACTCTTCACTCATAAAGTATTCGTACTCAGCAAATACTGGACCTAGAGTCAGAAGGTCGTTACGTAGTTTATTACGTGCAGCTTCTGCTTCTTCAGCGTTGCCTTTTACCACTTTCTCGGCAAGCGTGTACCAGTTTTTCTCAATACGGTAGATCATTAGACGGCTGTTACCACGAGCTACTGGGTAAACAGGCATCAATGGGGGATGAGGAAAACGCTCATCTAGGTATTCCATAATGATCTTTGAATCGTAAAGCGCTAGTTCACGGTCTACTAACGTTGGTACTGTCTTGTATGGATTAAGTTCAATAAGCTCCGTCGGTAGATTTGCTTCATCGACAAGTTCTACTTCAACACTTACACCTTTCTCTGCTAGAACAATACGTACCTGATGGCTATACATATCAGATGCACTTGAAAATAGAGTCATCACAGAACGTTTATTGGCAGCTACAGCCATGGAGCCCTCCAGCACACTTACAAATATAAAAACAATGGAGGCCAAGCCTCCATTGTTAAGTTCAAAAATTGGGAATTAGCACAGTATGATAGCACAATTAGTGCACATCACGCCAATACTCTTTCTTAAGTAACACAACCACGATAGTGAAGATCACTAGGAAGCCCATCACCCACCAGCCAAGAGCGTGACGCTCAAGTTTTACTGGGTCACCAGAGTATTCCAAGAAGTTGACCAAATCGCGAACAGCGTCATCATATTCTTCACTGTTCAGCTCACCTGTACCATCGGCCTCAACACCAACAACTTTTGTCACTTCTTTACCATCTACGACATGAGTTTCAAAAACTGGCTTAGGAATACCTTGCAGCTCTTCTAATACATGCGGCATGCCAACACTTGGGAATACAATGTTGTTCACACCAAACGGACGGCTTGGATCTTCGTAAAACGAACGTAGGTAGGTGTATAACCAATCCGTGCCACGAACACGAGCAACTAATGTTAGATCTGGTGGTGGAGCACCGAACCATTTCGCTGCAGACTTCTCAGGAATCGAATTTTCCATCAAGTCACCGACTTTAGCTTCAGGATCAAAGATTAAATTATCTTTCAACAGCTCAACCGGGATACCGATATCACGAGCAACACGCTCGTAGCGCTGATACTGGGCTGAGTGACAACCGAAACAGTAGTTCATAAACAGTTTCGCACCATTTTGCAGTGACGCTTGGTCACTCAGATCATTGTTCGCCTTATCAAGTGGTACGTTCGCGCCCGCTGCCATCGCCAATGAAGGCAGCATTGCAAATAAAATTACAATCCATTTTTTCATTTGAATGTCACCCTTTCTGGTAGTGGCTTAGTCGCTTCGTTCTTACTGTAGAAGTACAGCAGTACGAAGAACATGAAGTAAGCTACGCTAAAGATCTGAGCTAGTAGCGTGTATGTTGGTGTTGCGGGTAGCGCACCAAGAATACCTAACGCGATAAAGCTAATCGTAAACTGGATGATATTGAATAAATGGAACTTACTGCGGTAGCGGTAAGAACGTACACGACAACGGTCTAACCATGGTAGAACAAATAGAACCGCAATCGATGCCCCCATAGCGATGACACCTATAAGCTTGTCCGGAACCGCACGAAGAATCGCGTAGAACGGAGTAAAGTACCATACAGGAGCGATGTGCTCAGGTGTTTTCAATGGATTTGCAGCTTCAAAGTTAGGCGGCTCAAGGAAGTATCCGCCCATCTCCGGGTTAAAGAACAGCACGTAACAGAAGAAGAATAGGAAACCTGCAACACCTACCATATCTTTCACAGTCCCGTACGGGTGGAAAGGAATAGAGTCAATGATGTCGTACTTCTTAGTGTAATCCTTGTGGAATGGGAACTGAGTCTGGTAGTCGTCGCCCATTGTCCCTTTAGGAAGCTTAGTTTCGATACCATCTGGGTTATTTGAACCCACTTCGTGTAGTGCTAGTACGTGAAGAACGATCAGCAGCAGCAACACGATAGGAAGAGCAATGACGTGTAGTGCAAAGAAGCGGTTTAGCGTAGCACCAGAAATAACGTAGTCACCACGAATCCATAGCGTTAGGTCATCACCAATAACAGGAATCGCACCAAATA
Organism: Vibrio bivalvicida; assembly: GCF_001399455.2. Classification (GTDB taxonomy): domain Bacteria; phylum Pseudomonadota; class Gammaproteobacteria; order Enterobacterales; family Vibrionaceae; genus Vibrio; species Vibrio bivalvicida. The sequence goes on from NZ_LLEI02000090.1 coordinate 61,384, forward strand.
GGGAAATGATTACCTGAGCACCCCAGTAAGACATCTGTCCCCAAGGTAATAGGTAACCCATAAATGCTTCTGCCATCAACACTAAGAAGATAAGCATACCGAAGATCCACAGTAGCTCGCGAGGCTTCTGGTATGAACCGTAGATTAGGCCGCGGAACATATGTAGGTAAACAACAACGAAGAAGGCTGACGCACCTGTAGAGTGCATATAACGCAGCAACCAACCGTATTCAACATCACGCATGATGTATTCGATTGAGGCGAAGGCTCCGTCGCCAGATGGGACGTAGTTCATTGTTAACCAGATACCCGTCAGGATTTGGTTAACCAAGACAAGCATCGCTAGCGAGCCAAATAGATACCAGAAGTTAAAGTTCTTTGGCATCGGGTACTCAGAAAGGTGCTTCTTGTACGCATTCATTGCGGGTATGCGTTTTTCTACCCAATCAAGTAGAGCTTGCATTATGCCTCCCCTTCTTCGTCAACACCGATCATAATCTTGGTATCACTTAAGTATTGGTGTTTTGGAACAACTAGGTTTAATGGCGCTGGTACGCCTTGGAAAACACGGCCTGCCATGTCGAACTTAGAACCGTGACACGGACAGAAGAAACCTGATTTAACACCCTGAACTTGCTCATTAAAACTGTCAGGCAAATACGTTGGAGAACAACCAAGGTGTGTACAGATACCTACCGCAACAAAATACTCTGGCTTAATTGAGCGATAAGCATTCTGAGCATAAGTTGGTTGTTGTTCTTCTGCTGAAGATGGGTCGCGTAGCTGACCATCGATAGCTTTTAATCCTTCGACTACAGACTGTGCACGGCGGACAACCCATACAGGTTTACCACGCCATTCAACACGTACCATTTGCCCTTCTTCAAGTTTACCGATATCAACTTCAACAGGGGCACCTGCAGCTTTGGCTTTTTCACTTGGGTTCCAAGATTTAATAAAAGGAACGGCGACAGCAGCGGCTCCTAGACCACCCACAACAGCTGTTGTAGCGGTTAAGAAACGTCTGCGACCGTTATTTAAAGGCGCATTGCTCATCCAAACATTCTCCCATTTGCTCCTTGTGGATTTATTGTTATTCCGCTTAAAGAGCATGGCTAACAAAATACGAATTTAGTTGTATTTATTTGATGGCAAATGATAAATAAAACCCTACTTTTTGACAAGATAAAGCTACCTTTTTGTAACATTTGTGAAGCGAATCGCCTGTTAGGTCACAAAAGGAAGAGAAGTAATATAAATCAAATGATAAGTGACGCTAGGAAAGGAATTTTTTAACGAATAAAAACAAAAAAGCCTGGCAAGAAGCCAGGCTTTTGGTACCACATTCCAATGTAAACATTGGAAGCGAATCTTTTCGAAAAAAGATTAACGCTTAGAGAACTGTGGACGACGACGTGCTTTACGTAGACCAACTTTCTTACGTTCAACGCAACGAGCGTCACGAGTAACGTAACCCGCAGCACGTAGAGTAGGACGTAGAGACTCATCGTATTCCATTAGAGCGCGAGTGATACCGTGACGGATAGCACCTGCTTGACCAGAAATACCGCCACCTTTAACAGTAACGTATAGGTCTAGTTTCTCAGTTAGTTCAACTAGCTCTAGAGGCTGTTTAACAACCATGCGAGAAGTTGGACGACCGAAGTACTCATCAAGGCTACGCTTGTTGATTACGATGTTGCCGCTGCCTGGTTTAACAAAAACACGTGCAGCTGAGCTTTTGCGACGGCCAGTACCGTAGTATTGATTATCTGCCATTTTCGAAATCCCCGATTAGATGTCTAGTACTTGAGGTTGTTGAGCAACATGGTTGTGCTCAGCGCCAGCGTAAACTTTCAGCTTACGGTACATAGCACGGCCAAGAGGACCACGTGGTAGCATACCTTTAACTGCTAGCTCAAGAGCCATCTCTGGCTTGCGATCAATTAGCTTCTCGAAGCTGATTGATTTTAGGCCGCCAGGGAATTCAGTGTGACGGTAGTAAATCTTACCTTTTGCTTTGTTACCAGTTACAGTAACTTTCTCCGCGTTAACAACGATGATGTAATCACCAGTGTCACAGTGTGGAGTGTATTCAGCTTTGTGTTTGCCACGTAGGCGAGATGCAATTTCACTTGCTAGACGGCCAAGAGTTTTACCTTCAGCGTCTACAACGTACCAGTCGCGTTTTACAGTTTCTGGTTTAGCAACGAAAGTTTTCATGCTAATAATAACCCGTTCAATAATTAAATTTACACTTAAGGAGCTTTCGCTCCCACTGACTAAGAGTCCAGTTAACACCCCTTCGAGTGATTGGCACTCTCGACCCGCTATGTCGAAATACCTTCGATAATAAGGTCTGCAGTAACGGTGGGTCGCAGGATTATAGAGAAGTCAGTAGAAAAAATCACCTCTTTTCGTGTGAAAACTTCATTTTTTTTCAATTATGCACACTTCGCTCTAACCAGCTATGCTAAATGCTCTTTGGCCAAGTAATCATGGCTTTGCATTTCTATCAAACGCGACTGACAGCGCTTAAATTCAAACTCAAGCTGACCACCTGCATAAAGTGCTTCCAGCGGTACTTCCGCAGAGATAATCAGTTTGACATGACGCTCATAGAATTCATCGACTAATGCAATGAAACGTCTTGCTGCATCATCTATCGTTCGATCCATCTGCTGTACATCCGCCAACAATACGGTGTGATAAATTCTCGACATCTCAATATAGTCATTTTGGCTTCGTGCAGAACGACACAACTGTTCAAAACTGGCATGCAAGACATCTTCTGACGCTTGAATGACTTCTATATCACGGTGATTAATCTCGATGCTCATAACACCTTTCTTTCCCTCCCCCACCAACTGCTCGTAGTAATGTCTAAGGTTTTTGTCTGCTTGTTCATCAAGAGGCGAGTGATAGATCTCTGCTTGTTCTAGAGTTCGCAAGCGGTAATCAATACCACTATCAACGTTCAACACTCGACAGTTTTTCTGAATCAGTTCAATAGCAGGAAGAAAACGAGCGCGCTGTAAGCCATTACGATACAAATCTTCTGGTGGGATGTTTGAGGTTGCAACCAAGATCACACCACGCTTAAACAAGGCTTGAAACAAGGTGCCTAGAATCATGGCATCAGTAATGTCTGAAACAAAAAACTCATCGAAGCAGATGATTTCCGCCTCAGCTTTAAATTTGTCGGCCACTAGTTCAAGTGGATCGTTGACATCCCCTAACGCATTTAGCTCATCGTGGACGCGATACATAAAGCGGTGAAAATGGACACGCATTTTCTTGTCCGTGGGTAGGGCATCAAAAAACGTATCAACCAAATAGGTTTTCCCACGCCCTACTCCTCCCCAAAAATAAAGGCCTTGCGGCGCTAGGGGTAACTCTGGCTCTTTTTTACTAAACCAAGCTTTCCATCCACTCGGCTTTTCTACTGGCGTGTTAACGTAGTCGATGAATTCATGGTAGAGATTATCTAAGGCTGTAACCGCTTGAAGCTGCGCGGCATCCTTTTGAAAACCATGTTGTTTTATATCGTTGTTATAGATTTCTAATGGCGTCATTGCTTCTTTACCTATTCAAGAAGACTGTCAAACTGCTATGTAGAGCACATGCATTTTTCTTTATTGGCTTAAGTTCTCATAGTACCATGTGATTTGAACATGTGTAACCAACCAGTAAAAAACATGTTAAATAACAATGATAAGGAGCAATTATGCCTTGGATTTATGCCCTTGTAGGCTTGCTTATTGGTACGGTATTGGGTATTGCAATTTCTCGCCTAACAACGCCTGGATACAAAAAGCAAAAGAGCGTCCAGAAAGACCTCGACAACGCCAAGTTCGAATTAGAGCAACAAAAACAAGACCTTGCAGATCATTTTGCGCAAACGGCGGAAATGTTAGACTCTGTGGGTAAAGAGTACACTAAGCTATATCAACATATGGCTAAAACGTCTTCTGAACTTTTACCTAACATCCCAGAGCAAGACAATCCATTTGTGAAAAAGGTTGTCCAGCAATCAGATGACAACACACTAGACAATGGTGAGCTTGATATTCAACTATTAAATGAAGCACCTAAAGATTATGCTTCAGGTTCCACTGGTCTATTAAAAGAGCAGAAGAAAGAAATTCTAGACTCTCAAGATGTGGTCTCAGCAAAAGCGTCGTAATTGAAAACTATCTTTGCTGAACTTTGCACAGGTTTTTGAGTCATAACTCCTACGAGTGACCATTGAATTCTGATTTTTAAGACAAATATCAGATCTAGGTCCTTAATCAACTAGGAGTTTCCGATGAAAAAACCTTTGCTTGCCCTAACAGTCCTGTCATTAAGCCTAAGTTCAATCATCACACCAATGCAGGCTACTGCCGCTTTACCTTTTACGGTTGATGGCGAACAGTTACCAAGCCTAGCTCCAATGCTAGAGAAAGTGACCCCTGCGGTGGTCAGTATCTCTGTTGAAGGAACGCAAGTTTCAAAACAGCAAATCCCCGAACAGTTCCGCTTTTTCTTTGGTCCTGATTTTCCAACCGAACAACTTCAAGAGCGTCCATTCAGAGGCTTGGGCTCTGGTGTTGTGGTTGATGCCAAGCAAGGCCATATTGTGACTAACTATCACGTTATCAATGGCGCGGAAAAAATCCGCGTTAAGTTGCGTGACGGTCGTGAATACGATGCCGAGCTGATAGGCGGCGACCAAATGTCTGATGTAGCGTTACTCAAACTGGAGGAAGCGAAGAACCTGACCGAAATAAAAATTGCTGATTCAGATAAGTTACGCGTCGGTGACTTCACTGTTGCCATTGGTAACCCATTCGGGCTCGGGCAAACCGTCACCTCTGGTATCGTTTCTGCTCTGGGGCGTAGTGGACTAAATATTGAAAACTTCGAAAACTTTATTCAAACCGATGCTGCCATCAACAGTGGTAACTCGGGCGGTGCGCTAGTAAACCTAAATGGTGAACTGATAGGTATCAATACAGCAATTCTAGGGCCAAATGGCGGTAATGTTGGTATCGGCTTCGCGATTCCCTCCAACATGATGAAGAACTTAACCGCCCAAATTCTTGAGTTTGGCGAAGTAAAACGCGGCATGCTTGGTGTACAGGGCGGCGAGATCACCTCGGAACTTGCAGAAGCGCTTGGGTATGAATCGAGTAAAGGCGCCTTTGTTAGCCAAGTAGTTCCAGACAGTGCCGCAGATAAGGCAGGCTTAGAAGCAGGAGATGTGATTGTCTCAATTGGTGGTAAATCAATTCATTCATTTAGTGAGCTGCGCGCAAAGGTCGCGACGCTAGGTGCTGGAAAAGAGATTACGTTAGGTGTTGTCCGTGACGGTAAGAAGAAATCATTCGACGTCACGCTAGGTGAACAAACAAATGTCAAAACCACTGCTGACAAGTTACATGAAGGTCTATCAGGTGCTCAGTTAACAAACACGAATGCGAGCGATCAAGTACAAGGCGTAAAAGTGACATCGGTTGAGAAAGGTTCAAATGCCGAGGCTTACCAGTTGCAACCAGATGACATCATCATAGGTGTTAACCGTCAACGAGTGAAAAACCTCGCTGAGTTTAGAAAAGTGGTTGAGAAACAATCTGGAGTACTGGCACTTAACATTCAGCGCGGCGAACGCAGTATTTACCTTGTCATTCGATAAAGGTAATTTATAAAAACGCGATATCGGCTTGAAAGGACAGCGGTTACTGCCGCTGTCCTTTTATTATTTTCTCATCTAGTGCTATTCTTCACCAACTTATCCATTTTATGCTCATAAAGAGGAAAGCATGCTGCAATTTTTGTTGCGCTCTATTGGCTTAGGCCTAGCAACGGCTGCTCTGTTATTAATCGCTGTACCGTCTCTGCGGTCGAATATAATTCCTCAAACCAATCAATCTGCTGCGACTGACTACTCACAAGTTCAGGTGTCATTTAATCAAGCAGTGCGTAACGCAGCACCTGCTGTAGTGAATATCTACAGCCGTAAATACCAAGAAAGTGATCGTTCCAAACTACTGACGCAAGGGCTTGGTTCTGGTGTCATTGTCAGTGAGAAAGGCTACATCATCACCAACTACCATGTGGTTGCACAAGCAGATCAAATTATTGTTGCCCTGCAAGATGGTCGAATCGCTGCCGCGCAACTGGTCGGGAAAGACCGCAGAACCGACATTGCTATCCTAAGAGTTGAAGACGAAAACTTACCCGTGATTCCACTTAATCCTGAGTATTCTCCGAAAGTTGGTGACATAGTGCTTGCGATTGGCAACCCTTATAACCTTGGGCAAACAACCACTTTCGGTATTATCTCAGCAACAGGGCGCTCGTCGATCAGCGCTGATGGTCATCAGGCGTTTATCCAAACTGATGCTGCGATCAATGAAGGTAATTCAGGTGGTGCTTTGGTCAATACTCGTGGCGAGCTAGTCGGTATCAATACAGCATCATTTCAACAGGCAACCGAACTAGAAACTTACGGCATATCTTTCGCCATCCCATACGCACTAGCCGATAAGATTATGCAAAAAATCATTGCCGATGGGCGTGTGATTCGTGGCTACATCGGTATCGATGGGCAAGACATTAACTCTGTCACCTCTCGACTGCTGGGTAACAAACACCTTGGTGGTATCGTAGTATTAGGTATCGACCCGAATGGTCCCGCCGCTGATGCTGGGTTTGAAGCTCAAGATATCATCCTGAAAATTGATGGTCAGAAGGTCAATGGACGTCAAAGCGTGATGGATATTGTTACCGAGCTAAGGCCTGGTTCAAAGATCAACGTGCTGATCTTACGTAAAGGGGTAGAGAAAACCCTAGAAGTCACGATTGAAGAAGACAGCCGCGAATAACAGGGCTCAATTTCACCACAGTAAAAACCCATGCTATGCATGGGTTTTTTATAACTATTCTGAAGTGTCACTATCTGGCACTGCACCAGATTCGACTTCAATGCGAGTCACGCGTTGCAAACCTCTTGGTAACAAACCACCTCGACGTCCACGTTCTCCGCGGAAGTTCTCTAAGTCAGCAGGCTTAAGACCAAGCTTACGTTTACCTGCGTATAAAGTAACAGAAACTCCTTGAGGCAGGGCAATCAAGTGAGAAACCAGTTCTTCACGTTCTTTCGCTTTCGCCGCCGGAATATTGATAATCTTATTACCCTTACCTTTACCTAACTGAGGCAAGTCTTTGATTGGGAATAACAGCATGCGCCCCTGGTTAGTGATCGCTAGGATCTCATCCGCGTCTAGATTACCGACAGTTTGCGGTGCAAGAACTTCAGAGTTTTGCGGTAGCGTCACTAAGGCTTTACCACTGCGGTTCTTCGACAAGAGATCACTTCCCTTACATACGAAACCATAGCCTGCATCAGAACCGACTAACCACAACTGCTCTTCTTCCCCCATCACGACATGACGAATATTGGTCCCGGCACTAATATTCAAGCGCCCAGTAATAGGCTCACCTTGGCTTCGCGCTGACGGTAATGAGTGCGACTCTAATGAGTAGCTACGGCCATCACTTCCAAGGAACACGGCTTGCTGGTTGCTCTTACCACGAGCATGAGCAAGGTAGTTATCACCCGACTTGTAGTTTAACCCGTCAGCCTCAACCTCATGCCCTTTGGCATGACGAATCCAGCCTTTCTCAGAAAGAACTACAGTAATTGGTTCACTAGGAACAAGATCTCGCTCAGTTAGCGCTTTAGCTTCTGCACGTTCAACCATAGGTGAACGGCGATCATCTCCGTACTTGTCAGCATCGGCTTTGATCTCTTTCTTCAGTAGCGTATTTAGACGACGTTCAGAGCCTAGCAGTTGTTCTAGCTTTTCACGCTCTTTTTCTAGCTCTTCTTGCTCACCGCGAATCTTCATCTCTTCAAGTTTCGCAAGGTGACGTAATTTGGTGTCTAGGATCGCATCAGCCTGAATATCCGTAATCCCAAAGCGCTCCATTAGCACCGCTTTGGGATCATCTTCGGTACGGATTATCTCAATCACTTCGTCAAGGTTGAGGTATGCAATCAACAAACCTTCCAAGATGTGCAAGCGAGCCATTACCTTGTCTAAACGGTGTTGTAGACGGCGGCGTACTGTGGAACGACGGAATTCAATCCATTCAGATAGGATTTGTACTAACCCTTTCACCTGAGGACGGTTGTCCAGCCCAATCATGTTTAGGTTTACACGAAAGTTCTTTTCAAGATCCGTAGAAGCAAACAGGTGATTCATTAGCTGGTCGCAATCAACACGATTCGAGCGTGGAACAACCACGATACGTGTTGGATTTTCGTGATCCGATTCATCACGTAGATCGTCAACCATAGGCAGCTTTTTAGCGCGCATCTGGTTAGCGATTTGCTCAAGAAGCTTAGCGCCTGACACTTGATGAGGTAGCGCTGTAATTACGATCTCTGAACCTTCTTTATGCCATACTGCGCGCATTTTGATGCTACCACGCCCAGTACGGTAAATCTTTTCTAGCTCCGCTTTAGGTGAAATGATCTCTGCTTCAGTTGGGTAGTCAGGCCCTTGAACAAAGTTCATCACGTCGGCAAGTTCAGACTTAGGATTATCGATTAAATGAATCGTTGCTTCCGCTACTTCACGTACGTTGTGAGGCGGAATATCGGTTGCCATACCCACCGCAATGCCCGTCACACCGTTCAGTAGAATGTGTGGTAATCGCGCTGGCAACATTTGCGGTTCTTTCATCGTTCCGTCAAAGTTAGGCTGCCACTCAACCGTGCCCTGGCCTAACTCACCAAGCAGAACTTCAGCAAATTTAGATAGCTTCGCTTCGGTATAGCGCATCGCCGCGAACGATTTAGGGTCATCTGGAGCACCCCAGTTACCCTGACCATCAACCAGTGGATAACGGTAAGAGAAAGGTTGCGCCATCAGCACCATAGCTTCGTAACAGGCAGAGTCACCGTGTGGGTGATATTTACCTAACACGTCACCAACAGTACGAGCAGATTTTTTGTATTTTGCTGCTGCCGAGAGACCAAGCTCTGACATTGCATAGATGATACGTCGTTGAACCGGTTTTAAACCGTCACCAATATATGGCAACGCACGATCCATAATGACGTACATCGAGTAATTTAGATAAGCGTCTTCGGTGAACTTGCGCATTGGCAACTGTTCAACGCCATCATAAGTAATTTCTGTAGACATCCGTTAAACCTCTGCCATGTCGCCGTTGTTTTGCAACCAAGAGCGACGATCATCAGCACGTTTCTTACCAAGCAGCATATCCATCATTTCCATGGTAGCTTGGTTATCATCAATGGTTAGCTGCACTAAGCGACGAGTATTTGGATCCATCGTCGTTTCACGAAGTTGCAGCGGGTTCATCTCACCCAAACCTTTGAATCGCTGTACGTTGATTTTGGCTTTCTTCTTCGATAAGCGCTCTAGTACACCCTCTTTCTCGTCATCATCAAGGGCATAGAATACTTCCTTACCACAGTCGATACGATAAAGAGGAGGCATAGCCACATAAATATGTCCTGCTTCGACCAAAGAGCGAAAATGACGAGTAAAGAGCGCACAAAGTAGCGTTGCGATATGCAGACCATCCGAGTCGGCATCAGCAAGGATACAGATCTTACCGTAACGAAGGCCGTCTAGGTTTTCGCTATCAGGATCAATACCTAAAGCAACTGAGATATCGTGTACTTCTTGCGAAGCGAGCACTTGGTCTGGCGAGACTTCCCAAGTATTAAGGATCTTACCACGTAGCGGCATTACCGCTTGGAACTCACGGTCACGAGCCTGCTTGGCGGAACCACCCGCTGAGTCACCCTCGACAAAAAAGATTTCGGTACGATTTAGATCTTGTACCGAACAGTCTGTCAGCTTACCCGGTAATGCAGGGCCAGAAGCCACTTTCTTACGCACGACCTTTTTACTCGCACGCATACGGCGGTGAGCATTGGCGATACACACTTCAGCAAGTAGTTCTGCCAGTTGCGGTTTTTCGTTAAGCCACAGACTGAATGCATCTTTAACCACACCGGAAACAAAAGCAGCCGTTTGGCGAGAGGATAAACGTTCTTTAGTTTGACCGGCAAATTGCGGGTCTTGCATTTTGACCGACAAAACGTAAGAACAACGGTCGAAAACATCGTCACCGGTTAACTTCACACCACGTGGTAGCAGGTTACGGAATTCACAAAATTCGCGCATAGCATCAAGCAGACCTTGGCGTAGGCCATTCACGTGCGTACCGCCTTGAGCAGTCGGAATCAGGTTAACGTAGCTTTCGGTGATCATTTCACCGCCTTCTGGTTGCCAGATTACCGCCCAGTTAGCTGCTTCAGTTTCCGCAGAAAACTCACCGGTAAATGGTTCTTCTGGTAGAACGGTATAACCTTTTACACCCTCAGCTAGGTAGTCTTTTAAGCCATCTTCATACAGCCATTTATAGTCGTTACCATTCACTTTATCAGTAAAGGTAATTTCTAAGCCCGGACAAAGTACGGCTTTGGCACGTAAATTATTAACTAGGCGGGTTACCGAGAAGTTGGCTGAATCAAAGTACTTCGCTTCGGGCCAGAAATGAACGCTGGTGCCTTTGTTGCGGCGACCACATGTGCCAGTAACAGTTAAATCTGAGACTTTATCACCGTGTTCAAAGGCAATTTCGTACACTTGACCATCGCGACGAACCGTCACTTCCACACGTTTAGACAGGGCATTTACGACGGAAATGCCTACCCCGTGTAGACCACCTGAGAATTGATAGTTTTTATTCGAGAACTTACCACCTGCGTGAAGCTTACATAAAATAAGTTCAACACCAGAGACTTTCTCTTCTGGGTGGATGTCTACAGGCATACCACGACCATCATCGATCACTTCGAGTGATTGGTCCGCATGCAGAATTACTTGAACCTTTGAAGCGTGTCCGGCGAGCGCTTCATCGACACTGTTGTCGATGACTTCTTGGCCCAAATGGTTTGGGCGTGCTGTATCCGTATACATCCCAGGTCGGCGACGTACTGGCTCCAAACCATTAAGAACCTCAATGGCTCCAGCATTATATTGTTCAGTCATAATACGGAATATCGTTATAAAGAATAAAAAGGCTACTTGTTGGGTGAAATATAAGGCGTTGGCTCACAAAGTAAGCAATGACTGTTGGCAGTCATGCATGTGGCAATCATCTAATTGCGTCAAACCCACACAAGTACTGGTGAGACATAGTCTGGAACAGACCCAATTATGTCAAGAGAGATAACTAAGTAACAAGCAAAATTATGACTCTTCCCTCAATGAGAGTCAGAGTTGTAAGAATTCTATGATTTGAGCAGGATAGCGTTCGAAATCTATAAAGCTATGATCACCGCCCTGTTCAACGTTCTGTTTGGCCCCCGAAAAATGCTCTACCGCTTGCTTATAATCCAGTACTTCATCTTCAGTTTGTTGTAATAACCAAAAATCACTCGGCGTTTCAATATACGGCGTATCAAGTGCTCTTAGCTCCTCGATATGTTTTGCCTCTAACAGGTAGCGCTCTTTGGTATATGGATTTTCTTGCTCACCTAAATAGTCCACAAGCAGCTCATAGGGCTTCACTGCTGGGTTAACCACTACCGCTTTAAAACCAAACTGAGCATTGAGCCACATCGACATATAACCGCCCAAAGAGCTACCAACAAGTCCAATGGTGTAGTCATCTTTGTACTGATTAACAATATCTAACAACTGCTGCGCGGCTCGCTGCGGAAAACAGGGTAAGCGTGGCGTCACTAACTTGATATCTGGTCGCTTAGCTTGGCAATACTCCTTCATCACATTGGCTTTGTGAGACAAAGGTGAGCTGTTAAAACCATGAATATAGAGCAGTAGTGACGGTTTCATTTGGTTTCCTTAATAACCCGCTGAATTGAAGTCGGGCTGGAAGCAACCATACGGCAGGCGTTTGACTTGCGTTGTTAACTGACCATCGGCATGCAATTCTAACTCACGCCAGCCAGGAGACAATGTATCAAGCGCAAAGTCATCACTGTTTGGCTTAAATTGAACACAAGTTGAAGGCGTTGCCATGACTCGCACACCATTATAAAGAACATTCATATCTTGATGAACGTGGCCACAAAGTACCGCTTTAACATTTTGGTGTTTTTCAACCACATCCCAAAAGTGATTGGCATCTTTCAAGGCATGTTGATCTAACCAACGACTGCCGACTAAGAGCGGATGATGATGAAGCAGCACTAGAGTATGTCTTTCTGGGTATTGAGTAAGTTTTTCCTCAAGTAGGGCTAGCTGGTGATCACTTAATCGGCCATGGGGCACCCCTACCACTTGCGAGTCAAGGAGCACCATTTGCCACTGTTCACCAAGCAAAACGTGATCAATTTGCTTAATCTGGGTCGAGGGTAGTACCGATGTCATGCTAGGTTTGAAGTCGTGATTGCCCGGCAACCAAAAACAAGTTTTTTCTAGTGGCGCGATACCTTGCTCAAAACGCTGATAAGACTCAGCAGTGTGATCTTGCGAAATATCTCCGGTCGAGATAATGCTATCAAAGGGTTGATTTTCTTCAATGATCGCCGAAACAACAGCATGAAAACTGTCTAATGTATTAACGCTGAGCAAACTGCCATCGGCTGGCTCAAACAAATGAGTGTCAGTAATCTGGAGTAGCTTAATACTGTCGCTATCTGATGAACTTGACGTTACTTTCAAAACAAAAACCTAAATATTCAATGGAGTACGGCTAATACCCTGCTTTAAACAAAATGTCAGCCATTCGCCTAAAAAACGATTGAGTTGAACCTTTTCATCTTGTTGTAGCATCTTATCGTTTGGGTAATCATATCGGGCATTGACACGCTTTAGATGGTCACAACGAGACACTTCTGCTACGCGTGCATCGTGGTAGAGCCTGACAGACATTGTCGGTAATGGAAATACTGGAACGTCATCGCTTTGACAAATATCGACCAAAGTTGTGTACTTTGTGACTTCTACCACTTGAATTTGATAGGTCAAATAAGCAGCTTGATAACAGCGTACGTCGCCCACACTCGGTTGATTCGGCAACAAAGCGTTAAGCTTGGCGTAATTTGTTTCGTATGTTCGCATCAAATCAGCAAGATCAACATGATACGGTTTCTTTAGTGCTACTTGTGCCATTGTTCCTGTAGTTTTTTATGGTTTAACTCTAACCACTGCAAGGCAATGATAGAGGCACCATTTTCAAACTTTCCTTCTTCTACCCATTGATACGCTTGTCGGCGGGAAACAACGTGTACACGAATATCTTCCCCTTCATAGTCTAAACCATGAACGCCATACGCTGTACTCGCATCCACCTGACCAACAAAAACATCTAATTTTTCAGAGCAGCCTCCTGAAGACGGGTAATAAGAGGTTACTTTATCCAGTTCTCCTATTTCAATGCCCGCTTCTTCTACGGCTTCTCGCCTTACAACATCTTTGGCCTCTTCGCCTTTGTCTATCATGCCAGCGATGATTTCCAACTGCCATGGGCTGCGGTGCTCTAACGCACCAACACGAATTTGCTCAATAACAACAACCTGATCTCTAACAGGGTCATACGGTAACATTGCCGCTGCATGTCCACGCTCGAACATTTCACGCTCTATCGGTTCACTCCAACCGCCTTCAAACAATTTATGTTTGAAGCGATACTTAATCATTCTAAAAAAACCCTGAAACAGTGTTTCTTTTGAGATTATTTCCACATCTTGGGGAGTAAACTGCTGATGTTGGCTGTCAGACTGTTGCATTTGGCACCTCTGTGAGTGAATCTTATAGTTTACGCAGACAAAAGCTTAACTTCCAAGGACATGGCTCAACTTTTTGTACAATTTTTATAGTTTAAGTTAAATTGATGAATTATTTTTATTGCACAAGTGGATAATTAAGTGTAAAACTTTGCAAAGTTTTTGAGTGATTCGCAATCAATTGAGTTAAACTCTTGAAGACAAATATTTTTCGCATTTGGCAGGAATAGGAACTATGAAAAAACTGCTTCCACTATTTATCAGTGCAGCACTAGGCAGCTTAAGCACCAACGCTTTCGCTGATACTCTGACGGAAATCTACAATCAGGCAAAAGAGAATGATCCAACGCTACTTAGCGCTGCGGCAAAGCGTGATGAAGCCTTTGAAGCAGTGACTTCTAGTCGTGCAGCTCTATTGCCACAAATTAATTTAACTGCTGGTTACAACGTTACCCGCGGTGAAACTGAATTGAAGAACGCATCTAATACAGATAATGACAACGAAACACTATCTGCTGGGGTGACATTCTCTCAAGCTTTGTATGATCGTAGTAGCTGGATTACGCTAGATACAGCGGAAAAAAGTGCTCGTCAGAGCGATGCTTCTTATGCCGCGGCGCAACAAGCTCTCATTCTGCGCGTTTCAACTGCATACTTTGACGTACTGCGCGCGCAAGATAACCTAGTCTTTGTTCAAGCAGAAAAAGCCGCTGTTGGCCGTCAACTAGAGCAGACAAAACAGCGCTTTGAAGTTGGTCTATCTGCTATTACCGACGTACATGACGCGCAAGCTCAATACGATTCAGTATTAGCCGATGAAGTTTTAGCGCAAAACAGCCTAGTCAATAGCTACGAAGGTTTGCGTGAAATTACCGGCCAGGAGCACTCAAATCTAGATGTTCTTGATACGCAACGCTTCTCAGCTCAAAAGACTACTTCAGCTATTAATGAACTAGTAGATGAAGCACAAGAAAAAAACTTAAGTCTTCTATCAGCGCGCATTACTCAAGATATCGCAAAAGATAAAATTTCTAACGCAAGTTCTGGTCATCTACCGAAATTAAGTCTCGACGGTGGTTACAGCTATAGCGATGTATCAAATGCGACTTCTTCAGATCCAACCACGAATGATTTCAAAGTGGGCGTAAACCTAAACGTACCACTATACACTGGTGGTTCAACAACCTCGCTAACCAAACAAGCTGAGTTTAGCTATGTCTCTGCAAGCCAAGACCTAGAGAAAACTTACCGTAGCGTAGTCAAAGATGTTCGCGCGTTTAACAACAACATCAGCGCTTCTATTGGTGCCCTCCGCGCTTACGAACAAACTGTCGTCTCAGCACAATCGGCACTGGAAGCAACAGAAGCAGGCTTCGATGTGGGTACACGTACTATCGTTGATGTTCTAGATTCGACTCGCCGTCTGTACGATGCAAACAAAAACCTATCTAACGCACGTTACGATTACATCCTAAGCGTACTGCAGTTGCGCCAAGCAGTCGGTACACTAAGCGAGCAAGATGTTCTAGATGTGAATGCGGGTCTAAAGACAGCAAGCAACTAATCTAGCTTAATGAATAGAAAAAGGCTTGTTCCGATATGGAGCAAGCCTTTTTGTTTATCTGCTATTAGGTTGGAATCTAATAAACCATATCAATCTTGACGTTCTTCTCTACCAACCATTCCACTTGGCCGTTATTGTTAAGCATTAAAGCGACATTGACAGGCTTTGCTGCATCAATTGGAAACTGCCAGACAAATACGACTTCCCACTGGTTTTGATTGTGAGTACGCAGCTCTACTAGGTCGCCATCAATCTGCCAAGTTTCTTCACCTTGTTGGATCGAGATACTCTCAACATCTAGCTCTGCCGGAAGGGCTTTGTCAGACTCAAGGTATAAAGCACCGTGTAAGGTATTATCTTGCACTTCACCGATAGTTGGCATTTTATTCAGCCAAAGATTACTTTTCAGCGAAACTGTCACCTGTGAAATAATGACTTGATTATCTTGCTCCCACCCTACTGGCTCTGACGCACAACCAGCAAGCAGAGCGACACCGAGTGACATCAATGCTAATTTCTTCATATTTTAACCTCTGACGTTACGACTGCTGCCCTAACCATTCTTTAAGTATTTGAATATCATTTTCATACTCATTCTTCATTTCTTCAACCCAATCATCAATATTTTCCCACCAAGCTGGTAGATCTGGTGATTGCGCTTTCTGGGCGACACTTTGAATGTGCTTTAATCCGATAGAACCTGCCGCACCTTTAATCTTATGCGCTTCTGAAACAATACCTTCTTGATGTTTAGCAATCATATTGGAATCTAAAACCTGTAGATAGTCAGGCATCATTTCTTCAAACATAGTAATGCTGTCAAGGACGGGCTGAGAGCCCACAATGCCGACATAGGATTCAAGCATGTCTAGATCTAACAAACGTGAATAGATTTCTCCCCCTTCGACAGACATCTCCTCTTTCACCACTTCAGCAACCCTCTCAGTCACCGGCTGTTGAGTAAACTTGGCCAACACATCTTGTACAGCGGTAACCGAGAGCGGTTTACTGATTGCGTCATCCATCCCTTTATCAAGGTATTCTTGTTTATTTTTAAGCACGTTGGCGGTCAGGGCAACTAATGGTGGTAAGTCAGAGTAAGTACGTCTGAAATACTCTGCGACATCAAAACCTGTCATATCTGGCAATTGAATATCGAGGAACACAAGATCGTAGATTTCTGGGTCAAACATTTCCATAGCTTCCATCCCCGTCATCGCAACGGAAACTTCATGTCCCATACTCTCAAGTAAAGAGCGGGCAACGGTAATATTGAGCTCGATATCTTCGACCATAAAAATATTAAGTTCTTGGGAGTTACTGGTGGTCTCGACGGTTGACTGTTCACACTCAGCAAGAGGCACGCGAATCGTCACCGTAAACGTACTACCAAAGCCCTCTTCGCTAGAAACGGTAATATCACCATCCATCATGTTGATCAGCTGTTTTGAAACTGCAAGACCAATACCTGTACCAACAGCGTGAAGGTTGTCTTTACCCGATTTGACTTGATAATACATGGCAAAGATTTTATCCAACTCCGCTTCAGGAATACCAATCCCACTGTCTTCGACTTCCATGGTGATATGTGCGTATTCCTCATCTACCTCAGAGCTAACGGTCATTACTACCCCACCTTCTTTGGTAAATTTCATTGCATTGCTGATCAGATTCCATAGAACCTGACGCAGACGCGTGGCATCGACTTCAATAGCCGTTGGCAACTCGCTCAGCCGCTCTAAATCAAATCGGAGTCCTTTTTGCGACGCCATTAATGCCGAGATACTCTCCATCTCAGCGACAAATTCCTCGAAATTCAGCGCAGAGGGATAAAGCTCTAGCTTACGGCGATCAAACTTGTCCATATCGATGATGTCATTGAAAATATTCCCTAAAGTGATCGCACTGACATTTATGGTTTGCATATGGTTCCGCTGCTCAGACGTGAGCTGAGTATCTAGTAGCATTCGGCTTAAGCCAACAATGCCATTAAGCGGCGTTCGTAGTTCATGACTAATGGTAGATATAAAGGTGGTCTTATCGCGGCTCGCCTTTTCAAGCGACTCTTCGTGACGCTTCCGCTCGGTGATATCACGGCCAAAACCGACTAAACCTAAGTGGCGACCATCTTTGCTGTAAAAAGGCACTTTTCGCAATTCAAAGTAGTTGCGGCGACCATCTGGATACTCAAGCCACTGCTCATAGGTAAGCGCTTGGTTGTCTGAAAATACTTTCTGGTCAGTATCAACAATCTGCTGAGCAACTTCCTTACTGTAGACATCCCACGGCGTTAATCCGACCAATTGATTCTCTTTTTTTCCGGTTAACTCTTCCATAGCTCGGTTACACCCCGAGAAAACACCATCAGCGTTACGGTAATAAATAAGATCGGGTGAAGCATCAATAAATGAACGGAGTAACGCGGTTCTTTCAGCTAACTCGACTTGCGTTTTCTCACGTTGATAGACTTCATTTTCAAGATCTTTCATAGCCTCTTCACGGGCTTCTTGTGCCTTGATACGTTCCTCGATCTCTTGATTCAACTTAGCAATATTTTGTTGCAGCTTGTGATTTAGCTCTTGGTCTCGAGAACGCATATCTTTGAGTTTAGACACCAACTTAGACAATCTTTGGCGAGACTCTTCTAACTGGTCTACAACCACAGATAAAAAGTAGACCGCCCAAGGGGTTATAATAAGACCGAAGAAAACAGAACGAACGATATCAATATCATCAACATGTCCGCTTAAGACTAAGGTGATACCAACTTGGACTACAACAGCTAAAGCGACTAGGGCGAGAGCAAGGAGAATTGAAAAACGGAGGATGCCCAGCTTAACTAGCAAGTCGACATAGTATTGGGCAAGATTTTTAATCGGCTTCATTGACAGCTCCGAAAGGTAAAACAAAGCAACAGCAATCTAAACAAAGGCTTGCCTTGCATAGACAGGTCTAAGCCATACTACCTTTTTTCACCAATGACGGCGAAAATAATCCCGAGCAGTTGGAGGTTAATTTTCGGATGTGTGATGCACACAGGTTTGGTTTCGACCATTTGCTTTCGCTTGATATAAGGCACTGTCAGCCAAAGCGACAATAGAGTCACTAGGATCTAAACGTTGTGGAACAATAGAAACTAATCCAATACTCACGGTGACTAAATCAGAAGCGAGTGATGATTCGTGTTCGAGCGCCAGATTTTTCACCTCTTGATGGATTTTATCTGCGACAAGTAACGCACCTTCGATGGTGGTATTGGGCAGTATAAAACCAAATTCTTCGCCACCGTAGCGAGCAACACAGTCGCTCGAACGGCTGAGCACTCTTTTGAACACTTCCGCAACCTTAATCAAAGCATCATCACCACGTTGATGTCCATATAGATCGTTATAACCTTTGAAGTCATCAATATCACACAGCATAACCGTTAGCGGCTGCTGCTCACGGGTGTGCAAATACCATAAGGTTTCCAGTTGTTCATCAAAACGGCGACGGTTTGAAATTTGAGTCAGGCCGTCAATAAAACTCAACCGTTCTAACTCCTGGTTCGCTTCTTCTAGTTTCTGCTCAGCCAAATATCGCTCAGAAACATCACGCGCCATCACAAGCACGCCATTGGTCCCTGATGCTGGATCTCTGAATGGAGATTTCACCACATCATACCAAGTGTATTGCCCATTACTGCTTATAACACGGTCGATATAACGCAGTGACTTACCCTCATAGAGTACTTTTTTATCTGTTTCAGACAGGCGGGCATAAGTTTCATTTGGAATCACATCTTGCAATCGCTTGCCAATCAGCTCATCGACATCTGATATCCCTAACGCTTTAACAAAAGGTTGGTTACATGCTTGATAAACCATATTCTCATTGAAGATCCCAATAGAGTCAGGGCTAGACTCTAGGATATTTTGTAATATGGTATCTCTTTGTGCCAAAGCCACTTCAGTATCTTTACGTTTCTCCATTTCGTCACGTAGATTTTGCTGCATATCATGCCAGTCAGTCACATCATGGCTAATACCTAATGTGCCAATTTTTTCACCTTCTGGTGAGATCAAAACACTTTGGTAACTCTCTAGTAGACAACTTCTTCCTGCGGGGTTGGTCGTCCAGCTACGTTTACTCGCTCTCCCCTTAATCACGCTTTGGATATCTGCTGCCCCTTCCTCTTCCCTGTTATTCCAAAAACGTTGAAAAGCGCGATTACTTGAAATGATTTCGCCATAATTGTTTTTTATAAACACCAGCTCAGACAAGTTATCAAAAGCGCTTTTGATCATTGAAAGTGAATCGACTTCCTTCTTCAATTCAAGATCTGTGATTTGGTAGGGAGTGAAATAGAGTAACCAAACTGGGCGTCGGCGATAAGTAGTCTTTCGACCTGTGACATTTAACTTGATGACGCGACTTTCTGATATCGGCCAACTAAGTTTCTGTTCGGTAATTATGCCATCAGCCTTGGGAGACAAGATCGAAAGAATAAATTGAGGAGTCACTACTTCAGGTAACAGGTAACTTTTGCCAACCTTACGCACACCTAGAACTTGATTGGCTACGATATTAGCCAGCTTTAGTTCCCCCGTTTTACTATCGACTAAAAGCAGTGCAATGGGGGCTGTTCGCAGTAATTGCGTTAAATGAGTTTGGTGTCGGGTGTAAATAACAGCAACGGTAATGATCGAGAGCAAAATGACAACAAGATCAAATCCATGCCCGTGGGAGGTGTCCCACAACCAAACTAATACTTGTTCCATTCAGCTTCTCAAACCTATCTTTATTACACCTTTGTAAGTGTATAAAAGATATCAGCTTATTGCTCAATAATCAGCCTTTAATATTGGTTTTGTATATATAAATGACTGATTTGTTAATGAGCCCTGTGCACCTTCACGATTAAGTGTTCGACCTATTTCCGTCATAGCAAGCCAGCGATTCTCACACCAAAGTGGAGCAAGTAGTGTCGGCTTACGAGCTGCAGAAGAGACTCGATGGTAAACCACTTCTGGTGGCGTCATGCGAATCAGTTCACTCGCGATCGCAACATATCCCTCTAGATCAGGGGCGTTTAATTTGCCCGCTTTCCATGCCTTGGCCATGGTACTGCCTTCAACAATATGCAATCCATGCAGTTTGATGCCATCGGTCCCAACATCAAGCACCTTGCTTAAAGTCTCAGTATTGTCTTCTCGGGTCTCTTTGGGCAATCCTACGATAAGATGAGTACAGACCTTGATCCCCAGTGCACGAGCGCGCTTAGTGATCTCCGCGTAGCACTCAAAGTCATGACCGCGATTGATACGCTTAAGAGTGCGGTTGTTCGCCGTTTGCAATCCAAGTTCAAGCCAAATTTCGTAACCTTGCTCTACATAGCTTGACAGTAACTCTAAAACGGCATCTGGCACACAGTCAGGCCGAGTACCGACACAGAGACCAACAATGTCGGCTGTTTTAAGCGCTTCTTCGTACATATTCTTAAGCACCTGAACTTCGGCATATGTGCTGGTATAGGCTTGGAAGTATGCGAGATAACGCTTGGCACGATCAATCTCTCCTGCCCTGTCTGTCAGTTGGTCTTGGATGCTTTTGATCTGCGCCTCTTCGTCAGCAAAAGAAGCAACATTGCAAAACGTACAGCCACCTCGACCTATTGTGCCATCTCGATTAGGGCAGCTAAATCCACCATGAAGCGTTAGCTTATGGACTTTTTCACCGTAGCGACGTTGTAAATCTTGTCCGATGGTATTGACCAACTCATGAAGCTGCATTATTGACCTCTTACCTGAATCGAAATAAATCTCATTAAGATCCATGTAATTTAATTACAATTATGAAAAAAATGGAGGATGCAAAGTAACGATTTCAAACAATCGAAGCATTAATCAATATCAATAAACATGCAAAAATAACGTGCCTCACGCAGATTGTTACGCAAAAGTTAAACATAATATTCATTTATAACCCAAAAAAAGTGGGCAACAGCATCGAGTTTTGATTGCATTTCATCCTCACTAAATTGTAGGATACTTACAGATTTCGCTGGTTTTTGTGATTTTAGTTACATAAAAACTCGGTGAAACGTCGGTGTTATCCCACTCCCACCTATATAAATCACTAGATTGTGATACTAAAAACCGGGATTCCACCAAGGATTGTTTTTCTCGCAATATTTTTCTGCGAGATACGGAAAGGAATCAAAGTCGCCAACCTAGGCTGACTTCGAATCAAAACTATAAAGGACAGGACGTAGAACTGAACTAGTTTCGACTAGCACATTTGCGCCTATTGAACTGGAAGGATGTATCTATGGTAGATAGAGAGCAAAATGCCCAAGGTCTATACACTCCGGAACTGGAGCATGACGCTTGTGGTATCGGTTTTGTTGCTCACCTTAAAAACCGTAAATCACACGAAGTAGTTACTCAGGCACTGGATATGCTAGCCCGTATGGAACACCGCGGTGGTCAAGGTTGTGACCCGTGCAGTGGCGACGGTGCAGGTATCTTATTGCAAAAGCCCCATGAATTTCTGCTAGAAGAAACGGTAAAGCTTGCTATCAAGCTGCCCTCTTTTGAGAAATACGGTGTCGGTGTTGTACTTTTCCCCAAAGATGAACACAAACGAGCGCAATGTCGCGATATTTTAGAACGTAATGCACAGCGTCTAGAGCTAGACGTTATTGGTTACCGTGTTCTACCAACTGACAACTCAATGATCGGCGCAGATCCTCTAAGCACCGAGCCTCAATTTGAGCATGTGTTTGTCTCTGGAGGACCAGGTATTACGCCTGAAGAATTAGAGCGTAAGCTTTACGTACTGCGAAATTACACTGTTCGCGTATGTCTAGAAAGCGTGTCGAATATTGGCGATGACTTCTACATCAACTCGATGTCTTACAAGACAGTGGTGTACAAGGGTCAGCTAACGACAGAGCAAGTACCTCAATACTTCTTAGATCTACAGAATCCAACAATGGTGAGTGCGCTTGCGCTTGTTCACTCTCGATTCTCTACCAATACATTCCCACGCTGGCGTCTTGCTCAGCCTTTCCGTTACATTGCTCACAATGGTGAAATCAACACAGTTCGCGGTAACCTGAACTGGATGAAAGCTCGTGAGGCGATCATTGAATCTGACTTGTTTACTCAAGCAGAGATCGACATGCTACTGCCTATCTGTCAGGAAGGTAGCTCGGATTCATCTAACTTCGATATGGCACTTGAGCTCCTAGTCCTATCTGGTCGCAGCCTGCCACATGCGTTGATGATGATGATCCCTGAAGCATGGCAAGAAAACAAAAACATGGACCCAACTCGTCGCGCGTTCTACCAATACCACGCAAACGTAATGGAACCATGGGATGGCCCTGCATCGGTGTGTTTCACTGACGGTGTTCAAGTAGGTGCGACGCTTGACCGTAACGGTCTACGCCCTTCTCGCTACACAGTGACCAAAGATGACTTCCTAGTGATGGCTTCTGAGTCTGGTGTTGTTGAGATTGAGCCTGAGAACGTTGAGTTCCGCGGTCGTCTACAACCAGGTCGAATCTTCGTTGCTGACCTAGAACAAGGCCGCATCATTTCTGATGAAGAAGTGAAAGATGGCATTGCATCAGCGCAGCCATACGAAAAGTGGGTTGAAGAAAACCTACTGAGTTTGAAGAAGCTGCCTGATGCAAGTAACGAATTCAACCAACCATCACCAGAGAAGCTACTGCACAAGCAGCAAGCATTTGGCGTAAGTTCAGAAGAAGTTAACGAAATCATCGTACCTATGGCGAAGGATGGCAAAGAGCCACTTTCAGCAATGGGTGCTGACTGGCCGCTAGCGATTCTTTCGCACCAATCGCAACATCTTTCGAACTACTTTAAACAGCTATTTGCTCAGGTAACCAACCCACCTATCGATCCGATTCGTGAGCGCATGGTTATGTCTCTGAACACTTACCTAGGTAAAGATCAGAACCTGCTTGCTGAGTCACCACAGCACTGTCAAAAAGTAGAGCTTGAGTCTCCAGTTCTATCTAACTCTGAGCTTGAGAAACTGCGTGCGATTGATAACGAACACCTTCAAGCCAAGACGCTAGACATTGTTTTCCAAGCAAGCGAAGACGAAGGTAAACTAGAGCGCGCGCTTAAGCGTATCTGTCAGTATGCTGAAGATGCAGTCATCGATGGTTACTCAATCATCCTTTTAACTGACCGTGCCGTTAACTCTAACCACGCCGCGATTCCAGCTATGCTGGCCGTTGGTGCTGTTCACCACCACCTGATCCGTAAAGGTCTACGTGCCAAGTGTGATATCGTGGTTGAAACAGGTGATGCACGTGAAACGCACCACTTCGCAACGCTTGTCGGTTATGGTGCTAACGCTGTTAACCCATACCTAGTTATCGAAACTATGGTTGAACTGCAGCGCACTAAGAAGCTTGATCCTGAAACAAATATTCGTGATCTATTTGAGAACTACCGTAAGTCTATCAACGGCGGTCTACTGAAGATCTTCTCTAAGATGGGGATCTCGACGCTACAGTCTTACCACGGAGCACAGATCTTCGAAGCGCTAGGTATCAGCAAGTCCGTTGTCGATAAGTACTTCACAGGTACGGTTTCACGCATCCAAGGTCTAACGATTGACGATATCGCGAAAGAAGTACTAGTGCGTCATCGCATTGGTTACCCTACACGTGAAATTCCAGTACAAGTTCTTGATGTCGGTGGTGTTTACCAGTGGAAACAGCGTGGTGAAAAACACCTGTTTAACCCTGAGACAATTTCACTACTGCAAGAATCGACTCGCAACAAAGATTATGCCCAGTTCAAGGAATACGCGAAAGCAGTTGATGATCAAGGCGATAACGCAGCAACACTGCGTAGCCAGCTAGATTTTGTTAAAAACCCAGCTGGTTCAATCCCGCTAGCAGAAGTCGAGCCAATCGAAAACATCCTTAAGCGTTTCGCAACAGGTGCGATGTCATTCGGTTCTATCTCGTACGAAGCACACTCAACGCTGGCAGTTGCGATGAACCGCATTGGCGCGAAATCGAACTCTGGTGAAGGTGGTGAAGACCCAACTCGCTTCGAGCGCAAAGAGAACGGGGATTGGGAACGCTCAGCAATCAAACAGGTTGCTTCAGGCCGCTTCGGTGTGACTTCTTACTACCTCACTAACGCAGATGAGCTACAGATCAAGATGGCTCAAGGTGCGAAACCAGGTGAAGGGGGTCAGCTACCAGGTGATAAAGTTGATGACTGGATCGGTGCAACACGTCACTCGACTCCTGGTGTCGGTCTAATCTCACCACCGCCGCACCATGATATCTACTCAATCGAAGATTTGGCCCAGCTAATTTACGACTTGAAGAACGCTAACCGCGCTGGTCGTGTCAACGTTAAGCTCGTTTCGGAAGCTGGCGTAGGTACTATCGCGTCAGGTGTAGCGAAAGCCAAAGCAGACGTTGTCTTGATCGCCGGCTTCGATGGCGGTACAGGGGCATCACCGATGTCGTCTATCCGTCACACAGGTCTACCTTGGGAGCTTGGTCTAGCAGAAACGCACCAAACTCTAATCAAGAACGGTCTACGTAACCGTATCGTGGTTCAGTCTGATGGTCAGATGAAAACACCTCGCGACCTTGCAGTAGCAACGCTGCTAGGTGCTGAGGAATGGGGCGTGGCAACAGCAGCATTGGTTGTTGAAGGTTGTATCATGATGCGTAAGTGTCACAAGAACACCTGTCCTGTTGGTATCGCAACTCAGAATAAGACTCTACGTGAGCGCTTTGATGGCCGCGTAGAAGACGTAGTGACATTCTTCCACTACATGGCTGAAGGTCTACGTGAAGTGATGGCTGAACTTGGCTACCGCACTATCGATGAGATGGTTGGTCAGTCGCACAAACTCAAAGTTCGTGAAGACATCAAACACTGGAAATACAAGAACCTAGACCTATCACCTGTGCTTCATATCGAGCAAGCACGTGAAGGCGATGGCATCTACAACCAAACAGAGCAAAACCACAACCTAGAACAAGTTCTAGACCGCAAGTTGATTCAAGCTGCTATCCCTGCACTTGAAAAAGGCGAAGCAGTGAATGCTGAATTCCCTATCATCAACACGGATCGCTCTGCAGGTACCATGCTATCGAACGAAATCTCTAAGGTTTACAAAGATACAGGTCTACCACAGCCAATGAACGTCAAGTTTACAGGTTCTGCGGGTCAGTCATTCGGTGCCTTCCTGGCTAAGGGCGTGAAGTTCGAGGTAGAAGGCGATGCGAACGATTACTGGGGTAAAGGTTTATCTGGCGGTACGTTAGTGCTTTACCCAGACGCAAAATCTTCAATCGTCGCTGAAGATAACATCGTTGTTGGTAACGTATGTTTCTACGGTGCAACGTCGGGTGAATCATACATCCGCGGTATGGCTGGTGAGCGTTTCTGTGTACGTAACTCAGGCGCGAAAGTTGTTGTTGAGGGTGTTGGTGACCACGGTTGTGAATACATGACAGGTGGTGTCGCAGTAATCCTTGGCTCAACAGGTCGCAACTTTGCAGCTGGTATGAGTGGCGGTGTGGCTTACGTTTGGGATAAGTCAGGCGACTTCGAAACCAAGCTAAACCCTGAATTGGTAGACCTAGATCCAATCGAAGCAGAAGATCGCGAACTACTGAAAGATATGCTAACTAAGCAAGTTCAATTCACAGGAAGTGAAGTTGCTCAGTCTTTCCTAGACAACTTTGAAGCAAGCCTAGAAACCATGGTTAAGGTAATGCCGCGTGATTACAAAGCGGTACTTCAGAAGCGTAAGGCTGAAGCAGAGCAAGCACAAACGGAACAAGTGGAGGCAGTATAATGGGTAAGCCTACTGGATTTTTAGAACATGGTCGTGAGCTTCCAAACAAGCTCGACCCTTCGGTTCGTATTGAAGACAACAAAGAATTCGTTCTGAACGAAGAGTTTGGTGACAAGATCAATACTCAGGCTTCTCGTTGTATGGACTGTGGTGTTCCTTTCTGTCACAGCGGTTGTCCGATTGGCAACATCATCCCAGAATTTAACGACGCGGTTTACCGTGACAGCTGGGAAGAAGCTTGGAACATTCTAAGCTCAACCAACAACTTCCCTGAATTTACTGGTCGTGTATGTCCTTCTCCTTGTGAGAGTGCATGTGTTCTCGGTATCAACCAAGACCCTATCACTATCTGTAACATCGAGAAAACGATTGTAGAAACTGCATACCGTAAAGGGTACGCAAAACCGAAAACACCTCGTTCTCGTACAGGTAAAACCATCGCGATTATCGGCTCAGGTCCTGCGGGGCTTGCTGCGGCTGAACAGCTAAACAGTGCTGGTCACTCAGTGACAGTATTTGAGCGTGACGAAAAAGTCGGTGGTCTCCTGCGCTTCGGCATTCCAGACTTTAAATTGGGCATGGATGTGATTGATCGTAAGATCAACCTAATGGCTGATGCGGGCGTTGAGTTCAAAGTAAACCAACACATCGGTGTTGACGTTAATGCGCAACAGCTTCGTCAAGAGTTCGATGTGGTACTACTAACCGGTGGCTCAACGGTTCCACGTGACCTTCCTGTTCCAGGTCGTGAACTGAAAGGCGTTCACTTCGCAATGGAATTCCTAGGTCAAAACAACCGCCGCGCAAACGACATGGATCTTAAAGGTGAAGAAATTCACGCCAAAGACAAGCACGTTGTGGTTATCGGTGGTGGTGATACTGGTTCTGACTGTGTTGGTACGTCTAACCGTCATAAAGCAGCAAGTGTTACTCAGGTTGAGATCATGCCGATCCCACCAGAGAAGCGCCCAGCAAACATGCCTTGGCCTCAATACCCAATGATCATGAAGACAACCACTTCTCACGAAGAAGGTTGTGATCGTCATTGGAATATTTTGACTAAAGAGTTCATCGGTAACGAGCAAGGTCAAGTAACAGGTCTACGCATTGCTGATATCGTATGGAAAGATGCAGTACCTGGTGAGCGCCCTACTTTTGAAGAAGTTGCGAACTCTGAACGTGTTATCCCATGTGATATGGCCTTCCTAGCCATGGGTTTCTTACACCCAGAACCAACAGGTGTACTTGCTCAACTTGATATCAAACTTGATGAGCGCGGTAACGTAGCAACTGAAGGCTTTTCAACCAATCAGAAAGGTGTCTTTGCAGCTGGTGATATGCGTACAGGTCAATCACTTGTCGTCCGTTGTATCAACGAAGGTCGCGAGTGTGCGATTGCTATTGATGATTACCTAATGGGTAACTCCAATCTTGAAGCAAAAGCAGACTCACTGATGCTCTCAGCATAATAATTAGCCACCTAAGAAACTCATTTAGTAGATTCTAGGTGGTTAAGCATAAACAATCATTCCTTCCAAACTTTTCCAATTGACCAGTACATTGTGCTGGTCTTTTTTATTTTCCCAAAACACCCTTTGTTGCAAAATTGTAACAATAAAAACCTTAAACTTCTGAATTATATAGGTTATTACAGCGCATTCAGTGGTAAATCGCATATTGGCGTGATATTCCACCAAGAACTTGACCTTTTTTGCAATAACCTATACGTTGTGAAGTCGATGAAAATGAATTCGTCCAATTTTGTTAAATATTTTAAGAATATTTACTGCATATCTATCCGATATATAACAATTAGAACGCATAGTTAGTCATACATACCAACCCTTTTGATGTTGGTAGTTCTGTCGGGATGACAGAGAAGCAAAGGGAGAATTGCAATGGCTTTATATGATCCTCGTCTTGAAAAAGACAACTGTGGATTTGGCTTGATTGCACATATGGAAGGTGAGCCAAGCCATAAACTGGTACGCACCGCAATTTCAGCACTTGACCGCATGACCCACCGTGGTGGTATCGCCGCTGACGGAAAAACGGGTGATGGCTGTGGTCTTTTATTACAAAAGCCCGACTCATATCTTCGTCTTATCGCTGAAGAAAATGGTTTCAACCTCGGCAAACAATATGCTGTAGGTATGATTTTTTTCAATCAAGACCCTCTTAAAGCTCAACAAGCTAAAGACATTATTAATCAAGAGCTTGCAAAAGAGACATTGACCGTCTCAGGTTGGCGAGAAGTGCCGACCAACTCGGCAGTGTTAGGCCCAATTGCGGCTGATTCACTGCCCAATATTCAGCAAGTTTTTATCTCAGCACCTGCCGGGTGGCGTGAGCGCGACATTGAACGACGCCTGTATATCGCTCGCCGCCGAATTGAAAAACAGATCGTTGACGATAACGAGTTTTATATTTGTAGCTTGTCGACTCAAGTCATGGTGTACAAAGGTCTGTGTATGCCCGCAGACTTACCTAGGTTCTACTTAGACCTCGCCGATCTACGCATGGAATCAGCTATCTGCCTGTTCCACCAGCGTTTTTCGACTAACACTCAACCGCGTTGGCCTCTGGCTCAGCCATTCAGGTATCTCGCCCATAATGGTGAAATCAATACGATTCAAGGCAATAGGCAGTGGGCGCGAGCACGTGCTTATAAATTTGCTTCGCCGCTCCTACCCGACCTGCAAACGGCCGCACCTTTCGTCAATGAAACGGGATCAGATTCATCAAGCTTAGATAACATGCTCGATCTGTTCTTAGCGGGTGGTATGGATATCTTCCGCGCTATGCGAATGCTTGTTCCACCTGCGTGGCAAAACCACCCGGATATGGACCCAGATCTACGCGCCTTCTACGACTTCAACTCGAAACATATGGAACCGTGGGACGGCCCGGCTGGTATCGTGCTTTCCGATGGTCGATATGCGGCATGTAACTTAGATAGAAATGGCCTACGCCCTGCTCGTTATGTGATCACTAAAGACAAGCTGATCACTCTTGCATCAGAAGTCGGTATTTGGGATTACGCACCGGATGAAGTCGCAGAAAAAGGCCGCGTAGGCCCCGGTGAACTGCTCGTGGTGGATACTCGCCAAGGCAAGCTATGGCAATCAAGCGAAATTGATAATGATCTTAAAGGTCGCCATCCATATAAAGAGTGGATGGATAGCAATGTTCATAAACTTACACCATTCTCGCAGTTAGCCGAAGATCAAGTAGGTGAACGTAGCTTTGACGATGACCAACTTAAGACCTACCAAAAACAGTTTGCGATGAGCAACGAGGAAGTCGATCAGGTCCTTCGTGTTCTGGGTGATATGGGTCAAGAAGCCGTTGGCTCAATGGGTGATGACACGCCAATGGCAGTGCTCTCTTCAAAAGAACGCCTTGTCACTGACTATTTCCGTCAGAAATTCGCGCAAGTAACCAACCCACCGATCGATCCATTGCGTGAAAAACACGTTATGTCGCTTGCAACCAGTATTGGTCAGGAGATGAATGTCTTCTGTGAAACCGATGGTCACGCCCATCGAGTCACCTTTGATTCGCCTGTTCTGCTTTACTCAGATATGAAGCAGTTGCTCGAGCTAAACGATCAACACTATGGCAACTCAGTACTGGATATTAACTACGATCCTCAAGAGAAAGATCTCGAAAAGGCAATCTTAGATCTTTGTGAACAAGCTGAGCAGGCAGTAAAAGATGGCTCTGTGCTCGTGGTTCTTTCCGACCGAGCATTACGCAAAGGCATGTTGCCTATCCCAGCCGCGATGGCAGTAGGCGCAGTGCAAAGCCGCCTAATAGAAGCTAACTTGCGCTGTGACGCTAACATCATTGCTGAAACAGGAACGGTGCGCGATCCGCATCAATTTGCGGTTCTACTTGGCTTTGGCGCAACCGCGGTTTACCCGTATCTCGCCTATGAAGCCTTAGGCAAAGTGATTGATGATGGAGCGATCGATAAGAGCTATCGCGAAGTGATGCAAAACTACCAGTACGGCATCAACAAAGGCCTGTACAAGATTATGTCTAAGATGGGCATTTCAACGGTCGCTTCATACCGTTGTTCTCAGTTGTTTGAAGCTGTCGGCCTAAGTCAGGAAGTTGTCGAGCTATGCTTTAATGGTGTTACAACCCGAATTCAAGGTGCAAACTTTGAAGACTTTGAGCAAGACCTTTACAACCTTTCTCGCAAAGCTTGGGCGAAACGCAAACCTATCGAACATGGTGGGCTGCTCAAATATGTCCACGGTGGTGAATACCACGCCTACAACCCAGATGTTGTAGGAACCTTACAAACCGCAGTTAAGTCCGGCGACTCTTCCGACTATAAGAGTTTTGCCAAACAGGTCAATGATCGCCCTGTGGCTATGCTGCGTGACTTAATGCAACTGAAGAAATCAGACTCACCGTTAACACTGGAACAAATCGAACCAAGCACTGAACTGTTCAAACGATTTGATTCAGCAGCGATGTCTATTGGTGCTTTAAGCCCTGAAGCTCATGAAGCTCTGGCAGCCGCTATGAACCGACTGGGTGGCTACTCAAACTCCGGTGAAGGTGGTGAAGATCCACGCCGTTTTGGTACTGAACGTAACTCTCGTATCAAGCAGATTGCCTCAGGACGTTTTGGTGTAACACCTCACTACTTAACTAATGCTGATGTCTTGCAAATCAAGGTTGCACAAGGGGCGAAGCCTGGTGAAGGCGGTCAGTTACCGGGGCATAAGGTCACGGCTGAAATCGCTAAACTGCGCTATTCAGTGCAAGGGGTAACCCTTATCTCCCCTCCTCCTCATCACGATATCTATTCGATTGAGGATTTGGCTCAGCTTATCTTCGACCTTAAACAGGTCAATCCGAATGCTCTGGTATCGGTGAAGTTGGTTTCTGAACCTGGTGTCGGCACTATCGCAACAGGGGTTGCCAAGGCTTACGCCGATCTGATTACCATTTCTGGTTATGACGGCGGTACGGCAGCAAGCCCACTCACCTCAGTAAAATATGCAGGTAGCCCTTGGGAACTCGGCCTTGCCGAAACTCAGCAGGCTCTAGTTGCCAATGGTCTTCGCCACAAGATTCGCCTCCAAGTTGATGGTGGCTTGAAAACTGGCTTAGATGTGGTCAAAGCGGCAATTCTTGGTGCAGAAAGCTTCGGTTTTGGTACCGCCCCAATGGTCGCGATGGGTTGTAAGTTCCTACGTATTTGTCACCTAAACAACTGTGCGACAGGTGTTGCTACGCAAGATGACACCTTACGTAAAGAATACTTCAAAGGCCTACCTGAGATGGTAATGAACTACTTTGTCGGTCTTGCTGATGAAGTGCGCGAGCTGTTAGCTGAACTTGGTGTTGAAAAGCTAACAGATCTCATTGGTCGTACCGATCTACTGGAAGCAGTAGAAGGTATGACAGCCAAACAAAGCAAGCTCGATCTATCTAGTATTCTTGAAGCACCAGTGTCACCACAAAACCATCCGCTTTATTGGACCGAGCCAAACGCTCCATTTGACAAGGCAGAACTCAATCAAAAGATCGTTGAAGATACCTTAGCGGCTGTAGAGGCTAAGCAAGGTGCTGACCTCTTCTATAACGTCATTAACACTGACCGTTCAATTGGCGCTCGTCTTTCAGGTGAAATAGCCAAACGCTACGGTAACCAAGGTATGGCTGCAACGCCGATTAAACTTCATCTGGATGGTACCGCGGGTCAGTCATTTGGAGTCTGGAATGCGGGCGGTGTTGAACTCTACCTGACGGGTGATGCCAATGACTATGTCGGTAAAGGCATGGCTGGCGGTAAGATTGTTATCAAGCCGCACCAAGGTACCGCCTTTAGATGTAATGAGGCGACCATCATAGGCAACACCTGTTTGTATGGCGCAACAGGCGGCAAGCTATTTGCGGCAGGTACTGCAGGCGAACGCTTTGGGGTGCGTAATTCTGGCACCATCTCTGTGATTGAAGGCGCTGGCGATAATGCTTGCGAATACATGACAGGCGGTATTGTTGCCATTCTTGGTGCGACTGGCGTGAACTTTGGTGCTGGTATGACAGGCGGCTTCGCTTACGTCTTGGATGAAAACGACGACTTCCAAGGTCGCGTGAACCAAGAATCGGTAGAGGCAGTTGCCCTTTCTGAGCTCTATATTCATCAGGAACATTTACGTGGCTTAATTGCAGAACACTTAGAAGAGACAGGATCTGCTCACGCAGAAAACATCTTAGCGAACTTTGATGAATGGATTCCAAAGTTCTACTTAGTGAAACCTCAAGCAGCAGACTTAAACACCCTGCTAGGCCATCAAAGCCGCAGTGCCGCAGAACTGCGCGTTCAAGTCCAATAATTCATGGAGGATGTTTGAATCATGAGTCAGAACGTATACCAATTTATCGACGTACAACGCGTAGATCCTGCGAAAAAGCCGATTAAAACTCGTAAGATTGAGTTCGTCGAAATTTATGAACCCTTTACTAAGCAGCAAGCCACTGCGCAAGCAGATCGCTGCTTAGACTGTGGTAACCCTTACTGTGAATGGAAATGTCCGGTTCACAACTATATCCCGCAATGGCTAAAGCTCGCCAATGAAGGACGCATATTAGAAGCGGTTGAGCTCTCTCACCAAACTAACAGCTTGCCTGAAGTATGTGGTCGAGTATGTCCTCAAGATAGGCTGTGTGAAGGCTCTTGTACCCTAAATGACGACTTTGGTGCGGTAACGATTGGTAATATTGAAAAGTACATTACCGATAAAGCGTTTGAGATAGGCTGGAAACCAGACATGTCCAAAGTCGAGTGGACAGATAAGAAGGTTGCCATTATCGGCGCAGGACCAGCGGGCCTTGCAGCGGCAGATATCTTAGTTCGTAACGGCGTCAAGCCCGTTGTTTTCGATCGCTACCCTGAAATTGGTGGCCTACTCACTTTCGGTATTCCATCGTTTAAGTTGGAAAAAGGGGTCATGGAGAATCGTCGTCGAGTCTTTAGCGAAATGGGCGTCGAGTTCAAACTCAACATTGAGGTGGGGAAAGACATCCAAATGCAGGAGCTTGTCGATGAGTATGACGCTGTTTTCCTTGGCGTCGGCACCTACAAGAATATGCGTGCGGGTCTAGACAACGAGGATGCTCCTGGTGTCTATGACGCTCTACCTTTCTTAGTATCAAATACCTATAAGGTAATGAGCTTAGAAGATGACCAACCATTTATTGATATGGCAGGGCAAAAAGTGGTCGTCCTTGGTGGTGGTGATACCGCCATGGACTGTGTACGTACATCAATTCGTCAAGGTGCCGATAACGTCATTTGTGCTTACCGCCGCGATGAAGCCAACATGCCGGGCTCTCGTCGTGAGGTAAAAAATGCCAAAGAAGAAGGGGTTAACTTTATGTTTAACCTTCAGCCACTAGGACTTGATGTCGACAGCTCAGGCAAAGTCAGCGGTGTCAAAGTGGTCAAAACGGCATTGGGTGAACCAGATGAAGCGGGGCGCCGTCGCCCAGAACCTGTAGAAGGCAGTGAACATGTATTGGAAGCCGATGCCGTTATCATGGCATTTGGATTCCAACCCCACCAGATGAGTTGGCTTGAACCATATGGCGTAGAACTCGATCAATGGGGACGTATCAAAGCACCATCTGATCAAGAGTTTATGTTCCAGACGAGCAACAAAAAGATCTTTGCCGGAGGAGATGCCGTTCGCGGATCTGATCTTGTTGTTACTGCGATTGATGAAGGGCGTAAAGCAGCAGAAGGCATTCTCGATTATCTAGAAGTCTGATCCAATTTTTGCCTCTATCAACATCACAAAAGGATCCTATGATTGGATCCTTTTTTCTTGCGGTACATATAATTAAGACAAAATAACAAACAGGAATTCAACATGAAGAAAGCAGCTCTCCTTTCCATTACAGTGTTGGGTTTAACCGCTTGTAGCCAAGGAGTTCAAACCATGACGGATCGTTCTGCTTCACCATGTGGAGATAAACCCAACTGTGTCTCGACCCAAGATAACCGTGAGAAATATCAGCTCGCCCCCTTCCCCCTAACAGCAGATGCTAATATCGACAGTATTGAACAAGCAGCTCTCAAGCTAGCAGGGGCGAAAACTGCGGTCAAAGAAGGAGGGTATTTGCGTATCGAGTGCACCTCGAAGATCATGCGCTTTGTTGACGACTTAGAGCTAAAAATTGAAGGCGATAAACTAGTGGTGCGCTCTGAGTCACGTGTTGGCTATTCGGATTTTGGTGTTAACCGGAAACGAGCCGATGAACTGCGCGAGCGACTAAAAGAAAGCGGCCTTATCAAGTAAACGCCTAGCGGCCAGATACAAAAAACCGAAGCATTAGGCTTCGGTTTTTATATTAGCGGGAAAGCTAATTACTGCTCGGCTTCATCACGGAAAACAACGAGGCGCTTAGGCGCGACCTTACCGTCGTCATTGACTTCTGCAACACCAATAAAGAGTTTCTCTTCACCAGAAGTCATACGCAGTGGCGTCCCTTCTGGTGCACCTAATACTTGTACCGGCATACCGTGTTGTACTAGGTTGGTTAACTCAGCACTCAAATTCACCTCTGGCAAATCTTCAACTGCGGTATCCATTGGCAATAGCAACGGATCGAGCAACTCTTTAGGAGCGACTTCATCACGATGTGCTTGCTCAAGTAGCTCATTTAACTGCTCAAGTGTCACCATCTTCCCATACGGGTATTTTGCAACCCCAGTACGACGAAGCATAGTCACATGAGCGCCACAACCTAGCATTTCACCCAGATCATCGACGATAGTGCGGATATAGGTGCCTTTAGAACAGTGTACTTCCATCTCCACTTCATCACCTTCAAAGCGATGCAGGACAATTTCATACACGGTAATCTTGCGTGATTCACGCGGCACTTCAATGCCTTTACGCGCATACTCATACAGAGGCCTACCTTGATACTTCAACGCAGAAAACATTGAAGGTACTTGGTCAGACTCACCACGGAACTTATCGATAGATGCTTCTAGCTTGTCTAGAGACACATCGACTGGACGAGTTTCGACAACCTCACCGTCAGAATCTGATGTATCAGTGCGCTCACCTAGTTTAGCTATCACTCGGTAACGCTTATCTGAATCGAGCAAAAATTGAGAAAACTTGGTTGCTTCACCAAGGCAAATTGGCAGCATACCTGTCGCTAGGGGATCCAGAGCACCGGTATGACCTGCTTTTTCTGCAAAGTAAACACGCTTTACT
This sequence comes from Vibrio bivalvicida, assembly GCF_001399455.2. Taxonomy (GTDB): domain Bacteria; phylum Pseudomonadota; class Gammaproteobacteria; order Enterobacterales; family Vibrionaceae; genus Vibrio; species Vibrio bivalvicida. The sequence goes on from NZ_LLEI02000090.1 coordinate 96,848, forward strand.
TTTTGCAGTGCATCATTAGATGAAATGCCTGTTGGTTTATCCAGAAGGATAACGCCATTAATTGGACGACCTTTACGACGACGAGCCATTACTCTTCACCTGCCTGGTCTTCTTCGCGACCTGAGTCTTGTTGCTTGCGCTTGTCTTCGCTTACCACCTCAGACACAAGGTTCGACATACGCATACCCTCAACAAGAGTATTGTCGTAGTAGAAGCGAACTTCTGGCGTTAGACGTAGACGAATACGCTTACCTAGCATCATGCGAATGTGCACTTCGTGCTCACGTAATGCTTCTAGGCAAGATTCTGGTGTTTGCTCACCAACACATAGGAAAGTAACGAATACTTTTGCATACGCTAGATCACGTGACACTTCTACATCAGAAATGGTCACCATACCTAGGCGAGAATCACGAACTTCACGTTGAAGGATCATCGCAAGTTCTTTTTGCAGCTGCTGTGAAACACGCTGCGTGCGGCTAAATTCTTTTGACATATCTTTTCTCTTATTAGAAAGAATGGGGGGATGGATAAATTCCAGCCCCCCATGGCGTATTCAACAACCAATTACTGCTTATTCATCAATGAGTAAGCCAGCAATGTTAGTCAATTAGTCAAGAGTACGTTTAACTTCTACGATTTCGAATACTTCGATCTGGTCACCAACGCGAACATCATTGTAGTTCTTAACGCCGATACCACACTCGTAGCCGTTCTTAACTTCTTGAACGTCATCTTTAAAGCGACGAAGTGACTCTAGTTCACCTTCATAGATAACAACGTTCTCACGTAGTACGCGGATAGGGTTGCTACGTTTGATGATACCTTCTGTAACCATACAACCAGCGATTGCGCCCAGTTTAGGTGACTTAAATACGTCACGCACTTCAGCAAGACCAATGATCTCTTGCTTGAATTCTGGAGCTAGCATGCCGCCCATTGCTTGTTTCACTTCATCAATCAATTGGTAAATGATTGAGTAGTAACGTAGGTCAACGTTAGCTGATTCGATTGCACGACGCGCTGAAGCATCTGCACGAACGTTGAAGCCAAGGATGATAGCGTTTGAAGCTTCAGCAAGAACTGCGTCAGTTTCAGTAATACCACCAACACCAGAACCTACGATATTCACTTTCACTTCGTCAGTAGAAAGTTTCAGTAGCGAGTCTGCGATTGCTTCAACAGAACCTTGAACGTCAGCTTTAAGAACAACGTTAAGTTCAGCAACTTCACCAGCAGTCATGTTAGAGAACATGTTCTCTAGTTTAGATTTCTGCTGACGAGCAAGTTTCACGTCACGGAATTTACCTTGACGGTAGTTTGCAACTTCACGCGCTTTACGCTCATCACGAACTACAGTTGCTTCGTCACCTGAAGATGGCACACCAGATAGACCGATGATTTCTACAGGGATAGAAGGACCTGCTGAAGTGATTTCTTTACCGTTTTCATCGCGCATTGCACGAACGCGGCCGTATTCTTGACCACAAAGTAAGATATCACCTTTGTTTAGCGTACCTGATTGAACAAGTACTGTTGCTACTGGACCGCGACCTTTATCTAGACGAGATTCAACAACAACACCCGACGCCATGCCTTCTTCAACTGCAGTCAGTTCTAGAACTTCAGATTGTAGAAGGATAGTCTCTAGAAGACCTTCGATGTTTGTACCCTGTTTCGCAGAGATGTGAACGAACATGTTCTCACCGCCCCACTCCTCAGGAATAACGTCGTATTGAGCTAGCTCGTTCTTAACGTTATCTGGGTTTGCGTCTTCTTTATCAATCTTGTTGACAGCAACAATCAGAGGAACACCTGCCGCTTTCGCGTGCTGGATTGCTTCGATTGTCTGTGGCATTACGCCATCGTCTGCTGCTACTACTAGAACAACGATATCTGTTGCTTGAGCACCACGAGCACGCATTGCTGTAAATGCCGCGTGTCCAGGAGTATCAAGGAAAGTGATCATACCGTTATCAGTTTCTACGTGGTACGCACCAATGTGCTGCGTGATACCGCCTGCTTCACCTGAAGCAACGTGTGCTTTACGGATGTAGTCAAGTGTAGAAGTTTTACCATGGTCTACGTGACCCATGATAGTTACTACTGGTGCACGAGGCACTGATTCCAAGCTGTTATCACGATCTGATAGTACCGCTTCTTCTAGCTCGTTTTCTTTACGTAGGATAACTTTGTGACCCATTTCTTCAGCAACAAGCGCCGCTGTTTCTTGGTCGATCACTTGGTTGATAGTCGCCATTGCGCCCATCTTCATCATTACTTTGATAACTTCTGTGCCCTTAACAGACATCTTGTTAGCAAGCTCTGAGACAACGATAGTTTCGCCGATAGCAACATCTGCTTTCGCTACAGTTGCAGTTTTATCAAAACCTTGTTGCATTGAAGTAGGTTTAGCTAGTTTACCTTTGTTGCGACCACGGCCACCACGTTGGTTACGGCCACCACGGTTTTGGTCATCGTTGCCAGAAGTTTTCTTCTTCTTCTTACGACGGCCACCTTCTTCTTTACGGTCAGCTGCATCTTCAGCTTCACGAGCGTAAGTAGAAGTCGTTACATGGTAGTCAGAATTCTCTAACTCTTTCTTCTTCTTCTCTTCTTCAGTCCAACGAGCTTCGTTTTCTTCAGCTAGCTTACGAGCTTCTTCAACAAGCTTCGCAGCTTCTTGTTCCGCTTTACGTTGGGCTTCTTCTTCCTGACGACGCTTCAGCTCGTCAGCTTCTTTTTTCGCTTGAGTATTCACTTCTGCATTTTTTGCATTCATGTCTTTCTTAGCCTTATCAGCTTGGGCGCGTTTAGCCTTATCTTCAGTGTCGCGTTTTGCATCCGCTTCTCGCTTCGCTTTCTCTTCGGCCTCGCGTTTTGCTTTCTCTGCAGCTTCACGTTTTGCTTGCTCTTCAGCCTCACGCTTCGCAAGCTCTTCCGCTTCACGCTTTGCTGCTTCCTCAGCCTCACGTTTCGCGTCGTCTTCGATAATGCTGCGCTTCACATAAGTGCGCTTTTTACGCACCTCTACTTGAACATCCTTACTCTTGCCACCACCAGCGTTAACGCTTAGTGTGCTGCGAGTTTTACGCTGTAGCGTTAAGCGAGTAGGCTCCGCGTCACCAGATGTGTCGCCGTGCTCTTTCTTAAGGTGAGTCAAAAGTTTCTGCTTTTCTTCATCAGTAACTTGATCACTACCCGCTTTATTCATGCCAGCGTCAGCAAGTTGTTCAATTAAGCGGTCCACTGGAGTACCAATTTCTTCACTCAGTGCCTTAACAGTAATTTGTGTCATCCGCTTTCTCCTTGCTGAAATTATTCGTCGTCGCCGAACCAACAAATGTTACGAGCTGCCATAATTAGCTCACCCGCACGTTCTTCGGTTAGACCTTCAATACCTTCGATATCATCGATACCCTGATCAGCCAGGTCTTCTAGTGTTGCTACACCTTTAGCTGCCAGTTTAAATGCCATCTCACGCTCTAGCCCTTCTAGACCAAGCAGGTCTTCGGCAGGCTCAACACCTTCGAAAGACTCTTCTTGCGCAAGAGCGAGAGTAGTTAGTGCATTCTTAGCACGATTACGTAGTTCTTCGACTAGATCTTCATCTAGGCCGTCAACTTCTAGAAGCTCATTTACTGGTACGTAAGCGACTTCTTCTAGAGTAGAGAAGCCTTCTTCAACAAGTAGTTGAGCGAAATCTTCTTCAATATCTAGGTGCTTCATGAAGCTTTCAATTGCAGCTTGAGATTCTTCAGCGTGTTTCTTGTGAAGATCTTCAACTGTCATTACGTTTAGTTCCCAACCAGTCAGCTGAGATGCAAGACGTACGTTTTGACCATTACGGCCAATTGCTTGCGCTAAGTTGTCTGCTTCAACCGCGATGTCCATCGCGTTTGTATCTTCATCAACGATGATAGAAGCAACATCTGCAGGCGCCATAGCATTGATAACAAACTGCGCTGGGTTATCGTCCCAAAGTACGATATCGATACGCTCACCACCAAGCTCACCAGAAACAGCTTGAACACGCGCACCACGCATACCAACACACGCACCAACAGGGTCAATACGTTTGTCATTTGTTTTAACAGCAATTTTTGCACGAGAACCAGGATCACGTGCCGCGCCTTTAAGCTCGATGATCTCTTCAGCAATTTCAGGAACTTCTACACGGAATAGTTCAGCCAGCATTTCTGACTTAGAGCGCGTAACGAATAGCTGAAAACCACGTGCTTCTGGAGCCACTTTGTATAGAAGGCCACGAACTCGGTCACCTGGACGGAAGTTTTCACGAGGAAGCTGGTCGTCACGTAGGATCACTGCTTCAGCGTTGTTACCTAGGTCAAGGACCACTGTTTCGCGGTTAACTTTCTTTACCACACCAGTAACTAACTCGCCTTCGTTATCAATAAACTGCTCAACGATTTGTGCACGCTCAGCTTCACGTACTTTTTGTACGATAACTTGCTTAGCCGTTTGAGTCGTAATACGGTCAAACGTTACCGATTCGATGTCATCTTCAACGTAGCCACCTAGCTCAAGCTCTTCGTTTTCAAACTTAGCAGCTTCTAGAGAGATCTCTTTAGTTGGGCTCTCAACGTCTTCGACAATTAACCAACGACGGAACGTTTCGAACTCACCCGTTTTACGGTCAATTTCAACACGAACATCAATTTCCATTTCGTGTTTCTTCTTGGTAGAAGTAGCCAGAGCAATTTCTAGGGCTTCAAAGATACGCTCACGAGGTACCGCTTTCTCGTTCGATACCGCTTCTACTACCGCTAAAATTTCTTTACTCATTTTAAATAGCCTCTAAGACTTTAATTAAAATTTAGGGATCAGGTTAGCTTTTGAAATATTGCTTAGGGCAAACTCTTCCTCGTTACCTTCAACAGTAACTGAGATAGTTTCACCATCAACTGAGTGGATTACACCTTTCCACTTGCGACGGTTGCCAACAGCCATCTTCAAAACGATGCTTACCTCGTGACCAACAAATTGTTCATAATGTGCTGCTTTGAATAGTGGTCTTTCTAAACCTGGTGAAGACACTTCAAGGTTGTAAGCCACTGTGATTGGATCTTCAACGTCCATTACCGCGCTAACCTGGCGGCTAACTTCAGCACAATCTTCAACATTAATACCGTTCTCGTGATCAATGAAGATACGTAACGTTGAGTGTTCACCTGCGCGAACAAATTCTAATCCAACTAACTCATAACCTGATGCTGCTACAGGAGCTTCAAGCATTTCAGTAAGTTGTCTTTCTAAACCAGTCATTTAAACCACTCCAGAAACAAAAAAAGGGCTCAGAGCCCAATTTAAATTCCAAGCAAAGCTCCAAATTCTCAATTAGAAAATTCAGATAACAAAAAACCCCGAAAAGTCGGGGTTTTTTGTTGCTGGACCCTGATATGTTAAGTGCTATCTATGCCACTTAACTCGCAATATTGCTATTGCGCAAACTTGTCCTAATCCTTAGAGGATTTGGTTGCGGGGGCCGGATTTGAACCGACGACCTTCGGGTTATGAGCCCGACGAGCTACCAAGCTGCTCCACCCCGCGTCCGACTTGTCGAGCATTATACGCTCTCCAAGGTGTTTTACAAGTTTGTAAATCAATGGTGCCGAGAGAGGGACTCGAACCCTCACACCTAAGGCACTAGCACCTCATGCTAGCGTGTCTACCAATTTCACCATCTCGGCAGCTAATTCTATTTTTCAGCTAGAAAATAGCTTATTGAGGAATTTCATCGCCTTGAGGGGCTGGAATTTCACTCGCATCGTCAGCTTGCTGGATAACTTGACCTTGAGATGGGTCTACCCATTGTGACTCAGTTTTATGCGTAGACATATTACCAAGCACTAAGCTAAGGATGAAAAATACTGTTGCAAAAATTGCAGTCATTCGGGTTAGGAAGTTACCTGAGCCGCTTGCGCCAAACACTGTGTTTGATGCGCCTGCACCGAATGAGGCTCCCATATCTGCGCCTTTACCTTGTTGAATCAGCACTAGGCCGATTACACCAACCGCTGCCAACAGGTAAATCACAAGTAGAACTGTAAACATGATTTCCACCTATGTTCCAAATTGTTGAGCCAGCGCCGCTCGAAAACTCTTTGAAAGAAATTTTGAACAAGGCTAGCGACCTCCTTATCGAAGGCCGAGCAATACTAGCGAAAGCCGATTACGCTGACAAGTAGATTTTTTCAAAAAGGTACATGTTGAGAGCTAAACGGTCAAAAAAAGGACAAAAGCACACATTAAGCGCTTTGTATTGACCCAATTCAAATTAAAGCTCTGAAAATTCAGGACAGTACTCGATTAGGCCAGAGCGATGGTCAAACTCGCCTTCAACCAATGACAGGACTTGAAATGCACCTTGCGGAACATCCCATTGACAACGCATTTGGCGTTTTTCACTATCGATAAAACCAAAACGGCTATAATAAGCAGGGTTACCTAAGACAACACAGGCTGGGTAACCAAACTCGCGTAAAGAAGATAACCCTTCCTTAACCATCTCAGCAGCTAAACCTTGATTACGATACTTTTCTTCGACCGCTAATGGTGCTAAACCTTGCCAATTCAAATCGCTGCCTTCTAGCGTAACCGGGCTAAATAATACATAGCCAACCACTACACCTTCATCGTTACAGGCAACTAATGACAAGGTGCGGCGACTATTTTCTCTTAGCTTCATGACTAAATTAGCTTCAGCCTCTGTTTCAAACGTCGATTTTAGCAATCGATCAATGGCAAGTATATCTGCCGGCGCTTCAGTTCGAATAAGCATTTATAACCTCTTTATGTGTTGCAGGCGATTGTAAGCCTTTTTGCACAAAATCGGCTAGCTGATTTAACAAGGTTTGCAGAGGCTTTGGCAAAGATTCTAGATCAACACTATCCATAAGGTTCTTAACCTCAAGTCCCAGCTCAGTGTCCCCTTCAATCGTTAGACGACGTTGAAAGAATAAGGTGTCTGGATCTTCTTTGCGTCCTGCGATGAGCACCAAGTCGTTAAGACAACCACTAAACAAAACATCTTCTTGTACTGCTTTGTCTGCAACGACAATTTGTTCGTTTTCATAACTAATTAGCCAACTCAATTGCAGATCTTTTACTTCAACTCTTAACCACTTACCTTCTAGGAATTCGAAGTCACCGTCTTCAAGTGCTTCTTTAAACACAGTTTTAAGCCCTTCAAGCAAGGCTTTTTTTTGTACAACCTGAGGCAAGAAGTGGACTGGAGATCGCAAAATTGATGCTGCATTTTGCACTAGTTGAGTGCGTATCTTGTTAATCACGCGAGATATCCGTTACTTTGTTAGCTAGAATCACTCATCATAGAGGATGTTTGACTAGGCATTCCTGTCATTTATCAAAGAATCTGCGCTAAGCCTTAACTCTTTAAACTCTGCGCAAGGACAGTTATAGTTAACACATCACTCACATTCGCTCCCTAGTGGATAATTTGCTCTTTGGAGAGTCGGAAAAACTTGATGCTATCGCAACAAATTCAGCACTGGTTTACAAAAATCACGGCCAACAGTCCGTTTTTTTTCGCCATTTTGGATAACCAGCATAACTATGCCATGGTTAATGGCCGCTATTGCGATATCGCAGGGCTAACTCCAACTGAACTGATTGGTATGTGCGATAGTCAAATCATGGGTCAGCAGTTTTATGAGCACCTTAAGCCTTATTATCAACGGGCATTCAAAGGTGAGTCCATAGAAGCAGAGATGACTATGGGCGATCTCGATTTAGAGACAAGCCTACACTTCAACCTGTCTCCAATTGAAACCGAAGGCAAAGTAGAGCATGTCATCTTCCACGCGCTTGATACCTCCGAAAAACAAATCTTAATTCGTTCACTTGAAGAGTCAGAAGGAAAGTTTTCCAAGCTCACGTCACTTTTACCTGAGGGCATTTTTTTAGTCGAGGATGACTGCATTCTTTCCGCGAACCCTGCAGCTCTAAGATTATTGGGATTCAATTCTATCCAAGATGTGCTGGGCGAAAGCTTATCGCGTCTGTTTGTTGATGAAAAAACTAAGACCGTTTTTTCTAAATCATTCTCCAATATGCTTGGGGAAACCCCGCTGACCTGTTTAACCAGTCCTCGTTGTGGCTTTGAACGCAAAGTTCACTTACAGGCTGATGCAGCGATGATTCTTGGCAGTGACTCACAACTCATTCTGATTCAAGATGCAGAATCAACACCCACCGCACTTACTACCAGCAAACAAGACGATATTCATCTCGATTCGCTAACAGGCCTGTACAACCGATTTGGCTTTACCAAACGTTTAGAGCAGTTGATCCACAACGAAACGCCGTTAATCATGCTCTACCTCGATATTGACAACTTCAAGAATATCAATGACTCGCTGGGCCATCACATTGGCGACAAAGTGATCAAAGAAGTTTCTTCACGCTTAAAACGCTTGTTACCTCAACAAGCAGTATTGGGCCATTTAGGTGGTGACGAATTTGGGATAATCCTACCTGAACCAGAGAATAATCGTATGGCAGAAATGCTATCCGAACGGATTATTTCTCTTATTAATCAGCCATTTGATTTACACCATTTTAGTAAGCGCCTCGCCTGCTCTATCGGTAGTGTCGCTTATCCAGGTGACGGTAATGATGCACGAATCTTACTACAAAATGCTGACACAGCCATGTATGAAGCAAAAGATCGCGGTCGTAACCGTCTGATTAAATTCAATGATCAGATGAACAAAGAAGCGCGGATGCGTTTATGGCTCGAGATCGAGCTACAAAAAGCGCTTCAGCAAAACGGTTTAGAGGTTTGGTATCAGCCGAAAGTTAACGCACGCGATTTCAGCATTAACGGAGCTGAAGCACTGATCCGTTGGAAACACCCGGTAGAAGGCTATATCAGCCCAGGGGCATTTATTCCTGTTGCTGAACGAGCCGGGTTAATCGAACATCTTGGGCGCGTTGTGATGCGCGAAGTTTTTAGTACGGTTAAGCGTTGGAAACTCCAAGGTATTTTACCTGGCCGTGTGGCAATCAACTTGTCTCCTGAACAATTTGGTAACCCAAAGCTCATCGACTATATGGAAAAACTGCTACGCACCACTGAACTTGACCCGAGTAGCATCACTTTCGAACTGACAGAAAGTGCGGTCATGAGCGACAGTGAGCACACGCTACAAATGCTCAATGCCATTAAGAAGCTTGGATTTGCGCTATCGATCGATGACTTTGGTACTGGTTACTCATCACTCTCTTATTTAGCTCGATTTCCCATCGACGAGCTTAAAATTGATCGCGCCTTTATCTCTGATATCGATACACTGCCAAAACAAATTACCGTGATAGAAAACATCATCAACCTTGGTAAGTCGCTTGATTTAACTGTAGTTGCAGAAGGTGTTGAAACTCAGCAACAAGCGACTCTTCTGTCTAACCTCAACTGTCACTCTATTCAAGGCTTTCATTTCTACCGTCCACAGCCAAGGCAAGAAGTGGAAGAACTGTTTGCACAAAACCGTCGCCACAAAAACTAACTCTAAGTGATTATTTAACTTAGAAACTCACTCAAACCTGCTGTATATCAAATTTGCCGTTCATATTTCTTCATAAAATGCTCAACAAATTCAGAATAGACAGTCATGGTGCGAGCAATGGAACTCCTATGCCCAGCAGGCAATTTGCCTGCCTTAAAAACGGCAATTGATTGTGGTGCTGACGCGGTATATATCGGTTTTAAAGATGATACTAACGCCCGCCACTTTGCAGGTTTGAACTTTACTGGTAAGAAACTCGAAAAAGCCGTTCAATATGTCCACGCTAACAACAAAAAAATCCACGTTGCGCTAAACACCTTCGCCCATCCTAATGGTTTTGAACGTTGGACTGAAGCCGTAGACCGAGCAGCAGATAACGGGGTTGATGCATTAATTGTTGCTGATATCGCAGTGTTAGAATACGCAGCACAGAAATATCCACACCTCGAACTTCACCTATCCGTACAAGCCTCTGCCACTAACGTCGCGGCCATTGATTTCTACAAACAGAACTTTAACGTCAAGCGAGTGGTATTACCGCGTGTACTTTCTATTCATCAGGTTAAGCAGCTATCGCGCAATATCACCAGTGATGTAGAACTAGAAGTGTTTGCTTTTGGTAGTCTATGCATTATGTCTGAAGGTCGCTGTTACCTTTCTTCCTATATGACAGGTGAATCGCCAAATACAGTTGGTGCTTGCTCACCTGCCAAATATGTTCGCTGGCAAGAAACCAACCAGGGTCTAGAATCACGCCTCAACGACATCCTGATTGATCGTTATAGCGATGGTGAAAATGCGGGTTACCCTACATTATGTAAAGGGCGCTTTATTGCCGATTTACAGCAACAGACCAAGGCATATCACGCACTCGAAGAACCTACCAGTTTAAACACACTTTCTATGCTTCCCGATCTTTTCGCAGCCAATGTCGCGTCAGTAAAAATAGAAGGCCGCCAGCGTAGCCCTGCCTATGTAGAACAAGTTACTCGTACATGGCGTGCTGCTATCGACCGATACTTAGCCAACCCAGACAACTATCAAGTTGAGCCGAGCTGGGATTCCGCACTGTCAAACGTGTCAGAAGGTACACAAACTACACTTGGTGCTTACCACCGTAAATGGCAGTAGAGCTTTACTTGTAGAAATAACAATGGAAAACAACATGAAATACGCACTTGGTCCACTGCTTTACTTCTGGCCAAAACAAGATGTAGATGCGTTTTATGAGCAAGCGAAAACCAGCTCGGCAGATATCATCTATCTTGGTGAGAGTGTCTGCTCAAAACGTCGTGAGATGAAACCAGCGCACTGGTTTGATATCGCTAAAGAACTCAGCAGTGCAGGTAAACAAGTAGTGCTTTCCACGATGGCGCTACTCGAAGCACCGAGTGAAGTTAACGTGATGAAGAAGTACATCGACAATGGTGAATTCGCCATTGAAGCCAACGATGTTTCTGCGATTCAACTTGCCTCTGAGCACAAAGTTCCTTTCGTTGTGGGCCCAGCAGTCAATACCTACAATGCGCACACCTTGAACCTGTTCTTGAAACAAGGTATGACTCGTTGGTGTATGCCGGTAGAGCTTTCACGAGAGTGGTTGGGAAAAGTACTGAACCAATGTGATGAGATTGGTATTAAAGGCAAGTTTGAAGTCGAGGTATTCAGCCATGGTTATCTACCCCTAGCATACTCTGCACGCTGCTTCACTGCCCGTGCAGAAAATAAAGCTAAGGATGACTGCGAGACCTGCTGTATTAAGTATCCGACTGGCATTCAAGTCAGCAGTCAGGAAGGACAAGAAGTATTTAACCTCAACGGTATCCAGACTCAGTCCGGCTACTGCTATAACCTTATCAACGACCTACCAAGTATGCAGGGGTTGGTCGATGTTGTCCGTTTAAGTCCACTCGGTATTGATACCTTCTCACAAGTAGATAAATTCCGAGCGAACGAATACGGCAACAACCCAGGTAAAATAGAAAGCCGACAATGTAATGGCTATTGGCACCAATTGGCTGGCTTAGAAGTCAAAATTGTCTAATTCGCCTCTACGATTGAAAACAATAAAGGGCTCAATAGAGCCCTTTATCATTTTATGCCACCGCTTGTTGTAGTTGTAACTCTCTAAACTGGCGTAAATCTTTCAGCAACAGAATGATGACAACGATACTCAAAGCGATATTCGAAAGCGGGTAGGCAACCCATATCCCCGGCACACCGAAGAACTTTGGCATCACATACAAGAACGGGAGTTGAACGAGCATATTGCCTATAGTGACAAAAAGCGCCTTACTGCCTTTATTAATCGCTTGGTAGTAAGCTCCCGCCACCACTAAAAAACCGTCCAGCGCCAAAGCAAACATGTGTAGGCGAATCCCCAATACCGTATACTCCACTAACTGAGTATTGCCTTTGTTGAACACAGACACAAATTGCGTCGGGAACAAGTTGAGCAGTATGACGAATACCACACCAACAGACACTGCACTATACATTGCCACTTTCAACAGTTTACGAATGTTCTCTTGATTACGAGCACCATGGTTATAGCTCACGAGTGGCTGCATACCATTCGCAATCCCTTCCGCTGTTAAGTAATAAACCGTGACGATATACCCCAGAATCGCATAAGCACCAATCATCAACTGATCACCGTACTGTGAGAACAGAGCATTGTGCAGTGCAACCATCATTGAACCATATGCGTACATAAAGAAGCTTGACGTACCGATGGCAAAAATCTGTGGGATCACAGCGAACTTCAATCTCAACTCTCTCCAACGCAGACGCAGCTTGGCTTTTGCTGAGAAGAAGTAAAATAAACCTAATCCTGTTACCACCAGTTGTGCAATCGCAGTAGCCAATGCAGCTCCCGTTAGCTCCCACTCAAACCAAGCAATAAACAGGTAATCAAGCACGATGTTAATCAACGCGCCGATCACCATCAAGATTGTGGCAAGGTTTGGGCTATCGTCATTACGAAGCAAAAATGGCATGGCAATCGAACCTAGTGTGAACGCACACGCGCCGATCAAGATATGAAGGTACTGAATACCGAGATCAAATACGCGCCCTTCTGCCCCCTGCCAATAAAGAAAATCTTCAGCGAAGAAGAATAAGACCCCTGATACGATTGGAGTTAAAGCCAATAACAAGACTAAGCCAGTCGCTAATATCTGCTTTGCACCTTGCGTATCTTGCTCGCCTTGACGAATGGAAACTAACGCCCCCGTACCAACGCCCACCAGCATACCAATGCCGAGAATTGAGCCAATCACAGGCCACGCAATATTGATCCCAGCCAACCCATCAGCACCTACATATCGACCGATAAAAATTCCATCTACCACTTGATATAAACCGTTGACCAGCATTGCTGCCACAGTTGGGATAGTGTATTTCCAAAACTGTTTATAAATAGATGTTTGCATGTTTCTCTGCTCTAGTTAGCAAGGCTAACTAAATAGTTAAATGTATTACGACAGTGTTTTGTTTAACAGGCTAACTAGCTGTGTCGCTTCTTGTTCGGACAACTTTGCGTTCATCGTTTCTGCAACTTCTTTATAGACGACGTTTTCTAACGACATTGCTTTAATCGCACTTTCTGTTAGTACTACTTTCTTGGCACGAGCATCTTCATTGCACAAGATTCGTTTAACGAGTCCTTTTTTCTCGAGCCGCACGACCATATTTGAAGCAGAAGGCTTAGTCACTTTCATTTCATCGGCTAAGTCCGTGATACGAACTCCTTCAGGAAAGGCTTGGACTACTCGTAAGTAATCAAACTCATTAAAGCTCAACAGCGATAAGGGGTCTTCTTTCGCATAGACACGCCAAGCCTTAGAGCAAAAGCGCTCAAGCTCTATCAAACTAGTTTCCAAACTCATCGCCAAAACCATTTAGTTAGCCAAGCTAACTATAGTACGCCATTTTTTTTAACAAGCAATAAAAAAGCGCTGATACCAGCGCTTTTCTAATCTGAGTTAGATTTGCTAATCAAGCCGATTAGCGGCTTGTTGAGCTTTCGCTCTCGCAATCACTTGCGCTTGAAGGTCTTCATAGATATTTGTCAGCTCTAATATCGCGTAACGATGCTCAACATACTCAAATACATTAAATGAGATTGCGAGTCGATAAAAAGAGATTGCTTTGGCAATATCTCGTTCAGAGTCACCTTCTTGGTAGCGCTTGCCTAAGTAGAAATAGGCTTCTGTTAAGTGCTGAGCAAGAACGACTTTATCACGTGTGCTCTCAACAATTGCTTTAAAGGCTTGTTTTTCAGACAGCTCACCTAAAGTCAGCGCGACCATGATCCAACCCCATTTATCATTGCGGTTTTGATAGCTCTGCTCTAGCTCTTGCTTCGCCATTTCAGGTGAGACTTTAGACTTGATGATATAGAGCCACAAAGCACTGAATGGGTCGCTTGAGTCTTGATCATACTGCTGTTGCATCTCTTCTAAAGCTAGATCAAAACGACCACCATAGTAGAGCGCAATGGCTCTGTTGCGAGCTGCATAGCTGTTATTCGGTGCAAGTTCTAAAGCAGAATCAAACGCATCATAGGCGGCATCAAAATTTCTCTTTTCGGTAAAGTAAACCCCAAGTAAGTTGAACAGATCTGCTTGAGCTGGGTAAATTGCAAGCGACTGTTCATAGTCTAATCTAGCAAGGTTTCTCAACCCAACGCTGTCGTAGTAATTCCCTCTTTCATAGAGTATTTTAGCGCGCGTTTCGTTGGGTAAATCGGTTCGGCCAAGTAGTTGACTTAAACGTGCGATCTGAACCTCTTGTTGCAAGCTAGGTTGAAGTGCCTCGACCATTGGAGGTAGCACCCATTCAGCTTGTTGGTTCGATGTTGACACACAGCCTGCAGTTACTAATAGAGCAAGGCTAAGCGTTGCGGTTTGAAACCATTTCACAAATAAATACTCCTGTAGCTAAGTCTTCTACTTAGCGTCATCCGCATTAAAAAAGGGAGCGTAGTGCTCCCTTTATAACATGCTTTTAGCAAAATTGGCTAATTCACTGAACCAGCCAGTTTAATTGCTTTGCATTATGCGTCTGTTGCTGGCTTCTCTTCAGTAGCCGCTTCTTCAGTCTTTTCAACCGCTTCTTTCATGCTTAGACGAACGCGGCCTTGACGGTCAATCTCAAGTACTTTCACTTGAACTTCTTGACCTTCAGCTAGGTAATCAGACACCTTCTCAACACGCTTGTCAGCAATTTGTGAGATGTGTACCAGACCATCTTTACCAGGCAAGATTGTAACGAACGCACCAAAGTCAGCCAGACGAGCTACTTTACCTGTATAGATACGGCCTACTTCAACTTCAGCAGTGATCTCTTCGATACGACGGATTGCTTCTTTCGCAGCTGTACCTTCAGTTGCAGCAATCTTGATTGTACCGTCGTCTTCGATTTCGATAGTGGTACCAGTCTCTTCAGTTAGAGCACGGATAACAGCACCGCCTTTACCGATAACGTCTTTGATCTTCTCTGCGCTGATCTTCATTGTGTGAATACGCGGAGCAAACTCAGAGATATCTTCACGAGCACCAGAAATCGCTTCATCCATTACAGATAGGATGTGCTTACGTGCACCTTGCGCTTGGTTAAGTGCAATTTGCATGATTTCTTTAGTGATACCTTCGATCTTGATATCCATCTGAAGTGCAGTGATACCGTCGTTAGTACCTGCTACTTTAAAGTCCATGTCACCTAGGTGGTCTTCGTCACCAAGGATGTCAGAAAGAACAACAAAGTCGTCGCCTTCTTTAACTAGACCCATTGCGATGCCCGCAACAGAAGCTTTAATTGGAACACCCGCATCCATAAGTGCTAGAGAAGTACCACATACAGAAGCCATTGAAGAAGAACCGTTAGATTCAGTGATTTCTGATACTACACGTACTGTGTATGGGAACTCATCTACAGATGGCATTACAGCAGCAATACCACGCTTAGCTAGCTTACCGTGGCCGATTTCACGACGCTTAGGAGAACCTACAAAACCAGTTTCGCCTACACAGTATGGAGGGAAGTTGTAGTGCAGTAGGAAGTGATCTTTACGCTCACCTGTTAGCTCGTCGATGATTTGCGCATCGCGTTGCGTACCTAGTGTAGCTGTTACTACTGCCTGAGTTTCACCACGAGTAAATAGTGAACTACCGTGAGTACGTGGAAGAACACCAGTACGTACATCTAGTGCACGAACCATGTCTTTTTCACGACCATCGATACGTGGGTTGCCTGCGATGATGCTACGGCGTACAACTGTCTTCTCTAGATCGTGGAAGATAGTGTGGATTTCTTTGGTGTTCGCTTCTGGATCTTCAGCAAGTAGCACTTCGTTTACTTCAGCAGCAATCGCGTGAATACGGTCGTAACGAGCCATCTTCTCAGTGATTTGGTAAGCTTCTACAAGCTTAGCTTCTGCAAGTTCAGCAATCTTAGTGTTTAGTGCTGTATTCTCTTCAGGAGCAACCCAATCCCAAGCTGGAGTCGCTACTTCAGCTGCGAATTCATTGATTGCAGAGATAACAACTTGCTGTTGATCGTGACCGAATACAACTGCAGAAAGCATCTCTTCTTCTGTTAGGTTGTCTGCTTCAGACTCAACCATAAGAACAGCGCCTTCAGTACCGGCAACAACTAGATCGAGCTTAGACGTTTCTAGCTCAGTGTTGCTTGGGTTCAGAACTAGTTGACCATCGATATGACCAACACGAGCTGCACCAATAGGACCGTTAAACGGAATACCAGAGATAGCAAGAGCAGCAGACGTACCGATCATTGTTACCATGTCTGGCTGAACGTCTGGGTTTACTGACATTACTGTCGCGATAACCTGAACTTCGTTTTTGAATGCGTCTGGGAATAGAGGACGAATCGGACGGTCGATTAGACGAGCCGTTAGAGTTTCGCCTTCAGATGGACGACCTTCTCGCTTGAAGAAGCCACCAGGGATTTTACCTGCAGCGTAAGTACGCTCTTGGTAGTTAACTGTTAGTGGGAAGAAGTCTTGACCTTCTACTGCTTCTTTCTTACCGACAACTGAAACGAATACTGCTGTATCGTCCATTGTAACCATAACGGCAGCCGTAGCTTGACGTGCGATAACGCCAGTCTCAAGAGTAACTGTGTGGTTACCGTACTGGAACGTTTTAACAACTGGTTTTTCGAACATTGTTATTCCTTGTTTCTAAGCTCATCAGTCATGACTTACTCAGAGTGTATTAGTTGATACTCAAGGCATTACAAATCGCGACTAGTAAAAATGAACTGAGAAAAGCTGAATTCATTTTGAATAGTCGCGACCCTTTGGTCGACGTGGTTGACTGTAATGCAGTGAGCTTATTGCTGACACTTTCAATACCGATATCAGTATTGGAAGTATGCGGGGCGTAGTATAGCGAGATTAATTCGGTTTGGCTAAGCTATAGCAACCAAAATAAGTAACGGGCAACAAAAAAGGGGCTAAAAGCCCCTTTTTCGACAAACTGTTCTATGCAGCCGCTGATTAGCGACGTAGGCCTAGACGCTTGATTAGGTCTTGGTAACGAGAAAGGTCTTTGCCTTTCAGGTAGTCAAGAAGCTTACGACGGCTAGAAACCATACGTAGAAGACCACGACGGCTGTGGTGATCGCCTTTGTGTGCTTTAAAGTGACCTTGAAGGTGGTTGATAGAAGCAGTTAGTAGAGCTACTTGAACTTCTGGTGAACCAGTATCGCCTTCAGCGCGTGCGTATTCTGCAACGATTGCTGCTTTAGTTTCTGCATTCAGAGACATAATTCTCTCCTGATAAGAGTAAGTTTAAATTTGTAGCAGCCAATCTCTGATTCAGCCGCTACGCGAAGCGCGGATTATAGGGGATGTATAGAGCTTAAGCAATAGGTAATTGCGCGCTTCGCGCGGGAGGCGGATGCGGGATACGGGAACGGACTGCGTCCTATTGGAAGCAGGAGAACTGGAGACGCCAGGTATAAGTGCATCCCTTTTCATAAGAGTCATTCCCGAGAGCGAGGCACCAGCGGGTTGGGGATCTCTAAAAGCGAGTCGAATACACTATGAGATTCCCTACTCCTTCCTTCGTCAGTCTATGGAATGACAGTTTACCTCTCGAAAGACGCGGTCCACCCTAGGTTCTCAACGCGTAGCACTCTAGCAGGGCGAAGCCCCTTCCCGTTTTCCCGAAACGAAGTGTTCCATAAGGCGAAGTCCGTTGCCAACTCCATAGGGCGCAGCCCGTTCCCATCTTTCCCTTTTCTGTTACACTTAGCTTATCCAAACCTACCTATTTGAATTAACAGGATTCCTTATGAAAATCGGCGTCATCGGTGCAATGGAGCAAGAAGTCTCTATTCTTAAGCAAGCTATTGAAAACTGCCAAGAAGTATCAAAAGCGGGCTGTACTTTCTACGCTGGCCAGCTTAATGGTGTAGAAGTTGTATTACTTCAATCAGGTATTGGTAAAGTTGCTGCAGCAATAGGTACAACTATCCTGCTTGACGAATATCAGCCTGATGTCGTGATTAACACTGGTTCAGCAGGTGGCTTTGACTCTAGCCTGAATCTTGGTGATGTCGTCATTTCAACTGAAGTTCGCCACCACGATGCAGACGTTACCGCATTTGGCTACGAAATGGGTCAAATGGCACAGCAACCCGCCGCTTTTATGGCCGATGAAAAGCTAATGGATGTGGCAGAAAAAGCCCTTGAACAAATGGAAGACAAACACGCTGTACGTGGTTTGATCTGTACTGGTGATGCTTTTGTTGCAAGCGCAGAGCGTCAAGCTTTTATTCGCAAGCACTTCCCTTCAGTCATCGCTGTAGAAATGGAAGCGTCAGCAATCGCTCAAACCTGTCACCAGTTTAAAGTCCCATTTGTTGTAGTACGCGCAATTTCTGACGTCGCAGACAATGAAGCGGGTATGAGCTTTGATGAATTCCTGCCATTAGCCGCAAAGAGTTCTTCAGAAATGGTGGTTAAAATGGTTGAACTGCTGAAATAAGAATAAGCGGAATCATGGAAGATAGTTTCAATCAATTTTACTCGAATGGCGCGCTCCTAGTCTTATGGGGCGCGTTACTAATTCACCTAATTCTCCCTTTTCCACGCGAAGCCCACCCAGCGATTCTGTGGCATAAATTTGCTGAGCAGTTGGCTGACAAAGTCAACGTCAACAGTAACTACTCACAGAGTATTATCTCTGGCACTCTTGCTTGGCTGTTGATGCTGTTCCCCATGTTTGCGGTATTAATTGCACTAAAGCCTTTAGTTTGGCAACCAGAGTTGTTTGAGTTAGCGCTATTACTGCTCGCTATCGACTGGCGTAATACTGATAAGTTCACGGCTCAGTTTGTTGCCGCGATAGCACGTGAAGACAAAGAGCAGGCAAAAATGCTCATCAAACCGATCATAAACCGCTCTACCGCACCATTGTCATTGTTAGGTTTAGGTAAAGCGGGAGCCGAAACTCTGATTATGTCTTACGGTCGTAACGTCATAGGTGTGCTGTTTTGGTATGCGCTTGGTGGTGGCATTGCAGCCTTTATGTATCGTATGAGCGTAGAACTGGCAAGAGCCTGGTCACCTAGTCGGCAGCGCTTTTCACCATTTGGCATTCCCGCGATTCGCGCGGTAGCAGTACTGGACTTTATCCCGCTAAGAGTGTTTGCCATTTTTATCACTATTGGTCATCGGGCCCAAGCCACGGCTCAACTACTTAGACAGCAAACCCAGTCATGGCCTTTACCCGGCCCTGCATGGTTATTGGTTTCTGTTGGATCAAAACTCGAACTCTCACTAGGTGGGCCCGCCATTTATGAGGGTCATAAAGCGGTACGTGCCAAATTGGGTGGTCGTATTGCGCCATCTGCCATCCATATTGCGCAGGTACAAAAAACACTGGCGTGGAGAATGTTTGCCTGGATTGTCATTCAAAGCCTAGTTATGGGCTTTATCTACCAAGGAATCTAAATGCGTCTCGCTCTGCTACTTGCTACAGCCATTATTTCTTCTATTGCTGGAGCCTCCCCTGCTGAGCGCGTGATCAGCTTGGCTCCGCACGCCACTGAGCTCGCCTTCGCTGCGGGCCTTGGTGATAAACTCATTGCAGTCAGTGAGCGTAGTGATTACCCAAAACAAGCTCAGAAGATAGAAAAAGTCGCTAACTATCAGGGAATAAAAATAGAGCGCATCATCGCTCTTCAACCCGATCTGATCATAGCTTGGCCTTCAGGCAATCCAAATGGAGAACTAGACAAGCTAAAACAATTTGGCCTCAATATTTACTACTCTCAAACCCATTCACTTGAAGATATTGCCGCTAACATAGAGCAGCTAGGCGAATATGCTGAAAATCCGAATATCGGAAAAAACAACGCGCAAGACTTTAGGAATCAGTTAATAGAACTTAAAAGCCGCTACGACACGGAGTCTAAAGTTCGTTACTTCTATCAATTGAGTGAGCAGCCTATTATCACTTTGGCGCAAGGAAAGTGGCCAAGCGAAGTCTTTTCATTCTGTGGTGGTGAAAATATTTTTGAGAGCAGTGCTGCGCCTTACCCTCAAGTGGGCAAAGAACAAGTCATCTTGCAAAACCCAGACGTAATGTTTACTTCAGAGCACGCCATCGCCAATGGCAATATTTGGGCGCAGTGGAGTGAGCAACTTTCAGCCGTAAAGAACAACTATATTTGGTCCTTAAACTCAGACTGGATTAATCGCCCAACGCCGAGAACGCTCAAGGCTATTGAGCAAGTTTGTGAGCATTTCGAAACAGTTAGGCGAAAACGCTAACGGTTAAACGATGAGATCTCGTACAATCCCACTTCGTTTTCTGTTCCCACTTTTTAGTAAGAGATTTTAGTATCATGGATTCCATGCTGCTTTATGTAGTCGACCTGTTCGGCACTGCGGTTTTCGCCATTTCAGGTGTTTTATTAGCGGGTCGATTAAAAATGGACCCATTTGGCGTTACTGTCCTCGGCAGTGTGACTGCGATAGGTGGTGGCACAATACGTGATATGGCATTGGGTGCAACACCTGTATTTTGGATCACCGATACCAACTATCTGTGGACCATCCTTATCACTTGCTTACTGACCATGCTTATCGTCAGAAGACCAAAGCGACTAGCTTGGTGGATTTTACCGGTCTGTGACGCTATTGGACTTGCGGTATTTGTTGGCATTGGTGTTGAGAAGACAATGGCTTACCAAGACTCTGCTCTGGTCGCAATCATTATGGGAGTGATTACCGGATGTGGCGGCGGCATTATCCGTGATGTATTGGCCCGCGAAGTTCCAATGGTTTTAAGAAGCGAAGTGTACGCCACAGCTTGTATTATTGGCGGCGCATTCCACACAACTGCGCTCGCGATGGGTCATAGTAGTGACAGCGCATTTCTCGCAGGTGTGGCCTCGACTCTGCTCATTAGACTCGGCGCCATTCGCTGGCACTTGTCACTGCCGACGTTTGCGCTGAATCGATAGCGAGAAGCGAGAAGCGAGAAGCGAGAAGCGAGAAGCGAGAAAAGATCGAGGATTGGCACTAAGTGTCAATCCTTTTTATTTAGGAACACTTCGCTATGGATTCGGGATATGGGAACGAAAAACTCTCGAAGGACGAAGTCCGTTCCCGATTCTCGCGGGCGTAGCCCGATCTCAAAGCGAAGCGTTCAAAAAGAAAGGTCGCCTAAGCGACCTTTCTAATCTTCCATTCTTTTGAATTACTTCTGCACTCGGCGCAGTACTTCTTTCAGTAAATCAAAGTCGTTAGCTAGATCTTCCGATAGAAGATCCATTGCTGCGTGTTTCGCTAGCGGGCCCGGAAGATCGATGTCAGAACCAAGAATGTCATCCACCACTTCCTTGAACTTAGCTGGGTGAGCGGTACATAGGAATAGACCGGTTTCACCCTCTTGAAGTTGTTCGTTTAACACACGATAAGCGATGGCACCGTGTGGCTCACATAGGTAACCTTGTTCGTGTAGCTCTTTAACTGATGCTGCACTTTCTGCATCCGTAACAGCGCCTTTACCGAGTGTCTCTAGGCCCCACTCTTTTACGCGGCACAGTTCTTCGATACGTGGCCAGTTGTTAGGCTGACTAACATCCATGGCATTCGAAGTTGTCGCCACTGTTGGCTTAGGATCCCACTTACCTGTTTCTAGGTAGCGCGGCACTGTATCGTTAGCGTTCGTTGCCGCGATAAAGCGTTTAATAGGTAGGCCAAGTGCTTTAGCAAGTAGACCCGCCGTTAGGTTGCCGAAGTTGCCACTTGGTACAGAAATCACAAGATTTTCACGCTGCTCTTTGCTTAACTGAGAAGCGGCTTCGAAGTAGTAACAGATCTGCGCCATTAGGCGTGAAATATTGATAGAGTTGGCTGAATTCAAGCCTATTTCTTTGCGCAGCTCAGCGTCATCGAACGCTTGCTTAACCAAAGCCTGACAAGCGTCAAAGTCGCCATCAATAGCCACCGTGTGAATGTTCTTACCTAAAGTACAGAACAGTTTCTCTTGTAGTGGACTGATCTTCCCTTTCGGGTAAAGGATCACGACATTGATGTCTTCCATTCCATAGAAGGCATGAGCAACTGCGGCGCCTGTATCACCTGACGTTGCGGTTAAGATAGTAATTTTACCGCCGTCAGAAACAGCCGCTAAAGACTGAGCCATAAAGCGGCCACCAAAGTCTTTAAACGCAAGCGTTGGGCCGTGGAACAGCTCAAGCGCATATACGCCATCTTTTACTTGCTTGATTGGTGCAGGGAATTGAAACGCTGCATCGACTAGAGAGTTTACTTTCTCTTCCGTCAGTTCATCACCAATTAATGCAGAAAGGATTTTGGTACTACGCGAAACAAAATCTTCAGCTAATAACGCATCAATATCATCGAACTTAGGCAACTCTTGCGGGAAGAAAAGGCCTTGGTTACGACCTAACCCTTGGCGAACGGCTTGGCCAAAGGATACTTGTTCATCATTTTCTTTTATGTTGTACAGCTTCATAGCTCACTTCCTGTTACGTTCGAACCCTGTTTGTTCAAGCGACAAACATGGACGAATCCTTCTTCATTTTGTACGTAGTTTTGTTCAAGCCAGCGAGCAACTCGCTCAGCGACATCTTTATCTTTACAAATACTAAATAGTGTTGGGCCACTACCAGAAATACCAGTAGCTAATGCGCCTGCTGTTGCCGCATATTTACGTGCATCAGCAAAGCCTGGCAGCAGTTTCTCACGATACGGTTCAGCGATCACGTCTTTGATCATCTTCGCTGCCAATTCAGGTTGATTTGAATGACACGCGTGGATAAAACCTGCAAGGTGACGACCATGAGCGATGATGTCTTGACGGCGATATTGAGAAGGTAAGATCTCACGCGCTTCAGCGGTCGAAACTTTGATCCCCGGGTAAGCCATTACCCAGTACCAATCATCAAAGCATGGGACTTCTTGGCTAATAATGCCAAGCTCTTCTAGCATCAACTGAACACCACCTAAATAGCAAGGTGCAACATTGTCATAGTGAATACCACCAGAGATTTGACCTTCCATTTCGCCCATTAGCGCTAACAGTTCAGTCTCATTCAACGGCTCTCCATGAAAACGGTTTAGCGCATCAAGCGCCGCCACAATAGAACAAGCACTAGAACCGAGCCCAGAGCCGATAGGCATATTCTTTTCTAGGGTCATTTCAAGCGGCAAAAGCGATTCACCTTTCTTGTCTAACTCTCGAGCGAATACTCTCCAGCAGTCATAAACAATATTCTCTTTAGGATCGGCAGGTAGCTTAGAGACAAAGTTGCCTGCTGTTTTTAAGCTATATGGTTCACTACCAGACTTCACTAACACTCGATCACCAAGTAGAGTGCCATCAATTGGGGACACCGCTGCCCCCAACACATCAAAACCAACGCTTACGTTACCAATTGATGCTGGAGCATAAACTGCTACATCCATACCACGGCTCATACTCTAAACTCCTAACTTCCAACCTAACGTGCGCATCACGTCTGAGAAAACACCTGCTGCTGTTACTTCAGTACCCGCGCCATAACCACGCAGAACCAGAGGAATCGGTTGGTAGTAACGGCTGTAGAATGCTAGTGCGTTCTCACCATCTTTAATCTTGTACATAGGATCGTTCTCGTCCACGGCCGCAATGCTTACTCGACATTGGCCATCTACGATCTCACCAACATAACGTAGCACTTTCCCTTCTTCTGCCGCTTTTGCAGACTGCTCTTTAAAGTAAGCATCAGCTTCAGGTAGACGAGCCATAAATTCTTCAATGCTGCCTGAATCATCAAAGCCTGGTGGTAGCGCTTGATCAACGATCACATCTTCAAGCTCAAGGTTCATTCCTGCTTCACGAGCAAGGATAAGTAGCTTACGCGCAACGTCCATACCTGACAGATCATCACGAGGATCTGGCTCAGTAAAGCCGTTATCTTTCGCGATATTGGTTGCTTGGCTTAGCGTCATGCCTTCATCAAGCTTTCCGAAAATATAAGATAATGAGCCAGACAAGATACCAGTAAAGCGCTCTAGCTCATCACCAGCAGAGATAAGGTTCTGCAAGTTCTCAATTACTGGCAGACCAGCACCTACAGTTGTTTCGTACATTAACTTGCGACGTGAACTACGCGCTACATCACGCAATTGGTGGTAGTACGCCATGCTAGAAGTATTTGCTTTCTTGTTAGGGGTAACCACGTGGAAACCCGCAGCCAAGAAATCAGCATATTGATTAGCAATCACCTCACTTGAAGTACAATCAACCAGCACAGGGTTAATGATATGGTTACGCTGAACAAGCGAGATTAGACGAGCCAAAGTAAACTCTTCAGAAGCATCTTTCATACGGTCACGCCAATGCTCTAACGGTAGACCTTCGCTATCAAGCAGCAAGCCTTTACTGTTGGCTAATCCACAGACACGTAAAACAATACCTTTTTCGGCCAACTTAGCTTGTTGACGCTGAATCTGATCAACCAGCTCACCACCAACACCACCGACACCAACAACAAACACATCAAGGAAGTGCTTCGAGTTAAATAGATTCTCATGACACGCTTTGATTGCTTCAGAGATCTTGTCCTCCGGGATCACGGCAGAGATCGCACGCTCTGATGAACCTTGTGCGATAGCGACTATGTTGACATTTACTTCAGCCAACGATGAAAAGAACTGCGAGGCTACACCGCGTGATGTGCGCATTCCGTCGCCAACTAACGTCACGATAGCGACATCACTGATAAACTCGACTGGCTCTAGTAATCCATCTTTTAGCTCAAGCTCAAAAGTATCACTCAGTGCCTGTGCAGCAATCTCTTTGTCTTGTGCTTCGATACAGAAACTGATGCTGTACTCCGACGATGATTGAGTAATAAGTACAATCGAAACACCAGCAGAAGACATAGCACCAAATACTCGACTCGCCATGCCGACCATTCCCTTCATACCCGGACCAGAAACGTTGACCATAGTCAGATCGCTAAGCGTCGTAATACCTTTAATTGCTAAGTTATCTTCACCAGTATCTTGACCAATTAAAGTCCCTGCACCCTGCGGATTAAAGCTGTTCTTAATCAAACACGGGATATGGAATTGAGCGATTGGAGCGATTGTTTTAGGGTGAAGAACAGAAGCACCAAAGTAAGATAGCTCCATAGCTTCTTGGTAGCTTAGAGATTTAAGTAGGCGCGCATCGTCAACTAAGCGTGGGTCACAGTTATAAACGCCATCAACATCAGTCCAGATTTCACAGCAATCCGCACGCAGACAAGCAGCAAGTACCGCAGCAGAGTAGTCAGAGCCGTTACGACCTAGTGTCACCAACTCGCCTTCTTCGTTGCCTGCGGTAAAGCCAGGCATTATATTAACGTGTCCTTGAGGAAGAGGATTTTGGCGGAAGTTTTGCGTCGAGACCTCAACATCAACCATAGCTTCTAGGTGATCACCACGAGCAAATAGATACTGAACTGGGTCAATTAAGCTGGCTGCTTGACCTTTCGCTTCGAGTACCGCCTTCATTAGCTGAATAGAAACTCTTTCGCCTTTGCTGATAATACGTGCATTAACATGGTCTGGGCACATACCCAAAAGGTTGATACCGTGAACAAACTGACGCAGTTGAGTCAGTGACGTTTTTACTTGATTGTCATAACCACTACCATCAATGTTTGGTAGCACCTGCTTAATATCTTGGTACAAGTCGCGGAAAGAGTCTTCTAGCTCAGCAATCTGTAGCTCAGCCTCTCCATTTTTCAATGCGCCTTCAACCACAGACACTAATTTATTCGTGGTTTTACCTGGAGCCGAAAGCACCACCGCCACTTCTTCTTGCTGGGCATTATTAGCAATGATATCTGCTGCTCTTAAAAAACGATCAGCATCTGCTAATGATGAACCTCCAAACTTTAAAACTCGCATCCCTTCCTCCAAATAGGTCATAAATTGGCATAAAAAAAGGCCTGTATCTGGTGGGATACAGGCCTTTTTTTTAATTTCTTTCGCTTAGCAGCCTGCCCCAACAATAGCGATGTCGGTAATAATAATGGTTGTGGTCATTACTAGGCTGCGGTTCTGCATATTCTTAATTATCTATACGATGTGTGTTTGCTTACCCATACGTTTACCTTATTTTTCCTGTTCACGTCAACGAAAAGTTACTATTTTTTGTTCGCGCTCCGCATCACTCACATTCACAACATCTCATCATGTTGCCTAACAATTGCCACAACAAATGAAACTATTAGCACATATCATAATAACTAATTGCTATATAAAAGTTGCAACTAGTTCGTTCATTTTATGCTTTAATTAGTCTTGCAGTGGAAAGCAGACAATAGCAAAGGAGTGGCATATGAAAATAACACTAAGCCTATCAGCGCTACTTTGCGCGTGTCCGTTATTTGCAACCGAACTCCCCACGCTGCCTTCACATCAATCTGTCTCACCACACAAGATCTTTTTATCGACTGAAAATGATCAATACGATTTTGATTCTTGGAAGATCGATGGTGGCTACTCATACAACCTATTCGACAAGGTTGATCTTTACGTCGGTGCCCGACTCAACAATAGCGCGAAGATCAATGAAACTGGTTTCTTAAGTGGTGTAAGCTATCAGCTAACGCCTAGAGTTTCGGTGCAGAGTACCGTGCATTCTTACAATGATGAAAGTTTGACAGAAGGGAAGGAGTCAAGCTTAGCAGCAGAAGTATCGAGCCGAATGAAACTCACAGAAAATCTCGATGTGCATGCCACTCTCGACTATCAAGAGTGGCAGAAGGGAGTTGAAATTGGATTAGGCTTTAGATTTTAGCTCCAATCTAGTAACTCGGTAGACATCAAAACCCCGTTCCAATCCGCATAAATATAATCACCCGGTTGAATCATTTGGTTATGAATGGTCAATGTGACATTGACTTCCCCTGCTCCACGTTTTTCGGTCTTAAATGGGCAAGTACCCAAGGCTTTGATCCCTAGCTCCATTTCCGCCATCATTCCCACATCTCGAACCGCACCATTGACAATTACGCCTTCCCAATTGTTATCGATCGCTAAGATCGCCAATTGATCACCCATCAGCGCTTTTTGGCACGAACCATGCCCATCGACCACGAGTACTTTTCCCGTACCATCTTGGCTAAGTATTTCTCTAACTTTAGAATTATCATGGTAACAACGCACGGTAACAATCTCACCATAGAAGGCAAATTTCTGACCAAAGCTATGCAGTGGTAATTCTAGCAACGTGACCTTGTCTTCATGCTTATCACAAATATCTGGGGTTATATCTTTCATTTTTCCTCCATGAACTTCCAAATTTAAAATCGAATCCTATCGACATCGACTGCGCCAGTTGCCCAGCGAAACCTTGCTCTGTTCTTCTAAACAGGAGAGGAGAAATAGCGTCTCTCCTTCGACATAATAAATCGCATTTTGCCCATACTTGCGGCCCAACTCTAGTGCCCTACTCGGGCTAATTTGAACGGCAAAGCTTTGTTCCATCCAAGAAAAATCCACGTTGCCCACCTGGACACCACACCAGCAAGTATGGCTCATTTCTCGAGCTAAGCGCTGGTTATTTATGTCATTATCTATTTTTGACAGCCAAACGCTTCCTGGGTTCCAAGCAGTAATAATAGCAAACTGGCTGCATACTACCTGTTGTTCAAAACGAAAATAGGGATCGCAATAAGCTTGCCAAAGCTGGGCATCAATTGTCATAACATCTGAGTTTATACATTTAATGGATACTATTAATATTTGTTACATTCTAACTCTTGATATAAATCAACAAAGTGATTGGAATTAACATTTCTACGTTGTTAGCATGCTGTTAACATTATAGAATCCGCGTCAAAGACTAATAGAATGCAGAGGATAAAGGACCTCTTAAGCATAGAAAAAGCAACACCAAGGATGGCGGGCAATCAAAGAGAGTGTATTTTTACAGTCTTTGGTTTATTATCAACATCACATTACCTGTATGTTATGTTTTTGCCTAGAATTTATTCTATTAGCACAAATTTTTCACAAGTTTAGGTACCGCCAATGCAAACCCCGCACATTCTTATTGTTGAAGATGAGCAAGTAACTCGTAACACTCTAAAGAGTATTTTTGAAGCAGAGGGATACGCTGTTTTTGAGGCCAGTGACGGTGAAGAGATGCACCAGGTGCTGTCTGATAACCAAGTTAACTTGGTCATTATGGACATCAACCTACCAGGCAAGAATGGTCTACTGCTAGCCCGCGAACTGCGCGAGCAAGCTAACGTTGCGCTGATGTTTTTAACAGGCCGTGACAATGAAGTTGATAAGATTCTTGGTCTAGAAATCGGTGCTGACGATTACATCACTAAACCGTTCAACCCACGCGAGCTAACTATCCGTGCGCGCAACCTACTGAACCGTTCGATGAATTCGAGCGCAGTAAGCGAAGAGAAGCGCAGCGTAGAAAAATACGAGTTCAACGGTTGGGTTCTTGATATCAACAGTCGTTCACTAGTTAGCCCAAGCGGTGATGGCTACAAGCTACCTCGTTCTGAGTTTCGTGCCCTACTTCACTTCTGTGAAAACCCTGGCAAGATCCAGACGCGTGCAGACCTACTGAAGAAAATGACAGGTCGCGAGCTTAAGCCACACGATCGTACTGTTGACGTAACAATTCGCCGTATTCGTAAGCACTTTGAATCAGTTTCTGGCACACCAGAAATCATCGCAACGATTCACGGTGAAGGCTACCGCTTCTGTGGCGATCTAGAAGAATAAGTGACCTAGAAGAGTAAGTACACTTCAATGAAAAATGGAGCCAATTGGCTCCATTTTTGTTTGTGACACTTAAGCTGCTGTAAGCAAATAAACATACTCACCACTTTGGCGAGTATGTTTTACAATCAGTGAGAGCGTTAACCTCGACCACCTTTGATAGCATCGATAATTTCTGTGGTTGAACAACCATCTTCAAAGTTAAGAACTTTAACTTCACCTCCGTTAGCGATCACTTCTTTACCACCAGCAATCTCTTCTGGTTTGTAGTCTCCACCTTTTACTAGTAAATCAGGCAGAACTTCAGAAATTAGCCGTTGTGGCGTGTCTTCAGCGAAAGGAACCACCCAATCAACCGCACCAAGAGCTGCCAATACCGCCATACGTCGATCGGTCGGATTCACCGGACGGCCAGGGCCTTTTAGGCGCTTCACTGATTCGTCTGTATTTACAGCAACAATCAAGCGATCACCAAGCTCGGCTGCATGGTTAAGGTAAGAAACATGACCAGCATGAAGAATATCGAAACAACCATTGGTCATTACGACCTTTTCACCTTTTGATTGAGCTTTCTTAACCGCTTCGATTAGTGCTTGCTCAGCAATCATACCAAAATCGGTATCTTGGCTACCATGCACAGCTTCAGCTAGCTCAATGGTTGAAACGGTCGATGTTCCAAGTTTACCGACAACCACACCTGCCGCTGCGTTTGCTAGTGCACATGCTTCATCTAGTGGTTTACCCGCTGCAACAGAAGCCGCTAATACAGAAATCACCGTATCACCCGCCCCCGTAACGTCGTACACTTCTTTCGCTTGGGTAGGTAAGTGGAAAGGCTCTTGTCCACGGCGTAGTAGCGTCATACCATGCTCGCTACGCGTCACTAACAGTGCTTCAAAGTCATACTTTTCAAGTAGTGCTAGACCTTTCTCAACTAACTCTTGGTCAGTTTTTACTTTGCCGACAACAAGCTCAAATTCTGCCATGTTTGGGGTTAATAGCGTTGCACCACGGTAACGCTCGAAATCAGCACCTTTAGGATCGATAAATACAGGCACTTTGGCTTCACGCGCTTTCTGTATAAACTGCTGTACGTGCTCTAACGCGCCTTTTGCGTAGTCTGACAATACAACGGACTTCACTTTAGGTAGCGCTTGTTCCATGCGATCCAGAATCAGTTCTGCATCGACATTTTCAAATTTGTCTTCAAAGTCTAAACGAATCAGTTGCTGACCACGGCTCAATACTCGTAGCTTAGTAATCGTTGGGTAGTTTGGTAGCCCAACAAAATCACATTTCACTTTCAGCGCCGAAAGTGTCTCGTTGAGGACTTTGGCAGGCTCGTCGATCCCTGTTAAACCCACAATATGAGCGTGACCGCCAAGAGAGGCAATATTCATTGCTACGTTAGCAGCACCGCCAGGACGCTCTTCATTGTTTTCTACTTTTACTACAGGTACTGGCGCTTCTGGTGAAATGCGACCTGTTGGGCCATACCAATAGCGATCTAACATCACGTCGCCGATGATAAGCACTCCAGAATCACTGTAGTTAGGTAGGATTGGCTTCATTGTGGTTCTCCAAATTCTAATTCGGGCAAGAGTTTACCATAAAGGTTCGACGTTATTCTAACCACTCATGCCATAGTTTCGTTACGAGCCCTCGCTCATTGACCAGTTTTGCATCTGCCACATCGGCATCTTGGTTAAGTAGGTTACGGTGGTGGATCTGATCTCGCATTGTCGTGTAAGCATGGGTCAGCGCCAGAGCGGCTCCTTCATCCATAATACCTTGCGCCATCATGCTTTCAAATATACGTACATTGTCACTCCAGCGTGTAAGCTTAGGCTCTTGATGACTGTAGCGTAAGACAAGGTACTGAGCTAAAAATTCCACGTCAGTAATTCCACCAGGGTCTTGTTTGAGCATAAAGCGCCCTGCTTTCTTACCACCCAAGTGGTCACGCATTTTGACTCGCATCTCTGACACCTCTTTTGCTAACTTAGACTCATCTCGTTCTAGGCATAGAATGTCGTGGCGTGTTTGTGAAAATGCCTGTTGCAAAGGAGCATCGCCATAGATCATACGGGCGCGTACTAAAGCCTGATGCTCCCATGTCCACGCTTCTTGGCGCTGATACTCATCAAATGCGTCAGTCGGGCTAACCAACAAACCTGAAGCACCAGACGGGCGTAAGCGAGTATCCACTTCATACAAAATCCCTGAAGCCGTTCGAGTAGAAAAAATATGAATAACTCGCTGCGCCAAGCGCAAATAGAACTGACGACCGTCGATCTCTTTCTTACCATCTGTATACACATGCACTGGGCAATCATGCATAAAGACGATATCTAAATCCGAGTTATAGCCTAATTCCCAACCGCCGACTTTTCCGTAACCAACCACAGCAAAGCCTTTTCCTTCGCGATCTTTCAGATGGGTCGGCTCACCATATTTTTCTGTCATCTGCAGCCAAGCTTGACTCACCACTGACTCTACGATGGCTTCAGCAAGATAGGTTAAGTGGTCACTTACTTTCATCACTGGTAACACACCAGCAATGTCTGCCGCTGCAATTCTCAAAATACAGATCTGCTTGAATTGGCGCAGTGCTTCCATTTGCTGCTCCATATCGTCTTCTGGGATACGAGCAAGAAAGTCGCGTAATTCAGTGCGGTAGCTATCAAGTGGAATCGGATTGTATAGCTGCTGTGGGTCGATCAGTTCATCAAGCAGAATCGGATAGCGACCTAACTGCTCTGAGATCATTGGGCTAGCAGTACATAAACGAACTAACTGCACCAGAGCGGCTTGATGTTCATCTAGCAACTCTAGATAGGTGGTGCGGGTAACTATTTTGTGCAACAAGTGTAAAACACGCGGTAACCCGAACTTGGCATCTTGGTGGCTGTATATGGCAGAGAAGATCTTCGGCATCAACTTGTTAAGCACTTCGCGCCCGCGTGGGCCGAGGGTTTTCTTGGCTAAATCTTGCTTAAACTGAATAATTGTCTGCGCCATTTGGGGCGGGTCATCGGCTTGAATATCGTGCTCTAGGATGTGCTCAATCACATCCTGCTTAGCCGCCATATCCCACAGTTCAGTAAAGTGCTGAGCAATATCCTTCTGCTCTTCTTCTTCAGCACCAATTAATGTCACAAATACCGCATGAACATTGGCCATATACTGCTGAACCTCTGCTTGTAGCTCCTCCCACTGGCTGTATCCCATCGCAACCGCTAGCTGCAACTGTTCCGTATCGGTTTCGGGTAAGGTTTGCGTTTGCTTATCTGCCATCGCCTGAAGTAAGTTTTCCAATCGACGTAAGAACTTATAAGCACTACGTAAGTGCTCAGTTTCTTCAGCGTTAAGCTGCTCTAGCTCTTCGATTGCATCGAGAGTGTGCAACAAACCTCGTTGGCGTAAACTTGGCTCGCGTCCGCCTCGAATAAGCTGAAACACTTGAGCGATAAATTCAATTTCACGTATACCACCAGCGCCAAGCTTAATATTGTTACTCAATCCTCGGCGACGAACTTCACTACTGATCATTGACTTCATTCGGCGTAAAGATTGAATCGCACTAAAGTCAATGTAGCGACGGAACACAAACGGACGCAGCATCTGGCGAAGCTCTTGATATTCTGGGTACATTTCACGTCCCATGACACGCGCTTTAATCATCGCGTAGCGCTCCCAGTCACGCCCCTGCTCTTGGTAGTAATCTTCAAGCGCAGCGTAACTCATAACGAGTGGCCCGCTATCACCAAACGGGCGTAGGCGCATATCAACGCGATAACAAAAACCATCAAAGGTTTGCTGATCGAGCGCTTTGATAATTCGCTGGCCGAGTCGAGTAAAGAACTGAGCATTGGCAATACTACGGCGCGTCCCTTGCGTTTCACCATTCTCAGGATAGGTAAAGATCAAATCGATGTCCGAGGAGAAGTTGAGCTCACCACCACCCAGCTTACCCATACCAATAATCAACATTGGCTGCGCTTCACCTTGAGCATTGGTCGGCGTTCCCCATAGTTCACAACAAGCTTTGTACTGCCATTGGTAAGTTTCAAAAATCATTGCTTCTGCCAGCTGGGACAAGTGTTCTAGACTATGCTCTAATGTCCATGAAGCAGTAAAGTCACGCCAAGCAATGTAGACCATCTCTCGATTGCGAAACTGCCTTAACACTCGGTGCCCTTGCATTTCATCACTGCACTCCGCAAGCAAACCCGACAACCGCTCTCGGTAGTCTTCGTAGCGAGACTCTTTGGCAAGCATACTAGGCAACACTTGTACCAGAGTATCATCACTGCATAGTGCCTCAGTAATAAATTGGCTCAATCCCACGACGTAGCCCAACTGATCTTTCAGCGGTTGCGGCCAATTTGTCAAAGCTTCAGATTGAGAGAATGATTCAAGTGCAGAATGAGAGATTACATTAAGAGTTTCGGGTAGTTGCATGATTCTTCCTTGTAGGCAAATACCAATCGAGAGAAGGGTACCCCCTATTTATACCAATAAAAAACGCCCACTAGTAGCGAGTGAGCGTTTGTAGGGGTTAAGTTGAGAGGCTAAACCTTAAATGAGGTGATCTTCTTATCTAGTTCTTCAGCGTTTTGTTGCATGATTTCCGAAGTTTCAAGCAGCTCTGAAACTACCGTAACCGACGCTTCAACTAACTCTCGAACATTGGTCAGATTTTGGTTCATCTCTTCTGCAACGCTACTTTGTTGACCTGCCGCGGTCGCAATTTGGAAATTCATGTCGTTAATTTGGTTTACCTGACCAACAATACCATTCAATTCGCTTCCCGCATTGGTCACTAACTCGACACCTTCAGCGGCTTCAACCACACTTTTCTCCATTAGCTCAACCGCAGAGCTTGCGCTTGATTGAAGCTGGGTGATCATCTCTTGAATTTCGACTGTCGCTTGCTGTGTACGCTGGGCAAGATTACGTACTTCGTCGGCAACTACCGCAAAGCCACGCCCAGCCTCACCCGCACGCGCCGCTTCAATCGCAGCATTTAGCGCCAGTAGGTTAGTCTGCTCCGATATACCTTGGATTGTTCCAACAACACTTCCAATAGAATCGACGCTCTCTTCTACTTGATTAACGGCTTGAGCTGATGCAGAAATATCTTGTGATAGCTCACTAATCTTAACCACTGTATCTTGAACAAAGCGCTGACCTGTTGCCGCCTGACCAGAAGCGTTTTCAGTTAACGAGGAGGCATTTTGCGCGTGATCGGCAACAGTCTGAACGGTCGAGGTCATTTCGCTCATTGCTGTGGCGAGCTGGTCAATTTCATTGAACTCTTCCTGAGCCGACTCTTTGGTTTCTGACATGCTTAACGTCATCACTTCAGTCAACCCAGAAAGCTCTTGCGAGGCATCAACTTGCAGCTTGATCATTTCTTGCAGTTGTACACGTGTTTTTTCTAGCTCGCGAGCTACATCACCGTACTCATCTTTACATGCCATTTCGATTGGTACAGAAAGATCTTTTTCCGCCATCGTTTTGATTGAATCGTTTAAATATTGGGTTTGACGTAACATCACTCTTGCGGCAAATAGCAAGAGAGTAACAAACACCGCAATCATGATTACGGTTTGCCACACAACTTGAACCAAATAGGCTTCATAGTGCTCTTGTGCGACTTGCGCATTTTGCGTCACCACAAGCAGAGAATCATAAAAGGTACTCGCATCCCATAACTGCTTGCCGATGATCAATACGGTACTGAACACCATCAACATCACCATTTTGGGAACAAGTCGAACATCCGTTATTACTCGTTCCCATGGCTTAAACGCCATTTTGGTCATTGTCCATTCTCCATTTCGTCAATTTTATCTTTGCAGCACTTTGTAATAGAGTGAGCGTATCTGAGACCCAATCCTCTGGTTTCACTGCATTTCATTTATTTCGAGCCTCGTATGAATAGAGATAATATCAAAGACGATACTAAACCGATGAGCTTGCTATCACTAATCCTGTCTTTTATGGCGCTAATTGTGATCTCTGGCTTGTTGTTTTTTCCATTGCACCCTGACACTCGACAAGTACTTATCGGCCTCGACTTCATTATCTGTAGCATATTTCTGCTGCAACTCAGTGTTGATTTGATCCGTGCGACAAATCGTATGCAATTTTTGAAAAATCACTGGATAGACTTTGTTGCCAGTATTCCCATGATTGAACCACTTCGTTATGCACGGCTATTTTCAATTTTGCGCGTAATTTTGGTTATTCGTTCTAGTCGCAGCGTGATCAAACAATTGCTTAAAAACAAACACGAAACCACCTTGGCGTCGATTTTGCTCCTAATGGTGATCCTGTTAACCGCAGGTTCGAGCATAATGTTATTTATTGAAGGCCATGCGCCAAATGCCAATATACGTGATGGCGGCGATGCGATGTGGTGGGCATTAGTGACTATCTCAACGGTTGGCTATGGGGATCATTATCCCGTAACGAATGCAGGACGCATATTAGCCGCAGGTTTAATCATATGTGGTGTCGGTTTATTCGGTATGATTTCTGGATTGGTCACCTCAATGATCACCACCCCCTCCAAAATACAAACCACACGTTCAGAGAATAAAGAGCGGCTACTTCTAGAATTAGTAGATAAGCAAAATGAGATTATTGAACGCTTAGATAGACTCGAACAGCAGCAAGTAAACACAAAACGGGAGCCCTAAGGCTCCCGTTGATATCAATCACTTTTATCTAGTCTTGCCAGTATGGCTCAGCCTCTATACAGATAACGCGAGTTTGCTCCATCGCGTGGAGAATCGAGCTTTCTTGACGCGCCAACCAACGCTCTAGCTGTTCGCGTTCATCGCCTTCTAGCTTTTCAACCAACTGCTCTAAGGTTTTCAATTTGAGTAGGTCATCAGTACCATGCAATAAATCACTCCATGGAAGACGGAAGCTATCACGTTCATCAAAGTCAAACAGGCTGGCAAAACTCACCCCTGTATAAAGGTTACGCATCAAGCGATACTGCTGTTCAATATAATCGGCACTGCTGAGGTTCCTTTCCGGCGGGAAAGCTTCCATCAACTCTGCCCAGGTACGATCCAATTGCTGCACCGAAAAGTGCTCAATATTGAGCGACATTTTCTCGCGAGACTTGTCGTCTAAGAAAGGTTGCCAACCGCGGGTTAGAATCCAGCGACTAAGGTCGAGTAAAAGACCTGTGTAACGCGCGGAGTTGAGCAGCTCTAGAATCTGATCTCGACTTGGTAGCTGCTCTTGTAACAGTTTGAGCTCTCCAATAAGGAATTTACGCGCATCCAATTTACGCAACGCATGGCCTTTGTCATCAAGAAGATCTTCTAAATAGTCATAATCATGTAGCCATTCAAGATCTTGCTCGAGCCATTTCAGCTCTTGGCGTAGGATAGCGCTAGCGCGACGCGGAACGACACCACCATAAACGGTCAGGATCTGACGAATAAAGCTGATCGAGTTTTTGATTTCATGAACCGATTCAATAGAATCACGCTCTGAAAAAATCTGCTCATGATAATGCCAATGAGAAAGCGCATGCTCTAGCGAGTTGATAAAACAAGATTCAACTGTATCGTTCTTGTCAGTTTTGACTAACGGCAACGGCTTAACTTCATCACCTGCGTAATCCATTGCCAAGCGATAGCCTTTTGCAGCTTTGCTCAAGTTGCCTAAGCGCATACCACCATCTTCAGAAAAGCTTCTAGCTAAGGTGAACAGCGCATCAGTCTGGCCTGACTTCAATTCAAGCTCAACTTCACAGATAGGGTCTAGTTTACCATTGGCTTCTACATTGCCTTGATCAAAGGCCACTTCAACTTGGCTACCATCGGCCATGCCAATCAGCCACTGCTCACGGCGAAAGTTAGTAGAAAAAAGTGGCTCTAGTTCAGCTTGTAACGTCGCAACGTCTTTACCAGTTGGCCAAATATCTTGCGGATGGAGAGTAAGCTCAGGATCGTTGCTGTCATGCTCAGCATTAAATTCAGGTCTTTGATGCAGACCTGCGACTACGCGTCCGGCTGTTTTTACAGTTTGGATATAGACGTCATCAAAGCGACGAATACGAAGACCAATATCGTGTTGGCGTAACCACTGGTCAGGCGTATCAAAGTAGGTGTTACCTAACTCTCGACAACTGTGCTGAAGTACTTTGGTTTCAGCGATCTTCTGACGCAAAGTCTCTGAAAATTCAGGAGAAACAAAAAACTTCAGTTCTATCTCGGTTTCCATAGTGTTACCTTTCAAAGCAGATAAAGACAGGATATTGCCTATTTTCTTACTCGGCAAGAAAGAAATATCGCGCTAATGATGATCTAAAACAGTTTTAATGAGTGATTTAATGGGTTAACATGCGCGCCTTTATAGCCATCGTTCAACATTTCGCCATGAAATGGTGTATGTTAGTTTTTAGGTTATATTAATTGGGTTGAATGACCATGCCAGTAAATACAATTATGGGGTTATTTGCAAAGTCCCCTATTAAACCTTTGCAGCGCCACGTTGTGTGTGTAAACGAATGTTGCTCGCATCTAGTTAACTTCTTTGAAGTCAGTTCAAAGGGTGACTGGGAAAAAGCATCTGAAATCCGTGCACAGATTTCTCATCTAGAGAAAGAAGCCGACGTACTCAAGCGCGAAATTCGTCTCAAACTTCCCCGTGGTTTGTTTATGCCCGTTGATCGTAGCGACATGCTAGAGCTACTGACTCAACAAGACAAACTCGCAAACCTTGCAAAAGACATTGCTGGCCGTGTTTATGGCCGTCAATTGACTATTCCTGCACCTCTTCAAGAAAACTTCATTGCGTACGTAAAACGTTGCTTAGACGCAGCAGAGCAAGCGCAAAAAGTTATCAATGAGCTTGATGAGTTATTGGAAACTGGATTTAAAGGCCGTGAAGTAACACTTGTGGCTGAAATGATCCACCAACTGGATGTGATTGAGGACGACACTGATGCAATGCAGATTCAACTTCGCCAAGGCCTAATGGCAATCGAAGCAGATCTGAATCCGATTGATGTGATGTTCCTTTACAAAATTCTAGAGTGGGTAGGTGGTATTGCTGATCAGGCGCAACGTGTTGGTGCGCGTCTGGAAGTAATGTTGTCTCGCTCATAAACATAAGTTAACCAAATAACGAAGAGCATCTAACTCGTTCACACCCCTGTTAGGCGATAAATACTGAAGCGCTGAAGGGGTTTTGTCGTGCTTAATTTTTGCTCCGCTTGTTATCAACAACTAGGTATTACGATGGATATCCTTGCGAACTACGGCACTGTCCTGATTATTATTGCAGCAGCTTTCGGTTTTCTGATGGCTATCGGTATTGGCGCAAACGATGTTGCTAATGCGATGGGTACATCAGTAGGCTCAAAGGCTCTAACGGTTAAACAAGCGATCATTATCGCAATGATCTTTGAATTTGCCGGTGCATATTTAGCAGGTGGTGAAGTAACCGACACTATCCGTAAAGGCGTAATTGAAACGTCCCTATTTGCTCACCAGCCAGATGTATTAGTCTACGGTATGATGTCTGCACTTC
Organism: Vibrio bivalvicida; assembly: GCF_001399455.2. GTDB lineage: Bacteria > Pseudomonadota > Gammaproteobacteria > Enterobacterales > Vibrionaceae > Vibrio > Vibrio bivalvicida. The sequence continues at coordinate 135,260 of NZ_LLEI02000090.1, forward strand.
TTGCCGCTGGTACATGGTTACTGCTGGCTTCCTACATGGGCTGGCCTGTATCAACCACTCACTCAATTATCGGTGCCATCATCGGTTTTGCCTGTGTTTCTGTTGGTACAGAAGCTGTAGATTGGGGCTCAGTTCAAGGTATCGTTGGTAGCTGGATCATCACTCCGGTCATCTCTGGTTTCTTTGCCTATGTTATCTTTGTCAGTGCACAGCGCCTGATCTTTGATACTGAGAAACCACTATTTAATGCAAAGCGCTTTGTTCCTGTGTACATGTTTATCACTACGATGGTGATCGCACTAGTTACAATTAAGAAAGGTCTTAAGCACGTTGGTCTACACCTTTCAAATGGCGAAGCGTGGATGTGGGCGGCTGTCGTTTCTGCACTTGTTATGGCAGGTGGTTACTTTTATATTCAAAAGAAATTCGCTAGCCGCGAAGACGACCACGGTTTTGCAGGTGTAGAAGGTATCTTCAGCGTACTGATGGTTATCACTGCGTGTGCGATGGCATTTGCTCACGGCTCGAACGACGTAGCAAACGCTATTGGTCCTCTATCTGCTGTCGTATCAACCGTTGAACACATGGGTGAAATCACCGGTAAGAGCACAATCGCTTGGTGGATTCTGCCATTAGGTGGTTTCGGTATCGTGGTTGGTCTAGCAACACTTGGCCATAAAGTAATGGCGACTGTTGGTACAGGTATCACTGAACTGACGCCAAGCCGTGGTTTCGCTGCTCAGCTAGCAACTGCATGTACTGTTGTACTTGCTTCGGGCACAGGCCTTCCTATCTCGACGACACAAACACTGGTTGGAGCGGTCTTAGGTGTTGGTTTTGCTCGCGGTATCGCAGCTCTTAACCTGGGCGTTGTACGTAACATCGTGGCTTCGTGGATTGTTACGCTACCAGCTGGTGCACTACTTGCAGTGGTGTTCTTCTACGCGATTCAGGCAATGTTCGTTTAATCAATAAGGTCAGTGATGTGTTAACACACTGTCATTATTGACTCAAAACCGCATAAAGGGAGGCTCAGCCTCCCTTCTTTGTTGCAGTCAACCTCGAAACTACTTACTATTTGGCGTTAGTAAAGAAATAGATTATGGGTTTGCAGACCCTCTTAGACTGTTAAAGGATTTACCGTGAAAAAACTGGTTTGCTTCGTTCTAGCATCAATGCTCGCTGTTCCAGCAGCAATGGCTCAAGACCGTTACATTTCTGATAAACTATTTACCTATATGCATTCAGGCCCTAGCAATGAGTTCCGAATTATTGGCAGCGTAGATGCTGGGGATAAAGTAAAGCTTCTCTCCGTAAATCGTGATAGTGGCTACACTCAAGTTCAAGATGGAAAAGGACGCAAAGGTTGGGTAGAGAGCCGTTTCGTCACCAGACAAGAAAGCATGGCGCTGCGTCTACCTAAGCTAGAAAAAGAACTGGCTGATGTTAAAGAGAAACTAGCCAATGCGCGTTCGAACGCAGACCAAGAGAAAGCAGGTCTGATTGACTCATTAGAAACACGTAATACCCAGATTAGCGAACTAGAGCAAGGCTACAGCGATATGAGCAAACAGCTGTCAGCGTCACAGGAAGAAGCTCGTAAGCTACGTGCTAAGCTAGACACACAAAAAGATGATCTCCTGCTTAAGTACTTTATGTACGGTGGCGGTGTAGCTGGCCTAGGTCTGCTATTTGGTTTGATTCTTCCTCATATCATTCCACGTAGAAAGCGCTCGCCTTCAGGTTGGGCATAAGCTCTTAGCAAAACAGTTCAATACCAAAAAAGGTCACATTGGTGACCTTTTCATTACCTCAGTTCAACCAGTGGCTAGCCTTGCCAATCATACAGTGCTGGTACTTCTATCAACTCACCTTTGAAGCGAATCAGGCAAGATTGCTGCTCAATAGAGACTAGCTCAATATCATCGCTCACCCAGTCACCTTGGTTATACTCAACACCATTGATCTTAACCCAACGCTTATTTGGTCTACTCGAATAGACATGAGTCTGGAAATTCATAGCAGGTAGTTTTCCAAACCAACGTTCTGCTTGCTGAGAAAGATGAGAAGCTTCACTGCTGCGAGCCCGTGACTCTCGCTTCGCTTTCGCATTGAGGGCTGATTCAAAACGTTGCGCCAACTCCGGTGAAAGTTGCGATAAGTCGACCCCAGACAAAAGATCATCCTTACTGGTTGAGGCAATATTATCAAGCGGCTCCACTTGCTCAAACACCTCTTCAGGTAGCGGGCTAACATTCTTTTCAGCTTGGCTTAACCAATCACTTTGATCTGTAATCGTCTCATCACGATAAGTTGCTGCTAATTGACCAAAATCTGGCGCTTGCTCTACCTGGTATTCAAAAGGCACCTCAACGATTACCGTCTGAGAAACATTCTGCTCCAACCACTGTTGTTTCTCAGATTTGTAGGTGTCATACACCATAAATGCAGCTACCAGCAGTGGTGGAATCACGGCAAAAGCGATATTTCGTTTATTAGATGGTTCATTCTGCTGTTGCATCAATGAATGGGCAAGGGGCTGATTTTGCGTAGTAAGGGTTTGATGACTACGCTCTGAACGTTCCAAGGCTTGCATCACTTTAGACATTAGAACTGACCTCTCGAGACGTTAATGAAGGCGCTTGTGGCTGAGAAAGCCTTTCCAGCAAGCGCAATGTTTTTTTGCCAGCAATGCCATCCACTGTTAGCCCCTGCCAACGCTGAAACAACTCGACTTTCTGTTTAAGCTGTAGATTGAACTGAGTTTGCCCTGATGCCTTTTCCCCTAACACTTGAGATAGATGTTGATCGAGCGCAGCAATCGCCTCACCTCTCATTCCAGGCTTCAACGTTTCATTCCAGTAGCTCTGCCAAATCTCTCGATATTCTCCTTGCCATATACGACTTAACCATTGACGTTCAAACTCGATAACTTGATCGTTCACTAACAGAGACACTTTGCTTTCAGAAAGTCCGTACAAGACAACAAAACGCGGTTGCTGCTCAATATGAAGTGTCAGCACAACAGGCACGTTTTTTTCGGCAAGCTGTTCAAGAGAGCCATTTTCAAGTACACAACGAAATACCCCTTCACCATTATCCAAACACAGTTGATCCAACACAGAAGCCCGATAGCCCCAGACTTTATACAATGAAGTAATCGCCGCTTCCTGGTTGTTAGCTTGATTGAGCAAGGTTTTCAGTTCCTGTGGAAACACTTGCTTGTTGTGCTGAGTATTCTCAACCGCAGGGTACTGCTGTTGTAGCTGGTGAGTTATTGTCGGAGTGACCAACATCGGCGTTGCGTAATAGGTGCCAACAGATAACACACCTGCCAATAATAGTGAGAGTAAACTGGGTGACAAGATTTTCTTTGTTACTGAGGCTTTCGCTGTCACTGGCAGCACCGATCCGGTTTGAAAGCTCATCACCTCATCACATGTAGCCGTAACCGTTGCATGAGAGGGTTGCGACTCACCAATGCTGTAGGCTTGCTTAAGGCAGGCATCACAGACTAAATTAATTAGACGTGGAATCCCTTGTGTATGACGGGCAATATACCGAATCGACTGAGCTGAAAACAAGCTCGGAGAGCCACCAGCCAAAGTAAGACGAAACTTGATGTAGTCTCTGGTCTCATCTTGATTAAGCGGCAATAGATGGTAGCGGCCTGTAATACGCTGCGCTAGCTGCCTTAACTGGGGCATTTGCAGTTTTTGCTGTAACTCAGGCTGACCAATCAGCAACACCTTAAGCAGCTTTTGGCTTTCCGTCTCTAGGTTGGTCAGTAAGCGTAACTGTTCTAGTACATCCGCAGACAGGTGCTGAGCCTCATCAATAACCAGCAGGGTTTGAACCCTGTTAGAATGATTATCCAACAAAAAGTGATGAATCTGTTGGTTAAGCTGCTTTAGCGAAGAGTTCGGTTCATAGCGAATACCAAACTCATCGCATACTGCCTCTAATAGCTCAATATTCGAGAAAGTAGGATTTAAGATCAACCCTGCACGCGTGTTATCTGCTAGAGTTTTAAGTATCGATTTTGCAATGGTCGTTTTACCCGTTCCTACTTCCCCCGTCAGCATAGCGAAGCCACCACCTTCACCTAGTCCAGCTTGGATTTGAAAGATCGCTTCTTTATGGCGCCGACTTTGATAGAGGAAACGAGAGTTTGGCACAATAGAAAAAGGCAACTCTGTCAGTGCAAAATGTTGTTGATACATAACTCTCTTCTCTGGGAATTTAGTGCTAAGAAAAGTACCATTGCTGACACGATTAGCCAATGGCAAACTGATGAAAAGGGAGAACTAGGTGCAAAGATACCTTGTTGGTGGAGCAGTTCGAGATCAACTGCTAGATATTGACGTCTATGACAGAGACTGGGTTGTTGTCGGCTCCACGCCTGAAGAGCTACTGAGAAAAGGTTATACAGCGGTAGGTAAAGACTTTCCTGTATTTCTTCACCCAGACAGTAAAGAAGAGCATGCTCTTGCGAGAACAGAGCGCAAAGTGGGCTCGGGCTATACTGGCTTTGAATGCTATTTTGCCATTGATGTCACCCTTGAAGAAGACTTACTCAGGCGCGACCTGACTATCAATGCCATAGCGCAAGATCCTAACGGCAATATCATCGATCCCTTTAACGGTCGACGAGATCTCGAAGATCGGATCTTACGCCACGTTTCTGATGCTTTTACCGAAGATCCCTTGCGAGTCCTGCGAGTCGCCCGTTTCGCAGCTAAGCTTCACCACTTAGGTTTTTGTGTTGCCGATGAAACCATCGAGCTTATGCGAAAAATCTCACATTCAGGTGAACTCGAGCACCTGACAGCCGAAAGAGTCTGGCAAGAATGGCATAAGTCCCTATCGACACAAAATCCGCAAATATTCCTATCGGTATTACGCGAGTGTGGTGCCTTAAAAGTGGTTTTGCCTGAACTAGATGTTCTGTTTGGCGTACCTCAGCCAGAAAAGTGGCACCCTGAAATTGATACTGGTATTCATACCCTACTCGTTGCCGAGCAAGCCGCTAAATTAAGTGACTCTTTAACTGTCCGTTTTGCCGCTCAAGTGCATGACTTGGGTAAAGGCATTACACCAAAATCAGAGTGGCCAAGCCATAAAATGCACTGCCACACTGGTGTTAAACTGATCAAAACACTGTGTGAGCGAGTGCGTGTTCCAAACGAGTTTCGTGATTTAGCTTTGATGGTGTGTGAACAACACTTCAACATCCATAGAGCCGCTGAGCTTCGACCTGAGACCAAACTCAAAGTCCTGAATAAGTTCGATGTGTGGCGTAAACCTGAACGCTTACAAGATATTCTGCTTTGTTGTATGGCCGATAGCCGAGGGCGAACAGGTCATGAAGAGATTGATTACCCACAAAAAGTTATCTTTGAGCAAGCCTATCAGGCTGCCCTTTCCATCAACGTACAAGACATCATTAAGGATGGCTTTAAAGGCGCAGATATTCGCACTGAGATGGAAAAGCGCAGAGTTGAGGCCATTCGACAAGCTTAAGCAGATTCCCTACTCTCTCCTTCGTAGCTCTATGGAATGACGGAAATAAAAAATGCCTCACTAAAAAGTGAGGCATTCAAAAGCATTAGTGCATAATTCTAACTAGTTGGTGCTGTAGCAAGGCAACAAAGAAGATTCAGCTATGGAGCATAGTTTCCTATGTGACTTAGTGAATCTTCTGCAGTTAACGCCGCTACAGTGCCAAATAGGACGAATTATTGACCTTTAACTTCTTTAAGACCGTTGAAAGGAGCTTTAGAACCTAGAGCTTCTTCGATACGGATAAGTTGGTTGTACTTAGCAACACGGTCAGAACGGCTCATAGAACCAGTCTTGATTTGACCTGCAGCTGTACCTACCGCTAGGTCAGCGATAGTTGCATCTTCAGTTTCGCCAGAACGGTGAGAGATTACTGCTGTGTAACCTGCTTCTTTAGCCATCTTGATTGCAGCTAGAGTCTCAGTTAGAGAACCGATTTGGTTGAACTTGATAAGGATAGAGTTAGCTACGCCTTTCTCGATACCTTCAGCAAGAATCTTAGTGTTAGTAACGAATAGATCGTCACCTACTAGTTGAAGCTTGTCACCTAGTAGTTCAGTTTGGTGCTTGAAGCCATCCCAATCAGACTCGTCTAGACCATCTTCGATAGAAACGATTGGGAATTGGTTAGCTAGCTCAGCTAGGTAGTGGTTGAACTCTTCAGAAGAGAAAGTCTTACCTTCGCCTTTCATGTTGTAAATGCCAGCTTCTTTGTCGAAGAACTCAGATGCTGCACAGTCCATAGCTAGAGTAACGTCTTTACCTAGTTCGTAACCAGCAGCAGCAACAGCTTCTGCGATAACTTCTAGAGCTTCAGCGTTAGACTTAAGGTTAGGAGCGAAACCACCTTCATCACCAACTGCAGTGCTGTAGCCTTTAGACTTAAGAACTTTAGCTAGGTTGTGGAATACTTCTGCACCGATACGTAGACCTTCTTTAAGAGTCTTAGCACCAACTGGTTGGATCATGAACTCTTGGATGTCAACGTTGTTATCAGCGTGCTCACCACCGTTGATGATGTTCATCATTGGTAGAGGCATAGAGAACTGACCAGCAGTACCGTTTAGCTCAGCGATGTGCTCGTATAAAGGCATGCCTTTAGCCGCTGCAGCAGCTTTAGCGTTTGCTAGAGAAACCGCTAGGATTGCGTTTGCGCCGAACTTAGACTTGTTTTCAGTGCCGTCTAGGTCGATCATTACTGCGTCGATTGCAGCTTGGTCTTTAGCGTCTTTACCAACTAGAGCTTCAGCGATTTCGCCGTTAACAGCTTCAACAGCTTTAAGAACACCTTTACCTAGGAAACGAGCTTTGTCGCCGTCACGTAGCTCAAGAGCTTCACGTGAACCAGTTGATGCGCCAGATGGAGCAGCAGCCATACCTACGAAACCGCCTTCTAGGTGTACTTCAGCTTCTACAGTTGGGTTACCACGTGAATCGATGATTTCACGACCTAGAACTTTAACGATCTTAGACATTGAATGTTTCCTTCTCGTTGAATATATAATGTCAAAATTAAGGGCAGCAGCACTACTAACGCTGCTGCCCGTATCCTTTACTTCTCTAATTCGCCGCGTTGGTATTCACCAGCCGCTTTCACGAAACCTGCAAATAGTGGGTGACCATCGCGAGGCGTTGAAGTGAACTCTGGGTGGAACTGAGCCGCTACAAACCAAGGGTGAGCTGGGTTCTCAATCACTTCTACCAGTTTCTTGTCTGCAGATAGACCTGACACTTTCAGACCTGCTTTTTCGATCTTAGGACGAAGAATATTGTTCACTTCATAACGGTGGCGGTGACGCTCATGGATTGTCGCGCTACCGTATAGTTCACGAGCCTTAGTCCCTTTTTCTAGGTGACACAGTTGTGAACCAAGACGCATAGTACCACCTAAGTCGGAGGTTTCAGTACGTTCTTCAACTTTACCTTCACCATCAACCCACTCAGTGATTAGACCAACAACTGGGTACTTCGTCTCTTTGTTAAATTCTGTTGAGTGTGCACCTTCCATACCCGCTACGTTACGCGCGTATTCAATCAGTGCGACTTGCATACCTAGACAGATACCTAAGTAAGGTACGTTGTTTTCACGAGCGTATTTTGCAGCAAGGATCTTACCTTCTACACCACGGTCGCCAAAACCACCAGGAACAAGGATTGCGTCAAGGTCAGCAAGTGCTTCATCACCTTTTGACTCAACATCTTGTGAATCTACGTATTTAATTTTTACGCTTAGACGGTTCTTAAGGCCTGCGTGTTTCAGTGCTTCGTTGACTGATTTGTAAGCGTCTGGCAGTTCAATGTACTTACCAACCATACCGATAGTGACTTCACCAGTTGGGTTCGCTTCTTCGTAGATTACTTGTTCCCATTCAGACAGGTTAGCTTCAGGAGCTGTAATGCCAAAGCGTGAACATACTAGGTCATCTAGACCTTGAGCTTTAATTAGTTGAGGGATCTTGTAGATAGAATCTACATCCTTCATTGAGATTACTGCTTTCTCTTGAACGTTACAGAACAGAGCAATCTTCTTACGCTCGTTCGCAGGGATCATGCGATCGCTACGACAAACCAGAATGTCTGGTTGGATACCGATAGAAAGTAGTTCTTTAACTGAGTGCTGAGTCGGCTTAGTTTTCACTTCACCTGCTGCTGCTAGGTAAGGAACTAGAGTAAGGTGCATGAACATTGCTCGTTCACGGCCCAGTTCTACAGCAAGCTGACGAATCGCTTCCATAAATGGTAGAGATTCGATGTCACCAACCGTACCACCGACTTCAACGATCGCAACATCATGACCTTCAGCGCCAGAAATTACACGATCTTTGATTGCGTTAGTGATGTGAGGGATAACCTGAATTGTTGCACCTAGGTAATCACCACGACGCTCTTTAGCGAGAACGTCTGAGTAAACACGACCTGCAGTGAAGTTGTTGCGCTTAGACATCTTGGTGCGAATGAAACGCTCATAGTGACCAAGGTCAAGGTCAGTTTCAGCGCCATCTTCCGTGACGAACACCTCACCATGTTGAGTTGGGCTCATAGTGCCTGGGTCAACGTTAATGTAAGGGTCAAGCTTCATCATAGTCACTTTAAGACCACGAGCTTCTAGAATAGCCGCAAGAGATGCTGCTGCAATACCTTTACCTAGAGAGGATACAACCCCGCCAGTAACAAAAATGTAATTTGTCGTCATGTTTAACCTGAAATTGGTTGAATGAGGGAAAATGGATTTCTTCTGGACGGGATATAAATATACCAGAAGCCCTTTTCCGCTACAACGTGAAATCTATCACACTGCAATTTTTTATTTTTTGCTTCAAATCAAATTCAAGTGGTGGATTAGTTGCCACTACCTTACTTAGCTTCTAGCGTTTTTACTCTGTCCCAAAACGCATCTAACTGTTCCAAATCGTAATCAGATAGCTGCTTGCCCTGCTCTGCGACCAGTGCCTCGACACCTTTGAAACGTTTAGCAAACTTAAGATTGGCTTTGCTTAAAGCGACTTCAGGGTCTTTACCCAGATGACGCGCAAAATTCACCGTTGCAAACAGTAAATCACCTAATTCCAACTCAATTTTTTCTTCGTCACGAGAGACTTGCAGCGCCTCTTCCATCACTTCATCTATCTCTTCTTGAACCTTACCCACAACCGGGCCAATCGAGTCCCAGTCAAAGCCATACTTAGCGCATTTTTTTTGCATCTTTGTGGCACGTAATAACGCAGGAAGAGAATTTGGTATTGAGTCTAGAATACTTTGCTCTGTTTTGCCTACTTGTGCTTTTTCTTTGGCTTTTTCCGCTTCCCAATTTGCATTGATCTGCTCATCAGTTTCAAATTCAACATCTGAAAAAACATGAGGATGACGACGAGTCAGCTTTTCATTAACATTTTCCACCACTTCGGAAAAATCAAACAGTTGCTGCTCTCTAGCCAATTGGCTATAGAAGATAACTTGAAAAAGTAGGTCACCTAATTCTTCTTTTAAATTCGGCCAGTCTCGATTCTGAATCGCATCAACGACTTCATAGGTCTCTTCAATGGTGTGCGGCACAATAGTGTCAAAGCTCTGCTTGAGATCCCAAGGGCAGCCGCTCTCTGGGTCACGAAGCTGCGCCATAATCTGTTCTAACTGTTCAATCGGGTGACTCATTTTCTCTATTCCTTTAAACCTTTCTATCTAAAGAAAAAAGGTGAGCGGCCAAAACCACTCACCTTTAATTGTTATCTGTTGCACTCAAGAGTGATTTATAAACGAACTGGGAGCTCTAATTACTTTAAGAGATTCCCTATCGAGTTCGTCCCTTACTGTAAGTGACCACTCTTTTTACTAAGTAGTTGGTTCTTCTAACAAGGCAACGAACTTACGAGACTCCTGAGCATAGCTCGCCTATGTGATGGAGCGAGTATAGTGAAGTTAACGCAGTTAGAAAGCCAAATACGACGTAAAAACTAGCCGAGGCGTTTAACGCTCATCACATCTTTGATCTGCTCAACTCGCTTAGACACACGCGTTAGGATCTCAACGTTGGTCACTTCCAAATCAAAGTCCATGATCGACATTTGAGTGCGGTAATCAACACGACTTTTCATGCTGGTAACCTTGATCTTCTCATTAGCAAACAAGCTAGTGATGTCTTTAAGCAAGCCACCACGTTCCATCGCTTCAACGCGAACAGTTAAGATGTAAGAGCCGACAAAGCCGCTGCCCCAAACCGTTTCGATAATACGTTCAGGTGCATGGTGACGTAGCTCTTCTAGCTGTTCACAGTCTGCTCTGTGTACTGAAATGCCGCGCCCTTGTGTAATATAACCTGCAATTTCATCACCAGGGATAGGCTGACAACAACGTGCAAGGTGGGTCATCAGGTTATCAACCCCTTCAACCACGACCGCATCTTTCTTAGGACGACTTTGCGCTGGTGCTTTATTCTCTGCCTCTTGCAGCTTCTCAAGAGCTTGTTGGTCTTCTTCCTCTGCCGTTGGTTTATTTACCAACGCGTTGATGTGATTAATCACTTGGTTGATACGTAAATCACCGCTTCCGATGCCAACATACAGTTCATCAGTGCTGTTGACGTTAAAGCGTTTCAACGCATACTGTTCTGCGTCTTTTAACGTCGCACCAATTTTTTGCAGCTCGACTTCAAGGATATCGCGCCCTGCTTCAACATTTTTCTCACGACTTTGCTTGCGGAACCAAGCATTAATTTTTGCGCGCGCTCGACCTGAAGTGACAAAGCCCATTGATGGGTTTAGCCAGTCACGTGATGGATTAGGCTCTTTCGAGGTGATAATCTCAACCTGATCACCCATTGCCAGTTTATGAGTAAACGGCACAATACGGCCTGCGACTTTAGCACCAATACAGCGGTGGCCCACTTCGGAGTGAATGTGGTATGCAAAATCGAGCGGTGTCGCGCCCATTGGTAGGTCGACTACGTCACCACGTGGAGTAAACGCATACACTCGGTCATCAAACACTTGGCTACGAAGTTCATCGAGCATTTCACCCGAATCAGACATCTCTTCTTGCCAGTCAAGTAGCTTACGCAGCCAAGTAATCTTCTCATCGTAACCACTACGGCCACCGCCACCTTCTTTGTATTTCCAGTGTGCCGCGACGCCGAGTTCAGAATCTTCGTGCATGTCTTTAGTACGAATCTGAATCTCAATCGTCTTGCCTTCAGGGCCGAGAATAACGGTGTGAATCGACTGGTAACCGTTAGGTTTAGGGTTTGCTACATAATCATCAAACTCACTTGGCAAGTGCTTATACTTGGTATGCACCGTACCTAGTGCCGCATAGCAATCTTGCAGTTTGTCAGCGATAATACGTACCGCTCGAACATCGAATAGCTCGTCAAAAGCGAGCCCTTTCTTCTGCATTTTTCGCCAGATGCTGTAGATATGTTTTGGACGCCCACTCACCTCAGCATTAATAGAAGAGGTCTTCATTTCAGATGTCAAGTCATCAACAAAATCTTTGATGTACTGCTCGCGCACAATACGGCGCTCAGAGAGCTGCTTAGCTATCTGCTTGTAGGTATCGGGCTGTTGGTAGCGAAATGCGTAATCTTCGATTTCCCACTTTAACTGACCTATGCCCAGGCGGTTAGCCAGTGGAGCATAGATGTTGACACACTCTTGCGCTGCTGCTCGGCGCACTTCATCCGGTGCTTTCTTAACTTCAATCAGGTTACAGATGCGTTCCGCGAGTTTAATCACCACACAACGGAAATCATCGACCATCGCCAACAACATACGGCGTACATTGTCGACCTGAGAAGAAGCTGCGCTACCTTCAAGTGTCACATTTAGCTGACCTAGCGCGGCCATCTCTTCTACACCGTCGATCAACTTAATGGTTTCTTTACCAAAATCTTCTTCGAACTGCTCTCGGCCGTATGCATCACTTGAAACCAGTGGGAATAATAACGCCGCGACTAGGGTCGCTTTATCCATTGATAACGTAATAAGGATCTCGACCATTTCGCGCCCACGCCACAAGAGTAGCGGGCCTTGCTCCTTATCTTGCAAAACAGCCTCACCACGGAGGTATACTTCTTTTAAGCGCTTAGATATTTTAGGGTCTTGCCTTAAGCTAGAAATCCACTTATCTAGCTCAAACTGTTCGTCTTGATTTAAATGTGCGCTTCTGACCGCAACCATTATTTTCGTCCTGTTCTTTTTCTATTATCGAACTGCCCATGTTCAGACTACTGACGACCAAGGAAGTTCGTTTTAATCCTTTGCAAAGAGCGCCATAGATTCTAAATGGCTTGTATGCGGAAACATATCGAGCATAGCTAATTTTTCCAATTTATAGCCCTGATCTAGCAAACTTTGTGAGTCTCTGGCGAGGGTGGCTGGGTTGCATGAGACATACACAACTCGACTGGCACCCAATGCCGACAACTGCTCGACAATACCGCTGGCTCCCGCCCTTGCAGGATCAAGCAGTATTTTATCAAATTTTTCGACTGCCCAGGGCTGACCAGACATATCTTGTTCCAAATTAGCCTGATAAAAAGCAATATTGCTAATACCATTAATTTGGGCATTATTTGTCGCTTTTTCAACCATGGCCTCAACGCCTTCGACCCCGACAACACTCGCCACCTGCTTTGCCATTGGCAAACTAAAGTTGCCCAAACCACAAAATAGGTCTAATACCCTGTCTTTCTCACTCAGCTCAAGCCAAGACAACGCTTGCTCAACCATTGCCTGATTCACTTTTTGGTTAACTTGGATGAAATTATTAGGTTCAAACGGAATCGTCACACCAGCTTCTAAATAGTGGGCAGACTCACCAAGCACATGATTAAGTTGATCAGTTTCCGGCATCAGATACAGACTTGCCTGATTCTGACAAGCAAACTCTTCAAGCGCTTGCTGCTCACTCTCTTTAAGTGCTTTTAAGTGGCGTAGCACAATCACCTTGGCATTGTCCCCCTTAACCAATTCGATATGACCAATATCTTCTTGGTTTGAGAAGCCTTTCAGTAGCTGATAAAGAGGGGCTAACAAGCTATCTAGCTCGGTATCAAGCACAGGGCAATGAGTGACGTTCACGATATCTTTGCTCTGTTTTTTGCGAAACCCAAACTCTAGCTCACGGGTTTTCTTGTTCAGCTTGATACTAACGCGGGCACGGCGACGATAGCTACGCTCATCTCCCACCACTGGTGCGTCTAAAGCGACACTTTGCCCAGCAAACTTACTCATCAGTTGGCTCAAAGTCTGCTGTTTGTACTCTTGCTGTGCTTCAATAGACAAATGCTGCATATTGCAGCCGCCACACTCAGCATAGTGTTTGCAAAATGGCTCTATACGTTGCTCGCTTATTTTTTGAATCTTAATTAACCTTGCACGAGCGAACTTGCTCTTACTTTCTGTCAGTTGAGCGAGAACTTGTTCACCTGGCAGAGCACCTTCTATAAAAATGGGCTTTTTATTCTGGTAGGCCATACCTGCGCCGTGATGATCCAACTTTTCAATCGTCAGCGATTGATGTTTGGTATTCAGTTGAGTTTTCTTCTTTGGTTGGAAAAAACGCGCCATGCTTTGTGCCTACTATTTATGACCTTACGGCCTATTGCTCGAATTGCTGCTTGTGTCCCAAGCTTTTACGCTTGAATCATTGTCTGAGCCGACTGAGTTGATTATGCTTAGGTGATTACTTCGACGGCTTCTTTTATTTTGGAAGTTATTTTCCCATATCCACACCACGATGTTTAGACAATAATGACAAGATATGGCTTACGCGCCCGCGTTATTACTCTTACCTTAGCGCCGACGCTAATTATCGGACTACTTCTGAGTGCTTTTTTCTCTTTCAACCGCTATCACGACTTAGAAAAGCAGGTTATTAATTCAGGATTAAGTATTATCGAACCGCTGGCGATCGCCAGTGAAGATGGATTAAAGAATAACAGCCGTGAATCAGTGCGCCGTATCATCAGCTACGCCCATCGTAAGAATTCTAAATTTGTTCGCAGTATCGCTGTGTTCGATTACAACCACGAACTGTTTGTTACTTCGAACTTCCACCCAAACTTTGAGCTGTTGACCTTTCCGCGCAATAAACCGATTCCACTTCTGGTCAGTTCAGACTTACAAGAAAATACCTTAATTCTGCGTGCACCTGTCATTGCCGAATCTGGGCTTGTCGCCACCATGAAAGGACCAAACTCAAATCCGGCTCTTGGCTATGTTGCTATCGAACTCGATCTTTCTTCATTGCGCTTGCAACAGTATCAAGAAATTTTCTCTGCGTTTTTAGTCTTGCTAATCGGTTTAGGTTTATCCGCCGTCTTTGCGTACCGCTTGATGTACGATGTGACTCGACCAATCTCGCACATGAAAAACATGGTCGACCGAATTCGCCGTGGTCATTTAGATGTGCGTATCGAAGGTAAGATGCATGGTGAGTTGGACTCACTGAAAAACGGTATTAATGCGATGGCTGTATCTCTGTCTGAGTACCATGTAGAAATGCAGCACAGTATCGACCAAGCCACCTCTGACTTACGAGAAACCTTAGAACAGCTAGAAATTCAAAACGTCGAACTCGATATCGCGAAAAAACGTGCACAAGAAGCTGCCCGCGTGAAGTCGGAATTCCTAGCTAATATGTCTCATGAGCTACGTACTCCTCTCAATGGAGTGATTGGTTTTACCCGCCAAATGCTTAAGACAACCCTGACCAACAGCCAAACAGATTACCTACAAACCATCGAAAAATCAGCTAACAACCTACTCAATATTATCAATGACATTCTTGATTTCTCGAAACTGGAGGCTGGCAAACTGGCACTGGAAAATATCCCATTTGATTTCCAAGGCTCGCTTGAAGAAGTGGTTAGCTTACAAGCCACCAGCGCCCACGAAAAAGGACTAGAGCTGACGCTAAAAGTTGATCCTAAGATACCAACCGGTCTTGTCGGTGACCCCTTACGTATTCAGCAGGTTCTGACCAATTTGGTCGGCAACTCGATTAAGTTCACTGAGCGAGGTAACATTGATATCAGCGTTGAACTCCGCTCACAAAGAGACGATTCGGTTGAGCTGCAGTTTATGGTACGCGACACAGGCATCGGTATTTCCGAGCGCCAGCAATCACAACTCTTCCAGGCCTTTAGCCAAGCTGACGCCAGTATATCAAGACGCTATGGCGGTACAGGACTAGGTCTTGTTATCACCCAAAAACTGGTTAGCCAGATGGGTGGTGAAATAAGTCTCACCAGCCGCCTCCACCAAGGCTCCACATTCTGGTTTACCTTACGCCTATCATCAACAGATATGCCTGTTAGCGATCTTGTTGAAACCCAAACACTACGACAGCGTACCTTGTTACTGGTCGAGCCAAATATGCAAGCTGCCTCAGTCATCCAGCAAACCTTAGTTCAAGAAGGCTTGATAGTTACCTATCGTTCTTTTCTACCTGAAGAAGCCGAAAGCTTTGATTATGTGCTTCTCAACCTTTCTCCAAGTAAAGACAACGATACCAACTCAGTGCAGCTAATGGTCGAACAAGCAATGCGCTGTGCTCCGCACGTGGTGGTGGGTACGCCAAGCACGGCATTGGCGCTGTCTGATCACTTGATTCAGCAATACCATATTCACTGTATCACTAAGCCACTCTCGCGTAGGAAGCTGCTGCAGACCTTAGCCGCCAATCAAGAAAGTATTCTACTGCTTGAAAGCCCTGAAGAAAGTAACGAGACCTTACCGCTTAGAGTCATGGCAGTTGACGACAATCCTGCGAACTTGAAACTGATCAGTGCTCTACTTCAAGAACGCGTTGAAAGCGTGATTACCTGTACTAACGGTGTCGATGCGGTTAAGCAAGCCGAAGTACAGCACTTTGATATCATCCTCATGGATATTCAAATGCCACATATGGATGGTGTGACCGCCTGTAATAAGATTAAACAAACTGAGTTAAACGCTAATACACCAATTATCGCCGTTACCGCTCATGCGATGAGCGGTGAACGAGATCGACTGCTTCAAGCTGGCATGGATGACTACCTCACCAAACCTATCGAAGAGCATGTACTGCAACAAGTCTTGATGCATTGGAACCCACACACCAATGAGCAAGAGTTAGAAAAACTAGAGATCACTACTGGTGCGCTTTCTATCGATAGCCAAATCGAGGAGTCTCCTCCAACTGAGCACAACAATATGATCATTGACTGGCAAGCCGCGCTTAAACAGTCTGCCAATAAAGAGGATCTAGCACGTGATATGCTCAAGATGTTGGTCGACTATATTCCAGAGGTCAGCTCCATCGTTGACGCCGCGCTCGAAGATGACCATTTTGATATTGAGCAGTTGATTCATCATGTGCATAAACTGCATGGCAGCAGCTCATACTGCGGCGTACCGAGGCTAAAAAATGTCTGTGCGGCAATAGAGAAAGCGTTACGTTCAGGTTCTGCTATTGAGGATATCGAGCCTGAGTTATTCGAGCTACAAGATGAGATGGAGAAAGTGGTCGCGAGCGCTAGGCCTTATTTGGAAACCTAAAAATGGAAGAGAGCTAAACAGTTAGCTCTCTAAAATAACGGTGGCGACAGCATAGTGCCGTTCATCAGAAATAGACAGGTGGATATGCTCCACCTGTTTTTGTTTGGCTAGTTCCAAGGCTGTACCTGACAGACTTAGCACTGGTTTACCTAACTCATCGTTGGTGATTTCAAAGTCATGAAAACTGACGCCAAGTGCGATACCACTACCTAATGCTTTTGATGCAGCCTCTTTCGCTGCAAAGCGCTTAGCCAGAAAGCGTCCTTGCTGTTTGAGAGTAGCAAATTTTTCTAACTCTGTTTGAGTCAGTATTCGCTTAGCAAATGGCTCACCACTTCGACCAAGCGCTTTTTCAACACGTTCGATCTCTGCGATATCTGTGCCTAAACCAACAATTGCCATGCTTAACGACGCGCTTCAACCATAATCGCTTTCATGTCAGCAACCGCTTTGTGCAAGCCATCAAATACCGCACGACCAATAATCGAGTGGCCAATGTTAAGCTCAAAAATCTCTGGGATTGCTGCGATCGGTGCCACGTTGTGGTAAGTCAGACCGTGCCCTGCGTTTACGGTAATACCGAGATCAGCTGCATAGCTTGCACCAGCAGCAATTTTCTTCAGCTCATCTTGCTGATCTTCTTCAGTTTCCGCGTCTGCATAATGACCAGTGTGCAATTCAATAAATGGTGCGCCACACGTTTTTGCTGCATCAATTTGCTCACGGTCTGCATCAATAAACAGAGACACTTTAATACCTGCCTCGGTTAGCGTTTGGGTTGCTGCTTTTACTTTCTCGAGGTGTCCTGCGACATCCAAGCCACCTTCCGTTGTTAGTTCTTCACGTTTCTCTGGTACAAGACAGACGTATTCAGGTTTAGTGTTAAGTGCAATCTCAACCATCTCGTCAGTGACGGCCATTTCTAGGTTCATACGCGTTTGCAGTGTTTCACGCAGAATACGCACATCACGATCAACAATATGGCGTCGATCTTCACGTAGGTGGATCGTAATACCATCAGCACCCGCACGCTCTGCAATTTCAGCAGCATGAACCGGATCTGGGTACTTAGTACCGCGCGCGTTACGTAGCGTTGCAATGTGGTCGATATTGACACCTAGGTAAATTGAGCTCATTTTCCAATACTCCGTTTGGGAACCATGCTAAGAAAGAGTTCCCTGCTTTTTAATGGTTTGCCGCCAAGATACGGCTTTAATGCTATACGTGTAAAGCGTTTTGCCGCTTTAAGTTGTTCTTTTGTGGTAAATCTACGTTCACTAATGGCGATCAGTTCACTGCCATGGAAAGTGAGATTGTCTTTACGTACTGAAGCAATAAACCCTTTTTGTTCTCGGTAGCAATATGTCATGCTGGGGTCAACAGGTTCACCCGTACCAGCACAATGCAGAAAATCAACGCCGTAGCCCATCGAAGAAAGCAGTGCGAGTTCAAATCGTCTCAGGGCGGGTTCAGGATTGTCACACTGAGCCAATTCCGTCAGTGCATGTAAGTAATCGTGAAATAACGCTGGCATAGCTACTTCTGCCATGAGCACTCGCCCCACTAATTCGTTGACGTACATCCCCGAATAGAGGTTGACTCCCGTCAGAGGCAAACCAAGGCTGATCGGCTCGGCTTGACGCAAAGTTTTCATTGAGCCATTACCCGACCATTTAAGTAGCAGCGGGGTAAAAGGTTGCAACGCGCCCTTGAGGTTCGAACGTTTGCTTCGAGCCCCTTTTGACATTAACGTCACACGGCCATACTCCTCACTAAACACATCGAGAATCAAACTCGACTCGCTGTAAGGGCGGCGGTGTAAAACAAAGCAGCGTTGTAAACCTTCAGAGGACATAAAATCTGCCACAGAATTATTAAATAATTATGATAAAAAATAAGGAGCCATCTGGCTCCTTATTTCGTCTTGCACGGAGCGAAGCATTTAGCCTCGCGCAGCTTATAGATCGTCAATATAGCCAAGAGAGCGCAGTGCTCGCTCGTCATCCGCCCAACCAGATTTTACTTTTACCCAAGTTTCTAGGTAAACCTTGCGGCCGAACAGCTCTTCCATATCTAGTCGCGCTTCACGACCAATCGTTTTGATCTTCTCACCCCCTTTACCAATTACCATCTTCTTCTGGCCATTACGCTCAACCAAAATAAGGGCATTGATGTGGAAACCATCCGTTTCCGGGTTGTAATCAAAACGCTCAATCTCAACCGTTACCGAGTAAGGTAATTCCTCACCGGTAAAACGCATAAGCTTTTCACGCACAATCTCTGACGCCATAAAGCGCTGAGATCGGTCAGTCACATATTCTTCAGGAAAGTGGTGCGTCGCTTTAGGTAAATGGTCGCGAACATGTTTACGCAGTACGTCGATGTTTTTGCCTTGTTTTGCCGAGATAGGCACTACGTCAACAAACTCCATTTTCTTCGACATATCCATCATGTGTTGCATGACGTCATTGCGATCTTGGACGTTGTCTACCTTGTTGACACACAAAACCACAGGGAAGTTAGACTTCTGCAGCTTAGTCAGAACCATTTCATCGTCGTTAGTCCAGTGCGTACCATCAACGAGGAAAAACACTAGGTTTACATCACTTAACGAAGAGTTCGCTGCGCGGTTCATCAAGCGGTTGATTGCGCGCTTCTCTTCGATATGTAGTCCCGGTGTATCAACGTAAATTGCTTGATAATCACCTTCAGTATCAACACCCATAATACGGTGACGAGTCGTCTGCGGTTTACGTGATGTAATCGAAATTTTCTGCCCAAGGATGCGGTTGAGCAGTGTCGACTTACCTACATTAGGGCGACCTACGATCGCAATAAAACCACAGTGTTGGTTCTCTGGTGAACTCTCTTTCTCACTGTTCGATGAGAAAAACGTGTCGATATCAAATTCGTTGTTGTCAGTTGAATCAGTCATTGGTCAATTGCTCTAGTGCTAATTCAGCAGCCGCTTGTTCTGCCTTGCGGCGGCTGGTGCCTTTACCAATAACAGGCTGTCCAATACCTGCCACTTCACACGAAACCGTAAACTCTTGGTTATGTGCTTCACCTTTAATATTAGTCACTGTATAAGCGGGTAGCGGCTTTCTTCGCCCTTGAAGAAATTCCTGAAGGCGCGTTTTCGGGTCTTTTTGCGAAACTCCCGGCTTGATTGCATCAAGACGCGTTTTATACCAGCTCAGAATAATGCCACGTACGACTTCGATATCGCTATCAAGGTAGATGGCACCAATAATGGCTTCTACAGCATCGGCAAGAATTGAGTCACGACGGAAACCGCCACTTTTTAATTCACCTGGACCTAATTTTAAGTGATCTCCTAGTTCGAATTCACGACCTAGCTCCGCCAGCGTGTTTCCACGTACTAGTGTGGCACGCATACGGCTCATGTCCCCTTCATTGACCTTCGGGAAACGGTGATAAAGATCATCAGCAATGACAAAACTTAAAATTGAATCGCCCAGAAACTCAAGACGCTCATTATGTTTTCCATTAGCACTGCGGTGTGTCAGCGCCAAACTGATTAACTCAGCATCATTAAATTGATAACCGAGCTTTTTCTCTAGTTTTGCAATAGGAGAATTCATGCTCTCTCATTCATAATTTCGAATTTTCTAAATAGTTGATTTCACAGCTAGGCGACAAATAAATCCAGCCCTATGAACATAGAGGCTCTATGTGATTAGGGTGGATTTATGCAGTCAACAACGCTGTGGTACCAACTATAACGAAAATTTAGTTAATACCACCGATGCGGTTAAACCTAACACCAGTTGGAATCCAAGAAGGTAAAACACTATCTGCATCACGCTCAAACTCGAAGCTGATCCAAATACCGACCGCTTTACCGACTAGGTTGCCCTCTGGAACAAAACCCCAGTAGCGGCTATCTGCACTGTTGTCGCGGTTATCACCCATAACAAAGTACTGACCTTCAGGTACGACCCATTCGTTGACGCCATTACGTGGTTGATACAACTCAACACGGTCGCGACGCAGTGGGTTAACCAAAATTTGATGACCAACTTCACCTAGTTTTTCATCCAACTGAATCAGTGGAATGCCATTTTGAATGAATTGGCTCTCTTCAACGTTAGACAGTCTCACTGGCTGACAGCTTGTGTCGCCTTGAGACTGAATGCAGACTTCTTTTTTGCTGTTGTAACGCACGGTATCACCCGGAAGGCCTACAACACGCTTAATATAATCGATGCTTGGCTGTGGTGGGTACTTAAATACCACGATATCACCGCGTTGTGGTTTACCTGTCTCTACTAACTGAGTACGCCAAACCGGATCTTTCAATCCGTATGCGTATTTTTCAACCAAAATAAAGTCACCAACCAAAAGCGTTGGCATCATAGACCCCGATGGGATCTGAAATGGTTCATAAATAAATGAGCGTAGTACCAGAACAACAGCAATGACAGGGAAAATAGACACACTATTTTCAATCCACCAAGGTTGCGTTTTCACTTTTTCAACAATGGCAGCATCTAAACCGTTAGTTTGAGCTTCGACCTCGGCCACTTTCGCTTGACGTTTCTTGGCAAAAACCAATTTTTCTAAGACCCAGACAACACCGGTCACCAAAGTAACAAGTACTAGGATGAGTGAAAATGTATTCGCCATTGACTTCCCTTATCTCAAAAATACGAAAGTGAAAGAGCCGAAACCCTTCCACTTACCAATTAAATTTGTTTCAAGCAATCCCATAAATAGTTTGCACAGACAGTAACGCTGCGATGGCAAATATGACAGGGATTAGTCTTTACCTACGTGCAGAATGGCAAGGAAGGCCTCTTGAGGCAGCTCTACGTTACCGATCTGCTTCATACGTTTCTTACCTTCTTTCTGCTTCTTCAGGAGCTTTTTCTTACGGCTCACGTCACCACCGTAACATTTGGCAATTACGTTTTTACGTAACTGTTTAACCGTTGAACGGGCGATGATGTGATTACCAATTGCAGCCTGAATCGCGATATCAAACATCTGACGAGGAATAAATTCTTTCATCTTCTCGACTAGCTGACGACCACGTGTTTGTGAGTGATCTTTATGAGTTATCATCGCAAGCGCATCTACTGTATCGCCGTTTAGTAGCACATCGACACGAACCATATTCGAAGCTTCAAAGCGTTGGAAGTTGTAATCCAGCGAAGCGTAACCACGAGAGGTTGATTTCAGACGGTCGAAGAAATCAAGTACCACTTCTGCCATCGGGATATCGTAAGTCACTGCTACTTGGTTTCCGTGATAAACCATATCAACCTGAACACCACGCTTTTCAACACAAAGTGTAATGACATTACCCAAGTAATCCGACGGTACAAGAATATTACAGCGAGCAATCGGTTCACGAATTTCTTCAATGTCATTAACCGCTGGAAGCTTCGCTGGGCTATCTACGTAAAGTAGATTACCGTTGGTTTCTTCAACTTCATACACTACAGTCGGCGCAGTGGTGATCAGATCTAAGTCGTACTCACGCTCTAGACGCTCTTGGATAATTTCCATGTGCAGCATACCAAGGAAGCCACAACGGAAACCAAAACCCAGTGCCGCAGAATTTTCTGGTTCGTAGAACAACGATGCATCGTTAAGGCTTAGCTTACCTAGCGCATCACGGAAGTTTTCGTAATCGTCAGACGACACAGGGAATAGGCCAGCGTAGACCTGAGGTTTTACTTTCTTAAAACCAGGTAGCGCAGCTTCACAGCCATGTTTTGCTAGCGTTAGCGTATCACCGACAGGGGCGCCTAGGATGTCTTTGATACCACAAACCACCCAACCAACTTCACCAGTACGTAAAATATCAGTATCGACTTGTTTAGGTGTGAAGATACCAAGACGGTCAACTCCCCAAACTTGACCTGTGCTCATTACCTTAATCTTATCGTTCTTCTTCAGTTCGCCATTTTTAATACGCACCAGAGAAACGACACCAAGGTAGTTGTCGAACCAAGAGTCTATAATTAGTGCTTGTAGTGGTGCTTCCGGATCACCTTCTGGCGCTGGGATCGCTGATACGATATTTTCAAGAACATCATCAACACCAATACCCGTTTTCGCACTACAGCGAGTCGCCTCCATCGCGTCGATACCAACGATTTCTTCGATCTCTTCTGCGACACGCTCTGGGTCTGCGGCTGGAAGATCAATCTTGTTCAAGATTGGCACCACCTCTAGATCCATTTCGATCGCGGTATAACAGTTAGCAAGAGTTTGAGCCTCTACACCTTGACCCGCATCCACAACCAGCAGCGCACCTTCACAGGCAGCAAGCGAACGCGAAACTTCGTACGCGAAGTCAACGTGCCCTGGTGTATCGATGAAGTTAAGTTGGTATGTTTCACCATCTTTCGCTGTGTAGTTTAGAGTCACACTCTGAGATTTAATGGTGATACCACGCTCACGCTCTAGATCCATGGAGTCCAGAACCTGTGAGGCCATTTCACGGTCGCTTAATCCACCACATACTTGGATCAAACGGTCTGATAGGGTCGACTTACCATGGTCGATGTGGGCGATAATCGAAAAATTACGAATGTGCTTCATGATTTGGTGTGACTAAACTCTTTTAAATAGGGACAAGAAAGCCGCTCTGAACCTTGCATTTTCTCAAGGTGAACGACGGCATTTCAATCAAGTTGGCAGATTCTACCCAATTTCTAGTCACTTCGCACTAGCTAATTGGTTCGCCCAACACCCTTAATAGTATGACTTGTTGCGAAGATTGCTGCTCTAATTTAGCCGATAGTCGTTTTGCGAGGAAAATACCACCGACCGTTGCGGCAGCAGAAGTGAAAATAACCAGCCCTTCCCCAACGGAAAACAATGGCGCCAGCCACCACTGGGCAACGAATGCACCCAAGATCAAAGCAAACAAGGGCACTAAATAAACCACTGCCGCCGATTGGAGCAAACTTTTCTCTGGCAGACCAATTTCAACCACTTGACCAGTTTTCACCGACTTTTGCGTCACTAGGTGCCAGTGTAAAGATTTGTTACCGACAGCTTTAGATACAATGCCCGTACCACAGCTCTTTTGTGAGGAGCAGCTACTACAGCTAGTTTGTTGCTCGCAGCTTAGCTCTACGTCAAAACCAGTGGAAACAGGCTTAACGGCAGAGACAGTAGCCAATGCAGTCATCATTGCGTGGCACTCTCATTGGCAGTAAACGTTACCGATTGAGCAATGCGCTTGGCCGTTGCTGGCGGTATATCGCCAATCACAGAGATCTCGCGATCACCACGGACAAAGCTATGTAAGGTGCGACGACCTTGGCGGACAAGCTGCCCTTTTAGTGACAAATTATCACTATCTGACACGTAAACCGAAAAGCTAAACAGCCCATCGCTGTACATCTGGCTTTCAACCATACGCTCAGTATTGGTCATACGATAGCGATTAAGTTCTTTTGGCTCGAACCCATTTGGGATCCAACCCACTGTCCAAAATGGGTTCGTGATTTGGCCTTTTGGTAGAGAAAGTACCTGTGGCAATTTAACTTGATTCAGACCACCAAGAATCTGACTAATTCGATCATTGACGCTGTATGAGATGGTGCGGTATTGCTCTAAAATCTCACCGTCACGATCGACAAGATCGGCACGCAAAGGTAGTTTGCTCTTCTCATCAACCCAAAGAACGTAAGAGTAACGCTGGCCATCTTTCGGCACAACGCGCAAGACCTGACAGGCAGCACCAGCTTCGCGAGCACGACCAACCTGAATAAAATCATAGAAGTTGCTCAACTCACTAACATCCGAATTTAGCAACGGAATCGTCGGCGCAACCATATTGCCAGACTCAATGGTGAAAGGTTCTACACCTGGTTCAATATAGCTCACTTCGTCGCCACGACGAATCACCTCACGGACAGGCCCGCTAAGATAAACGAGATGGGCGAGTTGTTGTTCCTCTGCTTTAGCGTGACGATAAAGCAGTGGCTCAATACTATTTTTCTTTATCAGGACATAAGACAACTCGTAACTAAGGTGCTGACTAGCCTCGTTCATTTGATGCAACAAAGCCTCTGCAGCGTTATTTTCTGCAAAGGCTATTGGTGTATTCAAACTGAACAGTGTCAGCGCACTGATCAGAAATTTTTTCATTCAACTACCGTTTCAGGATTATCACTATGCTCAATGGTATTGTCACTGTTTAAGCGTAGTTGTAATTCGTAATCTTGTAACATCGCATTGATGCGGCGGCGCTGCTCCTGAATATTCACTTCATTCGCTGGTTGCTCAACGGAAGAGCGCGTCAAGCTTACAGGCTCTGCACTACCAGAAAATGGAATAGTCTGAAGAACAGGCAATGTTTCCGTCTCAGGTGCAGTCGCAGCATCCGTTCCACCATACTGCTGGACACCCAATATAACTGCCAAAGATACACAAGCGGCCATGGCTACCTGACCGAATTGAGTTAACCAAGCAGGTAACTGGCGACGCGCTTGTGACGGCGTCGGTTGCGACTCGACCAAGCGATGTTCTTCTAACTGAGTAACCTTAGAGTGCGCGGGTTCACTCTCTAACGCTAACGCTACGCTTTCAGCTATATTCCACTCCGGCTGTTCCGGTGCTTCACCTCGCATCACATCACCAATTAAATGGTAACTTTGCCAAGTCTGTAGGCTATCTTGGTCTTTCTCTAATTCAGTAATTAGAGATTTATCAACCAACTCTCCATCCATGAGTGCTGAAAGTTTCTCTTTGTCAGCCATTATTTTCACCATTAATGTTACTGGTCTAGCGTTGTAAAAGGGGTTGAATTTTCTTTTCAACCGCTTCACGAGCACGGAAGATACGCGAACGTACCGTTCCTACAGGGCAATCCATAACCGCTGCTATTTCTTCGTAGCTTAAGCCATCAAGCTCACGCAACGTCATCGCGGTTTTTAAATCATCAGGCAGTGCTTCGATTGCACTGAAAACAACACGTTTCAATTCATTGGACAACGTTAAATTCTCAGGGTTCGAAATTTCTTTTAAAGCACTTCCTGTTTCGTAATATTCAGCATCTTCAGTATCCACATCTTGTGCAGGCGGTCTGCGCCCTTGGGCAACAAGGTGGTTTTTTGCAGTATTAACGGCAATCCGATATAACCAAGTATAGAAGGCACTTTCACCACGAAAGCTTGGTATCGCTCGGTACGCCTTTATAAATGCTTCTTGCGCTACATCGGGAACATCACCAGGATTATTCACATAGCGAGAAATAAGGTTGCAGACTTTATTTTGGTACTTAGTCACCAACAAGTTGAATGCTTGCTTATCCCCATTCTGAACTCGCTCAATTAATACTTGATCGGTCAGCTGCTCGTTCATTCGAGCGGGTACTCCTATCGTTATTCACTCTAATCTTCTCAGACATGAGCATTAATTATGCAAAATGTAGTCTTGACACCACTGCCTACTTGAGCACTATTGTGACCTAGCAAATAAATATAAGTTCAAAAATTCTTCAAACTATTTTTACGCAATGACACTTCAATCTACTTCTTGTTGCAGATTGTGAGGATCAAGGTAAAGAAAAGCAATGCTATTTACGAACAATTGCATTTATGCAAAGCCACTCTCACAGTGGTACTATAGTGAGTTGACTCTTTAGATTTCAGAGTCGACGTTGCAATTCATTGAATTATTTTAGAGCGGGATCGCTCTGTTACCTTGCCAAGCCGCAACGGTTTTTCGGGATGAATATGGCACAGGTACAAATTAACTCGGGAATTTAAAAGTTTTATGAACGCAAACCGTGAACATCAATGTGATGTGTTAGTGGTGGGTAGTGGCGCAGCAGGACTGTCTTTGGCGTTACGTGTCGCAGAGTACGGTAAGGTAATCGTACTGAGTAAAGGGCCGCGTAGCGAAGGTGCGACCTATTATGCGCAAGGTGGCATTGCCGCCGTATTTGACGAATCAGACAGTATCGAGTCTCATGTCCAAGATACTTTAGTGGCTGGTGCCGGTATCTGCGAGCAAGAGACGGTTGAGTTCATTGCCAAGAATGCCAAAGAGTGCGTGCAGTGGCTGATCGATGGTGGTGTACCTTTTGATCGTGAAGAGAACGACAGTGATGAAGCTCCACGCTATCACTTGACTCGTGAAGGTGGTCATAGCCATCGACGAATTTTGCATGCTGCTGATGCTACCGGTATGGCAATGCAAACCTCGCTGCAGGACAATGTTCATAATCATCCAAATATTACTGTTCTAGAGCGTCATAACGCACTAGACCTTATCACCGAAGACAAAGTCGGTGGTGACGAGAAGAAAATAGTTGGAGCGTACATCTGGAACCGCAACCAAGAGCATGTGGAAACCGTCAGAGCGAAATTTGTCGTTCTTGCAACTGGTGGCGCTTCTAAAGTGTATCAGTACACGTCAAATCCGGATGTATCTTCTGGAGACGGCATTGCCATGGCATGGCGTGCGGGATGCCGAGTTGCTAACCTTGAGTTCAACCAATTCCATCCAACCTGCTTATACCATCCAGAGGCACGTAACTTTCTACTCACAGAAGCTCTACGTGGTGAAGGGGCTTATTTACGCCGTCCAGATGGCTCTCGTTTTATGCCCGATTTTGATGAGCGAGAAGAGCTTGCTCCGCGTGATGTCGTCGCGCGAGCCATTGACTTTGAGATGAAGCGATTGGGTGCAGATTGCATGTACCTTGATATCAGCCACAAGCCAGCTGATTTTATTGAGAAACACTTCCCAACGATTAATATGCGTTTACTCGACCTTGGCATCGATATGACCAAAGAGCCAATTCCAGTGGTTCCAGCCGCCCACTATACGTGTGGTGGTGTTATGGTCGAGCAAACGGGGCAAACCGATCTTTCTCAGCTCTATGCGATTGGTGAAGTGAGCTACACAGGATTGCATGGAGCGAACCGTATGGCATCAAATTCTCTTCTTGAGTGCGTCGTGTATGCATGGGCTGCCGCCAATGACATCATTGCGAATATTGCCAAAGCAACATTGCCACCAACGCTTCCTGCTTGGGATGAAAGCCAAGTGAGTTGTTCAGATGAAGAAGTGGTTATCCAACATAACTGGCACGAATTACGCCTGTTTATGTGGGATTACATGGGGATTGTCAGAACCGACAAACGCCTAGAACGTGCGCTGCGTCGTATACAGTTGCTGCAACAAGAAACTCACGAGTATTACAGCAACTTTAAAGTCTCCAATAATTTGCTTGAGTTGCGTAACCTACTGCAAGTTGCTGAACTAATGGTGCGCTGTGCAATGGAACGAAAAGAAAGTCGTGGTCTTCACTACACTCTCGATTACCCAGAGCTAGCTAAAGATAGCGGCCCGACCATACTACTACCAGAGAAGCAAAAATAACCCAGGGAGCTTAGTGCTCCCTTTTTAACATCACCACTATATGCCGATAGCTTGCTTCTGGCAGGCTATCACGCCATAAAATTTCCCGCTTATTGTCGGAGCGTGTAATTAACAAGCCAAAAGCCATAGCCACATAATTAACCGTTCGAATATGGTTAACTCCTTGAGCGGTTTTATAACGAGTCGGAGAGATAAACTCCACCTCACCTTGCATTGTAGGCAACAGATCCACTTTGGTAGCGGCCAATTTACCCAGTAAGTAAATCAGCATGAGCGAAGCCGGAAGTGGAATCGATGATAGGGTAATAATCAAAAAGACCAGCATCAAAAGCATGACACTGGCCATTATAGATATATAAGAGGGGCTAAGATTAAGCCTAACGCACTTTACTGAGGTTATGGGCGACAATCTTATCTACCATAGAAGCATGACCAAGGTTCTCACTGCGGCCATGACCCATAATCCATGTAAACAGATCAGGGTCATCACACTCTAATAGAGACACGAAATCTTTCTGCTCATTGTCTTGTAGGGCGTCAAAACATTCTTCAAAGAACGGCATAATCACAACATCGAGCTCTAGCATTCCACGACGACATGCCCATTTGATACGCGCTTTTTGTTCTGCGGTATACATTCTAATTCCTCACCTATCCGGTTGTTTGCGCCGAGTGTAACAAGCAATTTCGCTGACAACTAGTACGTCAGTCACACTCCCGAGCAAGGTCATGATTTTCGACCTTCAGATGGTAAATAAACGCCTACAACTCTAAAGGTTGTTTATCACTAGGAATCAGCGCTAACATACGCCTATAAAGTTTCTATTAGGAATCAATCATGGACTGGCAGAAAGCGTTTGCTCCCCTACAACTTGCGTCAAACGATGCACTTCCTCAACTTTCAGTAGCAGTGCTTCCCTCTTGGAGTGCCATCACTATAACTGGAGATGACAAAAAATCTTACCTTCAAGGTCAGGTGACGTGTGATGTGGTTACGTTAGATGAGCATGACTCAACTTTCGGCGCTCATTGCGATGCAAAAGGTAAAATGTGGAGCGTATTTCGACTGTTTCACCACAACGGCGGCTATGCCATGTTCCAACCAACATCCATTATAGAAAAAGAGCTGATTGAGCTAAAGAAATATGCGATTTTCTCAAAAGTAGAGATTACGCAAACAGAAGATATCGCGCTGGGCTTAATGGGGACATCTGCAACAACGTTTGTCGACTCGCTGTCATCGCAGACTGGCAATGTACGCTCAATCCAAGGCGGTACTGCGGTTAAAATTGACCAGCAGCGTTGGCTACTGCTCGTTGAACAAACCGCCGCAGAGAAAATCGTTGCCGCGAGCCAAGCAGAGCAAGTAACAGATGAACTCTGGACCTTGCTAGATATTCAATCGGGCTTGCCACTACTCAATGCACAACAACAGAATGAACACATACCGCAAGCATTAAATATTCAAGCACTTGGGGGAATTAGCTTTACCAAGGGCTGCTATACCGGACAAGAAACGGTCGCGCGAGCCAAGTACCGTGGTATCAATAAACGCGCACTGTTTATCGTTCAAGGTAAGGCTGACACTAGCATTGATGTCAATGCAGAATTAGAGCGCGCAGTAGGTGAAAACTGGCGTAGCGCAGGTAAGCTGATTGCGCAATACCGCTACAGTGATGGCAAAGCGCTGGCGCTTATCGTACTGCCTAACAATCTTGATGCAGACACTAAGCTGCGCTTAAAAGATCAGCCAGAGAGCGAATGGACTTTTGTTAATCTGCCCTACTCACTCGAAGACAATGACTGATCTTTCCTCAACTCATATTACGCAATATCTTGAGTCGCAGCGGGTTCACTTTCGCCTGCTGCCACACCAAACACCAGCAACAACGATAGAAGATGCGGCAAAGCAACGAGGCATTCGCCCGCAACAAATGGTTAAATCTATCGTTCTGCGCGATATGAGTAACCGCTATGCCATTGCCTGCGCCCCTGGGGATAAATCGGTAGATCCCAAAAAGGTTCGTGCATTACTCGGCTGGCGGCGAATGACTTGTGTGTCTATGGATGAAGTTATCAGTCTCACCGGATACCAAATCGGTACAGTCGTTCCATTATTGCTGCGCACACCAATGACAATTGTTTTCGACCAACAACTTTTGGCAGAACCGGAAGTCACTATCAGCAGCGGCTCTAATATGGCAGGCCTCGCATTAAGCTGCGAAGATCTTATTCAACTAACCCAACCTCTCATTGGCGATATCTGCCGCAATCAAACACCTTCTACCCATAACTAGGTAGAAGGTGTACAAGCTTGTTGCAATCGATTTCATCAAACCTTGAGCACTATCGCATCATTAGCTTTTTCTTAACTAAATTATTATTCACCAAACAAGCATAAGTAGTCATGGTGATTTTTTTGAAGTATGCTGTCTCCGTTGGTTAAAGTTCGTTCAGCTATACGTTTTGGCCTGAATGACACAGCTTTTCTTAGAGTTGGTATGTGGCTCGAAAGGTATGTGAATCCTTCTCCAACTAAAAAGTGAATCCACTGATTGTTTCAGGACATCCACTTTTTGTGTAATGCATCTGTGACTATTCGCCCGCATCAAAGCGGGCTTTTTTTTGACGAAAAATCACAATTCCTTTACACCCAATCCAAAAAGTTAAACTATTCTTAAATGTGTCATATAACTGAGGTTTAATGTTTCGCGATTGAACTCTGACGCGAGTTCCGCTGTCAGAAGATAAGTGAGGTAATTATCACAATAAATTGGATATTTATCCGTGTTTTTGTCTACAGCAACACAAATATCCAAACAAACCAGTTTTATCTGCATTTTCCACCATCACAATCACAATTTTCAGGGTGGGAAACACATATAATTTGCAGTGCTTGCTAAAGATAAGGATAACTGTATGAGACTGTTTAAGCGCTATACACCAAGTATGATTGCTAAACACATTAGTCGGCTATTTAAGGGAAGAATTTACATTTACGGGGTTGGTAAGTTTGAATTTGATAACGGTAAGTTGATCTTGCCAGAAAAAGCAGAGCGTAAGCATTTCCAAACGGTAAAAGAGATTAACCAAGAAATCATGAAGCTTCGCTGCGCATACGCATAACAGAATTAAAAAAAGGGTTGGCAGTGCCAACCCTTTTTGCATTCATATCGCTTGTGATTTGTGGCGTGATTGCTGCGCTAACAGAGGAAGGTTCCCTTTTAAGCCTAATGCTCGTTTCATGATTTCATCTTTCGCTCCCGGCAGTTGACCGGCGAGTTTCATACCAATACCACGAATAAGCTTTTTCGCTGGATTACTTCCTTCAAAAAGGTCTTTAAACCCTTGCATTGCAGCAATCATCTTGGCGGCTTCCGATTTACGCCACCGCTCATATCCGCGTAAATTACGCTTAGAACCAATATCTTCTCCACTTTGCCAGAGCTGAATAATTTCCTCAGCTAAACTCGCAGCATCTAACAGGCCAAGATTCACTCCCTGCCCCGCTAATGGATGAATGGTATGTGCAGCATCACCAACCAAGGCAACACGCTCAGTAACAAAGTCACGCGCATAACGCATCTTCAGTGGAAATGCGAAACGTTCACCTTCAACTTTACACAACCCTAAACGGTTATCAAACTCAGCCGTTAAGGTTCTATTAAACTCACCTGAAGACATATTGATAAGGCGTTCTGCACGACTCGGATCCGTTGACCAGACAATCGAGCTCAAGTTGTCTTCACCTAAAGGAAGAAATGCCAAAGGACCTTGCGGAGTAAAGATCTGTCTTGCGACTCGAAGATGATTCTCTTTAGTGCGGATATTAGCAACGATTGCGCTGTGGCCGTAATCCCAATGTGTCAGTGGGATATCTTGCTGCTTGCGAACCCAAGAGTTTGCCCCATCAGCCCCGACTACCAGTTTAGCCGTTAACGCTTGACCGCTATCTAAAGTCAGCCAAGCTTCACTTTCTCCGATTGCCATTGAAGCGCACTTCTCTGGCATGTACAACGTCACATTGCTTTGCAGCTTAACCTGTTCAAGAAGTGCAAGCTGAATCACTCGATTTTCGACAATATGACCAAGATCCGGTTGCGCTAATTGTTGAGCTTCAAACTCAATTCGAGCAAAACTGTCTTGCTCCCAGACTTCCATCGCTTGATATGGAGCAGCCCTGCGTTGAGTAATACCCTCCCATGCACCTAAATTTTTAAGCACAGTTTCACTTGAGCGGCTGAGTGCTGAAACTCGCACATCTGGTAAGTCATTCAGCTCACTCTCTGGCGCGCGACTTTCAATAACTGCGATACGCAATTCAGTGTCCTTGAATGCAGCGGCAAGCGCCAAGCCAACCATTCCACCACCGACGATGGCGATATCTACACTTTTCATCATAGTTTTGTATCCTTTTTCGCGTATCTAGCGAGCCACTAAACCTAGTGTTCTTCTTAATAAGGGGGTTTTAAGCACGGGGAAATTGTCCATACTAAATAGCCCGAGGTTACGCGCAATACGTAATGACAAGTAATCGTTGGAGAAGATATGCACTAAAGCTGAAGTCATGGCGATGGTTGCACTGCGGTCTTCACTGCGCGAGTTTTTAAACTGTGCTAAAGCGCTATAGCTACCTGGATCTTCACTCGAATCGGCAATGAGCTCTGCCAACGTCGCTACATCCCGTATACCCAAATTGAATCCTTGTCCAGCAATGGGATGCAAGGTTTGCGCGGCATTACCCACAATGGCAAAACGATGGGAAACATTTTGTTTTCTGTAACGTAACAGTAATGGATAGTTGGCTCGCTGGCCGACTTTCTGTATTTTCCCGAGTCGCCAGCCAAAAGCATCTTGCAACTCTGAGAGGAACTGTTCATCGTCATAGTTAATGATCTCTTGCGCTTTATCAGGTCGTACGCACCAAACTAATGACATTCGTCCTCGCGACATCGGCAGCAAGGCTACTGGCCCTGATTGAGTAAAACGTTCAAATGCACGCCCATTGTGTGGCGATTGAGCAGTGATGTTGGCGATCACCGCCACTTGCTCGAAATCATACTCAGAAAGCTCTATGCCTATTTGCTGGCAACAAGTAGAGATGGCGCCATCGGCCGCTACCAATAACTTCCCTTCGATATGGCTGCCATCACTTAACTCAAGTGTGACCTTTTCTTCATTACGCTGCACCTGTTCAACCGCAGCATGCAGCACAGCGACTTGGGTATCTTGCTGGACTTGTTGATGATAAATACGTCCAACATCCTCCAGTTCAACGACATAGCCCAATGCATCAACGCCTACTTCTTCAGTGGTAATCTGCGTCATTCCTGCATGGGAGCGATCTGAAACATGAATATGTTCAATGGGGGTTGCAACTTTCGCAATCTCTTGCCACAAACCAAGCTGCTTTAAGACTGAAACTGTACCGTATGATAAAGCTATTGAGCGAGAATCAAACCCGGGGTGCGATTTATGATCAACCTGAAACGGCTCAATCACAGCCACAGACAGAGGCTGCGATGCAAGCTTATTTATCGCAAGTGCAAGCGTCATTCCTGCCATCGCACCACCAGCAATCACCACATCAAACTGCTTCATGAAAACCTCTTTTAATGAATCGTTGGCGCTTGCTGCGGTCCAGCTTTTCTTTGGCCAAATTCCGCATGAATAGTTAAGACACACGCTTTGACGTGTTCAATAACCTGTTCAAGTAGTTGCGCCTGCTCTTGTAAGTCATCATCTTCATCGATGCCTAACTTGGCGATCTCTTCTAAGTCAGCAAGTGCTTCTTTAACATCGTTAGAAGCCTTTTTAAGCTCAGCGTTGACTAACCCCAATCCAGAGATAAAGTGGTTTACCCAGTCAGCTAAACCATCTGCAATATCAAACAGCGAGGCACTTGCGTCTTCATCTGGCAGTAACATTTTAATGTCCATTCCAGAGCCTGTAAGTTCAGCAATACTCGCGTCTAAGGTTGCTTCAGCCAGTTTCAGCGCTTTGCTTGGCCACCCCATTCCCTCACTCACATAGTCAAAAACCATTGGTTGCCAGCTTTTATCCGTCAGGCTCAAGCCACCGCTTAGCATGCCTATCAATAACCCATGCAACTCAGCAGGATTAACCGCTAATCCTGCCGACTGCAGTTCACTGGCAAATGCTAGGTAATCAGGTAGTTTTGTTTCGCTCATTGGAATGGCCTAAATTTATCTAAATATCTCCAATCGTATCACTTACCACAGCGAGCGAAAACGAGCGATTAGCGATTGTGGGCAGCTTTTGAACAAATTGCCCAAATACTGTGTTATTACGCTCTGATTTACCTATCACTGCTCTGAAAAGCTTGAATCTTAATTGGCGTTTTTCTATAGTTTCCTCCTCGGTGATTATCTGCGTCATCACCTTAGGCAACCGATATAGAGTCGATATGAGTAATCAAGCGGTAGAAGTTGAAATCTTAGGCAAACTCACTCTCGTAAATTGTCCAGCAGGACAAGAAGAGTCGTTAATTAAAGCCGCAGAACGCCTTGAAGAGCGTCTACAAGATATGTCAGCGAAAACCAAGATTACCAATGAAGTTCAACTTTTGACCTTTGTTGCGTTAAACTTTTGTCATGAGCTAGAAGCGCGTGACAGTAATTCTAAGCAGGAACAAGATGCCATATATGAGCGAATGGAACTCCTTTCGGCATCGTTAGACAACGCAATTAGTAAAGTTAAGCCAGGACAGCAATAAACCTTTACACCGTCAAGAATTTACCCTGGAGTGTTCGTGAGGGGATTAAGTCCCTGAGCCGATAAGCAATACCTAAGGGTTAGTACTTGGTAGCTATTGAGCAGGCTCGGCTTGTACCGAGAAGCCTACGGTTATCTCTGCTGATCCGCCTTGAACCAGCTGGTTCAAGGGTCCATTTCTCCAACGGCACTCTGGGGTATCCTTACCTGAACCCCATTAACCATGGGTACAGTCATGACACTATCCCGACAAGACTTTCGTACAAGAATTCGTCACAAGCGCAATCAACTGAATAGTGATGTTCAGCATCTCGCAGGGCTGGATTTAATTAAACAATTCTCACGTCTACCTGAACTGTCTCAAGCCCATCATATCGCCTTGTATCTCACGACCGATGGCGAACTTGAAACCATGCCTCTGATTGAGTGGCTATGGCAGCAAGGTAAAAAAACTTACCTGCCCGTCATTCATCCCTTTTCCAAAGGCCACCTGCTGTTTCTGCATTATGATCGAACGACCCCAATGGTGCTAAATCGCTATTCAATACCTGAACCCAAACTCGCTCAAAGCCAAATCCTGCCGGCCAAGTCACTCGATCTTATCTGCACGCCACTGGTCGGTTTTGACTCTAGAGGTCATCGATTAGGTATGGGAGGAGGCTACTATGATCGAACCTTAGAACCTTGGTTTAAGACAGGAAAAGGACCGATACCAATTGGACTTGCCCACGATTGTCAGCATGTGGAACAGTTGCCGATAGCATCTTGGGATGTACCACTGCCGAAAGTTGTGACTCCAACCAAGATTTGGCAATGGGATTGACCCTCTTGCTTAGATTCTTTTCGCTTAACTTCAAGTATCGGTAGGATAAGGCTATAATCGCGCCGCAATCGTTAATACTACCGCCTTTAGGAGATGAGCATGACTCAAGATGAAATGAAAAAAGAAGCTGGTTGGGCAGCACTGAAGTATGTTGAAAAAGACAGCATTGTTGGTGTAGGCACTGGCTCGACAGTAAATCACTTCATCGATGCACTAGCAACAATGAAAGATGACATTAAAGGTGCTGTATCAAGCTCTGAAGCTTCAACTGAAAAACTAAAAAGCCTAGGCATTGAGGTTTTTGACTGTAACGAAGTGGCTAAGCTAGACATTTATGTTGACGGCGCAGACGAAATCAACGCTGCTCGCGATATGATCAAGGGTGGTGGTGCAGCGCTAACTCGCGAAAAAATCGTCGCTGCTATTTCTGATAAGTTTGTATGTATTGTTGACAACACTAAAGCTGTCGACGTTCTTGGCGAGTTCCCACTACCTGTGGAAGTAATCCCAATGGCACGCTCATACGTTGCGCGAGAATTAGTAAAACTAGGTGGTGATCCGGCTTACCGCGAAGGTGTGAAGACTGATAATGGTAACGTGATTCTTGATGTTCACAATATGCAGATCGCTGACCCGAAAACGCTTGAGGATAAAATCAATGCCATCGCTGGCGTCGTCACCGTTGGCCTATTTGCCCATCGCGGTGCTGATGTTGTGATTACAGGTACTCCTGAAGGAGCAAAAATCGAAGCATAAGCCCTTCATTTTGTTATTTCATTACAAACGGTGCTCATTAGCGCCGTTTTTTTCATTTTAGTCTATAAAAATTATGCCTTATTCCGTAATTTTCTTACCCAAAGTGTATTTTTTTTGTTAACTTAATGGTCAGAAGACGCACAAGGGAAACGTTTGCGTTCTGTGTTATGTCTACAAAAACGTTTGCTTTACCTGATTTAGCCTAATGTGCGCCCGTTAAGCCCATATTTCCCACTTTAAGGAAGAAGACAATGGCCAAAGTTTCACTGGAAAAAGACAAAATTAAAATCCTCTTACTTGAAGGTCTACATCCATCATCTGTAGAAGTACTTCAGGCTGCTGGCTACACCAACATCGAGTACCACAAAGGTTCGCTACCAGAAGAAGAACTGCTAGAAGCCGTGAAAGATGTTCACTTCATTGGTATTCGCTCACGTACAAATCTATCTCAAGAAGTCATTGACGCCGCTGAGAAATTAGTTGCGATTGGTTGTTTCTGTATTGGTACTAATCAGGTTGATCTTAAAGCAGCGGCAACTCGCGGTATTCCAGTGTTCAACGCGCCATTCTCAAATACACGTAGTGTTGCAGAGCTGGTTCTGGGACAAGTACTGTTACTGCTGCGTGGCATTCCAGAGAAAAATGCCTTAGCCCATCGTGGGATTTGGAAAAAAAGCGCAGAAAACTCTAATGAAGCCCGTGGTAAACGCCTAGGTATTATCGGCTATGGTCATATCGGTACTCAGCTCGGTATTATTGCTGAAAACTTAGGGATGCGTGTTTATTTCTACGACATCGAAAACAAGTTATCGCTCGGGAATGCCACTCAGGTCCATACCATGAGTGAACTACTCAACAAATGTGACGTTATTTCGCTGCATGTTCCAGAAACGCCTGAGACGAAGAATATGATGGGTGCAGAAGAGTTTGCACGTATGAAGCCAGGTTCTATTTTTATTAACGCCGCTCGCGGTACTGTGGTGGATATTGAAGCGCTATGCCATAGCCTTGAAGCCGGTCACCTTGCCGGGGCTGCAATCGACGTATTCCCAACCGAGCCAAAGACCAACGCCGACCCATTTGAGTCACCACTACAGAAATTTGATAACGTAATCCTAACTCCTCACGTCGGTGGCTCCACCCAAGAAGCACAAGAAAATATTGGTGTTGAAGTGGCAGGTAAGTTGGCTAAGTACTCAGATAACGGTTCAACACTTTCAAGTGTTAACTTCCCTGAAGTTTCACTCCCTGAGCACCGAGACTGCTCGCGTCTACTGCACATACACCAAAACCGCCCAGGTATTATGACTCAGATTAATACCATCTTTGCGGAAGAAGGGATCAACATCGCTGGTCAGTACCTACAAACGGCAGCAGACTTTGGTTATGTCGTGATCGATGTTGAAACAGAGCGTTCGGAAGAAGCACTCAAAAAGCTCAAGAGTATCGAAGGTACTATCCGCGCTCGTATCCTTCACTAATCTGATCCAACAAAAAAACCACCGATAAATCAGTCGGTGTTTTTTTTAATTCAAGCGTTTGATGGCTAAGGCTTTAAAGCGCGCTCTCCACGGGCGATACCAACTACACCACTTCGAGCTACTTCAATCACTTCTGTTACTTCAGACAATGCTTGAATAAACGCATCGAGTTTTTCACTAGTCCCTGCCATTTGTACTGTGTACTGAGAGGCGGTGACATCAACGATCTGCCCGCGGAAAATATCAGCGGTCCGTTTCACTTCAGCTCGTGAGAAGCCACTCGCCTTCACTTTCACCATCATTAACTCACGTTCAATATGATCAAGCTCTGAAACCTCTTGCACTTTGAGTACATCGATAAGCTTGTTTAGTTGCTTCTGGATTTGTTCGAGCTCCATATCGTCAGAAATGGTAGTAATGTTCAAGCGAGATAACGTTTCGTCGTCTGTTGGAGATACCGTCAAAGATTCAATGTTGTAAGCACGCTGAGAGAATAGACCCACTACACGAGACAGTGCACCCGGTTGGTTTTCCATTAACAGTGAAATAATGTGTCTCATATTAAGTTCTCTCCGTCTTGCTTAACCACATTTTGTCCATACCTTCGCCTTTAATCTGCATTGGGTACACATGCTCTGTTTCATCAACATTGATATCAACAAACACTAATCGATCTTTCATATCTAATGCTTGCTTTAGACCAGATTCAAGCTGATCTGGTGTTTCAATGCGAATCCCCACATGCCCATATGCTTCTGCGATAGCTGCAAAATCAGGAACAGAACTCATGTAAGAGTTAGAGTGGCGGCCTTGGTAAATAATGTCTTGCCACTGTTTTACCATGCCTAAGAATCGGTTGTTAAGGTTAATAATTTTAACCGGAATATCGTACTGCATCGCCGTCGATAGTTCCTGAATATTCATTTGGATACTACCGTCACCTGTTACAACTACGACCTCTTCATCAGGTTTAGCGAATTTCACGCCCATCCCAGCGGGTAAGCCGAAGCCCATTGTGCCAAGGCCACCAGAGTTGATCCAACGACGTGGCTTATTGAATGGATAATACAAGGCGGCAAACATCTGGTGCTGACCAACATCAGAGGCAACATAGGCGTCACCGTTAGTCAGCTTGTGTAGTGTTTCAATCACTTGCTGTGGTTTAATCCGTTCTGGTGATGTTTCGTATGATAAGCATTGACGCTCACGCCACCCTTGAATTTCATCCCACCAGCGATTCAATGCGTCTTGGTCGTTGATGCTACCCTGCTCTTCTAGCAAATTAACCATGCTTTCAAGCACTTTCTCAGCAGAACCGACAATAGGAAGATCCGCTTTCACGTTCTTCGAGATCGATGAAGGATCGATGTCAATGTGC
Organism: Vibrio bivalvicida; assembly: GCF_001399455.2. Lineage (GTDB taxonomy): Bacteria > Pseudomonadota > Gammaproteobacteria > Enterobacterales > Vibrionaceae > Vibrio > Vibrio bivalvicida. The sequence goes on from NZ_LLEI02000090.1 coordinate 174,410, forward strand.
ATCACTTTGGCATCGGGGCAGTACTTTTCTAGGTTGTTAGTAGTGCGGTCATCAAAGCGAACCCCAACACCAAAGATTAAATCGGCATTATGCATAGCCATGTTCGCTTCATACACACCATGCATTCCTAACATGCCTAATGAATTTTTATGTGTTCCGGGGAAAGCGCCAAGCCCCATTAGCGTACTCACTACTGGTAAATTGAGAACTTCCGCCAGCTTGATTAAGTGTTGTTCAGCCTCTGAAATCACTGCGCCACCACCCACATAAAGAACCGGCTTTTTCGCTTCTAGAAGTGTCTTAAGACCTTTCTTAATTTGACCTTTATGGCCTGTTGTAGTTGGTTTATATGAGCGCATTGACAGAGATTTAGGGTATTCATATGGCAGTTTTACCTGTGGATTCATCACATCTTTAGGTAAATCAATCAAAACAGGGCCAGGTCTACCCGTAGTCGCAATGTAGAAAGCTTTCTTCACTGTTTCAGGAATGTCTTCTGCTTTCTTGACCAAGAAACTATGCTTAACTACCGGGCGAGATACACCAACAATGTCACATTCTTGGAAGGCATCATTACCTATCATATTATTTGGTACATTGCCTGAGACAACAATCATTGGGATAGAGTCCATGTACGCAGTCGCAATACCAGTGATGGTGTTGGTCGCACCTGGGCCAGAACACACGAGCACCACACCCGGGTTACCCGTCGCGCGCGCATAACCATCAGCCATATGAGTGGCGGCTTGTTCATGACGTACTAGAACGTGTTTGATTTGATCTGTTTTGGCGTGAAGCGCATCGTATATATCTAGAACAGAACCACCAGGGTAGCCAAAGATCTGTTCAACGCCTTCTTCAATCAGAGATTGAACAACCATCTCTGCACCGGACAACATTGCTGCCATATTATTCTCCTTAACCAGTTTCCACCACATAAGGTCAACATGATGGGCTGGTTTTTCATAGTCTAGGTCTTATTCGTAGCCTAAATCGAAATACATCCACTTTTTCGGCTATGTCTTGCTCACAGGTAACATAAAGCAAGGTCACGCAACAAATGTAACGTTTTATTAGCAACGGGTCTAATGCGACTTTCATCTCAAATTAAACAATATGCTGTTTATCAAAATCAAATCACAAGGTGAAACTAACCTGAACTCCAATTTCAGACCAATCATCCATAAATTACGACAAATTCGGTCAATAATTTTAGACAGTTAACTTTAATCAGCCCTAGTAAAACCTCGCTACTGAAAGATAACTAGCATAAAAAAATCCCTCACAAAGCAATAATACTGTGTGAGGGATTTTTAAACAGTTGAGAAATTTACTTTAGAAAAAGTTACTTCTTCTCGACCTTATCACTGTACATTTCTTCAATTTCATCCTGATATTTATCGTTAATCACCTTACGACGCAATTTTTGTGTCGGTGTTAACTCACCAGCATCCATCGAGAAAGCCTTGGGCAATAATTTGAATTTTTTCACCTGCTCAAACCGCGCAAGCTCCTGTTGGAGATCATTAACGCGCTTTTCAAGCATTTCAACGATTTGGTGATGCTTGATCAATTCAACACGATCATGATATTTGATGTTGAGTTCCTTGGCGTACTCTTCTAACGAATCATAGCAAGGTACGATCAATGCAGAGACAAACTTGCGTGTATCCGCAATCACAGCGATCTGTTCGATAAAGTGATCTTTACCTATCGCCCCTTCAATCATCTGCGGCGCAATATATTTGCCCCCCGACGTTTTCATCAACTCTTTAATACGATCGGTGATAAACAGGTTGCCACTTTCATCAATATGGCCTGCATCGCCTGTTTTTAAGAAACCGTGCTCATCGAATGTTTTCGCCGTCTCTTCTGGCATTTTGTAGTAACCGCGCATAACCATAGGACCGCGGACTAAGATCTCGTTGTTCTCACCAATCTTGACCTGAGCACCAGGCATCGACATACCAATAGAGTCAGGGTCAAAACACTTGTCATCCCAGCAGGAAACCGTTGCTGTTGTTTCTGTCATACCGTAGCCAAGCTTGACGTTGATACCAATAGCATGGAAAAAACGGCCGATGGTTTCGTCTAACTTAGCGCCACCACACGGCATAAAGTTGATTTTCCCACCCAATAACGCACGCAATTTCGACAAGACTAACTTATCAGCTAAGGCATAAGATTTTTTTAGCGCGATTGAAGGCTGACGACCTTCTTGATGACAAACGGCCATCTTCGCTCCCATATTCACAGCCCAAGTAAACAAGACTTTACGAATGAACGGTGCTTTGGCGACTTTTTCGTGAATAGCTGAGAAGATCTTTTCGTAAAAACGCGGGACCGCCGACATCACCGTTGGACGTACTTCACTAAGAGCATCGCGCACCTGCATGGTATCTTGTAGGTAACAGTTTGTTGCACCTTTATACAAAACGTAGAAAGTCCAGGCGCGTTCGAAGACATGAGAAAGTGGTAAGAAGCAGAGAGAGACATCACTTTGCGATAAGCTTAAACGCTGATCATGACCTTCAAGTTGCGCACCAATATTGGCGTAATCCAACATGACACCTTTTGGCTGGCCAGTGGTGCCAGAGGTGTAAATAAGAGTCAGAAGATCATTCAAGTTTGCCTGCGCCAAACGAGTTTCAAGCTCTTGTTGGTACGTATTGTCTACATTCGCTATAAAGCGCTGCCAACTGATGGCAGATTCATGTTCACCCAAGTCAATATCATCAGACATGGCGACAATCAGCTCTAGTTGGTCACACTGCTCGATGACAGAAGTTGCTGCATCAAACTGGGCTTGCTCACCAACAAACAGTACTCGCACGTCGGCATTTTGCAAAATGTAAGCAGATTGAGCTGCTGTATTGGTTGGATAAATAGGGACTGTTACCGCACGTATTTGAAGAGCGGCAAAATCAGCGATTGTCCACTGAGGCATATTGTTAGAAAAGATACCGATCTTATCCTGAACACGGATGCCTTGAGCCAATAAAGCAAGTGACAAAGCATCAAGTTGCTGGCCAAATTGCTTCCAACTAATACCATTCCAAACATTGCCTACTTTATGCTTAAGTGCAATACCGTCATTGCCTTTTGCAATCTGGTCTCGAATACGTTTTACAATATGAAAATCTAGGTCGGCCATCTCTATTACCTTTAGCTTACACCTGTAAGCTTTATTCAGCGCACAAGTGTACATTTCGCTTTAGAAAAGGCAACTGATGACCGTCAAAGTTATCAATATAAATCGTAAAAAACCTTGAATGACGTGAACCATTCAAGGTTTTTGAGACTAGCGAAATCTGACGTTTAGTTAATAGCGACAACCTCACCACAAATCATCATCAATTGGTCACGTAACCAGATGTGACCTTTATCTTTTTCACTTGATTCGTGCCAGCTTAAGAAACCGCTGATTTTGCCATTTTCGAATGGGAAGTCGATGATTTGTAACTGCTCTTTGTTCGCAGCATTCTCAACCATCCAACGTGGCGCAATCGTCACTAGCTCAGATTGACCAACAACGTAAAGTACATTGCTTAGGCTTGTGCCTTCATAGTAGGCCTGTACATCTAGATCACGATACGCTTGCTCAGAGAAGCTACGCTGACCATGAACTTTTGACAGTTTTGCATGACGCTCGCGAAGTAACTGATCGGCAGTCACTGCTCCCTGAAGACGTGGGTGAGATTTTGACGTAACAACCACTAGCTCATCTTGGAAGATTTCAGTGCTTGAGAAACCTTGCTCATCGAAACGTGCATAATCGATCACAAAATCAATCTCTTGATAACGCATACGCTCTGCTAGTTGGCGATCAAATTCAGCGTCTAGGTGAAGCTGAACATTAGGAGCTAGCTCATGGATAGTAGACATGATTTTTGGCGCAAAACGCATATCGCAAGGGCTACAAATTGCTAGCTTAAATAGACGTGTTGAAGTCTCAGGCGAGAATACAGAACTAGGTAACTCGTTACGAATTAATTGAAGCGCTTGACGAACAGGACCAAATAGCTGGCGAGCACGCTGGGTTGGTTGAATACCACGACCTTGACGCATAAACAACTCATCATTAAACATCACTTTCAGACGAGCAACGGCGTTACTTACCGCTGGCTGTGACATGCCTAAGTTATGTGCGGCACGAGTAATATTCTGCTCTTGCATTACGGCGTCAAACACGGTTAACAGGTTTAAATCTACTCCACGTAAAGTACTCTCCATGCGGTAGCTAGCGATAGCACTCATAGACTCTTTCTTATCGATCATCGGGTAAGCCTCTTTAAATTCATCAGCGTAAATGGTCATTAAATTGAAATTTGAGTTTGGAATAGAAAACCCAGTTCTCGCCTCATCCGTTATATTTATTTGTTAGATGTTTGTCGGCGAACCATTACTATCAGCGAATCATTCAGCGATTAGCAATAAGATTGACAATTAATCAGTATTTTTTACCTATAATCCAGATTAGTCATTAAATTACAAAAAGTTAAATGGATTATAAAAAGTTATAAAACACACTACCTTAGAGATAAATATAGAAATTTGATATTAAATATCGCTGTTAACACTCAGTGTCAGACATGAGACACATCTATGATTTAAGTATGCGAAACAAAAACAGCATCAATAACCCATACAACTCCTTCGCGTAAGATGAAGCCTTGTTATAGATTGGTGACATAACTTGGAAAATCTACTTTATCCCACAAGCTTTCACTCAACGTCGATTTATCCTCCCAATCACCTTGCTTAATCCATGTGACAATTGCCTGTGCAACATCTGGGTATTTGACGCTTTCAGCGCTAGATTCATCAAGCCAACGGCGTACCACAGCGGCATCTAAGAACTCCATACTGCTCGCCAGTCCTAAATCTTCCAGCGTTGCAACATTGCTCATTTGTTCAAATTGCCCCTTCAATGGCTTTAATAGTAGTTTCTTACCAAGAGTGAGCGCCTCTGAGGGCAACTCAAAACCGCCATTCGCAATCACTCCCTTACAGCGAACAAGATGACGTTGAAATGAGTTGACACTCAATGGAATAAACTCAATATTATCGACTGTTTTGGGTTCTATAATCTCTGGGTGATAGCAAACAAAGCGCTGAGTAGTAAACCGAAGTAACAACTCCGTAATATCGGTCATACTTTCAAATGGTAGGTAAACCAGAACGAATGCTTCTTGCTCAACTGTTGCTTTATGAGTGTGAATAATCGGTGGTAAGATAGGCTGATCAAAGTGATACCAGTGTAAAGCTATAAGATGATCCGCTGGAGCAAAATACTCTATGACCTGCTTGTCCAACCAACTCGCCCCTTTATGGGGGACAGAGTAGCGAAAAGCATTCTGGTGACTAATGCTAATTGATGGAATACCCTGCCTTTTCGCCGCCCAAGCAGATACGGGCTCAAAGTCATTAAGCACTAGATCATAGTGAGATAAATCAAGCTCACGGACATCGCGCCAAAACTGCCATAAACTATTAGACATACAGGTTTTGAAATAATTGATTTGGCCTTTATCTGTAGCAAATGATAGACCTCGACGAATTTGAAAATCTCCGAACGGCTCCATTGAAAAGTATTTGCTCTTATCACGCCCACTAAACAGATAGTCAACATCCATTCCAGCTTCAGATAAGCGCGTTGACATTGCTCTTGCACGAGTTATATGACCGTTTCCTGTTCCTTGTACACCATATAAAATTTTCATTTACTAACTCCCAACAATGGTAAGTGCAATCTGCGCGATACCAATTCCTAGCAAGGCTCCAAGCAATACATCGGTTAAAAAGTGAACCCCAAGAAAAATGCGTGAGCTTGCAATCAAAGATGCCCAAACTAAAGCAAACACCGCCAACTCAACAAAGTAGTGACCCGTAATTGAAGCCATTAGATATGCCGCAGCAGTATGGCCAGAAGGCAGACTGTAACGGTCTGAAGGTGTGATAAATGATGTAACCAAGTCAGAAAACTCTTGCGGTCGGCGTCGTTTAAACAGATTTTTGGCTAACCAATAGATTGGAAGCTCTAAAGTAAAAGCCAACACACCCGCCATTAAAAAAAGCTGACCATCTTTACCTGCAAACAAATAAGCAAGCACTCCAAACATTAAGTACAGGTGCCCATCTCCGGTATGTGAGATGGCTTTACTAATACGCGAGATAGGTTGATTGAATCTGTGCTGTAGACAGAAAATAGAAAACGCCAGATCAAACTTAGCTATAGGTTCGATAGAACGCATTACCGACTCCTTTTTTGACGGTGTTACGCTTAGGCTAGTTGGGCAGGGTGACAGCTTGGTGAAAGTTTCGCGGTATTTCGGTGACAAGACATAGACATAGACACGCGCCAACATGCAACCCATTCGCCTTTTCAATAAAAACACCGCGCAAAAACGACGATTTTGCGCGTTTTTCCGTTGAACTGATCTGACTTGAATAAAAATACAACTTTAGGGTTGACGTTGCCTCTTGAGTGCGGTACTAATTTGTTAACTTAAATTTGTGGTTTATTTAACGCCCCATAGGAACCGTTAACAATGATGAATCGTTTTTCTATCCTGCTGAGCCTCCTCCTTATCGTGACATATTCGCGCGGGTAGGCTGTGGAAGAAAAATAACCACACAGAATTACACAAGACCCGCACTAAGATGCGGGTTTTTTTATACCTAGCTTTTTGTAGCTAAGTAATGGAAGTAAACGATTAACTGATGTGAATGGCATCAAGTCATTAAGGAAGCAAACATGAACGATCAAGTCATTATTTTCGACACCACGTTACGTGATGGCGAACAGGCGTTGTCAGCAAGCTTGACGGTTAAAGAAAAACTGCAAATTGCCTATGCGCTTGAAAGGCTCGGCGTTGATGTCATTGAAGCCGGATTTCCTGTTTCTTCACCGGGTGATTTTGAGTCGGTACAGACGATTGCACGTAACATCAAAAACAGCCGAGTTTGTGGTCTTTCGCGTGCCGTTGCAAAAGACATAGATGCTGCTGCTGAAGCACTTAAGGTTGCAGAGCAATTTCGAATCCATACCTTTATTTCCACTTCCACCGTCCACGTTCAGGACAAACTTCGTCGTAGCTACGATGATGTAGTTGAGATGGGCGTCAAAGCAGTGAAACATGCTCGTCAATATACCGATGATGTTGAGTTTTCGTGTGAAGATGCAGGTCGTACGCCAATTGACAACTTGTGCCGCATGGTTGAAGCCGCTATCAATGCTGGCGCAAGCACCATCAATATTCCTGATACCGTAGGCTACACAGTCCCAAATGAGTTTGGTGGTATCATCCAAACTCTATTCAATCGTGTACCCAATATTGATAAGGCGATCATCTCCGTTCACTGTCATGACGACTTAGGCATGTCTGTCGCTAACTCAATTGCCGCAGTACAGGCAGGGGCGCGTCAGATTGAAGGCACCATCAACGGCATCGGAGAACGTGCTGGTAACTGTTCTTTAGAAGAGATCGCTATGATCATCAAGACTCGCCAAGAGTTATTGGGTGTTCATACTGGTCTTAAGCACGATGAAATCCACCGCACGAGTAAACTGGTGAGCCAGCTTTGTAATATGCCGATTCAAGACAACAAAGCGATCGTTGGTGCTAACGCTTTTAGCCACTCTTCAGGCATTCACCAAGATGGCATGTTAAAGAATAAAAACACATACGAAATCATGACTCCTGAGTCGATTGGCCTTAAGAACCAAGCGCTAAATCTAACCAGTCGCAGCGGCCGTGCAGCGGTGAAGAGCCACATGGACACCATGGGTTACAAAGAAGAAGAGTACAACCTAGACGCTCTATACGAAGATTTCTTGAAACTGGCAGACCGTAAAGGCCAGGTATTTGATTACGACCTAGAAGCTCTAATGCACTTCTCTAACTTGCGTGAAGAAGATGACTTCTACAAATTGAACTATCTAAGCGTGCAGTCTGGTAGCGTAATGGCGACAACCAGCATCAAGCTTCAATGTGGTGATGAAGAGCAATCTGAAGCAGCAGTAGGTAATGGTCCTGTCGATGCGTTATACCAGTGTATCTATCGTGTAACGGGTTATGATATTGTTCTAGACAAGTTCGATTTAACCGCCAAAGGTGAAGGTGAAGATGGACTAGGCCAAGCGGATATTATTGCCAACTACAAAGGTCGCAAATATCACGGTACCGGTGTTTCAACCGATATCGTAGAAGCTTCGGGCCAAGCATTACTACACGTTATCAACAGCATCCATCGTGCTGACAAGATCGCTGAGATCAAACAGAAAAAAATCGAAACAGTATAAGTAAGACTCCAGGGATGCGAGTCGTTCCTGGAAGAGATAAAAATTAAAGGAATAACATGACAGACAAATCATACAACATTGCCGTTTTACCAGGTGACGGCATTGGCCCAGAAGTGATGGCTCAAGCGCACAAAGTTCTAGATGCGATTGAAAAAAAACACAGTATTCATTTTGCTCGTGATGAGCACGATGTTGGCGGTATTGCAATCGATAACCATGGCTGCCCACTTCCAGACAGCACAGTAAAAGCATGTGAAGATTCAGATGCCGTTTTATTTGGTTCGGTTGGCGGTCCTAAGTGGGAGCACCTACCACCAAATGATCAACCTGAACGTGGTGCTCTTCTACCACTTCGTAAACACTTCCAATTGTTCTGTAACCTACGTCCAGCACAGATCCATAAAGGCCTAGAAGGATTCTCTCCACTACGTGCTGATATTTCTGGCAACGGCTTTGATATCGTTGTTGTACGTGAGCTGACTGGTGGTATCTACTTCGGTCAGCCTAAAGGGCGTGAAGGCGAAGGTCCAAACGAGAAAGCATTCGATACTGAGGTTTACCATCGTTTTGAGATCGAGCGTATCGCAAAGATTGCCTTCGAATCTGCTCGTCTACGTGACAAAAAAGTGTGCTCTATCGATAAAGCTAACGTACTACAAAGTTCAATTCTTTGGCGTGAAGTGGTTGAAGAAATTGCGAAAGACTATCCAGATGTTGAGCTTTCGCACATGTACATTGATAACGCAACAATGCAGCTCATCAAAGATCCTTCTCAGTTCGACGTTATGCTTTGTTCTAACATCTTCGGCGACATCATCTCAGATGAATGCGCGATGATCACAGGCTCTATGGGCATGCTTCCTTCAGCGTCACTAAACGAAAGTAAGTTTGGTCTATACGAACCTGCTGGCGGCAGTGCTCCTGACATCGCAGGTAAGAACATCGCCAACCCTGTGGCACAAATTCTATCAGCAGCATTAATGCTACGTTACAGCCTAGGTGAAGAAGCTGCAGCGCAAGACATTGAAGCCGCAGTTTCTAAGGCTCTATCAGCAGGCGAGTTAACAGGTGACCTTTCTGGTGATAAACCGGCACTATCGACTTCAGAGATGGGCGATAAGATCTCAGAGTACATCTTAAATTCTTAATTTAAGCAGACAGATAATAATTATTCGCTCCTGATAAGCCGTTGTCGGGAGCTATACACAGGATAGTGATAATGGGCAAAACATTATACGAAAAAGTCTACGACGCACACGTTGCCGTAGCCGCTGAGGGTGAAAACCCAATTCTTTATATCGACCGTCACTTGGTTCATGAAGTAACGTCGCCTCAGGCGTTCGATGGTTTACGTGAAAAAGGTCGTAAAGTTCGTCAGGTAGGCAAGACATTCGCCACCATGGACCACAACGTTTCGACACAAACTAAGGATATCAACGCTTCTGGTGAGATGGCGCGTATCCAGATGGAAACGCTATCAAAAAACTGTGAAGAATTTGGCGTCACGCTGTATGACATCAACCACAAATACCAAGGTATCGTGCACGTAATGGGGCCTGAACTAGGTATTACCCTACCGGGTATGACGATTGTTTGTGGTGACTCACACACAGCAACGCACGGTGCGTTCGGCTCTCTAGCATTTGGTATCGGTACTTCAGAGGTTGAGCACGTTCTAGCAACCCAAACGCTAAAGCAAGCTCGCGCTAAAACGATGAAAATCGAAGTGAAAGGCAAAGTAGCGCCAGGTATCACAGCAAAAGATATCGTCCTAGCCATCATCGGTGAAACTACTGCTGCAGGTGGTACAGGCTACGTTGTAGAGTTCTGCGGTGAAGCGATTACTGATCTTACGATGGAAGGTCGTATGACGGTATGTAACATGGCTATCGAACTGGGCGCGAAAGCGGGTCTAATTGCACCAGATGAAACCACATTCGAATACATTAAAGGCCGCAAGTTCGCCCCGCAAGGTGTAGATCTAGAAGCAGCAATTGAATACTGGTCATCTCTAAAGACTGATGATGACGCGGAGTTTGATGCAGTGGTAACGCTAAACGCTGCAGACATCAAACCTCAGGTAACTTGGGGAACTAACCCGGGTCAGGTTATCGCAGTTGATGAAGCTATCCCTGCACCTGAAAGCTTTACTGACCCTGTAGAAAAAGCTTCTGCTGAAAAAGCATTGGCTTACATGGGTCTAGAAGCTGGCAAAGCACTGTCTGACTACAAAGTAGATAAAGTATTCGTTGGCTCTTGTACTAACTCTCGCATCGAAGATATGCGTGCAGCAGCTGCTGTGGCTAAAGGTCGCAAAGTGGCTGATAACGTGCAAGCGCTTATCGTTCCTGGCTCTGAGCAAGTAAAGGCACAAGCAGAGAAAGAAGGCTTAGATGTAATCTTTAAAGATGCTGGTTTTGAATGGCGTCTACCCGGCTGCTCCATGTGTCTAGCAATGAATAATGACCGCCTAGGCCCACATGAGCGTTGTGCCTCTACCTCGAACCGAAACTTTGAGGGTCGCCAAGGCCGTGATGGCCGGACCCACTTAGTGAGTCCGGCAATGGCGGCGGCGGCGGCAATCGCTGGTCACTTTGTTGATATTCGTGAGTTGGATTTTTTTGGTAAACAGGACTAGGAGAGAGAACAGATGTCAGGTTTTAAACAACATACAGGATTAGTTGTTCCTCTAGATGCAGCGAACGTAGATACTGATGCCATCATTCCTAAACAGTTTTTACAAAAAGTATCTCGTCTGGGTTTTGGCAAGCACCTATTTCACGATTGGCGCTTCCTTGATGACGCAGGTGACCAACCAAACCCAGAATTTATTATGAACGCCCCGCGCTATCAAGGCGCCTCAGTTCTGTTAGCTCGTGAAAACTTTGGTTGTGGTTCATCTCGTGAACACGCACCATGGGCACTCGCAGATTACGGTATCAGAGCGATGATCGCACCGAGTTTTGCCGATATTTTCTATGGTAACTCGATCAACAACCAAATGGTTCCAGTTCGCCTTACAGAGCAAGAAGTGGATGAGATTTTCCAGTTCGTAGAAGCGACTGAAGGTGCGGAAGTCGAGGTAGACCTAGAAGCAAACTTAGTACGCGCAAACGGTAAAGAGTACTCATTTGAAATTGATGAGTTTCGTCGTCACTGCCTACTAAATGGCTTGGACAACATCGGTCTAACTCTTCAGCACGAAGACAAAATTTCCACCTATGAAGCGAGTATTCCCAACTTCCTCAAATAATTGAAGTTAGAATTTTGCTAAACAAAAGGTTAGCCGAGGCTAACCTTTTTTGCTTTGTGGCGAAACAAACCTGTTAGTAATTAGGTCTAGTAATTAAAGCGCTTCCGATAAAGGACTTAACCTGATGACACGCATTGTTACTTTATTACTGACTCTTATCTCTTTACACGTATTCGCAGCGCCAAAGTCTGAGCTTTGGCCTTTTTGGCAGCAGTCGAATCAAAGTAATACTGCTACTATTTCTCACCAAGATTGGCAGTCTTTCCTCGATAACTATTTAGTTCAAGATGGTGACTACACGTTGGTAAAATACGGTTCTGTCTCATCTCAAGACAAGAAAAAGTTAAATCAATATATCGCGACACTCGCTGCTATTGATCCTAGAGAGTATTCAGCGAGCGAACAGTACGCCTATTGGGTCAATCTGTACAATGCGATCACTGTCAACCTAATCCTTGATGACTACCCGGTTAAGTCTATAACTAAGCTAGGTGGACTATTTAGTTTTGGTCCATGGGGTGATGAAGTGGTTACAGTCGCCGGTAAGAAGCTCACTCTTAACGATATTGAGCACCGCATCCTTCGCCCTATTTGGAATGACCCTCGCACACACTATGCGGTGAACTGTGCCAGCTTGGGCTGTCCAAACCTACAAACTCAAGCTTTTAGTGCTGATAATACCGAGCAACTTCTAGAGCAAGCAGCTAAAGAGTTTATTAATAGTGATAAAGGGGTATTACTACTAGCAGGCAAAACGCAGCTGTCCTCCATATACGACTGGTTTGCTGAAGACTTCGGTAATAAACAAGAATTGGTTCAACACTTAGCTAAATATCGCCCTGAATTAGCAAATCTAAATGGTAAGTTTAGTTATGAGTACGATTGGAATTTGAATGATAGGGAATAGTGGAAAGAGGATTAGGGAGGCCGTTCTCGCATCTATAGCGAAGTGTTCCCGAAGGACGAAGTCCGTTCCCCATAAACGACAAAAAACAGTCCGAAGACTGGTTTTTTAAATAAGTTGCGGGTCGGCTGGGGTTGCGGGCAACCGAGACTCGTTGGTCGTAGACCAGAATAATCCCGCAGATACAAAAAGACCCCAGCATTGCTGCTGAGGTCTGGAATAGTGGCGGAGCGGACGGGACTCGAACCCGCGACCCCCGGCGTGACAGGCCGGTATTCTAACCAACTGAACTACCGCTCCGCACTGGTTAGACTTTAAGTCTAAATAAGAACCTGGCAATGTCCTACTCTCACATGGGGAAGCCCCACACTACCATCGGCGCTAATTCGTTTCACTTCTGAGTTCGGCATGGAATCAGGTGGGTCCAAATCGCTATGGTTGCCAAGTAAAATTCTTTACGTTTTGCTTTACGCTCTATACTAAAGCATAAAACAAACAGTAAATGGTGCTGATACCCAGACTCGAACTGGGGACCTCATCCTTACCAAGGATGCGCTCTACCACCTGAGCTATATCAGCATCAAGATGTCCTCGAGGACTAAAAAAGCCCGCTTATGCAAACGGGCTCTCTTAACTTTTGTCTTCACCTTCTAAAAAGGCAAAAACCAAATTTAAAGCCTGGCGATGTCCTACTCTCACATGGGGAAACCCCACACTACCATCGGCGCTAATTCGTTTCACTTCTGAGTTCGGCATGGAATCAGGTGGGTCCAAATCGCTATGGT
>NZ_LLEI02000091.1 GCF_001399455.2 Vibrio bivalvicida
ACGAGGTGCATCTTAACACCTCTAATCAGGTGGCCAAATTCACCGTACCACTACACCTCAACGTCCTTAGTTCGACGGCTTATACAGGTGTAGTGCGGACAAACAAGCGGGATGTTAGCGAGCTTAAATACTGAGTCTAGAAAATCTTGCAGCACTCGCAATGGCATAGAGAAAACGCGCTTCACCATCAGTGCTGTTGTAATCGGCTAAGTCACTGAATCGGCAAGGTCTACCGCGCTTACCTTGTTTGCTTTGTTTCCACTCGGCTATCGTTTCCTCATCAATCCAAAAGGTCAGAGAACCACTGTTAATTAAGGATTTATTGTAATGCTTTCAGTTAGTTGTTTTGTAACGAGATTTCGGAATAAGGCTACGATAATTCACTGATGTAGCCGATCAGATCGTCACTTCCTGATTTAGTTCCATCGAATTACGCAACAAAGCCGGTAGATTATGCAAAGTATAGTGAAACCGTCTTTCAAGATGATTTTCTTACGTGTTAATTAATAAAAGATAAAGTCCTTGTGCTTATATTACACATCCTAAAAACCTTTCCTATCTATGTCACTGCAAACCCTGTGTCATGATTTTGTATGTACATTGTAATATCACGCTCACCATTACAGTCTAATTCGACAACTAACCAATAGATTGCATTAATATACAATTATATTTATGTATACCAATCACTTCCTCAACACAAAAAATAAATAATAATCAGATGCTTATAATGCAACATTAAGACAATCAGTCGTTTTTCAATCATAAGTCTCTTTGTCTACTCACGTTTAATCATCGTGACTCCTACGTACACTTCCTTACTTACCTTAGACATACTTGTTAAGTGCAGATTGATATTGTTAGGCATATAAGTCCAACAACAACCAATAGATCTTAACAATGAACATTGCTAGAACTTCTTTCATTTTTATCCTGCCCTTTATAACAATCGCGTGTACCACTAGTAGCAACGGTCATGTCTTCAAATCAGAGTGTGGCTTTTTTGAGCTTTCGGGCAGTAAACCTCTCACATATTCCATTGAAAATGAGAATGTGGTGAGCCTAGATGGTGTCATTTGCTCTGGGTCACTCGACACATTTGTCAGACTTACAGGATCTTATCCAAATCTTCATACGCTCAACATCAATATTATTGAAGGCAGCAGCGACGATGAAACCAATCTAAAACTTTCAAAGCTCATCCATGACATGGGCATCAACACACACTTAAACAAAGACGGCCTAATCGCCAGTGGTGGCGTTGACTTATTTCTCGCAGGCATCCATAGAACTGCCGAAGATGCTCATCCACAAATAGGTGTACATAGCTGGGAAAGCTCCGATGGAACCGATGGAGGGCAAGTGCCTAAGTCCGACCCAGTCCATCAAAAATATTTGACTTACTACAACCACATCAATGTCGAACCAGACTTCTACTGGTTTACCCTTGAGGCGGCTCCTGCAAGTGACATTCACTGGATGACACAAAGTGAACTAGCTCAATACCGCGTTATCACCCCATAGACTCTCAGACAAAAGCCCACTCAGGAATATCCCTAGGGCTTAATAGAAAACTTCCGATAGGATTTACAACATGAATAAATACTCTGCTTTACTCGTTTCCCTTCTTGTTAGTGGCGCCACTTTTGCTGATGGATTCGAAGGTGAACTGTCGTATATGGTGGGCTATGGCAAAAGTACCAGTAACTTAAGTACTGAAAACAGTACTAAAACAGGTGAGCTCAATAGCGCAGGCACTTCACACTCTGGCACGCAACAAGGGCCTTTTGGTCAGTTGCGTTACAACTTTGGCGAACAGCAGGTTTTTGTTGGGATGTCTAGGGATGACATCGTCCAAGGCGTTTTTGCTATGGAGCTTGGATACTCTCGTTTGCTGACGGATGATCATGCTATTTCATTTTCTTACTTGCCTACTATAGCTAACGGAAAGGTTTGGCAAGACCCTTACCTAGTAAACAAAGCGCGTAAAGAAACCGACATTTCTGGCAATGCCTATCGTATTACCTTCGAGAACGTGCAAGACGCTGGATTAAAAGTTGACCTAGCCTATTACGATCAGAAGTTAGAGCGTGAGTTCTCTGGAAGTAGCTACGCTGTTGACCAAACACTGCTACGTCGAGGCGGTAAGGGGTACAACATAGAGGTTTCTAATGGGATCCCACTTAGCCACGATATTTTACTACAACCATCTTTTGGATATCGACAATTTGAGGCAGACGGTAAAGCCATGGCATATGGCCGCTACAGTGCCGCTCTGACAGCAATGTACATTGATGGTAATCACCTCTTCTCTTTACATGGCGGGCTGTTCAAAGCCGATTACAAAGCCGTTAACCCTATGTTTAAGAGAAAGCGTGAAGACAAAGGGTATGAGGCTACGTTTGCCTATGAATATCAAGGATTTATGGGATGGGACAACCTAGGGTTTAACGCGCTCGCCAGCTACAGTCGCTCCGATTCAAACATCACTTTTTACGACGAAAACGACTACATGGTCGGCGTGGGCGTGAGTTACTTTTTCTAAACGCCAAACCACTCAATCAGGGAAAGTCTCGCCGTAGGCTTTCTCTGCTACCAATGATATTATTCAATGAAGTAGTTGATTAGTTTTGTCTCAAAATTGGTAATTTTGCCTACTGACCAAACATTCGGAGGCGTTTCTGCAAGTCTTGCGATGTTGGGTGATATCAATATCGGCGAGCCTAAAGCAAGAATAGGGTTTGCGGGGCGCCGTGTTATAGAGCATACCGTTCGTGAAAAATTACCCGAAGACTTTCAGCGGAGTGAGTTCCTCTTAGCTCATGGCGCTATAGACATGATTATAGACAGACGTGATATGCGCGAACGAGTTGGTGGATTAATAGCTAAAATGACAAATACAACTTGGTGAATCCCACTTAGGTAAGAGGTTCAAAGCTGTTGGCTAAACTGTTCAATATCACCAACAGCTTTGGGTTAGTACTCTATTCAGGAGCTTTAAAAGGCATATCCAAATTAAACAGATAGTTTGCCGTAATATACATTGGGTCGCTATCTTGCTTTTGTTCACGTTTGGGGTTGGTTTCGAACACCCCTTCCCATGTCATATTTTTATCATCATCACACGTTACTTTACGCGCCATAACTATTTGATTGGGCGGGATAGAGTTACACGCGATTTCCATTTGCGTATAAGCATTGGGCAAAGCAGCATGCTTACCTTTTTTATAAAGCTCATCTACCACATCGACCGATTTATCATCGCTGTATAGAGCATAAACATAGCCACCGTATAAAGATGCATACTTCATCGCTATAGTGATTTCTTTTGAAGTCGAAATCCCCCCTATCATTTGTCCGCCGTCTTGGATTTGGATCCCCCCTTTAAAACGAGGCTTGAATCCGACAGAAAAGATGGTTGAAGGGGGACGAGTATCAGCTCTGTAGACTATACGCATACGCTCTTTGTCTCCTGGTTGCAACTGAGTTAAGCGGTGTGAAGGGCCCGTAAAATCTCTTATTTGTAGTACAAACACACACCCAAAAATATGAAACGATAGTAATACAGTTAAACTTATTATTCTATGTGTTCTGTTTTATGTACCACTGAACCTATCGCATTACTAACTTAAAACAAACATATGTGATTCTGGCTCAGCAACTTTTAGCTACCCAACCAAAATAGCTTTTATAGAAAAATGAGGTTCTTTATTTCAACCATTAGAGAGAAACAGCGAGGCGATTAGCTTACGAAACACAGCCTTTCATCTATGCTTATAGAAAAACAATAATAAGTGGAACTATGAAAGCTTGCGTTTTAATTGCCTTGTGGATTCTCCCCTTCTCAGCTATCGCCGCGACTTCTGAGCCTCATCAGCTCGACTATTTGTCTATGTTTATGGGGCTTTTTGGTGGCTTAGCCATGTTTCTTTATGGCATGGAAAAGATGTCCGATGCTTTAAAAAGAACTGCTGGTAGTCGTATGAAGCAAGTTCTTGGAACATTAACCAAAACTCGGATAAGTTCAGTTGCAACGGGAGCAGGTTTGACTGCTGTCATTCAATCATCTTCTGTCACGACAGTGTTAGTGGTTGGTTTTGTCAGTGCAGGACTGATGTCATTAAACCAAGCTGTTGGCGTAATTATGGGTGCCAATATCGGTACAACCATTACCGCGCAAATTATAGCCTTTAAAGTAACAAAAGCGGCGATGGCGATGATCGCTGTAGGCTTTGCAATTGAAATGGCGTCTAAACAGCAACAAAACAAAAACTACGGCAATATCATTTTAGGCCTTGGTTTGTTGTTTTTGGGCATGAACCTAATGAGTGAGTCCATGTCACCATTGCGAGTTTTCCAGCCTTTTATTGATTTTATGGCAAGAATGGACAACCCAATTTTTGCCATTTTGCTAGCCGCAACGTTTACCGCTTTAGTCCAATCTTCATCGGCGACGACGGGGATCGTGATTGTTCTAGCTAGTCAGGGATTTATTACGCTTGAGTCTGGAATAGCAATGTCGATGGGTGCGAATATAGGAACTTGTGTCACTGCGTTATTAGCTGCCATTGGCAAAAGCATTGAAGCAAAACAGACATCAGCCATTCATCTATTGTTTAACCTTGCTGGTGTGCTGATTTGGCTACCAATGATCAGTTTTATTGCGCTCGCTGCCACCTCGATATCACCTGGCTACTCAGATTTAGATGGTATCGAACGCCTTGCAGCAGAAACACCGCGCCAAATAGCTAATGCTAACACCATGTTTAATGTCGCTAATACGCTCATTATGCTGCCATTTAGCGCCTTTTTTGTCACGATAGTTAAAAAGCTTATTCCTCATCAGGCTTCTGCAAAAGAACAACAAAAAGTCCAACTCAAATACATCAAAAAAGAATACTTATCGACTCCAGATATCGCACTTGAACAAACTCACTTGGAAATTGGTCGTCTTGGTCGTCGAGTGACCAACATGGTCAACCGACTTCCTCCCTTAGCAAGCCAACCCAAAAATGAAGACGAGAAGCACACCATTAGACAAACCCTAAGAGAGATTGAAAAAGTCGAAGACGAAGTAGATGTGCTGCACGCAAAAATTCTTTCCTACCTTGGAAAGTTACGTCAGTCACCGCTAACACAGCAAGAAAGCAGGCATCAAATTAAATTAGTCAGCATTACTGATCAACTAGAAAGTGTTGCTGATCTCGTCGCCAACAACATGCTGCCGCTCTGTTATAAGACACTAGATGCTAACATTCAAGCTAGTCCAGAGATGCGTGAAACACTTGATCGCACCCATTCTAGAGTTAATCAGGCGCTGCTCGACAGCGTCAATGCGATACGCCGAGAAGATGGCCAATTAGCCGAGAATGTGCTCAATGCTAAAAATGAAATCAATATCCTTCTAGAGTCAATTCTTGAACTCCAAGCGCAAAGGCTCTCTCAAGCAACCGAACAAAGATTAGCTATTTTTCGGATTCAAATGGAATGGGTAGAAGCTTTGAAAAGAATTTACACACTGAGTAAGCGCGTAGCTAAGTTACAGCTACGCAAGTAATAACTATTGTGGCAAACATGCCTAGATTTCAGGTAGAAAGTGGTTACTTAAAGGCCATCGCGCCTTTACCGACACCTTCATAAGCGATGATCTGCAAAGATTGACCATCCTTCAAGCTCGGTTTCACTTCATCGGCAATATAGCAGGCTAACAGCTCAACCGTAGTATCCGTCGGTAGAATTTCTGTTTCACTTTTGCCAATCGCTAGCTCAAACTCTCCTTGCGGAGCGGTGTAACGAAAACCAAAATGGGTCTCGTCTGTGACGCCATTGGCTGTTTCGCTAAGATTAAGTTCAGCAACAAAAACTTGATCTTCTTTGGACCCTAAGTAAATATCTTGCCAGCGTTGTGCAAAAGCCGCTTCTTTTACGCTGTCTCGCTGACCATCCACCAGTATTTCAATCGGAGAACGATGCCCATGCGCTATGCGCTGACAATTGCCATCGTGTTTTTTCAAACCATGTGTATAGTGATAAAACGCACCTGAAATGTTTTCGTGGCGTAGTGTAATGTCTATACCCGTCACATTGCTAGGCAGATTATTGCGTAGAATTTGGTATACGTGACTGGTAATGCTGTCGAGATTAATCTCTTCCGCATCAATCAAGCAGTAAGCTTCATTCGGGCAGTGAAGGTGGATACTCTTCTCACCACGCAGAACATCAAGTGTGGAGTAACCCGCTTTACTTGGCTTGTAAACAACGGCTGAGCTTTGTTTTGGTACAAGTAGTCGGTGGTCAACATACTGATCAACAAGCTGTTTGATTTGCTTCTTCACCCTACCGAAATCCAATACCATACTCATTTCATTGAGTTCACCAGACATGGTAACATCTAAAATCCAACTATCTCCCACGACCCCTCTGTGTTCACAGATGTATGAAGAATCGATAACGGTAAGATCTCTTACAAATAGGTTCAAGTTGAACTCCTTACTACATTAATGAGATACGGGAGGCTGATTGTCATTTCAGCAGGCACTTCGTCTCACTATTTAGGGTGAATAAAATGGAGAGGCAGGATGTATCAACGACTTGGTAAAGTCCACCTTTTTTGCGCCTCCTAGAGAAGAAAAGAGCAAACTCTGTTCAATTTCGCTTAAACATAGTCCACGGTAACAAAATTGCTACCATTTGGGTCTAGTCAATAACGAGTTGGATGGCTTACGTTAAAAGCCCTAGGTGTATTAAAACCTAGGGCGATAGGTGTGTGATGAGAAGGTTTAAATTAGATCCATTAGCTGAGTTTAAAGTTCGCAACCTGACGTTTCAGATCATCATTGGTATCATTCAGCCTTTCTGCTGCCTGAACGGTTTCTTGCCCGCTATTAACTAGCGACTCCACAATATCACGTATCGATAGCATATTGCGGCTCAACTCTTCGGCCACCGTACTTTGTTCTTCAGTGGCTGCCGCGATTTGGGTACTGACATCATCGATCTCTTTTACCGAGTCGCTCATCATAGATAGGCTTTGAGATACCTCTGATGTTTTGTCTGCAGTCTCTTGACATTGGTTCTTAGTCGCACTCATAGCCGTTACAACGCTTTCTGTGCCGCTAAGAAGTTGGCTGAGCATATCCGAGATTTCCATCGTACTATTCTGAGTTCGGGCTGCTAACGCTCGTACCTCATCTGCTACGACGGCAAACCCTCGACCTTGCTCTCCGGCCCTCGCCGCTTCTATTGCCGCATTTAATGCGAGTAAGTTAGTTTGCTCTGAAATTTCACCAATGACATTAAGCACATTGCTAATTTTATTGGCGTCTTGGTTCATGCGCATGATGCTGTTTGACATCTCGTCGACTTCTGACACCAATGCACTCACGGTATCAACAGCATTGTTTACTATTCTTAGTGACGATAACGCTTCTTTACTCGCTTCTTCAGTAATGCCGTTAGATTGGGTAACGTTCTCTGCCACGTTACGCGCACTCTCACTCATCTCGGTTATTGCTGTGACGACCTGCTCTGTTTCCTGTGAATGTGATAAAAGCTTCGATTCATTATCTCTTGCCGTACAACCGAGTTGATCAACACTAACTGAGATGTGCTCACTGGCATGAGAGATCTGCAGCATCATCTGTTGTAAATTCTCTACAAATTTGTTGAATCCTGCACTTATCTGAGCCAAATCATCTTCACCACTGACCTCTAGCCTCTGGGTCAAATCACCATTGCCTTGAGATAGGTCGAAAACTGCAGACTTGAGTTTTAAAAGCGGTTTGTAAGCAAAATGTAGGATGAAGAATATCGCCCCACAGCTCACCACGAGAAGCATTGCTCCTGTCGCAAAAGACTCGTACATCGCACTGTAGACACCAGCAAGTGCAGAATCCTGATCCACAAACACCATTAACGTCCAGTACATGTCCTGAGACAGATTTACGCGCTCAAAATAACCATCAAACTGAATACCTAAATAAGGGAATGTTAGGTGCCCAGACTGCTCGGAAAAAAACATCTGTTCCATTTCCTGAAAGTTGGGGCTAATTTGAGAAGGCGTTCGACCAATATCATTTGGGTCGTCACTGGCAAAGAAAACCGCATTCCTATCCGTTAGTGTCGCAGCACCACCTGCAAAGCGCATATTGCTGACCGTTGTGATGACCTCGCCAAGTTGAACATCACCAAGTAGTACGCCAACAAACTGCCCGTCTTGTGTGACTGGCATTGTCACGCTCACTACTTTTTCTTTAGTTACTTGGTCTTGATAAATGTCAGTAAGTTTAACACCACCAGAGCTTTTCGCAGACTTATACCAATCCCTTGTTCTAAAGTCGAACTTTGCCCCATCAATGGACATATAAGTTCGGCCGTCTTCGTAGGTCATGATGACATTTGAAATTGCAGCGCTCTTGGCAAGTAAAACCACCATTTTTTGATTATCTTCGTCACTGAGTGTTGTATTGAAGATCTGTGCCCCTTGCTCAATGGCATTAATCCTAAACTTCATCATCTGCTCGAGTTCAGTGACATGAAAACTGAGTTTGTCTGAAGTTTTTGATACAAGCCCATCAACCATTTTATCTCTCATTGATAGGATATTTAATGTCCCTAGTACAATTAGCGAAACAGCTACCAAAGTACCAACACCTAGATATATTCTTGATTTAAAGCCTAAGTTCATCATAAACCTCACGCATCAACGATCTTACTCGGAATGATGAATGACAATCGGTTACTGTAATTATATTGTGATTCGCGCATTGTTCTCAGCACGTAAAACCAACCTATCACCCAGCCAACGAAAACCAGCGCCATACAATATGCAACTAGGTTATCAATAGTACATCTAGTTGCAATTCCACCAACAATCAACATTTCACCTCACACTTTTATAAATAATCATTCTTATTTACATTTAACTCATTCTCCGCGTGAATATATGAGAACTCATAGCGACTTTTCGAACTGTTCATATTGAGGCTCTGCTCAGTGACTATAGTCAGCTATACACGAGTTTTCGTGTTGGCTAGGTAGCGAAAAACACTCTCGCTACTTGTTCCTGATACTAAGTATTTAAATCTTGGAGCAAAAATTATGAGTAACAGCAATAAAATCAACTACGGTCCAAAGCGAACGCCTTGGATCGAACAAGTTCCTGAGTTCGCAATAGGCAAAATAACGCCTCCATCTGCTGACCCAATCGAGGTATACGCAGAGCGAAACTATGATTTCCATTACACTGAGCAGGCTATTAATGGGTTCGACGTTGAACTGCCTCCCACAGGTCAAAACTGCGGTGAACAAAACAGTGTTTACGAACAAATTCAAGCATACGTAGACTCCCAAAAAGAGCGCTTTCTTGGCTATCAGACCGAAGAGAACATAAGTTATAAAAATCGATTGGCGCCTTTTCTCAATGTCAGTTTGAACAACGTTGGAGACCCCTTTGTCAACGGTAACTATACGATCAACTCGAAATGTGTAGAGCGCTCTGTACTGGATTACTATGCTTCGCTATGGAATGCGCAATGGCCTTCTCAAGGGCCTTACATTGACGAAAATGGAGACTTCCAGAAAGGTGTTGGTGAAAGCTATTGGGGGTATGTGCTAACAATGGGAAGCACAGAAGGTAACTTGTACGGTATGTTGAATGCGCGCGATTACCTCAGTGGTGTCATGCTGCTCGAAGAGGAAATTCGCGCAGAAACCGATGATGGTGATACTATTTCAAACTGCCAAGTGTATGCGCACCACCCCACTCCCCCTAAGCAAACCCCGAATGCCTATACTCCCGTAGCGTTTTTTTCCGAAGACACTCACTACTCCATCGTAAAAGCTATGGCTGTAGAGAAAATTGAAACTTTTGGTGAGCTAGGTAATCGGCTGTTCCCAGATTGCAACCCTGTGAATCCTGGTCAAAAATGGCCTGCGGAGGTTGAATCCGAAGGGCCAACACCAGAGCTACCTGCGGGTTCAGGAGCAATTGACGTAGACAAGCTTATCAAGTACGTCACATTTTTCGCCGAAAAAGGCTACCCTATTCTACTCGTGCTCAACTGTGGAACGACATTTAAAGGGGCGTACGACAACGTTTCACTGATCACCCAGAGATTAAAGCCGATATTAGAGGAAAATGGGCTAT
Source organism: Vibrio bivalvicida (assembly GCF_001399455.2). Classification (GTDB taxonomy): domain Bacteria; phylum Pseudomonadota; class Gammaproteobacteria; order Enterobacterales; family Vibrionaceae; genus Vibrio; species Vibrio bivalvicida. Next base: position 10,148 of record NZ_LLEI02000091.1, read on the forward strand.
GGGAAAGACAGGTTCCCATTGATCCAGATGACCCGAGTTGTGGATATGAATCACGTAATGGCTACTGGCTTCATATTGATGGCGCCCTTGGAGGAAGCTACGTGCCATTTATAAAAATGGCGAAAGATTGCGATGAGTATCAGTCATTTTTTAGTGAACACGACAGCTATAGTGGACCAGACTTCGACTTCAAAAACCCAATGGTGCACTCAATAGTGACCAGCGGACACAAATTCCCTGGTGCCCCTTGGCCAACAGGTATCTATATGACCAAACAGCAGTATATGGTCTCTCCTCCAGATAACCCTGAATACATCGGCTCGCCGGACACCACATTTGCAGGTTCGCGAAATGGCCTATCGCCCATAGTTTTATGGGAGTATTTCGCACGGAACAGCTACAAGGAGCAGATACGGTTAACCATGAAGGCCCAAGAAATGGCTCAGTATGCTCACAAACAACTCAAAGATGTTGCCGATTACTGGGCTAAGAAAGGCTCACCTTTACCTGAAGGCCTATGGTTACAGCGAACTCCTCTTTCACTCTCGCTAATCTTTTGCCAACCAAATGAAGAAATCATTTTCCGCTACTCATTGGCCAAAGAAAGTACCACCGTAACAGTCTGCGATGATGGAAAAGAGGTTGATCAAGTTCGTCACTACGTCCACTTATTTACTATGTGGGATGTGGATAAACAACTCATCGATAGTCTATGTGAAGACTTGAAACAAGATGGGGCATTTGATGCTCGCCTGTTCAAGAAGATCAAACACACTACTGTTCATAAACCACGAGTGAAAAACGCTGTAAGACAAATACAGCTACCACTTAAGGGGCGGTCCTTTCGTTAGAGAACTTGAAACTTTGGAATATTAGAAACAACTTAGCCCACTTTAAGTGGGCTAAGTTTCAACAAGCGAAGCAACACAACAATTCGAGTGAGATTGCTAAACTAAGAGTCGAACAAGAATGCCTTAATCTACCTGATCTAAACGTCGTATTAATCTAGCAGGCGTTCCACCATATAAGCAATCTGGTGGTACATCATGATTAACGACTGAATTGGCGGCAATCACGGAACGAGCCCCTATGGTAACACTTTGATTGATGACACAGTTACCGCCAATCCAAACATCGTCTTCAACGGTAATTGGAAGGCAATATGTTTCCCATTTTCTGCGCTTTATGTAATCCAAAGAGTGTGAAGCGGTATAAAACTGAGTGCTTGGGCCTATTAGCACATTATCACCAATGGTAATTTTTGCTCCATCTAACATCACAACATTCATGTTTACAAAAGTGTTGTCACCGATCTCAATCGTTTTGCCAAATTCGCAATGAAAGGGAGACTGCACAACACTCTTACCGATCGCTCCCAATAAAGATTGCTGAAGTTTCTGCCTTTCTATTGGCTCTATTGATTGGTTGAACCTTTTTAAAGTATGGAGGGCTTGATTTCGTAACGTGTCTATTTCTTGGTCGGCGCCGTCAAACTTCTGACCCGACATCATTTTTTCTAATTCAGACATAGAGAATACCTAGTAAACGTAACCAGCTCAGGATAAAGGTTTCATACAAATAAAACAGAGTAAAAGATGAACCGAATCGTTTCCCATTTTCAGCCTTAACTTAACCAAGTAGGTGTTTTTCAATCTGTCTGCACTTTCCTAAATATAAAACTATATTTATATTAAAGATTACGAAGTTAATGCCTTTAAGAAGAAGGAGGCGGACCGCTACATATGACAGTAACCCATAGGTCTTTTGCAATTATGCTCGCAGTGGCAGTTAGCTTATTATTGATATTTATACTCAGCCATGACGACGTAGTCGGTCATCAGCATACGCACGGCTATCATCAGAGTAAGGCACATGCTCAACCTACAAACACCGACCTAATTACTCCTATTCCCGAGGCCGTAAACGTTAATAAACAGTACGCCAAAATCGGCTGGTTATTATTTAAAGACCCCCAACTTTCTTCAAACGGACGAGTAAGCTGTGAGTCCTGCCATCACTTGGCAAGTAACGGAGCTGAACCTACTGCGGTTTCAACTGGTGTCGAAGGTAAAGGGACGAGAAACTCAATCACCGTTTTTAACACCTCACTTAACTACCGATTTTTCTGGGATGGCCGAGCAAACTCTTTAAATGACCAAATTGACGAACCTATCCATAGCAATCTCGAAATGAATTCCGACTGGCCATCTATTACCGAGTATGTCGCTAACTCCCCTAAATACGTGCAGCTATTCACAGAACAGAAATTGGAAGCCAATGAACAAACCATTAAATCAATGTTGGTCGAGTTTATGAGTGCACTTGTCACCCCTAACGCACCGTTCGACAGATACTTACAAGGTGAAGATATCGCCCTAAGTGCACAACAAATTGATGGTTGGGAGCTCTTTCAAAAACACGGCTGTGTACGTTGTCATCGAGGTACCAACATTGGTGGTGGGATGGTGATGAAGTTTGGTTTATATGGGCTTAGATTCCAAGGAGAAGAACGCTCGACCGATACAGGCCGTCACATGCGCAGCAATAAACCAGAGGATATGTACATTTTTAGGGTGGCGAGTTTAAGAAATGTCGCTAACACAGCCCCTTATTTTCATGATGGGCAAACGAACAACCTAGAAGATGCGATACAAATAATGGCCAAAAGCCAGCTCGGGCTTACTCTAGATGCAGAAGAGTTAAACGCGATCAGTGCCTTTTTAAATTCTCTAAGTGCAGAAAGACCTGCTATTTTGAAGGAGTTTGAAAATGAATCTTACTAAAGTGCTATTTTCAATTGCCTCAGTTTTGTCGTTGTTCATTAGTGTCTTTGTATATCTTCTCTACCTAGAGCAAAAGCAATTAAACTCATATCAAGCAAGGATTAGTGCTTTGGGGCATGAGGTGATTGAAGTTCGAGATGTGATGACTACCCACGCTCTGTCATCTCGATTAGATCCTTACTATTTAAACTCTGTGATGGTAGATCTTGAAATTGAAAGCAAGGCTGTTTTATCAAGTTATCAACAAGTATCAAGACTCGGCCTTTACACACATCAAACAAGCAATGCGTTGAATCATTTCCATCAATCCTTGCTCAGTCTAACTGCAACTATGGATAAAGCCGTTGGCTTAATCATCGTTAAAGATGCTTTGCTCACTTCTTTATTGGAGCAAATCGGCGTTTCCACTGGCAGTGCATCGTTAGAACGAGAAGCTTTATCTAGAATTATTCACTTATCCTCTGCAACGTCTCCCGAGCTTCGATCCACAATCGTTACGTTTAAAGAAGTGGATTTGCAACTGCTTGACTGGTTTACTGCACTGCTCTCACCGAGCAATTCAGAGTTTGTCGAACACACAGAGAAGTTACTCAGACGACAGGCTACTGACATACAAACTCGAATGCTTCAGCTAGTTATTGCACTCGGATTGGTCGTATCTGCTTTTGTTGTTTATACCTACCTTAATCGTCTAAAAGAGCTCAAAAGAAACAACTTGGCATATCAAGAGGCCATCAACAAGACCGAAAAGGCCAATCAAGCAAAGTCGATGTTCTTAGCAACTATGAGTCATGAACTTAGAACTCCTCTGGGAGGCGTTTTGGGTGTCGCGCAGATGATTCGCGAAGATACTCAAGACAGTAAAACCCGAGAACAAGCCGATATGATCGTCGAATCAGGTAGTCACCTTCTAACATTACTTAACGACATTCTCGACTTTTCGAAAGTTGAACAAGGAAGGCTGGTGTTAGAAAAACATCCGTACTCTTTACAGGAGCTAATACAACCATTAGAGAATACTCTAGCCCCTTTAGCTCTAAATAAAGGTATTGAACTAATCATTCCAAGTTACCAGGCTGATAACATTAAGCTCGTCGGTGATTTGGCTCGTACTAGGCAACTGCTGTTTAATATTGTTGGCAACGCAATTAAGTTTACCAATCAAGGCAAGGTTGACGTAACGATCGAGTTGGACGGAGGTGACTCACATGGCGTTCACTTCTCGGTAAAAGACAGTGGAATCGGCATTGATGAGACAAAACTCGAACATATCTTCACTCCTTTTGAACAAGCAGAACTTTCTACGACACGCAAGTTTGGCGGGACTGGACTTGGCCTCTCGATCGTAAAAAAACTCGTCGACTTGATGGATGGAGCAATTTCGGTAGAAAGCCAGCTTGGTAAAGGTGCTAAATTTGACATATATCTTCCTTTAGAAGTACGACGTACTCAAGTTGATACAAACAACATACAACTTGTATCATCAGACACCATCACATCGATCAACCAACTAAGAATTTTGCTGATTGAGGATAATCGCGTAAATGCCGTCGTCGCAAAACGCTTTCTTAGAGAATATGCTAGCGATATCATATGGGCTAAAGATGGTTTGCAAGCGCTCGAAATACTTAAGAGAGATCAATTCGATCTGATTGTTACAGACAATCATATGCCTAAGCTAAGTGGGTTTGAAACCATCAAACGTATTCGAAATGTGTTAAAACTCGATACGGTAGTATTTGCTTATACTGCAGATGTTTTTAAAGAAGCACACGACTCGCTAATTGGTGCAGGAGCAAATTTTGTTCTTACTAAACCACTGCAAAAACCTAGCTTGGACCTAGCTCTTAAACAGTTCTCTGGCGAGATCATCGCTCGCTTACATAATGACGGCGAAATCCCGAAAATTATCCCTTTAATCCGCCACCCAGCAAGCCAACTTGCAATGACAGAGGAAGATCTTTCAGTAAGTGCAGTGTTCAACGACCCAACATTATGCCGTGTATCTAAACTTGAATTATTAATTGGGCTGAAAGCAAAGTTAAACTATTTAACAGACCAGCTCATCGAAGCCTACTCTGCCTCAGACTTTGAATTAATGACACAGATATTACAGCAAGTAGAAAACACAGCCTCTGAGCAAAAACTAGAGGGGATACTCGCTTTAGCAATAGAAGCAAGAAAGAGTAGCGAGCACAAACAACTGCCCAACGTTGAGCACCTACAACAACTTGTAAATCGTATGCTTGTGAATCACCACCAAGCTCAGCGGCTTACGCTAGAACTAAGCCACCAGGGAAAACGCGCAGAACATTTCTAGCCACCGAAATAGAAAATGGAGCCTAAAAGCTCCATTTATATGTTAGATATTTTCACAAAAATGTCAGGCCGCCACTTCTCTTAACCGAGCAAAGAACACGGGGTACTTATTACGGATCTTTCTTTGTTCATCAACCATGATTTTAAAAGTTGGGCCTTTGCGAAGTTGAACGACTACTTCGTCACGATCAAAACGAAGCACTGCCCCTTCAATCTCGACACGGCTTTGATCATTTAGATTCAGCATACCTTTGATCTCAAGACCTCTATACATATTGTTAGCGTTGCTCACTACCATTCGAATACCGCCCTCAGAGACTTCGGTCACTTGAAATAAGTCTTCTCCGAGCCTAACAAAAGGCCGCGCCCGTTTCGGGTATCTTAAGCGGTAAAACTGTCTTTTCTGTATAAAGCTACTCATGGTCCTGATCCTGCTCCGCGCTATTCATAGCTTACTCTAACCTTAAAGTATAACCTTTTCGAAGTAAAAAAGCTGTAGACAAGCATTAGCTATTCAACATCCACTCTACTATATCGGCAATGAATTGGTTTTTTGAAGGTTTGCGCGAAACGCAGTTGGTAAATGTGTGATGTATGTTGGTCCTTAAGAAATGAACAGAGACGGGTAATAGGACGCGCAATTAACAACAATCCACGATTTTCGAGCCGCCAGTAGCTTTATTGCGTATGTCGCTAATGCATATGGTGAACAAGGTGTGGCGTTGGGTTCGATCTATGTGGCAGCCAACATCATGGCCCTAACGACTGCCCTGTCTACTTTGACATTTACTGTGGGTGTATTATTGCTTCTCAGCTTAGGTTTTATATATACAAAAAATCAATGCAAACTATTGTTATATAAGTATTTAAAACAAATCACTGAGCAAAAAATCTTTACTTTACTTTTGGGCTTTTTAAGCTTAGATTTCGCACAATTATTATCCTTCTCGAGAATATTATGCCAGAGCAGCGTCTAGGCAATGGAATGGCCGCTTTTTCGTTCTTACTTTGGGGTCTATTGCCACTTTACTATCAGTTTTTACCCAATGCCGCGACCGATGAGCTACTCGCAATGCGCTTGATTGCTTCGGTACCACTTGGTGCGCTCATCGTTTTAGTAGTCACTAAGCGTTTGCCAGATCTACGTGCAATCTGGACGGATAAGCGCTCCCTTGCCTACACAACTGCAGCAACAGTGATGATGTCTATTTCATGGTGTGCATTTACTTGGGCCCTCACTAACGACAGAGTGATAGACGCCAGTTTGGGCTTTTTTATTAGCCCTATTACCATGATGGCATTAGGCGTGTTCTTCTTGAAAGAGTCACTGTCCATAGGCAAGAAAGTTGCCCTTGTGCTTGCCTGTATTGGCCTCACCTATCAAATCATCCATTATGGTGAGATCCCGTACATAGCCCTAACGATGGCGATTTTCTTTACCTTTTACGGTTGGTGTAAGAAGAAAATCAATTATAGCTGGAGCACTGGACTGTATGTCGAAGCCTTGGTGCTGTTACCTATCGCCCTATTCTATATGGGTTATAAAGAAGTCACGATAGGTACTGAGTCTCTTCATCATGGAGCATCCACTCTAGCTCTATATCTAGGTGCAGCTCCCGCCACGTTGCTCCCTTTGGTGTTTTACTCGATTGCGATTCGGTTAACTACCATGTCGACTATCGGATTAATGCAATACATCGAGCCAACTATTCAGTTTTTTCTCGCAATTTACTTATTCGGTGAAGCCTTTGATGAAGTGAAACTAATTAGCTTTAGTTTTATCTGGGCAGGTCTAATTTTTACCATTTTCGACAGCTTACGCTTTCGATACACAGCGAAGTACAGATAGAAAAATCCCCTGCCAAACTTGGTAGGGGATTTTCTCAAATAACCGGATTAGAAAGCCAAGCTTAAGCTACCTTGCCAAATCATACCAACAGCTAGCATCGCAACTGCGCCTAGCATGCCAGCACCGAGCTTCTCTCGACCTTCAAATGGATTGATACCCTGCTCTTTCTTAGCCTGAATATAAAAATACAGCCCTGGCACATACAAAATAGCCGATAGCAGTAAGTAGTTTAAGCCCGACGCATAAAGCAACCAAATCCCGTAGAGTGTCGCGCCCACGCCGATCAGCAACAGGCTCCCCTTGTTCTTTTCTTCAATCGCAATTTTGAGTACGAAAGCACCGACAAGGAAATACGGCACTAAGATCATTTCTGATGCAATGATGAGCAAAGTATCGTATGTACTGCCTGCAAACATCACAAATACAAGCGAGATCTGAATCCAGACATTGGTTAATGTCAGAGGCTTAACTGGACTACCCGCTTTGTTTAGTTCTGCATAACGCTTAGGAAACATTTTCTCTTTTGCGCATAGGTATGGCGCTTCTGATGCCAATACCGTCCAACTCAGGAACGCTCCACATACTGAAATCAGTAAGCCAATACTAATGATGTATTGTCCCCACGGGCCTAATATTTCTGTGAGCACTTTAGCCATAGAAGGGTTGTGGTAGCCGGCCAGTTCAACGGGTTTCACGACCCCCATAGAAAGTAAAGTTACAAAGACATAAATCGATAATGCCGTTAGGAGGCCTAATATAGTAGCTCGGCCAATATCTTTACGATTTCTAGCTCGACCAGAGACAACGACCGCCCCTTCAATCCCTATGAATACCCATACTGTAACCAGCATAGTACTCTTTACCTGAGACACGAGATCATGCCCTTCTCCAAAGTGGAGCCCGGTAAAGTCTATGGTAAATGTGTTCCACTGAAACGCAAATGCAGCGCAAACAATAAAAATTAACAGCGGAACTAACTTGGCGTAGGTAGTAACCATGTTAATCAGCGCCGCTGTTTGAACACCACGTAACACCAATGCATGCACCATCCACAACAAACAAGATGCGCCGATGATTGATATTAACGTATTGCCCTGGCCAAAGATGATGTTGTCTGGTGTATCAAACAGCATTCCAAGTGTGCTAAAAACGATCACCAAATAGGATACGTTCGCAAGCATGGCACTTAACCAATACCCCCAAGCAGAGCAAAAACCAACAAAATCACCAAAACCTGCTTTGGCGTAACCAAAGACACCGCTATCAACATTTGGTCGATGTGAGGCGAGCTTTTGAAATGAGAGAGCAAGGAAGATCATACCAACGCCTGTGATCGTCCAGCCGATTAATACTGCTGCGGGGCTAGCAACAGAAGCCATATTTTGAGGCAGGCTAAAAACACCCGCGCCGATCATCGAACCTATGACGATCGCTGTTAGCGAACTCAAGCCGAGTTTATTATCCATTATTGTTTCCGGTGTAACCGTTCAGGAGGTGCAATACTACGCTGAAATGCATGTGATAGGCAGAGCTGCTGTGAGCTAAGTCGCACATATGATTAGCAAATCATAGATTTCATTGTCACCGATCAAATCAGAGCGCTCATTATAATGTCTTTACAATAAAACAAGAAAATAAATTAGCATTATAAACCACATTCAAAGCAAAAAAGCAGCATATAACACCAAACGAAAACCATTATAAAACATATAATAGAACTAACGATTAACAACAATAACGACTAATTATCCGTTCATTTACGCCAATTATGCACAAACCCAAGCAACCAATAGAATTTAGACTAAGCTAATAACAGGTAAAGTGACAACAACGCACATTGCCTCTCAATGATATCCATTACTTCCTGTTTGTAAGGTCGCTGAAAGGCGACCATTTTTTTATGATAGCCATAACTGTTCACAGGCTACAAAAAAAGCAGCCCGAAAGCTGCTTCTACAAATCCATGTTTTAATGCTTAGCTTTGTCAGGCTCGTGGCTAAACTCAGCTTGTTGATAAATGTCGGCTAAACTGCGGTCTTTTCTCTGCTTTGCACGCTTGGTTTTAGCACAGTAGTGGTAGCTTTGATCTTCTAACGCCTTTTCATGAGCCTTTGCTGATTGAATAAACTCAGGATCTGACATCGATTGTTGACGTAGGCGATTAACGCGTTTGATGGTTTCCAACAACATAATAGACCTCCCATTTACCTGTATCTATAACCAGTATAATCGGTTCATTTTTAAGATCAATAAATACTGGATATAAAAACATGAAGTAGCTTTAATCTCTTGATGTAGAAAAGTTTATCCTTAGCTTAAGGATAGATACAAACGTTAAATCCTATATTTTTAATCGATAAAAACTATTGATGGATAGGCGCTATCACAGCGATTGCTTACCTCCAATTCTCACCACATGCACCACTCGATAGAATTGTAATCACATCAATGTAACTGGCAAGATTTTTGAGAGCATTCGTCGTAGAAGGTAGAGCAATGCACGGCACTTTTGCTGCAGGTGTGTTTGGATTCGTTTATAGAAAATGGCTTTCAAATAGGGATTATCGAAGGTGAGAAACATCTTGCAAACCGAGAGGGCGTATATGGTCTGACTCTGCTGTTAGTAAGAGCGCCATACCGTTCGTCATGACGGCTTGCGATTCGGCGCTCGGCCAATATTGACGTTATAGACCAGACAAGTCGAGTTCAACAGGCTTACCGAGCCAGTACGCATATTCAGAGTGATCTTTTATATCATCACCAGTAAGTGCATGAACTAATATAGACAATCCATTTCGCAAATTATCTAGCCATGAAACCACGGACTCAAATTCACTTGACGTAAAGGTAATGGAAAAGCTCCACATTGTATGAGGGCCAACTAACTTCTCATTAAACCTACCAACTGGTAATTCAAACCTGTTCATGGCTTGCTCGCGAATTTGTCTAGCCAACTCGCAACTCTGTTGGTCAAAATAGATGTGAGCATGGTATTTTTGATGAATATTTTTTGGATAGGACACAAGCAATAAACTTTTTGAGTGAATCATAATACTAGCTTAACACTGCCGTAGCCAACACTCGCGCTTACTTACAATAATTACAAAACTTGTACCAACGGGGTAAACAGGTGATCAGATAACTGCGCAGGTATTTATTCTGGTTGGTATTACGCAACTATCCCCTTTTCGACAGCGTATTTAGCCAGCTCAGCCGTGCTGTGAAGATCGAGTTTATGCTTAATGTTTTGGCGGTGTGTCTCAACCGTTCGGTAGCTTATATTTAGTAGTGAAGCAATCTTCTTGCTACTGTTCCCCTCTGCAACGAGCTTAAGTATTGCCTCTTCACGGCGACTAAGCGGATTAGGCTTTTGTGCAATAGGAACAACTTCTTGCGAAAAAAGCGTTTGCGTGACTGATTCACAAAAGTAAGTTGACCCTTGGTAGACGGTTTTGATCGCTTGGACCATACGCCGCGCACATATCTCTTTAAGCATGTAGCCTACCGCCCCTACCTGCATCACCTTCATGATGTACTCGCGATTGTCATGCATGGTGAGCATTAAGACTTTGACATCAGGCATCGACTCTTTAATCACTCGCGTCGCATCAATGCCATTCATCATCGGCATACTGACATCCATCAGAACCACATCCGGATTTAGTGACTTCACGACATCAATGGCCTCTAAACCATTGCTGGCTGAACCTATCACTTCTATCTCAGGCTCAGTTTGAAGTCGTGCGATAAATCCATCCAAGACCACTTGGTGATCATCAACAATCACCACTTTAATCGGTTCATCCATATACCAATCCATCCAATTCCAGTAGTACGGTTATCTCGGTGCCAAAACCCGGCTCACTTTCTATTTCAAAATCGCCACCAATAAACTCAACCCGCTCGCGCATATTACGTAAGCCAATGCCGCTTTTTCTTAGCGAGGCGTTGACATCAAAGCCCACACCATCATCGCGAATAATAAGCTGAAGCATATTACCCATCTGATGTAATATCACGCTAACCGTATTAGCGTGGGCGTGTTTTTCGATGTTAGTCAGTGACTCTTGAGCAACACGATACAAAGTCGTCGCGACTTCTGATTTTAGTTTTCCAGGCTGAGTGGTCAAAGAAGCTTCAACGTCGACACCAGAGTGCGATTTAAAGTCTTGCAGTAGTGTATTCATTGCCGCCTCTAAACCGATATCATCTAGTGCACTCGGGCGTAGGTTATGAGAAATATGCCTTACCTCGTTGATCGCCGTCATTAGTGATTGTTGAGACTTGACCAGGTGCTGTTGCAACGGAGCTTCGGTTATCTTACTCGATAGTAGTTCCAAATGGCATTTACTCGACACCAGTAATTGGTTAATTCCGTCATGAAGCTCACGAGCGAGGTGTTTTTTTTCATCTTCCTGAAACATCACCGTTTTATGAGCCAGTTCTTTTAAGCTTTTGTCGGCTAACCGGTGCTCATGCAAGTTCACAGCAAGGGTAATAACCACAATCACCCCTACCGTCACTATTACTATGACGATAACAGAGAAGAAAGTAGTTTCGATGTTTTTACTCACCTCTGATTTTAGATTAGCGACTTCATTAGTGATATCTTCTATATAAAGCCCAGTACCAACCATCCAATTCCATTTGTCTAACCACGCCGCGTAACTCAGTTTGGTAACGTTTTCTCCGGTAGAAGGTTTCTGCCACAGATAACGATGAAACCCACCACCATTTTGTGCTTGTTCTATCAGGGTCTCTATCAGCAAATCACCATTCTCATCTTGAAGGTCAATAAGATTTTGGCCTATGAGATTGGGCATGATTGGGTGAACAAGGTTGGTTCCTTGCTCGTCGTAAGCAAAAAAATAGCCGTCTTTGTCTTTGCCATAACGAAGTTTCGACAACACGGATTTAACCTGTTGCTTTGCTATGTCTTCCGACAGACTTTCATCATTATAAATGTGTGAGATCGCATCAAATGCCAGAGCAACGTGATCTTTGAGCGCGGTCTCCTTTGATCGGATCAAACCATCTTCAAAGATCTGAATCTCTTTTTCACCTAGAGTTTTTGCTTGATGGATCGAAATCCAACTCGTAAGTGCGGTGACGAGCAACAAAGGTAACAGGCTAAGTAAAATCAATTTTGCTTGTAGAGGCATCCTTCCCCCAATGACAACAGAGGCTGCTTACCAATTTGGCAAGCAGCCCCACTTTAACAGGAGTTGTTAATATTACGTAACTAAAGGATCACATTCCGTAGAATTCAGGGAACACGAGCAATGATGCGAGTACGAGAATCTGAATCGCAATAAACGGCATCACACCTCGATAGATATCCCTTGTCGTCACCCCTTTCGGTGCCACACCTTTCAGGTAGAAGAGACTAAAACCAAACGGTGGAGTTAAAAAAGACGTTTGTAGATTCATCGCAATCAAAATGGCAAACCAGGTCATATTGATACCCATAATTTCAGCGACAGGTGCAATGATCGGTACAATAATGAAACAAATCTCTACGAAATCGATAAAGAAGCCAAGAATTAGTATCACTAGCATAGTAATAATAAGGAAACCCCATTTCTCACCCGGGATTTGTAACATCCACTCTTCTACTAAGTAATCACCACCTGTATAGGTGAAGGCCATAGAGAACGCCGTTGCACCAAGTAAGATAGCAAACACCATTGCAGTCACTTTAACTGTCTCTTTTGACGCGTCATACACCATCGACCAACTAAACTGACGGTACAATATCGCCAATACAATTGCTCCTGCTCCCCCTAGAGCCGCTGACTCAGTCGGCGTTGCTACTCCTGCGAATATTGAGCCGAGTACAACAATAATTAAGGCTAGCGGTGGCACAACAGCTTTGAGAGCTGCGATAATTTCTTGCTTACGGCTCAAGTTATCATCGCTTGGCATTGGTTGCGCAGCGTCAGGATTCAGCTTGGCGTAAACTAGAATATAAACAACATAGGCGCCAACTAACACGAGGCCCGGCCAAACCGCCGCTTGAAACAAGTCACCAACAGGGACACCAAGGACATCGCCAAGTAAGATCAGTACGATTGAAGGCGGGATAATCTGTCCAAGCGTGCCAGAAGCACAGATAGTGCCACAGGCTAACCCTTTGTCGTAGTTGTACTTAAGCATAACAGGCAAAGAGATTAATCCCATTGCCACAACAGAAGCACCAACAACACCAGTGGAAGCCGCAAGCAGTGCGCCCACTAAAACAGTTGAAATGGCTAATCCACCTCTTACGCCACCAAACAACTTACCCATAGACTCTAGCAGTTGCTCAGCCAAACGAGTCTTTTGCAGAACCAAGCCCATAAATACAAACAGCGGTACCGCCATAAGTACAGTGTTTTCCATAATGGACTGGATTCGGTAAGGCATGAAAGCAAACATATCCATACCTTCAGCCCAAACCCCAAAGATTAATGCAATACCACCAAAGGTAAACGCAACCGGAAAGCCAAGTAGCAGTGCAAACAAAGCGACAAAAAACATTACGATACCGACCACTGTAGCCCCCTTTATTTGCGATCTTGTGAATAGATAAGGTGTGGATTGACGATCTTGTTTAGTGAATGCAGCAATAAACCAACACCACTGATCGCCATAAAGAAAAACGACAACGGGATCATCGCTTTAATTATCCAGCGATAAGGTAAACCACCTGGGTCACCTGACGTCTCACCTAAGGCATAGCTCTCTTTGGCAAAATCAATACCGTAGTAAGCCACCAATAAGCAAAACGGGAAAAGGAAGATAAGAGTTCCAAGCAAATCGATAATGGCTTGAGCCTTGTTCGATAAACGCTCATAGAAGAGATCAACCCGGACATGACCACCAGCTTTAATTGCATAAGGAACACCAAGTAGGAAGACTGCTGAGAACAGATGCCACTCCATTTCTTGAAACGCTATGGAAACGTCGTTAAATACGTAACGCATTACAACGTCGTAAACGACATTCGCAAGTAGCAAAATAAATAAAATGCTTGATAACCACCCTAGGAAGTCACCAAAACGATTAAATATTCGCTCGATATAGATTAGGCTTCTCATTCCCTACTCCATGGAATTTAGAATATGCGCCACTATCATTTTGTGGCGCTATTATTGATAAGTTTTCTTGGGCTTTAGTTAGGTGACAACGTCACCTAACTATTTATTGTTATTGTGCTTGGCTGTTTAAGTACGCGCGGTGAGAAATGTCGGTCCACGAACGCACTTGCTTAAGGTAATCAGCTTGAGATTGTTGAATTTGCTTCGCTAGCTCGTCTTTCTCCGCATGTTTAGCCAATAGGCGACCATTCGCTTCACGAAGTGCACTCATCACGGCTGGCGGGAAGTCTTTAACTTGAACGTCAGGATATTCAGACTTGATTGAAACCCAGTTCTTACCACTTTCGTGGGTCGCTTGAGTGTACATGTCATAAGCAGCAGTGCGCATCGCTACACGTAGAATTTCACGAAGATCTTCTGGTAGACGCTCGTAAGTACGCTTATTTACCAAGAACTGCAACTCCGAGCCCGGTTCATGCCAACCTGTATAGTAGTATGGGGCAATTTTGTGGAAACCCATCCGTAAGTCGAGTGAAGGGCCTACCCATTCAAGCGCATCGATAGTGCGGCGTTCTAGAGAGGTATATAGTTCACCCGGAGCAATGTTGGTCGGCTTTGCCCCAAGTTCTGCAAGAATTTCACCCGCAAAGCCAGGAATGCGCATTTTCAAACCTTGCAGATCTTCTACTGAGTTAATCTCTTTTTGGAACCAACCACCCATCTGGATATCTGTGTTGCCCCCTGGGAATGACAACAGATTATGCGGAGAGTAAACCTGCTCCATCAGTTCCATACCGCCACCGTGATAGAACCATGCATACTGCTCTGCTGGTGTCATACCAAACGGCATTGAAGTAAAGTACAGCGTGTTTGGTACTTTACCTTTCCAGTAGTAAGAGCCTGAGTGACCTAAGTCGTACTGACCCGACTTGACCATATCGAAAATGCCTAGCGGCGCTTTATGCTTGTTCGCAGAGTCGATTCGGATTTGCAGACGGCCATTAGACATCTTCTCGGCCATTTCGGCCATATTCTTAGTTGCATCACCAAAGACCGGGAAATTTGGCCCCCAGGTTTCAGCTAGCTTTAAGCGATACACTTTTTCTGCCGCATTAGCGGAAGTTGCTGCCACAGCCAATGCTGCCGCAATCGCGGTTCCTTTTAGCACTCTTTTTAGAGATTGTTTGATAAGACTCATGTTCACGTCCTTTGTTTACGGGTCATACCTGTTAGGGCATGTTCTATTTCTCATACAGATTGGTTCATCAATAACCAAGAAGAAATAGGCGTGAACACGGACTGGTTTTAACAAAAACAGAGAGGCCCAGACTAAAGAACTACGTAGATATACGTAGGAAATGCGAAACAATATTTTCACACCACATATAAATCAACAAGTTAAAACTAGAAAGAAAAACATCCCAAGTAAAATATACCTAGTAACTTATCCAATAAAGAATTGATTGAAAATGTGATAAGAGTATTAAACATAATTTAAAAAAATGAAAAAGCCCCGACTTAGTCGAGGCTCTAAAGCATTGTTTATCTAACCCGAGTTAGATTAGGCGCATGGCAATTATACGGCTTTGTAGATAACTTTGTTGCCAGCTAGCTGCTCTTTAACCACTAGATTCTCTTCTAGAAGTTTTTTAAGAGCGCCTGTCGCCCAAGATGCGGCTTTAGCATCTTCTTGACCAGCCGCTAGGCCGATCCCTTTAGGGTTGATACCTTCAGCGTTGCTTACAACGATATCTAGAACTTGTTGCTGCTTTGGAGTAAGCGCAACATCAGTAGTTTTAGCTGCTGCTACAACTTTCTCCGCTGCTGGTTTTACAGCGACTTTCTTCTCAACTGCAGGCTTAGCTTTCTGTGTTGCTTCAACGTTTGCAACTGTCGCTTTAATGCGTTTTTGCAGTTTAAGCTGCACTTTACGCTTATGAGCAAGTCTCATCGAGTATTTCTCCATTTCACTGCATACGGAGCAGTGGTGAAAATTTGAAGCGCGATTTATACCAAAAAATTGTGCGCTTTTACAGAGTATGAGCGGCTTTATGCCACAAAAATACGCGATACAGCGACATGCGACTACAATTTAATCAATAACTCTAGTGATCGAATCTTCAACTACTGATTATATAAACAGATGTATTTGTTGTTGAGAGAAATGCCTGTATGCAAACCGTACACCTAACCAATCAACCCTTTGTTTTTTCTTCTATCACAGTGAAGTGGCTAACTGGCATCTTCACCCTAGGATGTCTTTTTCTACTACTCTACGCACCGGGGTGGCAACAGGCGCTGCTTACCGCTGTAACGGTTGCTGCACTGATAGGTTTTGGATATGTGCTAGTTTTAAAAAGTACCGTCCGATTCACTCTGACAGCGACTCATTTCCAGCAACACCTATTCAAAGGCGGATGGGTTATAAAGTGGACAAACGTGCAAAAGATTGGCATTTGTACCTATGAGCAAGAGGGGTGGCATCAATCTTTACCTTGGATCGGGATAAAACTAAAGCACTACTCGCCTTATTTGACCAGTATCTGCCCACGTGTCGCTACGGAGATATTACTCAGCCAACGAGCTCTTCTATACCTAGGTGCAAAACAACATCAACAAGGGCAAGATTTTGAAGACATCGTACTCGACTCACATGCTTACCTGAATTCAGATGGCAGAGAGTTTAAAGGTTTATTGGCCATGTTGGCGAACAGAATGAGGTATCAGCGAGAGTATTATGATTACGACATTTTTATTTCCACCAATGATTTAGACCGATCACCAGAGGAGTTTGTTGGACTGTTACGTCGATACTTAGCCGCCGCTGAGCCAAACACATAAAAAAGGCCGCATCTGCGACCTTAGTAAAAATTTGCTCATCTTTGTTAATACAAAGGCATTTCATCAGCGACAAAAGGATTTGATGCGCGCTCGCGTCCAAATGTAGATTCAGGGCCGTGGCCAGGTACAAAGCGAACATCATTCCCCAGTGGCCACAACTTACCCTTGATTGAAGCAATCAGGGTATCAAAGTCTCCTTTGGGAAAATCGGTGCGGCCTACCGAGCCGTTAAACAGTACGTCACCCACAAAGGCAAGTTTGGATTCTTCACTGAATAAGACAACGTGACCTGGAGTGTGCCCCGGCGTATGGATAACGTCCATAACTTGATTACCAAAAGTAATTTTATCCCCCTCACTCAGCCACTGGCTTGGTTCAAACGCTTCGGTTAGCGGGAATCCAAACATCTTGCTTTGACCTTCAAGGCCTTGCAACCAAAAATTATCGTCTTTATGAGGGCCAACGATGTCAACACCACCGAGTTCGCGAGACAAAGGTTCCGTCCCCCCAACGTGATCAAGGTGACCATGAGTCAACACAAGATTTACCACCTCAACACCAAGCTCTTTTATCAACATTGCTAGCTGTTTAACATCACCGCCAGGATCGACGACAATACCTTCCATTGTTTCATCACACCAAACGATGGAACAATTCTGCGAAAAAGAAGTGACGGGAACGACTTGGTACTTAAGAGACATAGCTTAACCTTGATATATATCTAAACTGGCAGAACTATGACACTTGAATGCCACTTTGACAACTCTAAGCTAGGCAAGATTACGCCCAGTAGCGAACGGGGCCTGTATCGATGTGAACAAAGTTGCTCTTGGGGTAATAGCCTACGCCACCAAACCGCAAATCTCGCGCCACATCTCGAACTTGCTTTAGGTTCACTCCATCAAGACGAAAGTCAATCGCTTGGCCTAACATATGGTAACTTTTCTTAGCGACACCACTCGACTTACCACGCAGCGCTTCATTTGTAACGGGTGATCGATAACCCGAAATGATTTGTACTTCTGCTTCGACGCCCAGTTCTTGCTGTATTTGGCTGATATGATCAAATAGGCGTTTATCCATGGCATGAATTTCATTGCGCCTAAAGTCACGGCATAGGTGGTTTAACCGACCCAACTCTCTATCAACATAATTGCTGCCATCGAAATAACACGTTTCAAGCGCTTCACGGGTGTGCAAATTGGTTAGTGCTAGCGAGCGAGTCTTATCTGGGTAGGATGCCCATGCCACGCCTGGAGCACAGCTCGCTACGACCAAACCACTTCCGGCTAGTTTAATAAAATCTCGTCGGGATAATGCCACTTTAAAATTCCTTCACAAATCGTTGCTCAAACGTGTCAAACGGCGACACTACCGAACTCTCTTGTGAAGTGCAAATGCATAAAACATGCTCAAAGTCACACTAAGTGAGCATTTTTTTGCTTAACTATTGAACCTATTGGTAAAAATAATTTTAAGTTGCAAAGGTAAAGATACCGTCAACTTTAGCCCTTTGTGTAACGAAATCTGTCTAAACGGTAAATATCTTCCCTGTAGTGGACATTCCCTTCCTCATACCATGCCGTTTGATAAATAATATGGACTGGTATGTGACTTTTTAAAGGAATCGCTTGGTTAGGAACCGGGGGAACTGGTTCGCTCTCCTCACTGTTTGCATCTTCTTCAAGCTCCAAACCTTGAGTTTCTAGCAGTGTTACAGCAAAAAGATCAGCGTTCTCAACTCGAATACATCCTGAACTAAATGCTCGTTGCGTTTCATCGAACAACCCCTTACTTGGGGTATCGTGAAGGTATATGGCTCTGCGATTAGGTGTATTGAATTTATATAAACCTAACGCATTAGCATTACCTGATAACTGAGTCATCCGATAAGGAAATGAACTTGGCCTTAGGTTTTCCCAGTCGATTTCTTCTGGGTTCACAATGTCTTCAGAGCCCCACTTAGGAACAATCTTAATGTTTTGCCTAGTTAAGTAGTCAATATCTTCTTTCACCTTGGGGATAATGTCCTCAACCATAATTTTCCACGGGACATTCCAAGTTGGGTTTAGAATAAGCGAATCTAAGTTGGTGTTCATAACCGGAGTGGGTCTTCCTTTACGACCAACGACCACCTTGGATGCAAAAACTTGCTCTCCGGCCGACCAATACTTCATTTCAAAGCTTGGCACGTTCACTACAATAATTGTTTCACGTTGCACTGGCCAATAACGGATACGTTCGGCGTTAATCGCCAATATAGAGAGACGCTTCTCAATCGACAAATTTAACCACGCTATCGTCGCCGGGCCAATGACGCCATCTTCTGCCAATCCATGTAGCCGCTGGAACTGTTTTATGGCGGTTTCTAGCGTGCTATCAAACCAAGTCACATCTTTTCTTACGTCGAGAATATTGACGTCGACAACTTCAAGTCGTTGTAACAAAACATCTCTGTTATTTAGCTTGTCGCCAATTGTTTTAATACCAACCTGCTCGTAAAGCGGCATATTGAGCTTTTGAAACTTGATTAGGTGTAGGTACGTATCAATCAGATATTGATAGCCTGCCGAGTCAGGAGTATAGCGATCAATTAAATCACCTAATGACTGTTGGGCAATGGCTCTGTGGGTGGCGATAAGTGAACTGTTTGGGGGCAAAGGTAAGGGATACGCTACCTTTCTACCAAAAAACCATTCACTCCCCTTAGTTTTTGCACTCTCGGCGTAACTAAGATAAAGAAGCAGTGTATCTGTCGCCAACACATCGTATTCAAACCAGCGATTGCTTTTGCGATAAAACTGTAAATAGCTCAGTTGACGCGAGAATAAAGTGCTAAGACTTGCGTGGTGAATAACCTCGAGTTGAAATTCGAGTTTACTGCTTTGCTGAAGGTCAAACCAAATCATCTGGGAGCTATTGTTGCGGTAGATTCCCTCAACTACAGCAGGATATTGAAGCAATCGGTGAAGCTGGCTATCTGGTTCAAGCCAACCAATTTGATTAAAATACTGTGTTGCAAAGCTCGTCGATGGAGTAAGGCACAGCACCAACAACCAACAAGTCCACTTTCCCATTGCTCTGCCCCCTACCATGCTTCGAATATAAAGTATGGCAGAGTTCCAGACCAAGAGTGTGACTTGTTTTTGAAACTTTTGTCAGCCTCTCCATTTTTGCTATATTTACTAACTAATTACAGACCAATGGTTATCCCATTGAATGCCTGAACGAATAACTTGCTTATCTCCTGGCTCAAGTTGACTCACCACGCCTCCTGCACCTGAACTGACCTTAAACTCCTTTCCTTGCACCACGACACCAGAAGCGTCGGGAAGTGGTGATAGCTCAACGAGTTTCTGCGAATGTTTAGACCAAATACCATAACAATTACCCCTTGGAGAGGTAGCAAGTATCCAGTTTTCTGTCGCGGCAATGCTCGCAATATAATGATTAAAACGTGCCCACTGTTCTGGTTCCGCTTTAAGGGGTACAAACTCCCCACCAAAAGTATGCATTGCAAGCAGCGACGGATATTCATCAGGCTCTCCCCGATATTGCTGTCCGCACAGCACGGTTTTAGACCCATCATGAGCCAAATGACGAATACTCAGCTTGTGATCCTGCAACCCGACCTGTTCGATAAGGTGGCCATTTGGATCAAGGTAGCTCAAGCTTGGTACCATAGTATTGAGATTAAGCGGTTCTCTTCCGTTGGTATGAACACCACCGACACCAACGGCTAAAGAATCATCGGGCATCACAATCACTTCATGGGGCCCTAGGCCAAAGCCTGTAAATTCGGCGACCTTCTCGTAGCCTGCGGTAACGTCATAGACACCGATAATTCCTCGGCTAGTACCACGCTCTCCTTCCGTCGCGTACAACCATTTACCATCATTAGAAAACGCCCCATGGCCATAATAATGTCGCTTGGTGTCTGCAACACGGAGCTTTATCGTTTCACCCGTCTGGTAATTGAATACTTGAAAGTAGCTGCCGGGACGACGAGCAAAAGCAACCGCGTGTTCAAGATCCGAATTAGAGGCAACACCATGACCTCGCTCAGGTAGTGCGACTTGCCTTATAGGTATGCCGTTTTGGTTCGCAACCACTGCATTAAACCGATTTCGCCCAGAAACCGAACACCCTATCAATACTGGCTTAGCGTCTTGTGTCGACGTCGACGTCGACACACACCCTGCCAACGGGTAAGCCGCTCCCAACAATGCGGCTTTAAGTAATGAACGTCGCGTGTTATCAGTCACCATCTGTTGCGTTAAACCCTATAATCACACCCAATTCAATCGCGACCTCTTCATGGATCAAGTATTTAAGCTGCTCTAGCTTGTTGTACTGTGAGTAAGCCTTCTGATAACCCTTTTTCGTTTGTAGCATATCAAACAAACTTTCGTCAGTCGGCCATGTTTCAATCGTCATGGCAAACTGATTGGAAATGCGGTCAGCGAGGTTGGCTTTACCTTTTTCACGCAATAATGCATCCAACCCTTCTCCATTAGCTAAATAGAGCAAATTCATTGCTTCAACATTGGCTTTCAAGTTTTGCATTGATGTTTCAGAGCGCCAAGACTCTGAAAAATATGGACGTGGTTTACCAAAATTCGCCAGTGGACGGCTCATTTTTTTCATGCTGTACTCGAGCTGATTGGAAAGCAATGCGATGTATTCAGACTCCCACTGCTTTTCATCAAGATCAGCCCACGGGTTTGTTCCCCACGCCTGGGCAATTTTATCTGCATTGATTTCAATATTTTTGCTGATCGCTTGTGCGGTATCACAAGTTACTGCGCTGCCGGATAAATTGGATGCTTTGTCATAAAGTAACCATTCGATAGAGCCCAAACCTTGAACCGTGACACTTTGTTGAGCGATATCTTGCTGAGACCAAGCCAACGGCCTATTGATCAAACGGCTCATCTTGCGCCCAGTGGTGTTCTTTTTATCTGGCCAAAACTGTATGTTCCAGCTTTGGGCCAAAGCCAATTCTGGCCCACGTTCTTGACCCTGCAATGCCATCCAAGTCAGCATGGTTTGGTGCCACTGTTCTTCTACGCTATCCAGATCAGTAGAAGACGCACAGTAAGCCGATATCGACGCAGATAACTTCGAGGATTCATGTCTGAAAGCTTGTGCGGACGCAAACTCCACTTCATAAACACCTTGGCTAAGATGGTTAGTGCTCTGCGGCAATGTTTGGTCTGTCTGTGTTCCTTGACAGCCACTTAGCGCAGTAATAATCGCAGCATTTAACACATAATGTTTCTGTTTCATCATTGAATCCTATAAAGAGTTCAAGAAAGCAATCAGTGCGTCTCTTTCTTTCTGGTTAAACTTCAACACGTCCTGTTTGGACGCTTCAGCTTCTCCACCGTGCCATAATACCGCTTCCATTAAATTGCGCGCTCGTCCATCGTGCAGGAAGTATGTGTGATCATTCACCTCTTGAGTGTAACCGATCCCCCATAGAGGTTGAGTTCGCCACTCTTGCCCATTAGCCAAATACTCTGGACGGTTGTCTGCAAGACCTGGCCCCATATCATGCAACAGCATATCCGTGTATGGATGAATGGTTTGATTGGACAATGCGGGTAGATTCTCGCGAGGCCCCGTTTGTATATTAGTTTTATGGCAGCTATCACAGCCCACTTTCGCAAACAGTTCTTGGCCTAGCTTCACCTCTGGTTTATCTACATTACGACGAATCGGGACTGCTAGGTGCTGAGAGTAAAACTCTACGAATTCTAAAATATTGTCACTCACTTCCGGCGAGCCACCATTTGGTAAATCATCACAAATTGACTGCTTAGACGTACAGTTTTCATTAGGGAACAAGTTGCTCGTTAAGCCAACATCGCCATTAAAAGCCGCTGCATTTTGTTGCATTAGGTTTGGTTGACCAGCTTTCCAGCCAAAACGACCAATCGCAAAGTCTTTGGCGCGCACATCCCAAACAACGTTTACCTTGCCTGAGATACCATCACCATTTTTGTCTTGCTCATCAGCCCAAGCTTTAAGTGTTTCATCTGGGATACTTTCGAGCAAGCCCAGTCCAATCATCGGGGGGGCTACTCGAGCTGACATTTGAGTATCTGGATGCATCTTCCCGTAGCCTAAATTCGTAATCGAAAGGTTTGGTTTGCGCAGCGTGACCACTGTACCATCGGCGAATGTTACTGGTGCATCTGTGTAAGTTATGTCGATTGAGCCTTCTGGTGTTTTATCTTGAAGTGCAAAATCTTGTAGCTGACCACCATAAGTCGGTTCAGGGATCACACCGTCTTTGATGAAGGTTTTCTTTTGCTCAGGCGTCATAGCAGGAATACTTAAGCGCACTAGCATCGAAACGGCATGTATATCACCCTCTTCTGGTGGGTGACCACGCCCGTCCTTAATGTGACAATTCTGACAACCATTAGTATTAAATAATGGCCCTAAACCATCACGGGCATCGGTAGACGCTGGTGCCTGCACCCAAGGGTTTCGAAAGAAACTATTACCCACACTAAAATCTAAGCGTTTGGACATGGGGAGGTTTCCAGCAGGAAGTGAGAATGCGTTAGCGCCATCTTTTTTAACCGAGGTGTCACCACCAGACTTAACATCATAAGCAAATGCTGAAGACGCACTAATTGCGAAAAGGCTTGCAAGGACAGTGTTCATGTACAACTTCATACTAGGACTCTTTAAACAGAAATAACCTGACTTTTTAAATGGGAATAATTCTCAAAAACACAGTAAATAAGAAACGGCAAAAGGGCTCAATTGAGCCCTTTTATTTACTATTTGTTGTGGATTAGAACTCGTGGTCAGCAGTGTCTGGATTCAAGCTGCTGATACCAACGATTTTCGCCGCACGCTCAATTTGAGTAGTTTGAGCAACCAGCGACATGATGGTGTCGTTAACAAGCGCATTGCCTTGAGTGTTACCTGCAGCTATCAACTGGTCAAAGTACTGACCGTTTTTCTCAGCGGATGTGACCAGTTGGCCTACTTGAGCACGTGTTACGTCAAACTGCTTTTGGATCTCTTTTGCAGCTTGCTTATCTTCTTGTGCCACAAGGTCATTGATGCTTGGACCAGACAGAAGCGTACCGTCTTCACGCTTGTATAGCCCCGTATAAACGTTGTAGATCCCTTGCTCGTTGTAGTAGTGGGAGTTGTGCGTATTATCAGAGAAACAGTCGTGCTCATCTTCCGTTGAGTTTGCTTCTAGAGCGACCTTCATGCGCTCACCAGCCAACTCACCCAAAGAAAGAGAACCCATACCGAATAACATTTTACGCAGACCGTTATCCGCAGACTCGTTTAGAAGTTCTTCGCGGTAGTTGCCTTTAACATCAGCAGACCACTGCTTTTCCATCCACTCTAGATCTTGAACTAGAAGTTCTGCAGCAGCTTTTAGAAACTCACCGCGACGATCACAGTTATTATTCGTACACTCTGTGCCAACAACGAAGTCAGTGTAAGCACGTTGACCTGCGCCTGCGTTAGTGCCGTTTAGATCCTGACCCCAAAGTAGGAATTCGATCGCGTGATAACCAGAAGCAACGTTTGCTTCAGAGCCACCGACTTCATTTAGGTCAGCGATTAATTCTGGTGTAATTTTCGAAACATCAAGTTTAGAAGCGCCAATTGCTAACTCGTTGTTTGCAACGATATTAGCGTTTGCGCCTTCATTGCCTAGTTCGTATTGGTAATCTGAAGATACGTAATCAATCAAACCTTCATCAAGAGGCCATGCGTTAAGTTGACCTTCCCAATCGTCTACAATCGCGTTACCAAAACGAAATACTTCAGATTGTTGGTAAGGCACGCGAGAAGCAAGCCATACTTGTTTAACTTCTGCAAACGTCGCTGCGGTTGGATTTGCTAAAAATGCTTCTACTGACTGATCCAAAGCTTTTGCCGTAGTAAGAGAGTCTGCAAACACCGCGTGAGCAACATCTGCATAGTGCTCTACAACTTGTTGTTTAGTTACGTTTGCGGCAAAAGCAGAACCACTAGCGATAAGTAGTGAAGCTGCTACAGATTGAGCTAATAGAGATTTTACATTCATTGAAAAAGCATCCTTGTTGAGCTTAATAATTATTTTACATTCGTAGTGCTAATTATTATCATTTGCACCATTAGTTGCGAATAATACAAACTTACATTTTTTTTGCAAGCAGGAAACAAAAAAGCCTCACAAAAGTGAGGCTTTTATCAACATGGCTTACTTTAAGGGTTACACATCGAGGTTATGCTTACCATGAGACATTTTAGCTTTCAGGTAGCTCTCGTTGCCATCTTTAACATGAGCTAAAGTATTAACAACCTCGTCAATTTCTATCCCGTACTCTTCTAGATCACGTATCTTTTTTGGGTTGTTGGTTACTAATCGGATCTTTTCAACCCCTAAGGCTTTTAGCATTTGAGCGGCTTCTGTGAAATCACGTAGGTCATCTCCAAACCCTAAATGATTATTAGCTTCGTAAGTATTCATACCTTCGCTCTGCAGCTTATAAGCATCAATCTTGTTGTACAGACCAATCCCTCGCCCTTCTTGTCTTAGGTATAAAATAATTCCCCCCGACTCAGCCATGCGATTAATCGTTTCATCAAGTTGTTCACCACAATCACAGCGAGATGAGTGGAACACATCTCCAGTGAGACATTCTGAATGCATGCGAACAAGTGGGATCGCTTGGGTTTTATCTGCTTTTTTGAAGACAACGGCAACATGCTCTTTCTCAGTTTTCAAACCGTGAAAGGAAAGTAATTCAGCATCAATATTGCTCTTTGCACCTACTTTGAAGTCGACTCTGGCTCTTACTTCCGCCATATTTTTACTCACTTGAATCTCTGTCTTTATTATATCTGTCGCTGCATTCATCAAAATGCTCCGCTATGAACTTAACTATGGGGACTAATACTTAGGTTTTCAATGATTAGATCATAAAATGTTATAATATAACACTTCAATTAAGAGGCAATAAAAAACCTCAACAACATAGGTTGTGAGGTTTCACTGTTTGCCAATTTGCCTTATCGCTTTAATCTTGTTGGTTTTTCCAAACAGAAAGTGCAATCCAGCACGCCTCCAGCTCTCTTAATTCTTCATCTGTAAGTAACGACAGCGTTGGTTGCGTTTGCGGAAGTGCATACGACTGCATTGCACTGATGCGTGCATAAAAGTCTTCACGAAGTTGAGATACATTTAAAGCCACTGCTTTTCCCTAAGACTCAAGTATTAAATGAAAAATAATGCGTTGGAAACATTAGTATAATCAATAATATCAGAATACATTTTCGTCGCAAAAACTAGACATATTCCTGGGGTAGAAGTCACACAATTATGACATGATTAATCTTTACTTTTCTAAACGTTAGTAGGTTGTTAAGGTTCTTCTAGAAAAGTTCTACATCATCTTGGCCATTTCTGTACCCTTCTGGACATTTGGCATTAAAAAAGTGAATTTGATTCCTGCCATTATCTTTTGCGTAATATAGTGCGCTATCGGCGTGATCCAATATAGTTGGCAAATATTCTTGAGGTGTTACGCCACAAACCCCACAACTAAAAGTGAGGTTTATAACTTGCGGGAAGCGAAATGAATTAATGTGAAGGCGAAAACCTTCAAGCGTTGCCCGGCACTGCTCCATAGATTGCTGAGGTAACAAAATCACAAACTCTTCCCCTCCAAAACGGAACAACTGCTCATTGCCGGAAAAGTAGTTTCTCATTTGCTGTGCAAACAAGAGCAAGACCTCATCACCAATCATATGACCAAAGCGGTCATTGACACCTTTAAAGTGGTCTAGGTCAACAATGGCAACCCATGCGGTAATCTCGACAGGCCTATCAGGTATGATGCTAAAACAGCGCGACAACCTCTCCTCCAGTGTTCGGCGATTTAGCAAACCGGTGAGCTTGTCTCGTTCGCTGTCATGTAACACGACTAGGTAATTGCGATAGATCTTTGCAAACCCATCAATTAGAAGCTCATAATTGGCTGGTGATTCACCTAGTACGACGATAAGTTCCGCAGAGCTATCGTCAGAAACTGGAATCGGGTGTGTTGATATATATCGCCCATCATCGTCTCTGGAGATAACAGATTGTTCATTCAGGTGGCTTCTCGTTCCATTATTAACTGACGTTGAGTCATATACCCAATCAAACTCTCTTTGGGCGGCACCTATGCAAGTGATTTTTGCTACCGTCCGAGCCGTATTATTAATGAAATAGGTAAGTTCTATTGACTCAGCTGGGATCATTTCCGCCAGAGTGGCGACAAGACAATGACCAAGTGAAACTGAGTTTCTCTGTTCGGTAATTTCTATTACGGAGCGGATTATCTTGTCTTCCATGACTCATTCCATGCCTTTACATTTGTTAAGTAAGTATAGACAGGTGCAATAAATATGACATTAGCTGCATAAAAATAGAGCAGCTAATGCTGCTCTATTTTATTTTCTAAACCCTAGTTTAACCGTTCCTTGAGTATCAAACCAAAGCGCTTCTTTGCGACGTCTACCAATTAGAATAGGCCCATCGTCATAGAATAAGAAATTCTTCCAATGCTTTTTAAATACCGACCACTTGGTTTCAATCACATTGTATTTCTCATAACAAAAATAAACCGTCACATCGTCTTGCCAATCAATAAACTCTTCAAGCTCTTGTGGCATGGATTCTTCATCGGCTTCCCAAGCAGCCATCCAATCAATAGTTTGTTGCCAATTTGACTCTTTCATTGGCCAATCACTAGGGCTTAGACGCTCTGCATCAGGGCTTTGAGCACTGATATTCTCTTTCCAAAATTGAGACGCGCGCGCCTGACTCATAGGTTTGATCGCGACCAAATCCTCTTCAGGTACTGGCATAGATTGGTGGGTAAAAATCCATTTTCTTTGGTATTCATCCAAAGTAAGGTATGACATCAGTTTTCCTCTTAAAGCCTTACGCTTTTAGCCAACCATTTTTCGTGGCATCGTCAATAATCTGTTGTGCTTTTGTCCAAAGAGCTTTCGAACCAAATTCAATCTTTTGGTTAACAGTTAAGGCTTGATGGCGTGTAACACCATGCTCCTGCCAACTTTGGCCTTGATTGTGGTAGTTCAGTAGCATAGGAATGATTCTATCCAGTGCTTTAGCAAATTTAGCATCTGCGGATTGAGCAGATTCAAACTCTAACCAAAGCTCTAGCAGCGGTTGTCCTTGATCCTGTGGCAACATGTCAAACAGGCGCTGAGCGGCTTCTAGCTCTTTTTGCTCTTGCTTAGCAGAAGCGGCGATATCATAAACAAAGGTATCGCCCGCATCAATTTCGACGATATCATGAAGCAATAGCATCTTAACCACGCGCGAAATATCAACCTGTTCGTTGGCATGCTCTTCCATTAAAATAGCCATCAATGCGACATGCCAGCTATGTTCGGCACTATTTTCTAAACGACCATCGGCACTTTTTACCCGAGTGCGCCTTAAAACGGACTTGAGTTGATCAAGTTCCATAAGTAAACCGAGTTGTTTCTCTAGTCGTTCCACTACTATTAACCTTTCCAGTTAGGGTTGATAAGTGAAGTTAGGTTATGATCTTCCCATTGACCATTGATCAACAGATAGTCTTTAGCGAAGCCTTCTTTAATAAACCCAGTGCGTTCTAAAACCGCTTCACTACGATAATTACGTGGCATGTAACTCGCCATCACGCGATGAATATTCTGCACTTTAAACATGTAGTTTACAGCGAGCTTCAGTGCTCGCGTCATTATTCCGCGACCTTGCGCACTAACGGCTAGCGAATACCCAACGCTACAAGCATGAAATGGAAAGCGAGAAATATTACTAAATGATACTGTGCCGAGCATCTCGTTGGTTTTTCTGTCGATAATCAACAAGTAATAGCCAAGTCCTATTCTATGCAGCTCATTTAACTTAATCAGCTTTTGTGTCCAGCCTGATAGTGTGAAAAAGCCATCTTCTCGCTTTGGTTCCCATTCTTTTAAATGGGTGCGATTAGCAATGAAATATTCAGAGATTAGATAACCATCTGTCGGCTCGGCAGTGCGAACTATAATGTCTTCGTCTACCTCATAAACAGAGGTAGGGGTGCTGATTCTTTCCATTTAATTTTTTCTAATACCGTATTCACGCAATTTGTTGGCCACTGACGTATGAGAGACGTTCAGGCGCTTAGCTAATTTACGACTCGAGGGAAATGATTGATAAAGTCGCTCAAGTATCTGAGATTCATACTCTTTCATTATCTCATCCAACGAGCCATCTATGTTCAATGAAGGTGTATTTGACGTTGTTGTTTCTAACTGCGGCAAGTGAAATAGTTCAGCGGTCAGCATGTCAGATTCCAGCTCAGTTAAAGCTCGCAATACCATGTTCTCTAGTTGACGCATATTGCCGGGCCATTGATAACTAACAAGCTGATCAACCAAAAACTCGTCAATAGACGGCTTAGAAATACCAAGCTGTTTAACGTACTTCGCCACAAATAACTCTAGTAACGGCGCAATATCATTCGAGCGCTCTCGTAACGGTGGAATAAGTAGAGTCAGTACATTCAAACGATAGAATAGGTCTTCGCGGAATGACCCCGACTCAGCGAGATCTGCCAACTGGTGACGCGTAGAGGCAATCACTCTTACATCCACATGAATTTCGTCTTCTTCCCCAACGCGGCGGAAAGTACCATCTTGGAGTAAGCGCAGCAGTTTAATTTGCAAATGCGGACTCATTTCACCAATTTCATCAAGGAAAACGGTGCCACCATTTGCCTGTTCAAATATCCCTTTATGGCCTTGTTCATGGTTAAACGAACCCGGTGCATGGCCAAACAACTCGGTTTCAGCAACACCATCTGGCATTGACGCACAGCTCAATACTAGAAAAGGGTTTGCTGCGCGATGGGAGCGATTATGACAAGCTCGCGCTAACATTTCTTTACCTGTTCCCGTTTCGCCTTGAATCAGAAGCGGCTGATCGAGCATAGAGAGTTTCTTCGCTTGGCTGATGAGCGCTTTATGACGATTAGAAACACCAACAAAATGTTCAAAGCCAAGGTTGTTGTGCAAAGGCAACGAGTCATCAAACAGTGGCTTTTCCTGTGCAGAGCGAATGATCATTACGGCACTTGCTAGCACCGATTCATTTGACTCATCCGAGATATAGACAGGCATTATTTCCATCATGTAGTCGAGGCCGCTAATCACGATCTCTTCTCGTTGACGAGCAATCTTACCTTCAACCCACTTAGTAAAACTGAAACTTGGGAGTAGCGTAGAGATTTGGTGTCCGAACATTTCGCTCTCTTCACAACCAAATAGCGACAACGCTGC
Organism: Vibrio bivalvicida; assembly: GCF_001399455.2. Classification (GTDB taxonomy): domain Bacteria; phylum Pseudomonadota; class Gammaproteobacteria; order Enterobacterales; family Vibrionaceae; genus Vibrio; species Vibrio bivalvicida. The sequence continues at coordinate 40,372 of NZ_LLEI02000091.1, forward strand.
ATGGTTAGCCATGTCTACATGACCTTTTAAATCAATCGCCAATACGGGTTCAGGTAGATTGTTGAGAAGAGAAATAAGTTCGTTGTTATGACGTTCAATTGGCATGAACTGAATCTTGCGAACGTCTTTCACACCTGAGATACGACGAATCTCCGCCATCAGTTCACTAAAAGTATCGAAGTCGATATCAGGGCAGTTTAAGTAGATAATCCCGGAAACATCGATTTCAATACCTCGGAGATCGAGGTTTTTGGAAGCAAGAATATCGAGTAATTCACGAGTCAGACCAAGTCTGTCTTCACAGAAAACTTCAAGACGCACGGATAAGTCCCTACATAAGGTGTCACGAAAAGTTGACAGTAGTTTCCCTTAAGCCTAGATCCTCGTCAAGCAAACAGATATTACCTGCTTCACATTCGCACTATTTGATTGTTAAAGCGGCGACTTTTTCAACAATTTGTTTGCGAATAGCACTTAATTTAACTTGCCTATCCTTGTGCCAAGGGATTGGTCGTAACAATGCCATCGCCTTTAGGCCTAGCCTTGCTGTTAAAATACCAACACCTAACCCTTGCCCAGCACGAGCCGAAACTTTACCTGCTAAGTCCATAGACATGAGATCCATACTCGCGTCCACTGCAACTTCACTTGCGCCTGCTGCTGCCATATTAATCAATGTGGCTTTAAACAACTTAAGTCTCGACCAGTAACCTAACTCAACACCATAAACATCGGCTAGGTTGTCGATCATCTTAAAGTTGCGCCACGCGACCAACATCATGTCAGCAATGGCTAATGGGCTTATAGCCACCAGAGCGGCGGACTCTGTTGCATGTTTGGAGACCACCCTAGTTGCCACTTTATCTTGCTCTGCCACGACCATAGCATCGTACATATCCAGCACTTCAGCATCGCTATGTGACGCGTTTACGCTATTCGCCCAACGATCATAACTTGGTGACTCTCGTTGAATACCCGACTGTTTGGCGACCGATTCGCAAAATGCTTTGCCTTGTCCAACACTTTCTGACTGAATAAGGGCTTCACTTTGCTCTTGAACACTAAAGTGGTTACGAAGTCTACGCAGCTTAAACAGCTCCTTGCCTATCGCTCCAACACCTAAAAGTGAAAGCGTGGCAATAAACCCTGACCAACCCAATGCGAGCCAGTCTGCTGTTTGTACCGCGGTCACCACACTATCGATTGCTTGCCAACCGACCAGACCAGCAAATGTACCTACAAGACCAGTCGCCAGCCATTTGGAGCTGGATTTAGGTCGAATCACCTGTTCTAACTCGGCTTCAACACTGATGTCTTCACTCTTGTGGTCGACTTCAACAGGAACGAACTGCTCCTGTTGCTCAAACTGCATTTGAGCGGTCAGTTCTGGATGAGATTGAGATTCATCTTGTTCACTTTGGAAAGCGTCGCTAAAAACGTGCTTTTGCTTAAGCTGCGATTTGTCACTGTTTGTCATTTAAGCTTATCTCCAATCAGATATTCAAGCGCTTTATCCATTCTAATATGAGGTAATGGCTCATCCGGTGCCCCTTGCTGTGGCCTAAAACCTGTAAACTCAAATCCTTGGTTAGCCCAGTAATTTTGCGTGGGCAACTTTTTAGGCACTTCACCCGGAAAAACGGTCATTGCTTGTTCATCTATGGTTACGCCTTGAATCGCGGGGTAAGACTGATCACCTTTGCTAATGAAGCCCGCCTGTGTCGCCTGTATTGATGCTATAGTCATGCAATTCATTTCGATGTTTTCATAAGATGCGGTTTGCCAAGCAGGGTGAACCATCTGTTGCAATAAAGACACCAAATTGGGGTGTTGCTCCGGAGTGACATGATCAGCCTTTGTTGCAGCAAACAAGATCTTATCGATTCTTGGTGCAAACAGTCTCTTCAATATGTTACTACGGCCATAACGGAAGCTATGCATGATCTGTTCAAGAGCATTACGCATATCGTGAAAAGACTCGTAACCCGCATTGAGCGGCTGCAAGCAATCCACCAGAACAATTTGACGATCAAAAGTCGAAAAATGATGCTTATAAAACGCTTTCACCACTTTTTGTTGGTACTCCTGATAACGCGCTTTAAGCATGGCTAAGTTGGAACCTTTCACTACCTTAGTCTGCTCATCAAACTGGCAAGGGAAGAACTGAAGTACAGGCGCGCCTTCTAGATCCCCCGGAAGCACGAATCTACCCGGCTGTACCCAATGCAAGCCAAGATCTTTGCAACCGTGTAGAAACTGAGTATATAGGTTAGATATTTCTACTAATGCGTTTTCATCCAACTCATCCATCAAATCAAAGCCATCGAGTTTTTCAAGCCACTTCTGCGCTAGCTGCTTACGCTCGCCCTTTAATGCATCAAACTGACTTTGAGACCATTGCTGAAAATCCATATCAAGTAGTGGTAAATCAAGTAACCACTCCCCTGGATAATCAATGATATCGATATGCAAAGTCGATGTACTACCAAACACTCTTTTGGTCTTTTTCTGCGGACGATACTTTATAGCAAGTCGAATTTCGCTCACGTCTCGAGTCGGCTCTGGCCAAATCGGAGGAGTGGCGTGAACGTGCTGCATAGCGTGATCGTAAGCGAAACGAGGAACAAGCATATTAGTCTGAGGTTCACGCTTCGCTCCAACAAGTCGCTTGTCACGAGCAGCATTAAACAATGGTAGATTCTCATGAGTTGAAGTATGTAGAAGTTGATTAACTAGCGAACTAATAAATGCGGTTTTACCTGCTCTAGACAGACCTGTTACCGCAATACGAACATGGGAGTCCATCGTGCGGCTAAGTAAATCATTCACTTCTTGGGTAATTTGCTTCATTTACACTCTCTTATCTAACTATCGAGCTTATCGTAACGTTTCTAATCTTAATCCTAGATGAACAAAAAAGCCCCTGATATAAATCAGAGGCTTAGTGTAGCAATCAAGCAACGACAGTTAGTCGTCTTCGATCAATTTGTAGATAACAAATAGTGCAATCTCAAGTAAAACAAACAATACACAGCTAATTGTTACGTACTTTTCATCGAAAATGCTGATGCCATGAAGCACAAGGTCATAACCTATGAACACGCCAACAACCACCGCAATGATTATCTGCAAGATTTGAATAAAACGTGGCATTTTAGCTCCTGACGAATAAACAATGATTACAGTATACAAATAAAAGGTGCAGCGTTTGCTCCACCTTTATCAGTTAATTCAATGAGTTCTCACAAGCTGAACAATCTAATTTACGCTTGGTCTTCCATTTCTTGGATTTTTACTTTCCAAGTATCAGGACCAATCTGGTGAGCGTTTGCACCGTTTGAGTCAACCGCGACAGTAACAGGCATATCTTCTACTTCAAATTCGTAGATTGCTTCCATACCTAGGTCTTCAAAAGCGACCACGCGTGCTTTCTTAATTGCTTTAGCAACCAAGTAAGCCGCACCACCGACCGCCATTAGGTACACCGCTTTATGCTTTTTAATCGACTCTACTGTCGCTGGTCCGCGCTCAGCTTTGCCAATCATTCCCATGATGCCAGTCTCTTCTAGCATCATATCGGTAAACTTATCCATACGCGTAGAGGTCGTAGGACCAGCAGGACCAACCGCTTCATCACCCACTGCATCAACTGGACCTACGTAGTAGATAAATTTGCCTTTGAAGTCGACGCCTTCAGGCAAGCCTTCACCACTTTGCAGCATGCCTTGAATGCGTTTATGTGCTGCATCACGACCTGTTAGGATTTTGCCAGAAAGTAGAACGGTTTCGCCTGTTTTCCACTTTTCTACTTCTTCTTGAGTCACTTCATCTAGGTTAACACGGCGCGTATTTGCTCCCGCTTCCCATGTGATATCCGGCCACTCTTCGAGCTTAGGTGGTTGAAGATCAGCAGGGCCAGTTCCATCAAGCGTGAAATGTACGTGACGAGTCGCGGCACAGTTAGGAATCAAGCACACTGGCTTAGAAGCTGCGTGAGTTGGCGCTGTTTTAATTTTAACATCAACAACGGTAGTCAAACCGCCCAGACCTTGAGCACCAATACCCAACTTATTGACGCGATTGAAAATATCAAGGCGAAGCTCTTCTTCCGCATTTTGTGGACCACGGTCAATCAGCTCCTGAATGTCGATGTGCTCCATCAGAGACTCTTTCGCCAATACCGCAGCTTTTTCTGCTGTACCACCAATACCGATACCAAGCATGCCCGGTGGACACCAACCTGCGCCCATTGTTGGTAGCGTTTTCTCTACCCATTCAGCGATATCATCCGATGGGTTCAGCATCACCATCTTGGTCTTGTTTTCTGAGCCGCCGCCTTTCGCTGCAATTTGAATTTCAACCTTGTTACCCGGCACCATATTGATATGAACAACGGCAGGCGTGTTGTCTTTGGTGTTGATTCGCTTACCTGCAGGGTCCATAAGAACCGAGGCACGTAGCGGGTTGTCTGGGTTGGTGTAGGCTTGGCGTACACCTTCATCCACCATCTGCTGAACAGTCAGATCGGTTGAGTCCCACTGGACACCCATGCCCACATTAACAAAACAGGTCACAATACCAGTGTCCTGACAAATTGGACGATGGCCTTCTGCAGACATACGAGAGTTAATTAGGATTTGAGCAATGGCATCTTTCGCCGCTTGACTCTCTTCACGGTTATAGGCTTTTTCTAGGGCTTGGACAAAGTCTAATGGGTGGTAATAAGAAATGTACTGGAGCGCATCAGCAACACTGCTGATCACATCCTGCTGGCGAATTACGGTCATTGCATGCCTCGTTATATTTTTGCTTCCTTTTTATGGTCGAACACAAACGTTTGCTTGTTAATTTTATATTTGCAAAACACTGGTGTAGCGACCTTTGTGGTCATTATGATACTCTTGCTTTCCTCAACACGCTACGTAATCAACGATCTCTTTGTCACAAATTAAACAAATGAATAACATCAAGCCAAATCGCTTAGAAATCAAACCGATTCCTTACCAGCCAGACATTGCAACGCAGTATTTTAGCCATATTGAGATGCTTCCTTGGTCGATGCTTTTGCGTTCCCCTTCCCGTACTCATGTTGATAGTCGATTTGATGTATTGGTCGCACAACCTGTAGCAACCGTTACCACGCACGGCAACGAGAGTTATATTGTGGCTGGCGATGATACTGAAAGCTCAAGCGATAACCCGTTTGAACTGCTCAAACGAGTCCAAGCGCAGCGACTACCCGATATTGAATACTCAGGCGAGCTGCCTTTCGTTGGTGGCGCACTGGGTTATTTTGCCTATGACTTAGGTCGTCGTGTTGAGCGATTACCATCAATCGCTGAGCAAGACCTAGTCTCGCCCGACATGGCAATTGGCCTTTACGATTGGGCAATGATTGTTGATCACCAAGAGAAATCGGCGTTTGTCGTTGGTGTAGAGACAGAGTCACGTTGGCAATGGTTATGTGCACAAGAAACAAAGTCAAACGGAACGTTTATTCTCTCCGACGAATGGACGTCGAACATGACCAAAACCAGTTACATTGACAAGTTTAACCAAGTTCAGGAGTATCTGCGCTCAGGCGACTGCTACCAGATCAACTTGGCACAGAGATTTAGTGCACCTTATCAGGGGGGGGAGTGGCAAGCCTACCAAAAACTGGAACAGGTAAACCAAGGGCCGTTCTCAGCCTTTATTCGTACTGAACAAGGCGCAATTTTAAGTGTTTCTCCGGAACGTTTTTTACAATTGAAAAAGCGCCAGATTGAAACGAAACCAATCAAAGGAACACGCCCTCGTTCGGCAGATCCGCTCACTGACAGAAATGCCGCTGTCGAACTCGCCCATGCTGAAAAAGATCAGGCAGAAAACCTGATGATCGTTGACCTCTTGAGGAATGACGTGGGACGAGTTGCCAAACCAGGCTCTGTCCATGTTCCGAAGCTCTTCGATATTGAAAGTTTCCCGGCGGTTCATCACCTAGTCAGTACAATATGTGCTGAACTTGATACTCAATATAGTGCATCTGACCTTCTTAAAGCTTCTTTCCCTGGAGGTTCGATAACAGGCGCTCCTAAGATTCGAGCAATGGAAATCATTGAAGAGCTTGAGCCTCACCGCCGAAGCGCTTACTGCGGCAGTATCGGCTATATCAGTCGTCATGGCCGTATGGACACCAGTATTACTATTCGTACCTTAGTGGCCGAAAATGGAACAATTCATGTTTGGGCAGGTGGTGGGCTTGTAGCCGACAGTCAATGTGAATCAGAATATCAAGAGACCTTGGACAAACTGAGTCGAATTCTACCTGTTCTTACGAAATAGACCTTATACATCAAAATGGTGGGCTTAGTACCTAGGGTTTGCAGAGCTAAGGCTAAACCCATTTTTCTAGCATGAGCTTAAGATCTTTTGCCGTGTATGGCTTGGTCAAGATATCGTCCATACCACATTGAATACACCTATCACGTTCTTCTAATGTGGTTCCAGCGGTCAGCGCAATAATTGGCTGCGTGTATTCTTGCTCTCGCAGGTAGGCTGTCGCTTCAAAGCCATCCATTTCTGGCATACGGCAATCCATAAAAATCAAGTCATAGTAGCTGGTATTAAACGCTTTAATCGCTTCAAGGCCATTGTTTGCGAGATCGGGAGTAATCGAGAGCTTCTTTAACATTTGATTTATGATGACTTGATTCATACGAATATCATCAACTACAAGAATGGAGAGTTGTTCAAGCGATCTTGTCTGCCCTTTCGATTGTGGTTTCGCTTTATATGCCACTCGCTCAGAGGCCTCTTTTATTGGCAATCGAACATCAAATCGACTCCCTTTTCCAACTTCACTGAACAGGGAAATATCGCCAGACATCAGTTCTACTAGATTCTTACATATTGCCAGCCCTAAACCAGTCCCTTCAAAATTCCGCTTTGCAGTTCTATCGGCTTGAACAAAAGGAGTGAACAGTTGTTTTTGCGCTTCTTTGCTGATCCCTACGCCGGTGTCAACAATAGAGATAAATAAACTGTCCCCGTCCCATTTAACGCTGACCACCACCTCTCCTTTAGAGGTAAACTTAATTGCATTGCCGATAAGGTTAATTAGTATCTGGTTTATTCGTTCGAAGTCACCAATGAAGGTCTCAGGAATTCCGTCCTGTTCATGAAATTCAAAGCGAATCCCCTTTTCTTGAGCTTGGGTTTCGAATATGCCGTAGACCATTTTTTTCAGCTCTTCCCATTGGAACTGAGAAGGTATCAACTGCATCATACCTGCACTCATTTTGCTGAAATCAAGGATATCATTGATGATATGACGCAGTAGGTCTCCGGAATGGGATAGGTTGCTTAATAACGTCTGCTGGTCTTCATCCAAGTGAGTGCTTGCCAGTAACTCAGCACTACCTAATAATCCATTCAGTGGGGTTCTCAACTCATGGTTGATCATTGCGACAAACTCTTTCGTTGAGCGTTCAGATTCTTCCGCCCTAGCCCGTGCCTCTTGGTTGCTAGTAATAATGAGCTGTCGGCAGATGGCACTACACAGCAACTCAGCGACAAGCAACAACTGGTTGACAACAAACTCGCGTTCGATATCAATGCTTAACACTTCTACGGCAAGCTCTCCGACAACTTCATGCTCCACCTCTATTGGTAGCTTTAATGTATTTTGCTCCCAAATTGCGTATGGCTTAATCAACTCTATGTCTCTCGCCACCGCAGAACCAAATGTATTGCCAATGACAGTGGTGATGAGACCAGGAGTAATAAACAAACCTATCTGCTTCAATGCTGTCGAAGCCATCAACCGCTCAAGCAAATTAGTAATCAAGCCATCATCTAGAGTACGACCTAAAAAAGCGCGACCAAAATGGATCAATGCCTCATTGATGTGCTGCTCAAATTCGAGTTTATGTAAGTCACTATGGGTTTGCTTTTTGAGTTGCGTTAATACCAACTCTAAATGTTGGTTAGTCTCATACAGCTCGAGGCTTTTTTGCTCTAACAGCTGTTCTGCTTGCTTGCGAGCCTCTATTTCTCTGGCGAGCTTTCTTTCTAATGGAGAATTTTTATCCATTGACAGCTATCCTACCAAGCTAACCTTGAACCGAACCTGACTGCCGTCGTCAGATAAGTTTTCCATGGTCATAGTCAGACGCTCATTAAAAAACTCAGCGCATCCCTCGATTAATCCTAAACAAACATGAGACAAACAGCGTGCGCTCTGGTAGTCGAACACCATGTCACTTTCCGTTTCCGAGATAAATACAAATGAAGGAGGGTTCGCTTCCGGGTAGAGCTTTTTAACTTCTATATGTATGTAGTCTTCGACCAACTTGATAAATTGAAACGTCGTTTTGCAACCTTGTAGGCTATTATTATCAGGTAAGGTGTTATAAAGGTTATTAAAAACTGACTGGCCGAACACACGTTGTAGATCTTCAGGGGAGATACCCGTGCGTTTACTAAGTTGTATGATGAGTTTGACCAGATTACGATGGTCGTAGCTTCCGACTGCAGTGTATACGCCACTATCACCCACCGCAGAAAGCAGGCTATCAAGTTCATCTAAGCCAAACTTCTGTTCGACTAGGTCCATAAACTCGGTAAAGATAATGCCTTTCATGTTTTACGCTATCCTTGAGCCGATATATGTAATAGAAAGCATGAGTCATATTGATGGTTTTTTCAAATATCAAAGGAGCTAACGTGTTGTCTGAGCTAAATAAAAGTCACTTAATTCAGCAATTTCAAATGCACCAGACTGTCGACTATCATCAGGAAGCTATCAAACGTGTTTCACACCTCAATCAGAGTAATTTACGTAAAGCATCTGTCTTAATCGGTTTTGTAGAAAGAAAACAAGGCATCAACGTCCTATTCACTCGCCGAGCGAAGCACCTTAAGCACCATCCAGGGCAAGTAAGCTTTCCTGGTGGAAAGTTTGAACCTACTGATCTCGACTTATCTCACACAGCTTTACGTGAAACTTTTGAAGAAGTAGGGATTGAACAAGATAAAATCGAGATCTTTGGCCAGATGCCAGAGTTAGTCACTATAAGTCGCTTTACCGTAACGCCCTATTTGGCATTCATCTCTTCCGACTACCAAACTCAGATCGACACGAATGAAGTCGATGAAGTCTTTGAAGTTCCTGCCTCTGTCGTCCTCGACAAAGAAAAATTACACAGTCAGCAATTTCGAGTTAATAATTTTTCACATCGTGTCTTCGGACTTTCTTACAATTCTCATTTTATTTGGGGAATGACCGCGCAAATCATCCAAGCTATGCAGAATCATATTATGCATCAATATTAATAGAATCATTGAATGGTTTATTTTTGTTCACATTAGTTAAATTTTTTATCAATAAAGCAAACGTTTTCCTGCGACACGCATAAAACAAATTTGCAACAACATTAGTTTTACTAATGCTATGGATTAGCATAAATCACCAGTAGCACATCATTTTCGTGACCAAAAACCTGTTTTTGACATATCATGTTATAACTTGAATCAATTCATGATTTAGATCTATTTTTCATGCAAGATTTTTATGCAAAATTGCCCCCGACTTATTTCCTGTTCCCAAAAATGAGTATCACAAAATGAATACTACTACTACTGCGGGTAAAACCGCACAATCGTCTAGTAAGTTTACTTACAAAGACTTCACTTGGTGCCTATCGCTATTCGGTACAGCTGTAGGTGCTGGCGTACTTTTCCTTCCAATTAAAGCAGGCGCTGGTGGCTTCTGGCCATTAGTAATCCTTGCTCTAATCGCAGCTCCAATGACTTGGTTTGCACACAAGTCTCTGGCTCGTTTTGTACTATCTGCGAAAAATCCTGAAGCTGATATCACTGACACTGTTGAAGAACACTTTGGTAAAACTGGCGCAAACATCATCACTTTTGCATACTTCTTCGCCATTTACCCAATCGTACTAATCTACGGCGTTGGTATCACAAATACTGTTGATTCTTTCCTAGTCAACCAAATGGGTATGGAATCCATCCCTCGCTGGCTACTTTCTGGCGCGTTAATCGCTGCTATGACTGCTGGCGTTGTGTTTGGTAAAGAGCTAATGCTAAAAGCAACATCTGCACTGGTTTACCCACTCGTTGCGATCCTGCTAGCACTTTCTTTCTACCTAATCCCTGATTGGAACAGCTCAATGGTAGAAGTAGCACCAGACTGGTCTTCGATGCCATCTGTTGTTTGGCTAGCAATCCCAATCATCGTATTCTCTTTCAACCACAGCCCAGTTATTTCTCAGTTCTCTAAAGAGCAACGTCGTGTATACGGTGACGATGCTGTTAAGAAAACAGACACTATCACTGGTGGCGCAGCAATGATGCTAATGGGCTTCGTAATGTTCTTCGTGTTCTCTGTAGTACTTTCTCTATCTCCAGAGCAACTAGCAATGGCAAAAGAGCAAAACATCTCTGTTCTTTCTTACCTAGCGAACGTTCACGAATCTCCACTGATTTCTTACATGGGTCCTCTAGTGGCATTTGCAGCAATCACTTCAAGCTACTTTGGTCACTTCCTAGGTGCTCACGAAGGTCTAGTTGGTCTGATCAAGTCTCGCTCTGAAACTTCAGTTAGCAAGATTGAGAAAACATCACTACTGTTCATCGTTATCACTACATGGATTGTGGCTATCGTTAACCCAAGCATCCTAGGTATGATTGAAACAATGGGCGCGCCAATGATTGCGGCAATCCTATTCCTAATGCCTGTATTCGCAATGCAAAAAGTACCTGCAATGGCGAAGTACAAAACTTCGGCACCTGTACAGATTTTCACAGCAATCTGTGGTATTGCGGCAATTACTTCTGTAATCTACGGCGCTCTTTAATCTAAGGCTTTATAAGTCTGATTAAACCAAGAATATAACGATAATAATAAGCCTCCCTCTCCCCTTGGGAGGCTTTGTTCTGAGGTAATCGATATGATTAGTGTTTTTGATATCTATAAGATCGGCGTTGGTCCTTCTAGTTCTCACACTGTAGGTCCAATGAAGGCAGGTAAAGAATTTATTGATGATTTACGCTCAATGGGAAAATTGCGCGACATCACTAAAATTACCGTCGACGTTTATGGATCACTATCACTGACAGGGAAAGGTCACCACACAGATATTGCTATCATCATGGGTCTTGCAGGCAACACCCCTGAGAAAGTTGATATCGATTCTATTCCGGGCTTTATGGCTCGTGTAGAAGAAACTGAGCGCCTTCCTGTTGGCATGCACTGTCACACAGTATCGTTCCCAAAAGAGGGTGGTATGAACTTTCATACTACTAACCTTGAACTTCACGAGAACGGCATGCAAATCCATGCTTGGATTGGTGAAGAGCTGGCTTACTCAAAGACTTATTACTCAATCGGCGGTGGTTTCATCGTTGATGAAGAGAACTTCGGCAAGGAAGAAGAAAACCCGGTTAAATCACCTTACGAATTTACTACCGCTGAAGAGCTAGTGAACCAGTGCAAAGATAACGGTCTTTCTATCAGCACGCTTGTAATGCAGAACCAAGCTGCGCTTCATTCTGACGAAGAGTCTCGTACTTACTTTGCTAACATCTGGAAAACCATGCGTGAGTGTATGGATCGCGGCATGAATACCGAAGGTATCCTGCCTGGCCCGCTACGCGTACCTCGCCGTGCTGCTGCGCTGCGTCAGCAACTTCTAACGTCTGAAAAAACAACTAACGATCCTATGTCGGTTGTCGACTGGGTGAACATGTTTGCTTTCGCCGTTAACGAAGAAAACGCAGCGGGTGGTCGTGTGGTTACTGCACCTACCAATGGTGCTTGTGGCATCATCCCAGCAGTACTCGCTTACTACGATAAGTTCATTCAAACTGTGACTGAAAAAGATTACATCCGTTACTTTGCCGCTTCTGGCGCAATCGGTGGTCTATACAAACGTAACGCATCTATCTCTGGTGCTGAGGTTGGCTGTCAGGGTGAAGTCGGCGTAGCGTGTTCTATGGCGGCCGCGGGTCTTGCTGAGCTTATGGGTGGTAGCCCTGAGCAAGTGTGTATGGCTGCAGAAATTGCTATGGAGCACAATCTAGGTTTGACGTGTGACCCAGTTGCCGGTCAGGTACAGGTTCCTTGTATTGAACGTAACGGTATTGCTGCTGTGAAAGCAATTAACTCTACTCGCATGGCTCTACGCCGTTCTTCTGCACCAACGGTATCTCTGGATAAAGTAATTGAAACTATGCTAGAGACAGGTAAAGACATGAACGCGAAATACCGTGAGACTTCTCAGGGTGGCCTGGCAGTTAAGGTTATTTGCTAATCTTACTGAAACCTTATTAAACAAAGCCTGAGCCACTGCTCAGGCTTTTTTATTATCACTAGATCAAGAACCATTCACCACACAACTTCATCATTTAATTAGTTTTATAAAAAAATATAAATATGTCGCTATATCCAAATACTTTGGATTTGCTCGTATTTAATCACATCCAAACGCCTCATTTATTGATAACTTCATGCCCTTTTCAACTCAGGGTTATTATTCGAATGATTAGGTTTGAACTTGGAAGTCAAATCTGTGTGTGCCTGTCGGAAAACGAACTCTCTATCGAGATCAATCACCAACGACATGCATCCCTTTACATTACTCACAATGAATATCTTATATTAAACACTATATCCGCATTTGGGACGCTTAACTCACCGATATGCCAACGCTCAATTGAGCGAAAAATAGCGCAAAATCACCAGGTAACATTACCTGAGAATGGCTTCAAGAATGTCATTGCTTCATTGCGTAAAAAATTCAAGAAACTGATCGATCCACACTTATCAACGAGAAAAAACATCATCGAAAATATCCACCGTGTTGGTTATTTTGTGCCTTTCGAGAGTCATGACAGCCAGAAAAATGGCGCCGAGCAACAAAGAAGAGTTGATAAACAAGCCAAGCACGCGCTGGTCACTGCGGTTAAGTATTGCTTGACGAACCGCAAGGTCTATTTGGACCTAGGATTAGTTTTGATCTTAACCAGTGTTGGCTTTATCTTTATTTACTACATCACTATTAACGCCCTTATAAAGCAAACATACTTTAATGACATTAACGCCTTCACCGACACGCTTGCAGACCAAACATGTTTTACCGATCAAGAAACACTAAGTTCAATGTTTGATCAGGTCGAGTTAGTTGAATCAGGTATGATGATCGACCGCTTTAATACTCGCTGCCTAATAACGCCAGAACATGTTATGCCGGTTAGCCGAACCCAATACAATCAGTGGTTGGAAAACAACAACTACATCATGCATGAGTTTGGAAAAAAGGGCGCAACCATGACAGTGAGAGTAAAGAATATTAACCTGTCTCGAAGCATAGAGGGGCACCTTTCACGCTTCTTTCTTAAAGGTATGAAAATCTGCACCAATACAGGAACATCTCTTGATGTCGGCAAAACTGATGGCCGCCCTTCAATTAGTAAGGAAACCAATGTAGGGTACAAAGAGTTTTTTTATATCTCTAACCCTATCCGCAACATTCTACTGTTTGCTACGCTACTGATCATTGCTCTGCGCTACAAGAACTTGTTCGCCCTTAGCCAATATTTAATGGGTATCAGACAGTTTAACCTCAAGCTAGAACCTATCTATGACACAGAGGGCCACGTTAACCTCCACTATGAAGCACTATCCCGCTTCACAACAACGAATACTCAAAAGTTTATTGAAACCCTCATCGCCAGAGATCTGTTATTGACTCACACTTTGTTGGTGATAAAGACACTGTATGGTGACGGCAAAAATTTACTTGCACCAGTGAGTGTCAACGTGTGCCCCTCACTCTTAAAGAGTACTAATTTTAGGTCTCTATATCAGTGCTTATCTGGTTATGACTGTAGCCACCTCACCATAGAGATAACAGAAAACGCATCAATGTATTACACCGATGAAATATACGCCAATATCCGCCAAATCAAGTCTCTAGGTTGCAAAATAAGTATCGATGATTTTGGAACCGGGAATAATAATGTTGAGCTGATTGGTAAGATCAAGCCTGACTATCTAAAAATAGACAGAGACTTCGTTATCGGTATGCGCCAAGACGAGAAGAAAGTTGAAACGGTCCGCCAACTCATTGCTATGGGTAAAGCCTACCAATGTACGATTATTGTTGAAGGTGTAGAAACAGCAGAATGTGCTCACCTGCTGACAAAGCTAGGTGCAAAAATACATCAAGGCTTCTATTACGCCCTTACCTAAAATTATAAACCAAGGTGGCTTAGCTTAAGTCACCTTAGTTCTCTCCATATAAATCACTAAACACTAGTATTGCCCATTCAAACCCAGCAAATACCTGTTGACGTCAATATCACCCCCAATCTGTTGTTTGTGAGACATTCTGCATAATTTTGTAAACCTAATTTATTCAAACAAATAAAAATGCGACGAACCTTAAACTTATTGACATAGTAAATATCTATCTTGGTTGTGATTTTTTAATCCAATGAGAAAACCTATGACAATAAAAATGAACAAACTCACCCTAGTCGCATTAATGTGTTCACCTATGGCTTTTGCACAAATACAAAATGGCGACTTTGAGCAGTGGAATGGAAACACACCCGTTAACTGGACAACTATCGACTCTGGTATATCTGTTGCCCCATCGAATGTTCAGATAAAAAGCGGTGGTTTATCCGCTCATATCACCATTAATACGGGCACGCAAAGTAACACCGACTTTTTGCAAACAGTTTCTGTCGAGCAAGGAAAAACGTACCCATTCTCGGCTGCTATCTATCATACAGAAGGCAAGGTAAAAGCAAGGCTCATCGTTGACGGATACCAGAATTATTCAGATCCGTCCAAAACAAACCAGTGGCAGGATCTCACCTATACATATACTGCCACCAGCAGCAAAGACATTCAGGTTGGACTCAGGTTTTACGATGTATCAGGTTTCGACGGTTCAGAAGCGGTTTACGTTGACAACTTCCAACCATCAAACACCACAAACCCTCAGCCACCGACATGTGATAAGACTAATCTCACCCTCTCGTTGACTACCGACCAATATGGCTCAGAGACTTCTTGGAACATCAAAAACAGTGGCTCGACAGTTATAGCCTCAGGAGAGGGTTACAGTAACTCTACCACCTATACCAAGGATATTTGTCTCGACGATGGCGACTATCAGTTCACGATCCTAGACAGCTACGGAGATGGTATTTGCTGTAACTCTGGTAACGGCTCTTATTCCTTGAAAAATGGTCAAGAAGTCATTGTGTCCGGCGGTCAATTCCAAAACAGTCAGACCACCGACTTTACTCTTGGTGGTACTACCCCACCGCCCACTAGCGACTACTATAAATCTGCACTAGGCAAATCAGAATTTGAGCTAAAATCGGCTCTGCATGACATCATTAAAAACCACAATAGCCGAGGCTATTCCGCGATTTGGACGCTAGTTAAAGACGCCGATATAGATAACTACTACGAGAAAGACGGTTCAATTCTCGATGTCTACTCAGAGAAACCGGAATCGTCAGACGCTATCAACTTCACCAAAGTCACAGATCAGTGTGGGCAATACAGTCGCGAAGGGGATTGCTACAACCGTGAGCACTCTTTCCCTAAAAGCTGGTTCGGTGGCAAGGTAGAACCAATGAACTCTGACGCACATCACTTGTTCGCCACCGACGGTTACGTTAATGCGAAACGTAGTAACTGGCCGTTTGGTGAGGTTACGAGTGCGACTTACGTCTCAAGCAATGGCTCAAAACTTGGTAGCGCTAGCAGTTCATTAGGCTACAGCGGTACGGTGTTTGAACCTATTGATGAATTTAAAGGAGATTTTGCTCGTGCATATTTCTATATGGCAACTCGCTACGAAAATGTGATTGGTAACTGGCAGAACAATAGCGCTAATGCAGACGCGGTACTCAACGGAACAAGCACTACTGTATTTGAACCTTGGCTGCTTTCGATGTTAAAGCGTTGGCACAAAGAGGATCCTGTCAGTACGAAGGAAGTGAATCGCAATCAAGCCGTATTTGAATTCCAAGGAAATCGAAACCCATTTATCGACCACCCAGAGTTTGTCGCGCAAATTTGGGGAAATTAATCCCAATATAAAAATAGGCGCTAGTCAGCGCCTATTTTTAATTTGTCAGCAAGACCGCTATATCATTTGCGACACAAGCAAGAACCCACCAAAAGCCAGCCCAAAGAACATCATCGCATTGCCACCTTCTGCTGCATAACGCTCACTTAAGGTGTTCGCTATTCTTAGTCTGTAGACCATAGCAAGCGGAACGAAAACCGCTAAGAACACTAGAATAATACCCGCGTAAGCCAGAACAGATAAGAACTGGTCTGCTGCCATAATCGCACCAATAAGCGGTAATACGAAAGTTAGAATATAAGTCACCACGCGATTCTGTTTAAAGGTATCGCTATTTTGATGGAACAGTGACATAGCGACACCAAAGAAAGAAGTTAGCAGCGCTAAACCTGTAAACAACGATAGCACAGTACCAATCCAAGGTGCATCATGCTCAAACCCAGCCATTAGCTCAGATACACTACCAAACTCTTTTAGCTGCTCTGGTGGCAAGTTGCCTACTACAGCAAACAACCAACACAGGTAGCAGAACAATGGGATTAAAGAGCCTAGAATGACCATGTTTCTCAATTGACTGTCTGTAGCCTCATGGTTGTAGGAAACCAAACTTGGAATCACTACCATAAAGCCAAAACTAGTAAACAATACCGCACTTGTTTGAATCAGCCCGACTTGGTCATTATTGCTTACTTGCGCGAGGTTTTGTGTCGAAAACTCAGGTAGTAGCACTAGTAGCGTTACCGCTAGGCTGACAACCATTACAAAGAAAAGTGCTCTATTAAGCTTATCAATCACACCTGTACCACAAGCTACAATTGCTCCAGCTACAAGGGTAAATAAGATCTGACTTTGGGTGAAACTAATCGACACACCAAGAGCAGTAAAACCCTGAGATAATAAGTCTGCTGCACCCAGAATGTATGCCATCAATAAGCAGATCAGCAATGCGTAGAGCAGACCATTAGAGACAAGTTGTCCACCCTTGCCTAACGTTTTGCGAGCTATCGAGTTAAGTCCTAACCCACCACCAGATTTAATGGTCGCTTCGAGCAAAAGTAAAGCAGAGTATGTGGTACCGAACCAAATCAGCACCATTAATAGTGTCCCGTACAATAAGCCAAATTGGGCTAGTACCATTGGAATTGCAAGCATACCAGCGCCAAGTGCTGTACCAGAAATAATGAGCGCGCTGCCCAGAAGTTTTGTATTCATTTTCTCTAAAACCGTAAATATTATTTAAATTTTGAATTTATGCGCTTCGCGCGCAGACGTACTGAGACAAGGGAGTATCAATACGAAAAATAAAATCGAGAAAATGAATAAGGCTGCAAGAGGGTATTGCAATAGCGGAAGAGTGCCAAAGAAGGAAAAAGAGAGGTTACGTTGTCAGAAGCCTTATGAGGCGACCCTTCAGTTGGCTCCAGAATCGGGGTAGTAATTTTGAAAATCATTAAGATGTCCTAAGTAAAAGACAATCCTTTGGAAAAGGCATAGCAAATCCTGCGCTATGTCATCTCAAACTGAGATAACTGCATCTTATAGGCTGAGGCTATGATTGCAATGGGTTAGTTTTTAACTGGTCAAATAACAACCTAACTTATTAGGTTAACACCTACTAAAAACACTACTCTTCCGCTGGCGTAACTCTTCCCTTTATCTCATTACCCGCATCTCTAATCAGATCAGTTGGCGACATAATCACGCCTTTTACTGCTCCTTGCGTAGCTTGTTTTAGATACAAAAAAAGCCAGCGTAACGCTGGCTTAAATTCAGTGAGTGATGGAGATTGCCGACAAATCTTCATGCTTATGGTACATAGCATGTTTACTTATCAACCTTTCACTTAGTTCACTCATGCCAACCACATCAACTTTTGAACCCTTCTTTCTGAATTTAAAGACAACTTTGTCCAATGCTTCAACCGCAGTGTTATCGAGAAAATGTGCTCCACTTGTATCAATGGTGACATATGGGGTTGCAGCTTCAAAATCAAACATCTCCATAAACGCATCTGAGGATGCAAAAAATACATGGCCACAAACTTTATGAACTGAGTGCACGCCTTCAACAGCAACTTCGTCTGAAATAAACACCATTGCTTTACTCACATGAGCGTAAAACAACGCTGACAAAGTCACACCAACAAGAACTCCGATCGCTAGGTTATGAGTCCACACTACAGTCGCAACAGTCACAATCATTGTGATGTTGGTAGGTAATGTATGATCTTTTAGTTCTGTAATTGATCGCCAAGAGAATGTACCAATCGATACCATGATCATCACCGAAACCAGTGCAGCCATTGGGATCAGAGTTAACCAATCAGATAAGAACACCACCATCAAAAGCAGCCCTACCCCAGCGACTAACGTCGACATTCGAGATAGTCCACCTGACTTAATGTTAATCACCGATTGGCCTATCATTGCGCAACCTGCCATTCCACCAAACAGCGACGACACAATATTCGCTACTCCCTGCCCCTTACATTCGTTGTTTTTATTGCTTTCTGTATCCGTTAAGTCATCAACAATCGTCGCGGTCATTAAGGACTCTAAGACACCCACGACAGATAAGGCAATTGAATAGGGCAGAATGACTTTAAGTGTCTCTAAGCTGAGTGGAACATCAGGCGCCAAAAATATCGGCAGAGCATCTGGCAGCTTGCCCATATCACCAATCGTTCGAATATCTAATCCAAACATCAAGCTAATCGCTGTCACCACCACGATAGCAACCAAAGGTGAAGGAATAGATCCTCCAAGCTTTGGAAGATAAGGGAACAGATAGATGACAGCTAAACCGATTGCGACCAAGATGTAGACACTGTTCGAAACATCGGTTAATTCCGGCAATTGAGCGAGAAAAATCAGAATCGCTAACGCGTTTACAAAACCGGTAACAACCGCCTTAGATACATAGTTCATCAGATTGCCTAGTTTTAGGTAGCCAATAACAATCTGAATGACACCAGTTAAAAGTGATGCAGCGAATAGGTATTCAAGACCATGCTCTTTAACCAATGTCACCATCAACAGAGCCATAGCGCCCGTTGCACCCGATATCATTCCTGGTCGACTACCTACCAAGGCAGTCACAACGCAAATACAAAATGATGCATAAAGCCCGACTTTAGGGTCTACACCCGCAATTATTGAAAATGCGATAGCCTCTGGTATGAGCGCTAATGCGACTACGATTCCCGATAAGCTGTCTCCTTTTATGTTTGACAACCAGTGTGTTTGTAGATTTGTAAGCATGTAATTCTCTTTGTTTATATGTGGCTAACCCTGCCGTGTTACAGACATAAGTTAAGTCAGCAGATTAAGATGAGCTTGAGCTCGGTTGCGTGTACTCAGAGAAATACGTGGTCTAAGGCGGCGTAATTAACACGGTTGGTTAAACTCCTCTATATAATGATGTTTGACAGCTTGATACCATCGCCTAAAAGGGTTGATTAAAGCGCTTGTTGAAAAAATCAAGTTTTGTCGAAAGATCTTGATACCGATTGAGCATAGCTTTCGAATAACCTTCTTTCTCAAGCAGTTCAGACAACTGGTTCGCTTCGTCAATCAACTCATCAATTGTTAATGATCGCTGTTCAGTTCTTGATATTGGGTTAAGGCTAGATTCGCCTTGAAGATAAAGATAAATGTCGCACCATCGTGTACTTTGCTGCAGGGTCAACTCTTCACCAAACTGCTCTAAATACTCCAGTTCAGATTCGAGCTGCTCCCTATCATCGGGGAGTATGTGGGAAAGGCGCTCAGCAACCAAAGCAACACGATCGTTGTCTACGCCTGATTTGACAAGAGCGTGCTTCTTCCAAAATCGGTCGTCTTCGCTATATTTTGCCAATGCGCTGGCTGCGGCCATTACGAAAAGAATAAAAGCAGATATGAATTTCATTACTTTATTCCTAACGTTGGTTGTAGCAGACCCTCTTCTTTTTTAAGGTGTTCTAATTGAACGATAGTTATACATTTATTCATATAATTCTCTTTTTACGCATACAGTAAACCCTGCCAATACAGACATAGTTAAGTTCACTCGTTGATTCGATGAGCGGGCGCTCGGTTTAAGTGTAGGTCGGGAGAGAATTGATAATTTAAGGCGGCGTAATTAACACGTTGACGTTAAACTCCTCTCAACTGTAGAAACATAATCAGCCGGAATTGGCTGTAGCGCCAATATAATCTGTTGTAGCGAGTTAATACATTTTAAAAATCAAAATCAATGATTTCACTTTTCCATACTCAAAAGTTTGATTTAACATATTTACTATTTGATGATGACATCAACATCCGTTTACAATACAAAAAGCCAAACTCATCACCTCCTAATTTCTCCTCTTCCATTGCGTTCCACAAAAAATATCAACTCCTTATTAACCTACATCTGTCAACGACTTAAATGCTTGAGATCTCAGACGTATATTGGTGGTGGTGCTTGCCAACTGTCTAGACATAAAGATGCTTCCTTAAACGCCTAAGCACGTCGATTTTACGTCACTACGTCAAAGTATTGATTACACACACCTTACATCACATTTACAAAAACCTTACGGAGAGTGCGGTCACAATATAAAATTAGCCATCTTTCCTCCTAATTGCATATAGGAGAATATGTTGATGTCTATTCCAATATTATAAATTTTTATCCAATAATGCGCCTTACTATTACTACAAAATTGCTCATCACGTTGTTAACGGTATTTGGATTAGTCCTCGTAGCGTCAACAACATACCAGTATCTGCAGCAACGCGAGTTAATAAACTCTGTTTTGAGTGAACAGCTTCATGACAAAGCGAGTAACTATTTTGATAGCCTGAACATGATGATGCTAACTGGAACCATGGCTCAAAAAGAAACTTTAAGACAAAAGGCCCTCGCTCAAGATGGGATTGAACAGGTAAAGGTTCTGCGGGCAGAGGCTGTTAGCAAACTCTATGGTCCTGGACAAGAGAATCAAAAACCTGTTGATGATATTGATAAGCGAGCACTTGCTGGTGAGTTAATCATAGAGCCTATCACCGCGGAATGGGGCAACGGCATAGTTGTCGCTTTACCTATGAAATCAAGCGAAAACTACCGCGGCACCAATTGTGTTGCTTGTCATATGGCACCCGAAGGCGAAGTACTAGGTGCTATTCGCCTTGAGTACAATTTATCTCATGTTAACCAGCTCATCAGTCAAAGGGCGTTTATTGCACTAGCGATTATGTCAGCGTTTGGCTTCGTTGGTTTTTTAATCACCATGTGGTTGATTAGAAAGATCATCGTGCGTCCGATTCAAAAAACCTCAGGCTTTATGCAAACTGTCAGCAAGACAAAAGATCTTTCTCAACGACTTTATACAACACAAAAGGATGAGATTGGTCAGCTTTCAGGTGCGATCAATTCCTTTATGGATACCGTTAACCAAAGTCTTGAGCAAGTTCAAGCAACATCTCACAAAGTCGCGGGTAGCGCCACACAACTGACCCAAGTCGCACAGATAACAGATGCGGCAGCAAGTAACCAACAAGCGGAAACCTCCGAAGTTCAAGACAATATTGAACAAATGCAATCTCAGCAAGTACAAGTAGAAACCGCGACCGACGAAGCTTCGACCCTGATTAAGCACACAACTCATATTGCCGAACAGAGCGCCCGTCAGGCTCACGGGGCAAGTCACGAGATCAAAGGGCTAGTAACCGACATAGAGCAAGTTAAAGATAGTATTGTTGACCTAAACAACCAAACCGCAGAAGTTTCTAGTATTTTAGAGGTGATAAAGGGTGTGGCTGAGCAAACTAACTTACTCGCCCTTAATGCGGCAATTGAAGCTGCACGTGCAGGTGAACAAGGTCGTGGATTTGCTGTCGTCGCTGATGAAGTTCGCAATCTAGCCAGTCGAACTGCACAAGCCACAGGCAGCATTGAAAGTATTATCGCCCAATTCCAAAAAGATAGTGAAGCGTCTCTCTCTTGTGTCGATACGGTTTGCGGCACTGCCCACCAGCGTTCGAGCGAAATCGAATTGCTTTCGCAGGCGATGAATGGTGTCGTTGAAGAGATGAAACAAGCACTCGCTCATGCAAACCGCATTCAACAGCAGTCCAGCAGCACAGCCCACTTAAGTCATCAAGTTCAAGGTAAGGTTCAAGTGATTAACCAACATGCAAATCAAACCACTGAGTCTGCCGCTCACACGAGAGACATTAGTATGAATCTTGAACAACTTTCCGAGCATCTAGAACAGCTATTGGCGCAATTTACCCTTTCTACACCGAAATAGCCGGATATTAGGGATTTTTGTTCGACTAAATGACAATAAAGGTTGAAGCATAATATTTGAAAGGTAATATGTTCCATTGAATCTATAGAATTCTATCCAACCCAATGTTTGCTCATTATTTATTCGGTGAGTATCTCAACATTGGGTTGAATTTTTACCTCAATGGAGAATATTTAAAACATGACTTACGCGCCTGTATCAGACGTTTTGAAAGGTCAGCTAGCAGTAGACAGTGAAGTAACTGTTCGTGGCTGGATCCGTTCACGTCGTGATTCCAAAGCTGGAATCTCTTTCCTTGCCATTTACGACGGCTCTTGTTTCGACCCGATTCAGGCCGTGGTCCCTAATAATCTTAATAATTACGAAGACGAAGTATTAAAGCTAACGACTGGCTGCTCTGTTGAAGTAACGGGTAAGATTGTTGAGTCTCCTGCGAAAGGTCAAGACTTCGAGCTTGCTGCAACTAACGTTAAAGTAGTTGGTTGGGTTGAAGACGCAGAAACATACCCAATGGCTAAAACTCGCCACTCGATCGAATACTTACGTGAAGTCGCACACCTGCGCCCACGTACAAACGTAATCGGTGCAGTAGCGCGTGTTCGCAACTGCCTATCTCAAGCGATTCACCGCTTCTACCATGAACAAGGTTACTTCTGGGTATCTGCGCCGCTGATCACAGCTTCTGATGCTGAAGGTGCTGGTGAAATGTTCCGCGTTTCTACGTTAGACATGGAAAACCTGCCTCGCACAGAAAAAGGCGATGTTGATTACAACGAAGATTTCTTCGGTAAAGAGACGTTCCTAACGGTATCTGGTCAGCTAAACGGTGAAGCTTACGCTTGTGCACTAAGTAAAGTTTACACGTTCGGTCCTACGTTCCGTGCTGAAAACTCAAACACAAGCCGCCACCTAGCTGAGTTCTGGATGGTTGAGCCTGAAGTTGCTTTCGCGGATCTAGAAGATATCGCTAAGCTTTCAGAAGACATGCTTAAGTTTGTTTTCAAAGCAGTACTAGAAGAGTGTCGTGACGACCTTGAGTTCTTCGCTCAACGTATCGATAAAGAAGCAATTACTCGCCTAGAGCAGTTCGTTTCTTCTGACTTTGCACAAGTAGACTACACTGACGCAATCCAAATTCTTCTGGATTCTGGTCGTGAGTTCGAATTCCCAGTTGAATGGGGTATCGATATGTCTTCTGAACACGAGCGTTTCCTAGCGGAAGAACACTTCAAAGCGCCTGTAATCGTTAAAAACTACCCTAAAGACATCAAAGCATTCTACATGCGTGCGAACGATGACGGTAAGACTGTAGCGGCGATGGACGTACTAGCACCAGGTATCGGCGAAATAATCGGAGGTTCTCAGCGTGAAGAGCGTTTAGACATCCTAGACGAGCGTATGCGCGAAGTAGGTATCGACCCTGAGCACATGAACTGGTACCGCGACCTACGTAAATACGGCACTGTGCCTCATGCAGGCTTCGGTCTTGGCTTCGAGCGCCTAGTATCTTACGTAACTGGTATGGGCAACGTTCGTGACGTTATCCCATTCCCACGTACACCACGTTCTGCAAACTTCTAATTCGAAGTCTAGCATAATAAAGGCCTCCGATATTCGGAGGCTTTTTTGTATGTTTAGTGTAAAGAAAGCTCTCCATAAGTGAATGCTACCTAATCACAACATCGCTTCATTAAGATTAGAAAAACTCATTACTTCGAGCTAATGTCAAAGTATCTTCCATTGCGCAGGAGTATCGCTATGAAACTATTCAAAATAGAGGATCTGTCATACAACGGTGTTCATGAAGGTGTGCATAGTTGGGATCACCCTCAAGGCAATCAGCCTTATTACTGGCATCCTGATTGGCTGCATATTGCTGAAGATATTACTGGAATGCATGGCAGACAATCACTTGATATCGCTCAAGGCGAGATAGCTAGTGAGCAACATGCCAAGCAAGCCATCATAGATCACCTTAACGATAATCATAAATAGCCGATCTCGGTTTGCACGTAGGCGCTTTGTTCACGTATGTTTTGTCGCTGCACTATACGCAAACTTTCTTATTTTCAATCATAATTGATAATGTGACGCAGTAAGATCACAGTGAGGAAGTTTGTTATGAGAGTATTCAGACTAGATGATCTGTCTTATGACGGAAGGCATGAACACGCGATGGATTGGGATCATCCTTCAGGAAGCCAACCCTACTACTGGCACCCAGACTGGCTACAAAATGCCGAGGACTTAATGGGGGTCTATCCTAGTGATGCTGACCCATCGGTTACACATCCCGACAGTATAAGAGACTAGTAGTTGCAAAAGGGCTAACCATTGGGTTAGCCCTTTAACAATTCACTCTATGCTATTAGTTTTAGCAGCGTAACGGATACCAAATAGACAGATGGCAAACATCACAAATGGTATTGCAGCTGCCGTGTATTCAGTCCATGCCAATGTAGCGAAAGACTTTGCCAGAATTAGATGCCCAAACACCAACAAAGCCGCACAAATGATAGCAACAAACACCAAACGGTACTCATGTTTATAACTTCGTTTTTCCATAACTCCCCCTCGCGATAGCAGTGGAGTTATTTCAACACAGTTTTCCTAGCGTATAGCGGTACAGTTTGTCACAAAAATGCCCTAGCAGTTTGGTGGCTTAGCAACTAACTGTGCTATTTCTTTGAGTGCGTTTCTCACCGTATCGGTGAGTTCGAAAGAAATATTGATACGTAGGTAGTTTTGGAACTGGTTGTCGGCTGCAAACAAGTTTCCATAAGCAATTGAGATATCTGACTTTTTCAATTTCTGATAGATAAAGTAGGTATCTATTACTTTATCTAATTCAAGCCAAAGGAAATACCCGCCCCTAGGCCTTCGCACAGTTATTGTTTTAGGAAAACACTGCTCTATAGCATCCAGGTAGTCAATTTGCCGCCTACTTAGATGTTTGCGGAGTTTACGAAGATGGTTGTCGTAACTTTCATATTGCAGATAATGAGCCACGCCCTGCTGGATCGGTGAGCTTGTTGCTAACGTGGAAGTCAGTTGCTGTTTTTGCAACTTGTCGCTTAGCGTGCGGTTTACCACCCACCCTATTCTATAACCTGGACATAAAGACTTAGACAACGAACTACAGAGCAATACTCTGTCTCGCTCATCCCAATATTTGAGTGGGTAGGGTTTGCGATCTTCAAGGTGTAGCTCGGCATAGACATCATCTTCTATAACATAGACATCATACTGATTTGCTAACTCAACAACCGAACGCTTGCATGCATCATTTAGGGATGCGCCAGTTGGATTTTGGAAACTTGCCATCAACCAACATGCTTTAACGTCATGCTGGCTAAAAGCTTGCTCAAGACGCGATAAATCAACCCCTGTCGCTGGATTTACTGGTACCTGCACAACATTGAGCTTTAGACGCTCGACAGCTTGAAGTGCACCGTAAAACGTCGGCGTTTCAATAACAACGGTATCTCCGGGCTCGCACACCACTTGTAAACTCAGGTTTAGGGCTTCCATCGCACCAGAAGTTAACACAATGTCTTCGTGAGACACCGCCACACCCTGCATGATATAGCGCTGAGCAATCATCCTTCTAAGGGTTTCATTTCCCGGAGGCAAATTCCGGATAACACTCTCAACTGGCGTTTTCCTTCCTGCACTGGCAAGGTGGCGATTAAGCGCTTGCAAAGGAAATAAACTCGGATCGGGAAACGCAGAGCCAAAAGCCACAGACGCTTGGTTATTACTCTTTAGGAACTCGTAAAGCTCATCGTTGTACTCACTTCTCACGGCAGGTCGGACACTACCCATCGCGCTGTTCTCTATAGTCGAGGTAACAAAATAGCCTGATTGAGGTTTGGCTTTAATCCAGCCTTGTGACTCCAATAACTGATAGGCTTGTAGCACGGTTGCTGAACTTACCGAAAAGCTCTGACTCGCCGCACGTAACGAAGGGATCTTTTCCCCTGCACGCCAGGTATTGTCTTTGATCTGCTGTTTAAGCTTTTCTGCTAATTGTTGGTAGCGATTCATAGATCCCTCATATTCATGTCGCAAAGATACCATAGTCAAAAAAAACATGGCCTTACGAGCATCCCACAAAATGGCTTTGTTTTTTGCGAATCATATTTATCGAGTTGAATCACATTAAATATCACAAACTCTGTTACATTTATCAGGTATTAGTGATCCAAACAACCTTACATAAGGGATGATAATAATGAAAAAATATGATTCGTCACATATCGAGTACAAAGGCGAAAGCAATGGTGTACATAGTTGGACAGCACCAAGTGGGCAGCCTTACTACTGGCATCCGGATTGGCTGCACATCGCTGAAGATGCAACAGGTACACACCCCAAACAAGATATAGAGTTGACAAAAGGCGAGAAGCCAACGGAACAGCACGCCATCAAAGCGATTTTGTCTCACGTAAACCAGTGGGCAGCGGAAAAACTGGGGAAAAACCCTGAGATAGAAACGAACGCTATCGAATCTCAAATCAACCTTAAAAAGTAATCTTCACTCGCGCACCCGATATTAGGGTGCGTGTTTTCTTCATACCAACTCTCATCCTACACCTAGTACTAAAGTTGCAAAAACGTATCAATAAGCGAAACTAATCGATAGAATGCTCGGTCTTTTATTAGGTAGGCGAATCACTTACTAGATGATGGTATTTGTCTATAGGCGAGTTTTCGCCATATTGATAATGATATAAAGGCTTTGACATGGTTAACTCTCATTACAACGCATCTTTGACTCTAAAGCTATACTCACTGGCCGCAGTAGTTTTCGGTCTCTATGGGGGGCGAGTCTGTCCGATGTTAGAAACATTAACATCGACAGAGTTGTTTACACATGTTGCGGTGACGTTTGGAACAGTCTTCCTCTTTCGCCATTTTCTCCTTCAACAGCACACTCTGGTTCAAGAGCAAAAACAGGCTCAACTCGATACCACCTTGATGTTTTTTGGTAGTTTTGTTCTTGCCACCTTCTATAACGTCTATTATGAATTCCCTCTCGACAGCAACCTAAAAGTTTTGTTTGGTATGAGTTTATTTGGCTTCTTTACTGGCTTACTACTTCAACTAGATTCAAAGATTCAAAGCTTTGACAGCCCAACTAATGCTGAACGTTTCAAATTTGAGCTTAGCGGTGAACGACAATCGATGGTCAAACAGATGATTCTCCTCATCAGCCTGCTTCTAATCACTTTGACGACTATGCTGGCCATGGTCGCCATAAAAGACATTTTTTGGCTTGAGCACAACCCTGATCGACTTTTAGATGGCACAGGAAAAATCAGTGTAATCAAAGAATTTGTTTACATATCAGGTGTACTTGGTGCTTACATCATTGCAATCATGCTTCAGTGGAGCAAGCTAATGCGCCGCGTCTTAAACGCACAAGAATGTTCGTTGATAGAGGTCGCTAACGGCAATACATCCAAACGCGTTCCTATTTTTGAACACAATGAGCTAGGGTCAATGGCCTCATTAACAAACCAAATGCTTGATAGCCTAGAGTCTAGCCAAGACGAAGTGAAAACAACCCGAGACGTCGCTATTGTCAGTTTGTCCGCTCTTGCAGAGTCACGTGACAATGAAACTGGCGCCCATATTCTACGAACCCAAGAATACGTGCGCGCACTGGCGAAACACCTCTCTCAATTTGAACAACATAAAACTCTGCTTACTGAAAACTATATTGAATTGCTCTATAAGTCCGCTCCCCTTCACGACGTAGGAAAAGTCGGCATTCCTGACAACATTTTACTTAAGCCAGGGAAACTGACAGATGAAGAATTTGAAATAATGAAGCGTCACCCTGAGATTGGAGCCAAGGCGCTATCAATGGCTGAAGGTCAACTCGGTAGTAACTCATTCTTACAACTGGCGAAAGAGATCTCTCTTACCCACCATGAAAAGTGGAACGGTAGCGGCTACCCCAATGGGCTGAAAGAGGAAGAAATACCTATTTCAGGACGATTAATGGCGCTAGCCGATGTTTATGACGCACTTATTTCAGAGCGCGTATACAAAAAGGCCTTTAGCCACGAGAAGGCAAAGTCGATCATTCTTGAAGGGAACGGCAATCACTTTGACCCACAAATCATCGAAGCATTCATAGCGATTGAAGATGAGTTCGTCGCAATCGCCGACAAGTACCGTCAGCTTGAAGCCAAAGAGAATGAGCTAGAGCAAATGATGCACGCTTAAATCTCTATACCCTCATCCATTTTCACTCATTTAACGTCCCTTTACGGTATAAATGAAGGGACTTTTCATATAGAAAACTTGGTTTGAATAGAAACCACTCCTAATCGCGACTCTTTTTTAAATTTTCTTCACTTTCGCTGTTGTCTCACTCTGCGTAGAAAGGTATAAAAGAGTGAGTTACCTATCCCTTCGATAAACATGGATGAAGATTATGTTTGAAAAAGTAGTTGCTGCACCCGCAGACCCTATTCTTGGCCTTACTGAAGAATTCAAAAAAGACACTCGCGCAGAGAAGATTAACCTTGGCGTGGGTATCTACAAAAATGAGCAAGGTGAAACCCCTGTTTTAGCCACAGTTAAGAAGGCTGAAGCGGCACTCATTGAAACAGAGAAGACCAAGTCTTACCTAACTATCGAAGGGACCGCTGAATATGCACTAGCGGTTCAAAAACTTCTTTTCGGAAATGATGCGGAAATCGTTGTTAACAAGCGAGCTAAAACCGCTCAAGCACCTGGCGGTACAGGAGCTCTCCGTGTAGCTGGTGAATTTATTAAACGCCAACTTGGTGACGCAAAAATCTGGATCAGCAACCCTACTTGGGCAAACCATAATGGTGTATTTGCTGCTGCGGGTATACAAACAGCTCAATACAGCTACTACGATGCTGAATCAAAGGACAAAGACTTCGCATCTATGGTCGCTGATTTAGAAAAAGCGACTGAAGGTGATATCGTGCTTCTTCACGGCTGCTGCCACAACCCAACAGGCATCGACCCTACCTCTGCCGAATGGGAAACTCTGGCTAAGCTTGTCGCGGACAAAAAACTTCTTCCGCTGTTTGACTTTGCCTACCAAGGTTTCGCAAAAGGCGTTGAAGAAGATGCTGCGGGCCTGCGTATCTTTGCTAAGTACAACAAAGAGATTTTAGTCGCTAGTTCATTCTCTAAAAACTTTGGCTTGTACAATGAGCGCGTTGGCGCCTTCACTCTCGTTGCAGAGTCACAAGAAGTGGCAACAACAGCATTCTCACAAGTAAAAGCGATTATTCGTTCGATCTATTCAAACCCACCAGCACACGGTAGCGCTGTAGTCACACACATCCTTAACAACAAAGACCTTCGCGCAGAGTGGGAAGCAGAAGTGAAAGAGATGCGTGACCGCATTCAAGACATGCGTGAGCTGTTTGTTACCACGCTTAAAGAGCAAGGTGTGGATGCTGACTTTAGTTTCATTGAACGTCAAAACGGCATGTTCTCATTCTCTGGTCTTTCTAAAGAGCAAGTTAAACGCCTTAAAGAAGAGTTCGCGATCTACATCGTGGGTTCTGGCCGCATCAGCGTTGCAGGCATGACTCGTTCAAACATGCTACCTTTATGTAAAGGTATTGCGGCAGTTCTATAATTGCTACATACCTAAAACTAAAAAGCCAGCTTTTGCTGGCTTTTATTGTTTTCTCTTCTAGAACAAATACCTAAGAGAAATTCCACCTTCATTGGTAGTAGCATTGCCTTTGATTTTAGCCGTTTCAAAATCACCGTTGCGATGAGTGTAGAAAAAACCAACCGTAAAGCGCTCTGCAAACTGATAATCGGCTCTTACATTGAACACAGCTTCTTCGAGTAAGTCAGTGTAGTTAAATTCGCCTCGACTTGCTAACTCCCACTTCTCACTCAGCGCATACTTAAGTTCTAAACTCGCACCAATCGAAGGTTTACTATCACTAAACAATTTTTCTTCGGTTTTATCGAGAGTCTGCTTTGCCCACAAATAGCCGACTTTAGCTGTAGCGATTACATCTAACTTTTCCATCAACGGATAGCGATAAGCAACGCCCGGCAACAAGGTATATAACTCAGTGGTAACATCGTCAGGGTGAATAAATCGCGCGGTATAATCTAAAGTGAATAAAATATTGTCAGTCCAAACATAGTTGCCACCGACAGCTAAAGCGGTTGCATTATTGTTTGTACCCAAATTTTCATTCAACGACCCAGAACTTAAGTCTGCATAAAGGAGATCATAGTTTAGGTGGTTTATTTTATTAGGTTCTGCTGCATGCACCGAGCTAGCAAAGAGTAAAGGGGCTAATATCCAACGGTACTTCAATTCCATTATGACCTCTTGAGTCCATATACTGCACAAATTAACGGCGGCAAACTTTCCTTGGATGGACAAGATTAACTGCCAATTTTCCCAAACCAGAATCCGCGACAGATGCTGGATATATTCGTTATATTGATTAGAAAATATAGAACAAGTAACCGCCAAGTTACTGAATAAATTGTGAGAATTATGATCTTGCACTAACTCTATTACTCAGATAGCGAAAAAGATCTCAAATGAGATCTCTTTCTTAGCAAAGTATTTAGATCACTAGATGTTTCGCAATTACGCATCAACTTCGTGCTAAAACTTGATAATAAGCTCGTCTTGAGACAAGGTTTGTATCTCTGCCTTCGATTTGGCTTTAACCCGCTCCAGTAGATCAATCTCCAGTTCGTAAGGCATCACAATCTTAAGCTCTTCTACGCCTTCAATTTTTGCCAACTGAAGTAAAGTAAGAATATTGGATTCGTCACTACGATTTGCCGAAAGCGACTTCATAGCCTGATCCCACAAGCGGTCTTCAACCGATAGCGTCTCTTTTATCGTATCCTTCCATGCAAGGCTAAAGATAGGAGCAAACGTGCTCATGGCTTCCAAGAACGTCCATTTCTTATTGCAAGAAGCGCCGAGAAAAGAAGTATAGTCGAACACAACACTTGTCTTGCCTCGATGTTCCATATCATCATCCCCCGTAATGTCGGCAACACAGTGTTCTCAATATCCTAGATCATGCTGGTTATAGCAATAGGATATAAAACAATGGTCTGTTATGCCCTAATTCTGTTTTAAAAAGCTATATAAAAACCAATGCGGTAACAATATGTGTACAAGAAAGTGATATAAGGAACCTGTTGCTTAATATTTTGGGTACCAAATAATATCTTGTTTCTTGAATGCTATTTTATATCAACGATTTTGCTAGCTTTTTTGTATTGTATTCTCCATCCTTTCCAACTTGGCAGCTCCCAACGCTTTGGATAGCCTTTACGAAGTCCGTCACGATGTACGACGTAGATCAGTTTTTTCTTTACTTGGTATTCGACATCGAGATTAAGATCCCCCAAGGCTAATGTGAAGGGGTATGCGGCGGCAAAGTCATCATATTCCCAATAAGGGATACCTTCAAAATGGAAATCGTCTTCGCTAAACAGCTCCAGTTCCGAGATATCGGTCAATTCAAGTAATGAAAGCTGCTGCGTAAACCAGCTTTCAAAACACAGGCTATCTACATCTTCAACCGATTCAGCCTTTCCTAATGCAAGATACAGTTTCCAATGTTCTATTTGCTTGTGGCGAATGTCAGCAAAACCCGGTAATAACTGGTTATTTTTCACAGCCTCAAGCATGGGTTTAATCGCAAGCTCGCCTTTGGCTATTTCATGGCGAGTCGCTATCACTCTTCCTGCATAGATCAAGTTCATCTCAACCACAGGCTGTTCATCAACGGTGGTTACTTCACCTTGCTGCCAATCACCTAGCCCCATATCATGTAGGTTTTTTAGCTCAACAGGCATAGTGAAAGTCGCCAAGTTAAGCGTTTGCTTTACCCCCCTCCCCGGCAAGCTGTGAGTATCAAGGACTAAGCCTGCTTCATTTCTGTTAGGAAATCGGCTTTCTCTGCCTAGCACCACCTCCATTTCACCGTTGCCCATCGCCTCGCGGCGTTTTAATCTGCGCACGAATACCAGCTCTGGGTGCAAACGGGTAATCGCTTCGGTCAACGATTGGTGAGAATAGCGTGAAGCTACACTTAGCTGTGGCAATTCAAACGCTTCTCGCATTTGTGAAGATAACGCCCGAGCTTCTGTTACTGCATCCCAATCAGTATTCACAGCGGAAAAATGCTCTCCTCGTAATAACCCAATCACAAGCTGAGCGTCGCACCCTAGTGGTTCTTCTTTTTCTAGCTTTTCTCGCGCTTCTTCGTTACCTGACAGACGATACAAATTAGCCGGTGTTGACAGTGCTGACGTAAGATCGACCATGGCTTCTTGAAGTGGTTTTGAAGGCATTCTTGTAACAAGATCAGCGTATAGTGCGTCAATAGGTAGCGGATAGATGCGCTTGCCGTGTTCAGTAGCAAGTCCAAACGCATCAATAGCCCCCATTGCAGTCAGAATATCAGTAGCGTGATTCAATGAACGTTCTGGCAACGGTTCTAAAAACTCAAGCTGTGTAAGTGCACTATCGCAGCTCGCTGATGCCAACATCGGTTCGGTGAGCGACTCTCGATGCATCTCAGGTGGCGTTACTTCCGACAATGCGGCATGTTCACCATACAAGCGAATGCAAATGCCATCCATAACACGTCCTGCCCTGCCACTACGCTGTTTCGCGCTCGCTTGAGAGATATGTTTCAAACTCAATGTGGTTTTGCCATTACGCTGCTCAGTGCGTCGTTCGAGCCCCGAGTCAATAACGGCAACAATATTTGGGATAGTCAGTGAAGTTTCTGCAACATTGGTCGCTAATACCACCTTCTTGTAGGATTGAACATTGAGGGCGATTTCGCGTTGCTCATCCGTGACAGAAGCATGAAGCGGGACGGCGACAATACCCTCAATACCAGAAAGCATACTCTGACATTGACTGATCTCTTTCCTGCCGGGTAAAAACACGAGGATATCACCTTCCATATCCTGTAGTGCAATCACCTCTTGCTTCACTTTCTCTTCAAGATTTCTGCTATCGGGAAGTTGCCTTGAGTCGCCAGCACGATAACCGATCGATACATGATAATTTCGTCCTTCAGCATACATACGTTTCGCACCGATGTAGGACGCAAGCTTTTGACCTTCGATCGTTGCTGACGTTACAACCAATCTATGATGGAGGCTACCCTTAAGCAACGCCACCAACAAATCTGTATCCCAACGTCGCTCGTGAAATTCATCCACAATGACGGTATCGAACTCTTCTAATTCGTTTTCAGAATACCATCGCAACGCAACGCCAGGGGTAACAAAGACCACTTGAGTGTTTTCATCAAATCGGCTTTCAAGCTTGATCGCATAACCGACAGACTCGCCTAATCGAGTCTTACTTTGATCGGAAAGGAACTGCGCGAGGGAAGTACACGCGATACGCCTAGGCTCAATCACGAGAACACGCCCTTGCTCTGCTGCCCAGATGGGTAGACGCGTTGATTTTCCCGAACCCGTTTCGGCTTCAACGATTAAATGGTGTGCTGAGAGCTGGGATAAAAAGTCACTTTTCAGAGGATCTATGGGTAGGCTTGTCATGATTTACGCGTGGCTAGTGCTAAAGCACGAAATTATATACGCAAACTTTGCCAGATTGCAGGAATATTCAGTTTACAATACGACAACGAATCCCTATCATTTTTATGTTCCTGTTCTCAAAGGTCTGTTGACCCTAACACCCTACTAAGGCATGTGATGAATAACGATAAACGCCCTCTATATATCCAATATGCAGGCCCTGCGCTTCTCAGTACTCCTCTTCTTAACAAAGGCAGTGCTTTCTCAGCAGAGGAAAGAAGCTCATTCAACCTTGAAGGTCTGCTACCAGAAAACACTGAAACAATTCAGGAACAAGTGGAACGTGCTTACCAACAATATTGTAATTTTGAAAGTGACATGGACAAGCACATCTACCTGCGCAATATCCAAGACACAAACGAAACCCTTTTCTACCGCCTAGTTCAGAACCATATATCAGAGATGATGCCGATCATCTACACGCCAACCGTTGGCGCAGCCTGTGAAAACTTCTCGAACATCTACCGCCGTGGCCGTGGTCTATTTGTTTCTTATGCTAACCGTGACCGAATTGATGACATTTTAAACAACGCATCAAACCATAACGTAAAGGTTATCGTAGTGACGGATGGTGAACGTATTCTTGGTCTTGGCGACCAAGGTATCGGGGGTATGGGTATTCCAATTGGTAAGCTGGCTCTTTACACAGCGTGTGGTGGTATTAGCCCAGCTTACACTCTGCCTATCGTACTTGATGTGGGCACAAACAACCCACAACGTCTTGCCGACCCAATGTACATGGGCTGGCGCCATCCTCGCATTACTGGCGCAGAATACGACGCATTCTTAGAAGAATTTATGCAAGCCGTTCAACGCCGTTGGCCAGATGCACTGATTCAGTTCGAAGATTTCGCACAGAAAAATGCAATGCCGTTGCTAGAGCGCTACAAAGACCGTTTCTGCTGCTTTAACGACGATATTCAAGGTACTGCGGCAGTTACTGTTGGCTCACTACTTGCCGCTTGTCAAGCTGCCGGAAACAAACTTTCAGAGCAGCGTGTCACCTTCTTAGGTGCTGGGTCGGCTGGCTGCGGTATCGCCGAGGCAATCATTGCGCAGATGGTATCGGAAGGTATTAGCGATGCGCAAGCGCGTTCGCAAGTCTTCATGGTTGACCGCTGGGGTTTACTGCAAGAAGGTATGCCTAACCTACTCGACTTCCAGCAGCGTTTGGTGCAAAAACATTCAAACACCGCAGACTGGGAAGCAGAAAGCAATGGTTACTCGCTACTTGATGTCATGCGAAATGCTAAGCCAACCGTACTGGTCGGTGTTTCTGGCGCACCTGGTCTGTTTAGTGAAGATGTCATTAAAGAAATGCACAAACATTGCGCTCGCCCAATCGTCTTCCCGCTGTCGAATCCAACCAGTCGTGTAGAAGCAACACCTAACGACATTATTCGCTGGACAAATGGTGAAGCGCTCGTTGCAACCGGTAGTCCATTTGATCCTGTGGTACTCGATGGTAAGACTTACCCAATCGCACAATGTAATAACAGTTACATCTTCCCAGGAATCGGGCTTGGCGTTCTTGCTGTTCAAGCAAAACGTGTTACCGACGAAATGCTAATGGAATCGAGCCGTGCTCTGGCGACATGTTCTCCACTTGCTATAAATGGTCAAGGTGCGCTACTGCCACCGCTTGAAGCGATTCATTCAGTATCGAAGAAAATTGCTTTCGCCGTTGCTAAAAAAGCAATCGAACAAGGTGTTGCACTCGAGATCACTGACGAAGCACTAGAAGAAGCTATTGATGGCTCTTTCTGGCAACCCGTCTACCGTCGATACAAACGTACCGCATTTTAAAAAAAACGCTCTGAACAACCAAATAAAACCCAGCAAGCGCTGGGTTTTTATTCCTGCCACCAATATCTCGCCTTTACGATCTGAAATGTCCAACTAAATAACTTCATGCTATTCTCCACAAATCAGTTACCTACTGCTTTACTTTCATGGATTACCTAAACCTTTTAGGCGGATACCTTCGCCCCTATCTAACTGAGATTTCTACTGCATTAATAGCCTGCATTTTGGTTATGGCTGGCGGTGAAATTAACGCTTTACTGAGGAAATTATTAAGAAACACCAACTTTGCCCTCAGAACTGTCGCATTTGTCTTGATTAACGCGTTTGGTTACGGCTTAATCATTGTCAAAGCAACACCTTACCTATCTCGGACATTACGCGGGCTTGAGGCTGGCATCATGTTTTCCATCGTATTGTTTTGCTTTATGTTAATTGGCTTATGGGCACAGCGGAACCGACAAATTTAGTGCGTAGATTATTTCATCACGAAACCCCAAAAAAAACTTGGCGAAGATTGGTGCTAAGAGTATTCGCATGGCTACCGCTTGTGTTAGTCCTCCTTACTGTTTCTTTATATGCTATCGATCGATGGGTTTCTTACCAAGCCAGAGACCAGCTCTTTACCGACACCGAACAAATCGAATCTTTCGATGTTGCTGTCGTTCTGGGTACCAGTAAATATCTCGGAAAAATTCTCAATGAGTACTACACCAATCGCATCGACGCGGCGATTGAACTTTATCAGCAAGGCAAGGTAGATAACTTCCTTCTGAGTGGAGATAACGCACATCGCTCTTACAATGAGCCTTGGACAATGAAACGTGACCTCCTCAAAGCAGAAGTGCCTGAAGAGAACATTTTTTTAGATTATGCCGGGTTTCGTACCCTAGATTCGGTCGTCAGAGCCAAAGAAATTTTTGATACCAATGATTTTCTGATTATTTCGCAGCAATTCCATTGCGAACGTGCGATATTTATCGCTAATTCTCATAACATTGATGCCAAGTGCTTTGCGGTCGCGGGACCATCCAAACACTCTGGTTTTCAAGTACGGATGAGAGAAGTATTTGCACGCGCCAAGGCTGTGCTTGATATTTACATCACTAATGCAAAACCAAAGTTCCTTGGGCCTAAAGAACCAATTTTAATTGAACAACTTCCACAGCAAGACACTGAGCAGAGTTTTGTCGAAAAACCTGTCGCTGTTAGTCAGACTGAACACTAGTCACCTCCTGATTTCTTCACTGGCACAGAATTGCCCGAGACGCAGTAAAAACTGCTACAATGACGGCCTAAAAACAAAGAGGGTTAACCCTCATTAGAATAAGAGCACTGTCATGTCTTTATTAGCTAAAGGTACGCTAAGCAAA
This sequence comes from Vibrio bivalvicida, assembly GCF_001399455.2. Taxonomy (GTDB): domain Bacteria; phylum Pseudomonadota; class Gammaproteobacteria; order Enterobacterales; family Vibrionaceae; genus Vibrio; species Vibrio bivalvicida. The sequence continues at coordinate 77,571 of NZ_LLEI02000091.1, forward strand.
ATGCGCGCCTCTCTCGAAAATACGGTTCATTATCGACTTCCGGTTGGTGATGAATTAGTTGACCTCTCCCCTTTCATTGGTAAGAGCATTACGCTCACTCATACTGGTAATATCTTCTGTAGTTCTTGTGGCAAAAAAACCAAGAAGAGCTATTCGCAGGGGCACTGCTTTGTTTGTATGAAAAAGCTCGCCAGTTGCGATATGTGCATCATGAAGCCTGAAACGTGTCACTACGATCAGGGGACTTGTCGCGAACCACAATGGGGAGAGGAAAACTGTATGGTTGACCATTTCGTCTATTTATCAAACACCTCAAGTTTGAAAGTAGGCATCACTCGCCACACTCAAATCCCGACCCGCTGGATCGATCAAGGTGCGACTCAAGGCTTGCCGATTTTCAAAGTGAAGACTCGTCATATTTCAGGCCTTATCGAGGTTGAGCTGGCAAAACACATTGCGGATAAGACTAACTGGCGCACCCTGTTAAAAGGTGATGGAGAGCCAATGGCTCTAGAAGAAAGATTTGCTGAACTCTTGCCTTTAGTTGAAGAAAAAATCGCTGAAATCAAACAGCAGTTTGGCGAGGATGCAATTGAGATCCTTAGTGAGAATATCACTGCAATCCGCTACCCAGTGGAGCAGCACCCTACAAAAATCACTTCTCATAACTTCGACAAAAATCCAGAAGTGACGGGTATTCTGCAAGGAATTAAAGGTCAGTACCTGATCTTTGATACCGGCGTTATCAATATTCGTAAGTTCACTTCTTATGAAGTGGAAGTCAGCGCTTAACGGTGAACTAAAAAGACCTCCACTTAGGAGGTCTTTGTCTAAATAGGTTATCGTTCAAGAATAATCTTTAGCTCATCGAACAGAATATCCACTTCTTCTAGTGTGTTGTAATGCATAAAGCCAATTCGTACCACACCACCACTTGCTTCTAAATCAAGCTGGCGAACCAACCCAAGCGCATAGAAATGTCCATTCCAAACACAGATATTTCTTTCTCCGAGCTTCTTAGCAATAAACTCAGGAGAATGGTGATCAAAAGTTAAGGCGAAGGTCGGCGTTCTTAGCTCGCTGTTAGCTTCCAACTTACCAAACAGATTCACTCCTTCGAGTTCAGATAATCGGCTAAGAAAGCGTTCGCTAATCGCTGATTCATGTTGGTTAAACTGCTTAAATGAATCAACTAATCTTTCCCTTAGTGACGCGTTACTTTTACCCCACTGCGACAGATATTTCACTGCGGCAATTACGCCAGCTAAACCTTCAAAGCTTTGTGTACCCGTTTCGAAACGCCCCGGACCTTCATTTGTCGCAGGTTCAACTTTGTAAGGCTTCAAAGTTTGTAGCCATTTCGGCGCGATGTAGGCGATCCCTACATGTGGCCCAAAGAATTTATACGCAGAGCATGCTAAGAAATCACAGCCAAGCTCTTGCACGTCGACTAAATGATGCGGTGCATAGTGAACAGCGTCTACGTAAACCTTAGCCCCCACTTTGTGCGCGGCTTCGACAACGCGTTTAACGTCAACAATTGAGCCTGTTGTGTTCGATGCATAGGTCAAAGCAACAAGCACTGTCTTATCATTGATCAGCGAAAGTAAGTGTTCGATATCAAGACCGCAGTCACTTTCATCAACACGCGCTTGATGAACAACCGCACCTTTGTCTTCTGCGGCTTGTTGCCAGCTTGAGACATTCGAGTAATGGTCGAGAGCAGTAACAATCACTTCATCGCCGGCTTGCCAATCTCGGCTGATTGCACGGCTTAACTGAAAGGTTAACGACGTCATATTGGCGCCAAACACTATGTTGCTGCTTGATTCTGCATTAACCAAGGCTTGGGCATACTCACGTGCTTGCTTCATTAAATCAGTCGTTTGCTGACTCGAAAAGTAATGACCACCCAAGTTAGAGTTAAAGAACCCCAAATAAGCCTGCATCGCTTCAAGTACAGACTTTGGTACTTGAGAGCCGCCCGGGCCATCTAAAAAGATAACAGGCAAGTCATTATGTGTTTGACCAAGAGCACTGAACTGCGCTCTTGCTAAATTAGGAGTGAAGCTCATTCACGCTGTCCTTTGCGGTTAACACAAATACATCCATATGCCCCGCTTCACCCTCAATAACCGAGCGAATTGGTGTAGCATTATGCCAAAGTTTGTCGTCAGCTAGCATGGCGACTTCACCACTATGCAATGCTTTGCGAAAGAAAGGGGCTTCATTGAAACTGCTGTAAACCATAATATCGCCGCCTTCAATATTGTGACGACCCATACCTACTACTGCGAGATGTTCAAATCCATCTTGGTGAACACCTTCTGGCGCAACCTGAGTCTCGTTGTAAACAGCCGAGATACGAATTTGGTGAATCTCGATCTCATGACCATCAGTGAGATGATTAGAATGCGCAAATAGCTGACACATTTCTCGCATACCGTCACTATTCATTATCGGCTTTTCGATCGGTTCAAACTGGCGAACCACGTTACCCTGAAAGCGATTAATATCGTCACTTTGAACGAATTCACTCTTATTCAAATCGACCACGTTGCCATCTTGAAATGTCACTACGGAGTAGCGCCTTAAACGATACTGGCCGTCAGCATGCTCGGTATGAGGCAGTTGAGTAAACGAGGGGGCCAGTTGTGAAATCGCTGCATCACTTAACTTGGTAAGCTGTAGGGTAGTTTCGCGCTGATGTAACATCATCATCTCCTTAATGAATGTACATACTTACAATATGATTAACATCTTATTCACATTCATTATTTGCGCACTTGTATTGCCAGATCAACAATTTTTAGCATTTCAATCCATCATTTTGTATATTTTGGAGCATACACCCAGACAGTCGGCAAATTACAGTGATTAAACCTAGAATTAAAAAGCCATGAGTCCAAAAACTAGATGAGTTCACTAGAGCCAATTAATTTTCTCATCAACATCAATGAGTTATAAATATGAATACCAAATTAGCAGATAACGTTTGCGTTCTAATCTATAACCAATTATTACATTCTCTTCCCTTGCTAACCCTTTTAATGGCCCCATATATTCCATACAATCGAATCAAATAAATGAATAAGCGTCACCGCTAATGGAGCACAAATGAGCGACGTAAAACACAGCCATCTTTTAATCCTTGGTTCCGGTCCTGCTGGCTACACTGCCGCAGTTTATGCTGCCCGCGCAAACTTAAACCCTGTTCTGGTGACAGGTATGCAACAAGGTGGTCAGTTAACGACAACAACTGAAGTTGAAAACTGGCCTGGCGATCCTGAAGGCTTGACTGGTCCTGGTCTAATGGATCGAATGAAAGAGCATGCTGAACGCTTTGAAACTGAAATTCTTTTTGATCACATCAATGAGGTTGATTTCAGCCAGCGCCCTTTCCGTCTCAAAGGTGATAGCGGTGAATACACATGTGATGCGCTTATTATTTCAACAGGTGCCTCAGCTAAGTATTTAGGTCTAGAATCTGAAGAAGCATTCAAGGGCCGTGGTGTTTCGGCTTGTGCAACTTGTGATGGTTTCTTCTACCGTAACCAAAAAGTTGCTGTTGTTGGTGGTGGTAATACCGCCGTTGAAGAAGCACTTTACCTTTCGAACATTGCTTCTGAAGTTCACTTAGTCCACCGCCGTGATAGCTTCCGCGCTGAAAAAATTCTAGTTAAACGCCTAATGGATAAAGTAGAGAATGGCAACATCATTCTTCATACTGACCGTACTTTGGAAGAAGTCGTTGGTGACGACATGGGTGTGACGGGCGTGCGAATCAAAGATACTCAGTCAGACAATATCGAACAAATTGATGTGATGGGCGCATTTATTGCGATTGGTCACCAACCAAACACCTCAATCTTTGAAGGTCAGCTAGAGATGAAAGACGGTTACATCATCGTTCAATCCGGCCTAGAAGGTAATGCAACACAAACTAGCGTACCTGGTGTTTTTGCCGCTGGTGATGTCATGGACCATAACTACCGTCAGGCGATTACTTCGGCCGGTAGTGGTTGTATGGCGGCACTGGATGCTGAGCGTTACCTAGATGCACTTGCTGATAACAAATAGCCTGTATCAATACCACTACCGAGCTAAGTTTAAATAATATTTTTCATTTTTGGCTCAAAACCTTAAAGCCCTGCGGTATTCCAGCGGGGCTTTCTTTTGTATAATGCGCAACTCCAAAACTTTATAATAATTCTCATTAAGCCTTCACGATGGATAAAAAGAAACAAAGCAGCTTGAATCAATGGCTCAAGCAGCAAAGTAAGCTCGCCAAGCGGTGGCTTATGACTGCTGTTGGTCTCGGTGTACTTTCAAGCATATTCCTTTTAGCTCAGGCCGCTCTGCTTGCAACAATCTTGCACCAACTAATTATCGAACAAGTTGACAAATATGAGTTGGTCCCTTATTTCCTTGGCTTAGTTGCCGTGGTCGGAGTACGCTCCCTGTGCTCTTGGGGACGCGAAATCGCTGGTTATCGATGTGGTGAACAGATCCGTGTTTACATTCGCCAATTGATCTTGGATAAACTACAAGAACTGGGCCCAGCTTACATTAAGGGTAAACCTGCGGGGGCTTGGGCAACTCTTTTGCTTGAACAAGTCGAAGATATGCATGATTTTTTTGCTCGCTACCTACCTCAAATGTCGCTTTCTGTGCTAGTTCCGTTTGTCATTTTAATTGTTGTCTTCCCTGTTAATTGGGCGGCAGGTTTAATCTTCTTGATTACAGCTCCTTTGGTTCCACTGTTTATGGCATTGGTGGGAATGAAAGCCGCTGACGCGAACCGCAAGAACTTCAAAGCTCTACAGCGTTTATCCGGTCACTTTTATGACCGACTTCAAGCCATGACAACTATACGCTTATTCGACAGAACTGCGGCTGAAACCGAAGTGATGCGCGGTGCATCTGAAGTATTTAGAGTTCGCACTATGGACGTACTAAAAATCGCGTTTTTGTCGTCTGCAGTACTTGAGTTCTTTACTTCTATCTCAATTGCCTTAACTGCGGTTTACTTCGGCTTTGCCTTCATAGGTGAACTGAACTTTGGCGACTATGGTGCAGGAGTTACATTATTTGCTGGATTATTTATCCTTGTTCTTGCACCCGAATTTTACCAACCTTTGCGCGATCTCGGCACCTTTTACCACGCGAAACAGCAAGCTGTTGGCGCAGCAGAAAGCATAGTTGAGTTCCTAGAAACAGATGTAGAGACAGTTCGCTCTGGGTCAGCGCAGCTTAGCGAGAAGGACTCTGTCGCCATCACCGCAAAAGATCTCGAAGTTTACTCCCCTGAAGGGCATAAGCTTCTTGGCCCTGTAAGCTTCACATTGTCATCTGCGCAGACAACAGCACTTGTTGGCCCAAGCGGCGCGGGTAAAACGACTTTGGTCAATGCTATATTGGGGTTCTTGCCTTACAAGGGCTCCCTGACGATTAATAGTATTGAACGTACAGACCTCGACCTAAACAACTGGCGAAGAAAAATAAGTTGGGTAGGCCAAAACCCGTTGCTATTGCATGGTTCCATACGTGACAACATCACGCTTGGTAAAACGAACGTGAGTAACGAAGTAATCAAGCAAGCACTCGAAGAATCTTACTCTGCAGAATTTGTTAACCAACACGGGCTTGATTATGCCGTCTCGGATCGCTCAGGTGGTTTGTCGGTTGGACAGGCTCAACGCTTAGCATTGGCACGTGCAATGGTGCAAAATGGTGATTTTTGGTTGCTTGACGAACCAACAGCGAGTTTAGATGCGCGTAGTGAGCGACTGGTCATGCAAGGCTTGAACAATCAAATCAAAGGCAAGACCACTTTGATGGTCACCCACCAGCTTACACCACTAAAAAATGTCGGACAAATCCTAGTCATGAAAGATGGTAAGGTTGTTCAATCTGGACAGTTCAGCGAACTTGCACAAGCTGATGGCTTGTTCCGCGATATGCTGTCGTCAAACCAAGCGCTTAACCAGGCAAATAAGGGGAACTTAGATGCGTGATTTACTTCCCTACTTAAAGTTATATAAAAAGCATTGGTTTGGTCTTTCACTTGGAATGCTATTAGCCTTTCTAACCTTAGCGGCATCAATTGGCTTGCTTACTCTCTCTGGCTGGTTCCTATCAGCAGCCGCGGTTGCTGGCCTAACCATAGCAAGAGAAACATTCAACTACATGTTGCCGGGGGCATTTGTCCGTGGTTTTGCAATGGGCAGAACTGCTGGTCGTTGGGGTGAACGGGTTGTGAGTCACAACGCAACGTTTAAGCTCCTAACCGACTTACGTGTCTTTTTCTTTTCTAAGCTCGCACCACTGATCCCAGGCCGCGTATCTAATCTTCGCGATGCTGATCTATTAAACCGTCTTGTAGCCGATATTGATGCTATGGACCATGTCTACTTAAGACTGGTTAGCCCAATGATTGTCGGCACTTTGGGGATCTTGGGCCTAACAGCCCTCGTAAGCTGGTTTGACTCACAACTAGGCTTATCCCTTGGGGCAATTTTGTTTACTATTTTGCTTACTTGGCCCGTGCTGTTTTACAAACTGGGTAAACGCAACGGCGGTGAATTAACGCAAAACAAAGCGGATTTACGTATCGCTACCCTAGATTGGATACAGGGATACAGTGAGCTCACGTTGTTTGGTGCAGAAGAACGCTACCGCAATGCGATCCTAGATACACAACAAAAACTGCTCAAGAATCAGTTTTTTAATGCTCACTTTTCTGGGCTAGCGCAAGCCTTACTGTTGCTGGCTAATGGCTGGACGATTGTGCTAATGCTTTGGTTGGCGGCTGACGGTGTCGGTGGCAATACTCCAGATCCGATGATCGCTCTGGTCGCGTTTGCCACAATGGCGAGTGTTGAACTTTTGATGCCAATTGCTGGCGCGTTCCAACATCTAGGCCAGACACTAACTTCAGCTCGCAGGCTTAATGATATTACTCAATCAGAGCCAGACGTTTATTTCCCTGAGAAAGATACTGAGCATGATCAGCAATTCTCAATCGAGTATAAAGGGGTCTCTTTCCACTACCCTGATGCAAACAACGATGCCATTAAACACATCGAGTTAGCGATTCCAGCGCAGCACAGAATTGCGATTGTCGGTCAAACTGGCTCTGGCAAATCGACCCTTCTACAATTGCTCAACCGCTATTGGGATGTTCAACAAGGCTGCATCGAAATCGCGGGTAAGCCAATTCAACATTGGAGTGAGAGTCAGCTCCGCCAAACCATTAGCGTCGTGAGCCAACGTGTCGATATTCTTAACGGCTCACTGCGTGACAACCTAGCCATGGCTAAACCGCTTGCGGAGGACGATGAACTGGCTCAGGTTCTGTCTAAAGTCGGGTTGGCTAAGCTTCTCGACGAAACAGGTTTAGACACATGGCTCGGTGACGGTGGTCGACAGCTTTCCGGCGGTGAAAAACGTCGCATTGGTATCGCGCGTGCCCTGCTACACAATGCCCCAATTCTGCTACTTGATGAGCCTACCGAAGGTTTGGACAAGCAGACAGAGCAACAAATAATGCAACTATTTGAGCGGCATTTTGTTAGCAAAACCGTGGTGTTTGTTACCCACCGTTTGGTTGATTTAGACAAGATGGATTCGATTTGTTTAATCGAGCAAGGGGAAATTGTTGAGCATGGCAGCCATCAAGAATTGATGGAACGACAAGGTCGCTACTTCGCACTGAGTCAGACACTGTAAAAATAGCTAAAATGCCCCAGCCTGCGCCGGGGCATTTTGTATAGTTATATAAATATGCTTTAAGAGAGTTTCCATGGCTGAAGATCGAGATGGTCCTATCCCTAACCCGTGCATCCGTCACTGCTGTTTAGATCAGGATGATATTTGCTTAGGTTGCTATCGATCATTGGACGAAATACTACGATGGTCACAATCAACCAATGAGCAAAGGCACGAGATATTGAGAGCCTGTACTCAACGTAAAGTCGAGCGAAAAAGTCGTTGGACTTAGGCCAGATAGCTAGCTTTGAAGCTTTAGTGATGGATTTGTTGGCCAGTATACTCTCTTAGAGACTCTAGCCGCATTGGTTTAGCAAAATAGAATCCTTGGTAAATATCGCAACCTAATTGTCTTAGCGCTGCGACTTCTTTTGAGGTCTCAACCCCTTCTGCAACAGTACCTAATCCAAGCTGCTGTGACATATGTAAAACACTCGCAAGCATAGAGTAAGATTTGTCATTTGAGAGCATATCAGAGACAAAACTCTTATCTATCTTAACTTCGCAGATTGGTAAGTGCTTTAGTAAGCTCAGCGATGAATATCCAGTGCCAAAATCGTCAAGTGAAACTCGAATCGAATGTCTTTTCAACTCCCCAAGCACAGCAGTTATTTTGTGTAAGTCTTCAACAAATACACTCTCTGTTACTTCGAGGATTAAGCTCCTTTGTTCAAACTTGTATTTATGAACCAATTTGAGTACTTTGCTTACGAAACCCTCATTATTCAACTGCTTGACAGAGACATTGATCGCTACATCAAACTGACTATTGGTGTCCTTAAACAGTTGACTCATGTCAGACAACGCACGCTCCAATACAAAATCCCCTAGTCGCGGCATAAAACCGCAGTTTTCAGCGACAGCGATAAATTTGTCTGGTGGTATAAGGCCTAACTCAGGGTGTTCCCATCTTAGCAAAGCCTCGACACCTCTAAGCTCTTTCAGGGCATTCACCTGTGGTTGATAGACCACGAACAATTCGCTACGGTCAATCGCACCTTTTAAAGCAAGTTCAATCCTGCTTCTTTCAATGTACTCATGCAAGAAACGCTCTTGATAGAAAATTACGCTACTACGAGCTTTTTTTGCCACTGCCATCGCTAATTCAGCATTTCGTTTTACTTCATCCCCGCTGAACTCACCACCTAAGTTAACAGCAATGCTGACGCTGCAAGTCAGCTCAATCTCTAACTCACGAAAGGCAAACGGCTGTTCAAACGTGTCACAAAGTCGGTCCCCTAGCCTAGTAAGGTAGGTTTCATCTGTTGAGTTTGTCAGTACAACGAATTCATCACCACCAAAACGATAGAGTTTGTGCTCGCTATCAATGCATTCTTTGAGCCTGTATACCACTGACTTCAGCACTGTGTCTCCCGCTTGGTTACCAAAATTGTCGTTGATCACTTTGAAACCGTCGATGTTTAAACTAAGCACGCTATAACTAGCCGTCGGTAGGAAAGATGAGAGAGCTTTGTCGAAGCTAAATAGATTCTCTATTCCAGTAAGATAGTCGTGGTGAGCCTGATAACTGAGCTCTTCTTGTTTTCTTCGCTCGTTAGTCGCAATGCTCCTAAACAAGAAAAACATCACAACAATTCCAATCAAATATAGTAATACGATGACGGGTAATTGAGAAAGAAAGCTACTAATGACAACCCTTTTCTTCACTTCTGTTGCCACCCAAAGCCCATATCTGTCAATGTATGTAGCCGCCGAGATAGAGCGCCGCTCAGGGTGGTCGACTTCGTGGACAACAACGTGACCAGAGGACTTAATTTCCTTTATGCTTAACCCCGTCAAGCGTTGAAGTTTAGCAACACTTAAGTCAACATCTCGTTGCCGTATTTGGTACTTGTAAACAGACCTATCATAAATTTTTTCTCGTGGTGCAATTTGGAAAAATCTATCCTGCTCACGATAAAGAAAGATATCATAGTCTCGCCCTTGTGCTGTTTTGCTGTAAGTTCGGAAATAGTGGAAACCATCTTTTAAAGAGACTGCGATCTCTAACACGTACATTGGCGATCCGTTCTCCCCCATCAAAAGCTTACGAAACGGGACAATGAGCCTATCCAATTTTGCGTGATAATAGGTTCGCCCAATAACAGTGTTTTTGCTAACGAGAGCCTGTTGGAAAGTCTCGCGCGTTTCAGGTTGACTAAGCAGGTTTTTGTGTGCCCCCACGACTTGAGGCGCTGTTACGATAGCGTCACCATCGACCGAGTATAAAGTAACCGATATGATGGCATTATCTAGGTCAACGGTTTCTGAGAGTAATTCGTAGGTGTCTTCATTTTCTGCATAGACGTCAAAACTGGTCAGGTAGGTACCGACAATATCGAGTATAGTTTTGAATTGAGTCAAAGAGGAGTCAAACGCCCTTGCAGTCAAGCTAGTTAGGTTTTGTTGTCTCTCAGCATAGTCCCGATAATTATCATGGTACAGATGATAAACAGCCCCAAAGGTAGCTACTGTCCACAAAAACAGAATCAGGTAGAAGGCTAACCAAATATTCTTCTTAATAAATGCCATTTAGTCTAAATCCGTTGAACCTAATACTTTGTCTTCGCTACCTCAAGAATAGTGTAAAACTCGTTAGGCTTCTTGTGTAACTATAAGTGGTGTGCCTAAACCTGCCCCTTCAAGTCATGATTGAAAACATCGAGAAAGTTATCAATTTCGTGGAGCAAATAAAAAAGAGCAGCACTCATAGAGTACTGCTCTTTTTAATGTCCAATAGCTTCTAGCGCTGTGTCTTGCGTGCGTTTGGCTTGCCTGCACCTTTTTTAGGTTTACGGCGTGACGGATTGTTACTACGGCCACCGCCGCTGTTTACTCGCTCTTCGTGACGTTTAACTGCACGGCGAATCTTTTGGCTGCGTGAGCGTTCGCGCTTACGAGATGAGTTTGCTTTGTTTTCATCAAGCAATGTCTCTTTCTCTGGGCGAAGCTCAACTAGCTCACGTAGATAGTTAACCTCTTTAAGGTCGAGTTCCATCCATCCACCACGAGGCAGCTTCTTGTCTAGGTATATATCACCGTAACGTACACGTTTTAGGCGGCTCACTGTGGTATCTTGCGATTCCCACAAGCGGCGAACCTCACGGTTACGGCCTTCGTTAATCGCTACATAGAAAGTGTGATTCATACCATCACCACCCGCGTAGACAACATCTTCGAAACGCGCCATACCATCTTCAAGTTCAACACCACGAACTAGGTTCTTAACCTTCTGTTCGTTCACTTCACCAAATACGCGTACTAGGTATTCACGTTCTACTTGGCGGCTTGGGTGCATTAAGCGGTTAGCCAGTTCACCGTCAGTTGTAAATAGCAGTAAGCCCGAAGTGTTCGCATCAAGACGGCCAACTGAAATCCAACGAGAGCCGCGGATTTTTGGCAGACGATCAAAAACAGTACGACGACCTTCTGGATCATGACGAGTACACAGTTCACCTTCTGGCTTGTAGTACGCCAATACGCGACAAATCACTTCTTCCTGCGCTTTAGCAGAAACAGTGTGACCGTCGATACGCACAACTGCATTTTCATCTTCTAGTCGTTCGCCAAGTTTAGCGACGATACCGTTCACGCTCACGCGACCCGCTTTAATCAAAGCTTCTAGTTCGCGTCGAGAGCCATGACCAGCTCGAGCCAATACTTTCTGTAGTTTTTCGTTCATTTATCTACCTATGTGTCGTCTTCTCAGACGTCGAATAAACAAGTGCGACCCAAAATCGCGGTCGCACATTATCGCAAAAAGTGTGGTGAAAATCACGTACTTTTGACTATTCGAATGGAGCAGGATCACCTGAACCAACACGGGCAATGATTGGTTCATCATTACTAAAATCAACCACTGTTGTTGGTTGCTCGCCTAGATAACCACCATTAAGAATACAATCAACTGCATGCTCTAGTTTGTCGCGGATCTCCTCTGGGTCTGCTTCCGTCATATCGTTACCCGGTAAGATAAGCGACGTTGACATCAACGGCTCGCCAAGCGCTTCAAGTAAGTCGAGGGCAATTTGGTTATCTGGCACGCGGATACCAATCGTCTTACGCTTGGCATTCATTAAGCGGCGCGGAACTTCCTTAGTCCCTTTAAAAATAAAGGTGTACGGCCCAGGCGTATTGTTCTTCAGCAGACGAAATGCCGTATTATCCACACGAGCATAAAGAGATAGCTCAGATAAATCGCGGCACAACAAAGTAAAGTTGTGCTTATCATCTAAACGACGAATCTGACAGATACGCTCCAGTGCCTGTTTATTTTCAAGCTGACAACCCAATGCGTAGCCCGAATCCGTAGGGTAAATCACTACCCCACCATTACGAATGATTGCTACAGCTTGATTGATCAAGCGAGCCTGAGGGTTTTCTGGGTGTACGTAAAAAAACTGGCTCATTGTAATTCCTCATTATCGAGTCTCACGACTCTATAGTTAATTGGTATTGATTGGTTCTGACTTTGAAGGCTCAATACCCCAATCTTTCCATACAGGTTCAACGCCCGATGGAAGCCATAAATTTCGTCCTAACTCCATCCAAGGTGATGGATAATGAAAGTCGCTGCCTTGAGAAGCTAATAGATTGTATTGTATAGCATAATCCGCCAAGTTGCGCCTTTCTTGTTGCCCTTGTTGAGGTTGAGCAACTTCCATTGCATCTCCTCCCGCTTCAACAAACGCACTGATTAGCCGTTTTGTCCATTTGGCGGTTAGGTCATAGCGCCCTGGGTGAGCAAGCACGGCCTGTCCACCAGCGGCATGTATTGATTCAATCGCTTCTTTCATTGTGCACCAGTTTGGCGGCACATAACCCGGATTATTGCGCGTTAGGTATTTCTTAAACACTTGCTGCATCGTTTTCGCATAGCCGTTATCGACCAGCCATTTGGCGAAATGCGCTCTCGTGATTGGCGCGTCACCAGCAATTGCTTTAACATCTTCAAGCACACCTTCTTGCGTTGCTTTTTCAAGGCGATGAGCAATCATTTCAGCGCGTGCGACTCGATGGTTTTTCTGTTTTATGATCAGTTCATTGAGTGCTTCAGTCTCTGGGTCGATATTCAAACCTACAATGTGAATATCTTTATTCTGCCAAACGGTAGAAATTTCAATTCCGTTGATGATCTTCAAAGGCAGATTATTGTCTTGGACATATTGATGCGCGGTCGCTAGTGCATCGACGGTATCGTGATCGGTGATTGCTAACACATCAAGCTGAAAGCCAAGGGCTCTATCTATTAATTCATGTGGAGGCAGTCTTCCATCTGAGGCGGTCGTATGACTGTGTAAATCAATTCTCATAATTTTGTTTTTTTAGTTGACTTTTTACCTCTGCACTAGTTAACTAGTACACAAATACAAAGTACCTGACTTAAGGCTCACTATGTTACAAGACATTAACCAAAACCATAAAGCAAAAGTTGTTACTGGCACTATGAATAATAGTTCAGCTGATCTTGCTTGGTGGCGCACTTGGACAAGTTCTTGGTGGGCTAACGTGTACTTCTAATTCATAGAATTCAAGTTTAGGAAGCCCGCTACTAAAGCGGGCTTTTTTGTTTTGTAATCTGTCTCACATCTAAATGCTTAAACAATCGTCAAATTTAACCAAAACCTGATTGGGTGACCGTTTGCTTTATGCGACTATGTACGGCAGGAAGTAAAAATTTTAGAGAAAAGGAGGTCTTGTGAACAAGGCCATTGAAATCAAGAAGCTAGGTAAGATTGAGTTAATTCGAAGTACGGCCCCGTATGCCCAAGATCCTACGCAGCTGTTCCACACGCTATGTGAAAACAAAACTGACAGCCTGCTATTGGAATCTGCTGAAATCGACTCAAAGCAGGACCTACAAAGCCTTCTTATTGTTGACTCAGCGGTGCGCATTGTCTGTTTCGGACATACGGTGACAATGACCGCGTTAACCGACAATGGTAAAAACCTGCTTTCTCACCTTACGCACAACATCAATCCAAGTATTGAACACACATTTAACGGCAGCGAACTGGTACTGGAATACAGTGAACCGTGTAACACCTTAGATGAAGACTCTCGCCTACGTGAAGCCTCTTCCTTTGATGCACTGCGTTTGATTCAGCACAGCTTCGATATTGAAGAGCTGCACAAGCACGCGATCTTTATCGGTGGCTTGTTTGCCTATGATTTAGTGGCTAATTTTGAACCTTTGGGTGATGCAGCTCAATCAAACCAATGTCCTGACTATGTTTTTTATGTTGCGGAGACCTTACTGGTTATCGACCATCAAAAGCAGTCTTGTGAGCTTCAAGCTGCCCTTTTCGTAACCGACGCTTGCAAACCTGAACTGACTGCTCGTATCGAAGAGATCAGTGCTGCCTGTGCCGATTTAAAAACGCTACCAAAAGCGGTACCTGTCGCTGATACCCACGCAGAGCCAAGCATTTCTGATACTGACTTCTGTCAGATTGTGCGCGACTTAAAAGAGTTTGTGGTTAAAGGTGATGTTTTCCAAGTGGTGCCATCACGTCGCTTTACCTTACCTTGCCCTTCTCCACTCGCGGCTTATAAAGAACTAAAACAGAGCAACCCAAGCCCTTACATGTTCTACATGCAAGATGAGCTTTTCACTCTGTTCGGCGCTTCGCCAGAAAGTGCCCTTAAGTACGAAACTCAATCAAACCAAGTTGAAATCTACCCAATCGCTGGCACGCGCCGGCGTGGTAAACGACCTAATGGCGATATCGACTTTGATTTAGATAGCCGTATTGAGCTAGAGCTGCGCACTGATAAAAAAGAGAATGCTGAGCACATGATGCTGGTCGATTTAGCGCGCAATGATGTGGCTCGAATCTCTCAAGCAGGCACTCGCCACGTTGCTGACTTACTCAAAGTCGACCGTTACAGTCATGTGATGCACCTAGTCTCACGTGTCGTAGGTCAACTACGTGATGACTTAGATGCCCTACACGCTTACCAAGCTTGTATGAACATGGGCACGCTAACCGGCGCTCCGAAAATCCGCGCAATGCAATTGATTCGAGATGTCGAGGGAGCCCGCCGCGGCAGCTATGGCGGCGCAGTGGGCTATCTTACTGGAGAAGGAACATTAGATACTTGTATCGTGATTCGCTCTGCTTACGTAGAAAATGGCATCGCGCAAGTTCAAGCCGGCGCTGGGGTTGTTTTCGATTCAGATCCACAAGCTGAGGCTGACGAAACCCGCGGTAAGGCTCAAGCAGTAATCTCTGCTATTCAATCAGCACATAAGGAGTAGCATCGAGATGGCAAATATCGTTTTTATCGACAACTTCGATTCGTTTACCTATAACCTGGTGGATCAATTCCGCTCATTAGGTCACGACGTGACTATCTACCGTAACAACATCGCGGCAGAGGTCATTGAATCGACAGTCGCTAACTTAGATAACCCAGTGGTGCTGTTATCTCCAGGTCCGGGGGCTCCGTCAGAAGCGGGCTCAATGCCAGAGATTATCCAGCGTCTTAAAGGCAAAGTACCTATGATTGGTATTTGTTTAGGTCACCAAGCAATCGTCGAAGCCTATGGCGGCACCGTTGCTGGTGCGGGTGAAATCATTCACGGTAAAGTATCGATGATGGAACACCAAAACCACGACACCTATGCTGGGCTACCTTCTCCTCTTGCCATTGCTCGTTACCATTCATTAGTCGCAACCGAAGTACCATCGTCTTTAACCATCACGGCTGAAGTTGATGATTTGGTGATGTCTGTAGTACAAGAGCAAGATAAGGTGTGTGGTTTCCAATTCCACCCAGAATCAATTATGACTACCTACGGTGCAACGCTGCTAGCTAATGCCATTGAGTGGGCTCTAAAGAAGAACGACAAATAAGGAACAAGGTCATGGAACAGATTATCAACAAACTTTACGAGCAAGAGTCACTGAGCGAGCAAGAAAGCCAACAGCTTTTTGACGTTATTATCCGCGGTGAGTTAGACCAAATTCTAATGGCGTCAGCCCTAACTGCGCTAAAAATTAAAGGCGAGACCCCAGACGAGATTGCTGGCGCAGCAAAAGCGTTGTTAGCCAATGCGAACCCATTCCCACGACCAGATTATGACTTTGCTGATATTGTAGGAACAGGCGGAGACGGTCATGACACCATCAATATTTCGACCACATCTGCATTTGTCGCAGCCGCATGTGGTTTAAAAGTTGCGAAACATGGTAACCGAAGCGTTTCAAGTAAGTCTGGTTCTTCAGACCTGCTCGATAAATTTGGTATTAACCTAGCGATGAGTGCTGAAGACACGCGCAATGCGGTCGACGAAATCGGCGTCGCATTCTTGTTTGCGCCGCAATATCACAGTGGTGTACGTCACGCGATGCCTGTTCGTCAAACGATGAAAACGCGTACGATCTTCAATATCCTTGGTCCACTAATTAACCCTGCCCGTCCAAACATCGAGCTTATGGGTGTATACAGTAAAGAGTTGGTTCGCCCTATCGCAGAAACCATGCTTAAGATGGGTATGAAGCGAGCAGCGGTTGTCCACGGTAGTGGCTTAGATGAAGTCGCGATTCACGGTGAAACTACAGTAGCAGAAATCAAAGATGGAGCTATTCATGAATACACAGTTTCGCCAGCGGACTTTGGCCTAAGCCAACACCCACTCGAAGCAATTAAGGGCGGCACACCTGAAGAGAACAAGGCTATCACGACTAATATCTTGACGGGTAAAGGCACAGAAGCTCAAGCGGGTGCGGTAGCCGTCAATGTGGGACTACTCATGCGTCTATTTGGTCACGAAGACCTTAAAGCAAACGCAGCGCAAGCTCTTGAAGCGATGAACTCTGGCAAGGCTTATGAGCTAGTGCAGAAATTAGCTGCTCACGCTTAACACCTCGAACAATAAGGTTATGAAAATGACTCAGGTAAAAGAAAAATTATCCGAACACGTTTCTGTTAAAGAAGCCGAGATGGCAGAAGTCTTAGCTAAGATTGTTCGCGACAAGTACCAATGGGTTGCTGAGCGTAAAGAGTCACAGCCACTTGAGACATTCAAAAGTGATCTAACGCCATCAGACCGCAGCTTCTATACAGCGCTAAAACAAAACAACACTGTTTTCATCACCGAATGTAAAAAGGCCTCTCCTTCCAAAGGTTTAATTCGCGATGACTTTGATCTTGATTACATCGCATCAGTTTACAACAACCATGCAAACGCCATTTCGGTGTTAACCGACGAGAAGTACTTTCAAGGCAGCTTCGACTTCTTACCTCAGGTAAGAAAGCAAGCGAAACAGCCAATTCTATGTAAAGACTTTATGGTTGATGCCTATCAGGTTTATTTGGCACGTCACTATAGTGCCGATGCGATTCTGCTAATGCTTTCAGTACTCAATGATGAAGAATATCGTGAGCTGGCTGCGGTGGCTCACTCACTCGATATGGGTGTACTTACTGAAGTCAGTAATGAACAAGAGCTTCACCGCGCTGTAGAGCTAGGGGCGCAGGTAATTGGTATTAACAACCGTAACTTACGTGACCTATCCACAGATCTAAGTCGCACCAAAGAATTGGCGCCGATTATTCGTCAGCTCGCACCTGATGCAACTGTCATCTCTGAGTCTGGAATCTACACCCACCAGCAAGTGAGAGATCTTGCCGAGTTTGCCGACGGTTTCCTCATTGGTAGCTCATTAATGGCAGAAGAGAACCTTGAACTTGCCGTTCGCAAAGTGACATTAGGTGAAAACAAAGTATGTGGTTTGACTCATCCAGATGATGCAGCGAAAGCTTATCAGTCAGGCGCTATTTTTGGTGGTTTGATTTTTGTCGAACAATCTAAACGCTTCGTGTCGTTAGAATCAGCACGACTAACTATGAGTGGTGCACCGCTTAAGTATGTGGGTGTGTTCCAAAACAACCAGCACGAGCAAATCATCGCTACTGTCAACGATCTCGGCCTTTCTGCCGTTCAACTGCATGGCAAAGAAGATCAAGCGTTTGTCGACACATTAAAGGCATCTTTACCTTCTGGTGTTGAAATCTGGAAGGCGTATGGCGTAAGTGAGAGTGTCCCTGAACTTGTCGAGAATAACGTTGACCGTCATTTGCTCGATACTAAAGTCGGCTCTCAAGTCGGTGGTACAGGCTTAGTATTTGATTGGTCATTAATCGCCGACCCTTCGAAAGTGATGTTGGCCGGCGGTATTACACCATTTAACGCGCAGAAGGCCGCGGCTCAAGGCTGCTTAGGATTAGATCTCAACTCGGGGGTTGAACATTCGCCGGGTAAGAAAGATGGCGAAAAGCTAGAACAAGCTTTTGCAGCAATCAGAAATTATTAAGAATTTGTATAGCGCGTTGTATACGCGCTCAAGATTAAAGGAATTTTAACATGGCAAAACTCGATGCCTATTTCGGCGAATATGGTGGTCAGTACGTACCACAAATTTTAGTCCCTGCCCTTGATCAGCTAGAACAAGCGTTTATTGATGCTCAAGAAGACCCTGAGTTTCGCAGTGAATTTATGTCACTGCTCCAAGAGTATGCTGGTCGCCCAACGGCGCTTACACTGACTCGCAACCTGACTAAAGGTACAAAGACCAAGCTTTACCTTAAACGTGAAGACTTGCTTCACGGTGGCGCACACAAAACCAATCAAGTACTGGGTCAAGCGCTACTGGCTAAACGCATGGGCAAGAACGAAATCATCGCTGAAACGGGTGCGGGTCAACACGGTGTGGCAACAGCACTTGCCTGCGCTCTTCTTGGTCTTAAATGTCGCGTATACATGGGAGCAAAAGATGTAGAGCGTCAAAGCCCGAACGTATTCCGTATGAAGCTAATGGGCGCTAAAGTCATCCCTGTTCATTCAGGTTCGGCAACACTGAAAGACGCTTGTAACGAGGCGCTACGTGATTGGTCTGCAACCTACGAGGATGCGCATTATCTGTTAGGTACAGCAGCAGGCCCTCACCCATTCCCAACGATAGTACGTGATTTCCAACGTATGATTGGTGAAGAGACTAAGAACCAGATCCTTGCTCGCGAAGGTCGCCTTCCTGATGCGGTTATCGCCTGTGTTGGCGGCGGTTCAAACGCCATTGGCATGTTTGCAGATTTCATCGAAGAAGAAAGCGTTCGCTTAATTGGTGTTGAACCAGCAGGTAAAGGGATTGATACCGACCAACATGGCGCCCCTCTTAAACATGGTAAGACGGGTATCTTCTTCGGTATGAAGGCACCACTGATGCAAGACCCTAATGGTCAGGTTGAAGAGTCCTACTCAGTTTCTGCTGGATTAGACTTCCCTTCCGTTGGTCCTCAGCACGCGCACCTCAATGCCATTGGCCGTGCAGAATATGACAATGTAACCGACGACGAAGCACTAGACGCTTTCCAAGAGCTTGCTCGTAGTGAAGGTATAATCCCTGCACTTGAGTCTTCTCACGCACTTGCGCACGCACTGCGCATGGCTCGCGAGAATCCAGAGAAAGAACAATTATTGGTAGTTAACCTATCCGGTCGTGGTGACAAAGACATCTTCACCGTACACGCCATCCTAGAAGAAAAAGGAGTGATCTAATGAGTCGTTATGCGAAGATGTTTGAGCGCCTGAACGAAAAAAATCAAGGCGCATTTGTACCCTTTGTAACGGTTTGCGATCCAAACGCAGAGCAGTCTTACAAGATCATGGAAACCCTAGTTGAATCCGGTGCTGATGCTCTTGAATTAGGTATTCCATTTTCAGATCCTTTAGCAGATGGCCCAACTATTCAAGGTGCGAACATTCGCGCTCTAGATTCTGGCGCAACACCTGACATCTGTTTCGAGCAAATCGGCAAAATTCGTGCTAAATACCCAGAACTGCCAATCGGCCTACTGATGTATGCGAACTTGGTTTACTCTCGCGGTATCGAAAACTTCTACCAGCGCTGCGCTCAAGCCGGAATTGATTCCGTTTTGATTGCTGATGTTCCAACCAACGAAAGTGCTGAGTTCGTCGCGGCTGCAGAAAAGCATGGTATTCACCCAATCTTCATCGCACCGCCAACAGCAAGTGACGAAACACTCCAGCAAGTCTCTCAGCTTGGTGGTGGTTATACTTACCTACTGTCTCGTGCAGGTGTAACCGGCGCTGAGACCAAAGCGAATATGCCTGTCGGCGATATGCTAAGCAAACTGAATCAGTTTGATGCACCTCCGGCACTGCTAGGTTTCGGTATTTCTGAGCCAGAACAAGTTAAGCAGGCTCTCGAAGCAGGTGCTGCGGGAGCAATTTCTGGCTCAGCCGTAGTTAAAATCATTGAAAACAATACTGAAAACCCAGCAGAGATGTTAAATCAGCTCGCAAACTTTGTTTCTTCAATGAAGGCTGCAACACAGAAGTAACGTGTTAGCCATCTAAACATCTATGAGATCAGCTTCTTATTGAGTGTAAGAATCTGATCTTTTTTTTAACATTCCTCCACTTATTCAAGCCCTTTGACTCCCTTTCTCTCGACAAATAGTTACTGACAATTGATAGCCTTGGTTTATAGCAAACGTTCTCTTTTGTGCAAAAACTTAACACCAATCAATGAATCGATTATTAATTATTCGAACTATCTATAGCGCATATTGCTAAATGTAAAATTAAAGTGTAAAAAGCAAGACGATATTATTATCCATTGTTAATAAATTAAACGGTGGGTAATTCTTGGACTTTAAAATTTATTAGCACAGAGGTTATGGAAGTGTTAAAAGAAAAGAATTTGCTAAACAACATTGGTGTTCAAGTTGTCATAGCTATGATCCTAGGTACTGCCGTTGGTGCCTTGATGGGGAACAGCGCAACTATGTTCGCTCCACTTGGCGCGATCTTCATCAATCTAATTAAGATGCTAGTTATCCCACTGGTTGCCGTTGCACTAATTTCTGGTGCTGCTGGCCTAGGTAACAGCCAATCCGCTGGTAAAGTTGGTCTGGTAACATTAGGTTACTTTGGTTTAACTTCGGCGCTTGCAGTAGCACTAGCACTGTTTATGGGTGAAGTATTTCAGCCTGGGCTTGGCATCGACGTTTCTGGCGTTGAAGGCATGTTCTCTGCTGAGTACGCTTCTAAAGGTGAACTACCTACTTTTTGGGCAACCATCACTGGTATGATCCCAACCAACGTTTTCCAGTCACTGAACGAAGCAAACATCCTTCAGATCCTAGTTTTCTGTATGTTCTTTGGTATTGCGATTTCTCAGCAATCAAAAGAACGCCGCGAGCCAATCATGAACGGTGTAAACTGTATCGTTGATGCTATGGTTTGGATGATCAACAAGGTGATGATCATTGCACCAATCGGTGTATTCGGCCTTATGGCGGAAGCCGTTGGTACCTTTGGTTTTGCCGCTCTGATGGTCGTGTTCAAACTATTCGTTGTTTACGTGGCTGCTATCCTAATCTTTGGTTTTGTTGCTTACCCACTGATGGTACATATCTTCACTAAGACTTCAGCGAAGAAGTTCCTGACAGCAATGAAGAAGCCTCAAGCGGTTGCACTTTCAACTGCCTCTTCGATGGCAACACTGCCAGTCACCATGGATACTGTTGAGCACGAGCTAGGCGTTAAGAACTCGACTGCGTCATTTGTTCTACCATTGGGCGCAACGATCAACATGTCTGGTAACGCTATTTACTATGGTCTAGTGGCAATCTTCTTTGCTCAGCTGTTCAACATTGACCTAGGTATGGGTGCTTACATCGCAATCATCGTAACATCAACACTTGGTGCCGTTGGTCAGGCTGGTGTTCCAGGTCCATCTTTCTTAGTTGTAGCTGTTCTACTTGCAGCGGGCATTCCAATTGAAGGCCTACCACTACTTTTCGCTCTTGACCGTATCTTCGATATGATTCGTACAGCACTAAACATCACCGGTGATGCAGCGTGTGCAGTGATTGTTGATGCTCTAGTTGAAGAAGAGAAAGAAGCTGAACTAGAAAAACAGCAAGCATAATTTCTGATGCTAATTAAGACGAAGCCACTCGAATGAGTGGCTTTTTAGTTTATGTTTCATCACATAGATTTGAACTGTAGCTCTACTAAACGTTTGTAAAGCTCACAGGTCTCTAGCAACGATTGGTGGTTGCCAACATCCACTAGCCGACCATGATCCAATACCGCAATTTTGTCGGCATGTTTAATGGTAGAAAGCCGATGGGCAATAATGATCGTGGTTCTACCGCGCATTAGCTCTTCCAGAGCCTGCTGAACATAATGTTCGCTTTCGCTATCTAGTGCACTGGTCGCTTCGTCAAGCAAGAGGATATTGGGGTCTTTGAGAATCGCCCTTGCAATCGCTATCCGCTGTCTTTGCCCTCCAGATAAACGAACTCCGCGCTCACCAAGGAAGCTGTTGTACCCTTCTGGCAGATTAGCAATGAAGTCGTGAGCATGTGCTTTCTTAGCCGCTTCTATCACTTGTTCATCTGTCGCTTCAGGATTACCATAGCGGATGTTGTGGAAGACATCATTACTAAACAAAGCAGGTTGCTGAGGTACTAACGCCATCTGATTTCTAAGATCTTGAGGGGCGAAATCTCTAACATCAACACCACCTAACGATACACTGCCTTGCTGCGGGTCATAGAAGCGCTGTAAGAGTTCAAATAAGGTTGTTTTACCTGCTCCTGAAGGCCCAACCAGCGCTAGGACTTTTCCTTCTTCAGCGACTAGATTGAGCTCCTCCATTGCAGGTTGATCCGGACGTGAAGGATAGTGAAAGGAAGCGTCATTGAATGAGACTTCCGCTTTTGGTTTATCAGTGCTTTGGTTTAAGGATTCTGGTGCCGTAATATGGCTCTTAACTTGGAGAATTTCGATCAGGCGCTCGGTGGCACCAGCCGCACGTTGCAGCTCTCCGAGCACTTCGGAAATGGTCGCTAGTGAAGAGGCAACCATGATAGCGTAGAAAACAAATGCAGCTAAATCACCCGCTGACATAACGCCATTAATCACGTCACTGCCACCAACCCATAGCATTCCAGAAATAGCACTAAATACAATCACGATAACCCCCGAGATGAGGATCGCTCGTTGTAAGACGCGTTTACGCCCTATCTCGAACGCTCGCTCTACTCCTTTGGAGAAAAAACGTTTTTCTTGCGCTTCGCGGCTGTAGCTTTGCACAGTTTTAATATGCTCTATCGCCTCACCTGCATAGCTACCAACATCTGCCATCGAATCCTGGCTTTGGCGAGATAGAGCACGTACCCGTCGTCCGTAAAACAGGATCGGAACCAGGATAAATGGCACCGAAGCCAAAACAATAAGGGTTAGTTTAATATTGGTGGCAAATAACATGATTACCGCACCAATACACATTAATGCACTGCGCATCGCCATAGAGAACGAAGAGCCAATAATGCTCTGCAGCAAAGTGGTATCAGTCGTAATTCTCGACATGATATCGCCACTACCATTGGTTTCGAAATAACTTGGGTGAAGAGTGATGATATGGTTGAATACCGCAAGTCGAATGTCAGCACTAACCCGCTCCCCTACCGACGAGACGAGATAGAAACGGAAAAAGGTACCAATGGAGATCAGCAAGGTGACGACAAGGATAAATCCAATCGCACTACCTAGCTCTTGAACCGATTGCTGAGCAAAACCTTGATCAATCAAGATTCTCACCCCTTGACCGACCGACAGTGTTAACGAGGCAGTGACAATTAACGCAATCAAAGCAGCGGCAACCTTCAACTTATAAGGTTTGATAAAGTTGACCAGTTCTAACAATATCCCCAAATTTTTCTTTGGTAACTCTTGAGCCGGATTCGGCTGTTCAAGATTTGGAGCACTTGTTGATTGCATAGTTGTACCTTATTTCCTAATTGGTGACTTGTAACAAAGACGCCTACCTACAATAAGGTATTGGGGTTTGAAGATTGAATAGCAACCCAAGATCTCACCGGATACAAAAAAGCCTGACCGAAGTCAGGCTTATAAATTTAAATGTCTCTTCTCGCGCTTAGAAGAAGTGGAAAGTGGCGTTTAACGAAAAGTTTTTAACGTCTTTTTCTTTCAAGGTAAACACGCTGTAGCTTGCACCCAAAGAAACAGGGCCCATTACGAAGTACTCTGCACCCACACCATACATTATGTCGATTTCGTCTTCTTTAAAATTCGTACCTGTTAGCTCGTAAGAGTGCAGGCCGGCTTTCGCATAAACATGAAGAGGACCGAAATCGATACTTGGCTTTGCCGCAAAGTACACACCCGAACCTTCAAGCTTACCAGTAAAGTTACCGTAAGTAATGTTGTCAAATTCGCCAAAGTCTTGGTAACCCGCTTCAAGACCAATAAGCGGCAGAATACCCGTACCAACGTGCACGTTGTAAGAAGTCGATGAATCATTGGCCAGATCAGCTTGACCTACACTTGCGCCGCCGTAAATCCAAGAGTCCGCAGAAGCTGTGGCTGATGCGCCAATAAGAGCTAGCGCTAGTAGTGTCTTTTTCATAGTAAACCTTCTTTCGTATCAAGGTGCAGGGACTATACTGGCAAGCCCCTGCCGTATTTGTCAAAATTCTGAACTGTATAAATAGTTATGCAATTTGCATACCTAGCAAGCATCTATTGCCATCTTTACACGCTTATCTGAAACCGGATAAGGCGTACCTAATTGTTGAGCAAAGAAACTCACTCGTAATTCTTCTATCATCCAACGCACTTCTTTTACGTTGTCTGGTATCACAACACCTTTTGGAATTTTGTTCAGTAACTCTTTGTAATCATTAGTTACTGACTCGATTTTTAGCATGTGTAAGCGATCTTTATTTGGATCAATTGGCAGCTTTTCCATTCGGCGCTCAATAGCTTTCATATAACGCAAGATATCAGGTAATCGCTTCCATCCGCACTCTGCAGCAAACCCTTTGAAAATCAAACCTTCGATCTGCGCCTTGATATCTGAGAGAGCAAACGCCATGGTAAAGTCGATTTTGCCCTTTAGCTTCTTGTTGATGCTAAATGCTGTGGTCAGAATGGTCTCGACCTGTTGGGCAATTTCTACCACAGTATCACCTAATTCGGCGCGAACATGCTCTTTAAGCAGCTCAAACTGCTCAGGCTGCCAAACTAGACCACCCTTCTGCTCAATCAGTTTATCGACACCACAAGCGATGCAGTCATCGATCAAATCTAGCACCTTGCCGTAAGGGTTAAAGTACAAACCTAATTTCGATTTGTTCGGCAAGTTTGAGTGTAGATACTTAATTGGTGAAGGGACATTGAGTAAAATCAGTCGACGTTGCCCAGCTTGCATGGCTGAAACCTGTTCATACTCGGTTTCGTACAACTTAATCTCTACACTGTCTTTACTGTCTACAATCGCTGGATAAGCTTTAACTTCATACCCACCACGCTTCTGCTGATACACTTTAGGCAGTTCACCAAAGCTCCAGGTATGTAATCCTTGCTGCTCAATGTCGTCGTCTGCCACTTTAGATAAGGTTTCTTGTACCTTGCTTTTTAAGCTCTCTTTAAGCTCATGCAGATCACGGTTTTCTTTCAACTTACGATTACGATGGTCAACAGCGCGGAAGGTCACCTTTAGGTGATCCGGAAGCTGCTCCATGTTCCAATCATCACGCAGTACTTCAACACCTGTCATGCGACGCAGTTCTTTTTCTAGTGAGTCAAGCAGCGGCGCTTCCATCGGGGTTGCGCGCGCCAAAAATGCATCGGCGTAGTTAGGTGCAGGAACAAAATTCTTACGAATTGTTTTCGGCAATGATTTAATAAGGCTTACCACCAACTCATGGCGTAAACCTGGAATCTGCCAATCAAAACCGGCTTGGTCCACTTGGTTCAATATTGGCAACGGCAAATGGACCGTCACACCATCGTTGTCCTCTCCCGGCTCAAACTGGTAGCTGAGCTTGAGCTTTAGTCCACTTTGGTGCCAAAAATTCGGATAGTCTAAGTCAGTGACATGGCTTGCATCACCCTTGAATAGCATCTCTTTTTCAAAGTTCAGCAATTCAGGATTCTCTCTCGCCGCCTTTTTCCACCATGTATCAAAGTGCTTGCCAGAAACCACTTCGGTTCCAACACGCTGATCATAGAAATCAAACAGCTCGTCGTCATCAACAAGAATGTCACGACGACGAGATTTGTGCTCAAGCTCTTCAACTTCTTGCAACAACTTGCGGTTTTGCTTGAAGAACGCGTGTTTGGTCTCCCATTCGCCTTCAACCAGCGCGCTACGGATAAAGATCTCTCGACTGACTGTTTGATCTATGCTTCCGTAATTAACTAAGCGCTTAGGTACAATAGGCACACCATACAACATCACTTTTTCGTGAGCCATTACTGCAGCACGCTTTTTCGACCAATGCGGTTCACTGTAACTGCGCTTGATAAGATGCTTGGCTAAGGGTTCAATCCACTCTGGCTGAATCTTGGCGATAATACGCCCCCACAGCTTAGAGGTTTCCACCAGCTCCGCAGACATAATCCATTTAGGCTGCTTTTTAAATAGCCCAGATGCAGGAAAGATGTGAAAGCGAGCGTTGCGTGCACCTTGGTACTCGTTCTTCTCTGGATCTTTGACACCAATGTGAGACAGCAAACCTACTAAAATTGCACTGTGAACGCTTTGATAGTTGGCAGGCTCATTGTTAAGTTTGAAGTCCATTTCCCGCATCGCTTGGTGCACTTGAAAATAGACATCTTGCCACTCACGGACACGCAAGTAATTCAAGTAGTCCTGTTTGCACTGCTTACGGAATTGGTTGCCAGATAAATTCTTCTGCTGCTTCTGAAGATAGTCCCACAGGTTTACGAACGTCAGGAAATCAGATTCTTCATGGAAGAAACGACGATGTTTATCATCCGACGATTGTTGTTTATCACTTGGACGCTCGCGCGGATCTTGGATAGACAGCGCTGAGGCAATAATCATTAACTCTTTTAAAGCCCCGTATTTTGGCGCTTCAAGGACCATACGCGCTAAACGCGGGTCGATTGGCAACTTAGCTAACTGACGACCAACTGGAGTTAAACGCTTCTTAGGATCTTTGGCTTTTTCATCAATTGCACCAAGCTCTTCAAGCAGCCTGACACCGTCTTGAATGTTACGCTTGTCTGGCGCTTCAACGAATGGGAAGGCTTCAATATCTCCCAAACCTAACGCGGTCATCTGCAAGATGACTGAAGCTAAGTTGGTACGTAAAATTTCTGGATCGGTAAACTCTGGGCGTGAGTTGTAATCATCTTCGGAGTACAGGCGGATACAGATACCCTCCTCTACACGACCACAACGACCTTTACGCTGATTAGCACTCGCTTGAGAAACTGGCTCAATCGGCAGACGCTGTACTTTAGTTCGGTAGCTATATCGACTGATACGAGCGGTACCCGGATCAATCACATATTTTATGCCCGGTACAGTGAGAGAGGTTTCGGCGACGTTGGTTGCCAGTACGATGCGACGGCCAGCGTGAGGCTGAAAAATCTTGTTTTGCTCACCCGCAGAGAGTCGCGCGTAAAGCGGCACAATTTCGGTACTCTTTAGATTGCGTTTGGCTAACGCATCTGCGGTATCACGAATCTCACGCTCACCGTTCATAAAGATAAGGATATCGCCCAACCCTTCATCACATAGCTCATCAACGGCCTCGAAAATGCCTTCTAGCTGGTCGCGATCGACATCATCTTCACCACGCAATGGACGATAGCGCGTTTCAACCGGATAAGTACGCCCCGATACCTCAATAATTGGTGCATCACTAAAGTGTTTTGAGAAACGCTCTGGGTCGATAGTGGCCGACGTAATAATGACTTTTAGATCTGGACGACGCGGTAAAAGTTCTCGTAGATAGCCCAAGATAAAGTCGATGTTTAGGCTTCGCTCGTGCGCTTCATCGATAATGATGGTGTCATACTGATTCAGATAGCGATCGTGTTGAATCTCTGCCAACAAGATACCGTCCGTCATCAGTTTGATTTGCGTATTTTCAGAGATTTGATCGTTAAAGCGTACCTTGTAGCCGACGTACTCACCAAGTTTGGTTTCCATCTCTTCAGCAATTCGATTTGCCACAGAACGCGCCGCCAAACGGCGAGGCTGGGTATGACCAATCAAGCCAAATCTTCCGCGACCAAGCTCGGCACAAATCTTAGGTAATTGAGTCGTTTTACCTGAGCCCGTTTCACCCGCAATAATCACTACTTGATTGTGCTCGATCGCTTGCGCAATATCATCTTTCTTTTGGCTTACTGGCAGGATCTCAGGATATTCAATCTTTGGGGTGTAATTGGTGCGCTGCTCTACTTCCATCATAGATTTGGCAATATCGAGCGCGATCTCATCAAACACCGCATTGCGAGAGGCTTCTTTTTTAATTTTGTTTGCCCCTGAAATACGTTTGCTTAGACGAAATCTATCTTTCAGTATGCACTGATTCAGCGCTTTGCGAAGAGAAGAGGCATTGTTAGCCTGAACTTGGCTATCCGCCGCTTTTGATTTATCTGGCTGTGACGAAGTCAAAGCGTTTCCTATTCTTATCTTGATCTAAAACGTGCGAATTGTATCACAGAATACAGGAAGTGGTTGGGTAAGCCTGTGCTTTATTTATTCGTCACAAAGGCTTACAGGATGTATGATTAAGCCAGCCTTGTTGCTCAGTAGCGTATTTATCCAACCACTCAAGAGCAGCTTGATTGACTGATAGTTTGTCTACATCAGCGAGAAGCGCCGCGGACGCAACATGTTGATTTGTCAGTTTGAAAGTAGATACAATATCAAAGGTGCACAAAGACTTCTCTTGCAGTTTGTTGGAAACTGCTGTTTTTAGCCAACCACCTTTGGGATTGCCACAATCCCAGTTGAACTTGCTGTTCACTCCCCATTCAGGCTCATGTTCACACTCCTTACTGTACGGCGGAAACTCAACAAAACTCCCGTCATACTTCGCCTCTACCCAATTGGGTGACCAATTAAAGATCAACAGAGGTCGTTTGACCTTAACGTAGCTATGTATCTTATTGTTGATTGATTCACCATCTGGCAAAATATGTACTTGCAAATCCAATTCTAACGCCCTGACTCTTGCCGCATCGGGCTTTTCCCACGGACCTGTGTAATAGATACCTTTATCCCCTTCGTCCTCAGAAAATACTGAAGCACAAGATTTTAGAGCCTCCCATTTAGGTAGGCCAGGGCATAGTTGTTCTACGTAACTTGGGTACCACCACTCTTCTCGTGTTTCGGCGTAATGAGTCGCTCCCTCTTGTATAAACCCTTTTGTCACAAGCTCTTCGTACTTTGTCCCCATTGAGCCTTGCCAAACTTCAACCTGAATGTCTGCTTTACCTTGCGCAAGCAGAAACCATTGGGCATCAGATGTTGCATGAATGAACTCAACTTCAATCCCCTGTCGCTCAATAAGTATTCCTAAAGCCTTTGTAATGACTTGCTGACTACTCCAATCTAGCGACAACAAACGAATAGACTCACTAGATATCGGTGAAGTTACCAACAAAGCAAGCACAAATAGGAGGACTTTTCGCATCAGTTACCTCCATTATGATTATGCTGCTACGTATAAGAGTAGGACAAATTCACTTCCCCAACCGATACCGCGCCCCTAGAAACAGAAAGAGCAGCAAAATTGCTGCTCCTTGGTGTTTGTTTAGAAGTCTATTTGTAAATAAAGAGTGTTGTAGTTACTGCCGCCTTTGATACGCCCATACTGGGAAGCACTTTCAAATATCGCACTGCGATGATGAATCGAATAACCCAACCACATATTTTCGAAGTCTCGGTTGTTGATTAGATCACCAAGATTGACATCAAACGAAAAATCTAAGTAATTAAGCAAGTTACTAGGTGTGTACCCTTTTGACTTCATCTCTTCGTTCTCGACATACGTCATACTGTCGATATAAGACATCCCCTCAGCCACACCAAAGCGCCACTTGGTTGGCCAATCCAAGGTGTAGTAAGCCTTTATCGCCGCAATATATTCAGTCGCCGTTGACTGCACTTCAGATGACCAATGATGAACAATACCCGGCGTAAAATAGATATCTAAAGGAATACCGAACAGTTCATCAGTTAAAGGGTGACCATAAAACACCGAAGTCATCTGGTTATTGTACGGATCTTTTTCAGTATTAAAGGCAATAATCTCACCAATATTTGAAGGCGTTGCCCAACCATGGGAAAAACGAACATAACGTTTACTAGTAAGCTGAGATTTAGGCGCTTTCGTCTTATCATTAAAGAATCCAAAGCCAATATAAAACTCACCTTGATACCGTTCTCTGACGGCATCAGAGTGGTACGCGCTATGATCTAGTCGAGTCACACTCGTGGCTCCAAGTAGATAGAGATTTGAGTGTACGTGGTAACGCGCTTTTAGTCCTATTGTTGCGTCAACCCCTGCACCAATAAACTGATTGGTAGTGGCGGAAAAAGCGTAGTACTCACTGTTAAAGTCTGAGTCTTTGTATCTCAACGTCACATCAGGCTGCAGCTCCCAATCACCAAGCTCGTACTGGGCTGACGCTCGCAGATTGAGATGAATACGCAGATCTTTGTCGCTCATCAATTCCGTGTCGAGCCGCCACTTGTCATCCAGTTTGTATCTGAGCTGACCACCGAAATCAACAGAATCACCTTCATTGGCATTTTGTACCGAAGCCGGGATATCGACAAAACGTAGCCTCATCAGTGCATTCAACTGGAACTGTTGATCTTCACTTTGATGAAGGTATGCTCCCCCCTCAAGGCCATTGACAAACACGTGGTCATTATTGAAGAACATCATAGGCACAAATGTACCGACAGAATGATCACCACCTTTAGTATCAAATGGGATGGTGGCGGTGCGATAGACTGCGGCTATCCCCCAATTTTGTTCGCTAAACGCACTTGACTCTTTAGCATCCAGTGACGCTGACATCAAACTACTAACAGAAAGAGTTAACGCGGATAAACGTTTATTAGTTATCATTTTTTGTCCAAAAGTGACTAAAGCACTCAAAAACTAACCAATTAAAACAGTTAATACTTATGTTTCTCGGTCATTCGTCGTTAAAATATAAAGATATGATCACTTAAATCGAAAAATTGTGAAAGCCTCCAAACTAAAAAGAATAATCGAGTCCTTACCAGAGCACGCAGATCCAGATATTGTCACTGGAGAGTATTGGTTGCCTGAACGCTTGCTCGACACAGAACTCGACGGTGACATGATGTTTTTGTCCTTCGACAGCGCTCCAGAAGAAACACAGGGCGAAGAGGAAGGACGGGGGTTTGTCGAACACGAAATAGAAATGATTCGTCACCGATTCGAGCAAATCATTGAAGAACAGTCTGATACAAAAACCAAAGCAGATGCCATGTTGGCTTTATTTTTGATGGGACATGAACTTTCTAGTTCAGAAATCATCGAAATCCTTGAAGATCCCGAACTCCCTGAGCCACCAACTGAGTAGTGAATGAATAACAGTGTACCTTTCCTAATTGCCGGACCTATCTTACGTAAGACCACCCCAAACGAACTCGTTTTTTGGCTCGTGACCAGTGAACCGATTAGCGGTCGGTTTGTGCTAAAATTGGAACCTCAGTTAGGGGATGTCTTCTCACAAGATCTCAGCCAGTGCCAGCAATTGGCTATCGGTAAACGTTGTTATGTAACGCTGGCTCAATTTAAGGGCGACTTCCCTACCCATGTCGCGCTTAGCTATGAATTTCATACCCAACATGGTGCTCTGACATCGCTATACCCTGATCTCCTATACCAAGATGAGCAGAGCCTAACCTTTAAGATCTCAACTAAAGCTGACTACATACTTCATGGCTCATGTCGTAACCCACATCACCCGAGCCAAGATGCTTTGGTTCAAATGGACGCAAAAGTAGCAACTCAATCATTGCCAGAACGTCCCGATCTACTAATGATGAGTGGTGACCAGATTTACGCTGACCACGTTGCAGGGCCTACCTTAGATGCCATCTTACAAACCATTAAATTACTTGGTCTGCCAGACGAACAGTTCGCACAAGCTCCCATCAAATCGAGCCAAGAATTATATACTCACCCTGACTGTTATTATGGCCGTGACAAGATACTACCGCACTATGTCGATGACGGCAGTTGGCTGACTAAACTGTTTCCTCACCGTAACGCCCCTATTTTCAGTTCACGTGAAGCGGAGAATCATCTAGTCACATTTTCAGAATTCGTTGCCATGTACCTATTGGTGTGGTCTCCCACGCTTTGGCCTTATCTCAACCTAAACAATTTGCTGGACAAGAAGTTTACTCATGCAGATAAACGCATTTCTCCTACGTTTCAGCAGCAGTGGCGCGAAGAAAAAACGGTTATCGATGAATTCGTAGAAGGCTTACCTCAAATCCAAAGACTGTTTGCCCACATCCCGACTTACATGATATTTGATGACCACGACATCACCGATGATTGGAACTTGACCATCGGCTGGGAAAGAGCCGCCTATGGCAATGCGTTTTCTAGTCGTATCATTGGTAATGGACTGATTGCGTACTGGCTTTGCCAAGGATGGGGCAATGAACCAGACAACTTCAACCAAGAATTTATTTCCATCGCTACGCGATTTCTAGAACAACCCGGCGGCCAACAGCAAGATGACTTTATAAAGTATCTCTATACCTTTGAGCGTTGGCACTACACGATTCACTGCTCGCCTAAAGTAGTCGTACTTGATACTCGTACCCGTCGTTGGCGCTCTGAATCTCGTATGAACAAGCCTTCTGGTTTAATGGACTGGGAAGCACTGGTTGAGTTTCAGCAAGAACTGATGCATCAGGATAAAGTGGTCATTGTCTCTGCTGCTCCTATGTTTGGGGTTAAGTTTATCGAGGCTCTACAGAAAGGCGCGACAGTTTTAGGCCAACCGCTACTAATTGATGCCGAGAACTGGATGGCTCACCCCGGAAGCGCCAATACGCTATTGAGTATTTTCACCCATACTAAAACACCAACGAATTTCGTCATTTTGTCCGGCGATGTGCACTACTCTTTTGCTTACGATATTAAGCTTAGGTTCAGACGCAGCAGTCCAAACATTTTTCAGATCACCTGTAGCGGGTTCAAAAACCAGTTTCCAGAGCCTTTACTCGGTGTTTGTGATCATGCTGATAGGTTACTGTATTCACCGCGCTCTCCGCTTAATTTCTTTACCAAGCGCAAGAGACTTAAAATTAAAAAACGTGACCCCAACGGCGAAGGAACGCGCCGTCTTGTGAATACCAGTGCCGTCGGCGAACTTAAGTTGGATAAGCAAGGCAAACCAGAACGAATCTCCATCCTTACTGGTGATGGACGGGAGTGGGATTTTCCACCGATAAAAGAAAAGTAAGGTTTTTGTAAAGACCCTTGAGATGTTCACTGATCACCACTATTTATAGAAATAGTGATACTACAAAGGTTTTAAGTATGCTGAATTCTATTGCCTCGCTATTTAAACAATTACTCGAAGGTCAAGACTTAGGTCAAAACGCGCAACCTGATGTAAACTTGGCTATTGCGTGCTTACTGTGTGAAGTTGCCGGTGCAGACCACCAAATTGAGCAAGTTGAAATCGATGCGAAACGCCACCTATTGACACGTTTACTCGATTTAGATGAATCTGGTGCAAAAACTCTGTTAAGCAGAGCAGAAATGCGCAGTAAAGATTCAGCTTCTCTCTACGACTTCACATCTCAATTGCGAGAGCTAAGTCAAGAGGCCCGTTTCGCACTTATTAAAGCGATGTGGGAAGTGGCGAATGCTGATGGCGAGATTGATCCATTAGAAGACTCTGTAATACGAAAAACCGCAGAGCTGCTTTATGTCGACCATAGTGAGTTTATACGCGCCAAACTATCCGCAATTGATGATACTGATATCCTATAGTCTAACCTGAAACACCTCATTTACGGGAGTGTCATTACAGCAACCTTGTACCAGACAAACTCTGTGATTGTGTCGGCACAATGCGCAATCATGTTTGTTTATATTGGAGAAAATTCAATACGATACAGGTCGATGATGACACTACATAAAACCACGCTACTGCTTAGTGCATTAGCTTTTAGTTCTTACACTAATGCTAATTTACCTTCCGGACAAGATTGGCTCAATCACACAACCCAAGGTCTAGCACCTTACTGGATAATGCCAAGCGCACTAGGCAAGCCAATAGGCAACTTTCCAACATTTCGTTGTGACAACGGAACCCTACTTGACGTCAATAACGTTTGCCCTGAACTGAATAAGGGGTGGATTACGCCCAACTTTGACCGGGATTATACTCGAATGAAATCACGCCAAACTTATGCTTATGGTGTCTTGTTTCATCTCAGTGGCGATCCAAAAGCACTCGAACTCGCCAAGCAAGGAGCATACTATTTAATTGACCAACTCCAAGACGCTAATAATGGCGGTTTTATCAGTTTCACTCAACAAGGAAAACCTGGCTTACACTGGCAACAACGTACTTCTCAAGATCAAGCCTATGCGTTGGTTGGGCTCGCTATGTACTACTACCTAACTCAAGACAAAAAAGTCGAGCAAGTACTGATCAAGCAACAAGCATTTATCTTCGACAAATATCGCTTAGAAGATCAGCAAGGGTTAGCTTGGGTCCTAAAAGATGGTGACGGAGAGAGTGCACGTCAACGAGAGCTAGTCGCACAACTTGACCAAATCAATGGTTATTTACTCTTAGTGGCCCCCCTACTTCCAGAACCTGCCAAGTCAAAATGGTTAGCTGACTTGTCCTGGCTAACCCAAATATTGATAAGTCATTATCACTCCAACGATGAGCAACGCTTTTACGGCGCCATTCATCATAAAGCGGTAATGATGCCTGACGCTAAGCACAATGATTTTGGTCACACCATCAAAGCCTACTGGATGACCTATCTAACTGGGCAGAGACTTGGCAACAAAGACTGGTCCGATTTTGGCTTCAATGGAATGAAACACACCTTGGAACAGGCACAAAAAGAGCGTGATTTCAGTTCTGTCTCGTATCTGTTTGGTGAAACGCTCAAAAAAAAGTGGCAGGGGCAAAAAATTATAGGTTGGCGTAGTCGCCCATACTCAGAGGGCAGTTCATCATGGGAGTGGGCTGAGCTTGATCAAGCGGCAATGACTGTTTCTATGGTTGATAAGTCCATGAATAATGTATTGGAATTTACCTTGCCAATATTTCAAGATGCGTGGGTCGATCACCAGTACGGTGGCGTTGGACTTGACCCAAAGCGTACCAAAGCATTCCATTGGGGGAATGGTTATCATCAATTTGAGCATGCACTGATTGGCTACCTGTTTGCACAGCACAGCACTCATCAAACAGCAGAACTCTACTACGCCAGGCCTCAAAATAGCACGTTAACCTTTGTCCCTTATTACTATCGAGGGGATGTTAAAAAGGTAACTAGGCTATCAAATGAGAAGATACAGAAAGTAAGTTTTGAAGGGATTAGACCATGATACTAATGCCCGATGCATACCCATCGGGCATTCATTGATCAGAGCCCAGCTAAAACATGGTCAAAGCCAGTTTGGCAAGGTTATACGCATCAACATATCCGGAATGCTGGCGTCCTTCCCACTCAATCCCTTTGCTTTCCTGAGCGGCTTTATGCCCTATTCGTTTATCTTTGAGGCGATTTTGAATTCGGAACAAGGTTGCTAAGTTGATAAACTCATTAAATGGCATATTGATGCCCTTATTCAAACATTCCTGCCTTAATACTTTGTCATCACGACCCCAAGCAGCATAAATCTTGTTTGCGCCACCAAAGTTTTTCACCATAGATTTGAGAACGTCTTCTAGTGGTCGACCTTGTTTTTCAACCTTGCGCGGTGTAATACCAGTTAGCTGAGAACAAAACAGCGAGACTTCATCTGTGTCGGGTTTAACGTAATACTGAGCACGCTTAACGATTTCCCCTTTAATTAGGTCAATCTCTGCAAGCCCGACTTCGATGATTTCGCCAGTTGTACCGACACCGTTTTCATTCCAACAGCACATTTCTAAATCGAAACAAACTACACGGTTATGGTTCATGGTTCGCCTTTGTTCAAAATAATCTGAAAGCGCAAAATTCTACATCAGAATAATCAAAAACTCGAATGTCAGCACGCCAATTGGCTAGTTATTCTGCAATCGAGACACAGTTTCGACCCGCTTGCTTACTCTTATACAGTTGAGCATCAGAGGCTTGCATTATATCTTCTTCGTTCTCCATACGACGTATCGCGGCACCAATACTCAACGAGCATTTGATCATCTTCCCATCAAACTCATACGCCGAGGTCGCCACTGCGCAACCAACTCTATCTAGATAGTTAAACAGTTCGTAGCGATCAGTAATATGAGAGATAATGCAAAATTCGTCGCCACCCATGCGGACAAAAACGTCACTAGGTTCAAGATTGCTTTGTACTGTTTTAGCCACATGACACAACATTTCATCACCAGCTACATGGCCGTAATGGTCATTAATCAGTTTGAAGTTATCAATGTCAAACCCAGCTAACGCAAAGGATTCTTGACCACTGACTTTGTCAGTAAGGTAACGACTAAACGCTCGGCGGTTGTATATCCCTGTTAGCGTATCGTGATCGACTAAGAACTGAAGCTCTTTAGTGCGCTCATCAAGCAGTACTTCTAGGTGCTCTTGATCGCGAACCAACAGCAAAACAATGTAACTCGAAAGGCAAGCAATAACAGTTCCTGCTATTAAAATTCCGATCAGCACGATGCGGTCATTGTCAGTCGTTTTTTTATCGAGTTTGAAATCAACAATCCACTCACGATTAGGTAACACAACGCGTTTAGTAATCTCAATACCGCTTGTCATGTCCCAGTTGATACTTTCATATAAGATCGGGTCGTCTTCCGCGTCAAACCCTATATCGGTAACCTTTACTAACAAATCTTGTTCTGTGGCGGTGCGTACAACAATAGACTCAAAATATCTGGTCGAGCGGATAACACCTATCACGACTCCCACCAACTCTTCGCTGTTTTCAGCGCTAAACACTGGGTGATAAACCAATAGCCCCGATTTTTCGAGACTCCTATCGAGCCCATCTTGCAGTAATCGAATTTTGTCAGAAACACTAGGCAGCCCAGTTTCACGGATTCCATCTAGGACCAGTTGAAAACGCAGCCGAGACGAGTAATAGCCTAACGCATTGAAATTGGCCTGATTTCGGGGATACACATCGGATGCAGGATAGATTGGCTCATTGTTTGGCATAATGTAGCCAAGAGTCTTTGGTCCATCCTTGGGTACTGTATAGATCTCATAAAACGGGTATGTTCGCTTAACCTTTTGAATATGGCTAACGATTTGATTTTGTTCAATGCGCGGCATCCATTGCAGCGCGATAAGTGTTTGTGAAGCAGAAACAATCTGATCGGCAAATACTGGGAATCGATGCCAGTCCTCGGGCTGAGTAGCATGAAAAAAATTGGCGCCAGCTCCGATAAATTGCAGGTCACTCTCGACAACCTGCTGAAGGTTTTCCGCTTGTTGATCAGCGAGTTTATCGACCAATGACACCGTGTAATTAAACTGAGATTGATAGACAAAATAGACTGCGTACAAGGTCACGATCAAGGTGAAAATGAATGCAAAAAACGGATATAAATACTTCTTTTTAGTCAATTGTTGCATAAAGCATTTTGTAAAACGACACAGAAAAATAAACGCGACATTCTAGCGTTATCCATTTAGTTACATAAAGCGAGATTGTCGATTACATATGAAACTATTCAAGTTCCGTGCGGTATGCCTCTTTTTGAGTAAATAATCGAATAAAAACCCATCACTTAAGCTTTATAGCATCGGATTAAAGCGCTTTTAGTAGCAGAATGGTGACTTGATTATGCTAATATCTGCCCCAATTTATCAGTACAAATAGGCTCATACCGCCATCTGAGCCCAAGCAGAGATTGAGCCAATCTCTCCTTACACTTAAACATTAAGAGAATTGTCATGACGTTCGATTTACAAATGATCCCTCAAACGTTCGATATGCTTCACGCAGGCCTTGCTGCTTCAAGTGTATTGCTGCTACTTATCGCGGTTTCTCGCAAATCTACAGTGATTGAGAAAGTGGTAGAGAAACCAGTTGAGAAAATCGTTGAAGTAGAAAAACCAGTCGAAAAGATCATTGAAGTAGAAAAAGTGGTCGAAGTTGAAAAAGTCATCGAAAGAGTGGTTGAAGTTGAATCAAAGCTGGCAACTGCATCTACCGATTCCGCAATGCAATTTCTGTCGATCATGCAGCAAGAAGCTCGCCTTGTTGATTTCCTGAAGGAAGACCTGACTACCTTCTCTGATGAAGAAGTTGGCGCAGCTGCTCGCGTTATCCACACTGGTGGTAAAAAGGTACTGAGTGACTACGTAACGCTAGAGCATATTCGCAATGAAGACGAAGAAACTCGTATCACAATTGAAGATGGTTTTAACCCACAACAAGTTCGCCTTACAGGCAACGTTACAGGTAACGCACCATTCAATGGCACACTGGTTCACAAAGGTTGGAAAGCGAGCGCGATGGACTTACCTAAACTCGCTGAAAACTACGATGCATCTATCATTGCTCCTGCTGAGGTTGAGCTATAATGGAACATCAAAATAACCAACAGCAACACACCGAATCCAATGCACCAAAGTTCAGTGTCGGTATCGACTTAGGTACTACTCACTGCGTGTTGTCCTATGTCGACACTCACGTTGAAGATGCCCGTGTTGAAGTGATGGCGGTTCCTCAGTTGACTGCACCAGGTACGGTTGAAACTCGTAGCCAGTTAGGCTCGTTCCTATACCAACCACACGAACACGAGATGAACCCTGCATCACGAGTGTTGCCTTGGTCATCTGAACCAACGGCTTTGGTGGGTGCTATTGCTCGCAACCTTGGTGCCAAAACACCAATTCGCTTAATTGCCAGTGCTAAATCTTGGTTATGTCATGGTGGCGTAAATCGTCGTGATGCGTTTCTTCCTGCTGGTAGCCCTGAAGAAGTTGAGAAGGTGTCACCACTACGTACCACTGAACTTTATTTAGAGCACCTAAAGCAAGCTTGGGATCATACCAACCCAAATAACCCGTTAGCCGATCAAGACGTT
Organism: Vibrio bivalvicida; assembly: GCF_001399455.2. Taxonomy (GTDB): domain Bacteria; phylum Pseudomonadota; class Gammaproteobacteria; order Enterobacterales; family Vibrionaceae; genus Vibrio; species Vibrio bivalvicida. The sequence goes on from NZ_LLEI02000091.1 coordinate 116,482, forward strand.
ACTATTACTGTTCCTGCATCGTTCGATCCTGCCGCACGCGATCTAACCGCTGAAGCTGCGCGTAATGTGGGCTTTGTTCACCTAACGCTACTTGAAGAGCCACAAGCTGCACTCTACAACTGGATTGATAATAGTAACGACAAATGGCGCGATGAAGTCTCTATTGGCGATATTGTTCTTGTTGTCGATATCGGAGGGGGTACAACTGACCTTTCTCTTGTTGAGGTGACGGAAGAAGAAGGTAACCTAACGCTGAATCGTATCGCTGTCGGTGAACACATTCTACTGGGTGGCGACAATATGGACCTTGCGCTGGCTTATCGTCTCAAGATGAAGCTAGCTCAAGAAGGCAAAGAGCTTCAGCCTTGGCAAGTTCAGGCAATGACTCATGCATGTCGTGATGCAAAAGAAGCCCTACTAAACGATAGTGAGCTTCAATCAGTGCCTATCGTTGTACCTAGCCGTGGTTCTAAGCTACTAGGTGCGACGCTTAAAACAGAACTAACTCAGCAAGAAGTACAGCAGACACTTGTTGATGGATTCTTCCCTAAAGTTGCTGTTAGCGAGCATCCCGTTCAGCGTAACCGTGGCGCACTGACTCAAATGGGCCTACCTTACGCGCAAGACGCAGGTATTACTCGCCATATTGCTGCTTTCTTGACTAAACAAGCCAACGCACTTTCTGGTTCTGAAATTGAACAAGAGTACAACCCATTTGCCAATATGCCAGGCATGCCAAGTGGTGAAACCGCTCAATCTTGTGACTTCATCAAACCGACTGCGATTTTGTTTAACGGTGGCGTCCTAAAATCTACGCTTCTTGCTAATCGTCTCGAAGAAACGCTCAACGAATGGTTGATTGATGCAGATAGCGAAATGGCGAAGCGTTTGACTGGTGTTGACCTCGATCTGGCAGTGGCTAGCGGAGCTTCATACTACGGCAGCGTTCGCCGAGGAGAAGGCGTTCGAATTCGCGGTGGTGTCGCGTCTAGCTATTATGTAGGTATTGAAAGCGCTATGCCAGCAATTCCAGGGATGGCTCCACCGATGGAAGCACTGTGTGTGGCTCCATTTGGCATGGAAGAAGGATCCAGCGCTGATGTTCCAAGCCAAGAGTTTGGGCTTATCATTGGTCAACCGGTTAACTTCCAGTTCTTTGGTTCTACCGTTCGTCGTGACGACATCGCTGGTACTCACCTAGACCATTGGGCTCCTGAAGAGCTAGACGAACTGCCTGAGATTCAAGTCACGCTGCCTGTCTCTGAAGGGCGCCGTGAAGGTGAAGTCGTTCCGGTGACTCTTGCCTCACGCGTCACTGAACTCGGTACTTTGTATCTTGAAGCTATCGCTGCTGACAATGGGCAGAAGTGGCATGTTGAATTTGATGTCCGCGAAGACGCAAGCTCGAACTCAGAACAAGCATAACGATTAACGGCACCTCTGGGTGCCGTTGTTTTAAGTTGTCCGCAAATAAGGTTATCTATGGCATCTCCTCGATTCTTAGTCGGTATTGATTTAGGTACAACCAACACGGTTGTCGCATTCTGTGAAATCACCGACGACCTACAAAACTCTGCCGTTTCCCTATTTGAAATAGACCAGTTAATTGGCCCGGGTGAAGTCGTGCGCAAGCCATTGCTACCCTCTTTCCGTTATCACCCAGCGGCAGGTCAAGTCTCCCCATCAGACTTAACACTGCCATGGGATAATGAACCTGTCTTGGGTGACATTAGCCAAGTGATTGTTGGCGAATGGGCGCGAGAGCTCGGTGCCAAAGTGGAAGGTCGGCAAGTTTCTAGTGCCAAAAGCTGGCTCTCGCACCAAGCGGTGGATCGAAGCTCCGACATTTTGCCTTGGGCAGGAGCAACGGATGTCGATAAAGTCTCGCCTGTTATCGCCAGCGCAAGCTACCTGAACCACATTCGACTTGCTTGGAACTATCGCAATCCAAGCAATAAACTCGAAGACCAAGAAGTGGTGGTGACGGTTCCTGCTTCATTCGACGAAACAGCGCGCAAACTTACCCTTGAAGCCGCGCAGCTCGTAGGATTAAATAAAATTGTGCTTCTCGAAGAGCCACAAGCGGTTTGCTACGACTGGTATGCGCGCCACCAGCAAAGTGCAGCAGAAGAGCTAAAAGACCTTCCGTTAATTCTTGTCTGTGATATCGGTGGTGGTACAACTGATTTAAGTTTGATTGAAGCTAAGTTCGATCAAGGTGAGCTCTCTTTGGATCGCATCGGCGTTGGTGATCACTTAATGCTCGGTGGTGATAATCTCGACCTTGCTTTAGCACATCTGTCAGAGCAGCGCTTCAATCAAAGTAAAAAGCTCAATGCAGCTAGCTTAACCAAACTGATTCAGCAAACGCGCAAGGCAAAAGAAAATCTACTTTCTAGCAACGCGCCTGAAGAAGTAAAGATCACTATGCTCGGCAGCGGTTCAAAACTTCTTGGCGGGACGAAGAGTATCGGCCTTTCAAAGCAAGAAGTTCATCAAATTGCTCTAGATGGATTCTTCCCATTGTCTGATTTTACTGACACCCCAGATAAAAGACGCAGTGCTGTCGTTGAGTTCGGTCTGCCTTACGTCGCCGATCCTGCGGTCAGTAAGCATGTTGCAGAGTTTTTGAGCCAACATCAGCAAGTTTCAATGGCAGCGCTCAAGCAAGACGACCCCTACAAACCCGCTATCCCTGCAGGCATCCTGCTCAACGGTGGTGTGTTCAATAGTGACCTTGTCACTCAGCGTGTTACCCAATTGCTTGGCAACTGGCGTGGTGACGATGTCACGGTGCTCGATAACCCTCATCCGGATTGGTCAGTCGCACTTGGCGCTGTCGCTTTTAGTAAGGCTCGCCGAGGTGCGCAACTTAAAATCGGTGGTGGCGCAGCACGTTCTTACTTCTTACATCTTCAAGAAAAGAACAAAATGGGCAAGGCACTCTGTTTGCTATCAAAAGGGACCGAGGAAGGGCACGAGATTAGACTTAGTGGTCGCCGATTCTCATTAACCTTGGGCGAACCTGTTCGTTTTAACCTTCTAACAACGACACACGACACGCTGTCCAACAACACAGCCATTCAAAATGGCGTCATGGTTGATATTGACCCAGACCTATTCGCGCCGCTACCCCCTTACATCTCGACACTGGAAGGTGAAGGAATCGAGCTGCAAGCCAACCAGAAAGAGCGAGTTGAAGTTCAGCTCGCCTGTCAGCTAACCGAAGTCGGCACGCTGAAAATGGAGTGTGTCCATGTCGAAGACGACACAAAGCGTTGGGAATTAGAATTCGAAGTTCGTAACCAACAAGCAGAAGAGCAAGTTGAAGAGAGTCTTCACCCTCGCCTGCCCGAATGTCAAGAGCTGATTTCTCGTATCTACAGTGGCAATAAGAAAAGCGCGGATTCTAAAGAAATCAAAACCCTTGCCAAAGATCTCGAACGGAAACTGGGTAAACGTGATGAGTGGGATTTTTCTACTTTACGTCAGCTGTTTGATGTTTTTGCACTCGGACGCAAACGTCGTCGTCGCTCTGAACCGCACGAAAAGAACTGGTTACGTTTGGCTGGCTTCTCGCTGCGTCCTGGTTTTGGCGATGCTACTGATTCATGGCGTATCGAGCAAGTTTGGGGGCTCTACCAACAGGGGATTCAGTTTAAAAATCATCAAGGTTGGACCGACTGGTGGGTCTTCTGGCGCCGAATTGCTGGGGGACTAAGTCAAGAACAGCAAGAGAGCATCCTTGCCGATATTGCTAAGTATCTTCACCCTGGTGCGATGAAAAACCCTCAGTCAGCCAAAGCGGCGCAAGATATGGGTTACGAATCTATGGTCAGACTTGCCGCCTCATTGGAGCATCTTGAAATAGAAGATAAGGTACTTCTCGCTTCTTGGTGTATAAGTAAAGCCATTAACCATAACCAGTTCGAACAAGCACATTGGTGGGCGTTAGGTAGGCTTGCTTCACGTACTCCACTGTATGGCAGTCAGCACAGCGTGATCCCTCGTGAACAAGCAGAACAATGGCTACCTAAATTACTCGAGCAAAACTGGCAAAAAGAACCAATGATTGCTTTTGCCGCGGTCATGATCTGTCGAAAAACAGGTGATCGTCTGTTTGATATTTCTGATGACTATAGAAAACAAGTTCTCGCTAAGCTAAAACAAAGCAAGGTGCCTGAATCCTGGGTTAGCTTGGTAGAAGAGGTGAAAGAGCTATCAGAAAGCGAATCTAAGCGCGTATTTGGCGACGCTCTGCCTAGTGGGTTGACTCTTGTAAATCATTAATGGCTGAAATGCATTATAACCCTAAGACAAAAAAGCCCTTCTCATCGAAGGGCATCTTTTTAGTGTAAACAAAGCATGTAGACGTGGGTTAAGCCATCATCTCTTCCGTAATTCCCACCCTTAACAGCGCAGCTTTCTCAAAAGCAGTCAGCTCAGAAAGGTCGCTAATCATTGGTGCATCAGCAAAGCGAGTATCGGTCGGCTCACCTAACTTTTCCTTTAGAGCAGTAATCAATCCTTCGATAACATTGCCATAGCGCATCGCACTAGAGATCAGCACCGGATATTCCTGTGCATCATCAGAAACTGGTACTTTTTCGGCAACTAAGCCCATAATGCCCCTCAGATTCTGACCAAAATCGCCTTCTAATTGAGCTAAAGCCTGCTTAAGATCGCTTTGCGACATGCCATCAAAGCTTGATTTCATCAACTCTCTGTCAAACTTAGCGTGAGCGTTGGCGTCAATAGTGTCTTCCTGCTTATCCGCTGTTTTTGCGTGCCACTGAGAAGCTGACATATCAATAAAGCCCTGAACACCTTGCATTACGGTTCCTACATTTGACCGACTATGATTTAACGAGTCTACAATTGAGCCTAGTTCGCCAGTATATGATGCTTCTTGGTTTGAAACTGTTGAAAGTGCCAGCTCCCGGATCATGGCTAAGTCGCCTTTATTAAGAACGTCCTGTTGTATCATACTAAAGGTGACTGTCCCGTCGGCGATTGCATCTTGCAGTGCATTAATCGATTCACTAGACAATGTTGGGGTTGTACTTGGTGCTACTCTCGTAGCTAGGAAGCTAACTGCATCCAATGCAGTTTTAACACTGCTATCTTTAGCAGAGCGGCCACCTCCAATCCCAAAATCGTTATCCGCTTCATAACGAGATTCAACTGAATTCGCGGGCTTCTCTTCACTTGCCGAAGCAGTCTGCTGAGGCTGTAAATAATCAATCAATTCACCTTTCAGCTTGCTGATTTGCACGGAGAGTTGATTGATCTTGTCGCTAGCTGCTTGTAGTTCCTCAGATGAGGCATCGTTCAAAAACGTTGCAGCATCTTTAGCCTCGCCACTGCCTGTTGTCGCCCACTGCTGGAAAGGCTGGCCACCCACCGTATCGCTTAATATATTGATTGCCGCCGATTTCTGGGCTTCTGTACCGAACAGTTTGATTGTCTGAAGTGCTGTAACTGTTGAGCGCAGAGCACCATTGTTTGTCGCAAGCTCTCTATGTTGCTGCTTCAGTGATTCTCCATCAAGGCTCGATAAAGTATCCAACTGAGTTAGACCATTTAGAGACTCTTTTAGGGCTACCTTACCCATTTCTTCACGAGATAGCTGCTGTGTTTGACCTGTCGGAGTCATACTTGAGACAGGCTTATCTTTTGCTGTAAACAACCCCTTAATGGCGTTTGCCGCATTGCTCAACCAACTAATTACTTTGTCTTTTAGCGACGTTCTCGGGCTACTCTCGGTCCTTTCTGCTAACTGCTGAGCATCTTTTGGTGTTGCAATTGAAGTGACTGGTTTATCACCAAGTGCGCCAGCCTGAGTTGACAGCTCTGTCTGATGATTGGAAATACTGGCAACCTGTGTTGCGCTAGAGTGAGTTGCGTTTAAATGAGTCATACTGCTTTTCTTTATTGTTTAACACATGGAGCAGTTTAGGATCTAGCAGCAGGAGAAAATATCAGGATCAGTCGGAAATATATAACTGACAAATACCAGTCAGCTATCTCATTCACTCACACCAAACAATATAAAAACTTCCTGCCGATACTGATAGTTGGGCCAGACGCTTTTTGTTGTACTGCCGTCAGATTTTCAGACCAACATAAGAGTAACGAATGAGTCAACAATACACTCAGGCAATTGAAATACTATGTCAGGAGTTAAACCTGACACTTTCAGGTAACATTGATACCGTTGTCAGCTTTAAGGTAGGAGAGCAGGAATGCCACATTACAGAACACCCTTCCGGACGGTTACTTATGTTCAGCAATCTTGGTGAGTTAACCTCTGACAATGCGAAATCGCTGCTCGAGATTGGTATGTTCAGCCAAGAAGAGAAAAAGCCTGTCATTGGCTTTGATAGCAACAGCAATAACGTGATCCTCTGGAACCATCAATCTCTGGTACAGGCTGACCGTCATAGCCTCTATCAGCAACTTGAGGTTCTTAGCCAATATTTCGATCAAGTGCAAAGTGACTTACAAGAGTTGGCTGAACCAGAAGCCAAAGAGAAGTCTAATTTTAGCCCAGCTGCATTCCGAGTGTAATCGTCGTTCACTAACAAAGAACCATTAGGAATCTAAGCAAAGTCACTCTGGCTTTGCTTTTTTTTTGTACATAACCAATAAGAAAATTTACAAAAAAAGGCGCCACAATGTAGCGCCTTGAGGTTAGAACGATTTTAAGTTAAACCGTTGGAGCCGAAGCCCGCCATGCCTGGTTTTCGCTGTCAGAGATTGAGCGGAACATATCACGCAGCTCTTTCAGCATGCCATCCTGAAAACCAATATTTTCATCGGCTTTCTGTTTGGCTGCCTGAGCACGGGTCGCCTGGATCTCATCTTCCTTACCACGAGCCTGAGCTTCAGTCTGCTTCTGATTACCGACAGAGTTTGCCATCTGGCCCAGAGCCTGAAGTACGGCATTTAAGCCCTGGTTCTTGCTCATCTGCTTATCGAATTTACGACCCTGCCTGGTGGTGTCTGCCTTAATGTCATCCATGCCGCGACGCATCGCATTGGCTTCCTTATGCATCTCACCACGCTTGGCTTTTGCTCCGGTAAAACCTTTGGTGTCCTTAATCTCAGCCATTTTGGAATCAAGGTTCGCCTGCTGGTTTTTAAACGCTTTATTACCTGCAGATTCATTGTTGATTCGCTTACCTGCTTTAACCGTACCCACCGCACCCATAATAGCCGTAAAACCTGCCATAATGCCCGAGACAATGGCCATCGCCATCAGGGCTTTCGCCGAGTTGTTAAGCTCTGCCGCCTGACTCTTCAGACTGGAAACATTAGCTTCAACTGCAATTTGACGTTGAGTGACCTGCTGCTGACGGCTCAGCTTGGATACCTGATACAGAAGAGTCAGCAGAGTCAGCGCCTGAGACACAGACTCAGACTTAGCATCAGCTTTCTCGCCGCTGATGGCTTTGTTCATGGTCTCCATCATCAGGTTCAGCGTAGGTGCCAGCACATCCATCAACTTTGCAACCGTACCTGCCTGGCTTCCGGCTGCCGGCGCTTGTGGTCCTTCCAGCTGGTAGTGCTGCGGACCGCTTGCGCGTTTTTCGCCCATTGCTTTAAGCTCAGCCGCCTCTGTTCTGGTCGGTGCCGGCTTCTCTTTGTCAGCGACTTTAAAGTCACCACCCAGGCCATACAGTTCAGCCGGGTTTCTGTTTGTTACTTTTTCTACCATATTTGCCCCTTACACCGTCGCAGGACGGTTAAGTACTGTTTGCATGGTTTCGCCTTTGGCCTGGATCATCTGCATGATCTGTTCCATCAGCTCCTGGAATCCCTGCATGATCTTCTCAACCTCTTCTTTGAGCTTGTCTATCACCGCCTGACTCAGGGTCATCTTGGCCCTCATATCGGTCAGCTCAGACTGAATCTCAGTGACTTCCTGCTGTTTCAGTCCATTCGCCATGTCTGTGAAACCTTTGCCCACATTTACCGTCAGATCGACTGTTTCCGCACCAAGACGAGCTGCTTTCGCCGTTGTAGACGCCGCTTTAGCCCCAGTTTCAAAGGTCGTTTTCATCAGATTTGCCACATCTTTAGCCTTACCAGAAACCTGCTTCAGCACCACTTTCGCAGCCTCTCCAGCCGCCTTCTGACCTAGCTTAACACCCAGTTTAGCTGCCTGTTCACCAGCTTTCGAAGCCAACTTAGCAATACCACTGGCAGCAGCACCACCAAAGGTAACAATCGCGCCAATTACCGCAACGGCAATTTCCAGTGCCATTACGACCTTGTTCAGCACATCAACATTAACGCCCATCTCTTTCAGGGCATCCTGTACCGCTGGCTCCTGGAGCGCCATACTGACTGCCCCCATGACACCACCGGCGATCATCAGAGCACCCGCCGCCGCGCCAACGCCGGTCGCTACCATAATCGCACCAACAACAATCGAAACGACTGCGCTGATCCAGCCAAAGATCTTCGCCGCCAAACCCGACTTCTGAGCTTCTTTAGCTGCAGCTTCAGATTCTTTGATCTTCTCCTGGTTCTCCGCCATCTCCTGCTTATGCTTGGCTTTAGCTACCTTCACCTCATCGATTTTGAGGTTACTTTGCGCAGTCTTCAGCTTCTCAGTCATCGCAGCCAGCTCGACTTCAAAGTCATCACCTGAGCCAGAGATGATCTTCACCGCCAGAGGAGCGATCGCTTCTGCAAAAGCTGAGTGAATTCCGGAGAAGCTACTGGCAAATGCTCCAATCAACTTCTGAAGCTGCGCCATTTCCTGCATGGTCTTCTCTGTCACTACATCACTCACAACCGGATTTGGCGCATCCAGTTGTACCGGCACTTTACCGGTATTGAGCATGTCAGACGCTTTGCTTTGAACATTTTCTACCGTAACAGCTGGCTGTCCGGTACCTTTTTGCTGGGTTTTCTCCAGCGTATTTTCATCAGGGCTCTGGGTATAAACCTGGCCCTGGGCGCGGTCAAGTGCAATAGAACTCATATTCTAGTTACTCCTTTTATTTCTCACCGCTTCCAACATGATGTCTGCACGTTTATGCAGGTCTGCATAGTTTAATTCCCCGGCAGACATCTCCTTTGCACTATAGAACCCGCTTTCCGCTTCGGTCAGTTGCTCGAGCTTTAAGTGACACTCAGCCGAATGGAAAGGCGGACGCGGATCATTAATATCCACCAGTGCTGCATAACTGTAGGCGTCAATCGCCTCCAGATATTCACCCAGTTCCTGACGAGCCGCTCCCAGACCGATAAAGAAACGGGCCTGGTAATGATCCAGCATGCTCAGCAGTTGAAATACTTTCGCTGCCTGTCCTATTTTTCCAGACTGGAAAAAGTTATAGCCCACTGCGTAGATATGCTCGATGGTGTCAGCAGACACATCGTGCAGCATTTTCAGGGTACCGCCTTCTTCTAGGAAGGACATCAGCTCTTCAGCCTGCATTTCTGATGGATCGATTGTTGCGTTTTCTTTGGTCATGGTCTCTATCCTTAAATGGCTCGTAGGATTTGTTCTAAAATGCTGTGGTATTTCTGAACGAACTTATTTATCGCTTCAACAGTAGAGTTGTACTGCGAGCTGGTGTCGTTCAGTTCTGTGGTTTTAATCTGGACTTCATCATTAAGTAATTTTGATTTATCACTGATGGAGCTGGAAAAGTTCGATAGCTTTTTCACCTTTTCGCCATCCTGATAAGGTGTGCCTGCAGCATCAACACCTTCATATTTTAAGAACATCAAATGCGTTACTTTGACTTCGCTGCGACGAGCCCCCGAAATACTATTCACTGTAACGTCATCCCGATATTCCGGTTTGATGTATTTATCTACATATTCCCTGGTGCAATGAAACCGGGTTTTTCCGGAATGACCTTGTGCCCAGGACACTTCATCCATACTAATCAGACCTGCCCTTCTGTCTTCATGTAACTTATTCCAGTCGATCCAGGTATTATTTATATCCTGCCATTCGCCGCTTATGGCAACTGTATTTTCTGACAAGTATACCTTGGTCAGATGTTTGAACTCCGGTGAGTTATAGAACTCTTCGTCTGTGCTGTAGTTAAAGTCTTCACGACTAAATGTGTAATCTTTAGGGTTATAACTTTGACCATAAGTGCCACTGCCACTCTGCTTGGTGTGTATCAGAGACTGCACTTCACCATATATTTTCAGTCTACCGGTATAAGACTGAAGTTCTGCCTTTTGACTGTCCCGCTTTTCCAGACGGTTAACGCGGCGCTCGTTCAGGGAAAACAGAACCTGCTCGTCAAACCGGTTTGCTATGCTGGCGTCAACGACGGACAGCAGGTCACGGGCAGTCATTGAATGCCCGGCATTGATCTCTTTCCTGGCAAGCTCTTCCGAGGTAACTCTTCGAAGACGGGCAGTCAGCGTATTCAGGTTGTCCACCATAGCTGCGTAACGGTCTTTAAACGCTGGCTCGACAGGTTCCCCGCGCATCATCTTTTCAAACAAGTCGCGAATATCGCGCTCCACATGATCTTTAACACCTGTAACCTGATCAGCATTTATCTGAGTTTTCTGATCGCTATGGATTTCGTCGTCGTTATAAAAAACGTCGATCCGTGAATGAGTTAGGCTGACCGCTATATTGGCAAAAAAATCTGACAGGGATTCTGCTTTACTATCCGTTTTTCCAAGCCGGGTCACTTCTGCATCGATAACCGCTTTAAGCCTGGTGGAAGCATTTGCTTCATAAGCTGTATCAAACTGCCCCTTAAGCTGAGTCACCATCTTTTTAACAGCTGTCTCCAGCTGTGTTTCGGACATACCCGGTGTCCACTTGATTTTCGCGGCGATCTTATCGGCATCATCCTTACTGAGAGTGACACCAGCATCCTTAAACTGTTTAACCAGTTGCTCAGATACTTTTTGAGAGAACCTGTCCGCTTTCAGCAAAAACTCTGAATCTTTTATCTCTGATAAAGTAAGGCTTCGGTTAGCCAGACTGCCAAATGCAGAGCGCAGAAAAGGGAGAGAATCATTACGTATCCGGAGGTCGCTGTTTAAGTGGTCCTTTAACTGGGTTATGAAAGTACTGACCTCACCAGTTTTGATTTGCAGATCTGCTGCGGTCAGGCCGCCAATCTGGTCCGCCTGACTGACCGTCGAGCCCAACACAAGCTTAAACTGACTGACAACACCAGTTGGCAAGAATGAGTCCAGCTGGCTGGTCAGTTGCTTACTGAACCAGTCCTGAAACTGGTTCGACAAAACCTGGTTAGACTGATCAAGCGGATCGCTGCTGGTAACCCTGCTCATGCCCTGCAGTGAATTAACCCACTGAGTCAGTGCGCTGCCTGTATTACCTGAAACTGCAGCCTGTTTATCGGCTAGGTTCTTAACGGCTGCGGCGTACAGGGTCGCGGTTTCTTCCGGCGTTTTTCCCTTAATTGGGGGAAGCCGGCCAATAAATGGCTGCACTAAAGCAAACTGTTCGCCGGAAAGCTGGCCTTTTAATTCACTCTCAAAATTTACCGAGGTTTTCGGCGCTTCATTGCTCTGTGCATCGGTTGAAGCACCGGTATTAGAACCCGTAATTTTTAACATATCTGTCATATCAAAAAACCTTAAATCACCATTCCGCGCATCATGGCCGGACGTTTTCTTCTTTTGCCTTTTTCACCCGGCGCCTGAACAGCGTTCAACTGCTGACGCCTGCGCATCACCTCTTCTACCAGTTCCTGCTCTGCATTTTTCATGGTTTGTGGAGAGGCATTGATCCTTCCCAGCAGGATTTCACCGGCTACTGGCCCGACCCCAAGCCCTTCCAACAGTTCGTTAAATACATCACTACGATCTCCAGCACTTTGGATCGCTAGTTCGGCTTGGTCTATCGTGTCGGTAAAGGGTTGTTTCATCTTGTTTTCCATCATAAAGGCAGTAAAACGTCGCGCGCTGTCAGTAACAGCCGAGACTTTTTACTTTTTCCTATTTTTCAACGGTCTATAGTCAGCTAAACGCAGCAAATACCAGTCTTCTTCTGCATCATGGCTGGCACCACAAGCCGTTAGATAAAATTGCGCAAGTCGTTGGTTACTCATGTTACTTCCACGTAACACATCGACATTACCTCGAATGATCCAGTCTGCTGGGTAGAGCCTAACCGCATGTTCAGCAAGCATAAACAGGCAGGAAAATGGGTTTCGAAGTCCTTGGTTGGCGCTGGTTCTTCTAAGCAGAACAATAACTATTTCGCCCTCTTCAACACGAAATACAAGCTCCATTCCATCGAATTCAATGCGTTCTCCGAGCTTGATACTGCTTTGTTGCCAGTAATATGGTGTCGTCTCTATCCCTGCGTTTTGTAGAGAGCAAATGAGCTTATCCATTACATTCCAACCCGACCAAGTGGTTGAATGTTGATTTGCTGTGTCAACTCTTGGAATGAAAGCACAGGCAACTCGTAGTAGTCTGATTCAATCAACTTCCTGACATATCGACGTACATCCATGGAGACAACTAGTACTGGCTTGTTAGGCATTCTGCTAAGATCACCTACAGTCTGCTTTACATCGCTGACAAATTGCTGAGTAACCGAAGGGTCTAGCGCCAAATAGCTGCCCGCTGATGTTTGTCTAATACCATTGCGAATCGTATCTTCAAGGCTTTGATCTAGCAGATAAGCTGGGAGCATGTTTTGCCCACTTGCGTATTTGTAGCAAATGTAACGCTTCAGACTTGAACGAATATATTCAGTGAGTTGAACGACATCTTTTTCTTTTTGTCCCCACTCAACCATCGCTTCGAGAATAACTCTTAGATTTCGAATAGATATATCCTCTGAAACCAGACGCTGTAGGATTTCAGTCATCTTTTGCAAAGGTACAATTCGCTGCGCTTCTTTAACCAACTCCCCAAAACTGCCTTCCATTTGCTCAAGCAAGTAACGAGTTTCCTGAATACCAATAAAGTCTTGTGCGTAGTCTTTCAACACGTGTGATAAATGGAATGTGAGGATTCTATCCGGAGTTAAGAAACCGACATGACTTGCCTCTAGCTTCGCCCGATGGCTATTTGCCACCCACATAGTCTTGACACCAGGAAGGAAGTCATCGTCTTCTTCGTAAGGTATCCCGAGCAACTCAAGCTGCTCTGCTCCCTCGGTCACAAGTAATTTGTCTTGCTCGATCCGACCTCGAGCGACAGGTACTTCCTGTAGCTGAATTAAATATTCTCCACTGCTCATTCCTTCGTTAAAACGTAGGTGGATACCAGGGAACGGAACGCCAAGATCGAGGTATAGTGCGCGCCTAACCCTTGCAAGCTCATCGTTAAGTGCCACTGCCTCAAGGTGCACCTGCAGACTTGAATCGAGATCAATAAGCAGAGGCACTGTCATGGCGAACTCTTCTTGTTCGGTTAACTTGCCTTTGCTCGCTCGTGACTGAGATGGCTTATGTGGCATCGCAGCAGGTGAACCCGCACCTTGAGCGACAAATGTAGATAGATCAGATGTGTCAGTCTCGTTTTGCTTTTTTTGTTGGTAAAAGAGAAACATTCCCCCTCCCCCAACCACTGCTGCAAGAACAAGGAAAGTTATCTTCGGAAAACCAGGAATCAAAGCGAATAGAATCAGAAGAACACCACCAATGAGCAAGGCTCTTGGTTGAGCCGTCACTTGTCCACCAATATCTGAGCCTAAATCTGAAGACTCTTCATGAGACACTCGCGTAACGATGATACCAGCAGTAATGGCGATAAATAGCGCAGGGATCTGTGAAACGAGACCATCTCCAACCGTTAGAATCGCAAATAATTCCAACGCTTCAGATGCACTCATGCCTTTCTGAGTGACCCCGATCATGACACCACCAAGGATGTTAACTACGATGATGATCAACCCCGCAATTGAATCGCCTTTTACGAACTTCATTGCGCCGTCCATCGACCCATACATCTGGCTTTCTTTCTCTATCAAAGAGCGGCGGTGCCTAGCTTCATTGACATCAATCACCCCTGCGCGCATATCACCATCGATACTCATCTGCTTACCAGGCATTGCATCAAGCGAGAATCTCGCGCTAACCTCAGCAACACGTTCAGAACCTTTGGTAATGACCATAAACTGAACTACGGTGATGATTAGGAAAACAACAATACCGACAACTAAGTTGCCACCCACCACGAAGTTACCAAAGGTATAGACAATTTGACCTGCGTCAGCTTGCAGAAGAATAAGGCGTGTGGTGGTAATAGACAGTGATAAACGGAACAGCGTCGTGATTAGAAGAACGGCAGGAAAAGCGGAGAACTCTAGCGGCGTGGTAATGTAAATCGCCAGCATAAGTAACACCACAGCGATACTCATGTTCGCACCAATCAGGACATCTACAAGTCCAGTAGGGAGAGGCAAAATCATCATAAAGACTATCGCCAGCAACATAACTGCTAGCATAATATCTTTACGCTGACCGACCTTATTTAATATATCAATCAACTTATTCATTAGATTCACTATTTAGTGATTGTAGGTAACGTCTGTGGGCCTGACGTGCCCCATCTTGATTATTCTGTTTCCATCTGGCCTGACTAAGGCAAAACCAAAGTCCCGGCTCATGGCCTTTTGGATCACCTTGTAATAATTCTTCACACAACATGGTCGAGCGGGTATAGCGCCCTGTTTGTAGACAGGCGACAGCGAGCAGCCGTTTTGCTTCCCAATTGTCAGAGCTAAGCTCTAGCAGTGCGTCGAGCAAAGACATCGCCTGTTCTGGTCGTTGGTACTGAATTTGAAGCGCTGCATGCACCAGTAAAAGCTCTGATTCTTTTTTGCTTATCATTGCTCGTTAGACCTGAATTAGTAGGTTGAGAGCCATGGTTAGATAGCGCTGATCTAATTGGCTACTCTCTAGCGTTCTTGCTGCTGAAGTCAGTGTTTGGGAGTCACTTTGATTTGCCAACGCCTTGAGAGTGTCTAACGTTTGATCAAATTGCTCACGATACTTTTCTGGCCTCAATAAGTCAGATTGCGTTAACTTCGGCTTAGCTAGATTTAATAGGTATTGGTCTGAAGGGCGAAGATCATATAAACGTTCCAAGTGTGTCGCTATCGCTTGGCCATCTGGCAATAGCTGGAAACGTTGTGGAAAGTCGTGTTCAGCTTGCTCGGTTGTGAGATGACTAAATGCTTCAATCCCAACATTTAAGGTGCTTATACTATTCATTTTTCAACCACTTCATTGTGAAGTCGAATCAGTAACGCAAACGCTTGTTCTAAAGATGGTATTGTTACCTCCGCACCATTAATTTGCGCCGTGAATACAAGAGTTTCTTCTCCCAACAATCCCGTACGAACGGAAAACGGCCAGCCATTCTCAAAATTGCACAGTGCTAATGCACCTTTAATCAGTTCGCTCGATTGATGCCATGAAATCCCTCTTGAAAGCATCAAAAATATGTTGTCTTGGTGTCTTTCTATGTGGAGAGTTCCGCTAAGTTGGAATGTCAGCTGCACCCGACCAGTTGATGAAAAATCAACCGTATCTAACCCCATCCCTCGACAAAAATCATCCACTGACGAGTCAATCCAATTCATCTTCCCACGCTTCCTCTTCTTCTCTATCGACAGCTTCATCAAGTGCCGTTTGCACCGCACGGATTAAGTTTTGCCTTTGCTCATCGTCTGCGAACACGTCTACAGGTATATGTCGAACCAACTTATGTAACTCACGGAAGAAGCTTATTTTTTGTTCAATCGAGTTTAAGCTCATTGACTCAGCTAACTTCCAAACCGCTTCAGCACCCACCCATCGCTGTTCAACCAAAGCGATGATGTCAGCCATTAAGTCAGAGTCCTGATAGGCCATGGCTCATCCCTTGCGTTTGAAACATTTGGAACAGACCGCGCACCTGGTCCTGAAGCGTGTTTAAGGTCTTTAGCTTCTGCATATCAGACATCAGCAGTTGCAGTTTTACAGAGTCAATCGTGCTACCTTGAACACTCAAATCTGCACTCATGCCTTGCAACATGAACTCCACAGCTGTCGATACTTCCTGCGAGCCAAATCGTTCAACAACATCCTGATATGCGGCTCCTAAGCCTTGATAGCTGTGTACAGTGTCCCGATAGAAACCTCTCAACTGATGCAAGCTGCTAAACTCTTGCTCACGACTAAAATCATCTGCAAATTGCGATACGCGGATTTCGGTATCGATCTGACCCCAAGAGTCTGGATTTTGCTCCATCTTCAATAAGGCTTGATCAATAACCGCCAGCAGATGCTTATTATCTGGGCCCGCTTTGAGGTATTCCTTTGCCGCTTTTAACGCTAGGTATTGGTGACTTTTCTCTTCTGAAAATCCATTTAGATAGGCTTGCAGTTGCGCAATCGTAGAAATATTGCCACCAGCCATCTTGGCAGCAAGATCTTTTATTTTTTGGTTTTTCTCTAAATCAGGAACTTTCTTTAGATACTCAGAGACCAGTTCATGAACTTCATTGACGCGTGAACCACTGTCTTTGACTTTACGCTTGCTAAGGTCTTTTTCTGCCTTTTCTGAGCCCAGTGACGTCAACTCCTCCATCGCATCGAATAGCGATTGAGTAGCGTTATGCACTCTGACAGTTTCCCCCCGATAGGTACCTTTGCTACTAGCAATATCAGAGCGAGCACTATCTTGGCTAACTCTCGCGGACGCATCAAATTTCGAATTTGTAGTGACTTGATTATTGATCGTACTCATTCACTCACGCTCTATTTTTCCCAATTTATAGAGCGATTATATGGAGCACCAGCATTCCAAGCTGTCAAAATCAGACGCGTTTTTTTAGGCCTTTTTTAGTTTTCTAAAAACTCCCGACTAATACTCACTATAAATAGAACGTCCTAAATCCTATTCTCGCAATCATCAATCATTGTGCATAAATTTAAGTTTGAACCAGTTTTCCTATATCACCGATATTCAGCAATCAGCTATCAAGCAAACACGACTGATCCAGATCCGGGGTCGTGTTACTCAAGTAACCGGTACGATCATCAAAGCCGTGGTCCCTGGTGTGCGCGTGGGTGAACTTTGCGAACTACGTAATCCTGACCAAACTTTGTCTTTATTGGCCGAAGTTGTGGGTTTCCAACAACACCACGCACTGCTAACCCCACTTGGCAACATGTTTGGTATTTCGTCCAACACTGAAGTAAGTCCGTTGGGGAAAATGCACGAAGTTGGTGTCGGTGAACACTTGCTAGGTAAGATTCTTGATGGGCTTGGCCGCCCGTTTGATGGTGGGCAAATGCAGGAACCTACATCCTGGTATCCCGTCTATCAAGATGCACCACCACCGATGCAACGCAAATTGATAGAAAAGCCAATATCGTTAGGTGTCCGATCAATTGATGGTCTACTTACCTGCGGTGAAGGCCAACGTATGGGTATTTTTGCCGCCGCCGGTGGTGGTAAAAGTACCTTACTTGCCAAACTGATTCGCTCCGCAGATGTCGATGTCACCGTACTTGCTCTTATTGGTGAACGCGGACGGGAAGTTCGAGAGTTTATAGAACATGACCTTGGTGAAGAAGGCATGGCCCGTTCTGTACTGGTCGTTGCAACATCTGATCGCCCTGCAATGGAGCGTGCAAAAGCCGCTTTCGTGGCGACGTCGATTGCCGAGTACTTTCGCGATCAAGGAAAGCGCGTCCTTCTACTTATGGATTCAGTCACTCGGTTTGCACGTGCTCAACGAGAGATTGGCTTAGCGGCTGGCGAACCACCTACACGTCGTGGTTATCCACCGTCAGTTTTTGCAGCATTGCCTAAGTTGATGGAGCGTGCCGGACAATCAGACAAAGGCTCTATTACGGCTCTTTATACTGTTTTGGTTGAGGGTGACGACATGACAGAGCCCGTCGCCGATGAAACTCGCTCAATACTCGATGGACACATTATTCTGTCTAGAAAGCTCGCAGCAACCAACCATTATCCCGCGATTGACGTACTACGCTCTGCAAGTCGCGTAATGAACCAGATAGTTGATGACTCGCACAAAGAATCTGCGGCTCATATGCGTGAAATGTTAGCAAAATACGAGGAAGTCGAGTTGCTAATTAAGATTGGTGAATACCAACAAGGTACTGACCCTAGAGCAGATATGGCAATTGCTCAAAGCGAAGACATCCGCACTTTTCTTCGTCAGGGTACTCATGAGCTGAGCGACCTAACTGGCGCGGTTGAACAACTCACAGGAATTGCTAACCAATGATTGCTCAGCTTCTGCACATCAAAAGAATTCGTGCTGACAAAGCCGATAAGGCAGTCCAACAGCAAGAATACCGAGTGTCCCATGCTTCCGCGTTCGTGTTGAAAGCAGAACAAACGGTCAAAGAATACCATCACTGGCGCGAGCAAGAAGAAGAGCGGCGCTTTGCCAAAGCCAAACAGAGCACTGTCTTGCTCAAGGAATTAGAAACGTTAAGACAAGAAATTGCCCTGTTACGAGAACGCGAGGCCGAACTCAAGCAAAAATCGGCAGAAGCAAAGAAAGCACTTGAAGAAGAGCAGCGACTCTTACAAGACAAAAAAAAGGCGGCCTTACAAGCACACAAAACCACCGAAAAATTTATTCAGCTATATGAACAAGAGCAAGCAGAGAAAGAACTGCTAGCACAACATCAAGAAGAACTCGAACAAGAAGAATTTCGCACTGTCGCGGTAATGTAGAGGGAACAATGCAAATTAAGCAAAACATTGACAGTCAGACCCAAAATCCACCTCAAAGAGCACGCTCTCAAAAAGCTTTAGAGCAGGACCCAAATCGCCTGCAATCTCGCTTCGAAAGTGCAATGGCCGACAAAAAACAACTAAGCAAAAAGAAAGCCAGCGACAAAGATTCAGAACAAACGAATACCGTAGAAAGCCTTCCTGCCGATAAGAGCAAGCTCTCGTCAAGTCAAGGAGTGAGCTTGCAACTTGCTCAAAGTAATAGTCAAAGACAAGACTCCGATTTGTCACCAAAGGATAAAAATCACAGAAATCCAATGGCGGGAAGCTCTGGTTATCTGGCCACTAGTAAAGGTGAATCAAATCTCTCTTCCCTAGGCCGTGGAGCATCTAGTGCTGAAGTAAAAGAGATTCCTTTTGAGCTACTAGAAACACATTCAACGCCTAAAACAGAAGCAACGCAAAGTCACTCCTCTAATGCTATGACTCAGGGAGAACTCATTTTAAGAAGCATGACCAATCAAGCTTCTCAGCCAACTCAACGCGAGCTGTCTCACCTCGTCAAACAGCTTGTAGAGCAGATCCAAGTATCACTACCGAATGCCACCACATCAAAAGAGGTACGCTTGCTTCTCAATGACGGTCAGCTAAAAGGTGGAGAGATCCAAATTAAGTTAGATAACCAAGGTTATAGTGTGACCATCCGTCAAGATAACGCACTTTCAGTCATTAACCAGCAGGCACGCCAAGAATTATCCGAAAGACTTAATCGTCTTAACTTAGATCAACCAATTAAAATCACCGTCACAGAACAAGCAGACCAACAGCATGACCAGCAGCATTCGCGGCAACAGCGCAGCATTTATGATGAATGGCAGCCAGAGGAAAACTGATGAAACTTGCATTTCCTAAAATCGAAGCCGAAAGCGTTGAACTGATTAATCGCCTTTGCACAAAGCAATGTTACTTCCATGGCGATAATGGAGGGAGCTTATCAATCACTATCGCGGAAAAACCGCAGTTTTCAGGGTATCGACTTACGGCGATAATTGGTAGTCAAACTCTACACATCGACTTGGCATCGGCGCAATTACAGCAATGGCTAGGCGATATCCTTAAAGAGACTTCTTTCGACTCACTACCAGATTCGCTTCAGCTGGAGCTACTGGCTGCTCAATTGGAGCCATATGCGCGTGAGTTAAAACAGCAGTTTGGGCAGCTTCCAGTTCTAAGCAAGTTGGAACCCATTACGATTGAAAGCAATCAAGAACAAACCTTGATGTTGGCTGCCAAGGGCAACAACAATACACTTTGCCTTTGGCTGAGCCAAGGCAACAACGTTCTCGTCGAAGCTCTGCCAACGCTATCCTCCAAGATCAATCAGCAAATCACTCTGCCTATCTGGTTGTGCCTTGGCACCACTCAATTAGCGGTGAGCGACTTTACTGCACTTGAACAAGGCGATGTTGTCTTTTTTGACCACTGCTATGTAGCTGATCAGCAAGTTGTTTTTCAGCTATCAGGCAAAAACCTATGGCGATGCAAACTTGAAGACCAAACCATTCAAATACTGGAAAAAGAACCAACTATGAACGATTTACATAACCAAGAGCCAATTACCGAACATCAACAACTTCCAGTTGATCTTACTTTTGATGTTGGTCAGCAGACGATAACCTTAGATCAACTTACTCAGCTTCAACCGGGCTATGTTTTTGAGTTAGACCAACCAATAACCAAACCAGTGGCATTAAGAGCCAATGGCAAAGTGATAGGTCAATGTGAGCTTGTTAATGTTAACGATAAGCTCGGTGTTCGCTTATTAGAAATTTTCATCGGCGAGAACGCTTAACATGATTCAGCTGCCAGACGAACTCAATCTCATCGTCAGCCTTGCGCTACTGGCGTTGATTCCTTTCATCGCAATGATGGCCACCTCTTTCGTCAAACTTGCGGTCGTCTTTTCATTGTTGCGAAATGCATTAGGTGTGCAGCAAATACCGCCCAACATGGCGTTGTATGGTCTTGCGATCATTTTATCTATTTTCATCATGGCACCCGTTGGCTTCGAAACCTATGACTATGTAAAGGCAAACGAGATTTCTCTAGAGGATTCAGCAAGTGTTGAAGGACTAATTGAAAGTGGAATGCAGCCCTATCGCGAGTTTTTAAAAAAACATATTCGAGAGACAGAAGCTGCATTTTTCACCGATGCTGCGCGAACTTTATGGCCGCAAAAGTACGTCGACCGACTTGAATCTGACAGCTTATTGCTCTTATTGCCTGCATTTACCGTCAGTGAACTAACTCGGGCTTTTGAAATAGGTTTTTTACTTTATCTTCCCTTTATCGCCATCGATTTGATTGTGTCAAACATTCTGTTGGCAATGGGGATGATGATGGTATCCCCGATGACCATTTCGCTGCCTTTTAAACTGCTGCTATTCGTACTACTTGATGGCTGGACCAAGTTAACTCACGGTCTCGTGTTGAGTTACGGTTGACAAGGTACCTAGCTATGAACCCTTCAGAAATCATTCACTTTACGACACAAGCACTAACACTTGTCTTGGTACTATCGCTGCCTCCCATTTTAGTTGCTGCCTTTGTCGGTACTTTGGTCTCACTGATACAAGCGCTGACTCAGGTCCAAGAGCAGACTCTCGGATTTGTCGTCAAACTGATCGCAGTCATCATTACTCTGTTTGTTACTACCCAATGGCTAGGTGCGGAGCTGCATTCATTTGCCGCACTTACAATGGATAAGATTCCGCAGATACGATGAACTACGAAGATCTCCATCAAGCTTTATTTGTTTACAGCTTAGCGCTACCTCGAATGATGGCGTGTTTTATCTTTTTGCCTATTTTAAGCAAGCAGATGCTAGGTGGCACTATGGTCCGCAATGGTGTCCTGTGCTCACTGGCGCTATTTACTTTTCCAATCATAAACCAGCACGCCTTACCTGCCGAGATTGATGGGCTATGGATTATGGTTATCCTCGGCAAAGAGATCTTATTGGGTCTTTTGATTGGCTTTATCGCAGCGATTCCATTTTGGGCCGTAGAAGCTAGTGGCTTCTTGATCGATAACCAACGCGGTGCTGCGATGGCGGGAATGTTTAACCCTACATTAGGGTCACAATCGACACCAACAGCCGTTTTGTTGACTCAAACACTCATCACCCTCTTCTTTTCTGGTGGTGGCTATATCGCATTTATGTATGCGATTTTCAAAAGTTATAACTCATGGCCCGTTATTGATTTCTTTCCAACGGTAACCGACGCTTGGGTAACATTCTTTTACGGACAGTTCCAGCAAATGTTATGGCTTGGAGTCTTGATGTCTGCACCATTAGTATTAGCGATGTTCTTATCAGAGTTTGGGCTTGCACTCATTAGCCGATTTGCCCCTCAGCTCAACGTATTCTTCCTCGCTATGCCAGTTAAAAGTGCCGTTGCTAGTGTTTTACTGATTTTTTATCTCGCTTTGATGATGGATCATTATCAAGACCTGTTCCCCAATATCACCTTGTTTGTCGAACTACTAAACCCCATTTGGCTAAGCCACTAGGATTGAGATATGAGCGGTGAAAAAACTGAACAACCCACCCCGAAAAAACTTCGTGACGCGAGACAAAAAGGCCAGGTTGCCAAAAGCCAAGAAATCGTCTCTTCCTCGCTGATACTTGTGCTCATTGCTGTACTGTTTGCATTCTCAGATTATTACCTTGAACACATTTCCGCCCTGTTGCTACTTCCCAGTGAACTGGCCTATCAAGGCTTTCAAGATGCGTTGCTTGATGTCGCCATCTCGATTGCTAAAGAAATGGCT
Organism: Vibrio bivalvicida; assembly: GCF_001399455.2. Lineage (GTDB taxonomy): Bacteria > Pseudomonadota > Gammaproteobacteria > Enterobacterales > Vibrionaceae > Vibrio > Vibrio bivalvicida. The sequence continues at coordinate 139,006 of NZ_LLEI02000091.1, forward strand.
TACCTCTTGGCTCCAATCATTCTTGTCGCAGCGCTCGTTGCAGTTTTCGCCAACATGGGCCAATTTGGTTTTCTGTTTACCGGAGAATCTGTTAAACCTGAAATCAAAAAAGTGAACCCTGTCGAGGGGGCAAAGCGGATTTTTTCACTCAAAAGTGTTATCGAATTTATTAAATCGATACTTAAAGTCAGTCTGCTTTCATGCATTATTTGGGTTACCCTTCGCGGCAACCTGAATACATTGCTACAAGTCCCTACCTGTGGACTAAACTGCGTTCCAACCATAGCTGGCGTGTTGATTAAACAGCTTATGATTATCTCTTCCTTCGGGTTTATTGTGATTGCTGCAGCTGATTTTGCTTACCAAAAATACGATCACACCAAGAAACTGAAAATGACTAAAGACGAAGTTAAGCGCGAATATAAAGAAATGGAAGGTAGTCCAGAAATCAAAAGTAAACGCCGTCAATTACACCAAGAACTTCAGGCATCTAACCAACGTGAAAATGTTAAGCGTTCCAACGTATTAGTAACGAACCCTACCCACATCGCCATCGGTCTCTACTACAAAAAAGGAGAAACCCCTCTTCCAATCATCACTTTGAAAGAAACCGATGCCATGGCAAAACGTATGATTAAAATCGCACAGGAAGAAGGAGTACCGGTTATGCAGAAGGTTCCTCTAGCTCGGGCACTTTACGCCGATGGCCAACTTGATCAATACATCCCCGGAGATCTGATTGAGGCAACAGCAGAGATTCTAAGGTGGGTAGCTTCTTTAGATTCAGCAGAAGCCAACTAATAAAGCCCGTCAAAACATAGAGTTACATATATTAAAAAGGAGCTTTCGCTCCCTTTTTTATACCCAACCTTCTGCTAAATAGAGCAACCTTAATTGGCTTGGTGAGCCCAATCTCTCCAGTGCATCAATTTGCTCATCTGTTAAGTTAGGACTCTTATCTAGCATTACGCGGCCATTGGGGGCGTCTAATGGCAATTTATAAGTCAACTTTTCATTGATCTGATCCGCCTTACCTTCGTCTAAGCAACGTACTGCCGGCATCAACCAGTTCCAATCTTCGTCGAGAAGTTTTTTCAGTGCGCCCGTCGCCACTTTCTCTGTTTCGCTAGGTTCATCTTCTTCGCTAAGCTTCAATATAGCATCGGTGTCTGGGACCAAATGTTCACTAGGTGCCGAGCCGAGCATTTTCTTTAATGCTAACCGAGCATTCTCCATCTGTTTAACTTCTGCTGGAGCATCAGAGCCCGTCAAGTTTGTGTCTTCTTTTGGCCCTAGATAAACCATAAGAGCTCTCACCGATGCGGCGTCTTGCATACTAAAAGTGAAGTTTCCTTTTGTGTTGGCAACCTCAAGCCTTGGCAACACGCCTGAATTGGCCTCCTCAGCCAATGACTCAGTTGCTTCCTTGTTTAGAACATAACTGCTAGCCTGCCCCGCAACAAAGCCGCCACCGCTAATAATACCCGACGCAGCAACAGTTCCGATTGCTTCCTTAGCTAAAGGAAGTACACCTGCTGTAGCCACCGGAGTTACGCCAAATGTGCCGAGTCCTCCTGTTGCCATTCCTAACGTGGCACCTATCCCTCCTTCAGCAGACAGTTTTGCATGACCAATGGCAAGCGCTTGCTCCATTGGTAAAGATAAACGTTGGTCTCGTCCTGGCAAGTGCGAAACCTGCTCTAATTGGTGATGATATGCCTCAGCATCCCCGTTGATAGAAGCTTTGTACAATTCTCGACCGGTAGCGACAATCAACCCCACTCCTGGTAATAGCATGTTAATAGCCACATTAACCCCGGGCCCTTTTAGCTTGTCTTTCACCATCTCTATCAACTCAGCACTAAATCCGTCCATCTTACCCGGATACTGGGTCTCTAAGCTCGCTTGAAGTCGAGCATCTTTGCTTATTGCATCAAAATTATTTTTGAGCTCTTGGTAAGTATCTCCATCAACTTTAACTTCATCTAAAAGGCTGACAACCTCTAAGATTTTTCTTTCTGTCAGAGGCTCCCCTCGATACCCTGAAGGGCTAACAAGAGAGTAGGCCAACATAGCCGTATCGTACTTTTCTTCCTTTATCAGTGCTTGCTTTAAGTCTAAATGGGTTTTTATATTCTCTTGAAAGTACTTGTTGTATTTTTGCTTAAGCACATTTTCGCTAATCGCAGCGTATTTATGCCCTTTATGGAATGTCGATGGCTCTTTAACCTCACCTTTTTTACTGATTACACGGTCATCTTTGGCAGCCGCAACCGCACGGAACTGGTCTAAATCTGGTACACTAGCTTGGCCCACTTTCACTGGATTCACCATAATATCTTCCTCTATACACGTAGTTGCTGAGCAAAGGTTTGTTGGTTTGATTCACTGAGCGGAATATCACGGTCTAACATGGAAAACCGCGCTGACCACTCCGAGCTTTGTTGATTGAATTCGTCGAACCACTGGGTGAGATTTGCTGCATCTAACATTTCTAGAGCTTTTCGACCAAACAGAATGACTTGACGTCCATCTGGTGATATGGCGAGATTCAGGCCGCCGCAACCTAACCCATAATAATTTGCTCTTGCCAACAGCTCTAAACCTCGGTTCCTTAAGCTACCCTGCTTTGGCAGTGCACCCACACGAGCAGATAACAAAAGTTCATTATCTTCTGTCGCGATAAAATAGAGCAGTGTGCGGTCGTCGACAAGCAACTGACAACGACCATTATTTTCAATAAGCAGTGGTGGAAGCTCATTGAGAGAACAGAATTCATCAAGTAAGCGTTGTATTGATTTCATAGTTTTTCCTTTTTGTTTCACTGAAATCCATTGAACAACGATTACTTATTGAACGATGTCGTAAATAGCTCTAATTTTGTTACTTTCGGCAATGCGCTGTGATACTTACCACAAAACTATGAAGCTGATTTTTGCAGCAGTTTGTAGGTTATTTATACAAGAAAGACTTTAAAATGGCGTTTCCGTAACCAATACATGGAAGAGTTGCAGAAAGATCTGGACGAATGGATGGACTACTACAACTATCATCGTACTCATCAAGGAAAAATGTATTGCGGTAGAACACCTGTAGAAACAATAGACGATGGGAAATCAATCTGGGCTGAAAAAATCTAGCCCAGATATAATCTGACAGGCACCAAGTCGAAAAGTGGGTAACTGTCAGGTCAGAATTAGTACAATTTAGCAGCTTCACGAGCAAACGCTTCAAGTGCTTTCTTGTCCATACTATCCACCCTTAGCCTTGAAGGCTTAAGTTTAGACAGTTACACAGAATTCAGGACAGTCTCTTTTTCATTTTTCAACCTTAATAAGCACTATCACTTTATGTCACCGCGCTTAATTACACTATGCACATATGGAATTATTTATAATCATAAACAACTTTGTTTATATCTCCTCCTTGGGCGATAAAACCAACTTTATCACCTTCTACATGGTGTCTTCCATTCACTTTTTTTGAAAAAGTATCCACTCCATCTCTAACACCTTCCAATTTTGATTCACTGGTTCTTCCAACTACATTTGTTCTTCCTTTTACCTCTGCAACAATACCTAGCTCTAACAGCTCTTGTGTTAATTTTTCGGCGAAGCTGTCATGAAGTTCGTCGGGGTTATAGTTTGAAATTCTCTGGGCCTGTGCAAGTGTTGTACTTCCTTTAGGAAGACACCCATATCCACTCCCACTGCTACTAGGCCAGACAATGTCAACTCTGCTATTATCAGCCCTCAGCTCTAGTGCTTCCTTACGGTTGTTAACAAGTACCGACGATGAGCTTCCTCCATTACATGCCATAACACTCACAACAAGCGGTTTTCCTTTATATTCAGATTTTGATCGTGTAATTGCCTCGGCAATACCTTTAGCATAATCTTGAGCTGTTATTCTCACACCTTTGTCACTGACTATCGAACTGGAGCCCGGGGAACAGTGTCCAACAATATAAACTCTAGAGTTAAAAGTAATACCTTTGAGATTATCTGGAATGCTAATAACATTTGATTTCAAACTTACAGATTGAGTTTTTAAGGCGCTTGACTTAGCTTTCAAAGCAATACCCTCTGCTGACTTTCCTGAACCAGAATCTAAAATAAATTGTTGATCATATTTTCTTGAAGCGTTATTTGTGCTGTCGCCTCCAGCAGGAGGTGGTGTAGCACTTCGCGGAGGAAGCGGTGGTGGTGTGGCACCTCGCGGAGGCAGCGGTGGAGCTTGTTGACGCATCGCTGCTTCCAGTAAAACTTTTGCATCTCGGAGAGTCAATTGATCACTATTTAACCCGACAAAACGACTTTCCCCACCAGTAGCTTGATGCAAGACAAAGTTGTTCTTACCAAAGCGAGAAGCACTGTTGAATAACTCAGCCTGTTCATTCTTGTTGAGGATGACGTTCGATGCGTGCTTCAGCACCTCTGTAGCAAAGGTTTTTTCTGTATCTCTCGCACCACTTGAGACTTTAAGTCCTTGAAATCTACCTTCAGTATTTGGAGCTACATTTCCTTTTAGTTTACCCGTTGCGTCACCATTGTGTTCGGCTAGTTTAGTGACCTGAGTGTGCAATTGTTGAATCGATAATGCCATATTGACCTCGATATTGTGGAATTCAGCCATCATGTTAAGGGGTTATTCTGGCTCTAGTTTGCATTTTTGGTCGCTAATTTTTATTTTAGGTCTCAAAAGACGAATGCCTACAAAACCACAGCCACGAGTAACAAATGACTAAGAGTTTTTTTGATAACTTCATGGATATTCTTTACAAGGTGGTCAAATCACATGAACGAAAGATTTAAAATGGTTATAGACGATTTAGGTAGGCTTCTAGAAACAGAACTGACTATAGAAGGAGGTCTATCCAGTTTAACTTTTGAAAACCAAAACGTCGTGCACCTAGCTCCTATTAGCGAAGACCAGTTGGTTATTTTTATGAGTGCTGGCACGCTGACTAGTGAACAACAAGCAGTGCTGCTACTTAGACAAAACTTCTTTTCTTCGGAGTTTTTTCAACCGCGTATCGGTTTATCTCAAAACAACGATCTCGTAATTTGGAGTCAATACCGAATCAATGAACTCGATGCTCCAGCAATAAACCAAATTCTTGAAAATCTCTTGGATTTTGCTCAGGTTTTATCTTCGGAGGAACCGATATCGACAGATTTGCCTCCATTATACTCAAGTTTGATGGTTTGACTTTAAAGAGTAGCACCAACATCATAATGATCAGCACTTAAAACTCATCATGTTAGTGCAGAGATAGCAGCTACATTTATTGATTAGACCATTGGCATTATTTGTTTTCTAGACAAAAAAAGAGTGGCGACAACCACTCTCTATTTTGTTCACAACGCCTGTTTTACTCGTAAAATGACGAAGGCAGTACATACAGTAGTAAAACTGCACCAGTCACTTTAATCACGTTCTCAGAATCATTGACCAAAGCGGCAGGAGTCGCCATTACTTTTCTTGAAATCCTACTGATATCGCTTTCTCGAACAAAACATGCCTTCTCTACTTCTTGTGGCGGTTGTACACAAACCGAACTAATATTTTGAGCTTTCAGTACGGCTTCAACATCTTCGCCAGCATAAGTTGGCAGAACTTCAATATAATCAGGCTCCGTTTTCGACCAGACCTGTACCGTAGATGAGCAACCTGCAATCATGGCAAGTGCCACAACTAGCAACCCTTTCACTCTTCGTGCTGCCTTCACAATTTTTCGTCCTTAATTTTGTTATCAAGCAACTCTTGCCCTCAGATTGAATAGGTTCATCCAATCCAATAAATCGTGATATTCAAACTTGGCGAGAGCAATAATTGGGTTGTTTAGTTACAGGGCGTTTTGACGTTCACTAAGTTGCTTTTCCATAGCCTGCTTTAACGCCTGCAACTGACCATCAATACTTGCGTCGATGATGCCGACTTCCGTTTCAAGGATACAGCCACCGTTTTTTAGACGCGCATCGGCAACGACTTCAACGTATCCTACTTCTGGAAAGTCACTCAATACCGATGAAACCTTTTCTCGGACGTCAATGACTTGTTCTGGATGAACATGTAAAATCACTTGCTTTTGGTTACTGACCAATTGTAAAGCTTCACGCACAACACTTACCGTCGTATCAACGTCATCAAAGGTATCGATGATCTTGCGTACAGCATCAAGCACCACGCCGGTCATTTTTTGCTCTACCTGAAGGTAGTAATCATTACATTTAGCTAGGGTCGCAATCATGGTCTGGGCGTTTTCAATTTTCGCCTTTTGTAACCCATCTTGGTAACCACGTTGTTTTTCACTTTCGTAAGCCTGCTCAGCACTCTCAACAATGCTATCTGCTTTAGCATGCGCAGCTTCAACCAAGTGCTGGGAGTCTAAGTAGCTCAAGTACTCTCGAGCTTTTAGTACTTTCAACCCCGGTGCGAGTTGTAAGTTGTCTGTTTTTATTTCAACAAATGAAACCATTGGGGAATAACCTGCTTTGCGATTTTTTTAGTTAGTCGATATGCCAAATCACGCTGACTTTCTTCTAGCCAAGCAACATTTGATGAGAAAGTGAAATCTGACTGTTTGAGCTTAAAACGCCATCGCTGTTGGATATTGTCCGGAGAGTTTTTTAGGATAAAGCTAAACCAGACCAAGCCTAGCTGTAGCGCGCGCTCCTGGATGCTCACGCTGTCAAATTGACTAGGTAATTTGTGTTGCCACCCTTCTGGCCAATCAGAAAGTAGCATTGGACCTTGTTGAATACAGAATTGCACCCCCTCAGGCCCAAACACCGTATTTAGATGTTGCTTTGGCTCCTTGAGTATAACTTGACGCATTGCAATGCAATGCAGCACACCGCCAACCATGACTAACAGTTTCTTAAGTGCTTCAGGTGGCAAAAGTGCCATACTGTTTGTCGGTATATTAAAAGTCGACTCGGAAATGGGCGTCAATGCCCACTCTTTTAGCGCCCAGTTGTTAAGCATTGGTCTATGCCTCCAACCATCTAGGTTTTCTATCCAAGACTGCTTTTCGGTAAGCCAGCTACTGTCCATGTACTGACACGGGCAGTAGTTGAACTGGTGGACAACCTGACTAAGCGGTGTTTCTGGGTTAGCCACGTTTTACATTCCTACGGCACCAAAGATAAGTTGCCATATTCGTTCCAATCATTAACGCCACCATAAAAAGAAGAATGACAACAAAATTATCTACCGAGTCTTTTGTTAGTTGAACAGACAAGATGCTCTCAAACTGATTCCCCTGAGGAGTGATTCGAACCTCTGCAGATGGTACCATTACGACACTAATACGATCGTAATTAAGGCCCTCTATACTGTTGTTGACTAGCAACTTTATCTGCGGCACGTACGAGTCTAATGCAACATCGGCAGCATGCTTGATGAATACAGAGGCTGAAGCTGGCGTTGGACGCTCTCCAGGACGTAGATCCTTTTCTTCGAGAACCACATGCACTCGCGCAACAAGTACCCCATCAATCTGAGAAAGTGTCGACGATAATTCCTGAGACTTTGCATAGATTAGACGCGCACGCTCTGCCAATGGTGATGAAATTAAGTCATCTTTAGGGAATACTTCTTTTAGTGTTGAAAACTCTTCACGTGGATAGCCTTTGCGCTTAAGTGCATCTACCGCGAACGCTATTTGCGAGCTATCCACCATCAATTTTACCGTGTTGTCTTTACCTGGCTCTTTGGTCGCTACAACGCCTTCAGACAGCAAAATAGATAACATCTCGTTACCTTCTTTCTGGCTTATATTCGTGTAAAGCTCAGTTTGACAACCTGCAAGAAACACAACCATAGCCAAGGCGAATACACGCAATTTATTCATCATTTCTTACTGAGCCTTTAATAGGGTTTCTACGTTTTGAGTGGTTTTGCCAACTGTCTTGGCAATCAACTCTTCTTGGAAAGTAATACGCGTCAGCGCCCATTGCATTTCTAGCAGTTTCGCAGGGTTGTCTCCTACCGCTTCCATGCTGTCCTGCAATGAACTTTTAGCATTGTCGATATTTGACTTTAGTTCACTGATGTTTTCTAACAAACCACCCTCTAGGCCATTATTGCTTTCAGGTAATGACATTGCTTGATCGAAACGTTCACTGAGCCCATCTTCTATTTGGGCGTCTTGCACCTGCTCTAGGCTTGTTTGTACTACTTCAGTGTATTGCGTGTTGATCATATGACCTCCTACGACAAATCTAACTTATGGCTATGAGTGAGCATGTTTTTGACGATGGCATTTTTTGAAATAACTAGGCTCAACTCTTGGCGAACCAAATCAACAACGGGTTTCATCTCCGGAACCGCTTTAAGCTCATCCCAAGCATGCCAAAGGGCTTGTTCCTTATGAGCACTCAGAGAATACTTCTCTGATAGCATTTGTCTAAGCTGATCGCTACCGGTAGGTGGTACATCTCTGAGTTCACTTGCGAAGTCCCCTACAAGCTCCTGTTTAAGCATATTCAGTAAATTCGAATTTGCTTCTTCTGTCCCTTTTAACGACTTCTCTTTGTTGTAGGCGTACCACAAAGCTTCTTTTTGCGAAGCAAGTTCGGGAAAAGCTTGTTTTAGCTCCGAGATCAAAGCTTGTCGACTAATATATTGCTGAGGCTTAATATTCTCATACCAAGCTTTAACCATGGAAGCGTCACTAGAAGCTTGAACAACAGGCGGATTTGTTTCTTTTTTGACGCTTTTTTCTTGCTGCGTTGATTCCGTCATTAACGAACTCATTCGCTCTTCATCTTGGCGTCGATACGCGCTTAGCTCATTTCTGCTCTTTGGGTCAGCAGCTTGCAAGCTTGAGTCAATGATCATCCAAAGTTCCTAAGATCATGACAAAAACTTTCAGCAAAGGCTTTACTTTGTGATCTCCCATTCGCTGCTTGTTGCAACCAATGCTCAGCCTTACTAGACAAACCCGCCTTACCCGCAGCCAAGGCAGCAAGAGGAATAAGAGATGCATGAGCAGAACACAATGAAGCAAGATGCTGCTCAGCTTGTTCATACTTGCCCCTATTCATTAAGCTCATCGCCAAAATCATCGCCACCACCTCTTCAGTCCCTTCTTCCTGTTCGAGGCACTCGACAATTGATTGAGCTTCTTTATGACAGTGCGTACCTGTAGCCATCAAAGCCACTGCAGCCAAAAGCTGACGCATTTCTCTTTCCATCAGTTACACCTTTTGTAAAATAGACTGCATCACATCTTTAATTGCTCTGGTCGTTGTAGAGTTGATGTTGTAGATAACTGACCATTGGTTGATGGTGTGCTGCAGCTCAGCTAGTTTCGAAGGATCGTCCGCGTTGGCTGAGAGATTATTGATAGCGGTGGTCACATTAGTGTTTGCCGTTGCAGCCTGATCAGTAAGTTTTTTCTTAACTTCGTCGAGGTTGACTGTACTGGTACCAGTATAAAAAGATGTCATAGTATTTCTCCTTAACTTAGCCGGGAAACGTAGTTTTCAAGGACTGCCTGGGCAGCTATATACGCTTCGTGTTGCTTGGTTAATTGTTGATATTGCTGAGGATCACACCCCTGATCTAGCTTTCGCTTGACAGAAGTTTGCGCTTGGAAAAGTGTCTCCTTAAGCTTCTTCACTTCAGCTCCAGTTGGATCGTTATTTAAGATTTGTTCAAGATCTGTCATTGTTATTCTCTTTTGAATATCCGAGTTCAATATTGATGACCTGTCCACCTTTCACCAATTCAATTCCGTCAGGTGTTACACTTGAAATGCGATAGCCTTGAGGGGTTCGGGAACCCACCATATAACGAACATTGTCTGTCAAAATGACATACGGCACCTGACCAAAATTCACGCTGCGAAATGGGAAATCAACGTTACTTCCTTTGCTAACTTTTGGGATAGATTTCAAAACCAAGTACGGTTTTTCACCATACTGTTCCCTGAACTCTCGAGTGACGCTGTAAAAGCGTGTCGTCTCAATATCATCTAGCTCACCGCGCACTTCCACGCGATCACCACTGGTAACGATTTGGACTTTTTTGAGTAAGGATTCTTTTTCAAGCAGCTGCTTCAGCGTATCCATATACGCCCCTGCCCGCTGTAACTCAACCTTCCACGCAACAAGACCGGGGACATCCCTTTCTAGAATCTGTTCGACTTGACTCCAACGGCTCGCATCATCGATGTATCCTGTTAGCAGCACGGTCCCTGTTTCATCACCGTTCTCAACTTTGACTTGGTGATAACCTAGATTTCGAAGGATAAAGCGAACTCCGCGACGGATCTCTTCCATGGTGCGTAAATCGCTTTTATAGTTAATCCCTAGTAAGTCTATTCGACGCAATAGCTGTAATTTTTGGGCACTATCGTCGACATATCCTTCGAGTACCGCTTGGTGAACGTTCGCATTCCATTCTACACGCACATCATCTAGCCCAAGTTCTTTCAAAATATCCCGAACTTGAACAATTGGTTCCGCTTCAGTGGTAATCTCGTTGGCATTACTATTCGCCTGGCTGTACCACATACCCGCAAGAATCGCGCTCGGCAACATACTGCACACAACACCAATCAATAGAGATCGTTTCCAACTCGAAGTTCTCGTCACCTTGTTGGATATCTCTTTGGTTACAGTTTCTGTTTCACGGCCCAAGATTGCCAAATCATCACCTGCATGTCCGATAGCAAACTGAACTACCCCGACAGAAACCAAACTGCCGCGCTCTAGTTCAACTCCTTCTTCAACAACATCGACCTGCTCACCCTGTAGCGAAGCGTCGCTACAGCCTTTCAAGATGACATTCTCTAACGTACATTCAAGCGTAAGGTGATGACTCTCAACACCCGCGTCTGAAAGTACAAGGTCAGCACCAAAGTCATCATTTCCTAGCACCAATGAACCTTGAGGCAAAGGGACCTCTACTCCGGAATGCACCCCGGATAAGATACGAATTTTCCATTGCTCCATTCTTATCAAAGCTCCTTAGCTGGGCGCATACAGTGTGGTTCTGAATCGCATTGAGTCACTTTAACTCGCCAACCCGTTTGTCCGGTTGGTAATTCACACTCTGACAGTAGTGAAGATTGTTCGCTTTCAAGTAGATACATTTGGTGACGCTGTGCTTGTTCTAACGTCGAGCAACTATATAGCTCTACTGCAGACTTAAACTGTGTACTGTTGTTGGAGATATTGTTTAACTGTCCAATATGAGGACGCAGATCGTGTTCATTGCCAATAAGAACATTGTCGCCAATGCCATCTACTACGATGCGTGGCTCAATGATGAACATTCGAACAGTGCGACGAGTTGTATTAGTGTTGCTTCTGAACAAGGCACCTAAAAATGGGATATCACCAAGTAATGGTACTTTGCGTAACTGATGGCTGACTTCATCACGATATACACCACCAATCAGCAAACTCTGCCCTTGCTTCACGGTCGCTAAGGTGCTGATTTCGGTCTTTCGTACTGAAGGCAGGTCATCAACACTACCATCAGGGATCTCTGAACCATCTTCCAAATGCAGGCTTAAGTTGATTTCTGGACGCTCAGCGAAACGATCGCCAACAATACGTGGCACAATCCTCAACAAGGTTCCATAAGTCACTTCTTCAAGAGCTGTCGTCTCTTTGCCTAGCAATTTCACGTAAAATGTATTGCTATGGTTAAGGACAGCCTCTACATTTTCTTGCGTTAATAGTGTCGGTCTCGACACCACTTGGGCACTCCCTTGAGATTCCAGCAAACGAATTTGGGCTAGCAAATAATTTAAGTTACTTGCATCAAGCAGGGATTTAAAGGTCGCGCCGCTGCCCAAAGTAACATCGCCACCAGCGACATCACCTGTTGTTTTTATATCGATAATGCTGTTGTTACCGACAGACACTCCTGCTCGCCAATCTACCCCTAGCTGGCTAATGTCATTTGCACTTATATCCACGATCGAAAGAGCAACTTCGATTCTTGACTGTGGTTGATCTAGCTGGGCAATTAGCTTGCGATATAAAGGAAGCCTCGCTTGAGTGTCGCGAACAATAATCGCATTTAAACCTGGTTCAGCTTCAACTGTAGCGCCACCATGTACTGACGCTGGCTTAGCTATCGCATCTTGGCTTTCGCCCCCCTCCCCGTCGGTCTTGGCGCTTGAATCTACAACCTGTGTTTGTACACCTGATACCAATCGACGAAGCACTGCTGCTATGCCTGGTACAATAACTTTCTGGTCTCGGTAAGAAATCTCTCGATCAGTTGCTGAAGCATATTTTAATGGGATCAGCTCAACATAAAGTTCATCAGTAGAATTTGCCTTCTGTAACAATCGGCTCTCTAGCGCTTCCGCTGTCTGAACGATTAGGTCGACGTAACGGGGTGGACCCGCAAGATAAATGAGACCTTTGTTCTCTACAGCTCGCCAACGATAACGAGGATCCCAAACCCCAGTTGAAATTAGCGTGCTTCGTAAATCTCGCGCTGTTAAAAGCTCAAGCTGGAGAAGCCGTGAACGAGTTTCCGTCGCCTTGTATACATGTAGTACAGCACCGTCGAAATACCACATTAGGTTGTAAACCTGTGCCAAGTAATCTAAGAACTCGGTTGGCTCTTCTGGTGTAAATCTCCCACTAATTTTTTCACTGATTTTTTCACTGACAGCAACCGACACACCATAGTTTGCGCCAAAGTTATTTAATAACTCTTTTAGAGAATCATTATCAGCAAAATAGCGAAACGGGCGCTGTGGCCAATCGAGTGGAGCAGCCAATAAACTTGTTGAACCAACAGACAACAAAAGAACTGCTAAGCTGAGTTTGGCAAGCAATGTTCTCATGGCAGCCACACTGTATGATTAATTGCACGGTTTACACGTTCATGCTCTAGTATTTCACTGTAGAATTCACACATGTTAACGTGTTGGGAGAGCAGTGAAGGAAAAATCACTGAAGATACTTGATCAAACGGCGCCTTACCTTGTAACACTAAACGCTGATCCTTATTTAGAGTTAACGTATCTCGGCCATCACGTACTGTTTTTAAAGACAACTGCATACAACGTTTAAGCATCTGTTCACTTTGATAGTCTAAATCTTTATCAAAGTGGAAAGGCAATTCGGTTTCCCATAAAATCCAAGACGAATGTTGTTTAACTTCGACGTTAAACTGGTCAACTTCAATCTCGTATATGCCATTTTCATTGGGCGCAAAAGCCCTAACCTCTAGCGTATTTGCTAGAGATTTCATTATTTGATTTAGCATAGTTATGCCTTTATTAAATATGACTCATGTGATTGTAAGCTTGACCACACTGACCACTTTGAACATCAAAGTAATACAGATCTACGTCACCTACCGATTTCATGTCTTGGAACCATTGCCACAGTTTCGCAACCGCGTTTAAATCACGATATATGTGGTCACATGCTTCCCAAACTTCCCGAAGTTCAGGGGCGAGTCTACTCGCCTGCTCACACCATGCCTGCCATGCTGCGAAGAACTCTGGAGATGTCAGCGCGTGCTCAGACAATGCTTCTAATGCATTGAGGCAAGGCTGCCACTTTTCCATCATAAGACGATGTGACTCTGCGGCCTTCTTGTGCGTATCTTCAAGGGTTTGAAGTTGCTCTTTCACCTGTTGTTGTTGAGACTTTATCAATTCGAGTTGCTGCTTTACGTATATAGCACTCGCTTCTTGGCCCAACAGCTTTTCCCAGTAACTGCCTTGAATCTGAAGTTGGTTAGCTAGTTGCTCAATTTCCACCACATCCAGTAACACACTTTGGTCAGATTGGTGATTTACCCATTCAGCAATAGCGCAGTGCAGACATAATGTCAGTGATTTCGGGCTAGCTAGGTTATATCGATAACCGACATGTTGATTGATATATGCCACGCGCTGTTCGTGGGTTGTAAAGATCTGACTTGCACCCAACCTCGAACCTATTTCTAAGAACAAACGCATAGCAAATCTATCCAACGGCACACTAAGCTTTTCATAAGTCTTAACTAACTGGCTTGAGCACAAAGCGTCAATTACATCTCTATTTAGCAACCTTTGTAATAGAGATAGCTGCTCAGAACTCAAGACACCTTCGCTTAGGAGCTGACGGTGACTGACATTAACAACATTTTTACCCTGCGTTTGCTTAGCGGCCTCTTGGTATCGAGCCCCTCTCTGCAAAACCGTGACCTTCCTTTTTGCCACAGAGTTGTCTGGAAAAAGCGAACGGCGTCGCCAATGCTGCTTTTTCATTTTCGTCTTCTTTCTCCGCACTTCTTTCGTACACTCCTGAACGAAAGAGGTGAAATTAGTATTGAATATTAGTTTCTATGCTGATGATAATATAATGACTTGCAAACCGACACTTGTAATAAAAGTCAGAAAATTTTAGTCACAAGTCATTTCATTCTGCGATTGCGACCATTTCTTCACCTGATCGTACTTTACTCGGCGTTGTACCAAAACGACGGCGGTAGCTCTGAGTAAAATAAGACTGGCTAGAAAAACCTGCCTCCATCGCAATATCGACAATACTCATCTTACTCGTTAACAATAGCTTGTGCGCATACAGGAGGCGGCGCTCGCTAATCCAAGCTCGCGGGGACATACCATAGTGCTCATTAAAAAGCTCTTTGAAAGTCGTTAGGCTTGCGCCAAACTCCTGAGCATAATCATTGAGCTTCCATTCTTTCAGATAATGCAATTCCATAAATCTACGCAGCCTTTCTGACGTGCGATTCATCTGTTGCGAGAGCAAAGCATAAAGTTGCTCTCCTCCCTCACTGTGTAATAGCAGGATCAACATTTCTTCGTATTTTAAACGCATAATCGCACTTGGATAAGATTGCTCTTCCAGTGCTTGCATTGCTGCAATAACTTGCTCCAGTAGAATATTTAAGCCAAAGGGGAAAAGCCCCATAATAGCTTTATCCGACTTTGGCAATGTCATTAGCAAATCGCTATGTTTTTGTAATAGCTGGCTCACCAGCTCATTTTCAAATTCTATGATCATCGATTGGTATTCTTCACCAAGAGTCGAGTATTCAAACAAATAATCGCCTTGAGACAAAAAAATTCCACTACCAGCAAGAACATTAACTGTACAATCTCCAGTTTGAACTTTTAACTGACCGCTACGAACAATAACAATTTGAGAATGATCTGAATGAAATACCTCATCAAAGCTTTCCTGAGTTGAAAACCTGTGAGTTTTTTCAAAACAAGCGCCGAATTTATCCGTGTTTAATTGGCCTGACACATTCATTTCCTAACCTTCATCATATTCACTCCTTGTTTTAAAAGCACAGGAGTTCCAAAGCACCATCAGTTAGCGATAACACCCTAATAATGCATTAGTAATTTAAGAAGAAAAGAAAAGAGCACAGTAAGTTAGCAACCAACTATACCCCCCCGTATTTAAAGCAAAATGCTCAAAACCCCCGCTGTCAAGCGGGGTAAATAAAACTAAACATGCGAGTTCCCTGAGTTAGATTATTGGTATTACAGGGAACGCTAATTTTTGCATTTAATTAGTATTAACTAAAGTTATAACTACTGAGAGTTATATTAATAACTTTTATTTATTATTAGAACAAAATGAAATTACTTAACACTACATTCTCAAACATGAGACACGGGAGTATGCAAGCGCACACGCACTCAAAATTTCATTCCAGTCAAGCCAACTTATCCGATAACCGAATTATAATCACAAAGTTAGCAACTTAGGCAACAATCATAAGTGATAAATTTCACTGTCCCGATGAGCTAAAAAGTCAAATGTATATCATTTAGATGAGTAAAAATCATTTCATATGAGCACATATTAAATATAAGAAAACCTTATTTTAGTAGCCACTAATTAAGAAAACACAAATTAACCAACCACACCGTTCCGGTTTTGTTGTTAATTTTTTGTTGAGCTTAACACTATATCAACACGTTTCTCACCAGGTTCAAAATGATATTCAACCAAGCTTTGAGCAACTACGCTTCCTTTATCTAACAGTCTTGCTCGGATTTTCATATTCCCATCACCGGCCTGAAGAGGTGAAATCAAAAATGAATACTGAATCGGCAATTGAACCCCTTCATACTCTTGCTCTGCCGACGTTAGACACCTATTATCAACCACTTGACACATATCCACTTCTACTTTAGTTACAACAGGTGAAAAATAATCATCTATAGAGATCCAACCGTACACCTGAGCTTGAGACTTCTTACTAAAAGTATCCGTATTCGAAATGGACTGACTGCATCCACTCAAAGCAACCAGAAATACTAGACCGGACCATAAAGGCTTTTTCATTCAAAAAAATCCAAGTTTAAGTAAATTAGAGGGAATTGGTGTAAATTTATACAGCCACGTTGCTAAAATCAACCTTTTAGATTGTAGATTTGAACAAGGTGCACGCCTTAAAAAAACAGATCCGGTTCATTGTGCGTCGTATAAGTAATTGTCAATTCTTTGTATTTACAAATAATAATATCATTAGATACAGATCATTTTTCTGATAATAGAGTCTCGCAGTTTTGAATTAATTAATAAGAACATTTCAATAAACAAACCATCAATAACATACCGCATACAAAAACAAACACTATCACTTAACTCTTTGAAAGCATTACCTGAACGATGAAACTTGGTGCACAATTATTGAGTATCCATATAAAAAACACTCAGTCTCGACCAAAATATAAAAAACTACACCAAATAATGATAAACAAGAATGCCGCTCTCACATATGTTCATTGAGAAAAACGAAAATAAGGATCCTACATATGTCAGCACGCCAGAAAATAGATGAGGTGCTAACTCAATTTGCTCATCAAATAGGCTTGCCTGAATTACGCTTAACTGATAATGAACTCAGTCTTGCATTTGATGATGCAATACGAGTTCACTTTTTATATCACCCTGATCAGGAAACACTTCAAATAGAAGCAGAGGTGGTCAATTTAGCTGTGCTCAGTAGCGACCTTTGCCGTTCTTTGCTTGCTTTCAATCATCACTGGCCAGAGTACGAGCTCTTTTTTAGTCTCGACAACAATAGAAACGTCTTGTGTCTACATAAACTACTAAGTAGTGAAAAGCTTGATTATGCTTACTTCGAGTCTGCGCTAGCTGAACTTATTACACAGTGTGAGTCTTGGGAGTCACTATTGACAGCCTTTGAGACTCCGGAGCAAAACCTTGGCTTGCCAAATACTGCAGACTTAAGGGTGTAAGAGTACTATGTCGAATGATATTCAACCCACGAGAAACAACGCTCATGTTTTTACCTTAGACACGTCAACAGAGCGTAATAACGTATCAAAGAAAACCTTTTATGGCCGCTCAGTCACTTTACTTGGCTCTTCGGAACGTAAACAACACAAGGCTCAAGCGAAAATATCACTTAACAAGCAACTAAATCAGCTAAGTAATCTTGCACTTAGCAGCACTGTACTTAGTGATGATAAGCAGTTTGCAATCAACTCGCTCTATAAACGAAAAGTAGAAGTTCTTTAAGAACTGTGAACAGGTTTTCAAATAAGACAGGCTAAGTTAGCGCAACCGCTTTATCTCTATGCTCAATGGTGATTGGACTTAGGAGGTAAGCAGACAGATAAGATAGCACTATTAGCCTCAATGTCTTGACCTCTGGAAAGCAAAACGTTTATCTAGACTTAAAATTCCGTTAAGCTGTAATGACTTCAATACTACGGATTACTCAATTGATATTTAGCCGCTCCATTCTTTCAGTGTTTGCTTTCTCCTGCCTTGTTATTTTGAGCAGTAGTGCAGTGGGCATGCAAGCAAGTGAGCAAAGTATCGAGCTAATATCACCCAAACTGATTAACGACCAAAACCATTACCAGATTAGTCCCATTAAGTGTCCAGAGTTAGAGCAGTATCACCAAGCTTCAGCCCATCATTGTTGTGGCTCGACATGTCTACTTAAATTGACCAACAACCAATCCATATCAACAGCGCAACTTTCTCTGCCAATACTTGCTCCATTAGATTTAGAAGATATAGGTAAAGCTATCACGCGCGCTCGTACTTTGTTCCGCCCTCCAATCGCTTAGTTCCCATCTTCACAAACTCTTACCGCGCTCAATGCGTTAAGAATTCATACCCAAAATAGTTGTAGCTGCATCTAGGCGGCGAGCCTGATCACCCCAATCAGCATAGGTGTTGTATTTGGTTTGCTGGGCAGCTTCAAATATGAACGGGATCAAGCTATTTGATAATCGGAATTTATATAGGAATAAGCGATGAAAAAGCTATTTACTCTTTTTTCTTCTTTGATTGTTGCCTTATCGGTACAGGCTGCACAATTTGAAGAAGGGACACATTACAAAGTATTAGACACAGACAAATCGGCAACACCAAAAGTCACAGAGTTTTTCTCATTCTACTGTCCTCATTGCTACAAATTTGAACCTGTGGTTGAGAACCTAAAAGCATCTCTGCCTGAGAATGCAAAGCTGGAAAAAGTCCATGTTGCGTTTATGGGCTCTAACATGGCTGTTCCGATGGCTAAGTCTTACGCAACCATGGTTGCTTTAGATGCTGAAAAAACTATGGTTCCTGCTATGTTCAAACAGATCCATGAACTACGAAATGCGCCAAAAGATGAGCAAGCGTTACGCCAAACCTTTATTGACAATGGAATTGATGCAGAGAAGTTTGATGCAACATACAACAGTTTTGTGGTCAATTCCATGCAGCGCGGATTCGACAAACAGTTCGCAAACAGCACCCTCACAGGTGTCCCAGGTGTCTTAGTTAATAATAAGTACATTGTAAAAGCGGACCAAATCCGTTCATTTGAAGAGTACAATCAGTTGGTAAACTACCTTCTGACTCTTTAAGACTATACACCAAAGAAATCAAAAGCCAGAGCATCTTGCTCTGGCTTTTTAGATTTCTCCAACTCGCTATCGCCTCTTAGTTTGACTAGCTCGTATTGCCCTGTTGAGTTTGTCCATGAACTGTGGATGACGGTTAAGAAATGATTTGGAGATGTAAACACCAAACTCTTTCTCTTCCTGTAAGATAACTTTGTATTTGGTATTGTTTTTAAACCTGTGATTGTAGACTTCTTCTGCCACCAATACGGCGTTCACTTCTTGCTTATCTAACATACTAATTAACGATGTAATACTCTCGGCCGGATGTGCTAAGTTGAAACCCGTTTTCGTCAGCCAACGATTTGTATTGGTGTTTAGTAAGCTAGCGACTGTATACCCTGACTTGGGGTAAGAAGAAAACTCTCCGTGATGACTGGTCAATACAATCCAGACCCAACGATTGGTCATTACTGACTCAGAGAAAACCGCATATTTGTCGCGCTCATCGTTCTGAGAAGCCATAAAAAAGCCATCTGAGCGCCCAGTTTTTAGCTCAGCCAATGCACGCCCGTGATTAGAGTTAATTTCAATGGTGTAGTCTATGCCGACTGAGTCCAGTATCGACTTCATTTTATCAAGCCCAATTCCACTATGACTGCCTGTGCTGTCAACGGTGGTATAGGGTGGAAAATCTGGACAAAAGAAGTGCATTTTATACTGTGCGTGTACGTAGCTACTGCCAAAGCACAGCCAAGCGAATATCCAAGTGTATAAAGTCCTACTAATCATCAAACTAAGCTATTAAGAATCCATATCTTTAATATAGGCTCATCCTATAGCGTACACCAATCTATCATTGTGATCTCAAAAGCAACTTTCACTCTAACGTCTACTTAGCAGACGCAAAAGCCAGAACATGATGTTCTGGCTTTGGGTTTAAGCTATTAGCGCAATTAGAAGGTAGAAGCGGCTCGTTCCCAGTCGGTTAGCAATTTCATGATCTGCAGAGAGTCATCTGGCGTAGCACTTGGTCTATCGAGTGACTTGCGGCCCAACTTCACGGCCTGTCGAATGTTTCTTACCTGATAATAGAACCCATCCCCTTTAGCTTGTACCTTAACTGATTTCTGCGAGGTTTCATAAACTTCGACACTGTATTGGTTTTCTTCTGTGGGTAGCCAAGGGTTGGTCGTAAGATTGATTGCGCCTTTTGAACCAAGAATTTTGAATCCATGCTTTAAGCCGTGATCTTCTGCTGTGTGCATTTGAGCTGTCACATTTTGACCAAACTTAAAGATGGCGCTAGACTCGCAAAGGTTACCATCTTGCCCTTTGCGCCCAATGGCTTGAACCTCTGTATTTTCGAAGATACTGTCGCCAAATTGATTTTGCAGGACAAGATGCATCAGTGACACAGGATAACAGCCCAAGTTATACAGTGCGCCCTTACTCTCAGGGTTAACAAACTGACTAATAGCAGCAATGTAAGAGCCTTGGATGCTGCGCACTTCCCCAATTGTGCCCTGCTTTAGTGTTTCTAAAATCGATTGAATCAACGGATGATTAAGATACATTAACCCTTCTGCAAAAAACACATCGTGCTCACGAACCGCATCTAATGCGGCATGAGTTTTTTCCATATCGATAGAGAGGGATTTCTCGCACAGTATCGCTTTGCCTTTCTGCGCTGCTTTGATGACATAGTCATGGTGAAGATGGTTCGGCAATGCAATGTAAACCACCTCAACGTCACTATCTTCTATCAACTTATCCATTGAAAGGTACGTCTTGGCAACAGAGTGCTTGCTGGCAAATTCTTCAAGCGTCTGTGGGTTTCGGCCTGCAACCGCATAAAGATCGCTTTCACTGTCCCCCGCAATCGCTGCTGCCATCACATCAGAGATAAAGCTCGTTCCTAGAATGCCCCACTTCATTATGCTTCTCCCACTTTGTGACTGTTAGTTGCACTGACCAGTTCTGTCATACCTAGAGCGATAAAGGCTTGTGTATGAGGCATAGCAAAATGTGCCTCAATCGCTAACTGGTCGTCGTATCGCTCCCACAATATGACGCGTCGAGGGTCGTTAACATCAAACGTTGCTGTCGCCTGTTGGCAGCCTGACTCCGACTCCATATCCGAGCAAAACTGTTCAATTGCTTTCCTTGCCACGGCTAAGTCTACATCAGTGTTTACTCTTAGCTCCGCAGTGACAAAAATTGTTGAGTCCATTATTCAGTAAACCTTATTTTCTTCACGTTAAGCAAATCATGTTATTACAGCGCTCAGATTGTTAAACTAGGACAATGTTTTTTGTTTAACAACCCAGAGTGTTTAATGGACAAGCTCACCAGTATGAAGGTTTTTTGTCATGTCGCAGAACAAGGCAACTTTCGCCTTACCGCGGACTATTTTTCGATGTCTTCAACCATGGTCGGCAGACACATAAAACATCTTGAAAGTTTACTTAACACACCGCTGATTCATCGCACGACAAGAAAGCAAACCTTGACAGACTCTGGAAGAATTTACCTTAAAGAGTGCCAGAGAATTCTCGAAGATATCAGCAATACTGAAAGCCTTATCTATGATTTGCAGAACAAACCTAAAGGCACGGTAAAAATCAACGCACCTGTCACCTTTGGTACTCAGGCTCTCGCACCTATTTTGTCTGACTTCATCATTCAATACCCTGATATCAGTATTGATTTGGAGCTAGACAACGGTGTAGTTGACCCATACAAAAGTGAGGCTGACTTTATTATTAGAATTGGTCTGCTAAAAGACTCCAACTTGGTGGCAAGATACCTAGGAGAATATGATCTTATCTATTGCGCTTCACCCGATTACCTCGCTAGGCATGCCAAGATTATTCAGCCAGAGGACCTGACTGGCCACTCTTGCCTTGGCTTTCGCTATCACGATATTTCAGATACTCCGAGTACTAAGTCGGATTCACGCCAACATATCAAGTTGATGGCAAACAACGGAGAGGTACTTCGTCAAGCCGCTTTGAAAGGTGTGGGGGTTGTTATGCAGCCTCGCATTTTGCTTGAGCAAGATCTTAAGTCAGGCGCGCTTGAGCAAGTGCTAGAGAGCTTTCCTCTGCCAACAAAACCGATTCATCTTGTTTATAAAGACAAACAATTATCGCTAAAAGACCGAACCTTTGCCGACTATCTGTTAAGCGCTTTAAGGCCTTGAAAATACGCTCTCTAATCCCCTTTTAGTACAGACAAACAATAGCTAGAAAGTTAGTATGTTTGCTAAAGTGGTTAAAGACATTATGGAGAGCCTCATTGTGGCACTAGAAAAGTTCGACGATATTTACCAACGCGCAGCAGAGCGCAAAGGTGGGGAAGCAAACCTAGAGTCATTACTATCTAAACCATTACCAATGGATCAACTGATGCAGATTACCAATGATCGTTGGCTATCCGCATTCAGTATGAAGGTGTTTCAAAGTGGCATTTCTTGGAAGGTAGTACGAAACAAATGGCCTAACTTTGAAGAGGTGTTCTTTGCTTTTAAGATTGAACCGCTCTTGATGCTTTCTGACGAACAATGGGACAACAAAGCGTCTGATACTCGAATCATTCGCCATCATGCCAAAGTGAAATCCATTCAAGCGAATGCTCAAATGCTACACGAAGCTTCTCTACAACATGGCTCATTTTCCAACATGATCGTCAACTGGCCAAGTGAAGACATTACGGGGCTATGGAGTTATCTCAAGAAGCATGGTAACCGTCTTGGTGGCAACACAGGCCCATACAGTTTGCGCCAAGTGGGAGTCGATACCTTTATCCTCTCGGGTGATGTTGAAAGCTACCTACGTAACTACAAAATCATTGAAGGGGGCAAAGACACCAAACGCTGTCTTGCAGCAGCCAACAGCGCTTTTGCTCACTGGCAACAAGAAAGCGGGCGTTCACTAACAGAAATCAGCCAAACTATCGCCTTTAGTACGGGTGATAACCGCGTATAGGCCCTTAACATTTATTGAGCTGATTGCCACTGCTCGCGAGTGATTTTAAATAAGCAGTGGCGCTCTAACTCGTGACCTTTCGGTAACTTGGGATGGTCAAAATCTTGCCCTGTGTTGCTCATGCCAATTTTTTCCATCACCCTTTGTGAAGGTAAGTTTGGCAAAGCGGTAAAGGAGTAGACCTGCTCTAACTTCAATTCCATGAAAGCAAATTCCAAAGCAGCTTGAGCCGCTTCTGGCGCGTAGCCCTTGCCCCAATGTTTAGAATCTAATCGCCAACCAATTTCAACAAATGGTGTGTTGGGTAAACCGCTTTCTTCACTTTGCGCAAGCAGACCCACAAAGCCAATAAACTCTTGGGTACTTTTTAGCTCAACTGCCCAAAAGCCATAGCCATTGTTATCTATATAGCTACGTGCACGGCCTACTTGAGCAGTGGTCTCTTCCTTGGTCATCACCGACGGGAAATAACGCATCACCTGCTCGCTAGCATTGATCAGGCAATAGGGGTCAATATCTGAATCTTGCCACTGTCTTAGCTGAAGTCTTTTAGTTTCTAGCATTGATGTTCCTTCGTCTGTTGGTAAACCCATTAAAATTGCCGTTATTGCTCTAGCTTAACCATTACTTTTTCGCACAATGTTTTCAATAGGATTAGCTCATCAAGATCGAGCTGAATCTTACATTTCATCTCAGCAGGGATGGCAAGGGCTTTAGCTTTAAGCGCTCTTCCCTCTTCGCTGAGTTTGAGCACCCTAACCCTTTCATCTAGTTCGCTTCTTCCTCTCACTACAAAGCCCTTCGCATCAAGCCGCTTCAATAAAGGGGTTAAAGTGCCAGAATCTAGGTGTAATCTTGCACCTATGTCCTTGACGCTAATCCCATCACTTTCCCACAGCACCATCATGACAAGGTACTGGGAATAAGTGAGGTCTAGGGCATCTAATAACGGGCGATAGGTTCGAATCACCGCATTGGAAGCGCTGTAGAGAGGAAAACAAACCTGATTCTCTAACAATAAGCTTTCTTCTTCAGTTAGCTGTTTCTCACTATCGCAGTAACTCATTCCACTACCCTTTCAAATTAAATTGCGCACAATATACTTGCATTCCAGCTTTGTTTCGATCTAATATTGTAAACAATTAAATTGCGCGCAACTCAAAATAAGGATACAAACATGACGACACTATACAAAACTAAAGCAACAGCACTGGCGGGCAGAAACGGCTTGGTTAAAACAGATGATGGCTTGCTTGAACTAGAGCTCGCTTATCCAAAAGAAATGGGCGGCACCGGCGCTGCTACCAATCCAGAGCAACTGTTTGCCGCAGGTTATTCAGCCTGCTTCTCAAATGCTATTTTGCATGTTGCCCGCGAAGGTAAAGTGGCTCTAAAAGAAGCACCAGTGACAGCAGAGGTTGGGATTGGTCCGAACGAACAAGGAGGGTTTGCGCTAACGGTAAGCCTTGCTGCATCAATAGATCTACCTCAAGAACAAGCGCTCGAACTGGTTCGCGTTGCGCATCAAGTGTGTCCTTACTCAAACGCTGTACGCGGGAATATCGACGTAGAAGTCACGGTAAATGGCCAAGCAATCTAATTGGTGTTGATTGTGTAAACAGAGAGTGCCGACCCCTGAGGTCGGCATTTGTTGCTTTAAAGCTCAAAATTACGCTTGGTAGCTTTTGCGAAGTTCTTTGGCCGCTAACACCATATTGGCCAGTGACGCTTCTGTTTCTGCCCAGTTACGTGTTTTCAGTCCACAATCTGGGTTCACCCATAAGCGCTGTGCCGGAATCTTCTCCGCCGCTTTGTTGAGTAGGCCTTCGATCCATTCTTTAGTTGGAATGTTTGGTGAGTGAATGTCATAGACACCTAGGCCAATCTCATTTGGATAGTTAAAGTCTTCAAATGCCTTAAGCAGTTCCATGTTTGAACGCGATGTTTCTATTGTAATCACGTCTGCATCTAGCGCGGCGACAGATTCAATGATCTCATTAAACTCTGAGTAACACATGTGAGTGTGGATCTGGGTTTCTGGTTTAGCACTTGCCGCTGAAATCTTAAACGCATCCACTGCCCATTCTAAGTACTCTTTATGATCTCGCTTCTTAAGTGGCAAACCTTCACGAATCGCTGGCTCATCAATTTGGATGATATTAATGCCCGCATCTTGTAAGTCTGAAACTTCATCACGCAGTGCTAGCGCAAGTTGATCCGCGATTTGCTTGCGCGTGATGTCCTCACGTGGGAATGTCCAACAAAGAATCGTTACTGGCCCCGTTAGCATGCCCTTCATCTGTTTCGATGTTAAAGACTGAGCATAAGTAGACCATTCCACCGTCATCGGTTTTTCGCGTTCAATGTCAGCAACCACAATGGCAGGCTTAACGCAGCGAGATCCGTAGCTCTGTACCCAACCAAATTTGGAGGTTTGGAAACCCGCTAAGTTTTCTGCAAAGTATTCCACCATATCGTTACGTTCAGCTTCGCCGTGAACCAAGACATCCAGATCCAACGCTTCTTGGCGTTTAACCGCATCCGCAATATGACCTTTTAACGCTTGATCGTATTCCGTTTGTGACAACTTACCTGTGCGATAGGCACTGCGCTGAATTCGAATCTCGCTCGTTTGTGGGAAAGAGCCAATGGTGGTGGTTGGAAACAATGGTAGTCCCAAGACTTCACTTTGGTGCGCTGCCCGCTCTGCATACGGTGCACTACGCTCGGCCAAAGACTTAGTAATACTATTTAATCTCGCTTGAACTTGTGGCTTATTGACATGAGTTGCGGTTTTACGTGCTTGAATCGGTGCACTATAGGTATCACAAGCAAGAATAGCTTCTTGGCTACCATCTAGCGCCTTACCCAGTAGTGCCACTTCCGTTACTTTCTGCTTAGCAAAAGCAAACCAACTGCGCACTTCTTCCGTCAGAGCAGGCTCTAATTCTAGATCCACCGGACTATGCAGTAGTGAACACGAGCTCGCTACCCATAACTTGTCACCGAGCTTGTCTTTAAGCGGTTGCAGTAACGCCAGTTGAGCGCTCAAATCTGCGCGCCAAACATTGCGCCCATTAACCACACCAGCAGACAATACCCAATGTTCAGGCAGTTTTTCGACAACAACGTCTAGTTGTTCAGGCGCTGCCGACAAATCAATATGTAAGCCATCGACTGCTAACTCGACAACTTTATCAAGCGTATCGCTAACCGAATCAAAATACGTGGTAAGCAGAACCTTCACATCACTGCGAATCACTTGATAGGCGAGTTTAAAGGCATCTTGCCAAGGCTTGTTTAGCTCAAGAGAGAGGATCGGTTCATCAATCTGTACCCACTCAACACCTTGTTTCGCTAGCTTCGCTAAGATTGCCTGATAAGCGGTTAATAGACGAGGTAGCAAAGACAGGCGATCAAACCCCTCTTCTACTTCCTTACCAAGGTAAAGATAGCTCAGAGGGCCAAGTAATACAGGCTTGACTTTATGACCGGCTTTCACAGCTTCGTTGACCTCTTCAAACAGTTGAGGCCAGCTCACTTCAAACGTATCGTCCTGACTGAACTCCGGCACAATATAATGGTAGTTGGTGTTGAACCACTTAGTCATATCTGAGGCTGCGTGGCCGCTACAATCACATCCCGCTTGAGATTGACCACGACCGACTTTGAACAGAGTATCTAGATCAGGGAAACCATCACGATGTCGCTTTGGAACGTGTCCTAGTAGCAATGTAGTCGTAAGAACATGATCATACCAAGCAAAATCACCAGCTGTAACAAACTCTAATCCGGCTTCAGATTGCGTATTCCAGTTTTTGTTACGTAACTCAGCGCCTACCGCTTTTAGCTCAGCTTGGTCAATTTCGCCACGCCAGTATTTCTCTAGCGCGAATTTGAGTTCACGTTTTTCACCAATGCGAGGGTAACCTAGTATATGTGTTGTCGTTGTCATCTTGCCGATCCTTCTGATTCTCAATTTTGCAATTTATTAATACTGCGCAGAACACCTTCAAGATGTCTGGATGGCTAAACTATCTCGCCAAAATCAAATTTGGACAATCTCCAAATACTTAACTTGTTTATTAGAAAATTTCATAATCGCAAAACACCTGTTTCAATAACCTAATCAACAAAAATAGTTAGCACTATAGACGTCTAGATGTTTACACCCCTATAAAAACAAGGTAGGTTATAAATATTCATGCTGTTCACACATCATCTGAGGGAAATTCATGATTGAGCTCAAGCATCTGAAAACATTGACTACTTTGCGTGATACTGGTTCGCTGACAGCGACAGCCACCACGCTACATTTAACTCAATCTGCTTTGTCACATCAGCTCAAAGATCTCGAAGCAAGAATTGGTGGACAGCTATTTTTGCGTAAAACTCGCCCGGTGAAGTTCACTTCCGAGGGTGAGATCTTTCTAACATTGGCTGATGATGTGTTGCCTAAAATTGCCAAAGCAGAAAATGAAATTGCGAGCTTGAAAGAGGATGTCAACGGTCGACTGCACATGGCGATTGAATGCCACTCATGTTTCCAGTGGTTAATGCCTGCACTTAAAGAGTATCAGGTGGCTTGGCCTAGCGTAACGTTGGACTTTTCTTCCGGGTTTGGATTCGAACCTTTGCCTGCCCTTATGGCGGGAGAACTCGATTTGGTCATCACCTCAGATATTCAACCGCGCTCGGAAGTGCACTACGAGCCTTTGTTTGATTTCGAGATGCGTTTAGTCACTTCAATTTCTCATCCTTTGGCGGAAAAAAAGTGTATCGAACCAGAAGATCTTGCTGAACAAACCATGCTCTCTTACCCAGTACATAAATCTCGTTTGGATGTAGTTAAGCACTTCTTACAGCCTGCTGGAATTGAGCCAGCAAGGTGGAAACAGGCGGATAATACTTTGATGTTGATTCAGATGGTTTCTGCCGGACTTGGCGTTGCCGCCTTACCTAATTGGGCAATCAGCGAATTTTCAAGACAAGGACTTATTTCTAGCATTCCACTAGGCAATGGGCTATGGCGACGTTTATTTGCAGCGACACGTAACGCTGATAAGAACAAACGCTATCTACAAGCTTTTTTTAATACGGCTAGAACTCAGTCTCAAAGCCACTTGGATGGAATTAAAACAGTGTGATTGGTAAGCAATAGTGAGCTAAAAGAGGCTGGACGCCTCTTTTAGTTTATCTGTCATATGATTTGAACTGGTTAGTTAAAGGGTCGTATTGATAGCCAAGTATGTCGAGCTTACCGGTCACCGCTTCAACATCCATTTCGTACATAGAAACTAACTCTTCAAAAGAGTCACACTCCAAACGTAGCTTTTCATTCACTATTCCTAATAAGATAATACTATCAAAGCTCGCTGCATTACTGAGATCCATTGACACCTCCTTTTATGCTACTGCTCTTAAAAGAGTAGCTATAAATAGGCGCTTTGAAAGTGAGCCAGATCTAATCTTTATTCAGATTTAAAGAGCAAATAGTGCCTGATTGGATGTGCTCGCAATTAGCATAAACGCCAACGCAATCCCCAACTGCATTTTATTAATTTCTTTCGTTGCCAACATATGCCAGCACCAAACCAATACAGCGCTAATCATCAACGCGACACCAACCAAGAGCGACTGTGTCACTGCGGTCAAGGTTTCGTTATCTAGGCCATAAGCTTTGAGCAATATAGCGAGACTCATCAACATCGCAGAGACAACACCTGAAACCGGTAGAATTCGGTGAAATGCCTGCAATCGAGTGCGAGCAACAGTAAGAAGTAAGTGAGCCAACAATCCTCCCAGTAAGAAAGTTTGAACAATTATACTTAAGCTAGCAGCAACCGACGCTTGTAAACTTACTTCGATTCCGACATAAGCAAGTGCCAAACCATTAGCTAGATACATCACCCATATTGGACCTTGGTCGCGAGTCTTTTTTGTTTGCACTTGAGTGTAAAAGTAAGCTACGGCAAATACGATCATCATAGCTTCAATGCGTAGTGACGCAACCGCCAGCCATAAGAGCGCTAAAGAAGGAAGCACTTTATGGATACGCCCTCTTTGACCAGGGCATATATCACCTTTGACTAAAATAAGGGTAAGAATAAACTGCGCACCAAGTAACATAGGCGCGAAAACGGCGAGTAATTGCTGAACCATAACGTCATCGATTTATGAAATTGTTGGCTGCGGATAATAGCAGATTGAGCAGTTTTAGCCATTGGCGAAATGTTCTAAAATATCCTGATTGGTCACAATGCCTAAATACTCTCCTGAATCGTTTACGACTAGCCAAGGCGGTTTGATGCCCGCTTTGATAATTTCGTTGATTTTTGAAATTTTGGTATGGAACGAAGCCGTATACACATTGGTACGCATCACTTGGTTAAGTCGTTTTTTAGTAATTGATAGGTCTTTAATGGTTTCTAGTTTAGTGCCTAAGGTAGGAGAAAGGTGATAATTCAACTCTTCTCGGCCAACGATACCCACACATTCTTTTCGATCTACAATCGGAATAACATCAAGTCGATATTGGCCGGAATCAAATAGTGCGCGCGCTTTTTCTATGGTATCGTCCGGTGCCAACGTTGGAATATGTACTTGAGTAATACTAAGTATTCCAACTTGTCTCGCATGCCCGGCGCTCGATAAAAAGCTATCAAGTTTCTCATAGTATCCCCAAGCATTTTCCAGCTCTTCTAATGGCAAAGGTTTAGAGAAAAAATAACCTTGAATAAAGTCCACACCTAGACTGCATATCACCTCTAACTCGTTGCGGGTTTCCACCCCTTCCGCGACCACTTTAACATTTAAGGTATGCGCAAGCTGGGTGATCATTTTGACAATATAATATTTGTGTGAACCCTCTTTGAGGTCTTTTACAAACTCTCGGTCAATTTTTAAAACGTCAAAGTTACAATCGCTCAGATATGCAAATGAGCTATAACCTGTGCCAAAGTCATCAATGGCGACACTCACACCTCTGCGCCGAATATTTCGGATCAAACTCGATTGACGAGATTCACTGTCAAAGTAAGCACTTTCGGTAAGTTCAATTGTGACGGTATCTGGGCTAGAGGCATATTGATGGACCAAGGAGTCAGCACTTTGTAACACCTCATCAACTTCGAGTTTGGTATTTAATGACCGATTGATCGTCACACCTAAACCATTGCCGAACCTAGCTTGTATTTTGTTGAGATCTTGCAGCGCTTTTTTACCCACACACCAATCAAGATCAGACACCAAATCTAGGTCCTCAGCAATCATAACCATCTCTTGAGTGTTTAGGAATTTACCGTTAGGGCCTTTAAAGCGACTCAGTGCTTCAAATTTAACAATATCCCAGTTTTTTACATCAACAATTGGTTGATAATAAACTTCAACCTCTTGAGATTTAATCAGTTTCTCTGCCCACTCTTCCAGTTCTTTACGTCTTAGCACCTCTTTGTGTAATGCTCCGTGGTAAAAGGTGATTTGCCCTCTTTGGGCACTTGATTGCTCTAACATGGCTTGAACAGCATGAGAAACAAGCTTCTTAGGACTATGTGTATCATGCCTAAGTACCGACACCCCTACACGACCACTAATGATTGCATTGTGGATAGTTTTACCTGCAGACTGGTTTAACGTGGCAAAAAAGCGTCGAATGGTTTGGTGGATCAATCTTATCTGAGAAGGCCCAGCAATCTTTTCACACTCCAAACAGGCGACAAAATAATTGCTGCCCAAATAGCCAACATACTTAACGACTTTATTCTTATTCAAATGCTCCGAAAGCATAGATTTAAGCTCAAAGTCGTCCACTTGTGCAAAACTTGGATGGAACGCAACGACCATACTAATATTAGGCTCGGCAGCATCCATCCATTGGTTTGTAATGGAGCGCGTAAACTGTTTCTCTGTTGGCAGTTGAGTCAGTAGTTCTATCCCTCCCCGCTCCACATCAGCGATTCGGTAAAGATTGTTGGATAAATCTAAATAAACACCAACATAAAAAGTGCCTTCGACTAAATTGATCTGTTGAAGAGTCAAATCCTGCGGATAGGTTTTACCTAATGAGCTTTGAATTAGAACCACACCAGACCAACTCCCTTCTTCGTCAATTTGTTGCCATATTTTTTGATAGAATCCAGAACTATGTTTATCGGAGTTGAGCTTATCCATCGGTTGACTCACCAATTGTTGATTGGTGTAATGGGTATGCTTTAGAAAATAATCATTGCACGCGATAATCGTGCGCGAGCTATCTGCGAGAACGACCCCATGATGAGGATTGTTGAAAAGCTGCTCGAACAAGGCACTGAGCGTTGACGTGGTCGCGTGGACAAACAGCAAAGGTGTCACACTCCCCTTAACGGTATAACGGTCTTCACCTTTAAAAAGTAATTCTACATAACAACATTGGTCATCACTAAGCTGTAAACAACAACAAAACCGCTGACTAGAATGATACTTACTTGATTCGGCAAGGAGGTTTAATAGCTCGGTTTGATCGTGATAGCTCATGCATGGAAGCAATACATTGCCTGTTAGCGACGGAAGATCAGAATTCAATATCTGGCGACAGCACTCTTCATCAATAGTGAGTTGATGATGCTCTAAGTCCCACACCCAATCTAAAGACTTGGTAACACTTTGGTCATTTTTCGCTGACGACAGAGCAGTGGAGCCTAACTCCCGATACATAGGGTCATCCTTTAGTTTAGCTAGCCCTAGTATTAAAGTTAGAACAAGTTCCCCTAAGTGACATTATTATTAGCAAGATATTCAAGTACTGTCTTCGAGCTAATAATACCTTTGAACAAACCTTGGTCATCAATAAGTACCCACGGGAAAGCGGTATTTTTCTTAATCAGTTGCCCTATTTTTGATTGCGGAGTATCCCACAATAAAGTGGTTTGAACAGGTACCATAATTCTATTCGCTGGCTTGTTCCAATAAGCTTGCTCTTTGTTTGATTCCCGATCTGTCCCCATGTTAGGTGTTAAATGAAGATTCATATTGACTCTGTCTATGTAACCAACACAAATCTTATCTTCCACCACAGGTAAGTAGTCATTAAACCCATCGGCAAAGTATTGATAAACAAGAGAGAGGCAATCTCCTGCATCGACATGGTGTCCGTGCTCGACAAGATGAAAAAGCGTGTCAGCGTCAACATCGGAATGCGTTACTGGCAATTGACAGAAATCTTTTACCTCTCTTAGCTCTGCCAGAGGCAATGGTTTTGAAAAGTAGTAGCCCTGAATATAATCAGTACCTAAGCCGCGCAGAATTTTCATCTCTTGATCTGTTTCTACACCTTCTGCAATGACTTTCAATTCTAACTGCTTGGCCAACTGAATGAGAGACTGCACAATATAGTACTGGCGGGACTGAAATGTAATATTATGAATAAAAGCCCGATCGATTTTTAGGATGTCGAAATAGCACTCCTTAAGATAACGGAATGACGCACTTCCCGTACCAAAATCATCCACTGCAATCGAAACACCCGCATCTCGCAAAAAAGACAGCACTTGTTTATTTTGTTCATCACTTTCAAAATAGGCACTCTCTGTGAATTCTAAGGTTATCGACTCGGGGTCAACTTTTGCTATATCGAGCAACATCGCTGTTCGCTCTAAGATTTCATTCAAGCCCGTTGATGTTCTTAAAGACCGATTTAAAGAAAGCTTAACCTGTGAACCAAATAACTTTTGTAGCTCTGGCAACTGCTCAACGGCAATAGAGAGTACAGCATCATCAAGCTGAACCACTTTATCTAGTTCTTCTACAATACTAATTAACTCTTGGGTTGTCGCCTCAAGCCCGCCTTCCACGGGGAAACGACAAAGAGCTTCGAATTTATCTATTTGGTTTGTAGTGATATCGACAATCGGTTGAAAATAGACTTCTACCGCTTTCTTTTCAATGGTCCTTGTGACGAACTCTTCTAAGGCTTTTTTCCTTTCAATTTGATTGTGGATATTACGGTCATAAAAGTTGATCCGCCGAGCTTGCCCTGAATGAAGCTCAAGTAACGCTTGGTAAGCATGAGAAACCATTCCGTTAGGAGTTTTCGCATCGACATCAAATACCGATACACCGGTAATCCCCTCTTTCAAGGCTGTGGCGACTTGCAATGGTGCATGCTTAAAGCTATGAAATAGCTTTTTAATTGAACGACCAATACCGGATACTACTTGGGTTGGTTGTTGAAAACTGTAAGCTAAGGTCACGACAAAACAATCATGTCCAATATACCCACAGGAGAGCACTTTAGTGTTATCTTTCAGATAGCTAGCAAATTGGCGCTTTGTCTCTTGAGCAGAGTCTTGCATGAAAGTGGGTTGTATGGCTAAAACAACCACCCCCTGTCCTGTTTCCAAATACTGACAAACTTGTGATGACTGGGCGAGAAACGTCTCTTTGCTTGGAAGTTGGGTTAACAGGTCAATTCCACCAGACTCAATGTCTTCTATCCTATCCAACTGACCAGACAAATCTGATGAAAAACCGACAAAATACGACTCACCATTACCTGGTTTCACTTTGTGAATAGTTAATTCCTGAGGAAATATCGAGCCATCGGCACGCCGCGATAATATCGTTCCGCTCCAATGACCGCTTGACTGAACTTGTTCCCATAGTTGTTGGTAATAGGCTTGTGAATGTTTACCTGCATTGAAAAGCTTTGTTTTTAGGCCAACAAGTTCATTTCTTAGGTAACCCGTCAGTGATTCAAAATGACGATTACATGCTAAAATTCGAGTCTCAGAGTCTGTAACAACTACCCCATGGTGGGCGTTTTCAAATACTGAATAAAAAATTTCTGCCGCCTCATGCTTAGAGGAGATATTTAAGCAAGGAGACAGCGTTCCTTTCAGCTCATGGGCACTCACGCGGTCAATCACTATTTCAGCATAAGCGAACAAATTTCTATCGTTCATTAAACAGCAATGTGTATAAGTACGCAGACCGGAGCTAAGAGCCGACTGAAAGGCTTCTTTGACCACAGGTCTCTGGGACTGAGGGAGTAACTCAAACAACGATCTCGCACTAAGCTGCTTAGACGAATCCCCCAGCAGCACCGCTTTCGCCTCATCATCAAACTCCAGTACTTGCGTTTTTAGGTTCAAATACCAGTCATAAGTAGCGTATTTGGTTTTACGCGCATTACTTTTTTTCTCTTCAAGCCGAGCTTCAATTACTGTCGCCATGATAGCCAACTAACGCCATAACAATAATATGCATATTATAGGTCATTGAGAGGTATATGATCGTTATTTGCTTAACACTTTAGTGGCTTTGTTGCTTAATTAGGTGAGAATACATAATAGCCCAATACTGTTCAGT
The DNA here is from genome assembly GCF_001399455.2 of Vibrio bivalvicida. Lineage (GTDB taxonomy): Bacteria > Pseudomonadota > Gammaproteobacteria > Enterobacterales > Vibrionaceae > Vibrio > Vibrio bivalvicida. Next base: position 173,170 of record NZ_LLEI02000091.1, read on the forward strand.
TCT